>CAWBBR010000038.1:0-13857 GCA_963787045.1 uncultured Gammaproteobacteria bacterium | reverse complement strand
GGGAACTGGACCAGGACTGCTGGTTCGGTACAGGCCGGGAGCCGACACTGCGCGAAGTCGCAAGCCACTGTCGACGCATTGCTGCGGCGAACTTCGAGTGGCCGATCATTCTGAACGCCGACGGCTCGCTGATGGACGGCGGTCATCGTGTGTGCAAGGCGCTGCTCGACGGTCGGAGTACGGTACGTGCGGTTCAATTCCCGGTGATGCCCGAACCGGACGAAGTTCATGCGGTGGTCGCCTAACCGACTCGTTGGAGCGCGGCATGGTTGCGAGCGTCGAGTTCTTCTTTTCGCCGGCAAGCCGCTACTCGTATCTGGCGGCAACGCAGATGGAGGCGCTCGAGCGCGAGACGGGCTGCACCGTCGTCTGGCGCCCCGTGCATGGCCCCGACATTCGAGCACTGCGGGGTCGCGATCCGTTCCAGGGAACTGCGCTCTCGGGGCAATACGAACCGGCGTATCGACAGACCGATGCCGAGGCATGGGCCGCGCTGTATGGCGTGCCGTTTCGGGAGCCGCGCGAGTTTCACTTCGACTACAAGCTGTTCGCGAGAGGCGCCGTCACCGGACAACTGCTCGGAGGCGGCGCGGCGTTTCTGAACGCGGTATGCGGTGCCGTGTGGGGCTCCGGTCGCTGGCCGCTGGATGCGGCGCTTCTGCTGGATGTTTGCGCAGATCATGGCATCGACCGCGATCGATTCCTGACGGAGCTCGATTCAGAGCGCGTAACGACAACGCTCGCGCGAACCGCTAGAGAGGCGTTCGAGCGAGGCGCGTTCGGCGTGCCGACATTCTTCGTTGGGTCGCGTATGTTCTGGGGCAACGATCGCCTCGTGCTCGTGCGCCACGCGCTATCGGATCGGCGAGATGATGACGCGGCGCCCCCTGACCCATCGTGGAGCGACACTGACCGTGACCGCGCTGTTCAGAAAGATCGATTGCCACAGCATTCCTGTTTCGAATCTCGACGAAGCGCTTGCGTTCTATCGCGACGGACTGGGTCACGAGCTGATCTGGCGCGATGCCACAGCGGCGGGGCTGCGGCTTCCCGAGTCTGAAGCGGAACTGGTTCTGCATACCGACGAGCGGCCGATTGAAACGGACCTGTGGGTTGCGTCGGTACCTGACGCCATCGACAGATTCGTGGCGGCCGGCGGAAAGGTCGTGCTCGGGCCGTTCGAGATCCGTATCGGATTGTGCGCGGTGCTCGAAGACCGATGGCAGAACCGGCTCGTAATTCTCGATTCATCGAAGGGATCGTTGCGAACGGATGCGAAAGGCAATGTGATTGCAAGCGGCACCGCCTGATCGCGCCGCTCAGTCGAACTGTTAGGTGCGCCATGGAATTGATCGATGTCTCGAACCGCATGAGCGAGCCGCGAATCCAGGAGATATTTGCGCTCGCCGTCGGATATCCCACGCCGGAGAAACTCGAAGGGTTGGCGCGGCAGCACGCGCGCGAACCGACAGTGGTCGGCGTTCGCCCTCTTCGAAATGGACGCACCGGTCGGGGTGATCACGCTCGAGAAGGGATTGGCCGGCAGTGCGAGGATCCGATACATCGCGGTGGCTCCCGCGAAGCAGCGTTCGGGAATCGGACGTCGCCTGATCGAAGAAGCCCGCGGCCGCGAGTCGTTGCACGAACTGCATGCAGAGACGCATGTCGATGCGGTGCCGTTCTATCGTCGATGCGGCTTCGAGGTGGAGTCGCTCGGAGAGCTATGGCCGGGTGTCGAGCGGTTCGAGTGTTGCTGGCGCGCTCGCTGAGGTAATCGAGCACGACGCTCGCATGGCCGTACCTGATCAAAACCGGGATTGACGATCCGCGAGCGAAAACGTTCGCATTCGGCAGGCCACGGACAAGATCGGCGGCATCTCCGATGCCGCGGCGGCATTCCTCCGCGGCTTCTTCTAGGCCGTCATCGCACGTGCGAAAGTGATGCCCGCACCAACGACCGGACAGTGGCGCGCTGTAGCGGAGGCTACAAACCGATCCGTTGCGCGACGCCGCCGTAGAACGTTTCGCGCACTCGCGGCGAATAATCCGCCAGCTGCCGTTCGCAGATCGCAACGGCAGACGCAGTGCCCTCCACGTGCGGGTAATCGCTGGAGAAACACAGCATCTCCGCCGGGACCCGGTCGAGCACCGGACGTAGTGCTTCATTCACGACGAGGGGCGTCACCGTTACCTGGCGCTGCAGGTATTCCGAAGGCTTGAGCGGCAGCTTGTAGGCGGGGCCGGCGAAGTCGGGGCGAAACTCGCCGTCGGCCAGCAGCGAATGGTCCTTGCGTCCAACCACGTGGTCGAGCATGCCGAGCAACGGCGGCAGCCACGAGATGCCGACTTCCTCCACCACTACCGTCAGCTTGGGATGCCGCTCCAGCACACCGTCGAGCGCCAGTGCGCCGAGCATCAGCTGCGGACCGATCTGCGACGTGACGGCCATGTTCAGCAGCGTATACGTAGAGAGGTCGTTCGCGCCGTTGTTGGCCCATCCGAACTGAATGCGTTCGCGTGCGAAGCCGACATGGGCAATCGCGGCCATGCCGAGATCTTCCGCGGCGGACCACAACGGCTCGAAGTCCGGGTGCGTGATCGAACGCGCGAGCGGGCTGTTGCCGTCGCTGTCGAAACGCGCGATGCCCACGGGCGATTCGTTGATCGCGAAACCGCGGCTGCCGAGCGCGCGCATGCGCGTCATTTCTTCGATCGAACCGGGCACGTCGTTCATGTCGATCTGCGTGACGGGCATCAGGCGATCGGTGTGGCCGTACACCAGATCCATCGCCCAACGATTCCAGCACTGGCGAATGCGCGGCATCAGATCGCGCCTGCGCGCGCGGGCCGCCTGCACGAACGGGCCGACGAGGAACGTCGGATTCAGAAACTGGACGTCGATGCCCTCGGCGTCGCAGAGCTTCAGGCGCGCGGCGGGATCGCAGAACGGATCGCCGGCGAGTTCGCTTTGGCGCTCCGGCTGGCGCACGTCGGTCATCTCCAGATGTTGCACGAACCCGGGCAGCACGGTGTCCCACGCTGTCTGCGGGCGTTGCTGCGCGGGCAGTTGCGACACGGCGGGGTTCGAAACGCCGAATACCGCGTCGGCCACGTCGAGGAAGCGGGCGGGGCGGCCGAGTTGCGCGGCAAGCTCGGGATCGGTGCGCTCCACCCAATCCAGCGGTTCGTGCAGATGTGCGTCGACGTCGATGATGCGCATGGTCGGTTCTCTCCCCATAAATGTGCTTCGAGTCTAAACCGGGTTCGCCGGCAGCGTCAGCCGGTACGCGCGCGCCGCGGTGCCGCTGAACGCGTGCGCTTTCTCCGCGGCGCTGAGGCCCGCTTTCGCGGCGATGCGTTTGAACGCATTCCACAAGGTTCGGTACGAGACGCACTCCTTGTCTACCGGGAAGTTGCTTTCGAACATGCAACGCTCCGGCCCGAATGCGCCGAGTGCGTGCTGATACCAGCGGAACAGCAACTCGGAAAGTTCTTCGGATCCGATCGGCTTTGCGCGTTTGTGCATGTGAAACGGCGGTTCCCACGGGCCAACGCGCTGCTGCGCGCCGCCGAGCTTGATGACCACGTTCTTGCATGCAGCGATCTCGTCGATACACGCGCGCCACTTCGCGAACTCGTTGGCGTCCGCCGCCGGATCGACGCGGCCACCGAGATGATTGACGATGATCGTGACGTCGGGCTGCGCTTTCGCGAGTTTCGCCAGATCCCGCAACCGTTCGCAGTCGGGCGAATAGTGGTCGAGGCTCAAGTGGTGTTTCGCGAGGACCGAATAGCCGTCGAGGAAGGCGCCTTCGAAATTCCTCGGCACCACGCTGCGGATGCCGCGAAAGTACGGCGACGCGGCGAGATGAGCGCGTAGCACCGGCTCCACGTCAAAGCCCAAGCGTAGATCGGCCGCGCTGAAGATGCCGGTGCAGAGGCGCGCGGTGCCGTAGATTCCGGATCGACTCATCGCGGCAACGCCGTGCACGAAATCGGTTTCGCCGACGCAGCGCATCGGCTCCGGTCCATCGGCGCGATAGAACGCGGCGCACTGCGCGAATACCGTCTGCACGATGTTGTGCCCGGACTGTGCGATGTCGTCGCTGATCTCGTCGCACAGATACACCTTCTGTTCGAAACTCAGGAACGGTTCGGTGGTGGCGGTGCGCAGGTCCCATAGATGGTGATGGGGATCGACGATCGCCAGATCCGGTTCGAGCACCGGTTCCGGAGATTCCTGGGCGAGCCATTTCGTCAGCCGTTCGTTGGCGGGGTGCGTCATGTTCGTGTGTCCGTCTTGCGATGCCTGGATTGCAGGATACTCTTGCGAGGCTCGGCGGCGGGGGGACGCGCGTGAACCAGGCACAGAAGATCGTGGCAATCGGGGCCGCGAGCGGGGTGGTGCTGATGGCGCTCGGCGTGTGGACGTTGACCGGGCTGCTGCCGTCGCCGTCGATCCCCGACGCGCTCGGCGAACGGCTCGCGTACGCGGCGCGGGCCAACGTCGTTGCACTGGTACCGCTGTTCCTCATGTTGATCACCGTCGGCAATGCGCGCTTCTTCAGCGACGCGATCGATCCCACGCGCGGAGCCGAGACCGCAGCGATGCAGATCGACGCGCGCGTCGCCTCGAACACGTTCGAGCAGACATTCGGGTTCGCGATTGCGTCGCTCGCATTGAGCACGCTCGTGCCGATGCACCAGTTGCAGGTCGTCTGGGCGTGCACCATCGTGTTCGTGGTGGCGCGGGCCGTGTTCTGGATCGGCTACCGGATGAATCCGCTCTATCGAGCGCCAGGTTTCTCGGCGACGGCGTATCTGAATCTCGGAATGATCGGCTACGCGCTCTACCAGATCCTTTAGCGGCAACGTGCCGAAGGAGGCAATCGTGAAAGTGAAATGCTTCGAATGCGCGGCGTTGCTTACGGCCGACGACGTCGACGCCATCGTTCAGGCCTTCGTGGCTCACGGACGCGAGAAACATAGCTGGTCTTACCCGGAGGAGTCGGTGCGGAACTATGCCCGCAACTACGCCGAGGCTGCCGAGCGTCTCACCGGCGATACCGAACGGTTGTCCGAAGTCGGCGAGGTCGCGGTGCACGCGGTGACCGAGTCCCGCGTGGACGACTGGCTGCAGTTCTTCGATCACGACGGTTTCGCCGGCAATCCCGACTGGGCGTCGTGTTATTGCCTCGAACCACACGTACCGACCACGCCGGAACAACCCGAGCGACCGTGGCGCGACACGCGCCAGACCATGATCGAACGGCTGCGCAATGGCACGACTTACGGCTATCTCGCTTACGTGGGCGGTCGCACGGCGGGATGGGTGAACGCGTCGTTGCGTTCGAACTACGGGCTGTATCGACGCGTCGATGCGAACGGACCGGCGCCGCAATCCGTCGTCGGCGTGTCGTGCTTCGTCGTCGCGCCGCCGTTTCGGCGGCACGGCGTCGCCGCGGCATTGCTCGACCGCGTGATTGCCGATGCCGCCGGTCGCGGCGCGACGTGCGTCGAGGGCTATCCCCACAACGAACCCAAAGCCAACGACGCCGCGCAGTTCCGCGGCCCGCGTTCGATGTACGAAGCGCGCGGATTCCAGCCCATCGAGGTAGCGGGAACACTACACGGTCATGCGCCGCGCCGTTCCGCCCAACGCCAAACGATGATCAGGATCGGCATCGACGTCGGCGGCACCAATACCGACGCCGTCGTCATGGACGGCGACCGACGTGCTCGCCGGCGTCAAGGCGGCGACGACGCCGGACGTGATGTCCGGCGTCGTCGCGGCGCTGAAAGCCGTGCTCGCGGCCTCGGGAATGACGCCCGAGGCGATCGACGTGGTGATGATCGGCACCACCCATTTCACCAACGCCGTGGTGCAGCGCCGCGATCTCGCGCAGACCGCCGCGGTGCGGCTCGGCCTGCCGGCCACCGCCTCGCTGCCGCCGATGGTCGATTGGCCGGAGGACCTGCGAAGCGCGATCGGCAACCACGGCTATCTCGCGCATGGCGGCCACGAGTTCGACGGGCGCGTGATCTCGCCGCTCGACGAGGCCGAACTGCTCGGCATCGCCGCGCGACATCGCAGCCAAGGGCATCGCTCGATCGCGATCACCTCGGTGTTCTGTCCGGTCAACGCCGAGTTCGAGAGCAGGCCGGCGCGATTTTCGCCAAGGCGCTGCCGGGCGTGCATGTCACGCTGTCGAGCGAGATCGGCCGCATCGGGCTGCTCGAGCGCGAGAACGCGGCGATCATGAACGCCTGCCTGCGCGATCTGTCGGCGCATGGTGATCGACGCGTTTCGCGGCGCGCTCGACGCAAGCGGCATCAAGGGGCGGTTCTTCCTGACCCAGAACGACGGCACGCTGATGGACGCCGCTTAGCCGAGCGTTTCCCGGTGCTGACCTTCGCCAGCGGGCCCGACCAATTCGATGCGCGGCGCCGCGTTTCTGTCCGGCGTCGCCGAGGCGATCGTCGTCGATATCGGCGGCACGACCTCGGACGTCGGCGCGCTGCACAAGGGCTTTCCGCGGCAGGCGACGGTCGCGGTCGAGGTCGGCGGCGTGCGCACCAACTTCCGCATGCCCGACGTGTTCTCGATCGGCCTCGGCGGCGGATCGCTCGTGGTCGACGACCGGCGCGGCATCGAGGTCGGTCCGACGTCGGTCGGCTACCGGCTGACGAGCGAGGCGCTGGTCTTCGGCGGCTCGACGCTGACGACGACCGACGTCATCGTGGCCGCCGGCCGCGCGGATCTCGGCGATCCGCGAAGGTCGCGCATCTCGCCGAAGGACCTGATCGCGCGCACGCAGGCGAGCGATCGCCGACATGCTCGAGGACTGCGTCGAGCGCTCGCGCCTCTCGCCCGAGCCGTTGCCGGTCATCGTCGTCGGCGGCGGCTCGATCCTCGTCGAGGACCCGATCGGCGGGCTCGAAGTGGTCAAGCCGAATCACTTCGCCGTCGCCAACGCGGTCGGCGCGGCGATCGCGCAGGTCTCGGGCGAGGTCGATCGCGTCTATTCGCTGGCCGAGATCGGCCGCGAGCGGAGCGCTCGACGACGCGAAGCGGCGCGCGACCGACGCCGCGGTCGCCGCCGGCGCGCGCGCGGCAGCGATCGAGGTCGTCGACGTCGAGGACGTGCCGCTCGCCTATCTGCCCGGCAACGCGACGCGCGTGCGCGTCAAGGTCGTCGGAGAACTTGCATGTCGGCTGAACAGGGTTACGTGCTTCGAAGGAAAGCGATCTGCTGCCGCTGTCGCTCGGCGCGGCGCTGCTCGGCACCGGCGGCGGCGGCAATCCCTATATCGGCATGCTGCGCACCCGCGAACTGCTGCGCAAGGGCGCCTCGGTGCGGGTCCTGCCGCTCGAAGCGCTCCGCGACGACGACTGGATCGGCTCGGTCGGCGGCATCGGCGCGCCGGTCGTCGGCGTCGAGAAGATCGAGAAGGCGCCGAATGCTTCGCGCCATGCGCGCCGTCGAGGAGGCGGCGGGCGTCAAGATGGTCGGCGCTGATCTCGGCGGAGATCGGCGGCGCGAACTCGATGGAGCCGATCCTCACCGCCGCGCAAGCCGGCCTGCCGGTCGTCGACGGCGACGGCATGGGCCGCGCCTTTCCCGAAGTGCAGATGTCGACCTTCTTCATCTAGCGCGGCAGCAGACCCGTCGCCAGCCGCGATCGCCGACGACAAGGGCAATGTCGTCGTGTTCCACAAGAACATCGACATGTGCTGGCTCGAGCGCTTCGCCCGGCATGTCGCGGTCGACATGGGTGCGGGCGCCGGCTTCGCGACCGCGCCGATGCCGATGGAATTCGTGCGGGGCGCGGCGATCCCCGGCACCGTGACGCAGGCGCTGGAGATCGGGCACGCCATCCTGGACGCCCGCGCCAAGCGGCAGAACGTCGTCGACCGCGTCGTTGACGACGACCGGCGCGACGCTGTTCTTCACCGGCAAGGTCGCGGACGTGCGCGCGAACTGAAGGCGGCTTTGCGCGGGGCGAGGCGCGGCTGACCGGCGTCGGCGATGGACCGGCTCGGAGGCGCGGATCGCGATCCAGAACGAGAACCTCGTGCTGTGGGTCGATGGCGTGCCGGCGATCATGGTGCCCGATCTCATCATGAATCTGGAACTCGACACCGGCGAACCGATCACGACGGAAATGCTGCGCTACGGCCAGCGCCTCGCCGTCATCGGCATGCCCGTGCACGATCTGATGAAGACGCCGGAGGCGCTGGAAGTCGTCGGTCCGCAAGGCGTTCGGCTATCCCGAGTTGAACTATGTACCGCTACTCAGGTGAAACCATGAGGAGGATGCGGAGCAAATCCGTGCGACCGCGATACACGAAGGACGCGGGCTGCTCGAAGGGGTTCGGCGCCGATCATGGTGAGTCGCGCGTCGTGGAACTGCAAGACCGGCCGCCGCTCCGCAGGCCGAATCCACATCGAACGTGCACCTGATCATCGTGTGGCGCAAAGGAGCGGACGGAGAATGGCGCGTGGCGCAGGAAGTCATGGTGCCCGAGACGAAGTGAATGGCGTGATCCGGCAATTCGCGTGAATCCGACCTCACTCGTGCTCGTAAAGCACGCATTGCCGGTGCTCGATGCGACGAAGCCCGCGAAGGAGTGGCAACTGGGTGTGGAGGGTGAACGACAGTCGCGGCGCCTCGCAGGCCGACTTCGCACGTTCGCGCCGCTGCACCTGGTCGCGAGCCCGGAGCCGAAGGCATCGCGAACGGCCGAACTGGTCGGCGCCGAGCTGGGTGTTCGCGCTTCGTCGATCGACGGATTGCGGGAGTTCGATCGGCCCGTACTGCCGTTTCTCTCGAAAGCGGACCACGAACGCGCGAACGCGCAGATCTTCGTGGATATGAATCGACGCGTGCTCGGCACCGAGTCCGGACGGGAGGCGCTCGACCGCTTCACCGCGGCGATCGACGCTGCGATCGGGCAGACCCGCGAGCAAAGCCTCGTGGCAATCACACACGGCACCGTGATCTCGCTGTTCGCGGCGGCTCACAATTCCATCGACCCGTTCGCGATGTGGAAGCAGCTCGAGTGCGCGTCGTTCGTGGTGCTGGACCTGCCGTCGTTTTCGCTTCGCGACGTGGTGATCGATGCGAGCGATCTGTGAAACGACACGTTCATCGCGCTGCCGATCATGAAGGAATCTGATCTCTACGTGCCGCTGAAGCGGTTCCTCGAATCGCAGTGCTACGAGGTGAAAGGCGAGGTGGGCGATTGCGACGTTCTGGCGGTGCGCGGCGATGAGGCGCCGGTAGTCGTCGAACTCAAGCTGACGCTCAATCTGAACGTGATCCTTCAGGCCGTCGAGAGACTGTCGCTCACGTCGAAGGTGTACATCGGCGTTCCGAAACAGTGTTCGGTGCTGAGCGCGCGCCGCAAGCACATCGTCAAACTGCTCAGAATGCTCGGTGTGGGGCTGGTGGCGATCGATCCGAAACGAGTCAGCGCGGGAGTCACCGTGCTGCTCGATCCCGGCGAATACAAACCTCGCCGATCACGGCATCGTCACGAACGCCTGCTGGGCGAGTTCCGCAAGCGCGTCGGCGATCCGAACCTCGGCGGCTTGCACAGAAGGGCTGGTGTCATGACCGCGTACCGGCAGCAGGCGCTGCAGATCGCGGAACTGCTGCAGCAGAATGGGCCGACCAAGGCTGCGCACGTCGCGCACTCGCTGCAGGCGCCGAAAGCTCGCGACATCCTGTATCGAGACGCATATGGGTGGTTCGACAGGGCGTCGGTGGGTGTTTATGTACTGTCACCGCGAGGCGTGCAGGAGGTTCCGGCCTGGCTCGAACGACAGAAGGAGACGCCGTGCTAGTCGATGACTTCAAGCGACGCTTCGACTTCATGCAGCGCATGACGGTCGATTTCGTGGACGCCGTGCCGGATGTGTACTGGCATTTTTCGCCGCAGGCGCCATTGCCCGGGGGCGCCGTGTCCGCCGGCCGCCACGGCAACGGGTTTGCGGCGTTCTGCAAACAGCTGCGGCACGTGGTGTGCGTTCGAGGCGTGTATGGCGAGTCCATCGTCACGAAGCGAGCCGACTTCTCGAAGAAACACGCGCACTACACGGGCGGCCTCGGTCGCGAAGACCTGTCGCGTGCGCTGGTCGAGACACACCGGGACCTGCTTGCGAAATTCGAGGCCGCCGATGCTCGATCGACGATCGATTTCTTCGGAACTCCGTTCACGTTGGGCGATGTTGCCTACACGGTCGTGCAGCACGAAGCGATCCACCACGGTCAGTGGAGCATCTACGCGGCGCTCGCGGGTTTCGAGACACCTGTCAGCTGGCGCAACGAGTGGGGTCTGTAGCGCAGCATGAGCCGGAACCTGTTCGTACTGCTGCTCGTCGCCGGCCTATATGTCGGCTGGCAGGAGTTCAACGGCAGCCGATCGAGCGCGCCGCTGTCGTCAGCGCGCGCCGAACTCGCCGCGGGCGCGTTCACCGAGCAGAGAAGCGGCGAACAAGATCTCCGGCGAAGGGGTCGTCGATCGAGTCCTTTCTGATGACGAAGACGGCAGCCGCCATCAACGCTTCATCCTGCGACTCGCTTCCGGCCAAACGCTGCTCGTGGCCCACAACATCGATCTCGCCCCGCGAGTTGCGCCGCTGCAGTCGGGCGACCGTAATCGCCTTCAACGGTGTGTACGAGTGGAACGCACGCGGCGGCGTGATCCACTGGACTCATCGCGACCCCAGCGGGAATCATCCGGCCGGCTGGCTGAAGCGTAACGGTGAGACGTTTCAGTAGGCGGGAACGCTCGGCAGAATTCCGTTCGTCCGAACAACGGTGCTACATTTCGTGGCCCGCGGTTCGGTTCGATCCCATGAGCGATCACCCCTTCGTAAAGTTGCGCGTCACGCCTGAGGAACTCGCCGCCGGTGCGCTTTCTGCCGATCGGCTGGCGAAGCTCGTCGAGTCGATCCGGATGAATGGTGCGGCGATCGTCGAAGGCGCGGTCGACCTCGATCATTGCGATGCGTTGCGCGCCGCGATGGCACAAGACCTCGACGCGGCGGTGCGCCATCCGTTTGCGCTCGACATTCGAGGCCACGTGCAGCACAACCCGCCGCCTCGCGCCCGCGATCTGTATCCGGACATCATCGCGAATTCCATTGCGGTCTCTGTGGCGCGCGCATTGATGGGTCGCGTACGTCTTTCGTTGTACACCGGCAACACGATGCTGGGGCACACCACCCAGTCGCAGCCGGTTCACTGGGACGACTACCAGCTGTGGCCCGGCCTGGAGCATGCGCCGCCGACTTCCGCGTTGGCGGTGAACATCCCGCTCGTCGACGTAACGCTCGCCAACGGCGCGCTGGAAGTGTGGCCGGGCACGCACCGCGACGTGCGCGCGATCGAGCACCTCAAGTCGCTGCTCGTCCCTGACGAGTGGCTCGAGGCGCGCCGGGGCGAGATTCCGCCGGTACGCGTGCCGCTGTCGAAAGGTGCGATGTTGTTGCGCGACCTGCGGATGTGGCACAGAGGCACGACGAACTCCACCGGCGAAGCGCGGCCGATGCTCGCGCTCTCGTATCAGCCCTGGTGGTTTCGGCCGTTGGCGATCGATTTCTACAAAGACGCAGAACCGGTGCTGACGAAGTTGCGCGTGCCGGTTACGGCGCGTTATCGGGAGAGCTTCGATCACCTCGCGTGGCCGCCGAACTGGGAGCTCGTGCCGGCGCCGGTGGACTAGCAACGACACAGGAGGCGCGATGATCGTCATTCAAGCTTACGAAGCGTTCCCGGCCGGCGTTCAGTGCGCGAACGCCGACGTGAAGCTGCGCGTGGGTCGCGAATCCGCCTCGTCCGAACCGGTGTTGTATGTCGACTACCCGGCGCCGGGCGCGAATCCGGCGGGTCGCGACGTGTGGTGCCAGGTTGAACACACGGATTGGACACCGGGTAGCGCGATCTCGTTTCAGGCCAAGGCGGAACACGCGGTAAAGGTCTCGGTGTCGTTTCTGGATCGAAATCGGGTTGCCTATACGTACTGGACGGATCTGCGAGGGGGCGGCGCGTGGCAAACCGTGCGCGTTCCGTTCGATCAGATTCGTCCGAATCCGTATTTCCAGCCGCCGGGCGCCAACACCGGCGCGCCGATCGATGTCAGCGAGGTCGTTCGGCTCGGCTTTGCACCGCAGGATCAGGGTGCGGGGCAGTTGGTCGTCAGCAGATTCGTGGTCGAGTAAGCCGTCTTCGGAGAAGCCGTTGTGTTTGCCCTTCGCTGAGACGTGAGCATGACCACCGCGTTCACCGGCACAGCGGCTTACTACGCGCGGTATCGTCCACCGTATCCGGAACAGTTCCTGGCCGATCTGCGCAGCCGCGCCAACACCTCCGGACGCGGGATGTTGCTCGACGTTGCGTGCGGGCCGGGTCGTGTAGCCATTCCGATGGCGCCGTATTTCGATCGCGTGCTGGCGGTCGACGTCGAACCCGAGATGATCGCATTCGCAGAACGCGACGCAGTCAGTCGCGGTGCGCCCCACATCGATTGGCGCGTGACGCGTGCAGAGGATCTGCGCCTGCCGACGGGTTCGGTCGAGCTGATCACGATCGGGGAAGCCTTTCATCGTCTGGACCGACAATCACGTTCTGCAGTGCGCCGTGGAGTGGCTTCGACCCGGCGGCTCACTCGCCACGCTCGCAGCAGAATCACCATGGCGCGGCCGCGAAGCGTGGCAAAGCGCGCTCGTGGCGGTCGTGAACAGATGGACGGCGCAATCGCTCGGAGATCCCAATACGGTGGAATGGCGCGGCCCGGTCGACGAGATGCGCGGCGCCGGTTTCACCGTTCAGGAGCACGAGTTGGTCATCGATCACACCTGGACCTGCGACTCGATCGTCGGCTTCATGTTCTCCACCTCGATCGCATCGCGTCGCGTACTGGGTGAAAACGCCGATCGCTTCGAATCGGAACTGCGCGCCGCCCTTCTCGCCGTTGAACCAGGCGGCCGCTTTCCGTGCAGGCAACGGTTCGGTTTCACGCTCGGCACGAAGTGAACGGCGACAAAGTACGGGTATCATTCGCCGCCGGTCGGCAGGAGAACCAGCGGTGAAGATTCTTGGCGGCATGCTCGTGGCGTTTGCGTTGCTGACGAGCGCACTGAGCGCGGCCGAAGACGATCGCGCATCGATGCAGCAGAAGCTCGATGCGGAATGCGAAGCGGCGCGCGAGCTCAAGCTCGAACCCGAGCGCGCGACCTACGTGCAGGAATGCGTGCAGCAGGACATGAAGAGCACGCTCGAAGAATGCCAGCGCTTCTACGCCGACTACGGCGCGCGGACCGGCAACCGGGCGCCGCTCTACTACGATCTGCCCGAGTGCGTCGCGGCGTTCGAGTATCGGCAGAGCTACCGACAATAGAACGGCGGAGCCACTGTGAACCAAGCCGACCTCATCGATCGAATCACCAACGTGCTGAGTGGACTGCCGCGAGCCGGCAGCGCTCTTTTGGGCGGCAGCTTCGGCCGAGGCGAAGCCGACGACTTCAGCGACGTCGATGTTTACGTCGTGGTAGCCGGCCCGGAGGACATTCCGCCGATGCTCACCGAACTCTCCAACAATCTGGAGAAGGTGCATCCGATCGCGTTTTCGAACGTGCTTCCGAATGCGAGAACGATCAACTCGGTCACCAAGGAATGGTTGCGCTTCGATTTCACCGTGTTGACGCAGCACGAGATCGGCTACTTCGCGCAGGATCAGCTCAAACCGTTGTTCGACCGGCTGGGCGTATTCGAAAAGATGCGCGCCGCCTCCGAGCACCGCCGCAATCTGACCGCGGAAGGGCTGGTGGAGATCGTAGCAATATGGTG
>CAWBBR010000037.1:0-18134 GCA_963787045.1 uncultured Gammaproteobacteria bacterium | reverse complement strand
GCTTCGTACGTCATCTTCTCGAAGCGTTCGAACAGATCCGCCGTCGGCAGGAACTGGTAGCCGAACACGTGCGTGAAGAACAGGCCGACGATTTCCTCGACGGGATCGATGAAGAACCACGTGCCGGCCGCACCACCCCAACCGAATGTTCCCGGCGAACCGGGCATGAAGGTGCCGCCGACGCCTTTGCGCACGCACACGCCGAAGCCGAAACCGTAGTTGGGACCGACGGCAAGATCGACGTTCCGGTCGCCGATGTGATTCGTCGACATCAGTTCGACGGTCTTGCGTCCGAGCACGCGTACGCCGTCGAGTTCGCCGCCGTTCGCGAGCATCTGAGCAAAGCGGGCGTAATCCCACGGTGTCGACAGCAGTCCGCCGAACAACCCGTTGCCCGACATCAGCGGGCGGTTGTTGCGGCCGGCTTTTTCGGTGGTTTCCGGTCGGTCGCGAACCACCAGCTTGCCGGTTTCGTCCCATTGATGGTCCGTCACCAGCCGGCCGATGTCGGCCTCGCGACAGTAGAACGCCGAGTCGTTCATGCCGAGCGGGCCGAGGATCTTCTCGCGGAACAGCACGTCGATCTTCGTCGAGCGCGGCGAGGAACAGCGTCAGCAGGATCGAAGCTTCGGGTTGCAGCGCCACCAGTTGCCCGGATGCGAATGCAACGGAGTCTGTGCCAGCGCGAGCACGAGATCATCGTAGTCGTTGGTCGGATCGTTGAAGCGGGTGTCTCCAGGACCGAAGCCGGTTCCCTCCCACGCGCCACGCAGCGTCGGCCAATGCGCTGAGGGCGTGCGCGAATTTGCCGCAACACCGGAGGTCATCGTCAACAAGTCGAAGATAGTGATTTCGCGGCGCGCCGCTTCGAAGCCGGCGACGGTGCGCCCGCGGACGCGCTCGTGCGCCTGGTGATAGGCGACCACTTTCGGATTCGCGAATTCCGGTATCCATTTCGACACCGGCTCGATCGAGCAGGAACGCGCCGTCTTCGAACAGCGTCATCAGCACCGCCGCGGTCACCGGCTTGGTCTGCGAATACATCCGGAACAGGCTGTCGATCGACAGTTTTTCGGGACGGTCGAGATCGAGTTTGCCGGTAACGTGCGTATGCACGACCTGGCCCTTCCTTGCGACGACCGTCACCGTTCCCGGAATGGCGCGCGCCGCAACGGCGGCGTCCATCGTCCTGCCGATACGGCCCAGTCTCTCCGGCGCGAATCCCAATTCGCGCGGATCGCCCGAGGGCAACTGTTTCGTTTTCGTCATGGCGACTCCTCACAGGTTGATTGATTCGAACGAAGGTGACAGTGAAACAGCCCAACGAACTGCGCGCCCCAGCGCATCTGTTGGGATGCGCGGAAGATCGCGATGCTCATGAGCGGGCGGTTTCGGTGGCAATGGCACGCTGCGTGGATGGGCGCTGCAGGACGAGTTCCGCGCATCGGCGAATGCCGGCCAACTCGATCGATCGATGCTCCACCGACCTACCCCATAAAACCAGCATGAGCAAAAAGAAATCCGCCACCGACAGCGTTGCCCCCAACAGGTACGGACCACCACGGCGAAGGGCTTCGTCGACGACGGCGTATGCCGCGTCCAGCCGTTCTTCGGCCGACGCCTTGACGGAGGCGATTCCGCTGGCATCAGTCGTGTGCTTTTCCGGGTAGTAGTTCGCCATGAAGTCCGGCTGGATCGTGTTGGTCAGAAACATCAGCCACTGGTAGAGCTGAGCGCGTTGGTCGGTGCCCAGAGCCGGCGCCAAACAGGCATCGGGATGCCGATCCGCCAGGTGCAGACAGATCGCGGCCGACTCGAACAGCACCAGATCGCCGTCGACCAGCGTCGGAATGCGACCCATCGGGTTGCGCTTCATGTACTCGGGATCTTTTTGCCCGTTGAGAGTCCGGTCAACCAGCCTCAGTTGAAACGGTGCACCGATTTCTTCGAGTACAAAATGCGGCGCGAGGCTCGCGTTGCCTGGGTAGTAGAACAGTTCGTACATGGCCGGCCTCAGTAATCGTCGTCGGGCTGCACCCGGATTCCGGTGATGGAGCTCAGATCGTTTGCCATCGCAATCAACTCGCCGCACCACACGGCATCGATGCCGAAACTATTCAATATCGCCTGATATCGAGGATTCTGTTCGACTTTTCTCAACACCGACTGAGGCAGTACTTCGCCGATATTCGAGCGAAACACGGCAGGATGCGCGCCACGACGGACGTCTTCTTCAAGATGATCCATTCCCTCCTCCATGTCCCCAAGCAGGAAACAGACCCAATACCTGAACAGCGGATCGATGGCATCGAGTTCGAATCGGCGGTAGTAGTTCTTCGCCGAATCCAACTCCCTGCGCCAGTAGAAGTGGTAGAACACCGAGAAAGCGAATGGAGCGTCCGCGCCCACCTGCGCCAGGATTTTCTCCGCCTTCGCGTACTGCCCGGTGCGGCTGTAGAGCATCGGCAAGCCGCCATCGATGCCCTGCTCGGTCATCAGCTCGATCGCGCGTTCGAAACGGCCCAGCTGACCCAGTAGCGAGCGATAGCGGCCCTGGATCCACGTGGCGCTGAGATCGTGCGTGGAGCGAACCAGATAGTGTTCGTAGTACTCGCATGCGGCGTGGTTGAAACCGGCGGCGATCAGGCACTCCCCGAGTTGTATGTACTCGAACAATCTCCACTCAGGGTCGGGATGGCGGATCTTTTCACACGCCTCCAACGCGAGCGTTCGTTGATCCGGTCGAGTCGTGGGAATGAGATCTCTGCGTGCTTTGATCCAAGGCACCGGCGGGACGAAACCGGCGGCTTTTGCCCTTGTTCAGCGCGTCTTCGGCCTGAGGTTCCATTTCCGCTCGTGGTAATCCGGCACCGATGAGGCGCCAGTAGCAGAAATACAACCACCAATACACGCGGGCGTACTTCGGATCGAGCTGAACCGCCTGCCGAAAATGGGCGACGGCCTGGATGAGGGTCTCGAGCGTGCCGGCGCGCGCGGCATGCAGACCCAAAAGGAAGGTTTCGTAGGCGCGCGCATCTTCGGTGCCGACGTCGAGCAATTGCGCGGCTTGATCCGCCGCCAGTTCCACCCTCAGTGCATCGATTACCTGTCTTGCGACGTCCTCCTGTAGTTCAAAGATGTCCTCCAGCTCCCGGTCGTAGCGTTTCGACCAGAGACTGGTGCCGTCGCTGACGCGGCTCAGCAGGAAGTGGATGCGAACACGCGTCCCGGCTTTCTGCACGCTTCCGCTCAAGATGTGATCGACCCGAAGTCGTGCACCCATCAGATCCAGGTCGATGTTCTGATTCTTGAACGCGAAGGAGGATATCTGTGAGGCGACTCGGAGGCCCTTCAAGCTTGCGAGACCGCCGATGAGTTCTTCCGAGATGCCGTCACACAAGTACTCGTTGTCTGGATCGTTGCTTCGATTGACCAACGGCAGTATCGCGATCGACTTGTCGGGGGTGGCGGCCGGTCTACCAGGAATGCCTATCGGGTCCGCGACGTCCGGCATCGAGCGTTTCAGCGCGTCCGTCAGCTTCTTGCGGTACGCCTGTTCCGAGTGATCGCTGCGGATGATCGCCTGAATGTCGCTGAGGCTGAGTTCGAGGCCCGCGGGAAGTCTCGTGGTCTCCAGATGCACGGACAGAACCTTCCGTTCCCGCGACAGACAGAAGTTCAACTCTTTGAGGCAGTTGGATGAAGCGACGGATCGCGGCGTAACGAAGTACAGGAACACTTTGCATTGGGTCAGCGCTAGCGCCACTTCGTCGCGCCAGGTGTGGCCGGGTGCGATGCCCTCGTCGTACCAGATGTTGAAGCCGTGTTCCCTGAGACGGGCGATTTCGGGATACACGGATGCGGCGTCATCGTGCGCGTAGCAGACGAAGATGTATGGATCGTCGCCCTTATAGGCTTGAAACGGTCGTTCCATTTGCGGACGCTCGGAGTGACGCAAAGGCTGTATCTAATCTGGTGTCGAATCAAGGCGCGGGATGCGCCTCCCCGCGAGAATCCCGGTGAGAACCGCGGCCGTGAAACGACACGCGACGATTCGCTTCGGCAATGGGCGGCCGATCTGCTGCCGCAGCGCGCGGAGGCGGGCGAACTCGCTGGTATGCCCGTCGTCTTCGTATTTGCACCGGATGAGCACGGCGCGGAACAACTGCACCGCATCGACCGGCAGATCTGGGTCGACGGTCGGATCCAGCTTTCGCGAACTTATTTCTACACGCCGCAGGTCCTGGCGCTGGCGGGAACGGCGCTCGGTATACCCGCGGCCGCGCACGCTTTCACGCTGTCTACGATCACCTGACGCCGCGAATCATGTAGTGTGCGCGGGTGGATGAAGCCAGCGTTCTAGCCGACGAGCAAACAGAGGCGCGATCCGCCGAAACTGTGGGTCGCAGCGCGCTGCGCAAAGCGACGTGGCGATTGTTGCCGTTGATCGGTCTCGGCTACGGCATCGCGTACATGGACCGCATCAACATCAGCTTCGCGGCGCTGCAGATGAACCGCGATCTGCAATTCAGCGACACCGTGTACGGCCTCGGCGGTGGATTGTTCTTCCTCAGTTACGCGCTGTGCGAAGTACCGTCGAATATCCTGCTGATGCGCTTCGGCGCGCCGCGCTGGATCGCACGGATCATGTTCACGTGGGGCTTGCTCGCGGTCGGCATGATGTTCGTTAAGACGCCGATGCAGTTCTACGTGATGCGCTTCCTGCTAGGGGCGGCCGAAGCGGGCTTCTTTCCCGGCGTGGTCTACTACCTGATGCACTGGTTTCCCGCGCACGAGCGCGGTCGCGCGATCAGCCGGTTCTACGTCGCGCTGCCGATCAGTTCGATCGTGATGGGCAGTCTCGCCGGAATGCTGCTAGGCCTGCAGGGGCATCTGGGTCTGGCGGGATGGCAGTGGTTGTTCCTCGTCGAAGGTCTTCCGGCGATCGTGTTGAGCGTGGTGATTCTGTTCGCGTTGCCAAACAGCCCGGCTGAGGCGCGCTGGCTCACCGCGGCCGAACGGGACTGGATCGCGAAGAAGCTGGCGGCGGACGACCGCCTGCCCGGTGTCTCGAGCGACGCTGGCGTGCTGCGCGCGCTCGTCGATCCACGCGTCTGGGCGCTTGGCGTGTGCGGAATGTGCATTCTCGGTGCGGCGTATGCGTTCAGCCTGTCGGCGCCGATGGTGCTGCAGGGCGTTACCCATCTCGACGCGACCGGCATCGGTTTCCTGATTGCCGGCATCTCGGTATTCGGCGCCATCAGCATGATCACCGCCGGCTGGTATTCCGACCGACGCCGCGAGCGGCATGGCCACGTCGCGGTGTTCCTGTTGGGCATGGCGCTCGCGTTTCTCGCGATGGGGCTATCGGTCACGCCGTGGGTGGTCGTACTCGCGTACGCGGCAACGATCATCTTCGGCAACGCGATCCAGGCCGTGATTCACCTGATTCCGAGCGACGTTCTGCGCGGTCGTGCCGCGGCCGGCGGCATCGCTGCGATCGGCTCGATCGGCATGATCGGCTCGTTCATCGGCCCGTACGCGTGGGGCATGGCGAAGGACTACACCGGCAGCTTCCAGGCCGGCCTTCTCGCGCTGACGGTGCCGTATATCGTTGCGATGGCGATCGTGCTGCTGTTACGCCGGCAGTGTTACGCCAACGAGTGCTGCGCCAACGAGGCCACTGAGACTCACCCGGAGCGAGCGATGCACGAAGGCGTCCGCAAGATCGAATCGGAGCGCGAGTACTTCACCGCCGAGCGGTGCCACATTCTCGAACTGTCGAATTCCGCAGACGACGCGGCGGTGTCGATCGCGCGGGCGAGGGTGACGCCCGGCGTGACCACGCACTGGCACCGGCTGATCGGCATCGCAGAGCGCTACGTGATCGTGGAGGGCCGCGGATCGGTCGAGGTCGGAGATCGCGCGGCGCAGATCGTCGGGCCGGGCGACGTCGTGCTGATACCGGCGGAGTGCCGGCAGCGCATCCGCAACGTCGGCGAGTCCGATCTCGTCTTCCTCGCGATCTGCACGCCGCGCTTCGTGCAGAGCGCGTATGAAGATCTGGAGTCGGGCCTGTGAGCGAGGTTAAGCTGCGCGGCATGTGTTACATGATGCAATTCCACCGTGTCCGCCCCTCGGCGGGCGGATCTCTCCCAGCACTTTCTTCGTAAAGGGGCGACGGCTGCCCGGCTGGTCCACGGCACGACGATCTCGCGTTCGGATCTGGTCGTGGAGATCGGCGCGGGTCGCGGCGCGCTGACGCTCCCGCTCTCTCGCCTCGCACACCGCGTCATCGCCGTCGAGATCGACGCAGCGCTCGTCGCAAGCCTGGGCAGCCAGTTCGATGATCGCGTCGAGCTGGTGTGCGGCGATTTTCTGCAGATGCCTCTGCCGAGCGCGCCGTACAAAGCGTTCGGGAACGTGCCGTTCTCGCGCACTACCGACATCGTCAGCAAACTGGTGCGCGCAGCGAATCCGCCGCGCGACGCGTGGCTGGTCGTGCAGCGCGAGGCAGCGCACCGCTTCTGCGGACCGCCGTACGTGCGCGAATCGCTGTGGTCGTTGCGACTGAAACCGGGGTGGCACGTCGAGATCGTCGACCGGCTGAGGCGCGTCGATTTCGATCCGCCGCCGTCGGTCGAGTCGGTGCTGCTGTGGCTGCACCGCCGCGATCGACCGCTGCTCGACGAGACGGAATCGCGCGTGTACGAGCAGCTCATCGAACGCGCGTACACCGCCAACCTGAGCCTGAGCAGAACGACCGGCCAATGGCTCAGCAAGCTTCAGTTGCGGCGCCTCGCCAACGACCTGCGCTTCGGTTACGACTGCGCGCCGGCGCAACTCGGCTTCGAACAATGGCTCGGGTTGGTGAGATTCATCGATCGAACGCGAGGCTGATGCCGCTAAACGATGACCCCTTTCGCGATCAGTTCGTCGATGCGCGCCGGTGTTACGCCTGCCTCTACGAATACCTCGCGCGTGTGCTGCCCCACGTCCGGTGCGGGACCGCGCACTTCGACGCCGGCACCGCGGATGTGGAACGGCGCCGAGATGATCTCCATCGCGCCGCCGGTGCGATGCACGATGGTCGAGAACGCGCCGCGTTCGCGCAGCGCCGGATCGTCGATCACTTCCGAGAGCAGCGCGACCGGTTCCCAGATCAGCCCGGCCGCGTCGAGCTTGCTGCGCCAGTAGGCGAGATCGTGCGACGCGAACAGCGCGGCAATCTCCGGCACGATCGACGGGCCGTGTTCGGCCATGCCGACCAGCGTCTGGAAGCGCGCGTCGGCGATCCATTCGGTTTTGCCGACCATCGCGCAGAACTTGGGCCAGTACGGCAGCGCGGCCGGCATCACCAGCGCGAGGTGCCGACCGTCGCTGGTCGCGTAGAAATTCCAGATCGGATTGGCCGGCGCTTTCTTGCTCGTACGTTCCGGTTGAACGCGTTGGAAAAGTGCGGAGGTGACGTCGCTCGCGAGCGCCCAGACGCCGGTGCGCTGCAGGGTCACCTCGACGTATTGACCTTCACCGGTGCGATCGCGCACGCGCATCGCCGCAAGAATGGCGGCGAGCAGATTCAGACACGTGGTGCGGTCGCCGAACCCGCCGCGCGAGATCAGCAGTCCGTCGTCGCGGTCGCCGAAGACGCTCATCGCGCCGGTGCGCGCCCAGAACGCCGTTTGATCGAACGCCTGCCGCTCTGAATCGGGGCCGTCGGTGCCGAAGCCCGAAAGCACCGCATAGATCGCCGACGGCGACAGCGCGTGCACGTCGGCGTCGGTCAGCCGATATTTCGCGAGCCGTGGTGCGGTGAGATTAGTGATGAACACGTCGGCGTCGCGGGCGAGCCGGTGCACCAGTTCGACGCCCTCGGGGCTGTCGAAGTTGACGCACACGCCGCGTTTGCCGCGATTGTCGAACTGGAAGCTCGGATGCACGAAGTCTTCGCCGAACAGACCCTGCAACGTGCGGCGATAGGTGTCGCCGCCCGGCGGCTCCACCTTGATTACGCTCGCGCCCATGTCGGCCATCAGCGCGGCGCAGCTGGGCGCGGCGAGCCAGCTCGCCACTTCGAGCACGCGCACGCCCTCCAATGGTGCGGTCATGAACTTTGTTCTCCCCGTTTTCGATCCCCTCAGCGCAGTTCACCCGCGACATGCCGACGTTGTCAAGGAGGCTCCGCCGAGAGCCGTCTTTCGGAACGTGCCAACAAGCCTATGAAGGGGCGTGGTTCGGCCGGTTCGGCCTGTAGGAAGTTCCTTACGCAAGAAGCGGGATGTGCGTCATGGCAGGCCCTTCGCGTGCCGTAGATCATCTGGAAAAAGAATCGTCTATCGAAAAGAGAAGGGAGGTTCGCATGGCCAGTTGGGTGATTCTCGCGATCACCGTGATCCTCGCCGCGGCCTGGGCCGGTTTCGCAGTACATGTGGTTACGCTCGTTTGTGCGGTGGCGCTGCTCGCCGCGTATCTAGAGCCGAAGCAGGGCGACACGGAGGAAGCGCCGACGCTGGACCGCTGAGTTCGTGCTTATTGTCGGATTGCGGAACGTGCGGCAGAAACGCGGTTGATCGTCGTGAAGTCGGGGCGTAGAAAAGTCCCGGTACGAGCGAACGCGGAGGATGTCATGACTCACGCTTCCACGCGCGATACCAGCGTAACATTTGTTCAATTCGCCGACCCGGATGCCGTGTTGATCGCGGAGATAGGCCGCGCGATGTCCGCCGCGCTCGAGCGCGGCAACGCGGTGGTGTGCATTGCCACCAACGCACACAGGCGCCTGCTCGAAGCGCAGCTCGAACGCGCCGGTGCCGATGTGCACCGCGCACGGCGCGAGCAGCAATACGTCTACTTCAATGCGATCGACAGTCTGTCGCGCGTGACGATCGACGGTTCGCCCGACGTCGTTCGCTTCGCCGAAGTGATCGGTGGGCCGATCGACCGTGTCGCGGCGCGATTTCCGCAGGTGTGGATTTTCGGCGACATGGTCGCGCTGATGTGCGCCTACGGAAATCGCACCGGTGCGATCCGGCTCGAACGATTGTGGCGTTCGTTCAACAAGGCGCGCCCGATCTTCCGCTACTGCGCATATCCGCCGAACGTCTATCGCGGTGCGTCGACGCGCACCGAAGAATCCCCAGAGCACTGAAGCGCCGATCCGTTCGCGCGTAATTTCGGATAAGGTCGCCGGCATGGACTGGATACATGCCGGGATACTCATTGCTTCACTGGCGTCGTGCTGGTTCGGCTCGGCGTTCGCCGACGCACCCGCATTCGACCGCCCCGGTATAGCGTTTTCGACCGGCACGTTGCCCGCGCACAGCGTCGCGTGGGAACAAGGACTCCCCGATTTCGTCCATGCATCGGACGACGGCGTGAGTTCGACGTCGTATGCGTTCGACGGCACGCTTCGAGCCGGCGTGACCGATTCGGTCGAAGTGCAGATCGCCTCGTCGTGGAACGAAGCGGAGACGCACGCGCACGGCAACACGGAACGGTCCGATGGTCGCGGCGACCTCAGCTTCGCGATCAAAGCCGCGTTGCCGTCGTCACATCCCGACTTCTCGTGGGCGACGCTTGCGGCGGTCACCGACGCGGATGGCGCGCGGGCATTCACGAATGCACGCACGACCTACGATCTCGGCGTGGCGCTGGGGTATTCGCTCAGCGAGCGCGTCGCGACCGAATTCTATGCAAACGCCGAACGCGCCGACGGTGCGAATCGCTACGACATTTCACCGAATCTGAATGTCTCGATATCGAGCACCATCGCAGCGTTCATCGAAGCCGCAGCCGCGTATTCCGGACACGGACTCGACCAGGCGCTGGCGGGCGGCGGCTTTACGCTGATGCTGACGCCTTCGGTGCAGCTCGATCTGTCGGCCGACTTCGGATTGACGTCGCGCAGTCCAAACGTGCTCGCCGGTTTCGGGATATCGGTGTTCTTCGGATGAAGCCGATACGCCTGTCGCGCGCGACGTTGCGCGAGCTGCCGCGCCACATCCGGGTGCCGTCGTACGAGCCGGCGTCGGTCGTTGCTGGCATCGTGCATCTGGGTATCGGTGGATTCCATCGCGCGCACATGGCGCGCTTCACGCACGACCTTCTCGACATCGAGCCCGCGGCGCGCGAATGGGGCATCGTCGGCGCCGGTCTATTGCCCGGTGATCGACGGATGCACGAAGTGCTCGCGGCCCAGGACGGGCTCTACTCACTGGTAGAGAGCAGCGGAACGCAGGAAACGGTGAGCGTCATCGGTGCGATAACGGCCTCGTCCACTCGCCCGACGACTCTGCGGCGCTGTTGCAGACCATCGATCGTCCCCTCACTCGCATCGTCAGCCTGACGGTCACCGAAAATGGCTACTGCCTGAGCCCGGCAACCAAGCAGCTGGATTTCGATCATCCGACGATTCGCCGCCGACCTGGCGCAGCCGGAGCGGCCGCACAGCGCGGTCGGCAATCATCGTCGAATCGCTGCGACGGCGGATCGCGTCAGCGGGCGCCCCGCCGTCCACTGCGACTCAGCTGCGACAACATCCAGCACAACGGCGACGTACTGCGCGACGCCGGTGCTCGACGTCGCCGATCGCGCGACGCATCGCTGGCGCCTGGATCGCGCCGAACGGCGCTTTCCCGAACACGATGGTCGATCGCATCACGCCGGTGACCGACCGAGGCGACTGCGCGATCTCGCGGCCGCCACGGCATCGTCGACGGCTGGCCGGTGTTCTGCGAGACGTTCAGGCAATGGGTGATCGAGGACGACTTCGCCCAGGGGCGGCCGGCAGTGGGACGCGTCGGCGCCCAGTTCGTCGCCGACGTCGCGCCCTACGAGTTCATGAAGCTGCGACTGCTCAACGCCAGCCACCTCGCCGATCGCGGGTCTTGGGCAGCTGGTCGGCTACCGTTCATCGACGAAGCCGATGCGCGACGACCGGTTGCGTCGCTACATGCAGGCGTTGATGGACCGCGAGACCGGGCCGACGCTCGCGCCGGTGCCGCGGCATCGACCTCAGCCGTTACAAGCGACGCTGTCGAGCGTTTCGCCAACCCGGCGATCACGGACACAGTGGAACGCGTCAACACCGATGCGCCGGTCAACGTGACTCAGTCGACCCGATCCGCGATCGGTTGAAGGCCGGACAGAGCGTCGACCTGCTGGCGCTCGCGCTTGCTGCCTGGATGCGGCGGGTGCGAGGAGTCGACGAACAAGGCGAGCGAATCGAGATCCGCCACCCGGTTGCCGATCTGTTGCGCGAGACGGCGATCCAGGGCGGCGCCGATCCGCGGCCGATGCTCGGCATCGAACGCCTGTTCGGCGAACTGGCGCGCGATGAACGCCTCGTGAATGCCGTTGGCAAGTGGCTTGCATCGCTGTATGCGGTCGGCGCCGTCGAGACGCTCGCGCGCGCAGACCGGGAGTTGAGGTTCTGAAATCCCTTGGTCGAGCGGGTGCCCGCTCACATAAACTCCTGCCAAGTCTCACTCGTCGGAAACAAGACAAATGATCGAAGTTCATCATCTCAATGCCTCCCGTTCGCGGCGCATCACCTGGTTGCTCGAAGAACTCGGCGTCGACTATCGGCTCGTGATGTACAAGCGCGACGCCACGACGAATCTCGCGCCGCCGGAGCTGAAGGCCATCCACCCGCTCGGCAAGGCACCGGTGATCCGCGACGACGGCGTGGTCATATTCGAGTCCGGCGCGATCGTCGAATACCTGGTGCGCCAGTACGGCAAAGGCCGCTTCGCGCCCGCACTCGGTACGCCGGACTACAACCGCTACATGCAGTTCCTGCACTACGCGGAAGGGTCGGCGATGCTGCCGTTGATGTTGCGTCTGTATGTCGGCCGTCTCGGCGATGCCGGTGCGCCGCTGCAACCGCGCATTCAGAGCGAGATGCAGAATCATCTCGGGTTTCTGAATGGCGAACTCGCCGGTCGGAACTACTTCGTCGGCAACGATCTCACCGGCGCCGACGTGCAGTTGAGTTTCGTCGCGCAGGTGGCGGTGACGTTCGGCGGGCGCGAGGCGTATCCGAATCTGACGCAGTTCGTCGATCGGATCGAAGCGCGGCCCGCGTACAAGAAAGCGATCGAAAAAGGCGGAGCGTAGCGTGCGATGAGCCGGGCCTTCGTCAAGGAAGACGACACCGCACCGGAGCCGCCGCGCCCCGAACGACCGATCAGCTCGGCGCCGAACCGCGTCACCGAACGCGGGGCGCAGTTGATTCGGCAGCGCGTCCATGAATTGAAGGACGCGCTCGGCCGCAATCCGAACGAGGACGCCGCGGAGGCGCTTCGCCGCGACCTGCGCTATTGGCAGTCGCGGCAGGCGTCGATGCAGGTGTTCGTAACCACAGCGGCCCCCGATACCGTCGGTTTCGGCTGCCGCGTCACGATGCGGCGCGGTGCCGTGACCAGCACTGTCACGATCGTCGGCGAAGACGAGGCCGATCCACCGGCCGGCTTGATCGCATGGACCGCACCGCTTGCGCGGGCGCTGGATGGTGCAGAGCCGGATGAGTCGGTCGAACTCGACGCCGGTGGTCGCCGCGACACGATCACCGTACTGGCGATCGCGTCGAGCGACTGAACTCGCCCGTCAGCCTACTTCATCTCGAGTTCGTTCTGAACGCGGCGAACGCCAGGCACGGCGTTGGCGACCTCGGCGGCGGTGTTGCGAATGTCGGCCGAGTCGACGAAGCCCGAGAGCTGGACCACGCTATCGGCGGTCGCCACATTGATCTCGTGCGACTTCGTGGTCGGATTGGTGATCAGCGCGTTCTCGACTTTCTTCGTGAGATCCGAATCTTTCTGCGTCTGATCAGCGGACTGTTTATCCGGACGCACCTTCAGGTTGTCGTGAACCGACGCCACGCCGTTCACGTCCTTGGCGGCTTTGACGGCGGTTTCACGCACATTGTCTGAGTCGACGAATCCGCTCAACTGAACGATGCCGTTGTATACCTCGACGGTGATCTCGTGCGAAGCAGCAACCGGGTATGCGACCAGCGCATCTTCCACGGCATGAGTGAGTGCCGCGTCTTCGACGTGATCGGCCGCCCACGACATGTGTATCGAATTCGCCGAGGCCATCGCCAGCAGGCCGGCGGCGCAGGTGATCTTGAGAATCTGCACGGCCATGGTCGCGCTCCGGGTTTCAATCGATGCAGACATGTTCGACCGAGCGCGCGCGCGGCCCCATCGGTGGCGGCCTATGTTCGGGTCGGCGTCGTCCTACGAGTTGCCTGCGACGGATGAAGCGTACGTAGACTTGGCTAGACCGCTCGTTGCGAGATCAGTAGTCGTCGTCGGGGTGCACGCGAATGCCGGTGATCCCGCTGAGATCGTTCGCGATCTTCAGCAACTCGTCGCACCACGCGGCGTCGATTTCGAATCGTTTCAGCAGCGCTTGATACCGCGGGTGCTGCTCCAGCTTCCTCAACATCGATCGAGTGAGGATCTCGCCGATGTTGGAGCGATAAACGGCGGGGTGTGCGCCACGGGCGACGTCTTCCTCCAGGTAATCGATGCCGGATTCGATCTCGCCGAGCAGAAACAGTACCCAGTAGTGATCGAGCGGCTCGAGATCGTTGGGGTCGGCGTTTCGGTAGTATTCCTTTGCGGTCTCCAGCTCGCGCCGCCAGAAGTAAAAGTAGAAGTGATCGAAATAGAACGACGCGCTTTCTTCGGTGGCAAGGATCTGTGCGGCCAATTCGTATTGGCCGGTGCGGCTGTAAACGATCGCGCGCCCGCCCATGCCGAGCTGCGTCATCAGTTCGGCTGCTTTTTCGAAGCGGCCCAGCTGTGTGAGGAGTGACCGATACCGCGGCTGAATCCAGGTGCCGCTGAGATCGTGTTGCGTCCGCGACAAGTAGTACTCGTAGTAATCGCATGCGCCGTGATTGAAGCCCGCCGCGATCAGGCACTCGCCGAATTGGATGTACTCGAACAGCCGCCATTCGGAATCCGGATTGCGGATTTTCTGTGACGCTTCCAGGGCCAGCGTGCGCTGGTTGGGTCGACTCGCCGGGATGAGGTCTCTGCGGGCCTTGATCCACGGAACCGGCGACATGAATCCCGCAGCGCGGGCTTTGTCGAGGGCATCCTCGCCTTTCCGTTCCATCTCCGCACGCGGCAGCCCAACGCCGATGAGCCGCCAATAGCAGAAGTACAGCCACCAATAGACGCGCCCGTATGCAGGGTCGAGTTTGATCGCCTCGTTGAAGTGCGCGACCGCCTGTTCGAGCGTCTCGCGCGTGCCGGTACGCGCGGCGTGCAATCCCAGGAGAAAGACTTCGTACGCCTTCGCGTTTTCCGTTCCGACGTCGAGGAGCGGAGCCGACTGGTCGCCCACGAGTTCGATCTTGAGTGCGTTGATTACCTGGTGCGCGACGTCCTCCTGCAGTTCGAATATGTCGCGCAGTTCGCGGTCGTAGCGTTTCGACCAGAGGCTGGTGCCGTCGCCGACGCGACTCAACAGAAAGGTGATCCGAACGCGGTTGCCAGATTTCTGGATACTGCCGCTCAGGACGTGATCGACACGCAACCTGCTGCCCATGAGCGTCAGATCGGCATTCTGGTTCTTGAACGCGAACGACGATATCTGCGATGCGACCCGCAGTCCCTTCAGGCTGGCCAGGCTCCCGAAACGAGTTCTTCCGAGATCCCGTCGCACAGGTATTCGTTGTCCGGATCGTTGCTGCGATTGACGAAGCGGCAGGATGGCAATCGACTGGTCGGTTGGTGACGTGGTCGCCGCTCAGGAACCGTGCGCGAGAGGTTGCGCACTGTGTCTGGAAGCAACCCGCAGCGCATCGTCAGCTTCTACGCCTGGCGCGGAGTGGATCGTGCACCAGAATGCCGCTTCATCGTCACTGATTAAACCGAGCCGCCAGTCGCGTCTGTTCCAGATGCACCGATAGAACCTTCCGCTCGCGCGACAAACTGAAGTTCAACTCTTTGAGGCAGTTCGACGAAGCGATGGATCTCGGTGTTACGAAATACAGGAACACTCTGCATTGCGTCAGTGCGAGCGCGACTTCGTCGCGCCAGGTTTGACCAGGTTCAATTCCTTCGTCATACCAGATGTTGAATCCGTGCGCTTTGAGTCGGACGAGTTCGGGATACACCAGCGCCGCATCGGCGTGCGCGTAGCTCACGAAGATGTACGGATCCTCGCCCTTATAAGCCCGGAACGGACGTTCCATCGAAAAGACGCCGGTTACGTGTGTGCATGAAGGCTGGATGCAAATTCGCGTCGACGCAAGACTCGAGTCTGGTTCGGCGATGCGACGCACTTGACCGTCCGCCGCGATCGCTTCGACTGCACCACCACTTCAGGGGAGCGCGAATGGCACCTATTCCACACGGCGGCGCGGTGGCCGTCACCGGCTCGGCGGGGTTCATCGGCGGCTGGGTGGTGCGCCAGCTGCTCGAGCGCGGATACAAAGTCCGCGCCTGCGTGCGCGACCCGGGCGACGACGCCAAGGTGGGCTTCCTGAAGGCCATGCCCGGCTACGCGTCCGGCCGCCTGAGCCTGCACGCGGCCGACCTGGACAACGCCGGCAGCTTCGACGCGGCATTCGCAGGCGCCCAAGGCGTCTGCCATGTCAGCCACGTGACCGCGGCGCCGGCGCCGGACCGCGAGGGCCACGCCGCCTGGAACTCGCAGCTGCGCAAGTACTCCGACCAGGACTACATCGCCGACGTCTGCGCCCACCTGATCGACAGCATCAACAGGTCCGGCAGCGTGCAGCGGGTGATCGTCACCTCCAGCATCGCCGCGGTGATCGCCGAGGCCGACCTGCAGGAGTTCCTCCGCCGCCCGGTGCTCTACGAGGACCGCTACCCGGACGACGCCAACCCCAAGCGCACTGCCGAGCGCCAGGGCTATTCCATGGGCAAGGTGCCTGGCCCAGCGCCTGTTCACCGCCGCCGCCGAAGCCAGCGGCGGTCGCTGGGACGCGATCACCTGCTGCCCCGGCGACAACGTCGGGCCCATCCAGTCGCCGCACCAGAAGGACGGCGGTCCCTGGCAGCACCTGATCGAGGAGATGCTGAAGGGTCGCTGCGAGCAGAACGGCGCCTACCGCCCCTGGATGACCGTCGACGTCCGCGACGACGCCGACTGCCACGTGGGCCTTCTGGAAAGCGACAAGGTCCGGAACGGCGAGCGCTACATCGCCTGGTCCGCCGACGTTTCGGAACGTCGAGGACATTTGCGAGCGCATCGACCGCGTATTACCGGAGTTGCGTCACGACACGCCGCAGGTCACCGATCCGTTTCCGGACCGGGTCAAAGCGCGCGAAGCCGAACTGCGCCGCATCTGGGCCGGGTGCGAGTTGCGCAACGATCGGATTCGCGCCGTCGCGCCGGTGACGTTCCGAAATTTCGACGAAACGCTGCGCGACTGTGTGGAGTCGTTACTCGCCGTTGCGAAGGTGCAACCAAAACGAAGGGTGGAATGACATGAATCATCCGGCCATTGCTCCGGGTCGCGTGGCCGTCATCACCGGGGGCAGCCAGCGGCATCGGCCTGGCCGCCGCCAAGCATTTCGCCGGCGTCGGCATGGGCGTCTCATGGCCGATCGTGGTGCAGGATCGCCTGGCCGTCGCGGCCGACGAGGTCGCCGGCCCTTGACGCGGAGCGGGCAGGCGGACGTGCTGGGTGTGGCCCTCGACGTTGGCGAGATGGAGCAGGTCAGGCGTTCAAGGATCGCATCTATGCCGGTTTCGGCGAGATTGCAGTGCTGATGAACAACGCCGCCGTCGGCCGGGGCGGCGGCCCCTTCGACCCGATACTACCGCTGGCAGCGGGCTGATGGCGGTGAACCTGTGGGGCGTGATCAACGGTGTGCAAGCCTTCGACGCAGGCCATGATCGCCCAGGGGACGGACGGCGCCATCGTCAACACCAGGCTCCGAAGCAGGGCATCAGACCAATCCGCCGGGGATGGGGCCTACAACGTCACCAAGGCCGGTGTGAAGTCGCTCACCGAGTCCTCGCCCATGGGCCGCGTAACACCGAGGGCTGCCGCATCAGCGCCCACCCGTTGGTCCCGGCTTCACCCTACACCGGCTCATCAGCGCCGAACGTCCGGAAGGCAAGCCAGCGGGCGCCTGGGACGGCCGGACCAGGTGGTCGAGGAGAGCTGATCGCCGGGTCGGCGCGCGGCGACTTCTACATCCTATTTGCCGACAACGACGTGAACCCCGCGCCATGGACGAAAAGAGCGCGTGCAATGGGCGGTACGACGATCTGATCAAGAACCGCGCCGGCCCTGTCGCGCTGGCATCCGGATTTCGCGGCGGAGTTTGCACAGTACATGGCCTCGGAGACGAACGATGCGTGATCGCGATTCGGGCATCGCGCCAATCAACGGCGCCCGCATCTATTACGAGACAGCAGGAGAAGGCGACCCGTTCGTGATGATTCACGCATAAGTTTCGCTGACCGCCGCCAGTGGAACAATGAGTTCGAGCACTTCGCGAAGCGCTATCGAGCGATTCGCTTCGACCAGCGCGGCAACGGCTACAGCCTGCCGGTCGACGGAGAATTTTCGGGAATGGGCGATCTCGTTGCGTTACTCGATCATCTGAAGATCGACGAGCCGATCATCGCGATGGGCTGTTCGATGGGTGGGAGCCTCGCGATGGATTTCGCGCTGGCAGAGCCGTCGCGCGTCGCGGCGCTGATCATGGTTGGCGCCGGTCCCTCAGGGCTTGCCCTCGACGTTCCCGACCACCCGCTTGAGCCCGACGCCGAAAAAGCCCACGCCGACGAGAATCTCGAACGGGCCGCGGAACTGGAAACCAAGATCTGGTTCGACGGCATCGGCCGAACGTCGTCGCAGGTGAATCAGCAGATGCGAAAGCTCGCGTACGAGATGGGTCGCATCGCGGTTGCAAACGAAGTGAAGAAACTCGGCAAACGGTTGCCCGATGCCGAGGTGCCGGCCGCGCAGCGCCTGGCCGAGTTGCACGTACCGGTGCTGACGATCGTCGGCGAGCACGACTTACCATATCTGTTGGCGACGGCCGACCACATGGAGGCACACATTGCTTCCGCGCGAAAAGTGCTGATGCGCGACGCGGCGCATCTGCCCAACATGGATCACCCGGCAGAGT
>CAWBBR010000036.1:0-323619 GCA_963787045.1 uncultured Gammaproteobacteria bacterium | reverse complement strand
TCCGCACTTATGTCATTGAGAAACGTAATGTCCCGGATCTGTTCCGCCGGCAAATGCCGAGCCGGGAGAGAGGTACGCCTTTGGTCCGATTCTGCTTTCGGACTTCAAGCCGCGTTCCACTTCCTTGGCGTCTGCTCCCACCTTTTCGCAAAGAACGGCGATCTCGTTGGAAAAAGCGACGGAGGTGGCAAGGAATGCGTTGATTGCGTGTTTAGTCATCTCCGCGGACTCAACGGGCATTTCATCGATCTTCGCGGTGAGTGGACGAAACATGCGATCCAGTCTCTGCCGATCATTGTTGGAGCGTACGCCTACGATGATTCGGTCAGGTTTCTGAAAGACATCGATCGCCTTACCCAGGCGTAGATTCTCCGGCGAACTGGCGAACGTCAGTTCCTTCTGCTGGGCATCGCGCGCGCACGATTGTTTCCAGTTGTCGAATGGACCCAACCGGCATTTGCGACGAAATCACAACAGTGGCCCCAACCGGCAGATGTGGAAGTGTCTTTTCGAATTGTGCGAGACCACGAAGTCGACGTCGGCGTTATCGTCATCGTCGACCGGTGTGTGGTGCGCAATCCACAACACTTCTACGTCGCGGACAGCGTGTTCGGGGTCACAGAAAGCTCAATTGCCCCGATGCCAAACCCAGCTTCACCAACGCCTCGAGGCCGGGTTCGAACAGTGGTGGATTACCGACCGACAATCCGCTGATCGTTGTTTCGTCAAAATCGAGTCCCACCACTTCGATTGCCAGCCGTCAACGCCATACACGCCGCAATCACGGTGCCGAGGTGCCAGAGACCCTGGACACAAATGTTCATCGCCTGGAGTCCAACACCCACTCGTTGGTCTGTAGGAACTCGACCGTCTTGAGTATACCTTCGCGAATGCTCAGCTTCGGCTTCCAACCCAAGGATCGAACCTTCGCGGTATCGAGAAAAATGAATGGGTTGTCGCCGATCCAACCCCGATCGCCCCCGGTGTAGTTCAATGTGGGAAAATTTACTCCAAGGGCTTCACTGATCCAACCAATCGAGTGGTTGGACCTCAACGTAGCTATCCACACCCCAGATTGAACACGTTCACGCGATCGCTCGCTTTCTCTATCGCCATCAGGATCGCATCGACGCAGTCTTGAACGTACAGATAGGATTTGCGCTGCTTGCCGTTGCCCAATACCCGCAAGCTGCCCGGATCGTCGCGTAGCTGTTTGTAGAAATCGAAGACATGACCGTGCGTGTACCGCTCACCCAGTATCGATACGAAGCGAAAGATCCATGATTGAAAACCAAAACCCTCACAGTAGGCGGCGATCAGTCCCTCACCGCCAGCTTCGATGCGCCGTAAAGAGACGTCTGAACAGGAAAGGGCGCGTCGGGAGTAGGGATTACGGACGCTTCGCCGTAGACCGAGCCGGTCGACGAAGAGACAATGCGTTTGACTCCGTTGGCTCGCATAGACTCGAGCACGTTGTATGTAGCAATCGTATTTTGTTCCAAGTCCTTCCTGGGATGGTCGGTACCGAAACGCACATCTGCATTCGCCGCCAGATGAATGACGCAATCGGCGCCACGAAACCACTCGGCGGATCGCCCCTCGTCAAGCAGGTCGCTTTCTATGAGACGAAAGCGCGGATCTTGTCAAGGCGTTGACCAAGAACCGGCGCTGACCACTCGAGAAGTTGTCGATCCCGGTCACATCACGCCCTTGTGCAAGGAGTCGATCCACGACATTACTGCCGATGAACCCGGCACATCCGGTTACGACGAACACGGCTATCCACGCTCCTTGAATACGAAGTACTTCATCATGAAGAAGCTCGTAGACGCCGTTCCGAACGCCGATGCGACGACCCCAAAGTAGGGCGACAAGCCAGCGAACTCCACCACAATCTCCATTGCGGCCAGTGTGACGCCGTAGTTGACCGCCAACATGAACAAGTACTTTGCGACGTTGGCGGAGATTTGCTGCTCAGTCGCACTGAAGGTGAAGAGTATATAGAAGACAAGTGGGAAACGATCGTGATCAGATAGGCCAGGGAGATCGCGATTCTGTAGTTCCAATCACAGAGCCCATAGAAAAGATGGAAAAACCCGAAATTAATCCCAAAGGTCACGACGCCTACAAAGCCAAACGTGGCGATTTGAACCCAGTGCTCTGATACGTACCGTATTGGATATGACAGCAAACTCACGGAACTGGACTGGCGGTCGGGGTTGACGCTACCGAGGAGTCCTACGCCGGACGATGAAGTCCTCAGTCGGCCATCTGATTCGCGGGAACCGCTATTTTCTTGCGAAGGCAATGAACTCTCCGATTGAAAAGTGAATGGGTATCGACGTGGCGCCCCGAAACGATTTGCTTGCGCGCTGGAAGATCTTCGCTGACGTAGGAAAGTAGATCTGCAGCTGGCCCACCAGATAGTCGATGGTCATGACTTTGTCGGCGCCCTTAACCTCTAGGGGCGTCAGGCCCGCGCGCGCCAGAACATCACCCACGCCTGCGCCTGAAAAGAGAAACGTGTGTTGCAAGGGTTGCAGCATGGGCCAACGGGACCGCATGACTCTGCGAAAAATCGAATCCGTGTCGGGGCTCGTGATCACCAAGAGGCCTCCAGGTCGTAGTAGATCCGCCCACTGCCGCAGGCTGACCAGCGGATCCTGTGTGTGTTCGAGGATATCGAATGCTGTGATGACGTCGAACTCGCCGGGGTCGAGTTGGTTGATGTCACCCTGACGAATTCGTTCGCGCACGCGCGGCGCCGCTGCATTGATCGCTTCTTGCGAGAACTCCACACCGGAGGCGTCGTAGCCCGCGTCGAGGGCGGCTTCGACCATGAAGCCGCAGGCGCAACCCAGATCGAGTAGCTTCCCTGACGGCTTCTACTTCTTGATGAGTTCGATGCGTTTACGGAATGTTGCCAGCTTGAGCGGCCGCGCCTTTGTGTAGTCGTTATAAACGCCATCCTTATCATGGCCTTCAGCGTACGTCCGCATCTCTTCCAGAGAGGGTGTTGGATGCAGGCACATGCCCCCGCATTTGGGGCAACGGAAGTAACTGCCTCCTTCGAGGTCGCAATAGAAGGATGCCTGCGCGCCGCAGAGGAAGCACTTGATCGTATCTCTCATCGCCATACTTCGAATTTTTCGCTCCTCTCAACTACCCACACCCTGATGGATGGCACGCGCCTCGCGCGTCCGCTGCGCCAAGATTCGCCCGAGCCACATATCCACGATAGGCGGACACAAGTTTCTCGCCCACACCGACCACCCGAGCCTGCGAGGGATGACCGTTAGAAAGCGATCATGCTCTACCGACTCGATGATCGCTCGCGACACGGAGGCGATTGGCACTGTCTTCTCGGTCTCGGGGCGATGCGGGCGTCGCTGGAACGTTTCGTGGTCGAAGAATGACGTCTCAACCCGGCCGGGACACACCAGATGGACTTTGATGTTGAAATCCGAGAGTTCGAATCGCAGCGTCTCGCTGATCCCTACGATCGCGTGCTTGGCCGCACCGTACGCCGCGCAGGGCGTGATCGGCATCAACCCCGCAATCGAGGCAACGTTGACTATATGACCCGACCGCCGCGACATCATCGCCGGCAAGAACCCGCGAATGCAGCGCAGCGTCCCCAGCAGGTTCACGCCAATCAGCCTTTCGATTTCATCCATCGTGCTCTGGTCGAACGAACGATAGACGGCAAATCCCGCATTGTTTACCACGACGTCTGGGCAGCCGAAATCCTCGAGAACCGTCACGACCATGCGTCTAACGTCCTCCGCATCGGAGACGTCACATCGTACTGCGGATACCGTATTTGCCACCCGAGAGAGTTCAATCCGCGTCGCCTCGAGCTTGTCCGCGCTTTCCGATACAACGATCACCTGGTCTCCGCGGGCTAGGTACGCCTCGGCCAAGTTCTTGCCAATTCCGCTCGACCCGCCAGTGATGAGGACGATCAAAATAACGCTCCGCGCTTGCCCCGCATGATCTGAAGGCCCCAATCGCGCGTGGGAGATAGTTGCAGCATGGCTTGGACTCAGGTAGGCGCGCGCGGATCGCGGCCGCCTATACGCGCTCGCAAACAACGCACTTCTGGCGCGCGGCACAGTATAGGTTGTACCCGTCGCGTCGCAAACATGAGAGGCATGAGTTTCGTTCGATCGAGCCGGCCAGCAACTACATGCGCGAGTCACAGCGCAATTGGCAGCCGGATCGCGCGCGCCACGCTCCTCCACCTGCCCGTGCGTCAAGCCGCAAAAGACTCTGGTGCGCCCCCTTGGGGACTAAGTGCCTTAAGCTAACCTGACACTCGAGCCAATGGATCGGAGAAATCGGATTGAGATTTGTCGATGTCGATCTCCTCAAGCCGCCAAAGACTGGCCAAACATTGCTTTGGAGCAGAAACGCCGCCGCCATCGACGCATACCTAGGCTCTTCCTTGAATGACCGCTGAAGTGCCGCCGAACGTTTCTGATGTATAGCGACCGTTCGCGTGAGTGTTCGACTTGGGTCGGTCGTCGTCAGGCAGCAGCGCTGATCATTTGCGTCACACTGACGCTTTATGGGCTGTCGCAGATCACATTGACGAGCGAGTCAGTCGTTCCCTCCGGTTCGCGATCGTAAGCCTTGCGGTCATCGTCGCTACGTGAGCCGCATTGTCCGCCGATCACCGTGGATGATCGGCATCGCCACCAGCGGCGTGATTGCGCTCGCAAGCGGGATGTTCTGGCCGTTTCTGGTCGTTTTGTGGTTTGCACTTGCGTCGGCGCTGCTTGGAAACTCGGTGCTCCGATGGCTGGGGACCGATTCGATCACCCAACCATCGGTCTGTTGGTCGGCGCTCGCTCTATGGCACCTCCGTCGGGCTGTTGGCACATTTCTCTGTGAACTATCCCGGCGTTTATGCGGCGGCGCTCGTACTGCCGCTCGATCACAACACCGCACACTGGGGCAATGAATCATCTCATTTGGCAGTGGCAGTCTCTGGCGAGACGACTCGATTCTTCTCTTGACGTGCGAGCGCTGGATATCGGCATCATCGTCGTGGGGCTCGTGCACTTCGTCGTCGACGTTGATGCCAGAAGTCGGCCGCGACGCGTTGGCGATGCGTCTGTTCGTTCCGGCCCACTTGAGCCAGCGGCACGAATGGGGGATCGACGCGGGCACCTACGTCTGGGCGGTGATCCGATGCTGGGCGACTGGATCTTCTCGATCGGTTACATGCTTGCGGGTGAAACCGCCGCGCGACTCATCAATGTCGGCTTCATCTTCGTTCTGGCACTGCTGATTCGAGATATGGTGATCTGGGCGGGCGGCGAAGCGCTGGGCTGGCGATGGGCCGTGCTCCTGTTCCTCAGTACGCCGCTCACCTTCACGGAGAGCAGCAGCCTATACATCGAGTCAATCTGGACCTGCTTCGTCGTGACCAGTTCGCTCGCAGTCTTCAAGTCGATCGACCCGAACGGTGACGCAGATGCCCAATTTCAGTCGGGTGGATTACTGCTCGGCAACGCATTGGCGGCAAAGGCAGTCACTGTGACGGTATTGCCGGCGCTGCTGATCGTCCTAGTGTTTCGCTGGCGCGGCTGGCTACTGACAAGCTCGGTTCGGCGCCTCACCCTGGGCGCAGCTTGTTGCTCGTGACCGGCGCAATTCCTTACGTTACGGCCTGGTGTACTACGGGCGATACCGGTATTTCCATTCTTCAACGACGTCTTCCAGTCGCCATTTTACCCGCCAGATAGATTCTCGGACGCGCGCTTTTCGGAAGCGGTATTTCTTGGGATGTCCTCTACGAGGCAACGTTTCGGACCGCGAAATTCCTTGAATGTGCACCAGGTGCGGCCGGCTTCCAGTGGCTCGTACTATTCGTACCAGTAATCCTGACACTGGCACTTGGCCGCCGACACAAGGGCATTCTTCTTTGCATAGTCGGTGGCTCTTCCCGTCGTCGTCGCATTTCAGTCACGGCATATCTGCGTTACGTGTTCCCCTCCTTTGCGTGGGTAGCGGCAGGTCGTCGGCGTCGCCGCGTCGGCGCTAGCGTCCGTGTCCGAACGAATTCGAGAAGGCTCGTTTCGGTCGTTTGCCTCGGCGTCGTTGAACTCAACCTCGCGTACTTCGGGTCCGGCACTGCATATGGAGATCTGTCGCTGCAGCCACTGACAAGTGCAGCCGGCCGCGAGGCGTACCTGGCGTCTCGTGCTTACCCATTCGAGCCGCCGTGGAGCTGATCAATCATTTGAACGTCGGTCAAACGCCTGTTGCGGTATTCTCGATACCTCTTACAGCGCCGCTGAACGCCGATGCCCTCTATCCGAGTTGGTACAACTACAGGTTCCAGCGGCGCGTCGCCAAACAGAGCTCATCGAGCGCAATGGCCGCGTTGCTTGCGGCCGAAGGGGTCGATTACGTGATTCTGGATGACCAGTGGGGAACCGCTGACCAGCGCGCGATGATCGAAGGTGCCACAGAGCAGGTCCTCTTCAGAGCGGCGTCACTCGCGTCCGAAGCCAGAGGAGCGATACTCGCTTTCGGACCGAACTCTTGAAGAACACGGACTTCTCGACAAAATGAGGGATAGGCACTCTCGCCGGGAACGCAGATCGCCGAAGGAGCACGGCGGTGTATTCGTCGCGGCCACCTGGCGCGTCCGAGTCAGACGATTCCCGTTCTATCCGGACACCGGTATCTGCTGAGCGCGACCACGATGTGTGCTGACGGACCCGCGCAGGGGCGATTGCAGGTCAACTCGCTCGACGCGAAGATGCATGGCATCGACACGACGGTGCGTCTGTTCGACTGCTCGCCATCCTACGCAAGCGATTCCACCGAGGTCGTCGCGCCGTCGGATGCGTCGAACGCAATCGTCACGCGCTGGGCCAGACTGACGCTCGGATCAAGGTCCGGACGCTCTCTTTCAGGCAATGAGCTCTCCACAGATACCCAATTCTCCGATGACCGCTCGGGTAGCTGTGGTCATCCCCTCATACAAAGTGACGGGCCACATCGTCAACGTCATCGCGAAGGTTCCGTCCGACGTGTGGCGATCTACGTCGTCGATGACTGCTGTCCGGATCACTCGGGAGCGTTCGTCGAAGCCAACGTCGCGCTCGGACGCGTCAGAGTGATCGTTCATGCGCATAACCAGGGCGTCGGCGGAGCCGTCATGACCGGTTATGACGCCGCAATCGCCGATGGTGCACATGTGATCGTCAAAGTCGATGGCGACGGACAGATGGATCCAAGCTCATCCCATACTTCGTCGAACCAATCGTGTCCGGCGAAGCCGACTCTACGAAGGGGAATCGGTTCTATGACCTGGAACAGGTTGGTTCGATGCCGGCCTCGAGACTGTTCGGCGACGCGGTGTTGTCGCTGCTGAACAAGCTATCGTCTGGCTATTGGAACCTGTTCGATCCGACTAACGGTTCCACGGCCATTCACGTCGACGTGGCCCGATACTGCCGTTCGACAAGATCAGTCGGCGGTTCTTCTTCGAATCCGACATGCTGTTCAGACTGAACACGCTGCATGCAGTGGTCGTCGACGTGCCGATGGATGCCAAGTACGCCGATGAGGTCACGAACCTCAAGATTTCCAGAATCATCGGCGAGTTCCTGTTAAGCTGCGCGGAACTTCTGCAAGAGAGTCTTCTACAATCTACCTGCGCGACGTTTCGCTTGCGTCAATCCAACTACCCGTTGGATTGGCGATGCTCATCTTCGGGATCGGCTTCGGCGGACATGAGTGGATCGCCTCGGCGCGTCTCGGGGTTCCGACACCGGCCGGAACGGTAATGCTCGCAGCATTGCCCATACTGATGGGGCTCCAACTCGTACTGGCATTCGTCGGATACGACATCGCCTCGGTGCCGCAGCGACCTATTCATCGCCGGCGCGCTCCGTACGTCGTCAAGAATAGCGGCAAGGAAATGAGGCGCTCCTTGATCGTCAAAGGAGTCGCTCTAGTTCGATCCCTTCATGACCAGGAGGCCGAGTCCCCCGAGGGGTGGATTGCGAGCTCACCACGTAGGACGCGTTCAGTATTTCGCCCGAACAAGAGCACCGCCTAAAGCGGGCGTAACACGAACGCGAGAACGACGAACGGATACGCTTGGCTGAGCGGTATCCGAGTCAGAGTCCAAACCCAGACGAGGGAACGACGCGTACAAAACAACGGCACCGTAAAAATACCAACTCGTCAGGAGTGCCTGCAAGAAGGTGGAGGAGCGCTCGAGCTTCGTCTGATCAGCAGCCAGCTTGAACAGCATTTGACCGAACGACATTCCCATCGAATACACAACCAGAATGACCGCGTTGACTGTGGTCGTGCGATTAGCCGATTCATTTCTCTATTACCCCCAATAACAATTGTGTCTAGGCTTCGCGCGTTTCGGAAGCGAATGCCATAAAACCAATGAGACCCTATTGAGTTGACTCCAACCGAAACGCTAAGACGCACTAGATGATCAAGGCAGTTTTCGATCGATTGATTGGACGCGGGCTTCGCTGCGCAAAGCGCGCCTATCAAACGCTGCCTTTGGCTATGAGTCAAAGGCGGCGCATCGGCGTGTGCTCGCCCGTCTGTTCCCCGAAGTTCTGTTGCGAAGTGGCGCCCCGCGCGCCTCGATTCCCGCTCTCGCGATGGCGCTCGAACATCAGTCCATGGGAACCCGCTGGACGATAGTGCGGAATCGCTCACGCTCGATGTGGCAGTCGTCCCCTCGCCCCTGTTTCAATCGTTATCCCCGTGTTCGGACAGATCGAATACACGATTCAATGCCTTGCCTCCATCGCCACCAACACTCCGACCGCGCCGTTCGAAGTCATCGTGGTCGATGATTGCTCACCGATAACACCGCCGCGACTCTTCAGCGCGTCAAGGAGATTCATCTGATCCACAATGCGCAGAACCAAGGCTTCATTGTTCGTGCAACGCAGGCGCAGCGATCGCACGCGGGCAATACCTGCACTTCCTGAACAACGACACCGTCGTGACGCGCGGCTGGCTGGACGAATTACTCAGGACGTTCGACGCGTTCCCCGGTACCGGATTCGTGGGCTCCAAGCTCGTCTATCCGGACGGCGGTTACAGGAAGCGGGCGCGATCATCTGGCGCGACGGAAGCGCCTGAACTTTGGCCGCGATCAAGACGCGGCGCTACCGATGTACAACTACGCGAGAGAGGTCGACTACTGCTCCGGCGCGTCAATCATCGTGCCAAGTCGCTCTTCGACGAACTCGGCGGCTTCGATGAACACTACCTTCCTGCGTACTGTGAAGATGCAGATCTCGGCGCTCAAGATTCGAGCCGCAGGCTACCCTATCTACCAACCTCTTTCAACGGTATTTCAATACGAGGGAATAACCTCGGGTACCGATACAACAAGCGGTATCAAGTCTCATCAGATCGCCAACACGAGAAAACTGTTCGAGCGCTGGCAAGAGCGGTCGAACACGCATAAGCCCCCGGCGAGCACCCGCGACCGACGCGAAAGATCGCACAGCGAAGAGGCGGGTGCTGGTACTGACGATTGCACCCCTACGCCCAATAAGATGCCGGTTCGGTGCTTGTTTTCAACATGATGCTGCTGCTGCGGGAGATGGACTTCCAAGTTACGTTCATCGCGGAACACGACCTTCGGTACGTCGGGATATACCTCCACGTTGCAACGCGCTGGAATCGAGGTGCTGTCGGGCGCCCCACATCGTTTCGGTTGGATCGCACCTCAAACAGTTCGGCAGTCGCTACAGTCTGGCGCTGCTGTTTCGTCCCAACCTTGTCGAGCGGAACATCAAAGCCGTCCGCAAATACTGCCCAAACGCAAGTCCTTTTCCACACGCAGACCTACATTTCTTGCGAATGCAACGCGAAGCCGAGGTGCTCGGCGATGCAAGACGCTGAAGCTCGCATCGAACATGAAGCAACTCGAATTCAAAGCCATTCGAGCGGTGGATGCGACGATCGTCGTAAGCACCGCCGAACTCGAGTTGCTGCGGCGTTAATGAGCAGCGACCGGATTTCGTCCTTCCCCTCATCGTAGCTGTTCGGGGAACCGGCAAGGGGTTTGGCGAACGTAGCGGCATCGCATTCATTGGCGGTCACACCCGCCCAACGTCGACGCAGTGCGATCTTCGTGGCAGAGATCATGCCGCTGCTGCGCCAGCGCCTCCCAGGCGTCCGTTTTTACGCGGCCGGGAGCAATCCCACCTTGAAGTCCAGAGTCTGGCAAGTGAAGACGTAGTGATCACCGGATACATCGAGAACCTCGACGCGTTCCTGGACCATGTGCGTGTTTCGGTTGCGCCTTTGCGCTTCGAGGAGGAATCAAAGGCAAAGTAGTCAGCCGCGATGTCGGCGGGCCTGCCTGTCGTGGCTACAACGATGGCTAGCGAAGGCACGTCATTGAACGGATGGAGAAAACGTCCGTTGTGGCCGATGCCACAACGAGTTCACATCCGAGCATCGCCCGCGTCTACGAAGACGAATTGTCTGGACACCCTCAAGCCGGAACGGAATCGCATTCGCCGAGAAGGCCTCGGGGACCGGAAGTCGACCTTGAAAATCTCTCGAGATTCTGGCCCGACTCGGGTTCGTTTCACAGCGCGACAACCGCCCCCTGCGCCTTCATTCGTTGTTAGCGATATCTCGGCCGAAGCTCCGGCGGCCGAGCGCGTTCTCAACCCCGTCTTCGTCGCTAGCACTCGTAGCGAGTTCGAACGGGCGCTGCAGAACGAGGCGTTCACCCCGCGCGGCATTCTCGAGAATCGTCTGGAAGAAAGCGCTGTCGACGATATCGTTTCGTTCGATGGGTTCTGCGTTCCATGCAATGCACGCGTCGCCCTGCAGATAGTCATGGGACCCACCACGTCCGCTGTCCGCGCATCGGAACCCGAACTGGAGGGAGACACTGACATGTCCGGTATGCGGAATGAACAACCGTCAGCGACTCGTTGCGACGCTACTTAAAGAACAGCTCGAACCATTCCGCAACAAGGCTGTGTATTTCATGGAGCAGGTCACGCCGATGTTTCGGTGGGCCGAATCAGCGTTTCCGCAACACCGCATCATCGGCAGCGAGACCTCAGCGACTCTCGTCAAGTGGCCAAGTCGGTGGCAGTGGCGTACGTCACGAAGATGTGATGAATCTGAGTTTCCCCACCGAATCATCGGATCTCATCGTCAGCAACGATGTGTTCGAGCATGTCCCCGAGCCAACCCGAGCGTTCTCCGAGTGTGCACGAACCCTGCGGCACGGCGGGACGTTACTTGCGACAGTGCCGTTCCATGAAGACTACGACGAGTCAGTGACACGGGCCCGACTCGAGGACGGCGTGTTGCACCAGTGTCCGCCCCGGAGTTTCATGAAATCCTCTGTCTCGCAAAGGCTCTGTCGTCTTCCACAGACTTGGGCTGGGATCTGCTGGCGATGGCACGCGATGCGGGGTTCGAGGACATCCATATTGCCGCGTACGCTTCCTGGCGCATTCGGGCATCTCGGCCCTTGCCAACTGATATTCACAGGATCGAAGAGGCCGGCATGACCTCGCCGTACCGAATCGATCACACGGCGCCTTTGGGGCCGCTCCCACCGACCCCGATCAGAACGCGATGCAATGAGGCACGCCAAATCCGGCGCTTCGGCACCAATCAGATCCTGAAGTTTCGACGAATCGAGGATCGAGTTCGATTGTCGCTTCGCGCTCGTCGGGTATTGGTCAGTCGTTATCGGATCGACTCGCGGTACATGGCGGACATCTCCAGCGTCGCAGCGGCTTCGAATACGCGCTAGCAAAACCGAACCACGTTGTTATCGGTTGAGACGAGTAGTGAAGCAGGCGTCCGACTCCCGGCCGACGTCTGCTCGCGCGGCGTAGCGCAGCACACCGCCTCCGCAATGTCGGCTGCGGACACGGCGTCCCAAATTGATCGTTGACCACCGTCACGACGTCGCGACTCGCCAGTCGCAGCATTGTCTTGACGAAATTCGAACCGACAACCCCGAACACCCACGAAACACGCAGAATGAGTCCGGGTGTACACGCGTCTTGGATCGGTAGACCTTCGCCTGCCAGTTTCGATTCACCGTAGACGTTCAGCGGGTTCGTTCGATCGTCTTCGCCGCAATTCGCGGAACGTTGTTCTCCATGAATACGTAGTCGGTGGACAGGTGAATCAGCGGTGCCCTGTGAGCATTGCACGCGCGAGCCACGTTTCCCCGCGCGCCGTCCGCGTTTGTCGCAAAGGCCGCTTCCCGTTCAGATTCCGCCTTGTCTACGGCCGTGTAAGCGGCGGTGTAGATGATCCAGACGAGGCTGTATGCGAGCGAACGCCCTCTCCACCGATTACATCGCGGATGTCGAGTTCTCGGGATGCGGGGCCGATCACTCATAGTCTGTGGATGCGACCGCTACAACTTCACGACCGACCTGGCCAAACGCGCCGATAACGAGCACGCGCTGGCGCATCATTCAGCAGCGAGCAGGCTGCGCAGTGAACCGTTCCGCCGCGCTCGCGCGCCGACACGATCGGATTCTCCAACGGCCACCGAATGTTCAGCTCCGGATCGTTCCACAACACTCCGTGCTCGTCGTCGGACTCGATACAACTCCGTACACTTGTATTCGAGGTCGGCATGATCCGACAGCACGCAGAAGCCATGCGCGATAACCGGGCGGAATGTAGAGCTGCAGGTGATTCGCATCGGTCAGGTCGACTCCGACCCACTGCCGAAACGTCGGCGATCGCGGATCGACGTCGACCGCGACGTCCCACACGTGGCCACTAACCACACGAATCAGCTTGCCTTGTGGGTAGCGGCGTTGCAGGTGCAGGCCGCGCAGAACGTTCGCCTTCGAATGCGAATGATTGTCCTGAACAAACTCGACATCGAGCCCGGCATGCTCGGCATATCGCGCGCGATTGTAGCTTTCGACGAAGAATCCACGTTCGTCGGCGAAGACGTCGGGCTCAATGATCAGAACGCCGCGAAGCGCGGTCTGCGTGACCTTCACAATCAGTCTCGCGAGGTCATCGTGTCCCAGAAGCGGAGCCCGTCCGCGGTCGTTCTCTGGTCCTCATTGCGGCCCATCTCGACGTCACGCACCAGATCGACCAGGTACTCCGCATAGCTCGACGGTCCAATCTCGTCGGCCAACGCGTGCCAGCGCCGCGTCATCGATCCAGCCCAGGCGCCACGCAACCTCTTCGGGACACGCGATCTTCAGTCCCTGTCGGTGTTCGATCGTCTGCACGAACTGACTCGCCTCGAGCAGCGACTCGTGCGTGCCGGTATCGAGCCACGCCATGCCGCGTCCCATGCTGCTTGACATCGAGTCGCCCGCGCTCGAGATACCGCATGGTTGAGATCGGTGATCTCGATCTCGCCGCGAGCTGACGGCACGAGATCGCGCGCGATCTCGACGACGTCGTTGTCGTAAACGTACAGTCCGGTCACTGCGAAGTGCGATCTTGGGTTCTTCGGTTTCTCGACGATTGCCGTCGGCCGCCCTTTGGCGTCGAACTCGACCACGCCGAAGCGTTCGGGATCCTTGACCGGATACGCGAAGATCGTCGCCCCTCGATTTTCGCGAACCGCCGTCTGCGTGAGTCGTCGACAGTTCGCTGCCGAAGAAGATGTTGTCGCCGAGAATCATCACGCACGCATCGTTGCCGATGAACTTCCGGCCGACCACGAACGCGTGCGCGAGCCCGCGCGGTTGATCCTGAACCGCGTAGCTCAACGACAGTCCCCACTGGCTGCCATCGCCGATCAGTTCCTCGAATCGCGGCGTATCGAACGGCGTCGAGATCACCAGGATGTCGCGAACGCCCGCGAGCATCAGCGTCGTCAGCGGATAATAGATCATCGGTTTGTCGTAGACCGGCAGCAACTGCTTGCAAACGCCGCGCGTCACCGGATACAGGCGCGTGCCATGACCGCCCGCCAAGACAATTCCCTTTGTGCCGTCGTTCATCGAGCGCTCCTCCGTTTTCCCGGCGACACCGAGGCGTTGCCCGGCGTATACATTGCTTCTGCGATCACACCACGAGAGATTGTCGACGTACCAGCCTACGGTAGCGTCGATGCCCATCTGCGAACTCCGTCTCGCGGAGCCCAGCCGAGTTCCGTCACGCATGCGGCTCGCGTCGATCGCATATCGTCGATCGTGGCCGGGTCGATCGGTGACGAACCGAATGAGGCCGAGCAGTTCCTCTTCACTCTTTCCCGTCTGACGCGCCAATCGCACGAAGTATCGTCTCTACCACCGAGAGATTGGTCTTCTCGCAGTTGCCGCCGATGTTGTAGGTCCGACCCGGTGTACCCTGCTCCAGACACCCTGACAAGGCCACGCACGTGATCATCGACGTGCAACCAATCGCGGACCTGCATTCCGTCGCCGTAAACCGGAATCGGTTGGCCTTGCAACGCCTTCAGAATCGTCAGCGGAATCAACTTTTCCGGAAACTGAAACGGGCCGTAGTTGTTCGAACAGTTCGTGACGAGCACCGGCAGACCGGTAAGTCTCGAACCACGCGCGCGCGAGATGATCGGCGCTGGCCTTCGACGCTGAGTACGGCGAGTTCGGCTTGTACGGACTGTCTTCGGTGAAACAGCCCCGATCGGTCCCAAGCTGCCGTAGACCTCGTCGGTCGACACGTGCAGCAAGCGAAACGCGTCGCGCTTCGCGCCGCGCATACTCGCGCGCGATCTCCGAGCAGGTGATACGTGCCGACGATGTTCGTCTGGATGAACGCACTCGGTCCGTCGATCGAACGATCGACATGCGTCTCCGCAGCGAGATGCATGATCGCATCCGGAGCAAAATCAGAACAGCGCAGCGCGCAGAGCTCGACGACGTCGCAGATGTCGATCTGTCGGAAGTGATGACGCGGGTGATCGGCGACATCGGCAAGATTGTCGAGACTGCCCGAATACGTCAGCTTGTCGATCGTACAGACCTCCGAGCCGCGATCGAGCACGAGGTGCCGAACCAGCGCGGAGCCGATGAAGCCGGCGCCACCGGTCACCAGGACTCGCGTCGTCATCGAGCTTGTTTATCCCCGACCGTATGCGTCTTGAAAGCGAACGATGTCGTCTTCGCCCAGGTAAGAACCGACCTGAACTTCCATCAGATGCAACGGGATCTTACCGGGATTCGCCAATCGATGTTTGCTGCCGATCGGTATGTACGTCGATTCGTTTTCGTGGACGACGAACTCCTTGTCGCCGCACGTCACCATCGCGGTTCCCTGAACGACGATCCAGTGCTCAGAGCGGTGATGGTGCATCTGCAACGACAGCGTCGCGCCCGGATTCACCGTGAGGCGTTTCACTTGATAACGATCGCCCCGTTCGACCGTTTCATAGCTGCCCCAAGGACGATATACGCGTTGATGCGTCTGATGCTCCGGGCGCTTCGACGCACGCAGCTTCTCGACGATGCGCTTCACGTCTTGCGCAGAGTCGCGCTGCGCCACAAGGACCGCGTCGGCGGTTTCGATCACCATCAAGTCGCTGACGCCGACGGTCGCCAACAGCCGTCCTTCCGATATCAGCAACGAACCGGAGGTATCGACGGTCACCACGTCGCCGCGGATGTGGTTGCCGCACTTGTCGCGCGGCGATACTTCCCACAGTGCCTTCCACGAACCGACATCGCTCCAACCGACGTTGATCGGAAGCACGATTGAGCGGCGCGTCTTCTCCATCACCGCATAGTCGATCGATTCCGAAGGGCATTTGGCGAACTCGGTGCCGGGCCGCTTGAAATCGAGATCGTTCGACATGCTGCGCGCGGCGCTCTCGCAGACGCCAAAGATGTCGGGGCGATGCGCTTCGAGCTCGTCGAGGAACGTGCTCGCCTTGAACATGAACATGCCGCTGTTCCAGAAGTAGTCGCCGGCCGCGAGGTACTTCTGCGCCGTATCGACATTCGGCTTTTCGACGAACTGCGCAACGCGATGCGCGCCGGAGCCGATCGCTTCGCCGGCCTTGATGTAGCCGTAACCGGTTTCCGGAACTTCCGGAACAATGCCGAACGTCAGCAACTGATCGTCGCGAACGAGCTCTGCACCGACCGCCACGGCTGCGCGAAATGCTTCTGGATTGGCGATGTGGTGGTCGGCCGCGAGTATCAACATGACCGGATCGTCTCCGCCGGACATCGCGTGCAGCGCGGCCAACGCAATCGCCGGCGCCGTGTTGCGAGCGGCGGGCTCCAGCACGATGGCACCACACTCCACGCCGATCGCGCGGCACTGCTCTGCGACTATGAAGCGATGGTCTTCGTTGCAGATCAGATACGGCGGTGCAGCGTCTATGCCTTCAAGTCTCCGCAACGTGTCCTGCAGCATCGTCGGCGCGCCGGTGAGCCCGAGAAATTGCTTCGGGTAAAGCTCACGCGAAAGCGGCCACAAACGCGTGCCTGCACCGCCGGCGAGTACGACAGGAAGGACAGACTTCATCTGATCACTGCTCCATTGCCGCCGGCGATCGATCAGACGATCCGCCAGCCGTAACGATTGAAAAACCTGACTCCGGATCGAAGGAAATGCATGACCCGCCGAAGATCGCGACGCGCCGTATGACCACCGTAGTGTGTGATCCGCGCCTGCGGCAGTTCGACGATCTGGCCGTAGTTCTTGAGGCGCAACGACAAGTCGTAGTCTTCGAAGTATAGGAAATAGCGTTCGTCGAATCCGTTCACCTTTTTCAGGGTGTCGGTGCGGCACAGCATGAAGCAACCGCTCGCCAGCGTGATCGACTTCGGCGCGTCGCAGGGTAGCTCGCCACCGTAGGTGTAGCGCGCGACGCGCCGCCCGAGAAGCCCGTCAGAACCCCTCACCGCGAGAGCGCGCAACAGCAGGACGAGCAGCGACGGATGACGCTTCGACAAACGCGCGTACTCGTTCTGCGGATCGAATCCTTGCGGAACGAGCATGGCCACCTCGGCGTGTCCATCGAGGTAACGCAGACCTTCCAGAACCGCGTCTTCCTCCAGAAGTACGTCGGGGTTGAGGATCAGATGATAATCCGACGACACCGTCTCGAGCGCCCGGTTCTGTCCGGCGCCATAGCCGATATTGCCGTGGCCCTTGACCGTGCGCAGACGAACATTCTCGGGGGCGCGCGCGCGAATGGCCTCGACGGCCCGTTCGATCGTCGCCACGTCTTCGTCGACGCGTATCGTTGATCACCACGACCAGGTCGGCCGTCACCGGAAACTCGTTGTGTGCGCGCCGCAGCGCGCAGATCAGACTATCGGCGAGGGAGTTGAACAGCACCAAGTTCGAACGATAGGTAACGATGCTGGCTGACAAACGCATCGACATCAGTTCCCCGGAACCAGTGACTTGCTGAGCGCGCGCCAGATTGCCCCCGTTGGCGCGATCGCACCATTCTGGATGGCGCGTCGCTTGGCTGGCACGCCCCTGAGTCCTTTCAACGCGTCGAGCTTGGCGCGAGCAACGACCGAGAGCTGACCTCGAAGTGCACACACCACGATCATCATCGCGTTCATGGCCAGGTGCAGCGGCAGCAACGTCCAGATCAGTGCCGTCGGCATGTTTTTCGCGAACACCCACACGAGATTGCGCTGACCGTAATAGGTGGCCGCTCCCGAGCGATAGCCGGTGATTCCCGAGCCGACGTGCTCCGCCACTAGCCGACGCCACGAGACGACAGGAGTGACCCATCAGGCGCAATCGAAATCCGAGGTCCACGTCTTCCATGTAGCAGAACAAGTCGCTGTCGAACCCACCGACACTACGGACCGCATCGAGCCGATACAGCGCCGCGGCGGCGCACGCACAGAACACGTCGCGATCCACGAGCCATGCCCGATCGAGCGACTGCCCGTGGCGGCGGCGCCAGGCGGAGCCACAGATGTGGTAAGCATCGCCGAGTCCGTCGACCTCCGTCGGTGCGTCGGCTCGCAACAGGCACGAAGCCCACGACGCGTAACCGTTGCCCCGGCCCGCCGCGTCCAACAGCTGCGCGAGCCAGTCCGGTGCCGCGAACGCGTCGGGATTCAACAACGCCACGTATTCGACCTCGAGGCTCGAACACAGATCGAACGCCTGATTGTTGGCGGCAGCGAATCCGACGTTCGCGACGTTGGCGATGTATCGGAACCCGGGGAACTGCGACTGTGCGTCGCGCAGCGATTCATCGGCACTCGCGTTGTCCACGACGATCACATGATCGGGACGGTGCGTTTGCGCTTCGATCGAGCTCAGGCATCGACGCAGATAAGCCGCGCCGTTGAAATTCACGACGACGACGGCAACTGATCCCGCGATCGTCACAGCTGCGCCTCGATCGGATCGATCGAGCGTTGTATCGGGCCGGTGCCCGGGATCCGGTGTTGATTCTGCATTCTTGATCTCACCCCAACCGCAATCGCGACGGGCGTCCATAACAGCAACCAGCTGACGCTCACCTTGTCGATCAGCTCCCAGCCGTCGAGCAGGTATGCGGTCATCCCCGTGGCCAGCAACGCGAGGCCCAGAGGTGCCCCGTCCTGGCGGCGCGCACGATACAGGTTCAATCCCGTGTAGAACAGCACACCTAGCAAGAGTAACAGGCCAACCAGCCCGCCCTGTAATGCGCTCGCCAAATACAGGCTATGCGGATGCACGAACACCTCACCCTGCAGAACGACATCGTCCGGGACCAGCACACCCAGGCCGAACCAGGGTCCGTTTTCGATCAGTCGCTGCCATTCGGCACCCCAGATCTCCAGGCGGAAACTGTCTCCGCGTGGGAACAGCGTTTCGATCCAGGTCGGCTGCAGCATCAGCGTCGCCAGTACGAGGGCAACGCCCCCGGCCGGAACCGCAAACCACACCAAAGGGCGTGCCGCCGACCCGCGCCAGGTCCACAGCAGCGTCCAAAGCCCGATCGCGCCACTCAGATAAGCCGAGCGGGAGCCCGTGGCGCAAACCGCCGTGGCCGTCAGTGCGACACACACAATTCCGATCGCCCGCCACGCAGTTCCGCCGGTCGACACAGCGCTGGCCGCAAACATCAGTCCGGCGTTGAACGCGAATCCGGCCACGACGCTGTTGCGCAGCTGACCGAGCCCGACGAGGCGCCCATCCCACGTTGGATGCAGTCGTTGATCGACCAGCGCGGCGCCGGCGGCGACGGCGGCGGCGATGGCCAGCGATCGCGTTAGCCAATCGGTCATCTCCGGAACCCGGCAGATGGAGGTCGCCAACGCAACCACGAACGCGAACATCAGCACGCAGCGCGAGTAGATCGAGAACGCAGCGCGGGGCGAGACCGCCTGTGACCACCACACCGACGACGAGAAATAGACGCAGCAATGCGAGCAACAGCAGCGGCAGCGCCCGCGCGGCGAAGAACTCGCGCCAACGACTGCTGTCACCAAACAGCACCAACAGCGCGACAAGATACGTCGGGAAGCTCGCACCGCTTTGCGACGGCAACAGGAACACGCAGATCAGCGAGAGTCCGGTGAGCAACGCGACGACGCGGTCGATCGTTGTCGCATCCTGGGCTGTCGTGAGTCCCATCGCGGCGTCCCAACGAAGGCTGGTGTGGTGGGCCCACCAGGGCTCGAACCTGGGACCAATCGATTATGAGTCGACTGCTCTAACCAACTGAGCTATGGGCCCTGAACAAATCGCGTCGGCGCCGTCCTTGGCGCCAACGGTGTGCGACTCGACAGATCAGTTGGTTTCGTCGAGGAAGCTGCGCAGATGTTCCGAGCGGCTCGGATGCCGCAGCTTACGCAGCGCCTTTGCTTCGATCTGCCGAATGCGCTCTCGGGTCACGTCGAACTGCTTGCCCACTTCTTCGAGCGTGTGGTCGGTGTTCATATCGATGCCGAAGCGCATCCGAAGAACCTTTGCCTCGCGCGCGGTGAGACCCGCGAGTACCTCGCGCGTCGCTTCGCGCAGACCTTCGCCGGTTGCGAGATCGATCGGCGAACCGATGGTGACGTCTTCGATGAAGTCGCCGAGATGCGAATCTTCGTCGTCGCCGATCGGCGTTTCCATCGAGATCGGTTCTTTCGCGATCTTCAGCACGCGGCGAACTTTGTCTTCCGGCATTTCCATGCGCGTGCCGAGCTCTTCCGGCGTGGGTTCTCTGCCCATCTCCTGCAGCATCTGCCGAGAGACTCGGTTCAGCTTGTTGATCGTTTCGATCATGTGCACCGGGATGCGGATGGTGCGAGCCTGGTCCGCGATCGAGCGCGTGATGGCCTGACGGATCCACCACGTCGCGTAGGTCGAGAACTTGTAGCCGCGGCGGTATTCGAACTTGTCGACCGCCTTCATCAGGCCGATGTTGCCTTCCTGAATCAGGTCGAGGAACTGCAGACCGCGGTTCGTGTATTTCTTCGCGATCGAAATCACGAGTCGCAGGTTCGCTTCGACCATGTCTTTCTTCGCGCGGCGTGCCTTCGCTTCGCCCAGCGACATGCGTCGGTTGATGTCCTTGATCTCGCTGACGCTGAGACCCGTCTCCTGCGTGATCGCTTTCAACTTCTTCTGCGCGCGAACGATCTCGTCGCGTTGCTCTTCGAGCGCGGCGCTGTAGTCCTTCTTCGCCTTCGTGTGCTTGTTCACCCAGGCGATGCTGATCTCGTTGCCCTGGAATTCCTTCAGGAACACCTTGCGCGGCATGCGCGCGCGGCGCACGCACGCGATCATGATGGCGCGTTCCTGACGACGTACTCGTGCCAGCGCTTCGCGCGGCATTTCGACGATTTCGTCGTAGTGGCGCGGCACCAGTTTGAACACCGAGAACACTTCGCCCAGCTTCTCCAGATCCTTCTTCGCGGCGGCGCCGGTGCGGCCTTTCGCCAGCGTTTTTACTGTCTTGGCGGCCTGGCGCTTCAGGATGTTGAAACGGCGTTTCGCCTCGATCGGATCGGGACCTTTCTCCTCTTCTTCCTCGTCTTCGTCCTTCTCGACGGCTTGCATCGTGAGGTCGACCTGGGCCGCCTCGGGCACCTCGTCAGTGGGATCGAGATAACCGACCAGAAGGTCGTACAGACGCGCTTCCTTCGTTACCTCAGCGTACGTTTCGAGGATGTAGTCGACCGGACCCGGATAGTAGGAAAGCGCGGTCAGAACATCGCGGATGCCTTCCTCGATGCGCTTCGCGATCGCGATTTCGCCTTCGCGCGTCAGCAGTTCGACCGTACCCATTTCGCGCATGTACATGCGCACCGGATCGGTGGTTCGACCCGCTTCGGTTTCGACGGCGGCCAACGCGGCCGCTGCCTCTTCGGCCGCCAGTTCATCGGCGGTGCTTTCGCCGCCGGTCAGCAGATCGTCGGCATCCGGGGCCACCTCGTAGACGGTGATCCCCATGTCGTTGATCATGCCGATGATGTCTTCGATCTGATCCGGGTCGGAGATGTCGTCCGGCAGGTGATCGTTGACCTCAGCGTAAGTCAGGAATCCTTGCTCCTTACCCTTGGCAATCAGCTCTTTCAAACGGGACTGCTGCTGAGTGGTATCAGTGCTCATGGGACCTCTGCTATTGAACGATTGCGCGAACGCGCCGCCGCGAAAAAACGGGGCAGTATATCCGCATTGATGGGGCGCAACTAGCCGGAAACAAGCTCCTCGCGAACGACTTCAAGCTTAGTCAGCTTTCTGTTTCAGCCGCCAATACTGTGCCAGCGCTTCGGCCGAACCTTCCTCCTTCAACACTTCGAGAAACACCCGGCGATTGGCGCGTTCGACGGCGGTCAAACACTGCGTGACGGCATCGTCGAACTCGCCCCCCAGGGCTTCATCTTTCAAGACCAACGGTCTGTCGGCGAGTTCCACGAGGGTCTCGTGACCCTCCTGCCCTGCCCAGTACCCCAGCAGCGAGGCGAGATCCGCGTCGGGTTGCTCGGCGAGGTAGCGCACGACTCTCCCCAACAACGTATCCCCTATACCTATGAGGCGGGCTCGGCGGTGATCGTCGAGATTGGCCAGAAACTCGGGGTGCTTGAGCAGAATCGTGAGCAGTCGCTCACTCAGCCGGGAAGTTCCCCGACCTTCGGGCGTCGGCCTGCGACCCGGGGCCGTCCGCGAGAGCTTGGCGCCGCGATTCAGCGCGTCGGGGGACGTTTTTGCGATCGTTGCAAGGCGCTCCATCGTCAGTTCCCGCAACACACCATCTGGAATGGTTCGGATATACGGCAACGCCAGATCCGCGAGACGCGCCTGCCCGTCGAGCGTGTTCAGATCGAGTCCACGGCCGAGCCCCTGAAACAGGTATTCGGCCGCGCTGATCGCGCCGCCCATCCGTTCCAGAAAACGCGCTTTACCCTCTTTTCGCACCAGCGAGTCGGGGTCTTCTCCGTCGGGCAGGAACATGAACGACAACTGATGCCCTGCAGTGAGGGTCGGCAGCGCAACCGTCAGCGCCTTCCACGCCGCCTCGCGTCCGGCGTTGTCGCCATCGAAGCAGCAGACCACCTCGGGCGCCGCCCGGAACAGCTTTTCGAAGTGCGCAACGCCGCTCGCGGTGCCGAGCGTTGCCACCGCGTTCGGAATTCCCGCCTGCGCAAGCGCGACGACGTCCATGTAACCCTCCACCACCAGCAATCGCTCGATTCTCCGAAGCGCCATCCGCGCTTCGTACAAACCGTAGAGCTCCCTACCCTTATGGAACACTTCGGTCTCGGGCGAATTCAGGTACTTCGGCTGTTCGTTGCCGAGCACGCGTCCGCCGAACCCGATGACCCGGCCGCGCGTGCTGCGGATGGGAAAGGTCACCCGGTCGCGGAAGCGGTCGTACGTCCGACCCTGTTCGTTCTTCACGAGCAACCCGGCCGCGACGAGATCGGCATCACCGAACGACGCAAGCGCGGTCTTCAACCCGTCCCATCCCGGCGGCGCAAAGCCGATGCCGAAATCGCGCGCGATCACGCCGGTGAGACCCCGCGACTTCAGGTAATCGACGACCCGCGGTGCCTCCGGGTGGCTGCGCAGCATCTTGCGAAAGTACTTGTCCGCCTCCTCGAGCGTTTTCAATAAGCGGCCGTGCAGTTCGTCGTCGGTACGCGCGCCGCGCTCGCGGGGAACCTCGACGCCGGCGATCGAAGCGAGCGTCTCGACCGCAGCCACGAACTCCAGCCGGTCGTGTTCCATCAGGAACGTCAGCGCCGTGCCGGTCGCACCACAACCGAAGCAGTAATAGAACTGCTTTTCCGGATTGACGCTGAACGAGGCGGTCTTCTCGTCGTGAAACGGACACAGCGCCTGAAAGTTGCGGCCGGTCTTGCGCAGCGTCACGCGCGCGTCGATCACGTCGACGATGTCGATCCGCGTCAGCAGATCGTTGATGAACGATTGGGGAATCCGGCCGGCCATGCGGCAGTGTATCTCTCGCGTTCGATTCGTTCCCAGATGAGCGAATCGGTCGACCGAAACCGAAGCCAGATTAAGAGGCGGCGAGCAGCGCCTTCACGCGCGCGCTGACGACCGCCATGTCGGCGCGACCCTGCAATGCATCGCGGAGCGCGCTCATGACCTTGCCCATGTCCCGCATCGACGTCGCACCCGAAGCCGCGATCGCGTCGCGAATGGCGGCATCGATCTGCGCTTCGCCGAGCGCTTCGGGCATGAACTCGCGGATCAGTCCGATTTCGAACGCTTCCTGGTCGGCGAGGTCGACTCGGCCCGCCGCGCGGAACTGCGATTCCGAATCATTGCGTTGCTTCAGCATGCGGTTGAGTACTGCCAGGACGTCCGCGTCGGGAAGTTCGCGCCGCTCGTCGACTTCGATCCGCTTGATTTCGGATCCGATCAGGCGCAGCACGGCGACCCGGGACTTGTCCCGGGCTTTCATGGCGTCCTTGGTTGCCTCTGCAATCCGTCCGCGAAGATCGGACATGGACTTGAGCAGGCTTAGAAACTGCGCTCGAAGCGCCGGGATTCGCGTTGCAGCTTTTTCTGATGGCGTTTGACCGCTGCGGCGGCCTTGCGCTTACGGACCGACGTCGGCTTTTCGTAGAACTCGCGGCGACGTACTTCGGACAGAATGCCTGCTTTCTCGCAGGACCGCTTGAAACGTCGCAGCGCGACGTCGAAAGGTTCGTTCTCTCTTACTTTGACTGATGGCACCCGAACTCGTCCTCCAAATCCTGATCGATCAATGGTGGTCGACACAAAGGGACGCGGATTCTACTCAGTTACCGGGATGGACGCAAAGCGCGGGCACGTTTGTCGGATCGAGCCGTGAACGGGTGCTACCATCGCCGCCCTATGCGTGTGTTGGGTATCGAGACGTCCTGCGACGAGACCGGTGTTGCGCTGTACGACAGCGCCCGCGGGCTGATCGCCGAATCGCTGTACAGCCAGGTCGCCATGCACGCGGAATACGGCGGGGTGGTGCCCGAGCTGGCGTCGCGTGACCACGTTCGCAAAACCGTTCCGTTGCTGACGGACATGCTGGCGCGCGCGGGCTTCGAGTTGCGCGACATCGACGCCATCGCCTACACCGCCGGGCCCGGCTTGATCGGCGCGCTCATGGTCGGCGCCGCGATCGGTCGATCGCTCGCATGGGCCCTCGATGTGCCCGCCATCGGCGTTCATCACATGGAAGCCCACCTGCTCGCGCCGCTGCTGGCCGATCCGAAACCGGATGTTCCGTTCGTGGCGCTGCTGGTGTCGGGCGGCCACACCCAGCTCGTCCGCGTCGATGCCATCGGGCAATACGAGATCGTCGGCGAATCGATCGACGACGCCGCCGGTGAGGCATTCGACAAAACCGCGAAAATGCTCGGCCTCGGCTACCCCGGCGGGCCAGCAGTGGCGCGACTGGCGGAGCGCGGGGACCCATCGCGGTTCCGTTTTCCGCGACCGATGACCGACCGGCCCGGCCTCGATTTCAGCTTCAGCGGTTTGAAGACCTTCACCCTGAATACGCTGCAGCGACTTGGCCAGGCGACCGATCAGGACAAAGCCGACGTGGCGCGCGCGTTCGAAGACGCGGTCGTCGACACGCTGCTGATCAAATGTAGTCGCGCACTCGAACAGACCGGACTCAGTCGGTTGGTGATGGCGGGCGGCGTTGCGGCGAACACGCGCTTGCGCGCGGCGCTGGGTGAACGCCTCCCCGGCAAGGTCTACTACGCGCCCGCGGCGCTGTGCACCGACAACGGCGCCATGGTGGCGTTCGCCGGCTATCTGCGCCTCGCCGCCGGTCAACACTCGGCGCTCGAGATCGAAACCCGGGCGCGCTGGCCGCTCGACGAGTTGGCCGCGGTCGATAGGCGTCTCGATGGATAAGCTTCGGATCACCGGTCTCGAAGTGTCGACAAAGATCGGCATCCGCGCGTGGGAGCAGCAGGTGCTGCAGCGGCTCTCCATCGACCTCGAACTCGAGATCGACGCAACGCGTGCGGCGCGTTCCGATGCCATTGCCGATGCCGTGGACTACGGCATCATCGCCCGCGACGTCGCCGACTTCGTTCGCGCATCCACGTTTCGGCTGATCGAAACGCTCGCAGAGCGCATCGCGCAACGAGTGCTCGACTCGTTTCCCGTGTCGCGGCTGAAAGTCTGCGTGCACAAACCCGGCGCCGTACCCGGCGCACGCGATACCAGCATCGAGATCGAGCGGGCTCGCCCTAACTAGCCGCCTGCGCCGCCCGGATCACGTCGACTCGCGCGACGTCGATGGCTTTGCCGAGATCCCGGCCTTCCAATCCGTTCTTTCGAAATACTTCGGACGAAACGGCGGCCACACGCTGCGCCGTCGCAACGAGCGCCGACAGATCCACTGAGGCGCATTCCGCCACGACCGACGCCACCCGCGAGAACCACTCCGGCTGGCGTACCGCACCCGCTGCCTTCATTGCATCGAGCAACGTCTCGCCGTCGACCGTGCGCCATCCGACCAGCGTTCGGCCGTGTCGTGCGACGTCGAGGGCAATGCGGCGGTGCTCGTTCGGCGACCGCAGGCGATCCGAGAGCGCCACGATGGCGCTCTCTTCCAGCAACCAGCCGAGCGCGCCGAAACGGTCGAGCGGGTCCGTCAACCTGCGCGCCCGTTCGTTCGTGAACTCAGCAAGCCCGCGCACCGCTCCGAGTTCGGCAAACCAGCGCGCCGTTCCGTCGCAGCTGGTCAGCACTTCGAAGAACGTACCCGGCGACACGGTTGCGAGCGCTTTGTTCACTTCCTGCCAGACTCGCTCGGGTGCGAGTTCGGCCACCACGTCGTTTCGGCACATGTCCGTCATCAGCTGCAGAGTCGCGGGCTCGACGCTGAATCCGAATGCGCCCAGCTGCGCGGCAAATCGAGCCACGCGGAACACGCGCAACGGATCTTCTACGAACGCTTCCGAGACGTGCCGCAACCGACGCGCAGCCAGGTCGACGGATCCGCCCCACGGATCGGTCAGGGTGCCGTCGTCCGTTTTTTGCGCCATCGCGTTCACGGTGAGATCGCGCCGCCGCAGGTCTTCTTCCAGGGTAACGTCGGGGCCGGCGTGGCAAACGAAGCCGGTGTGCCCAGGGCCGACTTTCCGCTCGGTCCGCGCGAGCGCGTACTCCTCGTTCGTCTGCGGATGTAGAAACACCGGAAAATCGCGACCCACCTGCCGATAGCCGAGCCGCAGCATTTCCTCAGGTGTGCTTCCGACGACCACCCAATCGCGCTCGCGTACAGGTAAGCCGAGCAACGCATCGCGGACCGCGCCGCCGACCAGATAGATTTCCACTCAATGATGCCGTCGGAAGATTGCGCGCTGTGTTACCACGAACGCGCGTGCAAGCCAACGAAGGCTAGCTGGGAACCGTCGTCGTGTTGACGACCTGATCGTTCGCAACGGACTCGAGATGAACCGGGAAGCCCCAAAGCCGGTGCATGTGCTTCAACACTTCGTCGGTGCCGCCGTTCAGCGTGCGACGTTGGTGCTGCGTGTGTCTCAGCGTGAGGCTGCGATCGCCACGGATGTCGGCCGCCACGATCTGGATGTTGGGTTCGCGCTCGCTCAGGTTGTACTGACTCGCCAGCAACTCGCGGACGCGACGATAGCCGCTCGCATCGTGAATCGCGGCGATCTCGAGCTCCGACTCTTCGTCGTCGTCGACGACGCCGAACAGGCGCAGGTCGCGCATCACTTTCGGCGACAGGAACTGCAGGATGAAGCTCTCGTCCTTGAAATTGCGCATGGCGTGGTCGAGCACTTCGAGCCACGGCGCACCGGCGAAGTCGCGGAACCACTCGCGATCCTCGTCCGTCGGATGTTCGCAGATCCGCCGCAGGTCGGTGTACATCGCGTAAGCCGAGTGCGTAGGGATTGATGCCGCGATAGTACGGATGGTCGTAACTCGGTTGATAGATGACGCCGGTGTGCGACGTGAGGAACTCCATCATGAACGCTTCGGTCACCTTGCCTTCGTCGTACAGCGCGTTCAGCAGCGTGTAGTGCCAGAACGTCGCCCACCCTTCGTTCATCACCTGGGTCTGGCGCTGCGGATAGAAGTACTGCGCGATCTTCCGGACGATGCGCACGATCTCGCGTTGCCACGGTTCGAGCAGCGGCGCGTTCTTCTCGATGAAGTACAACAGATTCTCTTGCGGATCCTTCGGGAACTGCTCGTCGTCGCGCTCGCTCATCTCTCGCGCGCGCGGCACGGTGCGCCACAGATCGTTCAGGTTGCGTTGTATGTACTCTGCGCGTTCGCGCTGGCGACGCCGCTCTTCCTCCGGCGACACCGGATGCGGCCGCTTGTAGCGATCGACGCCGTGATTGCTCAGCGCGTGGCAGGAGTCGAGCACCTTCTCTACTTCTTCGACGCCGTGGCGCTCTTCGCATTGGCTCAAGTACTGCTTCGCGAATACGAGGTAATCGATGATCGAAGTCGCGTCGGTCCACGTGCGATACAGGTAGTTGTTCTTGAAGAACGAGTTGTGGCCGTAGCACGCATGTGCGACGACGAGCGCCTGCATCGTCATCGTGTTCTCTTCCATGAGATACGCGATGCACGGATTCGAATTGATCACGATCTCGTACGCGAGACCCATGTAGCCGCGCTGGTAACTGCGCTCCGATTCGACGAAGTGCTTTCCGAACGACCAGTGGTGATAGCCGAGCGGCATGCCGATTGACGCGTACGCGTCGAGCATCTGGTCGGAGCGGATCACCTCGATCTGGTTCGGATACGTGTCGAGGCGAAATTCCGTCGCCAGCCGCGCGATCTCCTGGTCGTACTGGTGGATCAGCTCGAACGTCCACTCGGAACCGGTGGAGATCGGGGTGCGTACAGGCACTTTGACGGTGCGCGTGGTCATGCTGCCGCCACCTTCTTCTGGAACAGATCCCTGAACACCGGATAGATGTCGGCCACCTCGGAAATCCGCCGCTGCGCGAAGCGATCGGGCATCGAGTCGGCCAGCTTCTGATACTCGTTCCACAAGGCCTGTGGGTCGCGGCGCGTGATCTCGACGTACGAGAAGTACTGCACGTGCGGCAGGATGCCTTTCTTCAGCACGTCGACGCACAACGGTGAATCGTCGTTCCAGTTGTCGCCATCGGACGCTTGCGCGCCGTAGATGTTCCACTCGTTCGGTGAGTATCGCTCGGCGATGACTTCAGCCATCAGCTTCAAGGCACTCGACACGACGGTGCCGCCGGTCTCGCGCGAATAGAAGAACTCCTGCTCGTCGACTTCTTTCGCCACGGTGTGGTGCCGGATGAAAACGATCTCGGTGCGTTCGTAGTTGCGCTTGAGGAACAGATACAGCAACAGATAGAAGCGCTTCGCCAGCTCCTTGATGTGCTGGTCCATCGAGCCGGACACGTCCATGAGGCAGAACATCACCGCCTTCGACGTGGGCACCGGTTGCTTCAGATGCAGGTTGTAGCGCAGGTCGTACGTATCGAGGAACGGCACGCGCTTGATGCGGCGGCGCAGCTCCGACAGCTCGTTCTTGATGCGGCGCGCGGTGACTTCGTCGCCGGTGCCTTCTGCCAGAACCAGATCGTCCTCGAGTTCGGCAACGCGATGCCGCGATCCGCCCGTAAGCGCGATCCGCCGCGCCTTCGCGACGCGCAGAGAGCGAACCACGTTCAGCTTCGCGGGCACGCCGTCGTGCGAGAAACCGGCGTGCACGCGCTTGTAGCTGTCCGCCCCTCGGAGGTGTCGTTTGACCAGGTTCGGCAGTTCGAGATCCTCGAACATCACGTCGAGAAATTCGTCCTGCGTCAGTTGAAAGACGAAGTCGTCGTCGCCTTCGCCGCTATCCGATGCGCTGCTTCCGCCGCCACCACCACCACCGGAGGGACGCGCCACCCGATCGCCGGCGATGAACTCCTTGTTGCCGGGATGCACGATCGAACGGCGTCCGCCGCTGCCGTGGCTGAACGCCGGCTCGTCGACATCCGATGCGGGAATGGCAACGTCTTCGCCGCGCTCCATGTCGGTGATGCTGCGCTGCTTGATCGCTTCCTGAACCGCCTTCTGGATATGCGACTTGTAGCGGCGCATGAACCGTTGCCGGTTCACCGCGTTCTTGTTCCGGCTGTTCAGCCGTCGATCGATGATGTAGGACACGCTATCGCGGCTCCTATTGGGCTTTGCGAACCCGGAGATACCACTCGGCGAGCAACCTGACCTGTTTCTCCGTATAGCCGCGATCGACCATCCGCGCGACGAAGTCATTGTGCTTCTTCTGCTCGTCCTTCGAGCCTTTCGCGTTGAACGAAATCACCGGCAGCAGATCTTCGGTGTTCGAGAACATTTTCTTCTCGATGACCGTTCGCAGCTTTTCGTAACCGAGCCACGACGGATTCTGGCCGTTGTTGTTCGCACGGGCGCGCAGCACGAAGTTGACGATCTCGTTGCGGAAATCCTTCGGATTCGAAATGCCGGCCGGCTTCTCGATCTTTTCCAGTTCCTCGTTCAGCGACGAGCGATTGAGGATGTCGCCGGTTTCGGGATCGCGGTATTCCTGATCCTGAATCCAGAAGTCCGCGTAAATCACATAGCGATCGAAGATGTTCTGGCCGTATTCGGAATACGACTCGAGATACGCCGTCTGAATTTCCTTGCCGATGAACTCGATGTATTTCGGCGCAAGGAATTCCTTGATGAATCCGAGGTAGCGATTGCGCGTGTCTTCCGGGAACTGCTGCTGATCGATCTGCTGTTCGAGCACGTACATCAGGTGCACGGGATTCGCGGCGACCTCGCTCGCGTCGAAGTTGAAGACCTTCGACAGAATCTTGAACGCGAACCGCGTCGATTGACCCTGCATGCCTTCGTCGACGCCGGCGGCATCGTGATATTCCTGCAGCGTCTTCGCCTTCGGATCGGTGTCCTTCAGGTTCTCGCCGTCGTAAACGCGCATCTTCGAGAACAGATTCGAGTTTTCGGGCTCCTTGAGCCGCGACAGTACCGAGAACTGCGCCAGCATGCGCATCGTATCGGGCGCGCACGGCGCTTTGCTCAGCGACGAGCCCTTGATCAGCTTCTCGTAGATCTTCACTTCTTCCGAGACGCGGAGGCAGTACGGCACCTTCACGATGTAAACGCGGTCGATGAACGCCTCGTTGTTCTTGTTGGATTTGAAGTTCTGCCATTCGGCTTCGTTGGAGTGCGCCAGCACGACGCCGTCGAACGGAATGCCGCCGATCGCCTCCGTGCCGTTGTAGTTGCCTTCCTGCGTGGCCGTCAGCAACGGGTGCAGCACCTTGATCGGCGCCTTGAACATCTCGACGAACTCCATCAACCCCTGGTTCGCTTTGCACAACGCACCGGAGTAGCTGTAAGCGTCAGGATCGTTCTGTTCGAATTCCTCGAGCTTGCGGATGTCGACTTTGCCGACCAGCGCCGAGATGTCCTGGTTGTTCTCGTCGCCCGGCTCGGTCTTCGCAATCGCGATCTGATCGAGAATCGACGGGTAGAGCTTCACCACCCTGAACTGCGAGATGTCCCCGCCGAATTCCTTGAGGCGCTTGGCCGCCCACGGCGACATGACGCTGCGCAGGTAGCGGCGCGGAATACCGTAGTCGTCTTCGAGAATGCCGGCGTCTTCGGAAGGATCGAACAGACCGAGCGGCGATTCGTTCACCGGCGATCCTTCGATCGCATAGAACGGCATCCGCTGCATCATCGCCTTCAGTCGTTCCGCGAGCGAAGACTTGCCGCCGCCGACGGGACCGAGCAGATACAGAATCTGCTTACGCTCCTCCAGTCCTTGAGCGGCATGCCGGAAGAACGAAACGATCTGCTCGATCGCGTCTTCCATACCGTAGAACTCGTCGAACGCGGGATACCGCTTGATCACCTTGTTCGAGAATATCCGCGAAAGGCGGGCATCCTTCGAGGTGTCGACGAACTCGGGCTTCCCGACCGCGAGCAGCAAACGTTCCGCTGCCGTGGCGTAAGCCGTCGCATCGGCTCGACAGATCTCGAGAAACTCCTTCAGCGAATACCGCTCTTCCTGTGATGCGTCGTAACGACTGCGGTAGTGCTCGAAAACGCCCATGTGTTCTCCTCCATGTAAACGATCGACCAGGGGATCGATCCACATGACGGAGGTCTCACACTGCGGCGCCCTGCCGTGAGTCCCTCGCCTGGTGCGCCTATCTACAACCGTAGTACAGCGCGCACCGAAGCGCCAGTTAACTCCGTCACACCTGTGTCAATTTGTCGACGCAGCTACTCACTGTTATTCGACAGAATCGACGGAAAACCGTTCAAGATCGTCGAGGCGCAGCGCGGTAAGGCTGTTGCCCCAAACGCAACCCGTATCCAATGCATACATGTCTGCAACGTCGCACTGACCGTTGATCGCCGCCCAATGGCCGAACACCAGCGGCAAACGCGGACGCTTCTCGCGATAGAAATCGAACCACGCGTCGTAACCACGCGGCATGCCTTCCAAGCCGCCGTCGTAGGTCAACTCGAGAACGCCAACAGCATCGATCAGCCGCATTCGCGTCAGATAGTTGATGATCGAGCGCGTCCGTTCCATTCCTTTGAGCCCATCGCTCCAACACGCGGGATAGTTGCCATACATCTCTGCAAGCAACGCGCCACAGTCATCGCCGGCGAGCACTCCTTCGACTTCGTGCGCGCGTTGCATCGCAACATCGAAGTTCCAGATATGAGGAACACCCGCATGAGCCATCGCAAACCCCAGCTGTTCGTCGATGTGGAACAAAGGTCGGCGGCGAAGCCAATCGATCAGCGCGTCACGATCGGGCGCTTTGAGGACTTGTGCCAGCGTATCGCTCGATTTCGGTGCACGGTGTCCGGCGGCCGCCGCTAAAAGATGTAGGTCATGATTACCCAGCACGGTGACCGCCCGATCGCCCAGATCCTTGACGAAACGCAGCGTGGGCAGCGAGGCGGGACCGCGATTGACCAGATCGCCGACGAACCAGAGCCGGTCTCTTTTTTCGTCGAAGTCGACTTTCTCTAGCAGACGCTGCAGCGAATCGTAACAACCCTGAACATCGCCGATCGCGTATACGGACATCAGTGGACCAGGTTGGGAACTGACAATGAAAATACGGGGATCGGCACCAGGAAGCGCTCACCACCGTCGGCTTCGAACTCGTAGTGACCCTGCATCGAACCGACCGGCGTCTCGAGCACCGCGGCGCTCGTGTACCGGAACGATGCGCCCGGCTCGATGTGCGGTTCCTCACCGACGACACCACGGCCGCGCACTTCCTGACGCACGCCATCGGCGTTCGTGATGATCCAGTGCCGATGATTCAGTTGCGCGGCGACTTCGCCGGTGTTGCGTATCGTGATCGTGTACGCGAACACCCAGCGCTTCGCTTCCGGATCGGATTCGCGCGCGACGTAGCGGGGCTCTACATCGATTTCGAAGCTGCGTTTCTCACTCATGCTCGCGTTGCTCCGCAACGAGGTTGGCGAGATCCACATAGCCCGCGAGATCGACGGCATCCGCGCGCGTACCTGGATCGACACCGACCCGGTTCCAATCGATGCTCAGGGATTGTAGTGCATTGCGCAGCGTCTTACGGCGCTGTTGGAAAGCGTTGCGCAACACGACGACCAACGCATTGCGCGACCGCAGCTGCAACGGGTTCGGCTTCGGCATGATGCGCACGAACGTAGACATCACTTTCGGCGGCGGACGGAAGTGTTCGGGGCCGACGTCGAACAGCGGCTGCACAGTGGCGCTGTACTGCGTCAGTACCGACAGTCGACCCCAGTCTTTGCTGCCCGGCGCGGCGCCCAGCCGATCGACCACCTCTTTTTGCAGCAGGAAATGCAGGTCGCGGATCCCCGGAAGCACTTCGAGCAACCTTAGCAGCAGCGGCGTCGAAATGTTGTACGGCAAGTTTCCGACGACGCGTCGGCCGGACGTCATCAACGGCGCCAGATCCAGACGCAGCACATCCGCTTCGATGACGCGAAGGCCGGCAAAGCGCTGCTTCAGCAGGCCCACCAGATCGCGATCGATCTCGACCACCGTTACGTCGTCCGAAGCGGCAACGAGATGACGCGTCAGCGCGCCTTCGCCAGGCCCGATCTCGAGCACCGGATCGGCGCGCGAATACGCGAGTCGTTCCGCCATCGCTTCGAGGATGGCTTCGCTGTCGAGGAAGTGTTGGCCGAAGCGGCGTCTTGGCTGGTGGCTCACGAGCGCGCGAGTTTATCGGCGAGTTCGATCGCCGCGACGAAACTGCCGATGTCCGCGCCGCCACGCCCCGCCAGGTCGAGGGCAGTGCCGTGATCGACCGAGGTACGAACGATGGGTAGCCCCAGCGTCACGTTTACCGCGTTTCCGAATCCGACGTGTTTCAGCACCGGCAATCCCTGGTCGTGATACATCGCGAGTACTGCGTCCGCCCCTGCAAGGTGCCGTTGGGTGAACAGGGTATCGGCGGGCAGTGGCCCGACGACACCACGGTCCGCAAACGCCCGGCACACCGGCGCAATCACGTCGATCTCCTCGCGCCCGAGATGACCGCCTTCTCCGGCATGCGGATTGAGGCCCGCGACCAGAATGCGCGGTCGCGCGATCGCGAATCGCGTCTTCAGATCGGCGATCAGCACGTCCAGAACATCGGTGAGGCGTTGTCGAGTGATCAACGCCGGCACTTCGGCCAACGACACGTGCGTTGTCGCCAATGCAACCCGCAGATCGTCCGCCACCAGCAGCATGACGACCGTCGCGCTGCCGCAACGTTCGGCGAGAAACTCCGTGTGTCCTGAAAAAGCTATTCCCGCGTCGTTGACGACGGATTTCTGCACCGGCCCGGTGACCATTCCGGAGAACGTCCCCTTGATGCAGCCGTCGGCCGCGGTGGCCAACGTTTCCAACACAAAAGGTACGTTGCGCTGGTCGAGACGACCTGCCACGGCCTCCACCCCGATTCGAACCGGTTGCACCGACAAGGAACCGGCCGCCCGCGTGACCGGCCCGGGATAGTCGACGATCGTCAGTTCAAGACCGAGCTGCTTCGCGCGCGAGCGCAACAGATCGGGATCGGCCACCGCGACCACCGCTGCGGCGCGCGTTCGCTGGGCCCACGTCACCGCAAGATCCGGCCCGATGCCGGCGGGTTCACCGGTAGTCAGGGCCAGCGGCGCGTTCATTCACTCGGCCTTCGGCTTGCCGTCATTCGTCACCCGGATTTCGACATACGCCTCGTCGCGGATTTCCTTGAGCCATTCCTGCAGCTCTTCCTCGTAGCGACGATTGTGCAGCACGCGGATCGCCAGGTTGCGACGCGCGTCTTCGCTCATGTCGTGCTGGCGACGATCCATCACCTGCAGCACGTGCCAGCCGAATTTCGTGTGGAACGGCTCGCTCAGTTTGCCGGTGGGCGTTTCTTTCATCATGTCGCCGAATTCCTGCGCGAATTTCTCCGGTTCGGACCAGCCGAGGTCGCCGCCCGCCAGCGCGCTGCCCGGGTCTTCGGAGTAGAGACGGGCGAGCGCCTCGAAATCCTCGCCCGCGACGATCCGATCGTGGATCTGCTGGATCAGCGCCTGCGTGTCGGCCTCGCTGCGGATTTCTGACGGCTTTACGAGAATGTGCCGCACCAGCGTCTGCTCCACCACTTCGGTACCGGCGCCGCGCTTCTCCAACAGCTGCACGATGTGGAAGCCGCTGCCGCTTCGGATCGGCTCAGCGGTCTGGCCCACCTCGAGGGCGAAGACCTGTTCGGCGAACAGACTGGGCAGTTCACCGGCCTTCCGCCACCCGAGATCGCCGCCTTCCAGCGCCCGGGAATCGGACGAGTGCGCGATGGCCATCTGGCGAAAATCGGCGCCCCCTTTCAATTCCTCGTATATCGAATTCGCTTCCTGCTCGGCCTTCGCAACCGTGGCCTGCGATGCTTCGTTGTCGACCGCGATCAGAATGTGCCCTACGCGATACTCGTCGGACAGCGTGCGTTTGCCGAGCGGCGACGCGAGGAATGCATCGATCTCTTCGTCTGATAGATAGATGCGGCTGTTCACGCGATTGCGCTGAACGCGCTGGATGATCATCTCGCGGCGAACCTCCTCGCGAAAGTCGCCGTATGCCATGCCATCGCGCGCGAGCGCGCTCGTGAACTCTTCGAGCGTCATGTTGTTCTGCTTCGCGATCCCCTCTAGCGCATTGGTCAGCGTTTCGTCATCGATCCGCACGCCGGCGCGCTGACCCATCTGCAGCTGGATGTCTTCCATGACCAGACGCTCGAGCATCTGGTTGAACAGCACGTCGTCGGCCGGAATCGGCATCTTTGCGGCGATCATCTGTTTGCGGACGGACGCCAGGCGATTGACGAGTTCGGTCGCAAGCACGACGTCGTCGTCGACGATCGCCACGACGTAATCCAGATCTTTCGGTACGGCGTGCACCGCCGATCCGATCAGGATCAGCAACCCGCATAGCCACCACTTGAGCGACATCAGAACTCCTCCGCTACATATCCGGGGATGCCGGAATGCATCATCGAATCGATCCGTCCCCCGAGGCTGGCGAGACCTTTGAAGACGACTTGAATGAAAATTCCCTCGTCGGATTGGGCGTCCGGCGTAACCGTGCTCCCGGGCGTCGACAGGAACTTCCTCCCCACGACCCGGATCTGCAGGCAGCAATCACTGTACTCAAGACCCCCGAGCGCCTCGATAGTTCGATGCTCCTCGAGGTCGTAGTCGAAGCGACCGATCAACGCATATTGACGGAAGATCGACCAGTAGAAGGAAGCGTCGGTCTGTTTCAACAACGGTTGAATGTCGTCGCGGCGGCGATAGCTCAGGTTGATGATGTGCCGGTTGTCGGCCCGGTACTGCAGCGTCGAGCCGATCTCGTTCAGCTGGCCGTCGTTCGGGTCCCACGTCGCGCTGGTGGAGAAAACCAGCGCCGTGCTGATCGTGGCGCCGATCTGGCCGGCAAACGCCGAGCTCTTGTGGACATCGTCGGCCGTAACCACTCCGCTCGACGTCACTTGCCGATCCTCGAAGTAGAAGATCTGTCCGAGACTCGCGCGAAACCGTTCCATGCCGGTGTCCGCATTCAACCAACGCGTCGTCACGGCGGCGGTCAACTGATTGGCGTCGCCGATGCGGTCGATGCCGGCGAAGCGGTTGTCGCGAAACAGCTGATCGAACGTGAACGACAGATCGCTGACGTCGAACTCCGGTAGCTCGTTCTGATTGCGGTATTGCTGATAGAGGTAGAACAAGCGCGGTTCCAAGGTCTGGATCCCGCCGCCGAACAGTTCGGACTCGCGTTCGAAGAACAGGCCGCTGTCCACGGAGCCCATCCAGATCTTCCGGTCAGGTTCCTCGTCGGTGCCGATCGGCACGTCATCGAGGTTGTACTTCGTGTACCGATAGCCGCCGGTGAAATGCAGAAAGCCGGGCGTCCAGTCGAACGGCAAACGCACGCGCGGCTCGATGTTCAACCGGTCGCCGTTGATCTGCTGGATGCCGGTGAACTGGCCGTTCGGGACGCTCGAAACTCGCCCACGAAGACGTGACCGTCCACGCGACCGGGCCGAACAGTTGGCTCGCATAGTTGACGTCGACCTCCGGCAAACGCCGGTACGGCTCGACGACCGCGACGTCGAGGCGCTGAAAGTCCTGTACCCACACGCGCGTCGATAGTCCACCGTGCGCAAAGGACGCGGCCGCGTACTGCTGCAACTGCACCTGGCTCGCCGACGCGAGGTTGCTGCCGAGATCGCGGAAATAGTCGAAGTCGCTCACCTTGGTCGTGTTCACCTCGGTGGTGAAGGCGCCGTACGTCCCTTGCTGCTTCGCCGTGAACAACCATCGGTTCGCCGGATCGAACGGACCCGGCAAGCCGAGGTTGTCGAAATCGGTACGCGAGTACTGGCCGTTGTAATCGTCGTCTTTCGGCAGGAACGCGCCTCCGACGTAACCCTTCCCATAGGGCGAAAGGAAACGCAATTCGCCTTCGAGATCGGAGCCCCGCTCGGAGATGTAGCGCGGCGTAATCGTCGCATCGTAGTTCGGCGCCAGATTCAGGTAATACGGCACCGCGATATCGGTACCGTTCGCGTCGCCGACCGCGATGTCCGGAAACAGCCAGCCGCTCATGCGCTCGTTGGTTACCGGAAATCGAATGTACGGCGTGTAGAACACCGGCACATCGTGCACGCGCAGCACGGCATTCGTCGCCGTGCCGAACTTCGACCCATTGGCGATGTTCATCGTGCTGCTCGTGAGGCGCCATTCGTCGTTGCCCGGCTCACATCGGGTGAACGAACCGCGCGACACCTTGATGTCGCCTTCGCCGCTGCGATCGAGTACCTGCGCGGTACCGCGCAACTCGTTCGGCTGCAGAACGAACTGGGAGTCGGTGACCGACGCGGCGCCGGTGTCGATCATGAAGATCGCCGAATCACCGACGATCAACATCCCCGGCTGACGCAGCGTGACGCCGTTGTCTACGGTGACCGTTTGTTCCGTCTCGTGATACGTCGCCTCGTTCGCGATCAACGTTTGATTGCCACGCGTCACTTCCACCGACCCGCTCAAGTCCGCGCGATCCTGCAGCCAGTACTGCAGCTGTTGTGCCTCCGCGTGCAGCGGCAACGTTTCGAGTTCGCCCTTTTTTAGCGGTGGAAATGCAGGCTCGACGTATGCGCCGTCGCAATATTCGGGCAGCGTGCTCAAGCGCGACGCCGGCAACTCCGAGCGCGGCACCCAGTCGAGTGTGATTGCAGCAGCTTTCGCCGGCGGTACCTTCGGCGGCGGAGTGGGCGCGTTGGGGGCACCGGGTGCTGCGGATTTCTCTGCGGGCGTCGGCAACGTACCGGTACCGGAGCACTGCCAGCCCGTCCCATCGGACGACGGACTGCATACCCAACGGTCGTCGGCGTGAACGCTGAGCACAAAAGCTGCACTGCAGGCCAGAAGAACTGCTGAACGCATCGGTGGCATCGTGGAATTGCGCGCGGATGATAACATTCGAGTAATGCAAACCGCCCAATCATCTGGCCGACGGAACGCACTCGAGAGTTGGGTCGATGGTGTACTCGCATCTGCTGGCGAGGCCGTCGCGAACGACTGGCGACCGGTTGTCGGTGACGCGAGCTTCCGTCAGTTCTATCGCGTCCACACACCTGCTCGAACGCTCATTGCGATGGACGCGCCGCCGGCAACGGAGAACAACGCCCAGTTCGTGCGGCTATCGAAGCTGTTCCGCGATGCCGGCGTTCGTGTTCCGGAAGTCATCGCCAGCGACATCGACCGCGGATTCCTGCTCGTGTCGGACCTCGGCGAACTCATGTACTCGACCGTCTACGGCACCGACGAACACGATGTCGCCATCGAAGCTGCGCTCGACACGATGATCACCATCGCGCAGGTCGGCAGCGCAAACGGAGTAGTGCCGCCGTATACCCGCCAGCGTTTCCACGACGAACTGGAGCTGTTCAAGGTCTGGTTCCTCGACGGGATGTTGCGGCGCTCGCTGACGAAAGCAGAAGGGGGAATGCTCGACGATCTCTGGAAGGCGCTCATCGACTGTGTCGACCGACAGGGCAAGGTGTGCGTCCACCGCGATTTCCACTCGCGCAATCTGCTGTGGGGACCCGATCGGGTAACGCGCGTCGTCGACTTTCAGGACGCCCTGCACGGACCCGCCCTATACGACATCGCGTCGCTGCTGCGCGACTGCTACGTTCGTTTCGACGAGGCCGAGATCGCCCGTTGGCGCGCGCGCTTTCATGCGCGCGGCATGGCCGCCGGATTGCCGCTCGAGGCAGACGCCGGGCAATTCGCCCGACAGCTGGACATGACCGCGATGCAGCGCCAGTTGAAAGCGATCGGCATCTTCTCGCGCCTCGAACTGCGCGACTCGCGGCCAAGTCACCTCGTCGACATCGAACCGGTACTCCATCACTTGAGCGACGTCGCCCGCTCCTACCCCGACTTCGAGCGGTTCGGCGACTGGCTCGTCGATTCGATAAGGCCTGCGGCAAGAATCGCGCTCTCGGCCCGCGGCATCGAATGCGCGGGATGATCCTGGCCGCAGGACGCGGCGAGCGCTTGCGTCCGCTGACCGACCACACGCCGAAACCGTTGCTGCCGATCGCCGGCGCACCGCTGATCGCCCATCAGGTGCGCTGGCTCGCCCACGCGGGTATCCGCGACGTCGTGATCAACCTGCATCACCTCGGCGACGCCATCGCCACAGCGCTGGGAGACGGCGACGCGTTCGGCGTGCGCATCGCGTACAGCCGCGAAGCAACGTTGCTCGAAACCGGCGGCGGCATCGTCAAAGCGTTACCGCTGCTCGGCGATCAACCGTTCGTGATCCTGAACGGCGATACCTGGACCGACTACCCGTTCGCGCAACTGTCGCGGCCGCTCGGCAACGACCTCGCCCACCTGGTTCTGACCGCGACGCCGTCGAATCGCACCGCAGGTGACTTCGGGCTCGACGGGGATCGCGTCACGCGGGCCACGGAACGTCCGTACGTGTATTGCGGGATCTCGCTGCTGAGCACCGCTCTGTTCGACGGCGCTCCCAACGGGCCCGTTCTCGCTGCGCGATCTGCTGTTCGACGCGATCGCGAACGATCGAGTCAGCGGTGAACTGTGGAACGGGCGCTGGATCGACATCGGAACGCCCGATCAGCTCGCGGCCGTCCGGCGGATCACGAGCTAGCCTTACCGGGGCACGCGAGGCGCCTCCGTGACCCTGAGCAAGCGACTCCTCCAATCGATCCGAGCGTTGATCGCGCCGTTCGCGCGATCGTCGATCGGGCGCAATGCCGTATACCGAATTCACGTTCGCGGCGTTGGGTCGTATCGCAAAAGCCGCGGGCGTGGTTCGCCCCGCCCATATCGCCGTGGCACAACGCCTGATGGGCGATCTCGGCTTCAGCACCTCCGACCGCAGGCGCGCGATCCGATGTTTCGCGGCGGGCAAGAATCCCGACTTCGATTTCGCGCCGTTGGCGCGCACCTGCGGCGAAACGTCAGATGACCGCGACGTCTTGAACGAATTGGCGCTCGAGTCGATGTGTGCGATGGCGTGGGCTGCTGGAACCCCCAGCCCGGGTTGCCGGAGCGAACTGGTGCGCCTCGCGGAACTGCTCCGGATCGACTCCGCCGCGGTGTCAGCGGCAGAAGAACGCGTTGCCGACTTTCTACGTCGCCAGATGTCACTCGACCTGCGGCAGGCCTATCAAGTGTTGGGCGTCGATCATCGCGCCGACGATGCGGAACTGAAGCTCGCGTATCGGCGGTTGATGAGCCGTCATCACCCCGACAAGTTCGCAGCCGACTCCGACACCGAACTGGCGCGACACGCGACCGAGAACAGCGCCGCGATCCGCAGCGCGTTCGAACTCATTCGCGCGAGTCGAAGCGATGCTTGAGCCATCCCTCGATCTGACGGTCCAGTCGGCCGCCGGAAGGACTGCCCGGCGCCATCCGTCTCAGATCGACGTCCGGCGAAAGACGATCGTCAACGGTCCAGTCGAGGGGCGACTCGACCAGCATCAACAGCGGTGATTTGAATTCGGCCAGCGTGTCCTTGGGACGCTTGCCGTCGATGCGCGGCGCGTCGCGCGGCGTATCGATGACAACGACGGCATCGGCGTCGAGCCCCTGCGACTTCGCCCACGCAATCCACGCTCCGGCCGCGCCTTCGCCCAGGACGACGACTTTGGACGCTTTGCCGCGCGCCGCTTTGACGGCCGCATCGAGGCGCGCGCGTATCCGTGCCGGCATCGGATCGGCGGGCTGCTGTGCCTCCACGGCTTTCGCCGGCGGCGCTGTTGGCGCTGCTGGTGCAATTGCGCCTTCTACGAACTTGTCGCGCTGTCGCGGCGGGAGCGCCTCGTTGGGAATGTCGGGCAGCGCAACCGCGAGCGTCGCCCAGTGCCGACGCGCCAACGTGCGGCGCAGTGTCGTGGAGTCGGTAGCGGAATCAGCGCTCATTCCGGATCCGAGCACGATGACGATGACGCCGAGCGCCTTCGGCTGAATCGCGTCGCGATAGACGCCCACCGCACGGTCGTCGCCGTCACCGATCCGGACGATGACGTCGTCCGGAAACACCGTCTCGAGTTCGTTCGCGCGCCTCGCCTCGGTCGGCAGCAGACCCACTCGCTCCACCCCGGTCGCGGGTCGAGCGGCGGCCGCCGCATCGCCCGGCGTCGGCGCGTCGGAAGCTGCCGGCAGGCACACGAAGGCGGCCAGCATCAGAGTCAGCAAACGTTTCCACATGAGCCGAAGTATAGGAAACCCCGTACAATCCGCGGCCATGAACGATTTCTGGATAGCTCCGTCGATTCTGGCCGCCGATTTCGCGCGCCTCGGCGACGAGGTCGACGCGGTCGTCGCGGCCGGCGCAGACCTGATTCACTTCGACGTGATGGACAATCACTACGTGCCGAATCTTTCGATCGGCCCGTTGGTGCTGACGTCGCTTCGCAAGCACGGCTTGAAAGCGCCCGTCGACGTGCACCTCATGGTGAAGCCCGTCGACCGCCTCATCGGCGACTTCCTCGACGCGGGTGCCGACTACATCAGCATCCACCCTGAAGCGACGGAGCACATCCACCGTTCGCTCGGACTCATCCGCGAAGGCGGCGCCCGCGCGGGACTCGTGTTCAACCCGGCGACGCCGCTCGACTATCTGTCGCACGTGCTCGACATGGTGGACCTGGTGTTGATCATGTCCGTCAATCCGGGTTTCGGCGGCCAGCAGTTCATTCCGTCGAGCCTCGACAAACTGAGCGACGCGAGGGACATCATCGCCGGCAGCGGTCGATCGATTCGACTCGAGATCGATGGCGGCATCAAGCCGGACAACATCGCCGCGGCGGCTCGCGCCGGCGCCGATACGTTCGTCTCCGGTTCCGCGATCTTCGGTACGTCCGACTACGCCGCCACTATCGCGTCGATGAGACGAGCGCTTGCCGCCTGACGCGTCTGTGCTGGCGCGACGATACGGCGCCTACCTGTTCGATCTCGACGGCACGCTCGTCGACACCGCGCCGGACATCAACGGTGCGTTGAACGCCGCGCTGTCGAGTGGTGGGTTCCCAGCGGTAGACGAGTCGCTGACCCGCCACTGGGTGGGTTATGGATCGCGCGTGCTGCTGGAACAGGCGCTGACCCATCACGGTGTTCCCGACCGCATCTCAGACGAGCCGTTGATGGTGCGCCTGCTGCGGGTCTTCATCGATCACTACGGCGCGCACATCGCGGATTTCAGCCGCCCCTATCCGGGCGTCGTCGATGCGTTGCGCGCGCTCAAAGCCCGCGGCGCACGCCTCGCAGTCGTCACCAACAAGCTGACCGGACTCTCGACGCAGGTGCTCGAATCGCTGCATCTCGACGGGTATTTCACGGCTCTGGTCTGCGGCGATACGTTGCCACAGCACAAACCGGACCCCGAGCCGGCGCGATACGCCTGCCGACTTCTCGATGTCGCGCCGGCCGACGCGCTGTTCGTCGGCGATTCGGTCACCGACGTCGACACGGCGCGCGCAGCCGGTTGTGCAGTGGTGTGCGTGCGGGACGGCTACAACCACGGCACGCCGGCAACGCAGCTCGGCGCGGACGCTGTCATTGATTCCCTGATTCAGCTCCTTTAGCCTGCCGGCCTTTTCCCGACACGGCTCTTCGCCGCCATGACCCCCGACGCGTTCGCCAAATTGGCCGCCGAAGGCTACAACCGCATTCCTGTAGTCGAAACGGTGCTGGCCGATCTCGACACGCCGCTGTCGACTTATCTCAAACTCGCGGGCGGTCCGTATTCGTATCTGCTCGAATCGGCGCACGGCGGCGAGAAGTGGGGACGCTATTCGATCATCGGACTGCCGGCGCGCACGGTACTGAAAGTGGCCGCGAAAGAGGTCACCGTCACCACCGACGGCAAAGTGGTCGAACAAGCAGAATGCGACGACCCGCTCGCGTTCATCGAAGCCTTCATGGGTCGATTCCGCGTTGCGCCGATCGAAGGACTGCCGCGTTTTTACGGTGGACTCGTCGGCTACTTCGGCTACGACACGGTTCGGTACGTCGAGAAACGGCTGGCGAACAGCGCCCCACCCGATCTGTTGGGGACGCCGGACATCCTGTTGATGGTGTCGAACGACGTGATCGTCTTCGACAACCTGAAAGGGATCATGCAGATCATCACGCTGGCGGAGCCGGATTCACCCGATGCACTGACTCGCGCAAAGGAACATCTGGGCAAGATCGGCCGGCGCCTCGCCGGGCCTGTACCCGATGTACCGACGTCGAGCGCGAATCAACCGGTCGAAGAGTCCGACTTCTCATCGGAATTCGGTCGCGACGCATTCCTGGCCGCAATCGAGAAAATCCGCGAGTACATCGTCGCCGGCGATGTCATGCAGGTGGTGCTGGCGCAACGGATGTCGGTGCCGTTCAGCGCCGCGCCGATCAATCTGTATCGCGCGCTGCGCAACCTGAACCCGTCGCCCTACATGTACTACATGGATCTCGACGACTTTCATCTGGTGAGTTCGTCGCCGGAGATCCTGGCCCGCGTGGAAGACGGCGTCATCGTGAACCGGCCGCTCGCCGGCACGCGTCGCCGCGGCCACACCGAAACGGAAGACAAGGCCATGGAAGCCGAACTGCTCGGCGACCCGAAGGAGATCGCCGAGCACCTGATGCTGATCGACCTGGGACGCAACGACGTGGGACGCGTCGCCGAAACCGGCAGCGTCGAGGTGACCGAGCGGTTCACGATCGAGCGTTATTCGGACGTGATGCACATCTCGAGCAACGTCGTCGGCAGGCTCAGGGACGGCGCGACGGCCTTCGACGTGTTGCGCGCCACGCTGCCGGTCGGCACGTTGTCGGGCGCGCCGAAGATCCGGGCGATGGAGATCATCGACGAGTTCGAACCGGTCAAGCGCGGGGTCTACGGGGGTGCCGTCGGTTACCTGGCCTGGAACGGCAACATGGATACGGCCATCGCCATCCGCACCGCGGTGGTCAAAGACGGCAAGATCTACATCGAGGCCGGCGCGGGCGTCGTCGCCGACTCGATCGGCCGGCTGGAGTGGAAAGAAACCATGAACAAGGCCCGCGCGATCTTCCGCGCCGCCGCCATGGCCGAGCGCCGCTTCAAGGACCTGAACGTCGGCTGAATTTCGGACCGAAATCTGCGAAATACCGCCTTGACAAGGTCCCGGCAGTGGTCCAATTTGCATTCACTTTCTCTCCATTTTTGAACACGGCCCAGGACATGCGTTCCGTCATTGTTGCGACCCTTCTCCTCGCCGCTGCGCCGGTTTGGGCACAGCAGACGACGCTTGGCTACGATGCCTTCGTCGCCGGCGCCAAAGTAGGCGCCGCGGAGGTCAAAATCGAGACCGACGACGCCCGCTACGAGATCAGCGGCAAGGCGTGGACCGTGGGCGTCCTCAGCTTCGTTACGCAGTGGCAGAGTATGTTCAGTTCCACCGGTCGTCTGGTGGACAGCGGCCCGGTCAACGACGGCTACACCTTCATTGAGCACGCCCGCGACAAGGTGAGGGAGCTGATGCTCAGCGACGGTCGCCTGACGTACGTCAAGAACGGTCAGGTGCGGTCGCCGCGTGCGCCGACCAGCATCGACCTGCTGTCCGCACTGTTCGTGTCGCGCGATTGCGCCTCGGCGGGTTCGGCCGTGCACAACGGCAAGGACCAGTTCTCGCTGAAGCTGACCAACCAGCAAGCGGTGTCGTCGTCGAGCAACGGCGCCACCGAGCGCTGCACGTTCGAAGTCAACAACAAAGACAACGAGCGCATCGACGCCACGATCTGGCTCGGACAGGTCGACGGTCTGACGGTTCCGATCCGCCTCGACCTCGCCGGTGCGATGGAAGGAACGTTGAAGCTGAACACCACCTCCAGCAGCGACTCGCCGGAGCTGTCAGGCGCCCAAAGCGACGCGCATCGCCCGACGATTCAGATCTAAAAACCCCGTTCGAATCGCTAACGGGTGCCACGCGTCGCATCCAGGCTCCAGATGCCGGGGCCGTGCGATGAGATGTACAAGAACGCGAAGCAGAACACGATCGCGAGTTCGCCGCCGTTCAGCATCGGATACATCGCCTTGGTGCCGTGCGCCATCCAATAGGCAGCGGCCATGAGACCGCTGCAGAAGAACGCCGCCCACCGCGTCATCAGCCCGATCATCACCAACGCGCCGCCGATGAGTTCTATAGGGCCGGCAATGTACGTGATGAAAGGCGGCATGCCGTCCATCGGCGGGACCGGCCATCCCAACAGTTTTTGTGAACCGTGAAACATGAACAGCAGACCCGTCACGATGCGAAGCACGGCGTACGTGTAGTTGCTCAGCGGTGCCATGAAGCTCGCCATTCCTCTCCCTCCGGTTGGAATCGACGATCCACACCTTAGCTGAATGGTTGGGCCGTTAGAAGCTACCTATCGCTTCGAGGGGTTCGACGGCAGGTGATCGCGGAACACTTCCATCTGCTTCCACGCCGGCGTCGGCGGTTCGTAGTTCGGGCCGCGGCGCATAGGCCGACAATTCCGTCACCTGCATTTTGTGAATGTAGCGCGGGCAATTCGGAAAGATCTCTTCCGCCCGAACACGTACGACCAGGTCGGCGCCGGGATAAGCGGCCTGCAGCGGATCCTCGTCATCGATCGACGCGACGCCGTTGACGCGGATGCGCTTCGTCGCCTCGAAGTCGATGAACAACATACCGACGCACGCGTTGACCGAGAGATTTCCGATGCTGCGAAACTGGCCGTTGCCGTCGTAGCTCGGAAACGCAAGCGTGACGTCGTCGACCACGCGCACGAAACCAGGCAGACCACCTTTGTACGAACAGTCCGGACGACCGTCGGCATCGGCGGTCGCGAGAAAGAACATCGGCGCCCGCGAGATGAACGCTTTATCTTCCTCGGTGAAAGCGCGCCGCAGCGTGACCTGCTCCAGCCGATCGGCGAGACGCCGGGTGTCGAAACGATCCTGCATTTCGCGCGACCCTTCGTTGTAGAAGCTATGCGTCATTTCGAGCCTCCTTCAGGAACCCATCGCTTTCGACATGGTCGCCAGATCCATGTACTCGCGCCACGCCTTAACGTGGCCGTCAGAGACTTCCATCACGCCGACGACCGGTACGCTTGCAGCGCGACCCTTGTAAACAAACTCGTCCGAACGCTCGAACAGTACGATGTGACCGATGGCATTCAGATGTTTGATCTTGAAATCCAGGCGTTCGATCCCGGTGGCAATCTGATCGAGATGCGCCTTGATTGCGGCTCGTCCGACATAAGGCTTCAGCGGTACGACCTGCAGCACGCCGTCTTCGCTGAACAGGCTCGCCACACGGCTCCAATCCAGCGCGCGCCACGCGTCGATCATCGCGCGCGCCGCGCTGAGGCTCGTTTCGCTGCGATCCATCATTCGTCTGACCATCCGCATCGCCTGAGGTTTTCCGACGATACGCGATCGAAAGCTGAGTTACACTCGGGCCGGATGCGTGGACCATATCACCATGAAGCGCGAGTCCGACCCGAAAGATCTCAGTGTTTTTCGCAGCGATCGCTACTTCGTCGTCGATCGGAAGTGGTACTTCACCACGCGCGAAGGCGGCAACGAAGGTCCCTTTGCGACGTCAGACGAAGCGAGACGCGAACTAAAACAGTTTCTGATGGACAAAGGCATCAGACCGATCAGCCACGAGCCATGGGATATACCCGGCGCTTCGAACTGAGGCTTGGCGACTGCGATGCGATTCGTCACCCATGAAGTAGTCGGCGCGGACGGAATGGTCCGCGGTATGTTCCTGTCGCGCAGTCTCGCGACACCGCCGGCGTCGCAAGCGCACTTCCCCGGTGTACGCGCGGTGGCGGTCCTGCCCAAACGATTCGATTCAGCCGACGCTGCAGCGCCATGGCTCGAGCAAACGGCCGAACACGGCGGTAACGCGGTGGCAGTACAGATCGGCCCTTCGCGCTGGTTGGTCGGTGCGTGGGTAAGCGACGTTCCCACGAAATCATGATCGCGATACACTCGCCGCCGATTCGTTCGGACCTCTCATGACCGCGCGGCGCTCGCTTCCGATTCTGCTGGCACTGACGCTGCTGTTTGCACAGCAGGCAGGACAAGCGCACGCGCTGTCGCACCTCGGCCCCGACTCGCTGAAGGAGGGCATGTCGCACACGACCTTGTGCGCGAAATGCTCGACATTCGGACAGCTCTCGTCATTCGTTCCGGCAACCGCGGCATTGACGCTCGATGCGCCGACGTCGGTTGCGTTGCACACCGTCGTCAGTTGCAGTTCGGTCCGCCGGACCACGACGGCATTTCAATCTCGCGCCCCACCGTCCCTCGCCTGAATTTCCTTGAGTCGCACCGCGCTCGTCGCGTCGTGCGCCGTGAATTCACGCTGAGGACCATATTTCATGCATGCGAGATCACTCGTTGCGGGACTGGCCGTCGCCGCGACTGCGTACGCGCCGTTGGCGAGCGCTACCACCGAATCCGAAATCCAACAACTGCGCGACGAGATGGCCGCGCTGCGCAGCGACTACGAGACGCGCATCGGCGCACTCGAGACACGCTTGGCGGCGGCACAAGCGACCGTCGAGCAATCAACGCCCATGGAGCCCGCGCCGTTCGTGCAACCTCCGCTGGCGCAGGCGAGTCCAGGTAGTTCGGGCAACGAATTCAATCCCGCCGCGTCGCTGATTCTCACCGGCACTTACGGTCAGCTATCGGAGAATCCGGCCAACTACCAGATCGGCGGCTTCATACCGACCGACGGCGACGTCGGGCCGCCGCCGCGCAGCTTCCAGCTCGGCGAATCGGAACTGACGCTGGCCGCAAACATCGATCCGTATTTTTCCGGGTACTTCGTCGGCGCATTCGAAGGCGACAACGGCACTTCGGTCGAAGAGGCGTTCGTCAGCCACGTCGGCTTGATACCCGGCGCCACGATCAAGTTCGGACGGTTTCTGTCGGACTTCGGCTACCTCAACGAAATTCACGCGCACGCCTGGGACTTCGTCGACGCGCCGCTCGCGCTGCAAGCTTTCTTCGGCGGCCAGCTGAAACAGGATGGCCTGCAAGCGCGATGGGTCGCACCGACCACCCTGCTGATCGAGTTCGGCGTGGAATTCGGCCTCGGCGATCAGTTCCCGGGTACCGATCGCGACAAGAACGGATTCAACTCGATGATGGCGTTCGCGCACCTCGGTGGAGACGTTGGATTCAGCAACAGCTATCTCGTCGGCGCCACCGTCTATCGATCCAAAGCGCGAGATCGGACTTATGAGGATCTCGACCAGTTCGGCGCGCAGGTGACCGACGCGTTCAGCGGCGATACCGAGATGTGGGGGCTCGACTTCGTCTGGAAGTGGGCGCCCGAGGGCAACTCGGTAGAGCGCAACTTCAAACTGCAGGCCGAGTACTTCCATCGCAACGAGAACGGTTCGCTCACGTTCGATATGGATGGACCTCAAGACGCAACCGGCAACTACAACTCCGACCAGAACGGCTGGTATGCGCAGGCCGTGTATCAGTTCATGCCGCGCTGGCGGTTCGGCGTTCGTTACGACTACCTGGACTCCGGCAGCACCGACATTGGTCTCGTTCGAAGCGGTCTGTTGCCGAGCACCGCTTTTCCGATCCTCGCTGACCATGATCCGCGACGCACCACGACGATGGTCGACTTTTCGCCGTCCGAATTCTCGCGGCTGCGTTTGCAGTACGCGTGGGATCAGGCCCGTTTCACCGATACCGACGACGAGTTGTCGCTGCAATACATCATGAGTCTCGGCGCTCACGGCGCGCACAAGTTCTAACCCACGGTCCAGACGAGGTGATTCACATGTTTCGTATTCGTTTTCTCGCCGGACTGCTGATCGCGTCGTTTGCGTCCGCATCGGCGCACGCCGCGTTGAACGTGTTCGCGTGCTTGCCGGAATGGGCGTCGCTCGCGCAGGAACTGGGCGCCGACAAGGTGTCGGTCTACCAGGCGTCGAGTCCCTTGCAGGACCCGCACCGCATCGAGGCGCGCCCGAGCCTCGTCGCGCACATGCGCAGCGCCGAGTTGGTGATCTGCACCGGTGCAGAACTCGAGACGGGCTGGTTGCCGGTGCTGATGCAGACCGCCGGCAATCGCAACGTGCAACCGGGTACACCCGGTTACATCGCGGCGGCGGATTACGTCGATCGCCTGGAGGTGCCGACGCGCGTCGACCGCGCCGAAGGCGACATCCATCCGAGCGGCAATCCGCACATTCAGCTCGACCCGCGCAACATCGCGAAAGTCGCGGCGATCGTCAGCGACCGGCTGGCGAAGATCGATCCGAAGAACGGCGCGTTCTATGCCGCGCGCGGCGAGGACTTCCAGACGCGCTGGCACGCGGCGATCGCGAAATGGGAACAGCAGGCCGCGCCGCTCAAAGGGATGCGACTGGTGCCGTATCACAAAGACTCGGTCTATCTGATCAATTGGCTCGGCATGGTCGAAGTGATGGACATCGAGCCGAAGCCGGGGATACCGCCCAGCGCCGGCTACCTGGCCGAACTCGTCGAGAAGATTCAACGCGACGGCGCGGATGCCATCACGCGCAGCATGTATACCGATCCGAAGGCGCCGCAGTGGCTCTCCGAGCACACCCACGTGCCGTTGGTCGATCTTCCTTACACCGTAGGAGGCACCCCCGACGCTAAGGATCTGTTCGGGCTCTTCGACGACATCATCGCGCGCCTCGAAAAAGTGAGGAAATGACGTGCAAGCCATCGAACTCGGAATACTCGTCCCGGCGCTGCTCGCCGGTCTCCTGGTCACCGCCACTCACGTGCCGCTCGGCATTCAGGTATTGCGGCGCGGCATCGTATTCATCGACATAGCAATCGCACAGATCGCCGGTGTCGGCGTCATCGCCGCCGATTTCTTCGGCCTGCCGTCCGGGGGTTACGCCGTGCAGATCTCCGCGCTGACGGCTGCATTGAGCGGCGCGCTGCTGATGACGTGGACCGAACGGCGCTGGCCCGACATTCAGGAAGGCATCATCGGGACCGTGTTCGTGCTCGCCGCCACCGTGCAGGTGTTGTTGCTGGCCGGCAACGTCCACGCGGGTGAGTATCTGAAAGACCTGCTGGTGGGTCAGATCCTGTGGGTCAACTACGCACAGCTCGGCGCCGTGGCGGTTCTGACGCTGGCGGTGCTCGTCGCATGGTTCGGTCTCGGCATGCAGCGTCTCGGACGCATGGGCTTCTACCTCCTGTTCGGTCTTTCGGTGACGGCGTCGGTGCAGATCGTCGGGGTGTACCTGGTGTTCTCGACGCTGATCATTCCGGCGCTCGCGACACGACGTGCGGTTCGCTATCGAACCGCGAAGGCCTACGCCGTAGGCGCAATCGGCTATCTCACAGGATTGATCGTATCGATGATCACCGATCTGCCGACCGGCGCATTGACCGTTTGGACGATGGCCGCGACGGGGATTGCGTTTGCGGTCGCAGAGCGCGGGCCGCAGCTGGCCGCAGATCCCGCGCACGAAGCACGCTCCACGTCGTAGCGCATGTCGTAGCGCATCTCGACTAACGCGTGTGCAGGCTTCCGATCAGACCGTCCGCGAGCCACGCGCGAAGCAGTTGTGCGGCCCGCGGCGGAATTTCGTCCGGCGTCAACCAATCGAGCAAGCTGTCACACATCGCCCCGAAGTTCGCGCCGCCCGTCACCGCTCTCCAGGCGGAATGCTCGATCGGGTCCATCGAGCGGAATACGCACGACAGTCCTTGTCGCCAGACCACGCATGCTACGCCGTCGCTGGCTTCCGCGATGCCGGGCCTTGGTTGCTGCGCCTTAACTGCGTTCCAGACGGTCAGTGTGTTGAATCGCGTGGGTACGCAGCGCAGCGACGGATGTGCGTCGATCTCGAGTTGCGGCCACGCTTCGGGCGCGATCTCAGCCATGTCGGCAACGCCCACCGCGGGATGATCTAGCGCATCGAACGCATCGACGAGCGCCCATTCGAATGCCGCGAGTTCAGCTGCGAACGCGCGCTCGGAGATTGCCGTCTGCGATTCGATGAATGACGGCAACTCGCGAACCGAAGCCGCGCAGCGTGAACGACCTCGACGGAAACGCGCACGATGTACGCCGCCGACAGCTGCTTCGAAGGGAGCATCTCCGAGTACCGCACGCAGAACGGGAAAATCTGCCGACAAAGCCTCCGTGAATCGCGCCTGGTACGCATTGGCGTAAATATGCAAGCGTGAGTGCGCGTCGAGTTTCGGCGTACTCGCGACCGCTTCCGCGAATGCGATCGTCGCCCTCGAGCAGGTATCGACCGAATGCGTTTTGCAGATCAGCGAGCGAGGTCATGCGGCCGCCATCACGCGATCGGATATCGACCTCGCCTGATTCAGTTCTGCAAGCAGCTCCGCGAGCGGCGGCATGTTGTCGTCCCGCTCGATCATCGTCGCGACTGGACCGAACCGTTGGACCGCGCGCTCGTACAGATTCCAAACTGCGTCGACCACGGGCTGATCGTGACTGTCGATGATGTAGCGACCGTGGTCGCGATGTCCGGCAATGTGAATCTGCTGCACCAACCCGAGCGGTATCGATTGGATGTACGCGAGAGCGTCGAAGCCGTGGTTGACCGCGCTGACGTACACGTTGTTGACGTCGAGTAGCAGTCGAGATCCCGCGGCCCCGGCAACCGCCGTCACGAATTCCCACTCCGGCATCTCGGACTGACGATACTCGAGATAGCTCGAGACGTTCTCGAGCAGAATCTCCCGTCCGAGATAGTCCTGCACCCGTTGCACACGCTCGGCGACGTGACGCACTGCGGCGCGGTCGTACGGTAACGGCATCAGGTCGTGAAAGTTGTGACCGCCGATTCCGGTCCAACAGAGGTGATCGGAAATCCACTCGGGTCGGATGCGATCGGCCAGCGCCTTCAGTTGCTTCAGATAGTCGAAGTCGAGCGGATCGACGCTGCCGATCGACAACGACACGCCGTGCATGACCACCGGGTAGGACTCACGCACGCGTTCGAGGTAGTACAACGGCTTGCCGCCAGGGACGAGGTAGTTCTCGGAGAGAATCTCGAACCAATCGATCGGCGGCCGTTCGGCCAGGATCTGTTCGTAGTACGCGGTGCGTAGGCCCAATCCGAAGCCGAGGCTGCGCGTTCCCGGTCATCGCGCGTTCTTCCGCATGCTCGAGGTGCTGAAAAACGAAGGGCGGCTCGAGGCCGCCCTTTCCTGACGCTATCGGCTAGTTACCGACTTTACCGCCGGCCTTGGTGCATTCCTGCGCAGACTTCATTGCCGTGAAGCCCGTGCCCTTGCAGGAGCCCTTGGCCTTTGCACGCGTTCTGATCGGTCTTGCAGTCGTTCTGACCCTTACAGCTGTTCACGCCGTAGCAATGCACGCCGGCTGCCGTTGCGGCGCTGGTCGCACCGTCAGCGGCCGTCGCCGGCATGACGGCGAAGAAACTCGCCGCGGCCATCGCAAATGCGGCACCCGTCAGTTGTCGTCCGTTCATTTCCCTCTCCTCTCGTCTGCGTTTACCGGATTGGTCTTGCCTCAGGCAGCCAGATCCATGTCCGAGTTCCGATACGCCGGCGTCGGCGTAATTTCGGGAGCGAGCACCGGCTGGCGCGACGGTTTGATGCACGAGCCGATCGCGACGATCAACGACGCCGCATACGGTACGGCGAGGACCGCCAACGCGATCGCCCACACCTGCTCCGCCGGATCGTCGACCCGCGTGACCATCACGGTTGCGATGAAGGCCAGCGTGATCGCCACGAGCATCAGCGACTCGGCGGCGCTCATTCGCAACGCGCTCGAGAACGGCGCGGAGTCTTCGCACTTCGGCGTGCGCACGAACGGAGTCGACGACGTGACCAATCCGAACAGGACGCCTCTGCCGACGATGTAGGCCAACGAAAGCCCGGTAATCGGCCGATGCAATCGAACCGCGGATTCCGCCGCCGACTTTCACGCGATGCAGCACGATCGTCTTGACGGTCTTGATCGTGAAGAGCGCGAGCGCGGTGGAGGACAGCGCCGTCAACGGCACGTCGAAGAACTTCGGCGCCGCGACCATCAGGCCGGTCCAGATCACCGCAAGCACCGAGAAAATCAACGCAAATGCGTCGGCGAACCACGGCAGCCATCCGGCCACGAAGTGATAGCGCTGAGCCAGCGTGAGCTTTCCAGCGCGGCCGAACAGCATCGGTCCGTGACGTTTCAGAATCTGCATCGCGCCGTACACCCAGCGATAACGCTGACCTTTGTAGGCCGCGTACGTGTCGGGCATCAGACCGCGACCCAGCGACTTCGACGTGTAGTGCGCCACGTAACCCGCTTCGAACAGACGCAGACCGAGTTCGGTGTCTTCGGTGATGCACCACGGCGCCCATCCACCGACTTCCGCGAGCGCCGTACGGCGCACCATGCACATCGTGCCGTGCTGGATGATCGCGTTGTGTTCGTCGCGCTCCACCATGCCGACGTGGAAGAAGCCGCGGTATTCCTCGTAGCAGCACTTCTTCAGCAGACTTTCGTCGGCATCGCGGTAATCCTGCGGCGCTTGCACCAGCGCTACCTGCGGATCGCCGAACGCGGGTACGACTGTCGTGAGCCAATCCGGCGAGACCTGGTAGTCGCTGTCGATGACGCCGATGAACGTCGCTTCGGGGTCGGTCAATTCCAGCGCCTTGTTCAGCGCGCCGGCCTTGAAGCCCTTCATGCCGTCGAAATGGTAGAAACGGAACTTCGGCCCCAATGCCTGGCAATGCGCCTCCACCGGCCGCCAGTCGAGTTCCGACGCGGTGTTGTTGTCGAGCACGATCACTTCGAAATCGGGGTAGTTCAGACGCGCCAGCGCATCGAGCGTGCCGATCACCATCTGCGGCGGCTCGTTGTGAATCGGCACATGGATCGACACGCGCGGCGTACCGCCGAAATCGACCGTCGGCAGCGACTTGCGTCGCACGCGCCAGAGGCTCAGCGCCCATTCCGCGGTCTCGGTCAGCAGCACCACGGCGGTGAACAATACTGCGGGCATCACCACGAGCGCGCCGCCCACGGTGCCCCAATCGACGTATCGCAGCGACAGTGCGTCGATGATGAACACCATCCCGGACACGACGAAACCGACGATGCCGCCGAGCAGCAGATAGCCGGACAGCGCAACGACCGGTATCGATGCCAGCACCGAAGCGCCAACGGCGAGAATGCCGAGCGCTGCCGACGTCGCGAACGTCGGCCACTGCGGGAACGACGACAGTCCGCCGGTCAACTCGAATTTCGGCGACCGATCGGCGTTGAACAGACCCCAGAACGCGCCGACCGCACCTTCCTGTTTGGCTTTCCACGGCTGGTCGTACGCTTCGATGATGTAGTAGTCGTAGTTGTTCGACGCCGCGAGCTTCAGAAACTTGCGGATGAAGAAGGCCTCCATCGAGTCCGACGGTACCGACCCCTTCTTGACGCGGCCTTCCGACGGCCAGCCGGTTTCCGCGATCACGATCTTCTTGTCCGGGAACGCTTTCTTGATCATCGCGTACCGGTCCGCGACATAACCCATGCTCTGGTTGGCGGCGATGCCTTCCCAGTACGGCAGCAGGTGAATGCCGACGAACGCGCTGCCCTGCGCCAGGGTGGGGTACTTGAGCCAGACGCTCCACACGTCGGCCGTGCCGACTTCTATATTCGGGTTGGCGATCGCGTTCCTGACGCGATGCATGTAGGCGACGACGTCGCTGGCGGTCAGTTCGCCGCGCAGCACCGTTTCGTTGCCGACGATGACGCGGTCGACGGTTTCCGGGTTGTCGCGGATCACTTCGATCGCTCGCGCCAGTTCGGCTTCGTTCAACAATCGGTCGTCGCTCAGCCACACGCCGAGCGTCACCTTCAAGCCGAACTCTTTCGCGACATACGGCACCCGGTCGAGACCGCGCGCAACCGAGTACGTACGGATGCGATTGGTCAGCGTCGACAGCTGCTTCATGTCCCCGCGGATAACTGTTTCCGGGACAGGCTCTTCGAAGCTCTCCTTGTCGTACAAACCGCTGGGGTTGTACGAGATGCCGCCCAACTTTCCGGACCAGTCCGGGGCGGGAAGAGGATGATCGAAAGAGGCCCAGAAGGCTGCGGAACCCAAACACACTACGAGGAGCGCAATCAGGATTTTCATTTGTTTTGAGGGCTTTTTACGCCTTGATCAGCGACCGCGGACACGAATTACGCTGAAGGTGCAGGCGATAGTTGGCGGGGTCAGATTTCGTTGATGAATTGGGTCCGCAGTATACAGTTCGCGACCCATTGCAACTAGATAATCGCAGCGTGGAACGATCATTTTGGTGTATCAGTTTGTTACCGGCTGTTACCGCCAAGCCTGCAAAAACATTGCGTAAAACGCCGGAAACCCTTATAAGCGCACGATGCTTCGAAAGCCGTCAGCTACGCACTTCCGACCGACGTTCCGTCGGACGTCGCTCTTGCGGCCGACCTTCGGTCGGACGTCACCATGGTGGGCGCCCCGCCCATCATGCATCGCGCTACACGCTTAAAGAACTCCTCGACCTCCGAACGACCGCCTCGCGGCGGTGCGATTCCGGTTCGTCGAAGAACTCGTGGAGCACTCGTCCGCTTTCGTCTCAAAGGATGGCTTTCAAATGCTGTTGATGATCGATAACTACGACTCGTTCACCTACAACGTCGTTCAGTATCTGGCGGAACTCGGCGCCGACGTGGTCGTGCACCGAAACGACGAAATCACCTTGGCGCAGATCGAAAAGCTCGACCCGGAATTCATCGTCATTTCACCGGGACCCTGCACGCCTCTCGAGGCCGGCATCTCCATGGACGTGGTGCGCACGTTCGGTGGGCGCGTCCCACTACTCGGCGTCTGCCTCGGCCACCAATGCATTGGGGCTGTCTTCGGCGGCAACGTGATCCGCGCGCGAAAGGTGATGCACGGCAAAACTTCGATGATTCACCACAATGGCGGCGGCGTATTCGACGGCTTGCCGCTGCCGTTCGAAGCAACCCGATATCATTCGTTGATCGTCGAACGCGGCACGTTACCCGACTGTCTCGAGATGACCGCGTGGACCCAGCATGAAGACGGCACCGTGGACGAAATCATGGGCGTGCGGCACCGAACGCTGCCGATCGAGGGCGTGCAATTTCACCCGGAATCGATCCTGACGCGGTGCGGCCACGACCTGCTCCGGAACTTCCTGCGCACGTCGGTTCCGGCGTGAGCCGCGATGGGCGCTAACGACGACATTCAGCGGCGACTCGCTCAAATCGGTGCGCGGCAGAACCTGTCGCGCGCCGAGTCGCAGGCGCTCTTCGAATCGATCATGACCGGCGCCGCGACGGACGCGCAGATCGGCGGCGTGCTGATGGGCCTGAAAGTCAAAGGCGAGACCGTCGACGAAATCACCGGCGCAGTCGAAGCAATGCGCGGGCTGTCGGAAAAGGTCGCGGTCGAACCGGTCTATCTGGTCGACACGTGCGGTACCGGCGGCAGCGGTCCTTCGAAGCTCTTCAACATATCTACCGCGGCCGCTTTCGTCGCTGCGGCGGCCGGCGCCCACGTGGCGAAACACGGCAATCGCGGCATGACCAGCAAAAGCGGCAGCGCCGACGTTCTCGAAGCCGCCGGCGTCAATCTGAACCTGACTCCCGCACAGATCGGTCGCTGCGTGCGTGAGGCGGGCGTCGGGTTCATGTTCGCGCCGGCGCATCACCGCGCGTTGAAACACGCTTCGGCGGCGCGCAAGGAACTCGGGACGCGCACGATCTTCAACCTGGTGGCGCCGCTCACGAACCCCGCATCGGCGCCGAATCAGGTGATCGGCGTATTCGCGCCGGAACGGATGGAAATGCTTGCGCAAGTACTGCAACAGCTCGGCAGCCGTCACGTCATGCTGGTGCACTCCGAAGGCCTCGACGAATTGTCGATCGCGGGTCCATCGGAGGTCGTCGAACTGAAAGGCGGACGGATTACTCGATTCCGAGTCGCACCGTCAGATTTCGGAATCGACACGGCGTCACTCGACGGACTGGTGGCCGAATCGCCGCGCGCCAGTCTCGCATTGATGAACCAGGTCGCTCGACGAACCCGACTCCACCGCCGCACAAATCGTCGCGCTGAACGCCGGCGCGGCCATCTACGTGAGTGGCGTTGCAACGTCGCTCGCAAACGGCGTCACAATGGCGCAGGACGCGATCGCCGCCGGGCTTGCTAAGGAGCGGCTCGCGGAGCTCGTGCGGATTACCGTGATGATGGGCGAAACGCGATGACCGAAACGGTGCTGGACCGCATCCTCGCGCGCAAGCGCGACGAGGTCGCACAGCGAAGCCGCGCGAAACCGCTGTCGACGCTGGTAGACGCTGTGCGCAGTGCGCCGCCGGCCCGCGGATTTGCGGCAGCTCTCCGCGCTCGAATCGAAGTGGGCAATCCCGCGGTGATCGCCGAGGTGAAGAAAGCGTCGCCCTCCAAGGGAGTCATTCGCGAGAACTTCGATCCGACAGCAATCGCGCGCAGCTATGCCGCGGCGGGTGCCGCGTGCCTCTCGGTACTCACCGACGAGAACTTCTTTCAGGGCCACGATCGTTACCTCGTCGACGCCCGCGCCGCCACCACGTTGCCGGCGCTGCGCAAGGATTTCGTCATCGATCCGTACCAGATCTTCGAGGCGCGCCTGCTCGGCGCCGATTGCATCCTGCTCATCGTCGCGGCGCTGGAACCGGCGCAGCTCAGAGACTTTCACGCGTGCGCGACCGAACTCGGTCTCGACGTGCTCGTCGAGGTTCACGACGGATTGGAACTCGACGCCGCGCTGAAGCTGTCGCCAAGACTCCTTGGCATCAACAATCGCGACCTGCGCACTTTCGATACGAAACTGTCGACGACCTACGATCTGCTACCGAAGATTCCCAACGAGACCATAGTGGTGACGGAGAGCGGGATACACGACCGGGCACAAGTGGCCGAGTTGCGCGAGCACGGGGTGAACGCATTTCTTGTCGGCGAAGCGTTCATGCGCGACCCCGATCCCGGCGCCGCGCTGCGACGGTTGTTCTTCGACCAGGTCTCGCGCTAAAGCGCGCGTACCGATTGGGACGCGTCGAGTGGCGCGTCGAACAGATCGAGAAATGCCGCATACCGAGTGGTGGTCGCGAGCGGCAGCCAGATGAGAAATCCCAGCAGCAGCGGCAATGCCGCGACGAGTGCCAATCCCGCCATTCCGAGACCGTAAACGGTCAGTGCACGGACATTCCGAAAGTTCGCGTTGAAGCTCTCCGCGAGCGCGCGCATCGGTGTATAGCCGCGAAACAGCACCAGCGGCGGCGCCATCCACATCGCCATGACGAACAACAGAACCAGCGTCATCACGAACAGAAAGATGATCATCACGGCGAAAGGCGATCGCTGAACGATCTCCAGAAGGCCGCTGGCATCCATGCTCGAGACCGGGGCCCCTCCAACCACGAGGATCGCGGCGAGGCATATCGCAATGGTGCCGACGGCGATGAACGCGAGGACCTGCACGAGGGCCAGCTTGACCAGGCCCATCGCCGCAGGATGGTCGAACGCAGCGAACAGCGTGCCGATGCGAAGCGGTTCACCGCGCCTCATCGCTTCACACCCCAGCAACAAGCCGGCGTCGAAGAGCACGCCCACGATGAGGCCAACGATCTCGAGGACCAGGTCGAGCGTCCAGCCGGAAGGCCCGTCGGGAGTGGGAATCATCGAGATGCCGATTCCGACGGCCAATTGCAGAATCAGCAACGAGATCCACAGCCACGGCGCGGCGAGGAACATCGCGGTGCCTTTGTTGATCCATTCCCAACCACGACTCCACGGATATTGAAGTGGGGAAGCAGCACCGCGTTCGTCAGCCATCAAGCGATCCAGTCGACTCACCGCGGCGCAGCTTCACACGTGCCGGCGTTCCGCTCAAGAAGATAGGAAACGAGCGTGCTAGGCCGCGGCACGGAACGCTTTGACGCGAACGAACGGCTACGCGACCATCCTAGCGCCTCGTTCAGCGGAGTTCGCAATGCGCATCTCGACGATCGTGCTCGTAGTGCTGGCCGTCTCTGTATCCGCGTCGGCGCGCGCCGATGTCGTTGCGAAATCGGCCGCGGGCTTCGTCTCGAAGCACGTCTTGATCATTTCGGCACCACCGCAGCGCGTGTTTCGAGCGCTGACCGACGAGGTCGGTCGATGGTGGAATCCCGAGCATTCGTATTCGGGCGTCGCCGCGAACTTCTCCCTCGACGCACGCGCCGGTGGTTGTTTCTGCGAGCAGTTGAAAGACGGCAGCGTTGCGCACATGACCGTCGTCTTCGTCGAACGTGATTCCGTTCTGCGAATGATCGGCGGACTAGGTCCGCTTCAATCGATGGCCGTCAACGGCAGCATGACGTTCGCGCTCGCGCGAACGGATAGTGGCGGAACGCGTCTCGAGTACGAGTACGTCGTCGGCGGCTATTCACCCGACGGGCTCGAAGGCATCGCAGAACCGGTCGATCGCGTGCAACTCGGACAGCTGCAACGACTGCAACGCTTCGTCGAGACCGGCAGTCCGGATGCTCCGACAAAACAGTAACCGGCGTTGCGTTTGCGTCGACCCGACGGCACGATAGCGCCGCATTTTGCGGCGCCATGGGCACCGCAGTGCATTTCAGGGCGTCTACGCCCGAATCACGCGGCGCATTCGAGGAGCGGTACTTGCAGGTCGTTTTCATCTTCGGTCCAACGGCCTCCGGCAAGCTGACCATCGCAAGTGAAGTGGCTTCTCTGACGGGTTTTCGACTCTTCCCCGATCATCTCGCCGTGGATCTGGTGAAGGGCGTGTTCGACCACGGAATGCGCGCATTCACGCGAATTCGCGAATGGGCCTGGATCGAAGTATTGCGCGAGGCCGTTCACGCCAACCGCTCGCTCGTCTTCACGTTCAAGCCACAGGCCGCGATCCGCAGTTCGTTCATCTCGCATGCCTGCGTCATCATCGAGCGACTCGGCGGCGAAGTCGTTTTCGTAGAGCTGACGTGTCCGGAAGAAACGATCGAAGCGCGCGTCGAGAACGAAGACCGACGCGACGATCGGCAAACTGTCCTCGCTGGCGGAATATCGCCGGCTGCGCGACCAGGGTGCGTTCCAGTTCCGCACGATGCCGACGCCCGCGGTGAAGATCGATACGAGTCAATGCGGATCCCACCGAGGCAGCCAACCGAATCGTCGCGCTGCTGGATCCGTAGGGCGTAGCCGCGCCAAAAAGAAAAAGCCCGCATTGCGGGCTTTTTCGGACGCCTCGGCCATCCAGGGCCTTCATTGACGTCCATCGTTGCGTCGTGGAGACCGCACGATTTGGCGGAAATCCGTTTCCGCCGTTTCGAACTCGATATCAGCGCGTGCCGTATACGACCATCGTTTTGCCTTTCACCGACACGAGACCTTGATCGACCAGCGTCTTCAACACGCGACCGACCATCTCGCGCGAGCAACCGACGATGCGGCCAATCTCCTGACGAGTGATCTTGATCTGCATTCCGTCGGGGTGCGTCATTGCATCGGGCTGACGGGTCAGATCGAGCAGCGTGCGCGCGACGCGTCCGGTCACGTCGAGGAACGCGAGGTCGCTGACTTTCTGAGTCGTCTTGCGCAGCCGCTCGGCCATCTGGCGACCGACCGCATACAACAGTTCCGTGTGCTTCTCGGCGAGTTCCTTGAACTTCGCATACGACAGTTCGGCCACTTCGCACTCGGTCTTCGCTTTCACCCACGCAGAGCGCGAGCTGTCGTCGAAGAACAACGGCATTTCGCCGAAGAAGTCGCCCTTGTTGAGGTATGCCACGATGATCTCGCGACCGGACTCGTCTTCGACGAGAACCGTCACCGAGCCTTTCATGATGTAGTAGATCGAGTCGGACTTGTCACCCGCGTAAATCAGCGTGCTCTTCGCCGGATACTTGCGACGGTGCGCGGCGGCGAGAAACGCTTCGAGGTGAGTGTTCTCAGAACTGTCCGTGTTCATCATCGTCGTTTGATACCCTTTCGCCACGGGGCGCTTCGGCATCGCGCCCATCGGCTGAGTACTTTTCACTGCAAGCATTTCCATCGCTCCTTGGTGACGTGCCTGTCGAATTGAACTCTGGCACAGGCGTGAACAGGTAGACGAGCTTCGCACGACGAGTGGCACAGTTTCAGGCACCGAACGGTCGGAGTTAACATCGTTTCCTCTTAGACCGTCACGAATCACTCGACGAGACCGCAATGCAAGCCAGCATTTTATGGATGAAAGACGGACAGTTCATTGCGAAATCGGACAGCGGCCACACACTCATCATCGACGGTCCACCCGATCATGGTGGGAAAAACCTCGGTGCGAGGCCGATGGAGATGGTACTGATGGGACTAGGTGGATGTACATCGATTGACGTGATCGACATCCTGAAGAAATCTCGCCAGGACATCACCGATTGTGTGACGCAGTTAACCGCCGAGCGAGCCACCACCATACCCGCGGTCTTCACGAAGATTCACATTCATTTCGTCGTGACCGGCCGCAATCTCAAATTGCGACAAGTGGAGCGCGCAGTCGAACTGTCCGCCACGAAGTACTGCTCGGCGACGTTGATGCTGCAACGCGGCGGCGTCGAGATCACTCACGACTTCGAGATCGTCGACTCCGAGCAGTAGTTCTCGCTAGACCCGATAGGCCGTCGCGGTCATCACACCCGACACTAGCGTCATCGCATCTTTGACCGGCTGCGGGAATGCGGTGCCGCCGGCTTCCAGTGCAGCGGTGCCGTGGCGCGCTTCGTCGTCGCGCATCTGCGACACGATGGCACGGCTGCGTGCGTCGTCTGCCGGCAGATCGTTCATGTGCCGATCGAGGTGACGACAAACCTGGTCTTCGGTCGCTGCAACGAAGCCGAGACTGATCCGGTCACCCATCAATCCGGTGGCGGCGCCCAGCGCGAACGACACGCCGTACCACAGCGGATTCAGCAGGCTCGGCCGACTGTCGAGTTCGCGCAGCCGGTCGCCGCACCACGCGAGGTGATCCTCTTCTTCGCGCGCCGCCGCCAACAAGGCGTCCCGGACGCGCGCATCGCGAGCGACCAACGCTTGCCCTTCGTACAACGCCTGCGCGCAGACTTCGCCCGCATGATTCACGCGCATCAATCCGGCCGCGTGCACGCGCTGCTCTTCCTCGAGCGGTGCGACGGGAAGCGATTCTGCCGGCGAATTGCGTTCAGGCACGTGCCGCCCAACGAGCGTTTTCAAGACGCGATCGGCGGCGATCACCGCGAAATCGAGCAACGATGGCGCGGCCATCAACCGAGCCCTTTCAGTTGACGGCCGCCGAGCAGATGCAGGTGCAGGTGATACACGGTTTGACCGCCGGCGGCGTTGCAGTTGAGCAGCAGTCGATAACCCGGCTCCGCGATTCCCAGCTGGGCCGCTATGGCGCGCGCCCGAAGCACCAGTGTCGAAAAGACCGCCGCATCCGCATCTGCTACGTCGTTCACGGTGGCAACGTGCTCTTTTGGAATAATGAGCACGTGCGTCGGCGCCTGGGGGTTGATGTCGTTGAATGCGAGCACGTCGTCGTCTTCATAGACGATATCGCCCGGCAGCTGGCGCGCGACGATCCTGCAGAAGAGACAGTCTGGCTTCACTGGCTATCCTTGAATAGGCTCGGGCCACTCTAGCGGATCGGAAAAGCTCATGAAAGCAAGGAGGCCCGCGTGAGCGACACGAGAGACCTAGGCCTGATTCTCGACGCGCGAATCCCGATCGTAGTCATCGAATCGCCCGACGAGCGCCGCGTGCTGGCGCTGCTGCTGCAGTTCGCGATGCAACGCGGCCTGCCGTTCAGCGAATGGTCCGCAACGCGCGGCCTGCGGCGGGGTGAACTGGTTGGCGATGGTACCAACGACGTCGCGTTGTGCGATCCGAACAAAGCGCTCATCCACATCTGCTCGACGCCGGGTCCGGCGCTCTACGCGCTGTGCGATATCCATCCGTACCTGACCAACGAACCGAAAACGATCCGCTACATCAAGGACATCGCCCTCGACTACGAACGGCTGGGCAACACGCTCGTCCTGGTCAGCCACGCGCTGACGATTCCACAGGAACTCGGTCGCCTCACCGCGACGTTCAATCTGCGTCTGCCGAGCGACGACGAACTGCTGGCGATGCTGCGCAAACAAGCGCAAGAGTGGGCGCGGCTGCACAAGGGCCGCAAAGTCACCACGGACAACAAGACGCTCGACAAACTCATCGCGAACCTGCGAGGCGTGACGCATTCCGACGCGCAGATCCTGATACGCCGCGCGGTCTTTGCGGATGGAGTGATCAGCGATTCGGATATTCCCGAGATCAACAAGCTGAAGTTCGAACTGCTCGATACGGAAGGCGTGCTGCACTACGAATACGATACGCAATCGTTCGCCAACGTCGCTGGTCTGACGAATCTCAAGAACTGGTTGCGGTTACGTCAGCACGAATTCATCAAGCCCGAAGGCGCCGATCGTCCGAAGGGCCTTCTGCTGCTCGGCGTGCAAGGCAGCGGCAAGAGCCTCGCGGCAAAGTCGGTTGCGGGATTGTTCGGAGTGCCGCTGCTGCGCCTCGATTTCGGCACGCTGTACAACAAGTACTTCGGCGAGACCGAGCGCAACCTGCGCAACTCACTGCGCCAAGCCGAACTGATGTCACCGTGCGTGCTGTGGCTCGATGAGATCGAGAAAGGAATCGCCACCGGCGATTCGGACAACGCCACGTCGAAGCGCGTGCTGGCAACGATGCTGACGTGGATGGCCGAGAACAAACGACAAGTGTTCATCGTCGCCACGTCCAACGACATCACTGAGTTGCCGCCGGAGCTGGTCAGGAAGGGCCGAATGGACGAGATCTTTTTCGTCGATCTGCCCGACGTCGCGACGCGCAAAGAAATATTCCGGATTCATCTGGCGAAGCGCGAAATGGATCCGGCGTCGTTCGACCTCGATCATCTCGCGGAACAGAGCGATGGCTTCACCGGCGCCGAGATCGAGGAAGCCATCGTATCGGCTCGCTATCTGTCCGCTTCGCATCAGGCGATCGTGGCGACAGAAGACGTGCTCGGTGCCATCAATCGAACGTATCCGATGTCGGTGCTGCGCGCCGACTCGGTGCAGGCGCTGCGCGCCTGGGCGAAAGACCGCACGGTACCGGCGTGACGCGGGCGTTCAAGTCAGCTTCGAACCGCGCCGCGCGAATACCCTGACGCCGCGCTGCGTGGCGAGGAACGCCGCCAGCGCGCGATCGCCTTCGGCCGCGCCGTCGAAGACGTACGTCGCCGCCAGATCCAACTCGCCGGCCAACGCGCGCAATCCATCGGGACCGCGCGCACGGAACGACAGATCGATCGCGTGGGCCGCCGCGGGTGCCGCATCCACCCACCGCACGAGATGCTGGCTGACCAGACAACGAAACGCCTCGGCGCGCATGCACATCACGCGTCCATCAGTCACCATCACAACGCTCGCGTTGCGCCGCTGTCCACTGACCAGCGCGTCCGCACCGAACGAATCGCCGGGCATCAATGCCGCCAATCTTCGTCCGCCTCGCCGCACCTCTGCCGCGCCGTTCGCCAGCACGTAGAACGTGTCTGCGGGTTCGCCTTCGCGCACCACGACTTCATCCGCCGAGAACATCAGCGGATCGAATGCCCGAAACACCGATTGCAGTGCACTCGGCGCGAGGTATTCGACGAGTCCTGGCCCCAGAAATCTGTGCATCCAGTGGTCATCCGGCGCTGCGTCGAGCCGCTCGACCGCATATCCGGCCGTGTCGGCGCCCAGCATGAATGCCACCGGATCGATGTCGATCCACAACAGCGTGACCGCTCCCAACGTTTCGATCGAGGTGCCATCGCCCGCGACGAGCAGTGCGTGCCGCGCCGCCGCATCCTGATCGGCGATCTGCGTTTCAGCGCCGCCTTTGTCGCGACGCCGGACTACGCCTTTCACCAGATAACAACTGCCGTGATGCTTGCGGCGATTCGGCGATAGCGTGCGCTGCGCGGCGAAGCGCAACAGGCGCGCGTGGCGCGCCACGCTGCAGAGCGTGGTCCACTCCAACGCGGCAAACGGTTCGAATCGACGTAGCAGACGGGCCAGCATGCATCGAGTATCTCGACGCGCGATTCGGCAGACAGTGGACCGACGCTGAGCGCGCTGTGCGCGATTTGCCGATGTCAGGCGTTGCGAAGACGCGCCACCGCACGGTAACCGATGTCGCGTCGGTAGTAGGCGTTCGCAAAATGCACGTGCTCTATCGCGTCATACGCGCGGCGCTGCGCGATCGCGACGTCGTCGCCGGTGCCGACGACTGTCAGAACGCGACCACCATCGGTCACCACACGATCTCCTACCATGCGGGTTCCCGCGTGAAAGATCTTGGCGTCCGCACCGGCCACGCTATCGAGTCCGTCGATCGGATCGCCCTTCGAATAACTCACTGGATAGCCGCCCGCTGCAACCACCACCGCGAGCGCAACGCGCGGATCCCATTGCAGCCGCACGCTGTCGAGTCGTCCCGCAAGGGCGGCCTCGCACACGTCGACGATATCCGAATCGAGACGCATCAATATCGGTTGCGCTTCCGGATCGCCGAAGCGGCAATTGAACTCGATGACGTTCGGCGTGCCGTCCGCGGCGATCATGAGTCCCGCATACAGAAATCCAACGTATGGCGTACCGTCGGCCGCCATGCCGTCGATCGTCGGCCGAATCACTTCCGCCATGATTCGCTCGTGGATGGCGGGCGTTATCACCGGCGCGGGCGAATAGGCGCCCATGCCGCCGGTATTCGGTCCTCGATCGCCGTCGTCGCGCGTCTTGTGATCCTGCGAACTCGCGAACGGCAATGCGCGACAGCCGTCGGCGATGCAGATGAAAGTCGCTTCTTCGCCGATCAGGCAGTCTTCGACCACGACCGTGTGACCGGCACTGCCGAAAGCGTTGCCGGCGAGCATCTCGCGGACGGCGCCCAAGGCTTCGTCGAGAGTGCGCGCCACGACTACTCCTTTACCGGCCGCGAGTCCGTCTGCCTTGACCACGATCGGCACGCCCCGATCGCGAACGTAAGCCTCGGCCGCTGCCAGTTCCGTAAAGGTGCGATACGCCGCGGTGGGAATCCGATGACGTTCGAGGAAGGATTTGGTGAATGCTTTCGAGCCCTCTAGCTGCGCGGCCGCTTGCGAGGGGCCGAAACACGGCAGTCCGCGCGCGTCGAAGTAGTCGCGAATGCCGGCCACCAGCGGCACTTCGGGCCCGACGATCGTGAGGCCGATGTCTTCACGCCGAGCCAGATCGGCCAAGGCCGGGAAGTCGAGCACGTCGATGCCGACGTTCTGCACTTTGGGCTCGCGGGCAGTGCCGGCATTTCCCGGTGCGACGAACACGCGAGTGACGCGCGCGCTCTTGGCGACTTTCCACGCGAGCGCGTGTTCGCGACCGCCGTTCCCTACGATCAGGACCTTCATCGACAGACTCCGTCAGTGGCGAAAGTGCCGCATACCCGTGAATACCATCGCAAGACCATGCTCGTTGGCCGCGGCGATCACCTCGTCATCGCGCACCGAACCGCCCGGCTGTATCACCGCGGTAACGCCCGCGCTCGCCGCGGCGTCGATGCCGTCGCGGAACGGAAAGAAAGCGTCCGACGCCATTACCGAACCTGGCACCGCGAGACCTTCATCGGCTGCTTTCAACGCGGCAATGCGCGCGCTTACGACACGACTCATCTGCCCCGCGCCGACGCCGATCGTTGCGCCCGCTTTCGCGTAAACGATCGCATTCGACTTGACGAACCAGGCGACTTTCCACGCGAACAGCAGGTCGGCCATTTCGGCGTTGGTCGGCGCGCGACGAGTCACTACCTTCAACGCGCTGTCATCGAGACAGGATTCATCCGGGGTTTGCATCAGCAGACCGCCGCCGACCCGCTTCAACTCGTAGCCGCGCGAGCGGCTGATCAGCGGGCCGCACGCGAGCACGCGGACATTTTTCCTGCGTTTGCCAACTTCGATCGCGTCCGCGTCGACCTCGGGCGCGATCACCACCTCGACAAACTGTTTGCCAACGATCGCTTCGAGGGTCGCCGCATCGAGCGGCCGATTGAAGGCGATGATGCCGCCATAGGCCGACGTGGGATCGGTGGCATAGGCGCTTTGATACGCCGAGCGCAGATCTTTGCCGATCGCCACGCCGCACGGATTCGCATGCTTGACGATGACGCACGCCGGTTCGTCGAAGACCCGGACGCACTCGAGCGCGGCGTCGGTGTCGGCGACGTTGTTGTACGACAGCTCTCTGCCTTGCAGCTGCCGCGCGCCGGCGACCGTACCCGAAGAGGCGACACCTCCGTCGACGTACAGCGCGGCGCGCTGATGCGGATTCTCGCCGTATCGCATCGTCTCGCGCTTTGTGAACTGCAGATTGAGCAGCTCCGGAAACTCCTTGTCGGCGCCCATCAGATATGACGCGACCGCCGCGTCGTAACGCGCGGTGTGAGAGAACGCTTTGGCCGCGAACCGGTGGCGCTGTTCGAAGTTCGTGCCCCCGACTGCTATCGCGGATCGCACCTCTTCGTAGTCGTTGGAATCGACGATGACGACCACGTCGGCATGATTCTTGGCCGCTGACCGGATCATGGCAGGGCCGCCGATGTCGATGTTCTCGACGGCGAGCTCAGGAGTGACGTCGGGGCGAGCAACGGTGGCTTCGAACGGGTACAGGTTCACCACCACGAGGTCGATCGCCGCGATGCCGTGTTGTGCCATAACGGCGTCGTCTGTACCGCGTCGGCCGAGAATCCCGCCGTGAATCTTCGGATGCAGCGTTTTTACGCGGCCGTCCATCATTTCCGGAGAGCCTGTGTATTGCGCCACTTCGCGCGCGGCGATGCCCGCTTCAGTCAACGTGAGATGGGTGCGGCCGGTCGACAGAATCTCGATGCCCCGCTCCGCCAGCGCGCGCGCGAGTTCGACAATTCCGGATTTATCGGAAACGCTCAACAGCGCCCGACGGATCGGACGCAACGTGGTGTCTGTCATCGTCTCAATCTTCCAGCAGGCCGTACTGAAGGAGTTTCTTGCGCAGCGTGCCGCGGCTTAGCCCGAGCACTTCCGCCGCGCGGCTCTGATTGCCGCCGACGTGATGCATGACGCTGGCGAACATCGGACGTTCCACTTCCGCCATCACGAGGTCGAACAGTCCACAGGTGTTCTCGCCGCCAAGCGCATCGAAATACGCATTGAGCGCGTTTTCGACACAGCGATGCAACGGCCGATCGTCGAAGTCGGCGAGCGACGCGCCGTTCGCCGCCGGCGCGTGTGCACTGGCCGCTTTTGCACCGGCGCGCTTGCGCAGCTTCGGCGCAGGTTTTTTCACGCGGCCCTCATGCGCGTCTCGACGTCGCTGAGATTACGAAGAAACGTCAACTGTTCGGACGGAATCTCGAGCTCGTTGAAGGCTCGAATCCGCAAGGCATCGACCGCGAGCCCTTGCAGATAGGCTTTCGCGTGTTTGCGTGCAATCCGCACACCTTGCTCCGCGCCATAGAAGTCGTGGATGTGTGCAAGATGCCGCACCGCAATCGACAACACCTCGGCCTGCGACCGCACTCGCGGCGTACGTCCGCTCAATGCCTCGGCGACGTCGCCGGGCAACCACGGTGCGCCCAGGGCCGCGCGTCCGATCAGTACGCCATCGGCGCCGGTGTGCACCAGCACGCGACGCGCCTGCTCCACCGTGGTGATGTCGCCGTTGGCAAATACTGGAATGCCCACCGCCGCCTTGACGGCAGCGATCGTGTCGTACTCCGCGGCGCCCATGAATCGGCACGCGCGCGTTCGGCCGTGAACGGCGATCGACGCAACGCCAACGTCCTCCGCGATTCGCGCAACCGCAACGCCATTGCGCTGCTCCGGCGACCAGCCGGTTCGAATTTTCACGGTGACTGGAACGGACACGGCCTCGACCGCCGCCCGCAGTATTCGCGCAACCAGCGCTTCGTCGCGCAACAACGCCGATCCTGCGGCCTGATTGCAGACTTTCTTCGCCGGACAGCCCATGTTCACGTCGATGATCTCGGCGCCGTCGTCCGCCTCGCGCTTTGCCGCGGCGGCGATCCACGCCGGATCGGCGCCGGCAATCTGCACCACACGCGGGCGAGCCCCAACGACCGTTTCACGCCGCAATCGCGACGTGCGCGTTTGCCACAGCTGCGGGTTGACGCTGGTCATCTCCGCGACGACGAGCCCGGCGCCAAGGTTCCAAGCGAGTTCGCGGAACGGCACATCGGTGACTCCGGCCATCGGTGCCAGAACGACGGCGTTTCGCAACCTGTGAGGGCCGATCGCGACCACGCAGAACTCGGGTGGAAAAAAAGGGTTGCCATGATAACGCTGCGTCCGCGAGACGCAACGACAACGCGCGCACGAAAACGGTCGCTCAACGAAACTGGATGTAGTAGCTCACTGCATCTGTTCCGGGGTCTTCGACCGACAGCGCGATGTGCACAGGCGTCATCGGCGCGAACATCGTCGCGCCTTTCAGTTCGCCGGCGAGATATTCCTCCGGCTTGAATCGGCGCGCAGCAATCGGTCGACCTTCCATTGACGAGAAGCGCAGTTCGATCACCGGAAAAGGTTGCTCAAAGCGCGCTTGATTGACGATGAGTGCGTCTACCATCAACTCGCCCGGCACGTCCGGATTTGCGCGCACCACGAGATTCTTCGAGCGGATTTCGTCGAGCGAGCGCAGCACCGGCAATTGACAGTGCAGACGCGGACACAACCATTCATAGATCGGCCTAATGCCCGGGTTCTTTGCCCACGTATCGAATTGCAGATACATGACCTGTGCGGCGAGCAGCACGATTGCGAGCAGAACCACCAGCGGCATCCACCACCGGCGGTAACGGCGGGTCGGCATCGCGATCAGGTCTTCGGGGCTCAGATCGAGCTGCGCCGGAACAGCCGCGCGTTCGGGTTCGGGTCCGGTCGTCGCGGCCGTGGTCGTTTCGGTGTTCTCTGCTTCCACAGCGGCGCCATCCGACTCCGCCGCCGGCATCGGCTGCGATTTCGCCGCGCTGGCCGTTGCGAGTTTCAATCGACGGGCCTTGCGGGCGGCCACGCCGTCCAACGCAGGCGCCTCGTCGTCGCCCGACTTCGTCTTGGCCGGGGTCTCGGACACTTCCGGCGGAACGGCGGCAGCCGCTTCATCGCGCGGCGGCGACTGCCGGCCGGCGCTTCCCAACGGATTTCCACTGGGGCGACCGCGTTCCTCCGCAGGTGCGTCGGGCGTTTCGGCTGGCGTCTTCTGCTGACTTTGAGGAGCGACGGCTTTCGGTTCCCGATCGCTGCGCAATTCGTCGAGCAACGCGTCGAGCGCTTCGTTCGGGCTCTCTCCGGGTTTCAGGCGTGGCCCGGAACTGAGCACGAGGTGCTCGAGCCCGGCGAATACCGCAAGGCACGCACCGCATCGCACGCGGCCCGACGCCGCGTTGAGTTGCGATTCCGTCACACGAAAACGCGTCCGACAGGTCGGACATTGCGTAATCAGTGGCTCCAGCGAATCTTCAGCCACGCGATCTGATTCCTTGCACCATCACCCAGTCATCGCGCATTTGCGGCGGTTCGAACAGAAAGTCCGGATAGTGCGCCGTCACGGTGTCGAGCTGATGCGCCAGCATGCCGGACATCACCAATGCACCGCCTGGTCTGACCAACTGCGTCAGAATCGGTGCGAGCGACGTCAACGGTCCTGCCAGGATGTTCGCGAGCACGAGGTCGTGAGTCGTCGTTACCAATCCGTCTGGCGCGATTATCGTGATCCGTTCCGAGGCGATGCCATTGTAGGTTGCGTTGGCGCGTGTCGCGAGGCACGCCTGCGGATCGTGATCGACCGCGATCACATGAGTGGCGCCGAGCAGCAGTGCGGCAATGCCGAGAATCCCCGAACCGGCGCCGTAATCGACCACCGAGCACCCGTCGAGGCGCTGTCGTGCAAGCCACTCCAGACACATCGCAGTGGTCGCATGTCCACCAGTGCCGAACGCGAGCCCCGGATCGATCCGCAGTACGGCGGCCGGTCCGCCCGGCAACGGTGCGTCGCGCGGCAGCACCCACAATCGATCGCCGAAACGATGCTCGATGGCGAAGTTGCGCCAGGTGTGAGACCAGTCGGCGTCTTCGACGAAACGCACTTCGAGCGCTCCGGCGTGCGCGTCGCCGAGTGCAGAGTGGAGACGGGCACGCAGCGACGCGACGTCGGCATCGAGCGGGAACAGTGCGTCGAGTTCCGCGTGCGGCCACAACGGCGTCTCGCCAGGCGCAGGTTCCAGCACCGGCGCATCGCCTGCGTCTCGAACGGCAACGCTCTCGGCGCCGAGTTCCATCAGCAGATCAGACAGATTTTCGATCCGCGCCGCAGGCAACGACAGCCGGATGCTCAGCCACGCCATTGCGTTACCCGATGCGGAACGGTTATTCGATCCGGAACAGCGGCGTGCCCGTTTCCACAGGCGTCGCGTCTTCCGCGTTCACCTCGGCGATGCGCCCGGCCCGTTCGGCTTCGATCTGATTCATCATCTTCATGCTCTCGATGATGCACAACACATCGCCGACAGCGACGGTTTGACCGACCCTCACGAACGGCCGCTCGCCGGGCGCGGGCGCGCAATAGAAGGTACCGGTCAACGGCGCGCGAACGACGAAGCCGCGCGATGCACGACTCGTCGCAGGACGCGTCGGGGCGGAGACATCGGTCGACGCCACGGCGATGCCCTTCGGCACCAGAGGCCGCGCGATGCGGATCGACTCTTCACCGGTTCGCACCTCGAGCTCGGAGATGCCCGATTGCTCGACCATGTCGATCAGCTTCTTGATCTTGCGCAGATCCATCGGTGCTACGCCTCCAGCGCGTCCATCGCGTAGGTCAGCGCATATTCGTAACCCCGCGCGCCGAGGCCGGTGATGACGCCGCGCGCGACATCCGAAAGATACGAGTGCTGGCGGAAGTCTTCCCGCGAGTGCACGTTCGACAGATGAACTTCGATGAACGGAATACCGACACCGAGGAGCGCATCGCGCAGCGCGATGCTGGTGTGCGTGAAGGCGCCGGGATTGAACACGATGTAGCCGACGCCCTCGCCTTTCGCCGCATGGATGCGATCGATCAGCACGTGCTCCGCATTGCTCTGCAGACTCTCCACCGAGTGGCGTCGCGACTTCACCAACTTGGTGAGGCGCGCGTCGATGTCGGCAAGCGTGTCTTTGCCGTAGATCTCGGGCTCACGCGTACCGAGCAGATTCAGATTCGGGCCGTGCAGGACGAGTAATTTGGCCATCTACGCCGCCGTTCACGAGACCGCGGGATTGTCGCCGAACGGCGCCGCAGGTGCCAGGCGCGTGCCGACAGCGAGAGGTCAAACGCCGGAGAGCACGCGTCCGAGGTGGCGTTCGAACGTGCCGCGATCCATTTCGCCCTGCATACGCAGCGCGCTGATCTCACGGCCGTCGAGGCCGAAGAACAACATGCTCGGCGGCCCGAACAGACCAAAGTGGTGCAGCAGTTCCTGGTCGAGCGGATCTTTCGAAGTAACGTCGGCCTGCAGCAGTTGGAAACGACCGAGTTGAGCCGCAACCGCCGGTTCGGAGAACACGTTGCGCGCCATGACTTTGCAGGAGATGCACCAGTCGGCATAGAAGTCGAGCGCGACCGGTTTGCCGGCTTGCTCTGCTGCGGCGAGTTCCGCTTCGAGCGCCGCCACGCCACGCACGCGTTTCCACTGCACGTCGCTCTGCTTTGGACCGCCGTCCTCACGCTGTGCGGTCGTCACTTGTGCAACTCCCGACAACGGCGCCAGCGGGTCGTTCGCGCCGCTGGCCGCGCCGATCAGCAGCAACACGCCGTAGACGAACGTGAATGCGCCCATGGCTTTCCACAGCTGGCTCCAACCCTGGCGCGGCGACAAGTCCAGGGCGCCGAGATACACGCCGACGCCGATCGCAAGCACCGACCACAACAGCAATGTCACCTGCGCGGGCACGACCCGTTCCAGCAGCCACACGGCGACGCCGAGCAGCAACACGCCGAACACCGCTTTCACGTTGTTCATCCACGCACCGGCGCGCGGCAACAGATGCGCGCCGCTCGAACCGATCAGCAGCAGCGGCACACCCATGCCGAGGCCGAGCATCAACAGCGCGCTACCGCCCAGCAGCGCATCGCCGGTGGAACTCAGATAGATCAACGCACCGGCAAGCGGCGCCGACAGACACGGCGATACGACGAGGCTGGACAGGCTGCCCATTACCGCGACACCCGCGTGCACGCCGCCGCGCTGATTCTGCGACATCGTGTTCACGCGGTTCTGCCACGCCTGCGGCAACTGCAGCTCGTAGAAACCGAACATCGACAATGCAAGCAGCACGAACACGACTGCGAACACGATGAGTACCGGCGGCGACTGCAACGCCGCCTGCAGGTTCATACTCGCTCCGAACAAGCCGACGATGACGCCGAGAGCCGCATACGTAACGGCCATGCCGAGCACGTACGCCAACGAGAGAGTAAAGGCGCGACCGCGCGTGACCGAACTTCCCTGTCCGACGATGATGCTCGACAGAATCGGCACCATCGGCAACACGCACGGCGTGAATGCGAGGCCGAGTCCGGCGGCGAAGAATATTGCGAGCGAGACCAGCAGGTTGCCGCCCGCCAGAAGTCCGGCCAGATGCTGTTCTTCCGTTTTGCCGGCGGCGTCGCCGCTATCGGGCGCGCGTTTCGGCGCGGTTCCCGCGGCTGCGGCGATCGACTGCGCCGGCAACGACACGTGTTTCGTTTGCGGCGGATAGCACAGGCCGCGATCGGCACAACCCTGATACGTGATCGTGGCGTCGAATACCGCTGCGGTTCCATCCGTTCTGGTCACCGGAACCCGCGCCGACACCTCGTGGTAGTAAACCTGTACCTCGCCGAAGTACTCGTCGTTTTTGACCTTCCCTTGGGGAATCTCCGCTTCACCGAGCGCGAACGAACTGCCGGCGGGCACCGCGAATTCGAATCGATGGCGATACAGGTAGTAGCCGTCCGGCATCTTCCAGTGCGCCTGCAGCGCGCCGTTATCGAGCTCGGTCGTGAGCACGAACGCCTGATCGGCGGACAGGAACTCCGGTTCTTCTTCGAGCGGATTCGGGACGGCGCTACCGAGATCGGCCGCAATCGCCGCCGGTGCGAGCAGCGCCAGCCACAACAGGATCCATCTGTTCTTGAACATGCCTTGAAGTCATCCGCGGCGACGATGTTTGCCACCCGTTGGGACACATCGTACGGGGTGCGGTTCCATTGTAACTGTCTGCCCGATCACTATAAGGTGCGCCACTGCATGGGACGTGACGAAGTCCGCGTGACCGACGCGAAACCTCCGGCTGAATGGATCGTAACGTGACACGCTGCGCAGTCCGCAGCGCGCTGCTTTCGGGGCTGCTGCTGATCGGCGCGTGCACCGCGCCGGCGCCTGCGCCGACGCCGCCGCCGGAAGCCCCGCCGCAAGTCGCGGCACCTCCGCCGCCACCGCCGAAAATGTCGCGCGAAGACGCCGACCGGCTCGATGCCCTGCTCGAAAAAGGCGATCGCGCGTTGAAGGACGGTCGGCTGCTGACGCCGATCGACAACTGCGCGTACGACTTCTACCGAGCAAGCGCTGGTGGTCGCGCCGGACCATCCGGCTGCGCTGCACGGCCTGCAGCGCATCGCGGAACGTTACGTCTCGATGGCAGAGCAGGCCGCCGAAAAAGGTCAGTACGACACCGCGCGCAAGTGGCTCGATCACGCACGACTGGTGGACCCCGATCTCGACAGCATCGCGGCCACGGAAACGCAGATCAAAGTGCGCAGCACCGCGCAGCGCGACCATACGACGCTCGACGTCGAACAACTGTCTACGCATGGCGCCGAGCTATCGGGCCAGTTGAAGACGCTCGGAGCGAAAGCGAAGGCGCGCGACGCCTGGGTGGTCATCCGCGCGCGCAACGATGCCGAGGGTCGCTGGATCTATCAGCAAATGGCAGACTCCCCGGGCGATCGCCGCATCCGCGCCGAATTGACGTTGGGCGCCCCGCCGAGCGTCGATCTGATGCAGTTGAACGCCGAGCCTCCGAAGGAGAGCGAGTGACCCGCCGCATCTCATTCGCCTTCGCCGTTCTGCTGGGAATTGCGGCCTGCGACGCATCGGAGCCGATCGCCGTGACGCATGCCTGGGTCCGACTTCCCGCGCCCGGGCTCTCCGTAGCCGCCGGCTATTTCGACATCGTCAATCGCAGTGCCACGCCCATCGCGCTGATCGGCGCCACCAGCGACGCGGCGCGCTCGATCGAGATGCACGCAGAATCGCACGACGGCGACGTGATGCAGATGCGCCAACTCGATAGCGTTGCGCTGGCGCCGGAGCAAACTGTGTCGTTCAGCCCGGGAGGTAGCCATCTGATGCTGCTCGGTTACACAGGCCAGACGTCGAACGCGATCGCGATCTCACTGCGGTTCTCCGACGGCTCGCAACAAAACGTCTCGTTCGAAGTCCGCACGCTGACCGGAGAGAGCACACAGTGAACTGGAAGTTCTGGCAGACCGGCGTCGATACCGGAACGGTCGGATGGATCGGCCGCATCGCGACGCTCGTCGTCGCCGGCTATCTCATTGTGTGTCTGGGTCTGAGCTGGTGGTGGGACTATGAGCCCGACGCGTTTTCCGTCGACGACAACGCACAAGCCCACGCGATCCAGAGGGGCGTCACCGTCGTCACCGGCTACACCACGGCCGCAACCGTGGCGCGCCTCGCCGAAACGCTTCTCGACAAGCGCGGCGGATACCTGTCGAACGACATCTTTCCGCCGGGCGTCTGGCTCGACAACGTGCCGAGCTGGGAGTTCGGCGTGTTGGTGCAGATCCGCGACATGAGCCGCGAAATGCGATTGGATTTCAGCCGCTCGCAAAGCCAATCGGCCGAAGACCCCGACCTGTCGGAAGCGGAAGGCAAATTCTATTGGGACAACGCCAGCTGGGTGTTCCCCGACACGGAGGGGGAGTATCGAAAGGGCATCCAGTACCTCGAGCACTACATGCACCGGTTGGCCGACCCGAATCATCCCGAAGCCGAGTTCTATCCGCGCGCGGACAATCTGCGCAATTGGCTCGCGGGTGTCTCGACCCGCCTCGGCAGTCTCTCGCAGCGCCTCAGCACGGCGGTTGGGAAACGACAACTGAATACGGGACTCGCCGGCGACAGCTCTGCACCTTCGACGAGCGCGGCGCCCGGTGAAACAGAGGTCAAAACGCCTTGGCTCGAGATCGACGACGTGTTCTACGAAGCGCGCGGTCACACCTGGGCGTTACTGCACCTGCTGCACGCCATCGATCACGATTTCAAAGACGTGCTCGAGAAAAAGAACGCGCGGATCAGCCTGCAGCAGATCATTCGCGAGCTGGAACCGACTCAGGCGCCGATCTGGAGCCCGATGGTTCTCAACGGCGACGGACTCGGGCTCCTCGCGAATCATTCCCTGGTGATGGCGTCGTACATTTCGCGCGCGAACGCCGCGATCATCGACCTGCGGAATCTGCTCGAGCAGGGTTAGTCCCGACTGTCGGTAATTGTTACACCCGATCGCGTTCGACTGAAAAACGTCGCAATCGTTTACAACTCGAACTTCGCGTTGTCAGGCCGCTGAAATACAATGTCGTCCCCGGGCATACAACTTGCAGAAAATTTCTCTAGAAGTGGAGTGCGTCGAGATGGACGCGAAGACCGCCGGCTGCGTCGCCGTATTGACTATGGCTGCTCTCGCGGCACCCGATGCCGCGGCCCGCAGCGTACGAGTTGATGTCGGCGACACTTAATGTCGTCACGGGCGGACTGTGGAATCCGCTGAGCTATCCGGATCACTCTACCGGCGACGCTAAACCGCTTGCGGGACTCGTCTCGACTTTCGGCAGGGAACTCCGACGTCTCTCTTCATCCACCAAGAGAACGGTTACGTATCGTTCGGAAGCCCGATAGCGTTCGACCCAACATCATCCACCCTACCAGGACACGGGCAGACGCTGGTCGCGCCGTACTACCCCACCTGACATCCGTCGCGAGCACCGGATAGCAAGCTCGTTACTCGAGGGCACCGTCTCGTCATCGACGGCGAAGTCCGATCCCTTCGAGGAGCCTATTCGCAATCGCCCGCAATGCCGGCTTTTCGCGTTACGTGGTTAACGTGAGTTCCGATAGCACGTCCCGGACGATCCTGCGCAGCGGTGCTGATCCGATGGCGCAGGCGTCGGCGCGAACCTTCGACCTCGAGCTCAACTACGGCTCCAATGTCCGGCAACGCCGCACGTCTCCGGATCAACGTCGGGCTTGTCTCCAGCCTGAAATCCGTCGCATACGCGGGGCCCTTCGAGCTGGACGGACCCTGCCCGTGCCGAATTCTTCCAATCGCAGCGATGCGCTCAGTGCGACCCGGCCTGTACGGTCCCGCCAACTGACGTGCCGGAGCCAGCTTCCTTCGATCCTTCGCACCGGATTGGTGTTGTTGGGCGTCGAAGCGCTGAGCTGGCGTCGACGGGCTTCTCAGCGGATCGGTAGCGAACCGCCTCCGCTTCTTTCCCGATGCGCTCGTAGTAGTTGCGCAACCGCCTCGGGCTTCGTGTCGTAAATAACGCATCCTCTGCCCCACCGTGCTTCGACGACCGCCATAACTGTCGAGCAACGCCTTTCTGCAGCTGCACCCGACCGTCCCGCAACACTCAGACATTGACCGCCTTAACGCTGTCCAGAATAGCCAGCCGCCACGGCTCGTCCGGATAGGCCGTCTGAGCTACGGCGCGGCCTCGTCCAACCGCTAGATCTTCGGTCCCCGCGACGGTACCCCTGCTGCACTGCAGATCGGCCTGTTCGCCAGGATCGGCCCCCAATCCGGTGATCATCGACGCGCGGCCAGTGCTCACGGCCTCGCGTAGCAGTCGTCCGGCTCATTCGCGATCACCTTTTGCCTTGTACGCCAGCGCCAGATTGCTCAAACCCAACACGAAGTCGTCATGATCCCTGCGCTCCAGTTGTCGATCGATCGAGACGGACTCTTCGAGAAGCGGGAGCGCCGCGTCGACGTGGCGGAGTTCCAGCTCCATTCGTCGCGAGATTGTTCAGGATCGCTCGCGACCTCCGGATGACCCGCTGCCGTAGACCTTTCGATACCCGGGAAGGGCTTGGCGGTAGTAGCGTGCGGCGCCCGCTATATCACCAGTGAAGTAATGCACCGCGCCGAGATCGTTGATCATCTCCGATACCTTCGGGTGATCGACCCGAACGCGGCGCGATAGGACATCGACGCGCCTCGAAGCTCGACCTTTGCCTCGTCCGTAATCTTCATCGAACAACAGCGCCGACGCGAGTCCGCTGGAGGTGTGCGCCGCTCGTACGGCTTGCATTCCCCCACGTCGCGACACGTGCCAGGCGATTCGGTACTGGGCAATTGCGTCGGCGAAACTCCCCCTTCTGCGCGACGTACGTCCGCCGACCCGTTCGTGCTCCGAACTGGCAGCCGTCCTGGCGGCGCCGGCGGAAGCGAGCGCTTGCCGATAGTGGGTCTCATCCGCCGTCGTAGTCGCCCGGCAAGTATAACGCGTCCGCAAGGGCCACTTCGGTCGCAAACTGTTGCCGGCGTTCGCATCCGCCTTGAGCGTCGTGTTGCTTCCTTCAGTAACCTTCTGTTGCTTCCGTATAGACCGAACCCCGTAAACACTCTGCCCATCGTCTCAAGCAATGTTGCCTGAACCTCCGGTGCATCGTTCAACTGGTGGATCTGTCCGACACCTTTTTCGAGAATCTCGTACGCAGTCACGCTGCGGCCCCGCGCTTCACCGGGATCGACGACGTCGAACAACTGCACCATGAACTCGGTCGTACGCCTCGACGTTTGCGCCTCGCGTTCGGCATCGCGACGCGCGACCAACGCGAATGCCGCAAGCGTCGTCGTCATGACCAAACCAGCTGACTGATGCGATCGTTGATCGCGACGAGTCGTCGTTGGCGACGCTGCAGGTCGCGACGTTGCAGGTCGTCGAGACCCACTCCGAGCATGCCGGCGATGACTTTCAGCTGCGCGTTGCGACGACCGTCCGCGTGCCGCCCGTGCATCGGCCGCGACGTGCTCGCGAGGCACCCGTCAGCATCGATGCGCAAAGCTTCCGGAAAGCACTCGAGACTCGCGTCGTTGCCCCGCGTCGCACGCGTTCGGCTCACCGTCCACGATGATCGCAGAAGATCCGATCGCCGCGACCGAGCGTTTTGAACCGGCGGATCTCTTCGTTGACCCATCGCGACGTTGCTGCGCGCGGCGAGCACACGACGATAAGACGCCTCGATGCACGCCAGCGCCTCCTCGATCTTCTCGCTCGAGATCGCTGCGCTGGGCAATTCCTCCCGATCGCGAAATATCGGTGACAGACGCGCTGCTGGTACCCGCTCGTGACCAGACGCTTCGGAACGCGATACGTCTCGATCGCACGATGCAACCAGTTCGCCCAACGCGCGTCGGCATGGCTGTAACTGAGGAACGCTTCGTACCTGAACTGTGCCGTCGCCACCGGTCTCCCCGGTTCTCTAACACCGAGCTTCTATGTCTCGGTTTTTGTTGTAGAATCGCCGCCTTTGTCGGGGGGTCCAGCTACACGCGGGCATTGCGCCGCGCTGTTTGCTCGAACCTTAACGGGCAGTTTCACCCGTCAAAGCCCGGCTTCTCAACAATAAAGCCTCTAAGGGGGATTCATGTCTGAATATCTCATCATTGCCTTGGCCTGCGCATTCGTCGCGCTGGCTTACGGCTTGGTGTCCATCCGTTGGATTCTTGCGCAGCCCGCAGGCAACCCGCGAATGCAGGAAATCGCCGCCGCCATTCAAGCCGGCGCGAAAGCGTATTTGAACCGCCAGTACACGACGATCGCGATGGTCGGTGCGGTGTTGTTCTTCGTGCTCGGGTTCGCGCTGACCTGGTACTCGGCAATCGGTTTCCTCATCGGCGCCGTGTTGTCGGGTCTCACCGGCTTCATCGGCATGAACATCTCGGTGCGCGCGAACGTGCGCACCGCGCAAGCCGCCCACAACGGCATGAATGCGGCGCTCGCGGTTGCGTTCCGCGGCGGCGCCATTACCGGCATGTTGGTGGTTGGCCTCGGCCTGCTCGGCGTTGCCGGCTACTACGCGGCGATCCTGCCGATGGTCGGCGAAGACGCGGCGCTGCACGCGCTGGTCGGTCTCGCGTTCGGCGGCTCGCTGATTTCGATCTTCGCCCGACTCGGCGGCGGCATCTTCACGAAGGGCGCTGACGTCGGCGCCGACCTCGTCGGTAAAGTCGAAGCCGGCATTCCGGAAGACGATCCGCGCAATCCCGCGGTCATCGCCGACAACGTCGGCGACAACGTCGGCGACTGCGCCGGTATGGCGGCAGACCTGTTCGAGACCTACGCGGTAACGATCGTTGCGACGATGCTGCTGGCCGGCCTCGTGATGAAAGACGCCGGCTCCAACGCGGTGATGTATCCGCTCGTGCTCGGCGGCGCGTCGATCATCGCGTCGATCATCGGCACCTTCTTCGTATCAGCGAAGGAAGGCGGCAAGATCATGAACGCGCTGTATAAGGGCGTAATCGTCTCCGGTGTGCTCGCTGCCATCGCGTTCTATCCGATCACCGTGTGGATGATGCCGCCGGAACACGTGCTGCCGTTGTTTGGCGCCGCCGTCGTGGGACTGGTGTTGACCGCCGCGATGGTCGTCATCACCGAGTACTACACCGCTACCGAATACGCGCCGGTGCAACACGTAGCCGCCGCATCGCAAACCGGCCACGCGACGAACATCATCGCGGGCCTCGGCGTTTCGATGAAATCGACCGCACTCCCCGTGCTCGCCGTCTGCGTCGCGATCTGGGCATCGTTCACGCTCGCAGGTCTGTTCGGTATCGCGATCGCCGCGACCGCCATGTTGTCGATGACCGGCATGATCGTCGCGCTCGACGCCTACGGCCCGATCACCGACAACGCCGGCGGCATCGCCGAGATGTCCGGCCTGCCGAAAGAGATCCGCAACATCACCGACCCGCTCGACGCCGTCGGCAACACGACGAAAGCGGTGACGAAGGGCTACGCGATCGGCTCTGCGGGCCTGGCCGCGCTCGTACTCTTCGCCGACTACACCCACAACCTGCAGTCGGCCGGCAAACTGGTCGACTTCAGTCTGTCGGATCCGGCGGTGATCATCGGCCTGTTCATCGGCGGCATGGTGCCGTATCTGTTCGGCGCGATGGCGATGGAAGCGGTCGGCCGCGCAGCGGGCACCGTCGTGAACGAAGTGCGCCGTCAGTTCAAAGAGATCAAAGGCATCATGGAAGGCACCGGCAAGCCGGATTACTCGCGCGCCGTCGACATGCTGACGAAGGCGGCGATCAAGGAAATGATCATTCCGAGCCTGCTGCCGATTCTGGTGCCGGTCGTCCTCGTCGTCGTCATGACGTTCGCGATGGACTCGGCCTCGGGCATCAAGGCGCTCGGCGGATTGCTGATCGGCACCATCGTCACCGGCCTCTTCGTCGCGATTTCGATGACGACCGGCGGCGGTGCATGGGACAACGCGAAGAAATACATCGAAGACGGTCACTTCGGCGGCAAAGGCTCCGACGCGCACAAAGCGGCGGTGACCGGCGACACCGTCGGCGACCCGTACAAAGACACGGCAGGCCCGGCGGTAAATCCGCTCATCAAGATCATCAACATCGTGGCCTTGCTGATGGTGCCGATGCTCTAAGAGCGTCGGCGACCCTTCGAAAAACCCCGGCTGGTCCGGGGTTTTTTTTGCGCGTCAGAACGCGCCGAGTTTCTTCGGAATCAGCTGATTTTTCAGCGTGACGTATTCGGGCAGGCCCAGTTTGTAGCGCGGATAGTCTTCGCCGGCGATCAGCGGCTGCAGATAGTCGCGCGCTTTCTGCGTGATACCGAACCCGTCGCGCGTGATGAAGTTGCGCGGCATCTTCTTCTCTACGTTCGCAACCTTCGAGAGCTTCGCTTCGCCGATCGTCCAGCGATACGGCTTCGACGATTTGCGCACGATGATCGGCATGACCGCATTCTTTCCGGCCACCGCGAATTCCACTGCTGCGCGACCCACCGCGTATGCCTGCTCGACATCGGTGGCGGACGCGATGTGGCGAGCCGCGCGCTGCAGATAGTCGGCGACCGCCCAATGGAATTTGTAGCCGAGTTCACTGCGCACCATCTCCGCTACAGTCGGCGCCACGCCGCCGAGTTGCGTATGTCCGAACGCGTCCTTGGTACCGGCCTCGGCGAGAAAGGTGCCGTCCGCGCGACGCGCACCTTCCGATACGACGATCACGCAGTAGCCGGCGCGGCGCACCGTCTCGTCCACCTTCTTGATGAACGTCGCGGGTTCGAACGCGATTTCCGGAAATATGATTACGTGCGGCGCGCCGTCCGGCGTTTCCTGCGCGAGACCGGCGGCAGCGGCGATCCAACCCGCGTGGCGTCCCATCACCTCCATCACGAATACTTTCGTCGACGTCTCGCACATGCTGGCGACATCGAGAGCCGCTTCGCGAATCGACACCGCGACATACTTCGCCACCGAACCGAATCCGGGACACGTGTCGGTGAACGGCAGGTCGTTGTCGACGGTCTTCGGCACGCCGATACAGGTGATCGGATAGCCGAGCTTGCGCACTGAATTGCGCCACCTTGTTGGCGGTGTCCTGCGAGTCGCCACCGCCGTTGTAGAAGAAGTAGCCGATGTCGTGCGCCTTGAATACCTCGATCAGTCGCTGGTATTCGCGTCGGATCCTTCTCGAACGGCTGCAGTTTGTGTCGGCACGAGCCGAACGCACCTGATGGCGTGTTGCGCAAGCCGGCGATCGCGCGCGCCGATTCCTTGCTGGTGTCTATCAACTCTTCGCGCAACGCGCCGATGATGCCGTTGCGACCGGCGTAGACCTTGCCGATCAAATTGCGATGACGGCGCGCGGTTTCGATGACGCCGCAGGCGCTTGCGTTGATCACAGCCGTTACGCCACCGGATTGAGCGTAAAACGCATTGCGTTTCGACATGAAATTCCTCGTAAAGGGAGACGACCGTCTCTTCAGCGGCGGCCATGGTAAAGATTTTTATGCGACAATTCCCGCTCGTCTGAGCCTACCTCGTAATGAAACCCATCCTCGCCGTGTTCTGGAACATCTGCTTGTTGCGGCGCGGACCCGAACTCGTGCCGACGCATCCGCTGTTCGTCGGCGCGGTCGTCGTCGCCGACGTGCTCGCCTCTTTCTTCGTCGGTCTTCGATTCGGTGGCGTCGACGTGACGCCGATGCAGGTCGCGACGTCGACGCTCGTGAGCATCGCAACGCTTGCAGCTACCACCTGGACCGCGCTCACGCTGCGCGGCGTGATCGGGCGATTTCCGGCGACGATCACCGCGCTGTTCGGTTGCGATCTGCTGTTCACGCTGCTCGCCTTCGTTACCGTCTCGCTCGTCGGCGGCGCCAACAGTCCTGTCACGATGGGCATCGGTGCGTTGATCGGTATCTGGTCGATCGCGGTGAATGGTTTCATCCTTCATCGCGCGATGAATGTGACGGTATTCATTGGTATCTTTCTCGCGTTCTGCATGGCCACCATTGCCTTCGTCTTGTCGAGCTCCGCAGCCGGTCGTTAGCGACCAAAGGACTACCTTGACGCAACACATCTATTTCCTGGGTATCGGCGGCACGCTCATGGGCAGCCTCGCGCTGTTGGCGCGGGAATCCGGCCTGCGCGTGAGCGGCTCGGACAAAGCGTTGTATCCGCCGATGAGCGATCAGCTCGCCGCCGCGGACATCGCCGTATACGAGGGTTTCGATCCCGCCCAGTTGAACCCCGCGCCGGATCTCGTCGTGATCGGCAACGCGCAATTGCCGCGCGGCCACGCCGGTGTCGAATACGTTCTCGACAAGGGCCTGCCGTACACATCCGGCGCCGAATGGCTCGGCGCTCAGATTCTGAACGGCCGCTGGGTTCTCGCGGTGTCGGGCACACACGGCAAGACGACGACGGCGAGCATGCTCGCGCACATTCTCGATCGGGCCGGTCTGAATCCCGGATTTCTGATCGGCGGTGTGCCGAAAGACTTCGGCATATCGGCGCGCCTCGGCAGCCAACCGTTCTTCGTCGTCGAGGCCGACGAATACGACACGTCGTACTTCGATCGCCGCTCGAAGTTCGTGCACTACCGGCCGCGCACGCTCGTCATCAACAACCTCGAGTACGACCACGCCGACATATTTCCGGACCTCGCCGCAATCCAGACGCAGTTCCATCATCTGCTGCGCACGGTTCCATCCGGCGGATTGATCGTGGCGCCGGAACACGACGAAGCCGTAGACCACGTCCTTCGGATGGGATGCTGGACGCCGGTGGCGCGCGTGCGCGGCAACCAACGACCGCGCAAAGTCGCAAAGGTAGGCATGGACAACGGCGAACTGTGGCGCGCGGAAAACGTGTCTTCCGACGGTTCCAGCTTCACGCCGCAACTGAACGATGCGGCGCTCGGCGAAGTGAAGTGGAGCCAACTGGGCCAGCACAACGTGGCGAACGGTTTGAACGCGATCGCGGCGGCGCGGCACGCGGGCGTACCGCCTGAAGTCGCGATCGAAGCGCTCAATTCGTTTCAAGGCGTCACGCGTCGGCTCGAGTTGATCGCCGAGGTCGGCAACGTCAGCGTGTACGACGACTTCGCACATCACCCGACCGCGATTCGAACCACACTGCAGGGCCTGCGCAATCGCTTTGCCGGTGACGAGATCATCGCGGTGATCGAGCCACGGTCGCACACGATGTCGCTCGGCACGCTGCGCGACGAATTGTCGACCTGCTGTGCGGCCGCGGACAGCGTGTACTGGTTTCGCGGCGAGAACATCAAGTGGGACCTCACCGAAGTCGTTCACTCGAGCGTGGTGCGCGCAACCATGGACGACGACCTGAATCACCTGGTCCGCACGCTCACGACGCTGCCGCCGCCGAAGCACCGACGTCACATCGTCATCATGAGCAACGGCGGCTTCGGCGGCATCCACCGCAAGTTGACCGAGTCGTTGAAAAGCGCCGCGTGATGCTGGACCTGCTCGCCGAAAATCTCGACGAGATCGAAGCCCACCTTCACCGGCTCCACTGGATAGAGCGCGACGAGTCGATCCGAATGCTCGAACCTGCCGGCGCGGGCAACATGAATCGCACGCTGCGCGCGCACCTGCAGCAGCGAACGCTGGTGCTGAAGCAGTCGGTGCCATTCGTCGCGAAATACCCATCGATACCGGCGCCGGCCGAGCGGATTGCGGTCGAAGCGGCGTTCTATCGTGCGACTGCGCAACCGTCGGCGCTCGCCATGCGGCTCCCAGAGGTGCGAGGCTACGACCCTGACAATCGATTGATGGCGCTGGAAGACCTCGGCGCGTCGGCGGATTTCACCGACATCTACGCTTTTCGCGACAACGGCCCGACCCGCAGCGACATCACGGAAGGACACACCACGTCGTTGCTGTACTGGATCGGCATGCTGCACGGCTTGCGGGTAGACGCAGCTCAATTCCCGGAGCTTCAGAATCGGGCGATGCGTGCATTGAACCACGCACACATCTTCGACATTCCGTTGCAGCGCGACAACGGCATCGACCTCGACGCAATCACGCCGGGGCTCCGCGACGTTGCTGCCTCGTTGGCGGGCGACACGGCACTGCGCGACAAAGTCGCGGCGCTTGGACGCGTATACCTGGGCACGGCCCAGCATGCTTCGACGCCGGTGTTGCTGCACGGCGATTTCTATCCTGGTTCCTGGCTCAGACACCCGCGGATGGGGGTGAAGATCATCGATCCGGAGTTCGCGTTCATCGGTCCGCCGGAATTCGACATCGGCGTATTGATCGCGCACCTGCAGTTTGCGCGTTTTGCGCAGACCGATCTCATGCGGTCGCTCGGCAGCTACAACGCGCCCGCGCGCTTCTCGTTTCCGTTGGCGCTCGCGTTCGCGGGCGTCGAAGTGATCCGTCGGTTGCTCGGCGTCGCTCAACTGCCGCTGCACGGCGGACCTGGCGACGAAACAGTCCTGGCTCGCAACAGCGCGCCAGTTCGTCACCGCGTCGTGACCACCCGCCTCGTCATAGATACCGACGTCGCGCTGGGCGTTCTGTTCGAAGGACGACCACGCGACATCGACGACGGCTTCGCAATCGTCGAAGCGCTCAACATCGACGCAATCGATCTGCGCGCGGTCACGACCGTCTACGGCAACGCGCCGCTCGCCGATGTCGATCGCGTTGCGCGAGAGTTGGTCGTGCTGAAGCAATCCGACGTACCGGTATGGCGCGGTGCGGCGTCGGCATTGCCGCAGCAAGGTCCGCTTCCACCCCCCAATGCGGCTGTTCAGCACCTGGCCGCACTGTTGCGCGACGAGCGCCTCACGATTGCCGCCATCGGCCCGCTGACCAATATCGGATTGCTCGTGCATCACTTTCCGGAGTGCATCGCGAACATCGACGAGATGATCATCGTCGCGGGCCGTAGTCCGGGCAGACGCTTCTACATCGGCAGCGCCGGACCGGTTCAGGATTTCAATTTCGAGAACGACGTGCGCGCTACAGCGATGCTTCTCGAGACCGGCATTCCGCTGGTGCTGGCCGGATTCGAACTGACCAGCCAGGTCGTCATCACCGATCGGGACCTGGCGACGATCGACGCGCGCGGTACCGACACGGCCGCGTATCTGTATCGCAATTCGCTCGCGTGGTTCGAACACTGGACCCGCGAGTTCCCGACCGAACGCGGATTTCATCCATGGGATTCCGCGGCCATCGCGTGGATCGCGCATCGCGGGCTGTTCGCGACCGAACCGCGACGCGTTCGGGTCGTACCGCCTGACGGAACGCGACCGGCGTTGCTCGAATGCGATGCGAGCGGTTCTGGTCGCAGCGTCACGTACTGCACCGGCTTCGTTCCGGGCGGCGCTGAGACGTTCGTCGCGGAAATCGTCGGCAACGTCTACTGAACTTGCAACCGACGCGTTAGCATCCCGCTGCCGCAATCCCGAGGCTCGCCAACAATGTCGAAAAGGTGCATGACGCTGTTTCTTGCCATCGCGCTCGTCGGGTGCGGTGGCGGAAAGGCCGAGCATTCGGCTGCCGAGAAATCCGCCGCTCCGCCGACGCGCAGCGCGCCTCCACCCGACACCTCGCCGGAACACCTGCTCGCCGAGCCACCGGCCGGTTGGCTACAGAGCTTCCACACCGAGGGGCCGGGAATTCGAATGGTCGAGTATGTGCCGCCGAAATCCGATCCCAACGAATGGACCGACAAGGTGTCGTTCGAGTCGTTCAGCGACCCGCCGTTACCCGACCCGATCCAGCTGCTGAAATCGATCGCCGACGATCAACGCAAGACGTGCCAGAAGTTCTCCGACCACGAAACGTTCTCCGGTGTGGAGAACGACTATCCGACATCGGTGCGGCTGTACATCTGCTCGGAGAATCCGCTGACCAAGAAAGGCCAGCTGACCCTGGTGAAGACGATCCGCGGCGACACGCACTTCTACGTCGTCACCCGCGCGAAGCGCGTGGCGCCGATCGAGGGCGACACCATGCCGATGCCGCCGGAAGTCATGGCGGAGTGGTCGTTGTATCTGCGCGCGATCAAAGCGTGCAGCGACGCCGACCCGCGTCACCCTTGTCCGGCAATGCAGACCGAGCCCGCCGTCGCGGCGCAGGCGCCCGCCAAATCAGAATGACTCGGCGGGCATGTCCATGATCGCGGACGACTGACTGTCGATGGCCGCGGTCAATGCAAGCGCGCGCGGCAGCAGGCGCGCGAAAAAGAACTTCGCGGTGTGACGCTTCGCGACGCCGAATTCGTCTGAAGGGGCGATGGTGGCCATTCGCGCCCACAACCACGCATACGCCGTCAGCGCGAACAGATCGAGATAGTCGACGGACGCCGCACCTGCGAGCGCCGGATCGCTGGACGCGCGGTCGAGGAGACGCGTTGTAACGTCCGCGAGACGATCGATCGCCAGTTCCAACGCATCGCGATAATCCGCGGCGACGCCGTTCACGTCGGCGCGCATCGACGCAATGAATTCGTTGGCGGTCACACCACCATCGCGCAGCACCTTGCGTCCCAGCAGATCGAGCGCCTGCACGCCGTTCGTACCTTCGTAGATCTGCGCGATCCGCGCGTCGCGCACGAACTGTTCGACGCCCCACTCAGCGATGTAACCATGACCACCGAATACCTGTTGCGCGATGACGCACGCCTCGAAGCCACGATCGGTCAGGTGCGCTTTGGCAATCGGTGTCAGCAGACCGACGAGGCGCTCCGCGCGCTCTCGTTCGGTGTCGTCCGGAGAGTACTTGGCGAGATCGAGCTCGCGCCCAACCAGCGCGGCAAAGGCGCGCCCCGCTTCGTTGTATGCACGCACCGTCAGCAACATGCGCCGCACGTCGGGGTGCACGAGGATCGGATCCGCCGCCGCGTCGCGCCGCTGCGCGCCGAGCGGCGAGCGTCCTTGCAGGCGTTCCGATGCATAACCGCTGGCTGCCTGATACGCGGCTTCCGCGGTACCCAGCCCTTGTATGCCTACCGACAGGCGCTCGTAGTTCATCATCGTGAACATCGCAGCCAGTCCCTGATTCGGCTCGCCGATCAGATGACCCACGGCGCGATCGTAGTTCATCACGCACGTCGGGCTGCCTTTCACACCCATCTTGTGTTCGATCGACCCGCTCGCGAACGAATTGCGCGCGCCCAACGATCCGTCTTCGTTGACGACGAACTTCGGCACGATGAACAGCGAGATGCCGCGCGTGCCTTCCGGCGCATCCGGCAGCTTGGCGAGCACCAGGTGCACGCTGTTCGCGGTGAGGTCGTGATCGCCGTAGGTGATGAAGATCTTCGTGCCGCTGATGCGATAGCTGCCGTCACTGGCCGGTTCGGCGCGCGTTCGCATGATGCCGAGGTCGGTTCCCGCGTGGGCTTCCGTCAGCGCCATCGCGCCCGCCCACTCGCCGGAGTACAGCTTCGGAAGATACAGCGCCTTTTGCGCCTCACTGCCGTGGTTGGCGATACACGTCGCGGCACCGACGGTGAGCGTGCCGCATAGATAGAGGCCGGTGTTCGCGCCGTAGAACATCTCTTCGAGCGCCACCGTCAGCATCTTCGGCAGACCCTGGCCGCCGTACACGGGGTCACCTGCCACGCCGAGCCAGCCACCTTGTGCGAGCGCGCTGAATCCCTGTTTGAATCCCGGAGGTGTCGTAACGCCGTTCGCGCTCCACGTACTTCCGGCGCGATCGCCGACCGGATTCAACGGCGCGAGTTGCTCCGATGCGATCTTGCCGCCTTCTTCGAGCACCGCTCCCACGAGATCGCGGGTCACCTCAGTCAGCGCAGGAATACGACGCCAGGTCGATTCCGCATCGAGCAGGTCGAACAGCACGAACTCCATGTCGCGCGTGGGTGCTATGTATTCAGGCATCTCGCGTCGTCTCGCTGATCAGATGTGGTCGAATGCGGCGGCGTCGATCTGCATCAGCACCGCGGCGCCGCCTTCGATCGCCCGCTTGTGCATTTCTGCGCGCGGCAGCATGCGCGCTACATAGAATCGCGCCGTCGCGACCTTGCCGGTGAGGAACGGATCCGCACCGACCTTCGCGCCCTTGTTGAGTTGTCGGCTGGCCACCAGCGCCATCCGCGCCCAGCAATACGTGAGCGCCGCATAGCCGCTGTACATCAGGTAGTCGACCGATGCGGCACCGAGTTCGTTCAAATCCCCTGCGGCGCGACCTCCGGTCGCCATGCTCAACGTCGCCCATTCGCTGGCAATCCGCTCGAGTTCCGCCGCGACGTCTGGCAGCGCGCCGGCGCACTCCTTCGACAGCCGGTGCATTTCCTCTACGAACACGAGCAGCGCCTTGCCCTGCGTCATCATCACCTTGCGGCCGAGCAGGTCGAGCGCCTGGATCTGCGTGGTGCCTTCGTAGATCAACGTGATGCGACTATCGCGCACGTATTGCTCGATGCCGGTCTCGCGAATGAAGCCGTGGCCACCGAAGATCTGTACGGCGTGATTGACGCTTTCGAAGCCGCACTCGGTGAGAAACGCTTTCACGATCGGCGTCAGAAAACTCAGCATCGTCTCCGCGTCGTCGCGACCCTCAAGTGGACCGAACTCCGCAAGGTCCGCCTGTTGCGCGGTGAAATACGCGAGCGCGCGGCCGCCCTCGATCAACGCCTTTTGGGTCAGCAACATCCGTCGCACGTCGGGATGCACGATGATCGGATCTGCAGGGCCGTTCGGATTCTGCGCGCCGGTCACCGCGCGCATCTGCAACCGCTCGCGCGCATACGCGAGCGACGCCCGATACGCCGCCTCGGCCACGCCGACGCCTTGCATACCGACGCCGAGCCGCGCCGCGTTCATCATCGTGAACATGCAGCGCATGCCTTCGTTTTCGGCGCCGACCAGAAATCCCGTCGCGCCGTCGAAGTTCAGCACGCACGTCGCGTTGCCGTGAATTCCCATCTTTTCTTCGATGCCGGTGCACTGCACACCGTTGCGCGGGCCTGGTTTTCCATCGTCGCCTGGGATGAACTTCGGCACGATGAACAGCGAAATCCCTTTCGTGCCGAGCGGTGCGTTCGGTAGGCGAGCGAGTACGAGGTGCAGGATGTTGTCGACGAAGTCGTGCTCGCCCGCTGAGATGAAGATCTTGGTGCCGCTGATCGCGTAAGTACCGTCGGCATTCGGCACCGCCTTGGTGCGCAGGATGCCCACGTCGGAACCAGCCTGCGGTTCCGTGAGGCACATCGTTCCGGTACACGATCCCGACAACAGCAGCGTCAGGAAGCGCTGTTTCTGTTCCGGCGTGCCGTGCCGCTCGAGCGCATTCATGGCGCTGTGCGACAGATCCGGGTACATCGTCCACGCCATGTTGGCGATCGTCATCGGTTCCTCGACGATCAGACTCATGCTGTGCGGCAGCGCCTGGCCGCCATATGCCGTGGAACCGGTCATTCCGGTCCAGCCGTTCGCAACGTACGTGCGATACGCCTCTTTGAACCCCTTCGGCGTCGTCACCACGCCATTTTCGAAACGGCAACCTTCGACATCGCCGGTGTGATTGATCGGGAACAGTTCCGTTTCGGCAAACCGCGCCGCTTCATCGAGAATCGGGTCGAGCAGATCGCGCGTTACGCGTTCGCGATCGGACAGCCGCGCGTAGTGCGATTCGTAGTCGAACACGTCGTACAACAGAAAGCGTGTGTCGCGAAGCGGGGTGCGGAAGTCCGCCATGGTCTGGCCTCGTTGCGGAAAACGGAAAAACACCGCGGACGCGCACCTTAACGTCGCGGTGTCGGAAGTGTCAAAACGCGGCTATTCGGATGCGATCAGGCGCGAACGTCGAGCAGAAATCCGAGCACTGCGTCGGCGGTTTCGACCACCTTCGCGGAAGCTTCCACCTGAAGTTTGTGCACCTTCAGATCGACGATCGCTTCTGCCGCATCGGCCAGTTCGTCGGTCGGCTTGTCGTGACGGATCACGTTGTCCGTGGTCGGTTGCGCGCGGTCATCCAGGTTCAGGTCGGCAATGTCCTGCGCCGTGCGTTTCAGTCCTTTGAGGCCTGTCTGAATGCCGTTGACGCCCGCCTGCATGATGGGGCTTACGGCCATGACTGGGGTCCTGTTAGATCCGAGGGCGAGCTTACCGAGGCCATCGCCGCGGCGGGGACAACGTCGCACGCAACTGTGCGGCGCCTCACACTGGTCCCGGAACGCGACCCGCGTATCCCATATCGGATGCGCCGTTTCGGAACCGTTCGACGTCGCCTCGACGACCTGCTGTGGGCGCTGCTGCCCGGCGTCTGCATCCTGTGCGACTCGCGCAGCGGCGCGACGGCAGACTTGTGCGAACACTGCCGAGTGGCGTTGCCGCGAGTCGTCTCGCCATGCCCGAGATGCGCACTGCCGCTGAACGGAGCCGACCCGCAGTGCGACGCATGTCGTTCGCACCCACCGCCATACTCGCGGACCGTCGCCGCGCTGCGCTACGACGGATCCGGTCACCCGCATGGTCCACCGCCTCAAGTTCCGCGGCTCGCGCATCGACGCGCGCGTGCTCGGCGGTCTGCTCGCGTCGGCTATCGCCGCTGCGTATACAGCGCAGCCGATGCCGGACGTGATCGTGCCGGTACCGCTCAGCCGTCGCCGTCTGATACGGCGCGGTCACAACCAGGCTGCGCTGCTCGCGCAGTGGCTCGGGGCGGCGTTCGAACCAACGGCGTGCGAACGCGTGCGCGATACGCCGCCGCAAGCCGGCCTCAGTCGAACGCTGCGATTGCGCAACCTCACCGACGCGTTCGCAACGCGCCGGCGCTTCGACAACCAGTGCGTGGCAGTGGTCGACGATGTCATGACCACCGGCACGACCGTCGCGTCGCTGACGCGAACGCTGCTGGCGGCCGGCGCAAAGGAAGTTCACGTGTGGGTCGCGGCGAGAACGCTGCCACCGTCGAGCGAGTCCGCACTGTTAGAATGAGCGCCTCGTTTCGACCGAGGCGCCCAAATGCATCGCCTGCTTGCGGGTCTGTTGATTGTTCTCATCGGCGCGTCGGCAAGCGCCGACCCACTCCGAATCGCCGTTGCGGCGAACTTCCAAGACACCTTCGAGGCATTGATGGCGGCATATTCGAAACAGTCGCCCGACAAAATCGAAGGTACGTACGACGCAACCGGACTGCTGTATACCCAAATCGTCAACGGTGCGCCGTTTGTCGCATTCTTTGCCGCCGACGGCGAACGCACCGAGCAACTGGTCGCCAACGGTCGCGCTAAGGCGACCAGCCGATTCGTCTACGCCATTGGCCGCCTGGCGCTCTGGACGCCCGGCGCGCCGTCGCAGTCGCCGTCGGACTGGCTCATGGATCCGCAACATCGCATCGCGATCGGAGATCCGCAGAACGCGCCTTATGGCCTCGCCGCAAAGCAGACGCTGACCTCGATGAAGTTGTGGGACCAGGTTCAAGGGCGCCTCGTCACCGGCAACAGCGTGGCGCAGGCGATGCAGTTCGTCGAATCGAAGACCGCGTCCGGCGGCTTCGTCGCGCAGTCGCAGTTGACCTCGCACTACAAAGGCAAACCGCCAGCGACCGACGTCTGGCTCGTGCCGTTGAACATGCACTCGCCGATCGTGCAGGAAGCCGTCGTGCTGAATACGCCGGCCGCCGATCGCGCGCAGGCGTTTCTGACGTTCGTTGCATCCGACGCCGGCCGCGCGCTGATCGAAGCGAACGGATACGCCGTTCTTGCGCCCGCCCATTGAACCGCGCGCTCGCCAGCGGAGATCGTACGCATCGTGGCTGAGGTCGACGACACTCCTTACGCGAATCTGTCTCCGGATCTGATTCTCACCGCCATCGAGGCGTTCGGATTCCGCTGCGACGGCCACCTGCTCGCGCTCAACAGCTACGAAAACCGCGTCTACCAGATCGGCTTGGACGACGGCAGCAAGATCATCGCCAAGTTCTATCGTCCCGAACGATTGAGCGATGCCGCGATCCTCGAAGAGCACGCGTTGATCGCCGAACTCGCCGCGGATGAATTGCCGTGCGTTGCGCCGCTGAAAACGGACTCGGAGCAAACGCTGCTGGTGCACGAAGGCTATCGCTTCACGCTGTTCCCGCGGCAAGGTGGCCACGCTCCGAATCTCGAGTCGGAGGAGAATCTGCGCGTGCTCGGCCGCACGCTGGCGCGGATTCATCGCGTCGGACGCGGCGGTCGCTTCAAGCATCGGCCGAAGTTCACCGTGGAGCGGCTCGGCGTCGAATCGAGAGAGTTCGTATTGCAGCACGACTTCGTACCGGACGAACTCATCGATGCATACACCTCCGTAACGACCCATCTGCTGTCGCGAATCGACGGATCGCCGCTGCCGGCCGTCGGACGCATTCACGGCGACTGCCATCCGGGCAACGTGCTATGGCGCGACGACGCGCCGCACTTCGTCGATTTCGACGACACCGTCATGGGACCGGCTGTGCAGGACCTGTGGATGCTGCTTTCCGGCGAGCGCGAAGAACAGACACGCTCGCTCGCGAAACTGCTCGAAGGTTACGAAACGTTCCTCGAGTTCGATCTGCGCGAACTCGCGCTGATCGAATCGCTGCGCACGCTGCGGATCATGCACCACGCCGCGTGGATCGCGCGGCGTTGGCACGATCCGGCATTTCAACGCGGCTTTCCGGCATTCGGCAGCATGCGCTACTGGTCGGAGCACGTACTGCATCTGCGCGAACAGCTCGCGGCGCTCGACGAACCGGCGCTGGCGCCCTAGTCGTCCCGCGAAGCAAGCCGCGCTATTCGATCAGCCCGAGCTGCAGCGCGCGCGCTACCGGATTCGCGTATTGCGCAACGATCTGCGCCCGGAGATCGGCCGGCGTCGACGCGAGTCGCTTTTCGAACTCGGTAAGCGCATCGGAACTCTCTACCGGCTGCTTGCAGTCGAGCCCGGCGAGCTTGGCCGCCGCGAAGTGAGTCGGAAACAAGCGGTACCCGCGTGCGATCTGACGGTCGATCTCGGCCGCAACGGAATCGGCGTCCGAGAACGCGCCGGAGAACGCCGGACCGATGCTCAGGTGCACCCGCCCTTTCCGTCCGGTTACTCCGGTGATGATGCTGCGCAGGTCTTCACCAGGCGCTTTCCGATACACGCCGTCCTTCTCGATCGCCACCAGCTCCCGCGCCTTCAGTTCGTCGCACGGATCGACCTCATACGACACCGCAACCGGAACGATCGACAAGCGTCCGATCATCGTCGTGAGGTCCGGTATGTCCTTGCGATACGCGAGCGACAGCATCTTGATCAGCGCGGGGTCGGTGAGGTCCTTGCCGTCTTTCGCGCGGCCCTCGCGCTGTGCGGTCCACACCGAGTGTCCGGTTTCGAGCGAGTGGCGGATGTAGCGCGACGTCAGCGACATCGACGCAAACGCCATCTTCGCGCCGCGTTTGCCGCGGTGGACGACAAAACCCTTGTTCAGCCGCATCACATCGGCTGCGTACCCGGTTCGCAGCAGGTTGTCGCCGATCGCCATCCGGGTTGTCGGATGTCCGGCGCGGAACAGGGCGAGGTTCATGAAACCCGAATCGAGCGTGATGTCGCGATGGTTGGAAATGAACAGGTGGCTGAGATCGGGCTCGAGCTGCTCGATACCCGACACGGTGAAGCCGTCCGTCGTGTCGTCGATCATGCGTTGGAACACCATCGCCAGCGCTTGCTGAAACGCATCGACCGAATCGATCTTCTCGAACGCCTGGCGCAGCTTCCCACCGACCAGCCAACGCGCAAGCGGCGGCGCCCAGCGACTCAACGATGGCGCTGCGTATCGCGACAGATCGCGCAACAGGGACGGATCTCGACTGAGACGACGGAGCACGGCGGCGACCTCGTCGTCGCGGTACGGGCGTATCTCTTCGAAGTCGGTGACGGCCTGTGGCATCGAATCTCAAGCTGGCGCTCGCGAACGGTGCCGTGCAGGCTAGCCAAAAGCCGCCCGACACAAAAGCGCCGCGTTCAACTAACATCGTCAGCCGGTCCAGCGAACAGGAGCGCAGCCATGACGTCTCTCGGCATCCGACCCTATGAGAAAGGCCTCGTCGATCTCGGTCGCGGCGGCTATGCATGGCTGCAACCGGACGGCGGTTGGGGTTGGAGCAACGCGGGCCTGATCAGCGACGGGGATCAGGCGTTGCTCGTCGACACGCTGTTCGACGTGCGCCTCACCGCAGAGATGCTCGACGCGATGCAGCGAGCCACACCGAAATCGAAAATCGGCCAACTGGTCAATACGCACTCGAACGGCGATCACTGCAACGGCAACGAACTCGTCAAAGGCGCGCAGATCATTTCGTCCAAGGCGACCGCGGACGAACTCGCGCACGAGTCGCCTCGCATGATGGCGTCGCTGATGAAGCAGGCGCCGAACATGGGAGAGGTCGGTGAGTTCTTCCTGTATTGCTTCGGTGCGTTCCACTTCGAAGAAGTGACGCAGACACCGCCGACGCGCACCTTCGAAGGCGCGTTGGATCTGACGGTGGGAAGCAAACGAGTGCATCTGAAGCAGGTCGGGCCTGCGCACACGCGCGGGGACACGATCGTGCACGTACCGGCCGACAAGCTGGTCTTCACCGGCGACATTCTGTTCATCGAAGGACATCCGATTCTGTGGGCAGGACCGGTTGGCAACTGGATCGACGCGTGCAACTACATCGCGTCGCTGGATGTCGAGGCAGTGGTACCGGGACACGGTCCGATCACCGACAAGCGTGGCGTTCTCGCGGTGCGCGACTACCTGATCTACGTCAGAGACGAAGCGCGGCGTCGTTACGATGCTGGCATGAATGCCTACGACGCCGCCGTCGACATTTCGCTCGCCGACTACGATTCGTGGGGCGACGCCGAGCGCATCGTCGTCAACGTGTCGACGTTGTACAAAGAGTTCAGCGGCGACCCGACACCCAACGACACGACGAAGCTGTTCGGGATGATGGCGAAGCTGCATCGCGCGAAGCGCTGAAGCAGCTTGCACTAGAGAAGGATGGAACTCGGGCAAAAAGAAGGGGTGCTTCAGCACCCCTTTGACGCTTCGGACAATCCGAAAAAACTATGAAGTGCGACGTCGCAGCATCACGAGTGCGAGTACGCCGGCGGCGAGCAGAACATAGATGCTCGGGTCCGGTACGCGGATGACGTTCATCGCGACCGCGCTTACAGCGATCGCCATCGAAATCAAAGCCGTCACGATCACAATGCGGGTAAACACGTCCGATTCCCCTGTTTCTTCTGGTATGCGCGAATGAGGCCGGCAGACTAGCAAAGCGGTTCGGCATTCGAAGTGACGAGAATGTAAACGGCTTCACATTCATTCTGTGGATCGACGTCGCCATGGCGCCGCCAACGACCTTCCTCTAACGTACCACTGCATGGAACTCGGACTTTCGGACAAGACCGCTCTCGTGACCGGCAGCCACCGCGGCACCGGCGCCATCATCGCGTCGCGACTGATCGACGAAGGGGCCACCGTACTGGTGCACGGCTTCACCCGCGACGAAGCGGAACGCGCATGCGAAACCATCGGTGGCGGCCGACCGGTGCACGGCGACATCGCGACAGTCGCAGGTACCGAACAGTTGCTGTCGAACTGCGCAGCGGCGCCGCCGATCGACATCCTCGTGAACAACTACGGGACCGCCGGTCCCGGCCGCTGGGACGACACCGACGAGGCGGCGTGGCTCGACATGTATCAGCGCAACGTCCTGTCGGCACAGCGCCTCATTCAGCGACTCCTACCGGGCATGCGCGAACGCCGCTGGGGACGCGTCATCAACCTCGGCACCGTCGGTTCGACGCGACCCGCCGCGCGCATGCCGCACTACTACGCCTCCAAAGGGGCGCTCGCGACGCTGACCGTCAGCCTCGCGAAAGAAGTCGCGGGCACCGGGGTCACGGTGAATCTCGTCTCGCCGGGGCTCATTCACACGGCTGAAGTCGAAGCGAGCTACCTTGCTCAGGGCCGACGCAACGGATGGGGCGAGACGTGGGCCGAGATCGAACCGCATGTTGCCGCCGACATCCCGATCGGACGCATCGTTCGGCGCGAGGAAGTGGCCGATCTGGTCGCGTTCCTGGCGAGCCCTCGAGCCGACGCGATTCACGGTCAGAACATCCGCATCGACGGCGGCGCGCTGGGCGTTCTGACCTGACGTCGCGCCTTGCCAGGTGACGGTTAATACGATTGAATCACCCCCCTTTCCGGCCCGCGCGGCCGCCGTCAGCCCATAGGAAGCGAGCATGAATTTCGAGTTCTCCGACGAACAGAACCTGTTGCGCGAACAGGCCCAGTCCTTCCTTGCCGACAAGTGTCCACTGACGGCCGTCCGACGCGTGCTCGACGGAGAGCAGCCGAACGATGCGCAGCTGTGGCGCGGCATGATCGACCTCGGCTGGACCGCGACGGCGATCCCGGAAGAGTTCGGCGGCATTGGGCTCGGTTACCTCGAACTGTGCGTGCTCGCGGAAGAGTTGGGCCGCAGCCTCGCGCCCACACCGTTCTCGTCGAGCGTATATCTCGCGACGGAGGCGCTGCTCGCCTTCGGCAGCGCCAAGCAGAAGGCGCGTTATCTGCCGAAGCTCGCCGCCGGTGAATGGATCGGCACGTTTGCGATCGCAGAAGGTGCCGGCGAACCGGCGCGCAGCCTCAAGACGAGGGCCAAGAAAGGTGCCATCAAGGGTACGAAAGTGCCGGTGCCCGACGGCGACGTAGCAGACTTCGCGATCGTGCTCGCCAAGGAAGACAAGAAACACGCGTCGATGTACATCGTCGATCTCAACGGCAGCGGCGTGAAACGCGAGGTCGTGCCGACGCTCGACCCGACCCGCTCGCACGCCTCGATCCGCTTCAGCGATGCGCCGGGCGAACTGCTCGGCAAAGAGGGCAAGGGCTGGACGCAGACCGAAAAGCTGTTCGACCGCGCGGCGGTGCTGTTCTCGTTCGAACAGGTAGGCGGCGCGCAGGCGGCGTTGAACATGGCCAAGCAATACGCGCTCGGGCGGTTTGCGTTCGGTCGACCGATCGCGTCGTTCCAGGCCATCAAACACAAGCTGGCCGACATGTACATCGCGAACACGCTGGCGCACTCGAACTGCTACTACGGCGCTTGGGCCTTGTCGACCGACGCCGACGAACTGCCGGTCGCCGCCGCAACGGCCCGGGTGAGCGCCACCGAAGCGTTTCACGAGTCGTCGAAAGAGAACATTCAGACCCACGGCGGCATGGGCTTCACGTGGGAATTCGACTGCCACCTTTACTACCGCCGCGCGAAGCTGCTGTCGGTGAACCTCGGCGCGTTGCCGCGCTGGAAAGATCGCCTGATCACCGCGATCGAAGCGACGCACTAGACCCGCTAGGCCCGAACCCTCGAGGAGCTGACGATGGATTTCAACGACACCCCCGAAGAAAGCCTGTTCCGCGCCGAGGCGCGCGACTTCCTCAACGCGCACGCGCAGCTCAAGAACGATTCGGAACCGCGCGACGAGAACGAAGGCGACTATCTGGCGCGCGCGAAGGCGTGGCAGAAGCTGAAATACGAAAACGGCTGGGCCTGCCTGAACTGGCCGAAGGAATACGGCGGCCGCGATGCGACGCCGATGCAGCTGATCATCTGGAACCAGGAAGAATCGCGCTACGACGTGCCGACCGCGCCGTTCGCGATCGGTCTCGGCATGTGCGGTCCGACCATGATCGCGTACGCCTCCGAGCAGCAGAAACGGGAAATGCTGCCGCGCATGGCGTCCGGCGAGAACATCTGGTGTCAGCTGTTCAGCGAACCGGCCGGCGGTTCCGACCTCGCGGCGTTGCGGACGAAAGCCGAACGCGTCGGCGACGAGTGGATCATCAACGGCCAGAAGATCTGGACGTCCGGCGCGCACTACAGCGATTGGGGCATCCTCGTCACGCGTTCCGATGCGACCGTGCCGAAGCACAAAGGGCTGACGTTCTTCTTCCTCGACATGCATTCGCCCGGCGTAACGGTAAAGCCGATCAAACAGATCTCCGGCGACGCCAACTTCAACGAGGTGTACTTCGCCGACGTACGGATTCCCGACGCGCAGCGTCTGGGCGCGGTCGGTCAGGGCTGGCAGGTGTCGCTGACCACGTTGATGAACGAGCGCCTGGCGGTCGGCAACGCCGGCGGCGCCGACTTCGACGATGCGCTGGCGCTCGCCAATGCGGTCAAACTCGACGGCGCGCCCGCCATTCGCAACCAGGCCGTGCGCGAGAAACTGGCCGACTGGTATTGCCAATCGAGCGGCCTGCGCTTCACCAACTATCGCGTGATCAGCGCGCTGTCGCGCGGTGCAACGCCCGGTCCGGAAAACTCGATCACCAAGGTGGTCAGCGCGAAGAAGCAGCAGGACATCGGCTCGTTCGGCATGGATCTCATGGATATGGGCGGCATCCTGATGGATCCGAAGCGCGTCCCGGCCGATCTGGCATTTCAACAGAATTTCATGGGCGCGCCCGGTTACCGGATTGCCGGCGGCACCGATGAAATCCTGCGCAACATCATCGCGGAGCGCGTGCTGGGTCTCCCGCCCGACATCCGCGTGGACAAGAGCGTACCGTTCAATGAGATTCCGAGAGGGTCGTGACCCGGGCTGACAAACCGTCGGACGACGCGGCGAGCGACCTATATCGAGCCGTCATCGGCGAACCCAACCAGGAGTTCTATCTCAGCTACTTCCGGCGCGCCGACGAGCGCGGCTATGCGCCGATTTCGTGGCATTGGCCGGTGCTGTTCGTCGGATTGTTCTGGCTGCTCTACCGCAAGCAATACATCTTTGCGCTGATGGTCTTCGCGCTGGCGGGCCTCGCAACGACCGTCGGAGCGCTGATCGATTCCGCGATGCCGGGTAGCGGTTGGCCGTTGCTGGTGCTTTCGATCGTCGGCTTCAGCTTCGTCTACGTATGGCTGCCGCTTCACGCGAACGGCATTTACTACAAGTGGGCGCGCCGGGAGATCGAACGCGCGAAGGTCGAATTCCCCGGACAAGCCGACGCGCAGACGCGCTACCTCGAAGCGCGCGGCGGCGTGAACGCACAACTCCCTTATCTCGTTTTGATCGGCTACATCGTGATGTCGATGCTCGTCGGATCATTGTCGCAGCTGGGTCAATGATCCCGGCGGCATCGCGCGACGACGCGGCCGACGTCGCCGCGTTGATTCTCAAGAGCTTCCGCGCCTATCGCGAAGGATTCCGCGCCATCACGCTCACGGCCAAGACGCGCTTCGAAAGCGCCGCGTGGCTCGAGGGCCAGCACGCCAGCGCCGAACGCATCGAAATTTACAAAGACTTCGTCGCGGCGCTTCAGCGCGACATTGCCGACCGACTCGGTGATCTGAGGTTGACGCCTACCCTGTCGCGCGCGGTGAAGCGGGAGTATGTGCAGCTGATCTCCACCCAGCCCGACTTCGAGCTGGCCGAAACGTACTACAACTCGATCCACCGCCGCGTCACCCACGACGACCGCATCGACGAGACGCAATCGTTCGTATGGAGCGAGTTTCACGAGCCGCCGGTGACGCCGTCGAAGCCGATTTTCCGCACCTATCCGATGCACCGCGACGTGGTGGCGACGACCACGCAGATCCTGCGCGATCTCGATTTCGATCTGCCGTGGCAGGACCTCGACCGCGACGTGCGCAACATCCTTCGCTCGTTAGCGGAAGCACGGCCGGAGATCCGCCGCCCGGCCGGCCTCGACGTCGAAATTCTCGAATCGATTTTCTATCGCAACAAGGGCGCCTATCTGGTCGGTTCGCTGCGGTACGCGGGAAGCGCGTGGCCGGTGGTGTTGCCGATTCTCGTCGACGACGAGCACAAGCTGTACGTCGACACGCTGATCTGCGACGAGGACGAACTGTCGGTCGTATTCAGCTACACCCGTTCGTACTTCATGGTCGACGCGCCGCATCCATACGCGCTCGTCGACTATCTGAACGCGCTGCTGCCCGGCAAGAAGCGCTCGGAGCTGTATGCCGCCATCGGCATGCACAAACACGGCAAGACGGAGTTCTACCGTGGCTTCCTCACCCATCTCGCGCGCAGCAAAGACCAGTTCCAGATCGCGCCCGGCATCAAGGGCATGGTGATGACGGTGTTCACGCTGCCGTCGTACCAGACCGTGTTCAAGATCATCAAGGACCGGTTCGCGCCGCAGAAGGACATCACGCGCGATCAGGTGAAGGAGAAATACTACGTCGTCAAAACTCACGATCGCGTCGGGCGCATGGCCGACACGCAGGAGTTCATCCGCTTCGCGTTGCCGCGCGCGCGTTTTTCACCGGAATTGATCGAAGAGCTCAAAGCCGTCGCGACGTCGTCGATCACGCTGAACGACGACCTCGTCATCATCGAGCATCTATACGCGGAGCGGCTGATGACGCCGCTCAACCTGTACCTCGAGACCGCCAACGACGAGCAGATTCGTGAAGTGCTCGACGAATACGGCAACGCCATCAAGCAGCTCGCTGCGGCGAACATCTTTCCCGGCGACATGCTGTTGAAGAACTTCGGCGTGACGCGACACGGCCGCGTGGTGTTCTACGACTACGACGAAATCTGTTACCTCACCGACGTCAACTTCCGGGCTCTGCCGACGCCGCACAACAGCGACGAGGAGTTCTCGGCCGAGACCTGGTACAGCGTCGGCCCGCGCGACGTCTTTCCGGAGGAATTCCGCCGCTTTCTGTTCGGCCGGCCCGGCATCAAAGGTTGTTCACGCAGATGCACGGCGAGCTGTTCGATCCTCACTATTGGCAGGGCCTTCAGCGCGCGATCCGCAACGGCGAAGTCATGGACGTGTTCCCCTATCGCCGCAAGAAACGCTTCACGCGGCACCACGAGCGCGCGGCGGCGCGCGCGCGGCTCCTAGCATCGATCTGCTACATGCGATCGATGAAGACGTGCTCTTTGCCGATCCACATGCACGAACGCGCGAAGTCGATGAACTTGCTCTCGTCCTCGATGGCGCGCTTAGTCGACGCGGCGGCTTCGGGGCCGGTGCGAGCGATGCCGCGGTCGAACCACACCTCGGCGTGACCCGTGTAGGACGGCGTTACCGTACCGCGCGACTTGCGTAGTTCCGCTTCCAGTGAACTCTCGAACCGATGCACCTGCTGGTATCGCAGGATTCCTCCTGCCTGTGCCTGCGAGCGGATCAGCGGACCATGGCTCGTCCGCCAGTACCGCTGCGCCGCCTCTTCACTCAATTCCGAACGGCGCCGCAATGGAAAATACAGTTTCACGATGCTGCTGCGCTCGCGCGCGACGATGTTTTCCGGCGTCGGGTTGACCTGCGGATACTCGTGCGCGAACCACAGCGGAGAGTTCGGCAGATCGATGAATTTCCGTTCGTCTTTCAGCAGCGCGTCGCCCGCGGTCTGTCCGCCCTTCGTCGCCAGTACGCCGCTCAACGCTTCTTCCGACTCCCACCACAGCTCGGCTACACCGTCGTACGGCTCCTCCATGCCGCCGCGCGATTTGGCCATGCGCGCGTTCATCTCGTCGTCGAGCCGATGCACCTGTATGTACCGCAACGCGCCGATCCGCTGCGCATGACTCGCCACGAGCGGGCCGTGCTCCTCGCGCCAATAGCGCTGAAATTCGGCCAATGACAATTCGGGTCGGCGACGCAGCAGAAATATCAGACGGATCATGGCGGTCCCTCACGTGTGTTCGATCGAACGATCCCCAGGGCGCGAGAATAGCCGATCGCCGCGAGACGGTGCGTTTCGGCTTGATCGTGGCTTCCGATTGCACAAGACTCCGACCGATCAGCCGGATAGGCCGATTTGCCGTGAACAGCCCCGTGAAGGAGCCCGTGAATCCGCCGATGCCCTTCCGCCAGGTCGTGCTGCTGCGCATTCTGATCGTCGCGCTAACGATATTCCTCTGTCTCGCGGCGTGGCGTCCGGAATGGTCGCAACCGAACATCCTCTCGCTCGTCGCGTTCTCGGTAATGCTGGTGGTGATTGCCTTTCTGACGCTCGGCGTTCGCAACGGTGAATCGGTCGACGGACACCGCGGCTTGCCGCGTTCGTTCTGGGTGGTGTTCGCGTCGCTCACCGGCGCATTCGGTCTCGCGATGCTGCTCGCGATCGTCGGTCTGCCGTGGCTGGGCTACGCAGGCTTCGCGATGTTTCTGGGCGAGTGGGCGTGGTGGGTGATTCCGATGCTGGCGGCCGGTCTGTATCCCGCCATGAAGAGCCACTTGCGATGAATTGCTTCACCCCGGCCAACCTGGATGCGAGCCTCGCGACAGTTGGGCATTCGACCTTCGCGCGACATTTTTGCCGAACTCGCTGCCGCCTACGCTACGCCGGACCGTCACTACCACACCGCGCGTCACGTCGACGCGTGTCTCGCTCAGGCGCAACGTTATCGCTCGCTCGCGAAGCAACCGGCCGAGATCGAGATCGCGCTGTGGTTCCACGACGCGATCTACGACACGCATCGCAACGACAATGAACAGCGCTCTGCCGAATGGGCATCGGAATTTCTCTCCTCGGCGGGCGCCGATCCGGCGTGCGCATCGCGCGTTCATGCGCTGATCATGGCGACACGACACGACGCCGCGGTCGACGACGTGGACCAGCAGCTGCTGGTCGACATCGATCTCGGAATCCTCGGACAACCTCCGCGTCGTGTTCGACGACTATGACGCCGCGATTCGTCGCGAATACCATTGGGTGCCGTGGCCCCGCTACGCCGAATCGCGAGTCGCGGTGTTGTCGGAGTTCCTGAAGCGACCGTACATCTACGCGACGCCGCCGTTGCACGAGCGCTTCGAAGCACCCGCGCGACAGAACATCGCGCGTGCGATCGCGAAACTCGAACAGACTGATTGAACGGAGACAGCTCCCATGTGCAGGAACATCAGAACACTCTTCAACTTCGACCCGCCGTCCACCGACGACGAGGTCCGCGCGGCCGCGCTGCAGTTCGTCCGCAAGGTCAGCGGCTTCACCAAGCCGTCGAAGGCGAACGAAGCGGCGTTTTTGTTCTCGGTCGACGAAATCACACGCATCTCGACGCACCTGCTGCAGTCGCTCGAAACCAACGCCCCGCCGAAGAACCGCGCGGAAGAGATCGCGCGCGCACGAGCCCGCGCCGAAAAACGCTTCGCGGTGCCTCGCGCCGCAACGGGCGCAGGACGCTGACGCGCGTGGGCAGTAGATACGGTACGTATACTGTCCGCGCAAACCGGAGCAGGTCAGCCGATGGCGAGTAACGAGAGTTGTACCGAAGTGTCGGGGCGCGTTGCGCCGGTCGTCGATCGCAATCGCTGCGAAGGAAAAGAAGACTGCGTGCGGGTGTGTCCGTTCAACGTCTTCGAAATCCGAACGCTGAGCAGCGCGCAGCGCAGCGAACTGACTTTTTTCGGACGCCTCAAAGCCCTGGCGCACGGCGGCAAACAGGCGTTCGTCGTCAATCCGCTCGACTGCCATGCGTGCCAACTGTGCGTCGACGCGTGCCCCGAGCGGGCGTTGCGCCTTGCTCCGATCGCAACGGCTCCGGCAACGTGACGGAGCAGGCGGTGGTAAAAGTCGATCTTTCGCCTGAGCACCTGCTCGAGCTGCGCGGCGCAAAGGAATTGTTGGAGAGTCCGCGCTTCGCCGTTCAGGCCGTCAACTTCCTCGGCGTCCCGATCGAACAGGGCATCAGTCACCTGCCCGCGAACTGGCGCGAGAAGATTCTCGCGATCAGCCACGCGGCGCTCGAAAAGGCCGCACAGGTTGCGCTATGGAGCGTCGATCCGGCCGGTCCGCGTTCGGCGAGCGAGTTGCTGCACAAGCTCGCGGTAACCACCAGCGGCGCCGCCGGCGGCGCGTTCGGGGTCTCGGCGTTGGCGCTCGAACTGCCGTTCTCGACGACCGTGATGTTGCGTTCGATCGCCGACATCGCGCGCGCCGAAGGCGAAGACCTGCGCACGCCGGACGCGAAGGTGGCGTGCCTTGCGGTTTTCGCGCTCGGCGGGCGCGCCGCATCCGACGATGCGTCCGAATCGGCGTATTACATCGCACGCGTCAGCCTCGCGAACGCGGTGAGCGAGGCGGCACACCACATGGTGTCGAAGCACGCCATCAAAGGCGCCGCGCCGCCGCTGCTGAACCTCATTCAGAAAATCGCCGGGCGCTTCAGCATCCAGGTGTCGGAGAAAGCCGCCGCGCAAGCGATACCGATCATCGGCGCGGCCGGCGGCGCAATCCTGAACTGGCTCTTCATCAGCCATTACCAGCAGATGGCGAAGGGACATTTCACGATTCGTCGGCTCGAACGGCTGTATCCGTCCGAGGTCGTCGAAGCCCGCTATCGGGCGCTTTGAATCAACCGCTACGCAGGAGCGCGAATGGAACAACTCGATTTCACGGTGGAGCGAATCGACAAGTCGTCGAATGCGATCATCTCCAACCTCTTCGAGTACTACCTCCACGACATGGCGGAGTGGTTCCGGTTCGATACCGGCGACGACGGGCGCTATCACTACGACATGGCACCGCACTGGCAACGCGGCGACGAGGTGTATCTGTTGCGTTGCGCCGGAAAGCTCGCCGGGTTTGCGCTGGTGACGTCCGCCAAGCCCTGGTTGAACGGCGCGGACGGTTACGACGTCGAAGAGTTCTTCGTCGTTCGCCGCTACCGGCACACCGGCGCCGGAGACGCGCTCGCAAAAGCAATATGGGCGATGCACCCGGGCCAGTGGTTGGTGCGCGTCTACGAAGGCAACGTTCCGGCCATCCCGTTCTGGCGCAAGATCATCTCGCGCTATGCCAACGACCGGCAGATCGAGGAACGCCGCATCGTGAACGGCAAAGCGTGGTCGTTCTTCCACTTCAAGAGCGGCGCTGCATGAGACGCGCCAACGGTGCGGTCGATCGCGTGCTGTTCGTCTGCACCGGCAACATTTTCCGCAGCCTCACGGCCGAATACGCGTTGCGCGCCGAGCTGCAGCGGCTCGGCAGCAGCATCGTCGTCGAGTCCGCCGGCACCGAAGATTTCCCGCACACCGTGAAGTCGGTCGTCAGCGACTATCTGCGCGCGAAAGGACTCGACGTCGGCGCCCATCGTCGACGCACGCTGACGCCGAACATGCTCGCCGCGGATCTCGTCGTTGCGATGAGTACCGAGCACGTGATCACTCTGCGCGATCAGTTCAATTACGCGGCGCCGCTGTTCACCACCGCGTGCGGTCTCGACGACGAACCGCTGCCGGACGTCGACGAAGCGGTGGCGGACCACGCGTCGAATCCCGGCGCGGTCGAAGCGCACGTGCGCGCGACGATCGACCGGATCATCGAACTGACGCCACGGCTCGCCGGCAGGCTTACCATTCCGCTTCGATCCATGTCGACATGAGGCCACACCATGATCTACGAGATCCGTAACTACTACTTCGAGCCTACCCAGTTGAACGCATACAAGGCGTGGGCCAAGAACAAAGCGATGGGGTATCTCAAGCGCAAGTTCAACGTGCTCGGTTTCTGGGCGAACACCGACCTCAAGCCCGACGTCACCGGACGTCCGATGGACGAACTCGGCTCGTCGAACATCACGTGGATCATCGGCTGGGACGACATCTCGCGGCGCAAGTCGACGCTGGACGAGGCGTTCGCGACGCCCGAATGGCAGGAGATCTTCAAAGACGTGCCCGGCGGCATGGCGAGCTACCTGCGCATCGAGTGCAAGTTCGCCGAATCGCTGACGTGAAGCACGCCGGTGCCGCGACGCTGGCGCAGCTCGGCGATCTGCTCGGCGAGGTGCGTAAGCTGCCGCAATTGCGCGAGAAGTCGCCCGGTTCGTTCTACTTCAAGTCGAAGGCCTATCTGCACTTCCACGAGGATCCAGCCGGCATATTCGCCGACGTGAAGCTCGACCTCGAGGAATTCACTCGCATGCGCGCAACCACTGCCAACGAGCAGAAGTCGCTGCTGGCGAAGATCGGCAAGTCGCTGAAGGCGCACTCCTGACGGAATCGCTGTGGCGCGCATCCGGAGCTTCCCGCCGATCGAAGGCGCATCGGCGCATACGCTGATCCTCGGCACCATGCCGGGCGCCGCGTCGTTGGCGGCCGTCCAGTACTATGCGCATCCGCGCAACGCGTTCTGGACCATTCTGGCTGACCTGGTCGGGTTCGATCCGCAGCTCGACTACGTTGCGCGCACGCAGCGACTCGTCGACGCGGGCATCGCGGTGTGGGATGTGCTTCGGTCGTGCGAACGGCGCGGCAGTCTCGACTCGGAGATCGACCGTACTTCGGTCGTCGCGAACGACTTCGGCCGCTTCTTCGAACGGCATCCGCACGATGCGTCGGGTTTTCTTCAATGGCGGCAATGCCGAATCGCTCTATCGTAGACACGTGTGGCGCACGCTCACTCCAGCGCAATCACTGAGCTATCTGCGTTTGCCGTCGACGAGCCCGGCGAATGCATCGATCGCGCGAGCGGCGAAAGCCGAAGCGTGGCGTGTCGCGATTGCGCCAACGGGCGTACCCTACGCAGCCTTCGAATGACCGCAGACCTTCAGGAGCTATCCGTGGCCGACCGCCGCAAAGAGCTGATCCGCGCCTACAAAGAGACGCCGAGGGCATTCGGCGTTTATCGCGTGCACAACACCGTGAACGGCAAGTCGCTCGTCGGCGCATCGCGCGACATACGCGCTCGGCTGAACCGGCACGAGGCGGAACTCAGTCTCGGCATTCATCCGAACAAGGCTCTGCTCGGCGACTGGAAGGAATTCGGCAAAGAGGCATTCGCGTTCGAAATGCTCGACACGCTGGAGCCGCCGGACAAACCCGGCTACGACCCGAAGGACGATCTCGAGGTGCTGGAAGCGTTGTGGCTCGACAAATTGCAGCCGTATGACGGCGCGGGCTACAACGAACGGGGAAAACGGGTTTAAAGAAGCACGAGGCAAAACATCGACCTCTTACCGCGATACACCGGCGCGAGCCAGCCAAGGCGGTAAGGGTCTAAGGGGTCTCTATCCGGGCCCGCTGAGCGGGCCTCTTATTGGATCAGCGAACTCCAGATCCGCGCACGCGCGAGCGCGTTCGCGAAATAGGAATTACCAGCGTCTGTCGCCACCACCGCCGCCGCCTGCACGACCACCACGGTCACCGCCGCGATCTTTCGCAGGGCGATCCTTGGCTTCGTTGACCTTCAGCCGACGACCGTCGACTTCTTTGTCATTGAGCGCGCTGATGGCTTCATTTGCTGCCTGGTCTTCCATTTCGACGAAACCGAAACCGCGCGAACGGCCCGTGTCCCGATCGGTAATGACAGTGGCAGAACGCACATCGCCATGAGCCGAAAACAGCGTCTCAAGGTCGCGGTCCGTGGTGCCCCAGGACAGATTTCCAACGTAGATCTTCTTCACTAATTTACTCCGCGTCCGGATTTTCCGGACCTCTCAAAGTGCTCGGCTCCCGCTAACGCAACGGCCTGCACAGGTTAAGAACTGACTCGATACGGCAGATGCCATAGCGACCGCTTCGAAACGGAACGATGACCGACTTGCTAACGTAAGGTGTGAGCTCAGAAGGGAAATCGGGGCGGGACTGTTCCTAGGCGGTTCGCAGGCTACACCATGCCATTGACCATTACCAGTGGGCCATGCGCTACCATCGCGGTCCGTCTCACTCGGAACGCGCCGTGTCGGGAACCATCGAAGCGATTTATGTAGCACCGCGATCCGGCGACGCGATGCAGCTCGGTGCCGCGCGCCGAACTGGTCGCCGGTTGCGGTATCCGCGGCGACCGCAACTTCAAGGAAAGCGGTTCGACCGCGGCGCACGACGAGCAGATCACCTTGATCGCCGCCGAAGAGATCGAACGCTTCCGTCGCGCAACCGGCTTGTCCATCGATGCGCGGCGATCCACGGCGCAATGTCGTGACGCGGGGCATCGCGCTGCACGAACTGGTCGGCCGCGAGTTCCGCGTGGGCAACGCCGTCGTCTTCGGCATCGAGTTGTGCGAACCGTGCGCGACGCTGGGCCGCCTGTTGTCGACGGCCGAGGTGTCGCCCGCCGCCGTCGTTGCCGCGTTCGCCCACCGCGCAGGGCTGCGCGGGCGAATCGCGTCGGGAGGCACGGTCCAGCCGGGCGATGCCGTCCGCGTCTGACAGATCCGTTCACCCGCGCGAATTGCGATTTGGGTCACTGCACCCGAGGATCCTGCGTCTCATGTCCTCTCGACGGCACCGCGACGCCCGAGCCAGAATATGCGCGCTTGTTATGTAGAGGATCGATCGCTCGATGAGCGAACCGCACGGACGCAGTGCTCTCGGACTGAAAATGCAGACCCTGCTGCTGGTCGTGGCCGGACTGTTTGCGGGTGAAAGCCACGCCGATCAGTCGCTCAAGGCCGACGCGGTGCTGGTCTACAAATCCGAACGCCTGCTGATGTTGTTGCGCGGCGGCGAAATCATCGGTCACTTCCCGATCGCGCTCGGCAAGAATCCGGTCGGCCCGAAAACGCACGAAGGCGATGCGCGCACGCCGGAAGGTCGCTACTACCTCGACTGGCGCAACCCCGACAGCCGCTTCTACCGGTCGATCCACATCTCCTATCCGAGCCCGCGCGACCTCGCGCACGCGCACCGCAGCGGCGCACCGCCCGGCGGCAATGTGATGATCCACGGCCGGCCGAACGACCCCGAGCTGGCGCAGATCGCGTGGGACGACTGGACCGACGGCTGCATCGCGGTCGCGAACGACGCGATGGACGCCATCTGGAATGCCGTCGACGACGGCACCATCATCGTCATCCGGCCCTGAGTTGAGCGCCGTCGAACTGTTCGAAACGTTCGACGACGACGGCCGCCCCCAAGGTCTGGTCCCGCGCAACGAAGTGCACCGACGCGGTCTGTGGCACCGCGCCAGCAACGTATTCCTGTTCGATCGCGACGGATGTCTGTATCTGCAGCGGCGCTCGGCGCGGAAAGACGTCTGGCCGAACGCGTGGGATCTCAGCGTCGGCGAGCACCTGCAGCCGGGCGAAACGTTCGAGCAGGCGGCGCACCGCGGGCTCGCCGAGGAACTCGACGTTCGGGGCGTGACGCTCGACGCCGCTCGGCGAGGTCGTTCGCGGCTGCATCGAGATCCCGGAACTGCAGATCCGCGACTGCGAATTCCAGCAGACGTTTCGCGGCGTCTACGACGGGCCTGTCACCGCCGATCCCGAAGAAGTGTCCGACGTTCGACGCATCACGATGAGCGAACTCGCCGCGTCGGTGGCCGCGACCCCCGACGACTTCACGCCGTGGCTACGCTCGCGTCTGCGCGCGTTCGGTTGGGCGTGATGCGCATCTGGGTGGACGCCGACGCGTGTCCGAACGCCATCAGAGAGATTCTCGTGCGCGCCGCCGAGAGGACGCACATTCCGATGACGCTGGTCGCGGGTCAGCCCGTTCAGGCGCCTCGCTCACGCTGGGTGACCGCGGTGACCGTCGCAACCGGGCTCGACGCTGCCGACGACGCGATCATCGAGCGGATGAGCGCCGGTGACCTCGTGATAACGGCCGACATTCCGTTGGCCGCGCGCGCCGTCGAAAAAGGCGGCACCGCGCTGAACCCGCGCGGTGAGTTTTACACGGTGGAGAACATCCGCGAGCGGCTGGCGATGCGCGATCTCATGGCGAACCTGCGCGACAACGGCGCCCTATCGGGCGGCCCTCCGCCGCTCGGCAACGTCGAGCGCCAGGCATTCGCAAACGCATTGGATCGGCACCTCGCGAAGCACGCGCAGACGCAACAGCAGCAATAGCTGCGGTCAGTCGATGAAGCGGCGCGTGAGCTCCGAATACGCGTCGATGCGCCGGTCGCGGAAGAACGGCCAGCCGACCCGCTGCTTGCCGACCGACGAGAGGTCGATTTCGCAGACGATGACTTCGTCGCGGTCCGCCGAAGCCCGCACCACGATAGATCCGTCAGGCGCCACGACGAAACTCTGGCCCCAGAAACGAATACCGCCCCGCCCGGTGGGGTCGGGTTCGAAGCCGGTGCGATTCACCGCCACGACGTAACACCCGTTGGAGATCGCGTGCGCGCGCTGCGCGGTTTCCCAGGCGTCGTGCTGCGCATGGTTCACCTCTTCGCGTTCCTCGGGATGCCACCCGATCGCGGTCGGATAGAACAGCATCTCCGCCCCAGCGAGCGCAGTGAGGCGCGCGGCTTCCGGATACCACTGATCCCAGCACACCAGCACGCCCACGTTGCCGACGTGCGTTGGAAACGCCTTGAAGCCGAGGTCGCCCGGCGTGAAATAGAACTTCTCGTAGTACCGCGGATCGTCGGGGATGTGCATCTTGCGGTACTTGCCGAGATATCCCGCGCCCGCATCGAGCACCGCCGCGGTGTTGTGATACAGCCCTGGCGCGCGCTGCTCGAACAGGCTCGCGACCAACGTGATGCCCAGTTCGGCGACGAGCGGTTCCGAGCGCCTTCGTAGTGGGACCCGGCACCGCTTCGGCCAACGCGAAGTGTTCGTTGCTTTCGCTCTGGCAGAAGTAGCGGCTGCGGAACAGTTCGGGCAGACACACCAGCTCAGCGCCCTTCGACGCCGCATCGCGAATGCCGGCGATCGCGCGCGCGAGATTGTCGTCGGGAGACTCCGACATGTGCATCTGCACGAGGCCGATCGTCGTCGTTCGCGCTGTCAGCGGTCATCGCCGTTCACCGGTGCGGCAGTGGATGAATCGGCGACGTCGGTGGCGCAATACGTCGTCTCGTTGAAGCGCTTCTGGTACTCGTTGAGGATGCGCATGCCGACGTTCGGCCGCACCTCGTCGGTGTCGATCTTGTGTCGCACGAGTTCGCTCATCCGCCGGTTCAGATCGTTCGGAAAATACTGCACCTGCGCGAGCATCTCGTGCACCGACATGCCCGGAATCACCTTCTCGATCCAGAAATTGCCGAGCTCTTCGTCGTCGGCGTAGACGTGCACTTCCGGCAGTCTGCCGAACAGGTTGTGCGCGTCGCCGAGGATGTCCTGATACGCGCCGACCAGGAAAATGCCGAGGTAGTACGTCTCGCCTTTCTTCAACACGTGCAGCGGCAAATGGCTGCGGTCTTCGAGCGAAGATACGTACTCGGACACCTTGCCGTCGGAGTCGCACGTCAGATCGACGACTACCGCGCGCCGCTCCGGCCGTTCGTCGAGCCGCTGCAGCGGCATGATCGGGAACAGCTGCTTGATCGCCCAATGGTCGAGCATCGAGTGGAACACCGAGAAATCGCACAAGTACATGTCCGTCAGCAGCGCTTCGAGCTCCGCCTGGACGGGCGGCGGCGTTTCGGGCGCGGCAGCGATCAGTCCGTCGAGGATCTCGCGACACGCGCCCCAGTACAGCGTTTCGAGCGTGGCGAGCTGTTCGAGTTCGAGAAAGCCGAGCCGGAACACCGTGTCGGCTTCGGCGCGCGCTTCCTGCGCGTCGTGATAGGCCTCGAGCAGCTCGCCGACGTTGTCATCCGCATTGCGCGCCTCTTCGAGCGCCGCGAGCATCCGCTGCACGAGCCCATCGTCGGATTGCGGCAACGGCTCGCTCAATTCACCGGCGTGGCCGTGCTGGCCGAGCACCGGTACGACCAGCACCGAGTGGTGCGCGGTGATCGCGCGGCCGCTCTCCGAGATCAGCACCGGTTCCGGTACGTCGCGCGACGCGCAGATCTCCTGCACCGAGAACACCACCGCGTTCGCGTATTCCTGCAGGCCGTAGTTGATGGCGGAATCGTCCACGCCATAGCCGCCACCGTAGTGCACGCCGAGTCCGCCGCCGACGTCGAGGCAGCGCACCGGTAACGCCGCGATGATGCAGATCGGCGTAAACCTGCGTCACTTCCTTGATCGCGCGCTTCAGCACCTGGATCTCGGTGATCTGGCTGCCGAGGTGGAAGTGCAGCAGCTCGAGCGCGATCCTGCATGCCGCGGCGCTCGAGTTCGTGCACCAGCCGCACGAGTTCCGGCACGGTCAGACCGAACTTCGAACGCTCGCCGCCGGATTCGAACCAGCGCCCGGCGCCGCGCGTCGCGAGCTTCACGCGCACGGCGAGACGCGGCACCTGATTCGCGCGGTCGGCGAGCGTCATCAGCTGTTCGAACTCGGTGTACTTCTCGATGATCGGCAGCACCCGTTGGCCGAGCAGTTGCGCCGACAGGATCAACGACAGGATGACGTGATCTTTCACGCCGTTGCACAACAGCAACCGGTCGTCGCCGATGTGCGGCAGCGCTGCGATCAGTTCCGTCTTCGAACCGCATTCGAGGCCGAGCCCATACGCTTTGCCGGCGTCGAGCACTTCCTCGACCACTTCGTGCAGCTGGTTGACCTTGATCGGATAGATCGCCTGGTACGGACTGCCGTACCCCGCATCGGCAATCGCGGCGTCGAACGCTTCCACCAACCGCCGCACTCGGGCGCGCAGAACGTCCTGAAAACGCACCAGCATCGGCGGCGCGACGTCGCGGCCCGCGGCGGCCTGCACGACTTCGAGAATGTCGATCGACAGATCTTTGTCGAGCAACGGTCGAACCGCCGCGTGGCCCGCTTCATTGACGAAATAGAAACCGTCGCCCCACGCGCGTACCGCGTACAGTTCCTCCGCGCTCTCTACGGTCCATGGAGATGCATGGGCTCGCGCGGCACCATTCTCGATCGTCATAGCCTTCTCCCGTGCCTTACTGGCCGAGTACGCTCGCGAACACCAGCGGTGCGACGATGCTCGCGTCCGATTCGATGATGAACTTCGGCGTGTCCGCCGACAGCTTGCCCCACGTGATCTTCTCGTTCGGAACCGCGCCCGAGTACGAGCCGTAGCTCGTCGTCGAATCGCTGATCTGACAGAAATAGCCCCAACGCGGGATGTCCTGCATCAGCAGATCCTGCCGCAGCATCGGCACGACGCAGATCGGAAAGTCGCCCGCGATGCCGCCGCCGATCTGGAAGAATCCGATCGACGCATCGGCCGAGATGCGACGGTACCAGTGCGCCAGCCGGATCATGTACTCGATGCCGCTGCGAACGGTGTGCACGTTGGCGATGTCGCCGTTGATCACGTGCGCGGCGAAGATGTTTCCGAGCGTCGAATCTTCCCAACCCGGCACGAAGATCGGCAGATCGCGCTCATACGCCGCGTACAGCCAGGAATCCTTCTTGTCGATCTGAAAGCTGGCGTCGAGCTTGCCGGAGCGCAGCATCTTGTACATGTACTCGTCCGGGAAGAAGTGCTCGCCAGCCTGATCGGCGGCAATCCATTCTTCGACGATCACGTGCTCGATGCGGCGGATCGCTTCTTCTTCCGGAATGCACGTGTCGGTCACGCGATTCAGATGCCGGTCGAGCAGATCTTCTTCTGTCTGCGGCGTCAGCTCGCGATAGTTCGGCACGCGCACGTAGTGGTCGTGCGCTACGAGATTGAACAGATCTTCCTCGAGATTCGCCCCGGTGCAGCAGATGGCATGCACTTTCCCGCGCCGGATCATCTCCGCGAGCGACAGCCCCAGCTCCGCGGTGCTCATCGCACCAGCGAGCGTCATGAACATCTTGCCGCCCTGGTCGATATGACGCGCATATCCGTCCGCCGCGTCGATCAGCGCCGCCGCGTTGAAATGTCGATAGTGATGGCGAATGAATTCGCTGATCTTGGCCATCAAGTCACTCCGGTGGCGAGGCGGCCCAGCTTACGGGCACCTGCTGCGTCAGACAATGCAATGTGCCCAGACCGACGACCAGCGCGCGACAATCGATCGGCACGATGCGGCGCGAACGAAAGCAATTCGTCAGCACGTCGATCGCTTGCGCGTCCTGCGGCGCATTGAACACCGGAAGGATGACCACGTCGTTACCGATGTAGAAGTTCGCATAACTCGCGGGCAACCGGCCGCGATCGCCGTGAATCAACGCACTCGGCATCGGCAATTCGACCACCGACGGCGCGCGCCCGTCGGACAGTCGCAAACCGTCGAGCCGCTTGCGGTTCTCGGCCAGCGCCGCGTGATTCGCGTCGCGCGTGTTCGTTTCGACGACCGTCACCAGCGTGGTCTCGTCGACGAACCGCGTGAGGTCGTCGATGTGGCCGTCCGTATCGTCGCCGACGATTCCGTCGCCGAGCCAGAACACGTCCGGCGTGCCGAGATAACGCTCGAGCATCGCCTCGATGTCGTGGCGTGTCATCTGCGGATTGCGGTTCGGATTGAGCAGACATTGCTCGGTCGTCAACACCGCGCCGGCGCCGTTGACGTCGATCGAGCCGCCTTCCAGCACGCGTTCGATGCGTACGGTGCGTACGCCGAGCGCGTCTGCCATCTGCGCAGCGGCGGCGTCGTCGGCGTCGAACGGCTGGTACTTTTCGCCCCAGGCGTTGAAGCGGAAGTCGAGCGCCACGAGCGCGTCGTTCGCGTCGTACGCGAAGATCGCGCCGTGGTCGCGGCACCACGCATCGTTGGTGCGGGATCAGATGGAATCGCAGGCGTTCGGGCGCCACCGTCTTCGCGAACCGGGCCGCGACCGCGGCGCGATGCGCGGCATCGAGCACGTTGATGTGCACGGTTTCTCCCTCGGCGAGCGCAACCACGGCTTGCGACAGCGCCGCCTCGGCCTCGGCCAGGCAGCCCGGCCACGTCACGCGATTGTGCGGCCACGACAGCCACGTGCCCTGATGCGGCGCCCATTCCGGCGGCACGCGATAGCGATCGGTCGATTCGGACATCGGGATTTCCTCGTTTGACCCGCACAGTATACTGGCCGCTGGCCATCGGAGCGGTCCATCGTGTCTAACGACACCAATACGGCGCGATCGTTCGTTGCGCTGCACGCCGGACGGGTCGAGGTCGAGCGATTGCCTCCCGTCGATCCTCGCGGCCCCACTCTCGTCTTCCTGCACGAAGGTCTCGGCTCGATTTCGCAGTGGCGCGATTTCCCCGCGCAACTCGCGTCGCGAACCGGGTGTGGCGCGCTGATCTACAGCCGCTTCGGCTACGGCCGGTCCGATCCTGTGCGCCTGCCGCGTCCGCTGCACTACATGCGCGACGAGGCGTTCGTGCTGTCCGAACTGCTGGAACGCGAGGCCACTTCCGATCACGTTCTGGTAGGTCATTCGGACGGCGGGTCAATCGCATTGCTCTACGCCGCTCTCGCCGCGCGGCCGGGGTTGCGCGGCGTGATCACCGAAGCCGCGCACGTCTTCTGCGAGGCAAAGACCGTTGCCGCCATCGAGCGCGCGCGCGTCGATTTCACCGCAGGCAGCCTGCGCACCGCGCTGGTGCGCCATCACGGCGCCAACACCGACAACGCGTTCTTCGGCTGGTGCGACGCGTGGCTCGATCCGGCATTCCGCAATTGGGACATCCGCTCCGAGTTGCGTTCGATCCGCGTACCGATACTCGCGTTGCAAGGCGCCGACGACGCATACGGAACCGAACTGCAGCTCGACGCGATCTGCCAACGGGCGGGTGCTGGCGCGGACATTCGCGTTCTGCCGCAATGCGGTCACTGCACCGCATCGCGACCAACTCGTGCCGACGCTCGACGCGATGGCCGCATTCGTCGCCGGCCTCGTCGCGCCGCGCGCGTGATCGGGGACGCGACAGCGCGCTGAAATACCGGCACCATTCGCTCTCTGCACGCCGCGGTATACCACTCGTAAATGACGCTGTTCTTCCAACTGTTGATCGGCCACGCACTGGCCGATTTCGTTCTTCAGTCCGATACCATGGCGCGCGCGAAAGACCGGCACAGCGATTTCGCCAAGGGAATGAGCGAGAGCTTTCCGCCCTGGTACTACTGGCTCGCCGCGCACGCGCTGGTGCACGGCGGCGCGGTTTATCTGTTGACCGGCAGTGCGCTGCTCGGTCTCGCCGAAGTGGTGCTGCATTCGGCGATCGATTGCGCCAAATGCGAACGCTGGATCGGCTTCCATCAGGATCAGGCGCTGCACATCGCCTGCAAGATCGTTTACTGCTTCTTGGTCTGACGACATTCGAGGTCGGCACACGATGAACATCACGGGCATCGATCACATCTATCTGACCGTAAGAGACTTCGCGCGCTCCGAGCAGTTCTACGATCAGGCGATGCAGGCGCTCGGCTTCAAGAAATCCGACGAATGGATCGCCGACGAGCCGCACGCGCATTACTTACGACCCGCGCTGCAGATTTCGCTGCGCCCTGCCCGCAGCACCGCGGCGCACGATTCTTACGCCGCGGGTCTACACCATCTATGTCTGCAGGCGGCGACGAAAGCCGACGTCGACGAGGCATATCGCGCGCTCAGCGCGCTCGGCATCGCCGCGACGAAACCCGCGCTGTACCCCGAATACAATCCGGAGTACTACGCGACCTTCTTCGAAGACCCCGACGGCATCCGGCTCGAGATCGTCGGTCGCACCGGCACGCGGCAGATGCTGGCCGACCGCTGGCAGGAGTTCACGCGGTTCCTGAACCCGTGGGCAGGATGAAGCCGCCATGGCCGAACGGATCCATCACGTCAGCGAAACCCCGGCGATCTCCCGCTTCGAGCCGCGCACCGACGCCGAAGGACGTTTGCGCGTATGGGCGATCGGCGAGTCGCGCCTGCACAACTATCTGCTGCCGCGCGACTGTCCGCGCGTCACCTACTATGCAACCGCAACGACGTCTGAGCGCGATCGGCGCGCCTTTTTCACGGTATCGGACGCGCAGTCGGTCGTCGCCATCGAACACCGCTGGCTGCCCGCACTGCGCGCCACGCAACTGCACGTCTACGAGTTCGATGCCCGCGATTTCGTGCTCGAAGACGCGATCGCCGCCTACTACGTATCCACGCACGCGGTGACCCCGATCGCGCAGCGCGAGATCGCCGATCCGTTGACGGAGCTGTTCGCGCGCGGCGTGGAGTTGCGCGTGCTGTCGTCGCTGTGGCCGTTGCGCGACGCCGTGGTCGCGTCGAGCCTCGGTTTCTCGATCATCCGCATGCGCAACGCCCAACCCCGCGACGCTCTCACGGCCGACGCGTGACCGGAGTACCATGGCGCGCACGGCCGTTGGAGCACGCCCATGATCCTCGATCACCTGACCATCTCCGTGTCGAATTTCGAACGTTCTAAAGCGTTCTATGAGCGCGCGCTGGCGCCGCTCGGCATCACGGTGATCATGCAGTTCGACGGCTTCGCCGGCATGGGTAAAGACCGCCCGCAGTTCTGGTTCGCCGCCGGCGAACCCGGCAATCACAAGACCCACGTCGCGTTTGCCGCGGCGTCGCGCGCCGAAGTCGATGCGTTCTACGCCGCGGCGATGGCAGCCGGCGGGAAAGACAACGGCAAGCCCGGGGTGCGCGCGATGTATCACCCGACGTACTACGGCGCGTTCGTGTTCGACCCCGACGGTTACAACGTCGAAGCGGTCTGCCACGCCGCCCCGTGATGCTGCCGTGAACGCCAACATTCTCGAACACGCGATGCTCGAAGTCCGCCCAGGACAAGAGCAGGCTTTCGAGGCCGCGTTTGCAAAAGCACAGACCATCATCAGCGCCATGAAGGGCTACCTGTCGCACCGTCTCGAGCGCTGCCTCGAGCATCCAGGCCGCTATCTGTTGCTCGTCGAATGGACCGACCTCGAAGCGCACACCGTCGGATTCCGCGGTTCGAAGGAATATCTGGAGTGGAAAGCGCTGCTGCACCACTTCTACGATCCGTTCCCAACAGTCCTGCACTTCCGCACGGTGTACACGTCGGCAGAGGATCCGCACGATGCCATCGATGACTAAGCACCTTCTCACGCCGGGGACGTGGATCGGACGCGGCAGCTTCCTCGAAAAAGGCCAGTCGCTGGGCACGACGATCGAGTGCACATTCGACGTCATGTCGGAGCAGGTCGGCACGCACGTTAAAGGCGAGCTGACGCTGCGCGACGGCGGCACGCGCCACGCGTTCGCGGTGTGGATCACGCCGAACGACACCGGTACGTACGATGTCGCGGCGCAATTCGCGGGCGCCAATCTGGAAGGCACCGCCAAGATGGAGAGCTATCCGAATCTGGGCATGCTGTGGGGAACGCGCGGCGAACTACAAGTCTCGTGCGCGATGTTCGATCTTCGCGCCGGCCGCGGTTTTCGCGGGTTCAGCCGCTCGCCGAAATCGCAAGTCACGTGGGAAATGGTGTTGCGCGAAGAACGCGTGACTACGACGGCCAACAACGTCGTCGCACTAGGGACTGGCAAGAAACGCAAATGACGAATCGACACCAACCGTTGCTGCGCGTGTACGGCGACATGTACTCCGGCAACTGTTACAAGATCAAATTGCTGCTGAACCATCTCGACATGCCGCACGAGTGGGTCCACGTGGACATCATGAAAGGGGAATCGAGGACACCGGCATATCTGGCGCGCAATCCCAATGGCCGCATTCCGCTGCTCGAACTCCCGGACGGACGCCACCTCGCCGAATCGAACGCGATCCTGAACTTCATCGCGAACGGCACCGCGTTCCTGCCCGACGATCCGTGGATGCGCGCGCAAGTGCTGCAATGGCAGTTCTTCGAGCAGTACAGCCACGAGCCGTACATCGCCACGGCGCGCTACATCGCGCTGTACCTCGGCCTGCCCGAATCGCGCCGCGCCGAATACGAGGGCAAACAGGCCGGCGGCCACGCAGCGTTGCGCGTGATGGAGTCGCAGTTGGCGCACCATGATTATTTCGTTGGCGACCGCTTCACCATCGCCGACATCTCGCTATACGGCTATACGCACGTCGCCGGCGAAGGCGGTTTCTCGCTCGACGCGTATCCCGGAATCAACCGCTGGCTCGCACGCATCGCCGCGCATCCGCGACACTTGACGATGGCCGACGGTTGATCTCGACGCATGGCCGACGACGTTCATACCGGTCGCTGCCTCTGCGGGCTCGTTAGCTACGGTACGCGCGGCGCCCCGTTGTGGGTTGCGCACTGCCACTGCAGCAGCTGCCGGCGCCACACCGGTTCGCCGGTTGCGACATTCGTCGGTTTCAAGCGGGATCAGGTGGAGTTCGCCTCGGACCGCTCCATCTACGAATCCTCGCCGGGGGTCCGGCGAGGGTTCTGCGCGCGTTGCGGCACGCCGGTCTCTTACGAGAGCGACCGCACCGGCGACGAATTGCACCTGTACGTCTGCACGTTCGACGATCCGCAGAACTTCGTGCCGACCGGACACGTGTTCCACGCCGAACGCGTGCCGTGGTTCGAGATTCACGACGCGCTGCCGCGCTTCGAAGGCAGCGGCAGCGGCGTGATCAGTTCGTGGGGACCGCTGAAATAATCCTCAGCCGCGGCCCGTCGGCACCTCGTTGAACGGTACGCCTTTGTCCACGCGCACGTCCTGCGGCAACCCGAGCACGCGTTCCGCCAGGATGTTCAGCATGATCTCGTCGGTGCCGCCGGCGATGCGTCCGCCCGGCGATGCCATATAAGTCATCTGCAGCAGACCCGCCGCTTCGGCCACATCCGGATCGTCGATCGCGCCGGACATCTCGAGCAGGTCCATGCAGAACGACGCCATATCCTGCGTCTTCGGTGCGCCGACCGCCTTGCCGATCGAGTTCTCCGGTCCCGGCGTCTGGCCGCGCGACAGCGCCGTCATCGTGCGGTAGCCGGTGTACTTCAAACCCGACTCCTCGACATACCAGTTCGCGAGACGCGCGCGCACCGCACTGTCCTCTATCGCCGGCTTGTCGTTGATCATCACTTTCTGCGCCAGCTTGTACGCCACGCGGAAGCCGACACCCATGCCACCGCCGCCGATCGACGCGCGTTCGTTCATCAGCGTCGTCAGCGACACCTGCCAGCCCTGACCAATTGCACCGAGGCGCTGCGAATCCGGAATGCGCACGTCGGTGAAATACACCTCGTTGAAATTCGCGCCGCCGGAGATCTGTTTGATCGGCTTCACTTCGACGCCGGGGCTCTTCATGTTCAGGAAAAAGTACGTGAGGCCTTTGTGCTTCGGCACGGTCGGATCGGAGCGGGTCACCAGAATGCCCCAGTCGCTGTAGTGCGCGCCGGACGTCCAGATCTTCTGGCCGTTGATCACCCATTCGTCGCCGCGTTTCTCCGACCGCGTGCGCAATGCCGCGAGGTCCGATCCGCCGGCCGGCTCGCTGAAGAGCTGACACCAGATCTCTTCGCCGCTCGCGAGCTTCGGCAGGAACCGCTTCTTGTGCTCTTCGCCCGCGTACGCCATCAGCGTCGGCGCCGCCATTCCTTGACCGATCTGGAAGATGCTCTGCGGCGTTTCGAACTTGCTTTCTTCCTGGCCCCAGATCACCTGCTCGATCGCGCTCGCGCCGCGACCGCCGAATTCCTTGGGCCAGCGCAGGCACGCCCAACCCGCGTCGAATTTGCGCTTTTGCCAGAGTTTCGCTTTGCCGATGTAGTCGAGACCCTCGAGTTCGGCGGGCGTCGGAACGTTCTTCTTCAGCCACGCACGCGCGTCTTCGCGGAATCGTGCTTCGGTGGGCGAGTCGTTGAAATCCATGGTGTTCTCCGAGTGCGCTGTATTGGGTTAAGCGACGTTGCTGTGTTCGACGGCGGTGATCAGGCGATCCTGCCACGCGCTCTCGCTGCCGATGTTCACCGACAACAGTTTCGAGCGGCGATAGTAGAACTGGCAGTCGAACTCCCACGTGAAGCCCATGCCGCCGTGCGTCTGGATGTTCTCCTTCGATGCGAAGTAATACGCCTGCGTGGCCGAAACACGCGCCGTGGCCGCGGCGAGCGGCAGTTCCGCGGCGTCGGTGTTCAATGCCCACGCGCCGTAGTAGCAGTTCGATCGAGCCAGCGTGTTCTTGATGTAGGCCGTCGCCAGCTTGTGTTTGATCGCCTGATACGACGCGATCGGCCGACCGAACGCATATCGGCCGAGCGCATATTCCTTCGCCTGGTTGAGCGCTGCGTCGGCGCCGCCGACCTGCTCCCAGGCAAACAGAATGGCCGCGCGGTCGAGCAGCTTCTGCGTCATTGCCCAACCTTGGCCTTCCGCGCCGAGCAACTCGGCATCAGCGCTGCGGAACGTGATCGAGGCGTGCGAACGCGTCGGGTCGAGCGTGGAGACCGGCGTGCATTTGACGTTGCGTTGCGTCAGGTCGACGAGATACCAGCTCGCTTTGTCGCCGACGCGGCTCTTGGCGACCACCACCGCGAAGTCGGCGATATCGCCGTCGGGAACGGCCACCTTGGTGCCGCGCAAGCGGCCTTTCGACAGCGTGGTCTTCAGACTCTTCACGCTCGGACGACCGGGTCCCTCGGAGAACGCAAACGTGCCGATCGCTTCGCCGGTTGCGAGGCGCGGCAGCCAGCGCTCCTTTTGTTCTTCGTTGCCCGCGAGTTTCAACGCTTCGGTCGCGAGGTACACCGATGAGGAAAACGGCACCGGCGCCACCGCGCGGCCGAGTTCCTCTGCGATCACGCACAGTTCGAGGTAGCCGAGACCGAGTCCGCCGTACTGTTCCGGAATCGTGGTCGCGGTCCAACCCATCTCGCCGATCTTCTTCCAGAGCCCCTCGTCGTATGACGCTTTGCCCTCGAGGATCTTGCGGACCGCGGTCGGCGGACAGTTGTCTTTGAGGAATCCGTTCGCCTGCTCGCGCAGCAGGTTCTGCTCTTCCGAAAACTCGAAATTCATGCGTCCCCCCAGGGCTCTTCTAGTTCGAACTCGACTGTTTCAGACCCGACTTGGATAAATCAGGCGAATTACATTGTCCACGCTTTCGGGGCTGCCGCAACCGCGCGGCACCGCGATGGCGCGCACGGATCGTCAGGTGGTCATTCGCGCTACACTTCCGCGATGAACGACATGACCGAACTCGGCTATCTGCGCGCCGTTGCCGCGGCCCCCGCGGTTGCGCTTGCCGACCCGGCCGTAAACGCGCAGCGCATCGCCGCCGAGTTTCACCAACTGGCGGCCGAAGGGGCGAGCATCGTCCTGTTCCCGGAGTTGTCGGTCACCGGCTACAGCTGCGAAGACCTGTTCTTCACGCGGCCGTTGCTCGATGCCTCGCGCGCCGCCCTCGCATCGCTGGTTCGCGCCACCTCCGGAACGCACGCGGTGCTGGTCGTGGGCGCGCCGTGGTTACTGGCCGACGGCCGCCTGCTGAATTGTGCATTCGTTGCCGCGCGCGGCCGCATGGTCGGCGCGGTGCCGAAATCCGCGCCGCCGAACTACGGCGAGTTCTACGAAAAGCGCTGGTTCGTGTCCGGCGCCGACATTGCCGTCACCATCGACGACGACACCTTCGGTGCATTTCCTCTGGCCACGAACCAGTTGTTCGAGGTCGGCCAGACGCGCTTCGCGATCGAGATCTGCGAGGACCTGTGGGCGCCAGATCCGATCGGCAACCGGCACGCGCTCGCCGGCGCCGATCTGATCCTGAATCCGTCGGCCAGCACCGATCTGATCGGCAAGGCCGACTACCGGCGCGACCTCGTGCGCATGACCAGCGGCACGCGCATCTGCGGCTATCTCTTCGCGTCGTGCGGACCGAGCGAATCGACGAAAGACGTGGTGTTCGGCGGTCATCTGATCGCCGCGGAGAACGGCCAGCTGCTCGGCGAATCGGAGCGCTTCGCGCTCGACGGGAACCGTCTCATCGCCGACTTCGACCGGGAGAAGCTGCGCCACGATCGTGCCATCAACAATACCTTTGCGGCGGCGACGCGCCCGGCGCCGTACGCGAGCATCGACACCGGCGTGACGCCGACGCCGTTGACGGCGCTGACGCGAACCTACCCGAGGCAACCGTTCGTTCCGGCCGACGAACACGAGTTCGACGCCCGCGCGCAGGAAATTCTGTCGATTCAGGCGACCGGCCTCGCGCGCAGGCAACTCGCCGCGCGCACGGAAACGTCTGGTGATCGGACTATCGGGCGGGCTCGACTCGACGCTTGCGTTCCTGGTGTGTCTCGATGCGCTCGCGAAGCGCGATCGACCGTTAGCCGCGCTGCACGCGTTGACGATGCCCGGCCCGGGTACCAGCGCCGGCACGCTGGCGTCGGCGCGCGCGCTCGCAAAAGCCGGCGGTGCGACGCTCGTCGAAATTCCGATCGACGCCGCAGTGAAGCAGCACCTCGCCGATCTCGATCACCCCGCCGGCCAGCACGACGTGGTGTTCGAGAATGCGCAGGCGCGCGAGCGCACTCAGTTGCTGTTCAACTACGCGAACAAGGTCGGCGGACATCGTCGTCGGCACCGGCGACCTGTCCGAACTCGCGCTCGGCTGGTGCACGTTCAACGGCGATCACATGGCGAACTACAACGTGAACGCGAGCGTGCCGAAGACGATGATCGCGTACCTGGTGCGCTGGTACGCGCGCCATCGCTCGCCCAACAATCTCGCCAAGGTGCTGGATTCGGTACTGAAGACGCCGATCAGCCCCGAACTGCTTGCCGCCCGGCGCCGATGGTTCGATCAGCCAGGCCACCGAATCGATCATCGGCCCCTACGAACTGCACGATTTCTTCCTGTACCACTATCTGCGCAACGGTTTCGGACCGCCGAAGATCTACGCGCTCGCCTGCGAGAGCTTCAAGGGCGCGTATCCGAACGACACGATCAAGCGGTGGATGAAGCTGTTCTTCGGCAGGTTCTTCAGCCAACAGTTCAAACGCACCACGCTGCCGCCAGGCCCGAAAGTCGGAACCGTGAGTCTGTCCCCGCGCGGCGACTGGCGTATGCCGGACGAAGCAACGGCCGACGCGTTGATCGCCGGCATCGACGCCCTTTGACGCCGCGCCCGACCACGCGCGCGCTCGTCGTCGGGTCGATCACCCGCGACACCAACATTTTCGACGGCGTTGCGCAGCACACTTTCGGCGGCACCGCGCTTTACGCCGCGCGTACATATCTGCGTTTCGGTATCGACGTTACGCTGGTCTCGCGCCTGGCCGCGGCCGACGAACCGCTGATCGCGGCCGAACTTCCAGGCGTGCGTCTGGTCGCGCAACCGTCGCGGGTGACCACGACGTTCGAGAACAGCTACGGCGCCAACGACGAGCGTACGCAACGGGTGCCCGCGGTGGCCGCTGCGATCGATTACGACGCCGACTACTTCGACGACATCGACTGGCTGCATCTCGGGCCGCTGCATCCGCTCGACCTGGACGAGCGCTGGTTGAACCAACATTGCGGGAAACCCTCAGGGCTCGACCTGCAGGGCTTCGCACGCCGAATCGACGGCGAGCGCGTCGTCCCCGATATCGATCCACGCGTCGTCGAATTGCTGCCGCGCCTGACCTGGCTGAAGGCATCGCGCATCGAATGGCAGACGCTGCAGGCACACCTGCACATATCAGCGCTGGAGCGACCCGCGCAGAACGCGGTCGAAACGCTCGTCACGGACGGAGCCGACGGCGGAATACTGCTGCGCAGCGGACAACGCGACGTGCATTGGTCCGCGGCGCCGCCGGTGGACGGATGCGATCCGACCGGTGCGGGCGACGTTTTCTTCGCCGCCTATCTCTATCACCGCACCGCAAAGCTCGCAGACGCCGGCACTGCCGCCACCGGCGCGGCACGCATCACCAGCAAATTCCTGCTGCAGCGGCGCGATCAGCGCTGACGTGAACGTTCCAGCGCGGCGTCCGCCGTTCCGTGCACCAACGCGTGACGAACGTGCAGGATGCGCTGCAGCGCGGTAAAGCACGTGGCGAGCGCGAGGACATAGGCCATGACTTCCGGCAGATGCACCACCAACAGCACGCCCATGATGAACACGCGTTCGGTGCGGCTGATCCAGCCGACCGTGCACTCGATCCCCAACGACTCTGCCCGGGCGCGGACGTAGCTCGTCAGACTGCCGCCGAGCAGCGCCAGAACGATCGCTCCAACCGCCAGATCGGATCCTTGCCGGGCCAGATACACCGCCACGCCGGCGAGCGCGGCCGCTTCGCCGATCCGGTCGAACGTCGAGTCCAGAAACGCACCGACCTCGCTGAACGTGCTGGTCTTGCGGGCCAGCGCGCCGTCGATACTGTCGGTCACGCTGCCGGCGGCGAAAATCCACGCGCCCAGTGACAACCAGCCCTCCGCGAACAGCGGCGCCGATACGATGGTTATGAACAGGCCCGCGAACGACACCTGATTCGGCGTGACACCGCGCGCCGCCAGGAACGCGACGATGCCTTCCGTGAGCTTTTCCCAGCCTTGCTTGATCGACGAACGCAGTGCTTCCACAATCCGGCCAGTTCCGCTTTGCGGCGTGCATTTTTGCCCACCTCATGACGCAAGACAATCAGAGCATCGATGCGGTGATCGATTTCTGGTTCGGCCCGCAATCTGAAGGGTTTTGCGACGCGACCGCGCGCCGGCGTTGGTTCACAGCCGATCCGCAATTCGATCGCGAAATATCTGCCAGATTCGGATCGCTTCTCAGAGCCGCGGCGGATGGCGCGCTAATGCATTGGCTCGACGATCCGCGCGGCCGTCTCGCGTTCATCATCGTCACCGACCAGTTCTCCCGACAGATTTACAGAGGCACGGCGGATGCGTTTGCGACCGACCCATTGGCGCTGGGCGCGGCGCGCCAAGGCGTCGAACTCGGGCACGACACCAAACTCGGCTACGACGAACGCGCGTTCTTCTATCTGCCCTTCGAGCACTCGGAGTCGGAATCGGACCAAGACACGTCGGTGGAACTGTTCACGCGCCTCGCCGCCGACACGCCGGCGCACAACCGCGGCCACTCGGACGAAGCGCTTCGCTTCGCACGCGGCCATCGCGACATCGTGGCGCGGTTCGGTCGCTTCCCGCACCGCAACGCCCACCTCGGTCGTGCTTCGACGCCTGCCGAACTCGAGTTCCTGCGCACGGCGAGCCGGTTCGGGCAATAGCTCAGGGTTCGTGTACGCCGTTGCTCTGCATGAAGCGCCGATTCTCGAGATCGAGCGCGTACTCGAACGCTTCCATCTGTTTCGCGTCGAGCACCTTGCCCATCTCCTTGAGCGTGTCTTTGGAAATCGTTCGCAAGAGACGCGGCACACGCTTGTCGACTTCCTCGGGCGACGTCCGCACTTCACGTCTGAACATCGCGATGCAACGGTCGTAATGTTCGTTCAGGATCTTCTCGAACCGCTCGCTCTGATCAGCCCGCACTTCGACGCGCATCAGCGCGACTTGCGTGCGTTCGGTCAACGACGCGGTTGCATGCGCGACACAGACGACGAACAGCAAGGCAATCGGAACGAGACGAATCATGGCTTCTCCGGGAGTGATCGATCGGGCTTCAGTGCGGTAGCGCGAACGCAACGATGCTGTCGCCGGCGTGCGAGCCGAGCGTCGAATGTCCGCCGGCTGCAATCACTACGTACTGTCGTCCGCCATAACTGTAGCTCATCGGTGTCGCCTGCCCGCCCGCGGGTAGTTTGCCTTTCCACAGTTCGCGTCCGGATTCGATGTCGATCGCGCGCAGATAATCGTCGGTGACTGCGCTGATGAAGACGAGACCGCCCGACGTGATCATCGGTCCACCAACGCCCGGCATGCCGTAGTCGAGCTTCAGGAATGGCACGCGTCCTTCCGTCGTGCCGAGCGGAACTTCCCAGACGATTTCGCCCCGCTTCATGTCCACGGCGGTCAACGCACCCCACGGCGGCGGATTGCACGGCACGCCGATCGGCGACACCAACAGTTCGCGCTTCATGCCGAACGGCGTGCCGGTCTGCGGCGAAATCTCCTTGTCCGGATCCGCGCGCTGCGCCTTTTCGACCTCGTCGGACGGAATCAGCGTGACCACGTGCATCACCCGGTTCGTGTTGACGACCAGCCACTGTCGTTGCGGATCCCACGCCGCGCTGCCCCAGTTCACACCGCCGCCGGTGAATGGATACAGGATCGTTCCCTCGACGCTCGGCGGCGTGAACAACCCGTCAGAGCGATGCGACGCAATTTCCCGCCGACACGCGTCGCGATCGAGAAACGTAAAGCCCCACGCGTCGTCCGGCGTGATGCGCTGCGGCACCAGCGGCGGTGGCTTCTGCGGAAACGGCTGTGTGGGCGACAACCATTCGCCGTGCACGGCACCGGTCGGCACTGCGCGTTCATCGACCGGATACAGCGGCTTGCCGGTCTCGCGATCGAGGGTGAAAACGAGCCCGGTCTTGGTCGGTTGCAACACGGCGGCGACCGGTGCGCCTTCGCCGTTCGGTTGGATCTCCACCAGGTTCGGTTGCGCCGCCAGGTCGTAGTCCCAGATGTCGTGGTGCACGGTCTGAAAGTGCCAGACCAGTTCGCCGGTCGATCCGCGCAACGCCACGATGGAATTCGCGTAGCGATTGTCGCCGGGGCGTTCGCCGCCGAAGAAGTCCGGACTCGCGCTGGAAGTCGGCAGGAACACCAGATCGCGCGCCGCGTCGACCGACATCGTGCTCCACACGTTCGCCTGCCCGGTTTTGCCCGCGGACCCGTTCTGCCACGACTCGGGACGGTCGTTGGGAATCGGGTCGAAAACCCAGCGCGGCGCACCGGTGCGCGCGTCGAAGGCTCGCACGGTACCGCGCGGCGCATCGGCGCGCGCGTTGTCGCTGATCGCGGAACCGACCACGACCACGTCGCCGATCACGGCGGGTGAAGACGTGATCTGGAACTCTCCCGGCCACAACAACGCCATGCCGATGTCGATGTGCACCTGCCCGGCCGCGCCGAAGCCGCTGCAGGCGCGTCCGGTGTCGGCATCCACGGCGATCAGTCGCGCATCGTTCGTGCCCATGAAGATGCGCGCGCTGCACTCACCGTGGCCGTTCTCGTCTTCCCAGTAGGAGACGCCGCGACAGATGAACTGATTCGCCGGCTGCTGTTCGAGCGAGATCTTTGCGTCGTACTCCCACAGCTTCGTGCCAGTGCCGGGGTCGAGCGCGATCACGCGATTGAACGGCGTGCAGTAGATCAGCTTGTCGCGCACCAGAATCGGCGTCGCTTCGTGCGCGCTGTGATGCAACGCTGCGGGTGCGATAGAGAGATCGCCGGAATGGAATTCCCAAGCCATTTCGAGCGACGCGACGTTGCGCCGATCGATCTGATCGAGTTCCGCGTAGCGCATCCCTCCGGCGTCCCCGCCGTAGTGGGTCCAACCGCCGGCACCCGCAATGACCAGCAGCAGTTCAATCATCGAACGCGAGGTCCGCGACGAATGGATTGCATTTGCGCTCCCAACCGAACGTAGATGTGGAGCCATGGCCGGGCAGGAACGTCACCGTTTCACCGAGCGGCCAGAGCTTGTGGCGGATCGAATCCACCAGCGCTGGAAAGCTGCCTCGCGGCAGATCGGTGCGGCCGACGCTGCCGTTGAACAGCACGTCTCCAACCAGCGCATAGTCGCTGCTTCGTTCATAGAACACGACGTGTCCCGGCGTGTGTCCGGGACAGTGAATCACGTCGAGCGTCAGTTCACCGACGCGCACGACATCGCCATCAGCGAGCCAACGAGCCGGCTCGAACGCGGCCGCGTCCGGCAAGCCGTAGCGCGCGCCTTGCTCGCCGAGTGCTTCGATGAGAAATGCATCGTCGCGGTGCGGACCGACGATCGGCACTGCCAGGCGTCGCGACAACGCCGCCGCTGCGCCGGCGTGATCGAGGTGGCCGTGCGTCAGCAGTATCTGCGTCACCTCGACGCGTTGCGCCGCGATTTCCGCTTCGATCCGATCGATGTCGCCGCCGGGGTCCACCACCGCGCCAACGCGCGACGCTTCGCACCAGATCAGCGAACAATTCTGTCGAAACGGAGTGACCGGAATGACGGCGACACGCATCGAAGCAACGTCGCAGAATCGCCGCAACCGCGCAAGCGCGTCAGCTACTGCAGCAAGACGACGTAGCGCAACCGGAACACGGGATTGCCTGCGCCGGTCGGCGCCGCCATCGCGCCGGACGGAGCAATACGCACGGCCCGAATCGCGGCGTCGAAGCCGTTCGCATCCGGCACCGGCGTGTAGCCGAACGTGGTTCCGTTAGTCGAGTACGACACGTTCGTTGCGTAGTTGAACGTCAACGTCGTCGGCACCGGAGACGTCGAATCGTCGAAACGCACCGGCGTGCCGCCGCCCGCGCACGCCGACGTAACGCACATCGACACGGTCGTTGGCAGCGTGTCGACCAGCGCCACCGAGTTCGCATCGACCACGCCCGGGCCGGTGTTGGTGATGGTAACCGTGTACTCGACCCACGCGCCGGGGATCGCTTTCGGCGAAACCGCTGCGTTCACCGGATCGCGAACGGTCACCACGCTCTTCGCGACGTTGAGATTCGTGACGAATACCGTGAACAGCTGTTCGTCGATGTTGAAGAAATTCGCCTGAATGGACGGCGTATTCGGTAATCCCGGCCGGTGCACGAGACCATTGGTGGAAACGCTGGACGTTGAAGCATCCGGCGCAAATATCCGCACTCGCCAGTTCGCGCCCACCGGATCGGTGGCGAGGATCGTATACGACGGCTGTGCCGCCACCGATCCGTCGTTGGTCCAGATGCGGTCGCCGGAAGTAGCGTCGCCGTGCGTGCCGTTGTCGTAAAGCACCACGCCGCCGAGTACGAGCGTGCCCGCGTTGTTGTAGATATCCGCGGTAGCCGACGCAACGCTCGCATCGAGTTGCGCGCGCACCAGCACGCGCTGGCCCGCGGTGAGCGACGACGCGCTCCCCACTGCGGTGTCGTTGGGAGAAATGACGTTGGCGCCGAAGCCCTGCGGCGCGCCGACGGTCGCGGTCTGCACGCTCCACGCGACGTCGTCGAGTTTCACCCACGAGCGGTAGTCGTCGTCCGACGACGAATGCCTGGTTTCGACCCGGAAGTTGATCGTCGTGCCGGCGTACGCCGAAAGATTCAGCGTCGCCTGCTTCCAGCCGTGATCGAGATAGGTGGTGTTGTACGCGTTACGTCCGAAGCGGCCGGTTTCGATCACCAGCTGTGGCGTCGTCGTATTGTTGATGCCGAGCGCTGTGTGATTCACGGCGGCGCCGTTCACCGAGACGATCACCCAGTCATAGTTTGTGGCGTTGGATATGCCGTCCCAGCCCTGCACCTGAAAATTGAACGTCAGACTGCCCGCTGCCGCACCGGTGGGCACTGCGATGTCGCGCGATAGGCGAATGTGCTCCTCGCCGCTGCCGTCTTCGCAGCGGTCGCGATAGCCGAGCAGCATCCACGCTTCGCCGGTGGCAGACGCACCGGATCGCGCTGGGCTGTTGTCCACCGTCTGTGCGGTCGTCGCGCATCCCGCAGCCACGTTCGTGGTGGCACCGAGCGCGGTCCGATATACCTCGTCGTTCTGTGCGCCGCCCGCGTTCAGCGCCGACACGATCCACGAAGTCGGCGTGCTGCCGACCGATTGCTCGAACGTACCGTTGATCGGTAACGCGGCATTCGCCGCTTTTGCACCGTTGCCGACGATATCGAAATAGACGTAGTACGCGCCCGCCGCGGCGGCGTCCTGCGCGATGAAGCGCACCTCACCTCGGCCGTTACTCGCTGCATCGAGAACGCCGTTGTAAACGCGCTCGTTGTATTCCTGCGTCGTCGCGAGCGCACCGCCCGGACGCACCACGCGCGGCGAGCGTTCGTCGAACGCGCCGGAGATCCCCATCTGGGTGAGCAGTGCATTGAAGTCCACGTTCACGACGACGGTACTGTTCACGGCGGATGCGGCCGGAATGGTCAACGGCACGCGATAGTGCCATGCGGCGTCGAACCAGGCCGGCACGGCACGATCGGCCCACGCCGATGGAATCAGCAGGCAGCTCAGTACGGCGAATAGAAGGCGGGTGGCGACTGACGAATACAACGCCGACCGGTCCGTTTGTCGAATTGCGGGATTCTATGCCGGCCGCGATGGTCGAAAGGCGATTTGTGTCACATCGACCCCGCCTAACGCCGGAATTACGCCGCGGCGCGACCGAATGCGCGCTTTAACTCCGTCGCACTTGCACCGCTATGAGACGTTCTGTGCAACGTGCAGCGTGTGCCCCTGGTCGTCTTCCAGAACGATCTGTCGCGCGCCCCATGCAGTCGCGTGCACGTCCTGCCGCAGACGCACGCCCTTCTTCTTCAACCCTTCCGCAGCCGCAGCCACGTCGTCGGTTTCGAAGTAGAGGTGGAAGTGTTCGCCGTTCCGCACGAACTCGATCGACGGATCGGGATCGTCGACCAGCTTCAGATGGAACACTTCGAGGCCGGCGCGAATGCCGGCGTAGAAATCCTGAAAGCGGAACTCCAGCGCGAACCCCATCGTCTCGGTATAGAACTTGATCGACTGCTCGAGGTTCGTCGTCCGCAGCTGTGTAACCACGTTGGTGATCATCGTTTGCCCTCCGTCAGTCGCGATATTCGATCAGAAAAGGCCACGAAGCGGAATCGAGCGACATCTCGATTCGGCGCCGGAAGGTCGGCCACGTCACACGGTCGAGCGCTTCCGGCAACGGATGCCACGCCACTTCGACGCTCTCGGCGCTCGTCCGCAACTCACCTCCCACCGGTCGGCCGACGAACAGGAAATTGCAGATGCTGCGGCTCACTGTCTGGAAAATTCCGCAGAATCCGGTGATCTCGATCCGGATGCCGGATTCCTCTTCCACCTCGCGCATCGCTGCTTCCCGCAGTGACTCCGATAGCTCGACCTGGCCGCCGGGAATCTCCCAACCGCGTCGTGGTGACTTCACCATCAGCAACTCACTACGTGAGTTCGTCACCGTAACTGCGGCGCTGACGACATGCCGCGGCGCGTCCAACCATCGCTCATCGCGGTACCAATCGCTCATTTCGATTTTGCCTTACCCCACTGCTGCGCCCAGCCATACAACGGTGCCATCGCATCGGCCAACTCGACGCCGACTTGCGTCAAACGATAGCCACCCGCCTCGTGCTCGATCCAGCCAACGTCGCGCAGTTCGCGCAGTCGGGTATTGAGCAGGCTCGGATTGGTCTGCACCGCGTCCTGCAATGCGCGAAATGTCAGCGGCGCGTCGCGCAGTTCCCAGAAGATGCGCAGTGTGCCGCGGCGACCGAGCATGTCGAGCACGACCATGATCGGCCGACCGGTGGTCGAACCGCGAACCTTCTTCCCGACTTTCGGCGCACTCATGCTTTACTTTTAATAGCATCACGTGGAAACTCTGCTACACAAATCGTAGCATCGCCGCAGAGGCCGCGCACCATGAATGCACGCATCACCGCAGCCGAGCCGCCGTTTCCCGCCGATGTGCAGAAACAGCTGGACAGGATCATGCCGCCGGGAATGCCCCCGTTGACCTTGTTTACCACGCTCGCACGCGATCCGCGGCTGTTCGGCAAGTTCTTCGCGGCGGGCCTGCTCGATCGCGGTCACCTGACGCTACGACAGCGCGAGATCGTGATCGATCGCACCACCGCGTTGTGCGGATCCGAATACGAGTGGGGCGTGCACGTTGCACTGTTTGCCGCGCGCGCCGAGCTGACCGGCCGGCAGGTGACTGCACTCGCCGGCGTTTCAGCGGACGACGACAGCTGGTCAGCCAACGACTGCATTCTGTTGCGGTTGTGCGACGCGTTGCATCGCGAGTGCGCCGTCGACGACGAGCTCTGGCGTGTGCTCGAAACGGAATTCAGCCACGAGGCGATTATGGAACTGCTGATGCTCGCAGGCTTCTATCGCACGGTCAGTTATCTGACGAACGCGCTGAAGCTGCCGCCCGAAGCGTTCGCCGCGCGCTTCAGTACTGGTCGTGCAGCTTCACCCACGCCATAGAAAACGGCAGGTTGGCTTCGTCCCGTCCGTTCGGCACGAGATCGAGCAGCTGATACGCAGGGTTGAGCCAATCGAGCCCGCGCGAATAGGTGGAATACGTGTGGAACACGGCCCCGTCGCGCTGCGCGAACACCGAGATGCCGGGTGCTTCCTCCACGCCGAACGGCTGAGTGCCGAAGTTGTAGTCCAAAGCGCGCGACTCGATCTGTTGGGCCGAGAACGACACACCGAAGTCGCGATTGAAATCGCTGCCTGCGGATGAAACCCAGTCGAACGACCAGCCCATGCGCTGGCGAAACGCGGCGAGCGTCGGATACGGCGCGATCGATACTGCTGCGAGGCTGACGTCGCGCGCGCCGAGATGCTTGACGATGCCGTCATAACCGTCAGCCCAGAACGAACAGCTCTTGCAGCCGGCCTGCCAGCTCGCCGGAAACATGAAGTGATAGACGATCAGCTGAGAGTGTTCGCGGAACAGGTCGCCGAGCGAGAGCCGACCCGAACCACCGGTGAAGTGATAGTCCTTCTCTACTCTCACCCACGGCAGCTCGCGGCGCGCCTGCGCCAGTTCTTCGCGCGCGTGCGTCAGCGCTTTTTCTTGGGCCAGCAACGCCTTGCGCGCCGCGAGCCACTCCGATTGCGAAACGATTCGCGACGCCATCGCAAGCTCCGCGTCGTCAGTCGTCGACGAGCCGACCGGCCGCGTCGCGAATTTCCGGACCGTTCACCCGCGCGCGGCCGTCGCCGAACTTCTGATCGCGTTCCTTCAACGCCTTCGCGAGACCCCCGTCGGCATATGCGCGCCGATAGTCGTCGGCGCCGCGCGTGTTGTGGCCGCGCACGTCGTTTTCCGCAGCCAGTCGCTGCAACGTGCGCGCGCCTTGCAGCTCGAGCGCGAGGTTGATGATGCGTTTGTTCGCGGAGAGCAGATCCGGATCGATCAGCTTCAGCCGGTCCGCCAGTTGTTCCACCTCGTGCTCGAGGTGTTCGCGCGGCACCGACTTCAGCACCAGCCCGATCTGTTGCGCCTCTTTCCCGGTTACCGTGTCGCCCGTCATCGTCAACCGCTTCGCCCATTGCGGACCGACGTTGTAGAGCCACATGTTGTTCGGCAGCGCGCCGAGATTGCGCGCCGGCGGAAAGCCGAACGTCGCGTCGTCGGCCGCGATCACCATGTCGCACAACAGTGCGATGTCGGTGCCGCCGGCCAGACAGAAACCATGCACCTGGCAGATGCTCGGCTTGTGCATGTCGAACAACGCCATTCGGTAGCGCTGCGCGCGCTCCAGTTGCCACGCGTCGTCGTCGATGCTGCGCCCGCCGCGGTAGCGGTTCTCTTCGCTTTGAATGCGCGACACCGGCACGAACCCGTCGTCGCCGCGCAGGTCGTAACCGGAACAGAACGCCCGGCCGGCGCCTTTGACGATCACGCAATGCACGTCGCGGTCGTTGTCGGCCTCCCACAACGCTTCGTTCAGCTGCTCCATCATCCGCATCGTGATGGCGTTGAGCTTCTCAGGACGATTCAGCGTCAAACGGACGCGACCGTCGACCTTCTCGTAGATGATGCTGTCGAATTCCGGCATGTCATTCCTCCATCAAGGTGTTCATCCGTTCGCAGGCGCTTGCGAAATCCTGCATGAAGTCGAACACCACGGAGCGGAACCGACATCGACTCGTTCATCAGACCCACACCCTGGCCCACCCAGTACGTGGCGAGCGCCTTCGCGCCGGGATCGCCGGCCTCGGCGAGCTTGTTGATCTTCGAGAGCGCCGGTTCGCTAACGAGACTCTGCAGGGGCATTGGCAGCGGTTCCGGCGCGCCGGGCGCTTGCCAGGCATCGGTCCAGGCCGAGCGCAGCTGGCGCGTGTATTTTCCGGTGCGGCTCTTCGAGCGCACGGTCTGCCGCGAATTGGCGGCGAGCATCTTTTCCTTCACCACCGGATTCGTCTCCGCCTCGGCGGTGGTCAGCCAGACCGAACCGGTCCACGCGCCGGCCGCACCCATCGCCATGCACGCCGCCATCTGCCGGCCGGTCACGATGCCGCCTGCTGCCAGCACCTCCATGTCGCCGTACGGCCGGATCGCTTCGATGACTTCGGGCACGAGCACCAGCGTCGCGACATCGCCGCAATGCCCGCCCGCCTCACCGCCCGCCGCAATCAGCACGTCCACGCCCGCCTCTGCGTGCTTGATCGCGTGCTCCTTGGCGCCGGTGAGCGCGCCGACCAGCGCGCCTTCGCGACGCGCGCGTTCGATCATGAAGCGCGGCGGCACGCCGAGCGCGTTCACCACCATTTTGATCGGATGCGCGAACGCTACGTCGAGCACTTTGGCCGCGCCGGCTTCGCGCATGCTGTCGCCGAAGTCGTCGCGCACGCGCCGTTCCCACAGATCGTTCGTCGCGATGCCGTGCTGCGCGAGTATCGAGTTGACGTACGCCTTGTGTTCCGGCGGGATGCGCGCCTCGATTTCCTCGGCGGTCAGTCCGCCTTCTTTCGCGTCCATGCTGGTCGGCACGATCAGGTCGACGCCGTAAGACGCGCCGTTCACGTGCGCGTCGAGCCAACTGAGTTCGATCTCGAGGCTTTCCGGCGTGTGTCCCGCCGCGCCGAGCACACCGAATCCGCCCGCCTTGCTGACTTCGGCCACTACGTCGCGGCAGTGGCTGAACGCGAACAACGGAAACTCGATGCCGAGCCTTTTGCATAACCGGGATTTCATTTCGCTACTCCTATGATTTTCTGCCTCGCAGCAGCAGTAACACGGTACCGATCGCAATCGCGCCGACGCCGGCCCACACCGGCACGGCTACCCGCTCCTGATCCTTGACGGTGAATTCGATCGGTCCGAGCTTCGTGTGCTGCGTATCTTTCGTATAGCTGAAGCCGCCGTACACCAGCGCAAGCACGCCGGCGACGATCAATACCAGCGCGATGATTCTCATTGCGTTCAAATGCGTTCCCCCTTTCTCACGTGTTCCCAACTTACTCGGTCGGAGGGAACTCCGCATAGCGCGGCAGATGATAGCCCGCGAAGCAGATTCATCGGCCACGTTCAGCCTTCCTCCCGCTGCGGCCGCAGGTAGTCCGCCGCCAGCGACGCCATCGCGCGCACCGCGTCTTTCAGCGCATTCTCGTCGGCGAAGAATTTCGGCGAGTGATTCGGAATCGCGGCGTCTTCGGGAACGTCCGTCGGCCGCACGCCGACGAAGAAGAACAATCCCGGCACCTGCTGCTGATAGAACGCAAAGTCTTCCGCCAGCATCAGCGGACGGCTGACGCGTACGTTCGCATCGCCGTAGATCCGCACCAGTGTCGGCCGCATCTGCTCGAGTAACGCCGGATCGTTGATCGTCGCCGGATTGCCTTCGCTGAGCGACAACGTTGCCTCCGCGCCCTGCGATTGCGCGATGCCGGTCGCGATCTGCCGCATCTCCTCGCGCACCTTCTCACTGACCGCGGGGTCGAACGTCCTGATCGTCCCGGTCAGTTTCGCATCGTCCGGAATGATGTTGTTGCGCGTGCCGCTGTGAAACGTGCCGACGGTAACGACCGCGGGCGACGACGAAATGTCCACACGGCGGCTCACGATCGTTTGCAACCCACCGACGATCTGCGACGCGACGACGATCGGATCGATACCCGACCAGGGCGTCGCGCCGTGCGTCTGGCGCCCTTTCACAACGATCTCGAATCGCTGCGAACTCGCCATCGCGCCCAACGGCCGCATCGAAACCTGACCGGTCTGGTCCAACTGCATGACGTGCAGGCCGAAGATCGCATCCACATCAGGGTTCTTCAACACGCCTTCGCGCACCATCATTCCGGCGCCCCCTTCCTCGCCCGGCGGCGCCCCTTCTTCGGCCGGTTGGAAGATGAACTTGACCGTACCCGGTAATTGCGAGCGCACACTCGAGAGCACCTTCGCCACGCCCATCAGAATCGCGACGTGGTTGTCGTGGCCGCAGGCGTGCATCACGCCGACCTCCTGGTCTTGATACTGGCTCGTCACCGTCGAGGCATACGGCAGCCCCGTTTGCTCCACCACCGGCAACGCGTCCATGTCGGCGCGCAACGCGACCACTCTGCCGGGCTTTCCGCCGCGCAGAATGCCGACCACACCGGTGTGCGCGATGCCGGTCGTCACCTCGATATCCAACGTCTTCAGATAGGAAGCGACCAGCGCCGCGGTGCGGACTTCGCGATTGGATAGCTCGGGATTCTCGTGAATGTCGCGATGCCACGCGATGACGTTGGTTTCGACCGCCGCCGCAGCTTCGTCGATGTCTTCATCGAGATCCGCATGCACGGTTGCACACAGCAGCGAACCGCAAATCACCAGTCCGTTGAGTCGCATGTGTTCATCGCCATGGTTTTCGATCGCAGTCTACTCGTGAAGTCCAATCCGACCGAGATAGAACGTGCGACCGGCCTGCGAGCGCAGGGAGTGGACGACCACCATGGTCACGCGCGCGACGTCGCGGTCGAACAGATCCATCGAGTCGATACTGCAAACGACACGGCCCGGGGGCGCACTGGAATTCCCGGTAGACGTGATCGACCTTTGCGCAATCGAAGACGGATCGAGATCGTGATCGGCATCGGCGTCGTTCCATCGACGAACACGTCGGCGTCGAGTTCCGAAAACGCGTGCCAATCCGGGGATCGGACCCGGAAACCAGACGCCCGGCCACGTTTCGTCCGCGAGCGTGACCTTAAGAGCGGGGCCTTCGATCGACCACTCCGCAGGCGGGTCGACCACTGGCCACGACACTGCCGCTGCGCACGAGGTCGAAGACATAGCCCGAATCGAAGTGCACCAATTGCGGCGCGATCGAGTCGCGATAGCGGTCGATCATGATCGGCATCACGACGGGCCACAGCGAGCCGATCATCAGAAACGTCGCAAGCGCGATGCCGATTCGGAACCGTGAATGAGCTTCTCTCGCGCGCACCAGACCACCAGTGCGGCGCTCATTCCCACCATGTCGAAGAAGACGTCGCCGATTTCCGCGTCGCCACCGGTTACCGTTCTGCACCAGTTCCGTACCGACCGCGATGCACACACCGATCAGCGACCGTCGTCTGGCAAGACGTCGCTCCGCAACGCCACCGCTTCACGAACCGACAGACTAGCCACGTCACGCACGCGAACCAGCTGCCGTGCAGCGCATCGGGCACAGCGCCGACCAGACACGCCCGGATCCCGGCAACTTGATGAGCTGCTGCTGCTGCGCGATCAGCAAGACGACGAGCGCGGCGACTGCGAGCGCTCAGGTAGAGCCGTCCGGGACGAGTCGGATACACTGCGTCTCTTTCCTTCAAGACCAAGACGGGGTGACACGATGAAATTCGATCTCGCGATGACCGACGAGCTGCTGGCCACGACCCGCGCCGTCCGCAAGCGCCTCGACCTCGATCGGAAAGTACCGCGCGAGGTGATCATGGAGTGCCTCGAACTCGCCGTGCAAGCCCCGACCGGTTCGAATTCGCAAGGCTGGCGCTGGCTCGTCGTCGACGATCCGAAGAAGAAAAAGGCGCTCGCCGACCTCTACCGCAAAGGCGGCGAAGCGTATCTGTCGCAGGCCGGTGCAGCGGCGAAGGAGGCAGGTAACGTGCAGACGCAACGCGTTTACGAGTCGGCGCTGTATCTGATCGACATCCTGCACAAAGTGCCGGTGCATCTGATTCCGTGTCTCGAAGGGCGGCCGCCCGCTGGCACCCCAGTGCAGCTGTTGGGGGGCTTCTTCGGCTCGATCTTCCCCGCGGTGTGGAGCTTCCAGCTGGCCGCACGGTCGCGCGGCCTCGGCACCGTGTTGACGACGCTGCATCTGCTCTACGAGAAGGAAGCTGCGGAGATACTCGGCGTTCCCGACAACGTGATGCAGGTGGCGCTGCTCCCGGTCGCGTATACGAAAGGCACGGATTTCAAACGCGCCGAACGACCGCCGGTGTCGAACATCACGCACTGGAACACCTGGTGAAATGATCAGCGCGTCGCTCGTCGATGCGAATACCTACGAAGTGGTGGTTTCCGGCGACACCGAGACCGTGCATCGCGTCCGCATGTCGCCGGACTACTACCGCAAATTAAGCGGGTCGCAATTCACCCACGAGTGGGTGCTGATTCAGGCGTTCCAGTTCCTGCTCGAACGTGAACCGAACACGTCGATCCTCGGGGAGTTCGATCTGTCGGTGATCAACCGGTACTTTCCCGAGTTCGAGGAAGACATGGCGACTCGGCTAGGTAGATGACCGGCACGTTCGGCGAATTCGTCAAACGCCACGCCCTGCCGATCGGCATCGGCTTGATGTTCCTGCTGACGTGGCCGATCGATCTCGCCCACTCAGGCGTACTGCAACTCCAGATCCCTTTCATCGTCTATCTGTTTCTCGGCTGGGGCTTCGTCGTCGCCGCGCTGGCGATGACCGCGTTGACGCTCGGCAGACCCGGCGTCGTCGCGCTTCTGAAGCGTTTCCTGATCTGGCGCGTCGGATGGAGGTGGCTCCTCGTCGCGCTGCTGCTCTATCCGTCGATCCTGCTCGGCGCCGTGCTGATCAACACGGCGATTACGCAGACCCCGCTCGATTTCACCGAGGTGTTCGCGCATCGCATCTTCGGCGCATCGGCCTACCTGCCGATGTTCATCGTGCCGTTTTTCCTCGTCGACGCGATCAGCAACGGTGAAGAAATCGGCTGGCGCGGCTACGTTCTGCCGCGTCTGCAGGCCCGGCACAGCGCGCTGGTTGCCAGCCTCATTCTCGGCGTGGTGTGGGGATTCTGGCACCTGCCGAAATTCCTCGCCGCCGACAACACGAGTCCGTTCTGGTTGTTCATGATCAGAATTACCGCGTCCGCCGTTCTGTACACCTGGCTGTTCAACAACACCCGAGGAAGCCTTCTGATGACGACGATGTTCCATGCGTCGGCCAACACCGCGGGGGTGTTCCTGCCGATCGCGAATACGGCTGTCGGCGCCAATGTGAATGCGTTAATCATCCAAGCGGCGCTGGAAATCCTCGCCGCGATCGCGGTGACGCTGCTCGCCGGGCCGGCACGACTGTCCAGGACGCACGACAAGCAGATGATCGAGAGTGGCGCGGAACGCTGAGGGCAGCTCGCGTGAATGAACTATGCAACCGCAGCGCCGTCGAACTCGCTCGCATGCTCGCGACCCGGCAGGTGGGCTGCGTCGAGGTGATGGACGCGCATCTCGCGCAGATCGACGCGGTCAATCCGCGCCTCAACGCGATCGTTACACTCGATGCCGACCGCGCGCGCGACGCCGCCGCCGACCACGACAGAAACTACTCGCGCGGCGCGCTCCCGCCACTATGGGGATTGCCGACCGCGCACAAAGACCTGCTGTCTACGCGCGGTATGCGCACCACGTTCGGCTCGACGCTGTTCGCCGACAACGTTCCCGACAAAGACGATCTGATCGTCGAACGCATACGCAGTGCCGGCGCGATCGCCGTCGGCAAAACCAATACACCCGAGTTCGGCGCCGGATCGCAGACCTTCAATCGCGTTTTCGGCGCAACGCGCAACCCGTACGATCTCACGCGCACGTGCGGCGGCAGCAGCGGCGGCGCCGCCGTAACGCTCGCCGCGCGCATGTTGCCGCTCGCCGACGGCAGCGACCTCGGCGGATCGCTGCGCAACCCGGCGAGCTTCTGCAACGTGCTCGGTCTGCGCCCGACACCGGGACGCGTGCCGTCGTATCCGACGTTGAATCCCTGGGCGGACATGTCGGTGCTCGGCCCCATGGCGCGCAGCGTCGACGACATCGCGTTGTTTCTGTCGGCGCTGGTCGGCGAAGACCCGCGCGTGCCGATCGCGCTGACCGATCCCGGCTCGACGTTCTACCCGGTGACACCGCTCGACCTGCGCCGGGGTGCGCATCGCGTTGACCGCCGATTTTGGTCTGCCGGTGGCGCGGGTGATCAAGTCGCGCATCGAAGCGACCGGCGCGCTGCTGCAGTCGCTCGGCGCGCGCGTCGAGATGGCGTGTCCCGATCTGTCGGGTGCGACCGAGGCGTTTCACGTACTGCGCGCGAACGGTTTTCGAGAGCGATTCGCCGCGCTGCCGTCGAAGTCGCGCGCCGAACTGAAGGATACGATCCAATGGAACCTTGCGGCCGGCGAAGCGCTGAGCGTCGTCGACCTCGACCGGGCGTGGGCCGCGCGTCGCGCCGTATACGATCGCGTCGCCGCGTTCTTCACCCGTTACGACTTCCTGATCGGCCCGACCACGCAGGTGTTGCCATTCGACGTCGAGCAGCCTTACCCCACCGAGATCGACGGTACGCCGATGAAGGACTATCTCGAATGGATGCAGAGTTGCGCGCGCCTCACCGTGACGAGTTGCCCTGCGTTGTCGCTGCCGGCCGGATTCAGCGACGACGGTCTGCCGATCGGTATGCAGATCGTCGCGCCGGTGCGTGGCGAAGCGCGCCTGCTCGCATTCGCGAAGTCCGTCGAAGCCGCGACGCACCACGCCGCAACGTTACCGCGACTACTGCGCGCGGATGGGTATACTGCGCGCCCATGAAAAACCTCTGCGTAGAACTCGAACAGACCTGGCACGAAGAAATTCCCATCAGCAAAGCGATGGGCATCCGCGTGATGGACTTTGCCAACGACCAGCTCGTGGTGCGGGCGGAACTGGAACCGAACATCAACGTGCACGGCACGGCGTTCGCCGGCAGCCTTTACGCGATCGCCGCGCTGTGCGGCTGGGGCATGACCTGGCTCCAACTGAAGACGCGGCACATCGACGGCAGCATCGTGATCGCCGACGGCCACATTCACTATGAACGACCGGTGAAAGAGCCGATCGTCGCTACGTGCCGGTTCATCGTCAGCGATCAGGCGGATGCGCTCGCGCGGTTGAAAGCGCAAGGCAAGACGCGCTTCAACCTCGAATGCGTCGTGCGCGCGAACGGCAACGACGCGGCGCGCTTCACCGGCGAATACGCGGTGCGCGTCGAACGCCCCGACTGAGCCGCGCGGATGGTCCGCGTCGTCAGCTCCGGCACCGTCGACGGCGTCATCGACGCGAAGCTCGGCATCGACCGTTCGAACTGGGATCACCCGCCGCACCTCGCACTGAGCCAATTGCACATGGACCGGATGATGCCGGTCGCGCATCTCGAACCGGGCACGGCGATTGCGCTGCCGCGTGCCGGGTCGCTCGACGTCGACACGCTCGTATTCGATGACCCGCTCACCGGCGCGCCGATGGTCGGTGCGACGTTTCTCGATCGCCGCTTGTTCAACGATGCCCTGCTGGTGATGCATCGCGGCGCGGTGGTGCACGAGTCGTACCGCAACGGCATGACCGCCGCAGATCATCACGTGCAGCACTCCACCACGAAGTCGCTGACCGCGTTATTGCTGGCGCAGGCGGTCCACGCGGGGCGGATGGAAGTCGACGCGCCGTTCGACCGCTATCTCCCGGAGCTTCGCGGCGTCGCCGGGTGGCGCGGTGTGACTCTGCAGCACGTGCTCGACATGTGCCCCGGCCTGCAATACGTGGAAGCGTACGAGGATCGGACCAGCGACTATTACTCGTATGCGCGAGCCGTCGGCTACTACCCGGCGCCTGCCAACGAGGCCATTGGAGCGCGACGCTGGTTGGTGGAGAAGATGACGCAGCGCGTTGCCGATCCAGGCTCGCGCTTCAACTATGCGTCTCCGCTGACGAACGCGCTGATGATGGCGGTAGAGCACGCATATCAGGAGCCGATCCTGCCGCTGCTCGAGCGACAACTGTTCCGGCGCATCGGCGCCGAGTCGGTCGGCTGGTTCAACACCGACGCACTGGGTTTCCCGATCGCCGAAGGCCAGCTCAGCCTGACGTTGCGCGATTTCGCGCGTTGGGCCGGCGTCATGATCAATCGCGGCCGCAATCTTTCGGGCGAAGCGCTGGTGCCCGAGTGGTTCATCGCCGAGACATGCGCACACAATGCGGCGGCGCATCGAGCGTTCAATTCGGTCGAGCGATCGGTGCGCTTTCCGAACGGCCACTATCGCAATCAGTTCTGGGTGATCGAGCCACAGCGGCAGTTCGCAATGCTGGGCATTCACGGCCAGTTCGCGTGGTTCGATCTCGAACACGACTTGATGGTGGTCGGCTACGGTTCGTTTCCGGTTCCGACATCGCCATTGCTCACCCTGGCGCAACAGCAGCTGTGGCGGCGTATCGGTGAAGCGGTGCGGCTAACCCGCCAACGGCCTTGTCAGCTGCGTCCGCCACATCGAAGGCTAGGGCGTTTCACCCATCACGCGCCAGCGCGCGATCCGGTCGCCGGCGGATGAACCCAGGTACACGATATCGCCGACGCGCAGCGCCACCGAAATGCCGCCGATCGGCGCGCCGCGATGACCGAGGATCGCGAATTGATCCATCGATTGCGGATCGATCGATACCACTTCGAACGCCGCGCCGCACGCGCCAACCGGCACTTCGCGGCAATGCGACGTCTCTATCAACGAGTCGGTAAGCGACGCTGCCAGCAGTTTCCCGTCGGGGCTCCAGGTCAGATTGTCCGGGCGTTCGATGTGCGCCCGACCGGTGATTTCACCGCGTTTCAGATCGAGCCGGCGCACTTCGTTTCCGAGGAAGCTCGCGACGTAGAGGACATCGTCGTCCTGCCCCTTCTGGATTCCGTTGGGAAACGGCATCGCGCTGCCGGGTTCGACCGAAAAGCCGTCGCGCGGCGTAAAGCGGTAGACCTTGCCGGTGTCGGCCCCGAACAACGAGCCGGTGAGCGCGGCCCACAACTGGTGGTTCTTCGGCATCATGTCGGTGGCCCAGAAGCCGCCGTCGCGGCGCGCCACCACGTCGTTGAGGAACGCGTGATCCGGTGCCGCCACGCAACCGCGCCAGCGCAACGCCAGACCGTCGTCGCTGCGCTCTACCCGCAGGTACTCGACCGATTCGCGGCCGCCGTGATTGACCACCAGCAGTTCCTCGGCGCCGTCGGCGCGCCGCGCGATGTCGATGCCGTGCGGCGCGAACTGCTCGATCGACGGCGGCGCGCAACTCGCGTCGCCCCAGTCGCGCACGTCGTCGAATTCTCCGACCGGAAACAATACTTCGATGCGGCCGCTGCCGGGCTGGTACGCGGCAATGCTGCCGGCGAGCCGGCCGCCCGCGTCCGCCATCTGACTGATCAGCAGCCAGTCCCCCGGCGGGACCGCGACGATGTCTTCGGGATTGCGGAAGTCGCAGACGGGTTCGATGCCGTCCGCCGCGTTGCAGCCGAGCACCGGCGTAACGGACGACGAGCACGCCGCCGCACTCAGCGCCAACACGACCGCGAAGGCGCGACCCACGCCGCACACTCGAGCGCCGTCCAAACGTCCCGCTCTCAAGCGTCGGGCTTTTTCGGAGCGGCCTTCGGCTTCGCCTCGACCTGGGCGCGCAACGCATCGAAATGCGGGCGCGCATGCTGCAGCAACTCCGACACCACGCCGGGGCGTCCGAGACTCTCCGGACTCGCGATGCCGAACAGATGCTCGGCGAGCAACGCGAACGCGCTGGTCCAGCCGTCGTTGTGTTCGTCGCGCGCCTTGACGGATTCGAACGTGCCCTGCCGGAACGTCATGCGCGTCGCGCCGTTCTCGCCGGCGAGCGTCACCGTTATCGTCGTCTCGTGACCGGGCTTGCCGTCGTTCAGCCACGCGTGCGTGAGCACCAGTCGTTCGAGCGGAACCAGCTCGCGTACCATTCCGAGCTCCACGTGCTCGGTGCCTTCGGGCGCCGTCATGCCGACCCGCCAGCGGCCGCCTTCACGCGCGTCCATTTCGCATGCGATCACCGTGAAGCCTTTGGGGCCGAACCAATGGCGCATGTGCTCCGGCTGCGTCCACGCCGCGTACACGGTTTGAACCGGTGCGTTCAATACAACCGTCGTCGTCAGAACCCGATCGGAATCAGCGGGCATAGCTGTCGCTCTCACCGAGTTTGAAGTTCACACGACTCACCAGCTCCTTCACCACCGGCTTGCCGTCACTGATCGCAGGATGAAAGCGCCAGCCTCGTACGGCGGCAACGGCGGCTTCATCGAACACACCTGGCGGATTCGAGTCGACCACGCGCACGTTCGTGACGCTGCCGTCCACCGAAACGTCGTACGCCACCCGAACGTAGCCTTCGACTTTCTTGTCCTTTGCTTCCACCGGATACACGAGGCCGCCGGCCGAGAGATTTCCGGCGGACGAGACGACGACGCCGCGCATCCTGCCGTCGCTAACGCGATCCACACCAGCATCGCAACGCGATTCATGCGGCCTGACCTCCCTGCAACACGAGATATTGGCGGTCCGCCGCGTCGCAGGCGGTTGCATCCTTGCCGTGCGGATAAGCGATCGCGCCGTCCGGCGCATACTGCAGAATGTACGACTTGCGCACCCCATTAGTAATGTTGGGGCCGGTGCGATGCGGTGTCAGGCTCGAAAAGACGACGATCGAGCCGGCTTCCACTTCGACCGGAACCGCGCCTTCGACGTCTTCCAGGCACTCGAAGCCGAGTGGTGTCCAGCGGTGCTGCAACGTGCCGAGCCGATGCAGCCGCGGCACCACCCACGGGCAGCCGTTGTCGATCGTCGCATCGGTCAATGCGATCCAGCACGTCAGATACTGCTGCGGTTCGATGTAGGTGTAGCCGTTGTCCTGATGCCACGGAAATTCCTTGTCCGCTTCAGGTTTCTTGTACACCGACTGATCCCAGTACAGGCGCACGTCTGCACCGATCAGGTCGCGGCAAAGATCGAGCAATACCGGGTGTCGCGAGAACTCGCGCAACTGCGCGGATTGCGCGACCAGATGCGGGCGGAAGGTGATCTCGCCCGCGCGCGCGATGCCGAACGTGCCATCGTCCCGAGTGCGAAGGAACGCTTCTGTCTTCGCTTCGAGCGGGTCGATCGCTGCAATTACGGCAGCGATTTCCTGCGGCGCAAAGGCATTGCGCACCGCGACATAGCCTTCCTCCGCATACGCTCGTGCTTCCGCTTCGCTCAGCCGGCGGAATGGCGGGTCGCTGCACCGCCATTCGAAACCGATGTTGCGCGGATGCCGTTCGTAACGCATCGCTCGTGCCCTCGCTAGTCCATGCCGATTGTAAACCGCTCGCGCGCGAGTTCGTCGGGCTGCCGTTCGGCACATCGATACGCGCGCATGCGCCATGCGAAGCGATACGTGCCGGGGCCGATCCGATATTGCGGCAGCGTATCGGGTCCGCACGCGCCCGTGCCGACGCCGCGGTTCAAGTGGTCGAGGTGCACGTCGATTTCGTCGCGCCGTGTCAGATCGACCGTGTGTCGGGCGGCGTAGAGATCGTCGGCCGTGAAATGGCTGACCGAGAATTGGGCCGGCGCATCGGGCTGGAACAGCAGTCCGAGCCGTGCCGTCGGTCAGCGCCAGCCACCGGACGTCGGTGTGGTTACCGTGCTCTTGCGGCGTCACGTATGGAACGTACTCGTCGTCGACGCTCGATGTATAGCGGCCCAACGGGTAGCCGAATTGCCGGTCCGAGTAGTTTTCTTCGGGACCGCGCCCGTAGTAGTGCAACTGTTCCAGCCCGCCGCTCAGCCGCAGCAATACGCCGAGCCGCGGCAGATCGTCGAGTGCGCGCGGAATCTGCACTTCCTGGGTCAATGCCATTTCGCCGTTTCCGAGCACCCCCCATCGCTCCCGTTGGCGAATGGGTCCGTCGACGCCGCGCATTTCGTGAATCAGCGTGCGTTCCAGTTCGAAGGCACCGCCTTTCGACGGTTTCACGCGCACTTTCACCACGCGCGAACGTATGTCGGCAATGTTCCAGGCTTGCCACTTCGTCAGTACCCCGCTCACCCGGGGTGCGAGTCGCACACCGTCGTTGTCGGTCGGAGCGCGCGCCACAGCGACAGGCGCGGCGGGGCCGCGAGCAAACCGCGGCCCCCGAAAGCGAGCTGCGTCAATTCGCCGGTTGCGGCGTCGAATCGCAAAGCCAGATCCGACGCCGTGACGTCTACATGCGTGCCGGCGCGTGCAACCTCCGGCCCCGGCGCCTGCGGCGCGCGGCGGCGCGGCGTCGCGCCCCGTGCAAGCGCGAACTCGTCGAAGCCGACCTGATGACCCGCGTCCGCCCAGTCGTGAGCGCGCTTCAATTCGTAGACGAGGCGAATCATCAGTTCCTGACCCGCTTGCAGATGCGGCGCGCGGAACTTCGGCGCGATCGTCCGGCGCGCGCCCGGCTCGATGGCGGGCACCGTCAACAGTTGCTCCGCGACCGGCGTGCCGTCGATCAGCACGATCATGCGCACCCGATAACGGGTGCTGTCGACGAAGTTGTTCCAGTTCGCGATTTCGATTCGCAACGGCGCGCGTTGCACCAACCGCGCGCGCAACGGCCGGCCGAGCCGATGATGCTCCCAGATGCCCGGATGCGGCGTGCGGTCGGGCCACACCACGCCGTTGCAGCAGAAGTTCGCATCGTTCGGAAAGTCGCCGTAATCGCCGCCGAAGCCGTAGTACGCGCGACCGTCGGCGTCGTGTTCGAGATATCCCTGGTCGACCCAGTCCCAGATGAAGCCGCCCTGCAATCCGGGCTGCGACTCGATCAGGTCCCAGTAGTCCTTCAGGCTGCCGTTCGAGTTGCCCATCGCGTGCGAGTACTCGCACATGATCAACGGCTTCTCGCCGCGATACGTCTTCGCCCAATGCGCGAGTTCGTCGATGCCCGGATACATCGGCGCAATGACGTCGGACGCAGGCACGTCGAGATCGCATCGCTCCGCCAACGACTTCTCGAAGTCGCGACCCTGGAACTGGCCCCAAGCCACGAACAGCGAACCCTCATAGTGCAGCGGCCGCGACGGATCGTTGGCGCGCGACCACGCCGCCATCGCGTCGTGCACCGCGCCGTAACCGCTCTCGTTGCCGAGTGACCACATGATGATCGAGGGATGATTGCGATCGCGCGCGACCATCCGCTGGAACCGCGTCATGAACGACATCGAGTAGCGCGGATCGTGCACCAGGCTGCGCAGCCGGGCGTGCGTCTCGATGTTCGCCTCGTCGATGACGTAGAGGCCGAGTTCGTCGCACAGGTCGTAGAAGCGATGGTCGTTCGGATAGTGCGCCGTCCGCACCGCGTTGAAGTTGAAGCGTTTCATCAGCACCAGGTCTTCGCGCATGTCGTCTACGCCGAAGGTCTTGCCGTGCACCGGATGGAACTCGTGCCGATTGACGCCGCGGATGAACACGCGCTCGCCGTTGATCAACAGCGACTTGTCGCGCACGTCGACGCGCCGGAAACCAAACCGCTGCGACACCGCTTCGGTTACCGCGCCGTCCGGCGCGACGAGTTCCGCCACGACGCGATACAGCTGCGGCGTTTCGTGCGTCCACGCGGTGATGCCGCGGATCTCCACCGACTCCCGCACTGTGGCGCCGGTGTGGATCGCCGACGATACGCTCGAGGCGCGGTGCGAATGATGGCGGTACACCTGCACCTCGCCGCCGAGCGGCTTGCGCACCAGCGCGCGTCCGTTCAGCGTTTCGACGCTGTAGCGCAGCGTCCATCCGGTTTCGGCGACGCCAGCCGCTTCACCTTCGATCGACAGCCGGCCCGCTTTCAGGTCGTCGGAGAGTCCCGCCGTCAGCCGCAGATCGTGGATGTACGCCGCGGCGGTGCTGTACAACTCGACACCGCGGTGGAAACCGGGTTGCCACCACTGATCCTGGTCTTCGATGTAACTCGCGTCGGACCAGCGGATGACCATCGCGGCCAGCACGTTGGCGCCGCGCCTCAAATGCGGCGTCAGATCGAACTCCGCCGGCAGCCGCGAGTCTTTCGACAACCCGACGAACGCGCCGTTGAGGTACACGAGCAGAACGCTGTCGGCCGACCCGACGTGAAGGACGACGCGCCGGTCGCGCCACGCGGCGGGCAGCGTGAACGATCTCCGGTACAAGCCGGTCGGATTGTGTTCCGGCGTGAACGGCGGCTCGCACTGGAACGGCATCACTACGTTCGTGTAATGCGGTCGGTCGTGGCCCTGCCGCACCCACGTCCCCGGTACGCGAATGTCGCCCCAGTTCGAGTCGTCGTGGTCCGGAGCCGCGAAATCGTCCGGCGCGGCGCGCGGCGAATCGACGAGCTTGAAGCGCCACGTTCCGTCGAGCGACATGCGCCACTCCGACGGCGCGCCGGTGCGGGCGGCGTCGGCCGACGGATACGACGTCAACGGCGCACGCATCGGCAGACGATTCAACGCGATGCACTCCGGCTGTTCCCACACCGGCGCTGCCCCTGCGAGCGTTCCAAAGAGATGCATTCGACACGCCTTTTCGAAAAGACGCGTAGCGTGACGGCGGCCGTCCGGCGATGCAACGCCGGCGGGCTTTCGCTATCCTTCGCGGCCTCATGAAGCGACAGAAAATTCTCGTGCTCTACCTCGCCGATTCAGCGCTCGACTCCAACGTGATTGCGTGGGCGCAGTACGACGGCACCGCGAAGTCCGAACACATGGCGGGCGATGCGGAAGAGCCACCGTACGCGAGCGGCCTCGCCGCGTTGCGCGACGGTTGGCGCCTGCTTCAGATCGCGCCGCTGCAGGCGCACGCACCGGGCGCCGAGTTCACCACGGCGTATCTGAAGTACGAATGTCTGTTCGAGCAATGGGTGGACGTCGATGGCTGAACGCGTGTTGCTGACATCGGCGCAGATGGCGAGTTTCGTCGCGCGCGGCTTCCTGCGTTTCGAAGCCGCGGTGCCGGACGACATCAACCAGCAGTTTCTCGACGAGGTCGGACGGCCGCCGCAACCGGGCGAGAGCGTGCGCAAAGCGTATGCGAAATTGCTGTCGGCGAGCGGCATACCGGCGGTGCGCGCGGGCACGCCGCTGTCGGAGAGCTATCCGAAAGAGTCCGCCATCACGCGCGTGCTGGAACTGCCGGTCGTGCGCGGCGCGATCGAGAGTCTGGTCGGCCCTCACCCGGTGTTCGATCACCATTTCCTGCACGTGACGTTTCCGCCGGAGTTCTACGAAGCGCGCGGGCTGCCGAACGTGTCGCAGCACACGCACCAGGATTCGACGATCGATCCGCGCCGCGCATTCGACGTTCAGATCATGTACTACCCGCACGACGTGACGCGCGAGATGGGCGGCACCCGATTCGTCCCCGGCACGCATTTGCGCGTGGTCAGCGAAGCGGCGGTTGCGCGCTATCAGAACATCCGCGGCCAGCAGCACGTCGTGTGTCCCGCCGGCACGCTGCTGTTCCTGCATCACGGCATCTGGCACGGCGGCGGCGTCAATCGCTCCGATCGGCTGCGCTACATGTTCAAGATCCGCATCAACCCGACGGTGCCGCAACAACGCTTGTGGGACACGTCCGATCTGCCGAACGATCACTATGAACAGCGACCGATCTTCCTGATCAAGGAAGCGCCCGATCCGAACAGCGTGCACACGATATTGACGACGCCGGAGCCGTGGTTCGAGGCCGATACCGGGCGTCTCGAATATCTGAATCGCATCCGGATGTGGCGCTACCTGCTCGGCGACGAAAAGTTCGACGCCGACTACTGGCTCACGCGCATCGAGAACGAACCCGCGAGTACGCATGCATGAACGAAGAGCCTTCGAAAGAGACACCGCCCGACGAACGACCCCTGACGTTCTGGCAGATCGCCGGCAGCGCGGCCGCGGCCGCGTTCGGGGTACAGAACCGCGCGAATCGCGAGCGCGACTTCAACCGCGGCAAGCCGCTGCATTTCATCATCGCCGGCATCGTCTTCACGATCGTGTTCGTGCTGGTCGTCGTATCGGTGGTGCGGCTGGTGCTGCACAACGCAGCCTCTTAGAGACGCCCCGATGCGACTGACCATCTTCGGAGCATCCGGCCTCACGGGCGCGTGCCTCGTTTCGCAAGCCCTGGAACTCGGCCACGACGTTACCGCGTTCGTTCGCACTGCGGGCTCCGTAGCGCAGACGCACCCCAACCTCGACGTCGTCGTTGGCGACGTCGCCAACACCGGCGACGTCGAACGCGTCGTCAATGGGCAGGACGTCGTGCTGATGTCGCTCGGCGTGAAGATGGGCGTACCCGATCAGGTATGCACGATCGCAACCGCGACCATCGTGCCCGCGATGCAGAAGTTCGGCGTACGGCGCCTGATGAACGTTTCCGGGCTGGGTACCGGCGAGGCGCGCGATCGGCTGAGCGCGCTCGGCAAGCTCGTCGCGAATGGTCTGCGCATGCTCGACCGGCACGCCTTCCGCGACAAAGAAAGCCAGGACGCGCTGATCCGCAACAGCGACCTCGACTGGATCAGCGTCTGCCCGCCATGGCTGACGAACGGTCCGCATACGGGCGTTTATCAATTCGGCTGCGACCTGCGGCCACCGATCAACGCCAAGATCTCGCGCGCCGACGTCGCCGATTTCATGCTGAAGCACGTCATCGATCCGACGTTCGTCCGCAAGAGCCCGATCCTCTACTACTGATTACTCGGGATCGCTGAGACGTTGCTGCACGCCCGCGTCGAGGGGCGGCTTGGCGTTCTCGGACAGGTGGCCTTTCCCCGGCACGTGGTTGACCTCGAGGCGCGTGCCGCACGGATCTTCGAACAGCACCGAGTAGTATCCGGGCGCCCATTCGTCGAGCTGCGGCGGATGCACGATGCGCGCACCGAGATCGGCGACGAAACGCCCCACGGCATCCACGTCTTCGATGCTGCGCGCGCGCAGACACAGGTGATGCAGGCCGGCGCGGTATTGATCGAATGCGGTGCCGGCGTGTTCGGCCGACGCCGCGCGTATGCCGATGCCGGTGCGCCCGCCGATGCAGTAGTACAACTCGTCCGTGTCGACGAGACATACCATGCCGAAGTACGGCAGCAGCGCGCCATAGAACGGTCGGCAGCGCTCGAAGTCCTGCACCGTAATGTAGATGTGGGCCACGCCGTTGATGTCGATGGACATTTCTCAGGCCTTTCTGGCAATCCGGTCGAGTTCGGCGCGCGCGTCGACCATCAGTTGAAACAAGCGGAACTGGCTGCGCGCCCGCACCAGATTGTGCTCCGGATGCGCCACGCGAAAATAGGTGTCGCCGTCGAGATAGTCGATCAGGAACCGCAAACCGAGCATGTAGGCCATGTACGCCGGCACCGCGCCGAGCGCCGCCCGCAGATCGGCATCGACGAGGTCACCGGCGCCGCGCACATAGCCGTTCGCGAGCGCACGGTACCGCTCGATCGAGAAGCCGATACCGGGATCGTCTTCGTCGCCGACCGCGGCCGCCGATCGCACCAGGTCGCCGAAGTCCCAGCTGAGCGCGCCCACCATCACGGTGTCGAAGTCCAGCACCGCGCAGACGCGGTCCGCGGCGTCGAACAGCAGATTCGTCACCTTGCCGTCGCCGTGGATCATGCCCCGCGGCCCGAGCGATTCCGCGGTAACGCGTACTCGGTCGCGTTGCGCCTTGTCGATGTCGTTAGCGGCCGCCGCGCGCCGAGCGGGCACCGGCTGCTGCAAACCCGGTCGAACCGTTCCAATTGCCACTCGAGTTCGTGAAAACGCGGTATCGGCACCACGTGCTCGTTCGCGTCGTAATGCGCGAGCGCGAGCTGGAACCGGCCGAACGCCACGCCTGCCGCCGAAGCCTGCGCCACCGATTCGAGTCCGCCGAGACTGCGGCCTTCGACGAACCCGAGCATCCGATACGTGCCGCTTTCGTCGCGGACCGCCGCGGCCCCGTCGCTCGCCGGAACGAACGGCGGCGCCAATCCCGGCATGGCGTCCTGCACCGTCGCAATGACGCGCGCGGTATTCGCCGCGACGCCGGCCGGATCCGCGAACACGAGCGGATTGATCCGCTGCAGCACATACCGCGCATTGCGATCGGTATCGACGAACCAGGTGTCGTTGATGTGGCCGCCGGTGTGCGCGTCGAAGCGCACCGGCGATGCCGCTGACCGCAAATCGACCCGCAATGGACAGCAGCGCGTCGGATTTCGCCACTAAGCCAGCAACCATTCGTCGAGCGCGGGAACCGCCGCGATCAGCAACTCGCCGAACGGTTCGCGCGCCCGCGCGACCAGCGCGCGATGCGAATCGTCGAGTCTGCCCGCCACGCCGGCATCGATCACGTCCGCGAGTCGCGCCAGCTGGACCGAGATCGGACCGAGCTCGGCGATCGCCGGCACGCGTGCACCGATCGTTTGCACCGCGTCGCGCTGACGACGCCACCGGGCCGCGGTCGATTCGAGCAGCGCGACATCGTCTGCGTCCGCCACATCGTCGATCGCCGCGCGCACCGCCGCGTTGAAGCGAGGAATCCATTCGCTGGCGGGCTCGATGAAGTCCGGCACCCGATCGAGCGGCGTGGCGACCGTGTACGGCCGCTCGACTTTCTCCGTCGACCCCGCGACGCGCGCCTTGAGAGCCGCGGTGCCAAGTAGCCGCGAATACCATTTGATCGGTTCGATCGCATCGAACAGATCCTGCAACGCCGCGAGTTCAGCGTCGGCGACGCCGATGCGTTCGAACGATTCGCGCCGTCGCGCGTCGACATCGACGTCGGCATACGCGGCGAGCAACGGACGCAGCTGCGACAGCCGCAAGTACATGTCCGATTCGTCGCGCATGGAGCGCGGCGACCACAGCCGTTCGGCGATCGCCGGCAGGCGTCCCCACACGCGCCCCTCGAAGACCTCGTCGTTGACGATCTCGGCCCACATGCACGCTTCGCCGCCGAGCACGCGTCCCGGCGGCAAGCCGCCCGACGACGCGTCCACCGCACTGCGACCCGCGAATTCGCTGGCCCAGCCGAGCCCGTCCCGCACGTGTGCAAGACGTGGATCGGCGCGCACCCGTTCGTCGAGGCGCAGCAGATCTTCGGACGGACTCTCCGGGTCGTACGCGTAGTGCAGATCTGCCGGATAGAAGAAGTCGAGGTAATAGCCCGCCGAGAAGATGCAATCGAAGCCTTGTGCAACGGCGCGATCGCGCGACGCACCGCCGCGCCAGCTCTGCACGATCGACGTGCGCGGCAGATCGCCATGCGCGATCTCGTCCCAACCCACCAGCATCCGGCCGCGATCGATCAGCAGATCGGCGAGCCGTTCGTTGAACAGGTTGTGCAGCGACTCGATGTCGGCGATGCCTCGGTCGCGCATGAAGCGCTGCACGGCAGCGCTTTCCTGCCACCACTTCGGATTCACTTCGTCGCCGCCGATGTGCACGAATCGGTCGGGGAACACGCGGACGACGTCGTCGAACAGCGTCCCCAGCGCTTCGTAAACCTCGTCGCGGGTCGGATCGAGGCACGCGCTGTGCGGACCGAAACGGGTCGAAACCGCACGCGTCTCATCGAGCGTTCCCCACTCGGGGTGTGCGACGAGCCAGCTGGTGGTGTGCCCGGGTATGTCCAATTCGGGCACCACCCGAATGCCCCGTTCGGCCGCGTGCGAGACGATGTCGGCCAGATCGTCTTCGGTGTAGTAGTCATTGCCGCTCGCGCGCTCTGCCAGTTCCGGAAAGGCGCGGCTGCCGAAGCGGAATCCCTGATCGTCGGTCAAGTGCAGGTGCAGCACGTTCAGTTTCACCAGCGCCATTGCGTCGAGCGTGCGCAACAGCGTGGCCACCGAAATGAAGTGGCGCGCCGAATCGACCATGAGGCCGCGCCAGGCAAAGCGCGGCGTATCGGCGATCAGCACGCCGGGCAACGCTCTGCGCGCCGTGGTCAGTTGCGCCAGCGTCGCGAGCCCGCGCAAGACGCCCCATTCCGATCGCCGCCGTCAGCACAACCTGCGACGAATCGATCTTCAGCGAATACGACTCTTCGTCGTCGAGATCGGGATACGGCGCCGACGCGGCGGCGCAGTCGATCGCGAGCGTCGCCCCACCGCCGCTGTGGCGCGCCATGCGTTGGGTCAGCCGCGTCGCGGTTCGTTCGAGCCGCAACGTGCGCACCCCGAGCCACTCCACCGTCCACTCCGGCGCGTGCAGTTCGAGCGGCGTTTCGGTTCGCGTTACGCGCCGCGGCCACGGCATCAATGCGAGCGCTTCGCTCATCGTTCGAGCGTCTCTTCGGTTGCGTTCGAGTCGCAGCGACTCTCCGCGACGATTCCCGCCTTGTCAACGCAACGGGCCGCGCAACTTGAGCGTGACGGGCGCTTCTGACACCATGCCGCCCGACTCAATGCGGCGACCCACGAATGGAAATCAAAGACAGAATGCGCGCCGTGATCGAAGCCGAAGCAGAGGCGATCCGATCGATCCGGGTCAACGACGATTTCGAAAAAGCGGTCCGAATCCTGCTCGCGTGTCGCGGCAAAGTGCTGACCACCGGCATCGGCAAGGCGGGTCACATCGCGCGCAAATTCGCCGCCACGCTGTGCTCCACCGCAACCCCGGCCGACTTCATTCATCCGGCTGAAGCCGCGCACGGCGACCTCGGTCTCGTCGGTAAAGAAGACGTGATGATCGCGTTCTCGACCAGCGGCAAATCGTCGGAGGTGTTGGAGATTCTCGAACTGTCGCGCCACCTCGGCGTCACGCACATCATCGGCGTCACGTCGCACCCCGACTCCGAGTTGCGCAAGCACTGCGAAGCGATCCTCGATATGGGCGAAGTCGCAGAAGCGTGTCCGTTAGGGCTCACACCGACCAGCAGCATGGCCGTGATGCTCGCGATCAGCGACGCGGTTGCAATGGCGCTGATGGAGCAGAAGGGCGTGACGAAAGCCGACTGGGGCAAACGTCACCACGGCGGCTATCTCGGGGGCCGGGCGCGCACCGACAACCTGCCGCACTGAGGGGCCTCGCTTTTCCGAAAAGGGTTCCGACTTTCCTTTGCCGTCGTACATGCACCTGGATTAGGCTCGCCAGACCTTTTGCGAATCCGCTTCCGGTATGGCCGAGCAAAATGCCGACGTCACTCAGGAGGCGCTGCCGCTGCCAACCGGTCTGCGCCTGACGCCGCTCGATCCGCATTTCCGCGGCGGACCGTACAGCCTGCTCGCCGAGTTGCGCGCGCACGAGCCGGTGCATCGCGATCTCGAACTGAACCGCTGTGTGATCACCGGCCACGAATTCGTTGCCGCTGTGCTGCACGACGACGGTCTGCTCACCGATCCGCGCAAGGCGCATCGCGGCACGTACGCGCACTGGCGCGGCGAACTCGACCTCAGGTATCCGCATCTCGCACCGTTCGTCAACGATCCCGATCATCCGCGCCTGCGCGCGCTCGTTGGCGAAGCGTTCGGGCCCGACGCCGTCGGTCGCTTCAAACCGCGCATCAAAGCGATCGTCGCGTCGCTGCTCGACGATCTCGAGGTCTCCGAGTTCGAGGTCGAGTCGATCGGCCGATATGCGGCGCCGATCGCCACGCGCGTGATGGCCGAGTACCTCGGCATCGATCCGACGCCGTTTCGCCAGATCCGACGCTTGACCGATACGTCGTTCGCCGCGCACTTCAACCCATTCCGAAGCGAAGACGAGGCATACGCCGGCAAGGTGGCCGATGCAGAGATCGATGCGCTGTTGCGCGATGCGGTCGCGGCGCATCGCAGCGCGCCGGCAGACGACGCGATCGGCGCGATGATCGGCGCGGCAGGCACGCGGACGGGCGATGACGAGATCGTCGCGGTGACCAATCTGCTGCTGGTGCTCGGATGCGCGAACACCACCGACTTCATCGTGAACGGCATCCGCGCGTTCCTGCAGAACACGCGGCAGATGACGAAGCTGCGCGACCGGCCGGATCTCATCGAGAGCGCCGTAAACGAAATTCTCCGCTTCGATTCGCCGGTGCTCGGCGCGTTGCGCATCGCCGATCGCGACCTGCGCGTCGGCACGTGCCCGATCCACAAGGGCGAAACGCTCGCCATCTCGATCGCCGGGGCCAACCGCGACGAAGTGGCGCACCCCAAGCCCGATCGATTCGACATCGAACGCTCCGATACGCCGCATCTTGCGTTCGGCGCGGGACGGCACGCGTGCCCCGGAGAAACGCTCGCACGCGTCGTCGCGACCGAAGCGTTGATCGGCATCATCATGCAGTTCCCTCAGCTGGAACTCAGCCCGCGCGGTTGGGAGTTCGCTTCGATACCGGAGTTCCGCCGCATGAAGTACTTCTGGATCCGCACCTGACCTCATGACGAACGCTCTCTCGGACGTCAGTTTCTGGTTCGATTCGATCGGCGATCTGCCGCCGGTCGACGTCGCACCTCTACCAGATCGTCTGGACGTTGCGATCGTCGGCGCCGGATATACCGGGCTGTGGAGCGCGTACTACCTGAAGCAGCGCGAACCCGGTTTGCGCATCGGCATCTTCGAAGCCGAGCGCGTCGGTTTCGGCGCCAGCGGCCGCAACGGCGGATGGTGCGTGGGAACGGCTTACGGGGTGGAACCGCTGCTCCACGATCCGGCAACGCGCAGCCGCGGCGTCACCCTCGCGCGTGCCCTGTTCGATACGGTCGACGAAGTGGGCCGCGTGTGTCAGGCCGAGAACATCGACGCGCACTACGCGAAGGGCGGCACGCTCAACGTCGCGACCATCCCATTCCAGGTGCCGCGTCTCAAACGGCACCTCGAAGACCTGTATCGCGCCGGCTTCAGCGAAACGGACTACCGGTGGCTGCCGGAGCAGGAGTCGCGCGCGCGTCTTGGGATGACGCCGAACCACGGCGCGCTGTATTTCCGCCACTGCGCCGCGGTTCATCCGGCGCGCCTCGCGCTCGGTCTCGCCGAGGTCGTGCGCAGGCAAGGCACGCACATCTACGAAGGCACGCCGGTGCATGCGATCGAATCCGGCAGGATCACGACCCAACGCGGCAACGTGAACGCCGGCGCGATCATCCGGGCCACCGAGGGTTACACCGACACGATCGCCGGTCAGCGCCGCCGCCTGATGCCGATTTACTCCATGGTGACGGCAACCGCGCCGCTGCCGGAATCGGTGTGGCAGCAGATCGGCTTGAAGGAACGCGAGACGTTCGGCGACCCGCGCCGCCTCGTGTTGTACGGACAACGCACGCTCGACAACCGCCTCGTGCTCGGCGGACGCGCCGGTTACTACTTCGCGTCGAAGCGGCGCCGATCGGTACCGCCTGACGACCCCAAGGTGGTGCGCGTGAAAGCGCTGGTGACGAAGCTGTTTCCGATGCTCCAGGGTTACGAGATCACGCACGGCTGGGGCGGTCTGATGGGCGTACCGCGGCATTGGCGACCGTGCGTACAGTGGGACACCAAAGCGCGCACCGGCTGGGCCGGCGGTTACGTCGGCGAAGGCGTCGCGGCGTCGAACCTCGCCGGCCGAACGATGGCCGATCTCGTCACCGGCCGAGCCACCGCGCTCACCGAACTGCCGTGGGTGAACGATGTGGGGCGCCGTTGGGAACCGGAACCACTGCGATTCATCGGCGGCAAAGCGATCGAATTCTTCGGCGACCGCGCCGACCGCGCCGAATTCGCATCGGGCAAGCGTTCGAAATTCTGGGGCGGCCTGTTCAAACGCTTCGTCAGCTAGCGCTTTCAGCGCGCCAGCAACTCGAGCCGACCCGAGATCGACGTCAGTTCGATCACCCCGCTGCCGTTGCCGATCGTCGCATCCAGTTCTCCGCCACCCGACATCTCGTGCGTGGGCCGATCGCTCGACAGCTGGTTCTTGATGCCGCTGCTGGTCGTGCGCAGGTCGACCACCGCGCCGACATCGGGATTCACGGTGAGCCGGATGTAGCCGCTGGTGGTGGATCCTTTCACCTGAGCGCCGTCGGCGAGATCCGAATTCACGTCGAGGTTGCCCGAGACCGAGTGCAGCGTCAGTTCCTTCAACCGTGCACTCGAGCGGACTTGCGCGTCGCCCGATACGGTCGCGATCTTGATCTGTTCGGCGTCGGTCTGCGCCTCGATGGCGCCGCTCACCGAGTTGAACGTCGTCGGACCGGCCGCGCCGGTCACGCTGATCCCGCCGCTGACGGAACCGATGACGATCGTGCCGCTCAGATCGCGCGCGTCGATTTCGCCGCTGACGGTTCTGCCGTCCACGCCGCCGTGCAGCCCCTGCATCGACAGATCGGCCGAGACCAGATCGACGCGCACGCGGCTCGCCGACGGCACGTGGATCACCAGGTCGGAGCCCTTGCCGCGATTCAGGTTGTCCGGGGTCTCGACCTTTACGGTCGTCGTCGACCCGGATGTCTCGAACGTGAACGACTTGGCCAGATCGTCGAGCGTGCCTTTGACCATCACGTCGCTGCGATCCCAACCCTGCACTTCGATGCGCCCGCGGACGTTGTCGATCCGCACCAGACCGTCGGCCTTCACCGCCAACGTCTTGTCGATCGCTTCACCCGCCTGCGCGGCGCTCGCGATGCACCACAACAGCAATCCAACATTCACAACTTTCACAGTGCACCTCGATAACGTGATTGATCCGGCGCAATCGTTTGCCGCGGCGTCACCGCGTCGACGATCGCGAGTTCCTGGTCGTAAGTTCGTTGCAGCATCTGCCCCAACGCCGCGTCGGAGGGGCGACTGGCCAGCGCCGTGCGGATATCGGCCAGCGCGCGGTCGATGATCGCGAGATTCGCCTCGACGGTTTTGCGCAGCTGCGGATCGAGCCGATCGGCGCCGGCGCGATAGCGCTCGAGCGAAGCCTGCCGCAACGGCCCATACGCGCTGTCGAGTTGTTCGTAAGCCCATTGCGGCGCCGCCACGCGCGGCTGCGCATCGTGCGAAAAGCCGATGAACATCGCGCTGACGGTTACGGCCGCGAGCGTTGCCGCGACGGCGAGTTCCCACGGGCGCGACCGACGACCTGGCAGTGCGATGCGGGCGTTGACGGTCGGCCACAAATCGCGCGGCGGCTGGATTGCGCGCGGCAACGCGCCGACCAGTGCGTCGAGTTTCGGGATCGAGTCGTCGCGTTCGTTCATAGCGAAAGCCACTCCCTCAGAAGCTGTCGTGCGCGGTGCAGATGTGCCTTGCTCGTACCGATTGCGGTGCCGGTGCGCGCCGCGATTTCGTCGTGTTGCCAACCTTCGACGTCGTGCAGAACGAACACCGTGCGCGCGGCGGGCGGAAGCCTGCGAATGGCGGACTCGAGATCGTGCTGGTCAGCGTTCGAAACGACGCGCGCCTGTTCGCTCGCGACGACCTCGACCGCATCGTCGATCGCGACGAGGCGGCGGAACCACGGGCGTTGTGCGCGTTGCTGATCGAGCACGACGTTGACGGTCAAACGGTGCAACCACGTCGCGAACGCACTGTCGCCGCGAAAGCTCGACAGGCGTTGCCAGGCGCGGACGAACGCTTCCTGGGTCAGTTCCTCGGCCGTCTGCACGTTGGCGGTAAGGCGCAGACAGATCGCGTACACCCGTCCGACGTGTTGCGCATACAGCGATTCGAATGCGTGCCGGTCGCCGCCGCGCGCCGCGTCGACGAGCCGTTCGTCTTCGCGCGGGAACGCGAGCGCGGCCACCGCCGGCACTGAAGCTGTCGTCGTCGATCGCCGCGTCCACTTACCAGCCGATTCTCGAGGATTGTCAGCTTAGACGGCGGCACCGCGCCATTTGGTTTAGACGGCGTTCAAATAAAGTCAGCGACCTTCGAAGCGGGGCGCGCGCTTTTCACGGAACGAGGCCAACCCTTCCGCAAAATCCTTCGAGCGCGCAGTGGCCGCACGCATCGCCGGAATCTCGTCGAAGGCCGCCTGTTCGCCGTGCTCGAGATAGACGCGCGCACCGCGTTTGATCTCCTGCACGGCAAGCGGCGCCAGCGTGCAGATTTCCGCGGCGATCGCCTGCGCGCGTTCGTACCTGCTGGCCGGCCGGCACCACTTCCTGCACGAAACCGATCTGCAAGGCGCGCGCCGCACCGAACTCGTCGGCCCGCAACAGGTGGTACATCGCGTTGCCCCATCCCGCGCGTTCGACATAGCGCACGTGCGCGCCGCCGAATACGGCGAGTCCGCGCTTCGGCTCCATCTGACAGAAGCGGCAATCGTCGGCCGCCACCACGATGTCGGCCGCCAGCATCATCTCGATGCCGATCGTGAACGTGATGCCCTGCACCGCCATGACGACCGGCTTGCGGCAACGGCGCCGCAACGCGAACGCGTCGATGCGCGTGTCCGGCGCTGCATCGCCGCCCTCCGACGAGAACGCAGCGGCGAAGCGCGGCAGATCGAGACCGGCCGTGGTGTGCGGACCCGCGAACGTCAGCACGCCGGCCCACAGGTCGGAATCTTCGTCGAGCACGGTCATCGCGTCGGACAGCGCATCGAACATCTCCGGCGTGAAGCCGTTCATCTTCCCGGACCGATCGACCGTGATCGTGAGAATGTGACCGGCGCGTTCGCTGCGCACCTCACCGGTGTCGTTGGCCCCGCTCATCGGCCCGCTCCTTTCTTCTGACGCTCGATTTCCTCTTCCACGTCGCGCAGCCGGTCTTTGCCGAAATACAACTCGGTGCCGACGAAAAAGCTGGGTGAGCCGAACACCCCGCGCGCAACCGCATCGTCGACGTTCGCGATGAGCTGCTGCTTCACTTCCGGCTGCTGCGTGCCGGCGAGAATCGCTTCCGCATCGAGTCCGGATTCGGTGAGCGCGGCGCCGATCACCGCCGGATCGTCCATTTTCTTGGGCTGCGCCCACATGTGCCGATACACCGCGTCGACGTACCGCTCGAAGAACCCTTCACGCTGCGCGAATACCGCACCGCGCATGATCGCGAGCGTATTCACCGGGAAGAACGGGTTCGGCGCGTAGTTCGTGATGTCGTGTTCTTTCAGAAAACGTTTCGTTTCGAGCTGCGTGTACTGCGGCTTGTTCTTGATGCCTTGCAACGAGACCGCCGGCGACACGTTGTTGGTCGCCTTGAATACGCCGCCGAGCAGCACCGGCACGTATTTGAATTTCACGCCGGTGCGCGCCTCGATGCGCGGAATCACCAGGTGGCTGAGGTATGCATTCGGGCTGCCGAAATCGAACAGAAATTCGACGTTGATCGCCATGATCATCTTCCTTTGAACGTGGGTTTGCGTTTGCCGATGAAAGCCTGCACGGCCTCGCGGTGATCTTCGGTGCGCGTGCAGCGGACCATGCGATCCGCTTCGAGCGCGAGCGCACTGCGCAGGTCGGTGCCGACGGCGCGGTTGAGGTTCTCTTTCATGTATCGCAGCGCAATCGGCGGGCCGGCCGCGATCGATTCGGCGAGCGCCCGCGTGCGCGCCATCAGTTGGTCGTCAGGAACAATTTCGTTGAAGATGCCGAGCGCGAGCCCTTCCGCGGCGCCGACGCGGCGGCTCGTGTAATACAGCTCCTTCGCGCGCGCGACGCCGACCAGTTGCGTCAACAGCCAGCTGCCGCCGTAGTCGCCCGAGAGACCGATGTTCGCGAACGCGGACGTGATGAAGGCGCTTTCGGCCGCGATGCGCAGGTCGCAGGCGAGCGCAATCGACATGCCGGCGCCGGCCGCCGCGCCCGGAAGCGCCGCGATCGTTGGTTTGGCAAGGTCGAACAGCCGCAGCGTCAGCGTCTCCTGGCCGATCTGCAGTCTGCGCACCGCGTCTTCGAGCATCGGCTTGGGTGCTTCGACGGACGCCGGCGCCGCGCCGCCGCCCATCCCGGACACGTCGCCGCCGGAGCAGAACGCCCGTCCCGCGCCGGTGATCACGACACAGCGCACCGCCGGATCGGCTTCCACCGTCAGCAGCATCTGGCGCAGTGCCGGCGTCAGTTCATTCGACAGTGCGTTGCGCTTGTCCGGCCGGTTCAGCGTGATGGTCGCCACGCCGTTCTCGACCTCGCACTTCAGCTGCTCGGTACCCGTTTCGAGCGACGTTCGCATCATTGCCTCCCCTCAGTTTCATGACGAAACGTACTGTATCTCTACAAGTTGCATGATGCAACTGTCACGCTACAATGCGCACCCATGAAGCTCAAATCGTTCGACAACATGAACTGCTCGCTCGCGCTGACGCTCGACGTCATCGGCGAACGATGGACCCTGCTGATCCTTCGCGAAGCCTTCTTCGGTAAGAAGCGCTTCGAAGAGTTTCAAAAAGGCTTGGGCGTCGCCCGCAATATCCTCTCCTCGCGCCTCACTCGGCTCGTCAGAGAGGGCATTCTCGAGAAACGGCCCGTTGAGGCGAGTCGCTTCGAATACGTGCTGACGCAGAAGGGTCTCGAGCTCCAGCCGGTGCTGCTGTCGATGACGCATTGGGGCGACCGGCACAAGCCGCATGCGGACGGCGAACGCGTGATCTTCGTCGAACGCGCCACCGGCGAGCCGATCGCGCCGATGGCGGTTCGCAGCAGCGACGGTCGCGTGCTCGCCGCGCGCGACATCCGTGCCACCGCGGGTCCGGGCTCCCGCTGAGCTCAGTCGTCGAGTGCGTTGATGTGGTGTTCGCCGCCGAGCGAGTTCATCTGCTGCAGGATCCACGCCTGGCGCATGCGTACATAACGCGACGGCGAGTTCACGCGGAACGTCGCCGGATTCGGCAGCACCGCCGCAAGCAGCGCGCTCTGCGACCGGTTGAGACGGGCCGCCGGTTCACGAAAGAAGCGCTCGCTCGCGGCACCCACGCCGAACACGCCCTGACCGAACTCGGCGACATTCAGATACACCTCCAGAATCCGCGTCTTCGGCCAGAACGTTTCGATCAACAGCGTGAAATACGCCTCGAATCCTTTGCGGATCCAGCTCTGGCCCGACCACAGGAACAGATTCTTCGCGGTCTGTTGCGTGATGGTGCTCGCGCCGCGCTGCGATTTGCCTCGATTGCGTTGTTCGAGCGCGTGTTCGATCTCGACGAAATCGAAGCCGAAATGCTCGGCGAAGCGCTGGTCTTCCGAAGCGACCACCGCGAGCTTCGCACTCGATGAGATCTGCGACCACTCGACCCAATGTTGCTGGAATCGGTATCCCGGTTCGGCGTTCGAGCCACGCGCTGGACTCGATCGGTGACGATGAACGCGGTCGTCGGCGGGTCCACCCAACGCAGCAGCACCACGCTGCCGATCGACCAGACGAGCAATCCGAAGAGCGCGGCCGCGAGCACGCGACGCACGCGGCCGACGCGCGCGACGGGCCTGACGGGCCCTCGTTTCTTCATTCTGTTCGCCATCGCTGTGCGACTACCCGCCGGACGCGCGCCTGTATAGTCGATGCCTCCACGCCGTGCAATCGTTGCGGGCGAATCACGCGAGAGGACATCGATGGGAAGACTCGACGGCAAAGTGGCGATCGTCACCGGCGGCGCTTCGGGGATGGGTCGCGCAACGGTGAAGCGATTCGTCGAAGAAGGCGCGCGCGTCGTGATCGGCGACGTGCAAGGCGAACCGGGGACGGCATTTGCGCGCGAGTTCGGTGACGCCGCGCGTTTCAGACTGACCGACGTTTCGCGCGAAGCAGACGTAGCGGCGCTGGTCGCACACGCGCTCGACGAATTCGGCCAGCTCGATTGCATGTTCAACAACGCGGGCTTCGGCGGCATCAGCGGCAATCTGGTCGATCTGGATTTCGGCGACGCTTATCGGAACACCGTCGACGTGCTGTTCACCGGCGTCGTTGCGGGCACCAAGCACGCGGCGCGCGCGATGCGCTCGCGCGGCGGCAGCATCATCAACACCGCGTCGGTTGCAGGGTTGCGCGCCGGCTATGGCCCGCACATCTACAGCGCAATGAAAGCCGCCGTGTTGTCGCTGTCGCGCTCGGCCGCCATCGAACTCGGCGAGCACCGCATCCGCGTCAACGCGATCTGCCCCGGCTTCATCGCCACCGCGATCTTCGCCGGCGCACGCAACTGGAGCCACGAAACGCGGCAGCGCTTCGTCGACGAACTCGAGAGATTTCCGGCGACGATGACGCCGATCCGGCGCGCCGGCATCGGTGCGGATATCGCCGCGATGGCGCTGTACCTGGCCAGCGACGAGTCGACGTTCGTGACCGGACAACAGTTCGTCGTCGACGGCGGTCTGATGGCCGGCAACCCGCCGGATCCTTCGCGCCCGAGCGGAATTCAGATGCTGGCGGATCGTATCGAGTCCGAGTCGTAGACGATCACTTTGCGATGAGCACCATCTGCGTGCACCGGAACAGCGCCATGGTGCGCCCGTTGGCCTCGTTCGTTACCGTGGCGTCCCAGACGTGCGTTTGCCGTCCGAGGTGAACCGGAACGCATCGACAGGTGACGCGCTCGCCGACACGCGCCGACGCAAGGAAGTTCGACTTCAGCTCGATCGTCGTGAACGAATTCCCCTGCGCAATGTTGTTGCCGCACCCGATCGCCGCACACGTATCGGCGAGTGCGATCACCGCCGGCGCGAACAGAAATCCGGTGCCGGCGATGAGATTCTCGGTGACGTCGATGTGGCCCACGACGAGATCCTTCGCCGAATGATCGAACACGCAACCGAGTTGCCCCGGCACGAGCGGACCGAAGAATTCGGTCGACCAACGGGCGTGCTCGATCGGATCCCAATGCAGAGATTCGTCCGACATCAGGCGACCTTCACCATTCGCTTGCCGACGTTCTCGCCGGCGAGCAGACCGATGAGTGCCGCCGGCAGGTTTTCGAGGCCGTCGATGACGTCTTCGCGGACTCTCAGTTGCCCGCTTTCGACCCACGACTGGAGATCGGCCAGCGCCGCATCGCGCTGCTGGTAGAAGTCCGACACGATGAAGCCGCGCAACGTCACGCGCTTGCTGACTATTCCCGCTATGCCGCGAACACCGTACGGCATGGAACCGTCGTACATCGACACGGCGCCGCAGCACGCGACGCGGCCGTGCGTTTTCATGAGGAACAGGCACGCGTCGAGGATTTCGCCGCCGACGTTGTCGAAATAAACGTCGATGCCCCCGCCGCACGCGGATTGAAGCGCGGTGTACAACGCCATGCCATTGCCGGCGTGCGCCTTGTAGTCCACCGTGGCATCGAAGCCGAACTCGGATCTCAGCAGCGCGCACTTGTCCGCACCGCCCGCGATGCCGACCGTGCGGCAGCCTTTCAGTTTCGCGATCTGCCCCACGATCGAGCCGACCGCGCCCGCCGCCGCCGATACGACTACCGTCTCACCGGCGGCCGGTTTGCCGCATTCGAGCAAACCGAAATACGCCGTGAGACCGGCCACGCCATAGACGCTGAGAAGATGGGTGATCGGTTCGGCCGGCGCGAGCTTCATGAGCTGCGGACCGGACAACACCGCGTAGTCCTGCCAACCGGCGTCGTTCGTGTAAACGAGGTCGCCTCGCGCAAAACCGTCGGCGCGGCTCTCGACGATCTCGACGAGCGACGCCCCCGCCATTACCTGACCCGCGATCAACCCGGCGCGGTACGTCGCTCCCAGCATCCAGGCACGGTTCGCTGCATCGAGCGCGACATAGCGCGTACGCGCCAGTACTTCGCCATCGCCGTGCGTCGGCAACGACGCTTCGGCCTGACGGAAGTGCTCGAGCGCGAGCTTACCTTTCGGAATTTCGTTCAGCAGGATCTGGCGATTGGAGCGAGCCATGAATACGTCTTTCACTCACGCGTCGTGTAAACGGCGAGTGCACCGTAGCCACGCTTGTCGATCTTGTCCATCCGCGCATCGAGCGTGGGATGCGTCTTGAACAATTCTGCGAGGCTGGGCGAAGCGCTGCCGAGCGCGGCCATCTTCTGGAACACCGAGTACAACGCCAACGGGTTCATTCCGGCGCGTGCAACGTACACCTGTGCCGCGTCATCGGCCCGATATTCCGCGTCGCGGTCGAGTGACGTGAGTACGATCGTGGCGCCGTATTCATCGGCGTACCGCTTCGCCAACCCGATCGCTGCCGCATCGCCGGTGAGCGTGACCTCGCTCATCGCAAGATCCTTGCCTGCGCTCGCCAACTCCTGTTTGCGGATGACGTTGTAGTGGTCGCGTTGCACACAATGATCGATCTCGTGACCGAGCACGGCGGATAGTTCCGCGTCCGATCCCACCAGCTCGTACATGCCGCGCGCGACAAGGATGAAGCCGCCGGGTGCAGCGAACGCATTCACCTCCGGTGTGTCGATGACGCCGAACGTCCACGGCAGTTCCGGGCGACTCGTCTGCGAGGCCACCCACCGGCCGACGCGATTCACGCGCTGCTGTGCCTCAGGGTTGTTCCAGAGCGGGCGCGCACCCAGCACGCGTCCGGCGATCTCCGGCCCGAGCGCGAGTTCTTCCGCCGAGAGTTCCGCCTCGGACTTCGGCGCCATCTTCGCCGCTCCGCCGAACATCGAACTCAGTTGATGCCCAACGGCACCGACCGCGCCGACCGCGGCGCTGCCGATCTGCGCCGCCGACTGCGGCGATATGCCGGCATCGGCGCCTTTTTTCGCCGGCTTGGGCTCGCCGGCATAGCAACCGCGGTTGCCGTCCAACCGTGCTGAGCGGCAAACGCGGCACGCAGTAGAGGGGTCGACGCGATTGCCTATCATCGCCGTCAATTGCGCCTGATTGAGCGACGCCGACCTGAGGTCGCTTTCGTCGATACCACGCACGCCAGCGGTTTCAGTGACGCGGCCCTGTCCGGGTTTTCCGCCCATCAGTATGCGGACGGTTGCGTCGCTGTCCTCGCTGCCTCCGGACTCGATGCGTACGTCGTCGACGCGCACATAACCGGTTGCGCCGCTTGGTGGAACCACCTGGTACCACAGCCCCTGCTGTGCTGAGACGTGCACGGTCGTATTGCGCGAAAGCGTCGCGACCTTGGGTGCGTCGAGCGACGGCTGTGCGTACAGATCGACCTTTGGTTTATGGATCACCGCAGATGGCTCGGCTGCGCTCGCACTCAGCGCCAGCATCATCGCCGCGTATGTCAGCCCAATCATCCACCGCATCAAGAATCTCCCAAAGGTACTTTTGCCGGAACCGTTGCCTCGGCGTGTTGCGCAAGCGGTCTTTCAGTCGACGAAGCCAGCACGTCGCCAACGAGATCATGCAGGCGCCACCGCTCGTGTCGATCCGACGCTCCGTCGAGGTCGTCGACTTCGACGCATGCAAGCGCCACCCGAACGCTGCCGTCGTCGGACAAACGCAGATCCTGCTCGGCTAGTTGCTTTTCGAGTCTCGCGAGATCATGCATTGCCGCGCCGCGCGCTGCATCCTCGCTGTGACCGTGCCAGATCAACACCGTCAGATCCGACAACGCCTCATGCAGCCAGCTCTTGCGTTCGACTACGCCCTCGAACATCACGGCGTCGCTACCCGCATACAGAAACCGCCGCAACCGGCGCTGATATTCCCGGCGTCGCCGCGCAGCGCCTCGGCATCCGTCGTTCGACGGTCCGGCACGAAACGCACCCGGGCAACCGCGAGCCAGCGGTCGTGATCCGGGTCGAATTCCGGCAGGTAGTCGCCGTTTCCGACCGCACGTCCGCGCTGGACACCGGCATACAACCGACAGATGCCGAACACCAAGCTTCACGTAGCCGACGCTCGCGAAGATATCGAAGAAGAAACTGAAGAACGTGAGACCGACGAACGCGGCGCTCAGCAGCAGTATGTTCGCCGCCACGAACGCAGAGTCGATGTCGGGGCCGGGTTCGCCGCGGTAGAAGGCAAACGTGGTGAAGAGAACGAACATCACCGCGATGACGTATTTCATTCCGGCGGGTGGCGTAACGATGCCACTGTTGGCGATCAGTGCTTCTGTTGCCTCCGCCATCACTTCGACACCCGGCATCACCGGATCGACCGGCGTCGGTTTCGCGTCATTGAGCCCGGACGCCGTGAATCCAACCAACACGATGCGATCTTGCAGGGCGGGCATCGAAGATGCTCGCCGCCCGGCAAACGGCCTTGCCTTCGTTCAAAAGATCCGCGGCGCTGATCCTAGGCAGCCGCGTGTCCTGGCGCCAATTCGGCCGCACCGTGGAGTGGAGACGCTGTGGCAAGTCGGGCACAACTGCCATCGCGAGGCGCAGCGGCAGTGAAGGCAGCCCCCAATCTCCGGCCGTCTCGCGCAACGGAATGTCGCGCAGCACACCGTCCTCGTCGCGCGTGACATTCGCGACACCGCTGTACCGCGCCATCGCCTCACCGTAGGGCAAGAGCAACGCAACGGTCGGGTCGTGCCGTCCACCGTTCTTCAACTCGAACGCGCCCGGCGCGGCCGATGCGCGCAGCGATGATCCTTCGTCATAGTCGGAATGGAGCCGGGACGATTCGAAGACGAATCGCCCCGCGCCGCCCTTTGCCATCGCATTGAGAATCCGGTCGCCGTCGGGGTCGACCTGCGAGCGATCGATGAACAACACGTCGAACGCCACTGCACGCACCCCAGCGCGGTCGAGTTGGTCGAGCAGATCGGCGTGACGGGCCCGGCTCCACGGCCAGCCGCCTTCCCCTCGCGCGCGGAAAAATTCGATCGAGCATTCGTCGATCTCTACGACCACGACATTGCCGGAGGCCTTTGGCTCGAACGGCCGCCACCGCACGACGCTGTCGAAGATCGCATCCTCGGCCGTGTTCAACGATCGCGCGTGGGTCCAATCCCAGCCGAGCCAGCCAACCGCGCCGAGGGCGAGCAGCGGGAAGAACGCAAACTTCAGCCGGAACGCGAAATTCGAGAATGGGCGACGGTAGCTGCGCTCGACCTTGCTCCAAGACGTCACGAAGCCGTGGCCAAGTGTCGCCAACGTCGCATCGATCCAGGAGAGCACGCGGTCTTTTGCGTTACCGGGCATTACGAGTCCTTATCGACCGAATATGTCCGGCCGGCGGGTTTCGTCATCGGGGCTGGCAGACCTTACGCCGGCGCCTCGCGCGACCGCAAACCAGACGCGTCGCACAACCGAAGCAGGGCTTGACCTCGATAGGGTCCGGGGCGTGCAATGCGTACGGAATGGTGGCAATTCAACGTTCTTTATGTTGGATTTGAGTTCCGATGCACGTATTGCGTGTACAAGGCGACCAAGGGGAGAGCGGTGATGAGCGCGCGACGCACCGACCTGTATTCGAATCTCGGCTTCGATCCGGACACCCTGCGGGACAAGTACCGTCGCGAACGCGACAAGCGCATCCGCAAGGACGGCGAGGATCAATACATCGAGATCGCCGGTGCCTTCGCGCGTTACGCCGACGAAGATCCTTACGTCGAGCCGGGCTTCACGCGCGACGCGCTCGATGAAGAGATCGACGTCGCGATCATCGGCGGCGGTTTCAGCGGCATGCTCGCCGCCACGCGCTTGCGCGAACGCGGCGTTACCAACGTCCGCATCATCGAGTCGGGCGGCGACTTTGGCGGCACGTGGTACTGGAATCGCTATCCGGGCGCGCAGTGCGACATCGAGTCGTATTGCTACCTGCCGCTGCTCGAAGAACTCGCCGTGATTCCGAAGGAGAAGTACTCGTACGCACCGGAGATCTTCGAACACTCGCAGCGCATCGGGCGCGAGTTCGGTCTCTACGACATCACGCACTTCCAGACACGCGTGACCGGACTGCGCTGGAACGAACAGGAGGCGCGCTGGCACGTCTCCACCAACCACTCCGACGACATCCGGGCGCGATTCGTGATTCAGGCCGTTGGCACCGCGAGTCGCCCGAAACTTCCCGGCATTCCCGGCATCGCCGACTTCAAAGGCCACTCGTTCCACACCAGCCGCTGGGACTACGGCTACACCGGCGGCGATCACTCGGGCGGGTTGACGAAACTCGCCGACAAACGCGTCGCGGTGATCGGCACCGGCGCGACCGCAATTCAATGCGTGCCGTTCGTAGGTGCGCACGCGAAGCAGCTCTACGTTTTCCAACGCACGCCGTCGTCGGTCGATCTGCGCGGCAACAAGCCAACCGATCCGGAGTGGGCCAAAACCCTTCAGCCCGGCTGGCAGCGCGCGCGGCGCGAGAACTTCGCGGACATCGTGGTGGGGCGGCCGTTCGAACAGGACCTCGTATCGGACGGTTGGACCGACATCTTCAGGCGCCTGCAGTCGGGCGTGATGGCGCGCGAGTCGACGCAGGATCTGGACCCCGAGGAAGCGGCAGCACGCGCCGAGATCGCCGACTTCCAGAAGATGAACGAGATCCGTGCACGCGTGGAGAAAACCGTGCGCGACAAAGCCGCGGCCGAAGCGCTGAAACCCTGGTACCGCCAGTTCTGCAAACGGCCGACGTTCAACGACGAGTTTCTCGCTACGTTCAATCGACCGAACGTGAAGCTGATCGACGTCAGCGAACGTCAGGGCGTGGAGCGCATCACGCCGAACGGCGTCGTCGCAAACGGCATCGAGTACGAAGTGGATTGCATCATCTTCGCGACGGGGTTCGAGATCAGCTCCGCACCGCGGCGACGCGTCAGCTTCGACGTGGTCGGCCGCAACGACGAATCGCTGTTCGACCACTGGAAAGGCGGCTTGAAGACGCTGCACGGCATTTCGAGCCACGGCTTCCCGAACTGGTTCTTCATCGGCATCAACCAGAACGGTCTGTCGGTGAACATGACCGCGATGTTCGACGATCAGGCGCAGCACATCGCGTACATCGTTCGCGAAGTTCAGCAACGCGGCAAACGCGCGGTGGAGGTGACGCCGGAAGCGGAGCGGGCCTGGGTTGCCGAGATTCGACGACTCGCGGTCAACAACCACGACTTTCAGGAAGCCTGCACGCCCGGCTACTACAACAACGAGGGTCTGCTCGAAAAAGCCGAAGGCTCGCTTGCCGCCGAGGTCTACGCGCCCGGCATCAACGCGTTCAACGCGCTGCTGGCGCAATGGCGCGACGCCGGCGATCTGGAAGGCATGACCCTTCGCTGACGCACGCGCCGAGCGGCGTTCAGTCCGCGGATCTCGCAGGATGCGGCGGAAATTCGCTCTCGACGATGGCGAGAAACCGCTTGGCCGCCTCCGAAAGCGGTTTGTGTTTCTTGTAGTAGATGCCGACGGTGCGGCGGATCGCGCCGAATTCGAGCGCCGGTAGCGCCACGAAGCCGTCGAGCTCGCCCAGCAGACGATCGGATACGAACGTCACGCCTTTGCCCGATTCGAGCAAGCGCGAGCCGCAACTCGAGATGGCTCACTTCCCAGATGCTCGCGAACCAGTCGCGCAGCCGCTCGTGCCCCGGCCGCTTCGTCGCCTCGTCGAGATACGAGGTGATCAGCGTGACTTCGCCGAGCACCTTCATCGGTTCGTTGATCAGTGCTTCGAAGCGCGGATGCGACTTGTGCGCCACCAGCACGCGCTTCTCGTCGAAACAGCCGCGTTGGACGAAGTGGCCCGGCATCTGGTGCTGGAACGGTCCGAACCCGAGCTCCCAGCGGTCCTCGTCCACGCCGTAGACGATCTCGCGGCTGGGCGCGACGTCGAGCTTCAGTCGCGTCAGCGGATTGCGCTCGCAGAATTTCAGCAGCAACGACTTGCCGTAGAACTTGTTGACCAGGCTGTTCATGGCGAGATTCAGCGTCGACAGCGCGCCCTGCCGGATCTGTTGGATGTCGTCGAGCGCGTTGCGCTCCTCGTTGATCATCGTCTGCGCGAAACGGAACAGGCGCAGACCCGCTTCGGTGAGATGCGGCACGCGCCCGCGCACCAGCAGCGCGGTGTTCAATTTGTGTTCGAGGTTCGCGATGGCCTGGCTCACCGCCGACTGCGAAACGTTCAATCGCTCTGCCGCGCGGCTGAAGCCGCCTTCTTCGATCACCGCCGACAGCACGCGGATTTCGTGTCGTTCGATCTGCATGTTCGTTCCCCCACCGCGCCGACTAAACCACAGTGCAAGGGGGCGCACCACTTATCGAGCAATCAGCCGCGCTGATACTTAAGCGCCGCGCATGCCGGCATTAGCCGATCGCGCTCGCCGGACATTTCGCGCGGGGGTAGTGTTGGCTCGGACAAACGTGCGTGGGGAAGATCATGCGAAAGGTTGCGATGGAAGTGCCGAAAGGTCTGGAAGGCGTCGAAGTGGACGTCACGAAGATCTCGCTGGTGGACGGCGAACGCGGTCGGCTCAGCTACCGCGGTCACGACGTTACGCAGCTCATCGATTGGCCGTTCAGCCGCGTGGTGTTGCTGGTATTGACCGGCGAAGAGCCGACCGCCGCGGAATGCCGCGCGTTCGAAACGGCGCTGCTGCGCGCGTCGCGCCTCTCCGACGACGACGCCGGCTTGCTCACGCTTGCGGCGAAAACCAAGGTTCATCCGATGGCCGCGTTGCAAGGCCTGGTGCCGCTACTGTCGCGGTCCGCCGAATTCGAGCGCTACGGCGATGCGGCGCACGGATTCACGGTGGCCGCGAAGCTGCCGGCGCTGATCGCCGGGTTGCATCGACTGCGCAGCGGCGAAGCGCTGCCCGGTGCGAGCGACCTGCTCGATCCGAACGCCCGCTTCCTCGCGCAGATGGGATTCGCGTCGAAGCCCGAACTGGCGCACGCATTCAACGTCACGCAGATCCTGCAGATCGAACACAGCTTCAACGCGAGCACGTTCGCAGCGCGCGTCGTTGCGAGTACGTTGGCGCCGGTCGAGAACGTACTCGCCGCAGCGCTGGGCGCATTGCACGGCGCGCTGCACGGCGGCGCCGATCAGGCCGCGCTCGAAATGGCGATCGAGGTCGGCGACCCGGCGCAGGCTGCGGATTTCGTCGACGAATGTCTGGCGACCGGTCGCAAGATCATGGGTATGGGCCATCGCGAGTATCAGGTGCTCGACCCGCGCGCGCGCTTCGTCAAAGCGCTCGCCGCCGAGCTTGCGAAGGGCACCTCATTGGAGCCGTTGTATCTGACGCTCGAAGCCATCGAAGCGCGAATTACGGAGCGGATGGCCGAGCGCGGCACGGAACTGCACGCGAACCTCGAATTCTACAAGGGCATCGTGTACCGGGCGGCCGGCCTGCCGACCGATTTCTTCACGGCAGCGTTCGCGATGGCGCGGGTCTACGGTTATCTCGCGCATTTCATCGAGAGCCGCATCAACAACCGCATCATCCGGCCGGCGGCGAAGTACATCGGCGTGGTGCCGGCTTAGGTGCAACTCACGCGGAGTGGCGCGGTTGCGTCACTCCGGCGTGAGTTCGAGCCGCAACCGGACCATGTCCACGCATCGAATGCCGTCTTCGACGATCGGCTCAGCGTAATTGTTGGTGAAGTAGTCCGGTTCGACGCCCACGATCCGGAATCCGGCGCGCTGATAGAACCGCAGCGCGCCGAAGCTCGAGTTGCCGGTGCCGACGTCGATGACGCGCGCGCCGTTCGATTCGGCGAGGCCGATCGAGTGGCCGAGCAGCCGCCGACCCAATCCGGTGCCGTGATAGGCCTCGGCGACAGCAATGTTCATCAGCTCGAACGTGATCGCATCCATCTGCTTGAGCGCATACACGCCGATCACGTCTTCGTCGCGTTTGGCGATCCGCGTCAGCGTGTCGGAGAGATAGCTCTCGACGCGCGTCCGCGACGGATCGGCGTCGAGCAGCAGTTCCCACGGCAATTCTTCCGGATACGGTCGCAGAATCCGCGCATCGCGAGGGTCGAAATTCTTCACCAGTCTTCTGTGCCCGCCGGGCCTTTGAACGGGCCGATGATCTCTCGGGTAACCCAACCGCCGTAGTAGCCGCCGGGCTGCGGATACACGGTCTCGCGTTCGACGAAGCAACTGACGAGACCCGGGTAGAAGCCAACCCAGCCGAGGAGATCTTTGTAGTCGGGATAGACCTCGACGTAGCTCCAGGCAGCGCCGACCACCCGCTCGCCGTCGACGATCACGTCATACGCAGTCGCGATGCCTTTCCATTCGCAGGCCGTGCGCACGTCGGTCGCTTCGAGCGCGTCCCATTCGACGTCGTCGGGCGGCAGGTAGAACGCCGGTGGGCTCGCCGTCTCCAACACCCGCACACAGTCGCGCGAATCGGCGATCAACGAGCCTTCGGCAAATACCTGCACCAGCCGCGTGTCGGGAACGATCATCGGTGGTCTTGGATAGTCCCAAACCGATTCTTCGTGTGCGGCGTCGGCATGCGCGAAATCCGGGCGCACTTCGCCGCGGAACTTCCAACGTCGCCGAGCCGATTCGACTTCAGGTGTCGGTCGCAGCATCGCACCCTCCCGATCGTCACGAACGCCAGCCCTGCCACCAGTGTTTGGCCGGCCGCGTCGATTTGCGGCCGCCTTCTGCGAAGGCGTAATACGCCTTCGTCAATGCCGGCGCAATCGAGTCGTAGGTATTCCAATCGTCCTTTGCGTCGTACAAGGACGCTGCCGTGTCGCTGCGGAACTGCGCGTAGTGCTGCGCCGCGAACGCGCTGCCCTGTTCCGACAGCAGGTCGTCCGTCAGCCGGCCGTGCCCGACCTTCAGAAAGAATGCTGCAGGGGTCAGCTCCCGGTATTTGAGCCGCAACACCTCGCGTCCGAACGACGCCTCGAGCTTCGGCGCGACGAGCTGCAGGTTCACGCACCACGCGAGATACATCCCGGGCACGATCGCGGCGCGGTCGATGGAGCCCGCTTCCTCGATGTGAAGGTCGATGTCGTCGATCAGCATCACACCACCGCGAGCGCGCGGTCGAGGTCGCGCAGCAGATCCGCTTCGGCTTCGATGCCGACGGATATCCGCACCAGGTTGTCGCCGATGCCGAGTTGCTCGCGCACGGCCTGCGGCAGGCTCGCGTGCGTCATGATCGCCGGGTGTTCGATCAGCGACTCGACGCCGCCCAGGCTCTCGGCCAGCGCGAATACGCGCACCGACGACAGGAACCGCCGCGTCGCATCGAGGTCGCCCGCGACGTTGCACGTCAGCATGCCGCCGTGGCCGGTCATCTGCCGATTCGCAAGCTCATGCTGCGGATGACTCGGCAATCCCGTGAAACGGACCGCCGCAACTTTTGGATGCGCCTCCAGGAAGCGCGCCACCGCGAGCGCGTTGGATTCGTGCGCCTTCATGCGGACCGCCAGCGTCTTCAGGCTGCGCAAGCACATGAACGCGTCGAACGTGCTTTGAATGCCGCCGATCGCGTTGCTCAGGAATCTGAGCCGCTCCGCCAGCGCTTCGTCGTTGGTGATCAGTACGCCGCCAACGAGGTCGCTGTGGCCGTTGATGTACTTCGTGGTCGAGTGCATCACGAGGTCGGCGCCCAGTGCGATCGGCCGCTGGAAATACGGACTCATGAACGTGTTGTCCACGGCGAGCAACGCGCCGGAGGCGTGCGCGACGTCGGCCGCTTTCGCAATGTCGACCACTTTCAGCAGCGGATTGCTCGGCGTCTCGACCCAGACCAGGCGCGTGTTCTTCCGCATCGCCTTAGCGAGATTGTTGGGGTCGGCCATGTCGACGTAGCTGAACTCGATGCCTTGCTGCTTGAACACCCGTTCGAACAGCCGGTAGCTGCCGCCGTACATGTCGTCGCACGCCACGACGTGATCGCCGGCCGACAGCAGGTGAACGATCGTGGCGGTGCCGACCGATCCCGAAGCCATCGCAAAGCCGTATCGCGCGCCTTCGAGATTCGCAACGCAGTCTTCGAACGCGCGGCGCGTCGGATTGCCGCTGCGCGTGTAGTCGTAACCCTGATGCACACCCGGCGTCGAATGCGCGTACGTGGAGGTCAGATACAGCGGCGTGATGATCGCGCCGGTGGTCGGATCCGGCGCCTGGCCGGCGTGAATCGCGCGCGTCTCGAATCCGAACTCGTCGTCGGACCAGTCCATTTGCTGCTTCTCCCTGCTCTTATCTAAGGGTCTACGGCGCGAAACTCGAACGCGCGCGAATGCCCCATTTGCCGTCGACCTGCTCGACGATGTACAGCGACGGATAACTCGCGTACTTGGTGCCGTCTTTGTGATAACGCGAGAACTCGACCGCGATGTGCACCTTGTTCGGCGAACTCTGCACGATCTGCATCGAGTCCCACTTGCTGTGATCCCATCCCTCGCCGGCGATCAGCGCGTCGATGTGGTTCGCGGCAATGAACGCCGCGCGATCGGGAAACGTGGTGACCTTTCCGCCGGCGAACCGCACGTGGGGGTACAGCAACGTGTCTGCCCACGCCGCGCCGTCTTTCGCATTGAACGCCGCCATGAACGCATCCATCACGCCGCGCGCGGCCGCATTCGCGGACTCGTTCGCCGCGTCGTCCGCTCGAGCGGTCACGCCAGCGATCATCGCGAACGCGAGCAACAACGCTAACAACAACGCCTGAGTCGACCTGATCATTGCGGTACCATCGTTGATTCGTCGGGCTGAGGAATATCCATGGAAATCGCACCGCTGTCGACCTTCGCACCCAATCTGTTCGAGGGACGCACCGCATTGGTCACCGGCGGCGGTAGAGGCATCGGCCGCGAAATCGCGTTGGCATTCGCAGGCCTCGGCGCCGATCTGATCATTGCGAGCCGCAACGCCGAAAACCTCACCGCCACCGCAAGCGACATCGAAGCGTTGGGGCGACGCTGTCTCGCGCAGGTCACCAACGTGCGCAAACCCGAAGAAGTAGACGCGCTGGTCGCGGCCGCAATCGCGAAGTTCGGCAAGATCGATTTCCTGATCAACAACGCGGGCGGTCAATTCCCGGCGCGGCCGTTCGACATCAGCGACAACGGTTGGCGCTCGGTGGTCGATCTGAATCTGAACGGCACCTGGAACGTGACGAGCCGCGTCGGTAAGCACATGGTCGAACGCGGCTTTGGCGCGATCGTCAGCATCGTGCACATCTATTCGTTCGATCGCGGCGCGCCGCCGTTCGTGCATTCCGGCGCCGCGCGCGCAGGCGTCGTCAGCATGACCCGTTCGCTCGCGTACTACTGGGCGCGCAAAGGCGTAACGATCAATTCGCTGGCGCCCGGGACGATCGCAACGGCCGGTGTCCGCGAGGAAGAGTTCGCATACTCCGACATCGAGAACTACGAAGCGGTGGCCATCAAGGACATTCCGGCACACCGGCTCGGGGAAACGTCGGAAGTCGCCGGTATCTGCGCCTTCCTCTGCTCGCCGGCAGCGCGCTACATCAACGGCGCGTCGATCATCGCCGACGGCGGCTACTACATGGACAACTGGACGCCGATGCTCGACCCCGAGGTCTGACCGACACGTCATCCCATCGGGTAGCCTCATCCCATGGGATAGAGGATCTCCTTCGTCACCGCATCGATCTTCTTCATCACGTCGGCACTGAGCGTGAGATCCGCCGCCGCGAGGATCTCCGGCAACTGCGACGCGCGCGTTACGCCGACGATGGTCGATGCAACGAAGTCGTGTTGTTTGCTCCACGCCGTTGCAAGCGTGACGACGGACATCCCCGCCTCCTCCGCGATCGCCTTGAACCGCGCGGTGGACGCCAGCGATTTCTCGTTGATGAACCGGTTCACCATCGCCGCCTGACGCGCCCCTGCATTTCGATAGTTCGTGAACCGCGCGCCTTGCGGCTGAGCGCCGTCGTTGTACTTGCCCGACAACACGCCGCCGGCGAGCGGCGAATACGGAATCAGGCTGACCTGCTCTCGCCGGCATGCTTGTGCGAGTTCGTCCTCGAAGCGCCGGTTGTTGAGGCTGAAGTTGTTCTGGATCGTCTCGTAGCGCGCGAAGCCGTTCATCTCGGAAACGGCGAGGCTCTTCGTGAGTCCCCAGGTGGTTTCGTTGCTGCAACCGATCACGCGGACTTTGCCCACGCGCACCAGCTCGTCGAGCGCATCCAGCGTTTCTTCGTAACGCGCGCCGTGGTCGGGCCAATGCGTCTGGTACAGATCGATGTAGTCGGTCTGCAGTTTCGTAAGGCTCGCTTCCACCGCGCGCATGACGTTGTGACGGTCGAGCGTGGTCATGCCGGAACGCACCGCCGCTTTGATCCAGCCGTGGCTCGGGCCGGACACTTTCGTCGCGATGATCAGTGCGTCGCGCGGTTTGGTCTTCATCCAGCGGCCGAGGATTTCCTCGGTGCGACCGGCATAACTCGGATCGGGCGGTACCGGATAGTTTTCGGCGGTGTCGTAGAAATCGATGCCGGCGTCGAAGCTGCGATCGAGCACTTCGATCGCAGCTTTTTCGTCCGCCATCGAGCCGAACGTCATCGTGCCCATGCAGATTTCCGATACGACGATGCCGCTACGGCCCAGACGATTGCGTTTCATGGACGATCCTTGCGTGAACTGATCAGCTTTGGCGGAAGAGTGCGCAGAGCTTGTTGCCGTCGGGATCGCGCAGATAAGCGAGGTAGGTCTTGTCGCGAAAGCCCGGCGGGTCTTCACACGTCACACCGCCGTTCGCGACTCCGGCCGCATGGAACGCCGCGCCCTGCTCGGCCGATTTCACTGCGAATCCGATCGTGCCGCCGTTCGCGTAAGTGGCCGGTTTACCGTTGATCGGCGTGGTGATCCCGAACATGCCGGTGGGGCTGCGGTAGAAATACCGGTTCTTGTTGGCGACGCCGGGACCGATGCCGAGCGTGCCGAGCACCGCGTCGTAGAACTTCCTCGATGCTTCCAGGTCGCTAACGCCGACCATCACATGGCTGAACATGGTTCGTCCTCAGTTGGGTTTTTCGGAAGCGGCATGGTAACCGACACTCGCCCCTCGAATGGATAGCCTCGACGGCGAAAGCCGGTTGACTGATACGCGGCTTCGCGACACCGTCTGAGCATTCCGTCAATTGACAAGAGGTCACACCGTGAGCGATTCCGAGTACGTACCGCCGAAAGTCTGGAAGTGGGATCAGGCCAACGGAGGACGCTTCGCCAACATCAATCGACCCGTCGCCGGCGCCACTCACGAGAAAGAGTTGCCGGTAGGTGAGCATCCTTTGCAGCTGTACTCGCTGGCGACGCCGAACGGCGTGAAGGTGACGGTGATGCTCGAGGAACTGCTGCAGCGTGGCTTCAGCGGCGCCGAGTACGACGCGTACACGGTCAACATCGGCGACGGCAGCCAGTTCGGCAGCGGCTTCGTCGCGATCAATCCGAACTCGAAGATTCCGGCGCTGGTCGACCGCAGCACGCCGAAGCCGACCCGCGTATTCGAATCCGGCGCGATCCTCGTGTATCTCGCCGAGAAATTCGGCGCGTTCATGCCCACCGACCCGAGTGCGCGCGCGGAGTGCCTGTCCTGGTTGTTCTGGCAGATGGGCAGCGCGCCGTTCCTGGGCGGCGGCTTCGGCCACTTCTATGCGTATGCGCCGTCGAAGATGCAGTACCCGATCGACCGGTACGCGATGGAAGCGAAACGACAACTCGACGTGCTGAACCGCAACCTCGCCGACCGCAGATACCTCGGCGGCGACGAATACACCATCGCCGATATGGCGACATACCCGTGGTACGGCGCGCTCGTGCTGCACAACATCTACGAAGCCGCGGAGTTTCTCGAGGTAGCGAGCTACACGAACGTCGTGCGATGGGCGACCGAGATCGAACAGCGCCCGGCCGTGCAACGCGGTCGCCGCGTCAACCGACCCTGGGGACCTGAAGCGGAGCGCGTGGTCGAGCGGCACAGCGCCCGCGACTTCGACCCGAAGTAACGACGCGTCCCGGAGATCGCCGCCGCACCTACTGGAGAAATGCAATGAAAACCGCCGTCAAAGTCGTTGTGATTCTGTTCTTCGTCTATGCCGGCGTGGTCGCCGGATTCGAGTCTCTGATCGGCTACTTCCAACCTAAAGACCAGAGCACGATGGTGATCGCCACACAGGACGACAACGGCAACGCGAAACAGCGCGTCGTGGCGCGTCTCGAGAGCGATGGCAAGCTGTACGTTGCCGCCAATCATTGGCCGCGGCGCTGGTACAACGAAGTGCTGGCGCATCCGCAGGTGGACGTGACGTGGGACGGCAAGACTCAGGCTTACGTCGCGGTTCCGGTCACCGGCGCGGAGTTCGATCGCGTGAATGCCGAGCACAGTCTCCCGACGATGATCCGCGTGCTGACCGGATTTCCCCCTCGCCGACTGGTGCGCCTCGACCCCGCCGCTGCACCCGCTCCGGAAGCGACCGGCGCGGGCTGAGCTGGCGCCGCTAAGCCGGCCGCTCGCCTTTCAGGATCACGCGGTGCATCACGCGCCGCTCGCCGGGATAGTCGTTCAGCGGGAAATGCTGCACTGAACGGTTGTCCCAGATCGCGAGCGTGCCGGGCGTCCAACGCAGGCGCGTGAGAAATTCCGGCTGGATCGCGTGCTCGGCCAGCCGCGTCAGCAACGGCAGGCTGTCCTCGCGCGTGCGCCCGACGAAACAGCGCGTGTGCGCGAGGCTGACGTACAGCGCCTTGGTTCGGCTGTCGGGATGCGTTCGGACCACCGGATGAATCGCATCGGTGACGGTCGCACCCGCTGCGCGCCGGTTCCGGTTGGCGCCGGCTACCTGTGCATACGCGCCGCGGTCGTCGTGCACCAGTGAGGCCGTGTATTGCGCCGTCAAGCCGTCGATCTCCTTTCGAGTCTGCGGCGGCAGAGCGTCGTACGCGGCGTGCATGTCGGCGAACAGCGTGTCGCCGCCCTGCTGCGGCAATGCCACGGCATAGAGCAACGTCAGACTCGGCGGCTCCGGCAGATAGCTCGAATCGGTGTGCCAGATGCCGCCGAAGTTCGATTCGTCTTCGGGTTCTTTGATGATCGGCACCACGTACGGGTCGTCGGGAAGCGACTGTGCGAACGGATACACCTCGCGCTCGCCCAGCCGCGCCGCAAACGCGCTCAGCGCGGCCGGATCGAGTTGTTGGTTGCGCAGCGCCAGCACGTGATATTCGAGTAACGCGGCGCGAATGCCGGCGAGCTGTGTAGCGTCCATCCGTCTAACGTCGAGATCGGTCACATCGGCGCCGAGCGGTCCGTCCATCGGCCGGATCAGCACGGCACGTCACCGGCCACGGTGATGCGGTGCATGCGGCGGTGCTGCGGGAAAAAGTCGTTCACCGGTTTGTGCTGCGTGGCGCGGTTGTCCCACATCACCAGCGTGTCGGCTTCCCAGTTCAGGCGCACCGTGAATTCGTCGGTCGTCACGTGACGAAACAGCAGATCGAGAACGGCGCGACTCTCCGCGGCCGTCAGTTCGTTGATTCGAACCGTGAACAGCGAATTCACATAGATCGCCTTGCGGCCGGTTTCGGGATGCGTGCGGATCACCGGATGCGACACCGGCGGATTGGCAGCGAGCGCGCCGGCCAATCGCTCGTATCCACCTGGCTCCGCCAGACTTTCCTTGAAGCCGTGCGCGAAATCGTGCGTTGCGGTCAGTCCGGTCAGGAACGTCTGCATCGAAGGCGACAGCGCGTCGAACGCCGCCGTCATGCCGGCGAACAGCGTGTCGCCGCCGAACGGCGGAATCACTTTGCCGTGCAACATCGTCAGCATCGGCGGCGCCGGTCTGAACGTCATGTCGGTGTGCCACATCTCGATCTTCGACGGCTTCTCTTTCGTGCTCTCGAGGATCTGCACGTCGGACGTTCCGGCGACCACTTCGTATGCCGGATGACCTTCGATCGGCCCGAACCGCACCGCAAAAGCGCGCTGCTGTTGCGGCGTCATCCGCTGATCGCGAAAGAACAGCACCTGGTGCTCGAGCAGCGCCGCGCGGATCGACTCGAACAACGAAGTCGACCCGATCGCGTCCGCCACCTGAACATCGTGCACGAACGCGCCGAGCGCGCCGGCGGCTTTTTCCAATCGCATCCGACTACCGCGCTGCTTTACCGGTTCTGGATTTCCTTGAGGCCCGCTTCGAACCGTTTGCGGATCACGTCGGCCGCATCGGATTGCGATTTGACGGCCATTTCAGCGAGCTCGCGCATGTTCGACAGCGCTTTCTCGATGGCTTTCTGGCCGTGCTCGATCTGTTTCTGCGCCATCTCGCCGGGCGGCGACTTGACCGTTTCGCTCACCGACGCCTGCCACGCTTCGAACGCTTCGCGCATCAGTTCGGTTTGCCGCGTCATCAGATTCTGCCAACCCTGCAGCGCCGTCTGATTCGCCTCCTGCAGCGCCTTGATGTTCTCGCGCTGACCTTCGATCAGCTTGCTCACATCCACGCCCGGAATCTGAAATTGTTTGAACAGTTCGCCGACGTCGAGATTCGGCCACGGATTCTTCGATTCCTGATCAGCCATGATTCCCCTTCCTCTGTCTGTCACCCTCGGTCGAGTCTATATTCAGCCCCGTCCGAAAACAGCAACGATCCATGACCACGGCAGAAGGCGCGATCCAGTTCCGCTTCACGCTCGCTGCGCCAGGCGCCGGCGATGCGCTCGACGCCGCACGATTCGCGCAGATGGCCGCGTGGCGCACGATCCTGCGGCAACTCGATCTGATCGGCCGCGATCCACTGCGTTACGACGGCTTCGCGTACGGCAATCTGAGCGTGCGAGACGGCGCCGACGCGCTGCGCTTCTTCGTCACCGCAAGCCAGACGGGGGGCAATGCGAGCCTGGATCGAACGCAGCTCGTGCGTATCGATCGCTGGGACGCCGAACGTTTCGAAGTGCAAGCAACGGGCGCCGCAGCGCCGTCGTCGGAGAGCATCACACACGGCATGTTGTATGCGGCCGACCCGGCGATTGCATGGGTCATGCACGTGCACTCGCCGGCGATCTGGCGGAATGCGAAGCAATTGTCGCTACCGGTGACCGGCACCAACGTGCCGTACGGCTCGCCCGCCATGGCGAGCGCCGTCTCTGTTCTATTGCGACAACACGGCAATCGCCCCATCGCCTTTGCCACTCTCGGTCATGAAGACGGCGTATTCGTTTCGGGCGAGTCGGCGCACGAGACCGGCGCTCTGCTCGTTCGCACTCTGGCGGCCGCGCTCGGTGCCGCACCGTGAGCAGCGTCGCGCCTGAACCGATCCGTTGGCTCGACGAACGCTTGGTGCTGCTGGATCAGACGCAGCTGCCGGAGCGAGTCGTCTTCGAACCGCAGCCGTCGCTGGAGACGGTCTACACCGCAATTCGCGAGTTGAAAGTACGCGGCGCGCCGGCGATCGGCATCGCCGCCGCGTATGGGCTGGTCGTTGCCATGCAGGCGCATCGTTCCGGCGACGGCGATCGATTCTGCGCCTCGTTGCAATCGGCCGCGGATCGACTGCGCAGCGCCAGGCCGACGGCCGTGAATCTCGGCTGGGCGGTAGATCGTATCGTCGCTGCGGCCCAACCAACCGGCGATGGCGCGTCGCGCTACGCACGAATCAAAGCCGCCGCCGAAGCGATTCACGAACAGGATCGCCGCATGTGCCGCGCGATCGGCCGCGCCGGGCAGCACCTGATCGAACCGAACAGCGGCGTGCTGACGCACTGCAACGCCGGCGCGCTGGCCGTATCCGAACTCGGCACCGCGACCGCGCCGATGTATCTGGCGCACGCGGCCGGCGTCGCATTCCGCGTCTATGCCGGTGAAACGCGACCCCTGTTGCAGGGCAGCCGGCTCACCGCGTGGGAGCTGACGCAAGCCGGCATCGACGTAACGCTGATCTGCGACACGATGGTGGCGCGGATGATGGCCGAAGGGGCGATCGATCTGGTATTGGTCGGCACCGATCGAGTGACGCGCAACGGCGACGTCGTGAACAAGATCGGCACGTCGGGCATCGCGATACTGGCGCGCCACTTTGCCATTCCGTTCTATGTCGCGTGTCCGTCATCGACGTTCGATCCGGCGACCCCCGACGGCGCTTCGGTGGTCATCGAAGAGCGCGATCCCGACGAAGTGCGCCGCATGTTCGGACGCGCCACCTCGCCGGCCGACGTCAAAGTTCGCAACCCCGCATTCGACGTCACGCCGCACGACCTGGTCACCGCATTCGTCACCGACGCGGGCTTGCTGAGGCCACCGTTCGAGCAAACGCTGCAACGGCTGGCAATGTCACCTGACGAACCTGCTGAGCTGCGACGGACATGACCCGCTATCGGCCGCCGAGGGCGAAGTCGACTTCGCTCATCACGCCACTGGGCCACCGCCGTCTGACCGAAGAGCTGCAGTATCTGTGGAAAGTGAAGCGCCCTGAGGTCACGCGCAAGGTGTCGGAGGCGGCCGCGCAAGGCGACCGATCGGAGAACGCCGAGTACATTTACGGCAAAAAGCAGTTGCGGGAGATCGACTCGCGGATTCAGTTCCTGTCGAAGCGCCTCGACGAACTGGTAGTGGTCGACCGCATTCCGCCGGATCGGTCGCGCGTGTTCTTCGGCGCGTGGGTGACGCTCGAAGACGACGCTGGAGCAACGCACCGCTACCGCATCGTCGGCCCCGACGAATTCGATCGCGAACCGGGTTACATCAGCGTCGACTCGCCCGTCGCCAAGGCGCTGTTGAAGAAGGCGCGCGGCGACGATATCGAAGTGAAGCGGCCCGACGGCGCGGCGCACTATCACATTGTGGAGATCGAATACGATGCACCCGCTTGAGATCAAGGCGATCGATCACGTCGTACTGCGCGTAAAGGATCTGGAGGCGGCGCTCGCGTTCTACCGCGACGCGCTGGCGCTTCCGATCGAACGACAACTCGATATCGGACTCGTGCAACTGCGCGCCGGCGCTTCGCTGATCGATCTGGTGCCCATCTCGAGCCCGCTCGGGCAGTTGGGCGGCGCGGCGCCGGGTGCCGGCGGCCACAACATGGATCACTTTGCGCTGGAACTCGGCCGGTTCGATGCGGCCGCGATTTCGGCGCACCTCACCGCCCACGGCATCGAGCACGGCGAGCCGTCGCAACGCTACGGGGCGAAAGGCACAGGACCGTCGATTTACATCAAGGATCCCGACGGGAACACGGTAGAACTGAAGGGACCCGCGACGGATCAGCGCGCGCCCGTCGTATGAAGGTGTGGGAAACACACCAGGAGATTTCCGATGTTCTCGAAGGATCGACGATTCCGATACGGCGCCGGCGGATTGTTGCTGGCCGGCCTCATCGCGACCACGGCACTTGCCGCCGACGCGCCTGCTCCCGCCACCGCGGAAGCCACCTGCCCGCCCGGTCATCGCGGCGACATCGATCTGAGCAAGATGGACGCGCGCGCCGCGAAAGTCTTCGCGTCGGCCGACACCAACGGCGACGGCAAGATCACGCAGGCCGAATTTCTCGCGGCTAAGCCGCCGCACGGCCCGCCGGGCGGATCCGGTGGTCCCGGACCCGGCATGCACGGCCCCGGTATGGGCATGATGGGCCATCGCGGCGCCGGCCCTGACGGCGGGCCCACGCCGCAAGAGCGCGAAGCGTTCCAGGCCGATCTGTACAAGGCGCTCGACACCGACCACAACGGCCAGTTGTCGCCCGCCGAATTCTCGAAAGCCTGGGAAACCGCGCAGACGATGATGAAGACGCAGATGTTCAAGAAGCTCGACAAGAACGGCGACGGCGTGCTGACCAAGGACGAATTCCCGCCGTTCGTCGCGAAGATGTCGGCGATGGATACGAACGGCGACGGCACGGTGACGCGCGACGAAATGAAGGCCGCGCACGCTGCGCACGACGCGCAAACGCCTCCGACGCCGCCGAATTGAGACTATCGGTTGCCGAACCCCACCGACGAGGAACTCATGGCGCAGGTGCAGCGCCGCGATCAGGAGGCGTTCACACGCCTCCTCGATCGACACCTCGCGGGGCTGCAGAAGTTCCTCATCCGCATGACCGGCAATGCGGCCGACGCAGACGAAGTCGCGCAGGAAGCGTTTCTGCGCATCTGGTCCCACGCGGACAGGTGGCAGCCGGATCGGGTCAGGTTCACGACGTGGTTGTTTCGAATCGCGCGCAATCTGGCGATCGACCGTCATCGCAAGCGCCGGGAAACGAACGATGAGAATCTCGAACAGATCGTCGACGACGCGCCGGATACCGGCCAATCGATCGATGCAGAACGGCGCCGCAAGATGATGCAGAACGCAATCGCGCAGCTACCCGAGCGCCAGCGTACCGCGCTCGTGTTGTGCCACTTCGATGGAATGTCGAATCCGGACGCGGCCGCAGTGCTGGACGTCACCGTAGAAGCGCTCGAGTCGCTCCTCTCGCGCGCCCGCCGAACGCTGAAGAACGCGTTGCGGCCGTTACTCGAAACTCAAGAGACGCAGCCATGCACGACAAACCGATGACCCTCGACGATCTCGAGTCGCATCTCGACCGCTACGGCGCCGATCTGGATCGATGGCCAGCGGAATCGGCCTCGCAGGCAAAGCGACTGATCGCCGATTCGAGCGGGGCGCGATCGCTGCTGGCCGAAGCCCGCGCCTTAGCCGCGTTGTTGGACGACGCACTGCCGGCGGCCACGCTGTCGACCGGTGCGGTGCGCAGCCGCATCCTTGCAGCCGTTACGGACGAAACGGCGAAGCCGAAGATGTTCGCGTGGCTGACATTCGGCCCGCGTCTGCTTCGGCCGGTGGCGATCGCGACGGCGATCATCCCGTTGATTCTCGGCTACGCGATCGGCATCGGGTACGAGCCGGGCGGAGTCAACGACGATTTGGTCTCTGACGTCAGTCTGCTCGCATTTGCCGACTACGAGGCGTATTCGGATGCGAACTAACAAATGGCTGATCGGCGGTCTGGTGTTGTCGCTGATTCTGAATCTGCTGCTGGTCGGGTTCGTGGTCGGCCGCATGTCGGGGTTCGGTCCGCCGCCGGGATTCGGTCCGGATCCAACGGCCGGCTTCTTCCGGTTGCTCGGTTTTCTGCCCGACGATCGCCGCGCCGCGATCGCGCCGGAGCTGCGCAAACAGATGGGCGAGCTGTTGCCGGTGCTGCGCAAGATGCGCGGCGATCAGCATCAGGTATTCGAAACGTTGACGGCGGATCCATTCGACCCTGCGGCGCTCGAAGCGGCGCTCGCCGATCTGCGCGCCAACCTCACTGCGGCGCAGGTTGCCAGCCACCATTCGTTCGTCGAAATGGCGAAATCGCTGACGGCCGAAGAGCGCAAATCGCTCGCGAAAGCGATGCGACGCCCGCCCCACACGCACATGGGTATCGGCGATTCAGAACGACGGGAGCACCCGCCGTTCGGGATGCATCCCGGGAGCAGCGGGGATCAACCCCCTCAGGAAGACCGTTAGCGACGGCGCGACGGTGCGCAGCGGCTTCGCGCCGGGCGCTTCGAGCACCACTTCGCCGGTTGCGTTGTCCACCGACAGGAACAGCTCCGATTCGGGCTCGGTGCACGCAAAAAACACCGTGAACGGCGTCCGCGCTCGGCGCTTTGCGAGCGCGTGACCGATCAGATTCTCGACCAGTCGCTCCGCGTCGGCCGGATTCCACAGCAGGATCAGGCTCACGTGGCCCTCTTGCGCGGTCGCTTCGAGTCCGCCTGACCAGTACCTGCCGTAATAAGCCTTGATGTCGGCGTGAATGGTGGTTTCGAGTGCACGCTCGAGACCGGCGAAATCGTCTGCAAACGCGCGGTGCAGTGGTCGCCACGACACGCACCGCACATCGTCGCCTGAAGCGAACGGCTCACCGATTTCGCACGGCGAGCGCCATTGCGGATCGAACGGATCGACCAGTTCCGGATACTGCTGCAGATAGCGCTCGACGAAAGCGTCGAGTTCGCTCGCAACGTCGGTTACGCCTGTTCCCAAGTAGCACCGCCCCAAGGATTGTCGTTAAATGCGCGGGCCATGAAATCCCTGACTCTGAATCCGATCGACCACGTCGAAGGAGTGGTGCAGCTGCCTGGCTCGAAGAGCATTTCGAACCGGGTTTTGCTGCTTGCCGCGCTGGCCGAGGGTACCACGCGGATCACCAATCTCCTCGACAGCGACGACACCCGCTACATGCTCGATGCGCTCGTTGCGCTGGACATCGGCGTCGCTCGCAACGGCGACGCGGCGGAAGTGATCGGACGAGGCGGACCGTTGGTAACCAAAGACGTCGAGCGCGAGTTGTATCTCGGCATGGCGGGCACCGCGTATCGTCCGCTAACGGCCGCACTGTGTCTCGGGCGCGGCACGTTCCGGCTGATGGGCAGCGAACGGATGAGCGAACGCCCGATTGCGGATCTGGTCGACGGGCTGCGACCGCTCGGCGCTCAGATCGACTATCTCGGCCGCAGACGGCTTTCCACCGCTGCGCGTACACGGCACCGGGCTCCGCGGCGGCAACGTGCGCATGCGCGGCAGCGTGTCGAGCCAGTTTCTGACGTCGCTGATGATGGCCGCGCCGCTCGCGGAAGGTCCGATTACCGTGACGATCGACGGCGAGCAGGTGTCGAAACCGTACCTCGACATCACCCTGAATCTGATGCAGCGCTTCGGTATTCAGGCAAGCCACGATCAGTACCGGCGTTTCGACATTCCGAATGGACACTACCGTTCGCCGGGATCGATCCTCGTCGAAGGCGACGCTTCCTCGGCGACGTACTTCCTCGCGGCCGCGGCGATTCGCGGCGGCCCGGTGCAGGTACGCGGCATCGGTCGCGACAGCGCGCAGGGCGACATCGCATTCATCGACGTATTGCGCGCAATGGGCGCGGACGTTCACGTGGACGACGACTTCGTCGAAGTGAGTGCGGCCCGCTTACGCGCGGTCGACCTCGACCTGAACGCGCTTCCCGATGCCGCGATGACGGTGGCGGTACTGGCATTGTTCGCGAGAGGCACGACGCGGATCCGCAACATCGCGAACTGGCGTGTGAAGGAAACCGATCGGCTTTCCGCGATGGCCACCGAACTGCGAAAACTCGGCGCAGATGTGGTCGAAGGCGCCGACAGCATCGACGTGACTGCGCCGAAACGCTTTACGCCGGCGACGATCGACACCTATGGCGATCATCGAATCGCCATGTGCTTCTCGCTTGCGGCGCTCGGTGGCGTGCCGGTGACGATTCTCGATCCGGATTGCGTGGCCAAAACATTCCCCGACTACTTCGAGGTACTGGCGTCGATCTGCCACGCGCGCTGAATCTCGCAAGGCACCGCGGCTCGACTCATTCGCCGCGTAGTCGCGGCGGCGCTTCAGTCACCTTTGCGGCCAGCCGGTAGCGCGGCTTCGGTGCCTCCGACGCAGAGGGCTCGCGTTCGATGCGCGCCTCGAGCGATGCGAGAAATGCAGATCGGGCAGCGAGGAAATCCGCGTCACTCGGCGACATCCCGGTGATCAGCCGGGTCAGTTGCGGAAACGCGAACGGAAACAGCGCGATGGCGACGCGTGTCAATTCGAGATGCGCCGCTTCGAGTTCGCCCGCGGATTGCGGCACCGTTGCGGGGGTTTGCGCGCCCGCTCGCGCAGCATCGGCAGGCCGAAGTGTTCCCGCCAGCGCTTCCCACATCAGCAACCGGATCCAATCGATCCGACCCGACGCGTCGGCGTGGCGCGCAACCAGCGACTTTGGCGCCGCGGTCGGCCGGACCGAGAGCTGATCGTCGAGCACCGCAGCGAACAATCCTTCCTTGCTCGCGAAGTAGTGGTACAGCATGCGTTTGTTGACGCCGGCGGCAGCGGCAATCGCGTCGATCCGGGCGCCGGCCGGACCGACGGCGCAGAACTCCGCGACCGCCGCATCGAGAATCGCGCGTCGCGTTCGGTCGGGGTTTCGTGCCTTAGTAACCATATGGTTACTACTATGTAACTGATCGGTGAAGAAGTCCATTCCCACGAACCGCGTTCAACCGCCCACGAACGGCGCAGGGCGCTGGCGGAATTTGCCGAACAGTTCTGCTATAAAGGCGCGCGCTGTTTTGTACGTGCTGGAAGGGACCCTGCCGATGCCGAACCCGGTTGCCCGCATTTCGCTGCTGTTGATGGCGATCAGCCTGCTGCTGGCGGGTAACGCCCAGGCCGCGAAGGAGTCTCTCGACGCGAACGTCCGGGCGGCGCTGGCGAGCTTCCAGGCCAAGATTCCACTGGCGTCGCAGCTGATCGAGAAGTCGGTCGGGATTCTGGTGTTTCCGAAGGTCTACAAGGCCGGGTTCGTCCTCGGCGGCGGCATCGGGGACGGCGCGCTGCAGATCCACGGCGAAACGGTCCAGTACTACCGGACCACCTCGCTGTCGTACGGCTTCCAGCTGGGCGTTCAGTGGCGGACCGAGATCGTGATGTTCATGTCGCAGGAGGCGCTCGACAAATTCCGCGCCGGCAACGGCTGGCAGGCCGGTATCGACGGCAGCATCGCGGTGATCGCCTTCGGCGTGGGCAACAGCATCGACACCGACAACATCCAGGAGCCCATCATCGGATTCATCTTCGACGACAAGGGTCTGATGTTCGACCTGTCGCTCAAGGGCAGTAAGTACTGGAAGGTCGAAGAGCACTCCTCTAACTGAGCCGCTCCGAGAGCTGATAGAGATGCGCCAGACGATGGCGCTCTGCCACACCGCTCACCGGCCGCGCCGCAATCAGAAACGCCTCGATACCTACCGCGCGCGGCCCGAAGTAATCGCATTCCGGGTTGTCGCCGACGAATACCACGTCGCTTGCAGCGGCGCCGATCGCATCCAGATGGGCCAGATAGATGCTCGGATGCGGCTTGCGGTAGCCGTGGCCGATCGACGTGGTAACCCGCTGAAACGATTCACGCATGTTCAGCCGCTCGATCAACCCGTTGACCATCGGCTCGTGGTGCGTGTTGCTGAGAACCGACTTCGATCCCGGCAGCGCGGCGAGCCAGTTCGGCAGATTCGCCAGCCCCTGAACGCTCTCGGTCCAGTCACCCAGATAAGCGTCGATGAACGCATCGAGTCGCTCCTGAGACACCGCGACACCAAGCTCTCCGAACAGCATGCGCGTTGCATCGTGCATGCTGAATTCGCGGAGCGTGACGCTGGCCGAACTCTCCAGCGTTGCAAAACACTCGGTAAAACGCTCGGTAAGCGCATCGGGCGTCAGTTCCACGCCATGTGCGGACAACGCAGCGAGCGCCCGCGCAACCGGATTGCCGCGCACACCTTCGCGGTAAGTCACCAGCGTTCCGAAGAAGTCGAATATGAAATGCACGGAGCCGTCAGCGAAACAGGCCGGAACGGCTGCGCTCCAGATCGAGCAGCCACCGTTTGGTATCGAGGCCTCCACCGAATCCGGTGAGCGATCCGTCGCTTCCGATGACCCGATGGCACGGGATGATGATCGGAATCGGATTCGCGCCGTTCGCCGCACCGACGGCGCGCAGCGCCTTGGCGTGATCGATGCGTTCCGCGATGTCTAGATATGCGCAAGTGGTGCCATACGGAATCGTCGTCAATGCGTGCCACACGGCGCGCTGAAAATCGGTTCCGTCGGGCGCCAACGGAACATCGAAGGTGCGCCGCTCGCCGTCGAAATACTCCTGCAGCTGACGCTTGACTCGGGCAAACGGTTCGTCGAGCCGCTCCCAATCCGGCTCTTCGGTGCGGGCTTTGTCGCCGCGCGAAAACCCGATCACCTTCAGCGCATGACGACTGCCCGCGAGCAACAATGGTCCGATCGGGCTGTCCATATAGCTGTAGTACATCGTCGTTTGGGCTTCCGCGTGGACTGATTCCGTTTTGGATCGAATCAAAGGCTCTATAATTTCCGCCATCTTACCTGCCCGGCGCAGTTTGATCGTGGCCCCGCACTCGACCGACATCGACGAGACGCTCGATCGCGCGGCGGCCGAGCACGACATACCTCGTACGCTGGTCGAGCCGGTTCGACCTGCACGAAACATGGGCCAGCCCTCAGCGTCACACGCCGCTCACGGCGGTCTATCTGATCGAAGACGACGCCGTGCACGTGTTCGTTACCGATCGCGCGCTCGATACGCCGGGACCTGGTCATTTCCACGGCACTGCGAACCGCTGCCGCGCCGCGATCTTTTCGCTGCAGCAGCCGCTGCATCTCGCCCCTGTCTCGGTCGAGAAACCCTGGGGGCGCGAGATCTGGTACACGGGCATCGAAGCGCGCGCCACCAGCGGCGTCACCGACGGACGCCACACCACGCCGTTGTCGTGGGTATTGGCGAGCGCGCCGCGGCACCTGTGCGGCGCAACCCCGATCGCGCTTTTGAAAGTGCTCGACCCGGCGCCGCAGGCGGTGCTCGGCGACCTGTACTTCGAGCTGCACGAAACGAAACAGGAGCTGTACGTGGTCACGCACGTCGATCGGCGCGCGTGGCCCGACGGACGCGGCGCCATCCGGTTCGGCATGAACGCGGCGCGCCGCGCGTTGTACGCCGACGACACCAGATTCCGCGCTGCGTACCTGACCGCGGTACGCGCGTACGAAGCCGTTCGCCGCACCATCGACGACCTGTTGGACGCGAAACGCAATGCCGCCGGCGTGGCGCTCGACGTTCCGGTACCGCTCGTGCTGATGCAGCGCTGGCTCGACGAGCTCGATCCGCTGCTGGTCGACGACGAACGCGCGCGCCGCGACGTAATGAACTCGTTTACGCAGATGCGCCCGTTGAGCGAAGGCGATATGGTGGAGCTGCCGCGCCGATTTCCGCACGCGCTGCAACACGGAGTCCGGGTCATCGAGCTGCAGACACCCACGTACGAGCGCCGGATTCTGTCATTCGCACAAAAGGTGCTTACCCAGGACCATTGGGATACCGAGATCGCGGTCGCCGACATGCGTCTCGACATTCCGCCGCCCATCGAGCCGCGCGTGCTGGTGCAAGAACCCGATTGCACCATTGAATGCATCGTCGAATACGACGAGTTCAGCGCGCGACGCGTTCGACTTGCCCCCGCCGCGCGGCTCACGTTGTCGAAAGTGCCGCCGTACACGTTGTGTATCGGTATCAGCGGCGAGATCACGCTCGGCAACACGACGCTCGTCGGCGATTCGGCCTGTCTGGTTCCTCAGTCCGCAACGCATCGCACGCTGATCAATACCGGCGAACAGGATGCGGTGTGTCTGTTGTCGGGGCCGAGTCTGTGAGCGCGAATCCCGACGTCGAAGACGCGCCGGCACCGCGCCGACGCACGCGACGGCAGATCACCCGCACTGCCATCTTCGTCGTTCTGTACTTCGCGATTCTGGTCTATCCGATCCTGCGGTTGCTCGGCCTGCTGTTGCCGGGCTGGGCGCCGAACACGATCGAACTGTTGGTGGTCATCGTCGGGCCGATTCTGGGCCGCATCGTGTACGAGCGGCATCCGACGAGCGTGACGCGCGCGCTGGCAGCAGTCGCGCTGACGTGGCTCGGCATCTGCTTCCAGCTGTTCGCGTTGATGCTCCCGTTCGAGCTGATCAACGCTGTCGTCTCGCTGCCGTCGCAGCCTGCAGGCATTGCGATCGCGGTGATCATCGTCACGCTCAGCGTCGTCGGCTTCGTCAACACGCAGATTCTGCACGTCAAACGCGTACGCGTGCCCGGCCCAACGAGCGTGACCGGCCGCACGCTCGTGCAGATCAGCGACGTGCACATCGGCTCGCGCAGCCCGCGCCTGCTCAATCGCATCGTCGAGCGCGTGAACTCGCTGAATGCCGACTACGTATTGATCACCGGCGATCTGATCGACTTCGCCGGAATTTCGCGCACCGAACTGGCGCCGCTCGGCACGTTCAATGCGCCGGCGCTTTTTGCGATAGGCAACCACGAACGGTACGTGGACCTCGCCGCGATCGACGAACGCATGCGCTCGCTCGGCGTGACCGTGCTGCGCGACGAAGCGGTGACGCTGGGACCGTTTCAGTTCATCGGCATCGACGACGTCGACACCGCCGCGCGCATTCCCGCGCCGTTGAGCCGCATCGAACTGTCGCCCGATCACTATGGCGTGTTGCTGTACCACCGGCCCGACGGGTTCGACGCCGCGGCGGAGCGCGGCATTCCATTGATGCTCGCCGGCCATACGCACGCGGGTCAGATCATCCCGTTCAACTTCCTGGTGAAGCGAATCTATCCGCGGATGCGCGGCCTTCACGAGAAGAATGGTTCGCGGCTTTACGTTTCGCCGGGCACGGGTACGTGGGGGCCGGTGTTGCGGATCGGCTCGCGTTCGGAAATCACGCTGATCGAGTTCGTCTGATCCGCGCGATTCATTCGCCGCGCAGCGCGACGGTGATCGGCAAGCGCGCGGCGCGCAGTGCAGGGAACAATCCGCCGACGAAGCCGAGTACGACGGCCCAGGTGAGCCCCTGCGTCATCAGCTGCGGCGTCACCGCGAAGTCGAACGCCACCTGCGAAAACGACGCGTTGTTCAGCGTCGACACCGTCAGGCCGTTGAAGATCAGATACGACAGCACCGCGCCGAGCACACCGCCAAGCAACGCCAGCAACAGCGCCTCGATCATGACCGACACCACGACCGGGGTCCCGCCGAATCCGATCGCGCGCAACGTCGCGATCTCGACCGTTCGCGACGATACGGCGCTGTACATCGTATTGAGCGCCGCGAAAATCGCGCCGACCGCCATGATCACGCCGACGAGATAGCCGAAGCCGGTGATGATCGACGACAGTCGTTTCGATTGCTCACCGTAAAAGTCCTGCTCGGTACGGATCTGCAGGTCGAGCCGCGGATCCTTCGACATCCGCTCGGCGATGTCGCCGACGACCGACGGATCGGTGACGATCACACGCATCGTGCTGACGCTGCCGCCGCGCCGGAACGCCGCCTGCACGACTTTGACGTCGCCCCACACCTCCGACTCGTTGACGTCGCCGTTCGATTCGAAGATGCCGACGATCTTCCAGTCGCTGTCGCGGAATCGCACGGTGGCGCCGAGATCGATGCCGGCGAACTCCTCGGCCGCGCGCCGGCCGGCGATGACTTCCCCCTTGCCGGGTTCGAACGTCCGCCCTTCGACGATCTTCACTTCGGGTCGCACCACGAACGCATTCTGTTCGACACCGCGCACGACGAGGTTTGCCGGCGTGCCGCTGCGCCGCTTCGGCACGTCTGCGATCGTGTACAGCTCTCCGCTCGCCGCGACCACGCCCTCCATCTGCGCGACGATGTTCACCGACTCTCTGTCCATTCCGCCGGACAGTTCGCCGCCGGCGCCGCCGCGCAGCACGATTGCCCTGTTGGGCAGGCTGGTCGACTCGAGCGCCGCTCGAAATCCGACCGCCATCGCGAGAATCGATACCAGCACCGCCACGACGCCGGCAATGCCGACGATGATCACCGACGACGAGCCGAGGCGCGACGGCACATTGCGCAGATTCATGAACGTGATTTCGCGGATCTGGCCGAGCATCAGCGTTCCCTCAACGCATCGACGATGCGCAAACGCCGCGCGGTCAACGCCGGCACTGCGCCGACGACGAGACCCAACACCACGGCAATGGCGAGACCCGCGACGATCGTCTGCCAGACGATTTCGAAGCCGGGCAGGATGTCCTTGATGCCCGCGCGCTACACCGGGCGCGAGAAGTGCCGCGATGCCGAGACCGATCGCACCGCCGACCGCGCACAGCAGCACCGCCTCGCCCAGCACGAGTAGCGACACCAGCGCATCGCTGAAACCGAGCGTCTTCAATACCGCGAGTTCCGGAACGCGCTCCCGGAACGTCTGCGCCATCGTGTTGCCGGTGAGCAGGATGATCGTGAAGAACACCGCACCGAGGATGCCGCCCATCATCAGTCCGATGTTGCCGATCTGATTCGCGAACTGCCGCGCGAACTCCGCTTCGGTGGCGGTGCGCGTCTCGTTCGCCGAGTTCTCGAACTGCTTGTCGATGGACCGAGCCACCTCGGCGGCCTTGGAAGGATCGGCAGACGCGCACGACGAACCAGCCGACCTGACCCTGCCCGAACTGGCGCGCCTCGTCGAAGTAGTCGTAGTTGAACAGGAACACGCCGTCGCCCTGCGACGAGCCGTCCGACGGCAGGTCATACGTACCGACGAGGTCGAATTCCCACAGCCGCGAGTTGTCCTTCTTCGGATAGATGTCGGCCTCGATCGGAATCTTGTCGCCCACGTGCCAGCCATACTTCGCGGCGAGGTCCGCCGGCGACCACGGCTCCCGTCCGCGTGCGTTCGAAAGCGTCCAACTGCGCCGGATCGATGTGGAACTCCGGATACGCTGCGAACCACTCGCGCGGATTCACCGGGTACTTCGGAAAGAAATTCTTGCGCTCCTGATAGAACCCGCCGAACCAATCGGCGTGAGTGACCGTCGCAACACCGGGAACATGAGCGATCTGGCTCGCGTGGCTGATCGGCAGCGGATCGATGATCGAGTACTTCGGCTGCACGATCAGTCGGTCGACGCCGGCGACATCGACCCCCACGGTAAACGCGTCCGCGATGCTGCGCAGCAATCCGAACAGCAGGAACGCGACGATGATCGAGAACAGCGTCAGCACCGTGCGCGTCTTGCGCCGGAACAGACCCGCCCAGATCAGCGACACGAAGCTCATGCGTGCACTTGCCTCCACGAGCTGACCTTTGTCGAGGTGCAGCACGTGCCGCGCGTGATCCGCGGCCTTCGGATCGTGCGTGACCATGACGATGGTCTTGCCGTGTTCGCGATTCAGCAGCGCGAGCAGATCCGAGAATCTCGTCGGCGGTATCGCGGTCGAGGTCGCCGGTCGGTTCGTCGCAGATCAGCAGCGTCGGGTCCGCGACCAACGCGCGCGCGATGGCGACGCGCTGCTGCTGGCCGCCGGAGAGTTCGCCGGGTTTGTGGCCGGCGCGGTCCTGCAGTCCGACGATCTGCAGCGCCGTCGCGGCATTCTTCTTCCGTTGGGCCGCGGAGAGTTTCGTCAGCAACAACGGCAGCTCGACGTTGCGCTGTGCCGTCAACACCGGCAACAGGTTGTAGAACTGGAACACGAAGCCGATTTTCTCCGCGCGCCATTTGGCGAGCGCCTTGGAGTTCAGCTTCTCGAGCTGCTGACCGGCCACGGTGATGCTGCCGGCCGTCGGGCTGATCGAGCCCGCCGATGCAGATTCAGCAGCGTCGTCTTGCCGGAACCCGACGGTCCCATCAGCGCGGCAAAGTCGCCTTCTTCGATACTGAGATCGAGATCGCGCAGCACCACGACTTCCTGCTTACCGCGGGTATAGCTCTTCGATACTTTCGATAACGAAACGATTGCCGGCATCGCAATTCAACTCCCGAGGGTGACCAACGATGGAAGGGAGGCGTTCATGCTGACCCGTGTCGGCAGGTGGCGCCTGTCATTTCTTGTGCACAGACTGACAATGTTTGCCGTTCCGAAGCGGTCAAGACGCGGCCGCTTTTTCATTCAGGAACGCGACTTTCACGCCCATGTCGGGCAGCACGCGCGGATTCTTTTCGAGCAGCGCGATGCGCACCCGCACGGTCGCCTTGTTGCGATCCGCGGTCGGAATGATCGCGATGACTTCCGCGGGGATGCGTTCGTCCGGATACGCATTCAACGCAACGGACACGGGTTGCTTCGGCAGCACGCGGTTGATGTACGCCTCGTTCACGTCGACTTCGACTTCGAGCGACTCCATGTCGACGATGGTGCAGATGCCGGTTCGCGTGTAGCCGCCGCCGGCCGAAATCGGCGAGATCATCTCGCCCGGTTGCGCGGCTTTGGCGACGACGACGCCGGTGAACGGCGCGCGGATTTCCATGTCGTCGAGCAACTGACGTTGCACCGCCGCGCGCGCGCTCGGCGACCACCACCTCGCGTGCCTGACGTTCCAGTCGCGCGTGCAAGCCTTCGCAGCGTCAGCTGCGCGCGGTCGAGGTCGGCCTGGCTCGCGAGCTTTCGCGCCGCCAAGCCTTCGCGTGCGCTGCAGATCGAGTTCCGCCTGACGGATCTGCACTTTCATTTCTTCGAGGCCTGCTGTTCGCGGACGCGAGCTGCGATTCGGACAACGCGAGTTCGGCGCGCGGAATGCTGGCGTCGAGCCGCGCGAGCACCTGTCCCTCCTCCACGCGCATGCCTTCTTCGATGAAGACTTCGACGACCTTGCCGGTGACTTTCGCGCTAACGGTCGCCTGCCGCCGCGCCACGACGTAACCGGTGGCGTCGAGCACGCTGCCTTCGATTGCCGCGGGTTTCGGTGCCGGCGCGGTGGTTGTCGCAACCACCGGTGCGCGCTACCGCAACCGGATCGGCCTTCGGAAACACCACATACCACACGATGAACGCGATGCCGGCGACGCCAGCAATCAACGCAAACCAGCGCATCGGCCGCCGCGGTGCTTCTTCGACCACCGCACCGCGATCGATCTTCAGTTCATCCAACAGTGCCCGTTTGTCCACTGGATGCCGCCGTTGAAAGGCGGCCGAGTCTATCACTGCCGATCGTGCCCCTTGAAGGTGCGTTCGAATCCGTCGGTTACACTACTGCCAAAGCGAATCGCGGAGACGCCATGGCCACGTCCGAACTCATCATCGAACAATTGCAGATCGGCCCGATGCAGAACTTCGTTTACGTCGTCGGATCGCGCGCCACGCGCGAAGTGGTGCTGGTGGATCCGGCCTGGGACATCGACGCCCTTACCGCGCATCTCGCCGAAAACGACTATCGGCTTACCGGCGCGCTCGTGACGCACTACCACCCCGATCACGTCGGCGGCGGCATGGGCAGTCGCAAGATCGCCGGCCTGGCGGAACTGTTGGCGAAACAACCGGTGAAGATCTACGCACACCGCGACGAAGCGGACGGTGTGCGTAAAGTGACGGGCGTTTCGGAAACGGATCTGGTCAGGGTCGATTCGGGCGACAAATTGAAAGTGGGCGAGATCGAAGTCGAATTCCTGCACACGCCGGGTCACACGCCGGGCTCGCAGTGCTTTCGCATCAGAAACACGCTGGTATCCGGCGATACGTTGTTCATTCAGGGATGCGGGCGTGTCGATCTACCGGGTTCCGATCCTGAACAGATGTACCACAGTCTCCGCAAACTCGCGGCGTTGCCCGACGACACTCTGCTGCTACCCGGTCATCACTACAGCGAAGCGCCGAACGCGACGATGGCCGAAACGAAAGCACAGAACCCGTACCTTCGCATCGACGATCTTGGAACGTGGAAACAGGTAATGGGCTAACTGCTTCGGTCAGCCGCAACTGCCCTCGAGCTTCGCCGCCGCCAACATCTTCACGATGGCGGCGCGAGCACGTGGTCACCGGCGTCCATTCCGCCGTGCGGCCGAACATCGGCGCGCCGATGTAACCGCGCATCTGCAGCTTGCCGTCCGAACCCAGCGTGATCTGACTCTTGTACGTCTTCCCGGATTCGGGATCGTAGAGCTGGCCTTGCCACTTGCCGTCTTTGTATTGGTACTGGCTGAGCAGATCGAGGCCGAGGAGCGGTCGCGTGCGCAGCGCCGCATCCGGGTTGTGCAGATCGACGCGCTCGGTTCCCACAGGACCGTCTTCGCCCGGTTTGTAGAGCGGATCGAGCATCGCGACGATGCGCGCGTGCAGAACGCCGTCGGTCTCACCGACTTCGAGAATCGAATTGTCGGACGCCCACCGGCCGAAGATCGCGTCGCGGGGATCGTCGGCCGCGGCCGCAGCGGCGATCAGAAGAAACGTCAGAGCGAGGCTTCGGTGAATCATCGTTGAACTTCCTGGACGGGTCTTCGATAGTATCGAAGCAGCGAGAGCGAGGGGAAACAAATGGATACCGGAGCATTTTCTGGATTCGAAGTGTCGATGCGCGAGCCCGGCATCGCGTGGATTCAATTCAATACACCTGAACGCCTCAACGGCATGACTACCGCGATCAAGCGCGATTTGATCGAAACCGTCACTCAGGCGCAGATGGACAATCGCGTGCGGATCGTCGTCTTCACCGGCACCGGTCGCGCGTTCTGCGCCGGCGACGATCTGAAGGCGTATCGCGATGCTGAACTCGGCGGCAAACCGCTCGTGCCCGGCATTCCGCCCGGCCACGACAACGCCATCGGTACTTACAACGGGCTGCGCACGATTTCCCAACGACTCAACGCTGCCGTACGCGGGCTCGACAAACTGTCGATTGCCGCGATCAACGGCGTGGCGATTCAAACCGGATTCTCGCTGGCGCTGTCGTGCGACTTCCGCATCGCGGCGCGTACGGCACGCATCGGCAGCGCGACGCTCAGGTTCGGCCTGCTGCCGGACGAAGGCGGTCAGTATCTCCTGGTGCAACTGCTCGGCGTTGCGAAGACGATGGATTTCCTCATGCGCAAACGCATCGTCGACGCCGACGAAGCGCTGCGGCTGGGGCTCGTCAGCGAAGTCGTCGAAGCAGATCGGCTCGAAGGAGCGGCCATGGCGCTCGCCACCGAACTCGCGAACGGTCCGCAGGTGTCGATGCGGCTGCTGAAGCGATCGGTGTACAACGCCGCCGAACTGTCGTTCGAACAGGCGCTCGACGAAATCGCATCGAAAACCGCGATCTCCGATCATCATCCCGACGCCCGCGAAGGCGTTGCCGCGTTCCGCGACAAGCGCAACGCATCATTCAACGCATGGCTCGATCCGAACGCGAAGCAGTCGCACTGATGGCCGAGCTCGTTTCGTACACCGTTGCCGAACCGGGCATCGCGCTGATCACGATCGAGCGCGCGGACAAAATGAACGCGCTCAACGAAGGCGTCATTCAAGGTCTGCGCAGCGCCTGGCAACGGTTCGCCGACGGCGACGAACTGGTCGCGGTGTTGGCCGCCGCCGGAGATCGCGCGTTCTCCGTGGGCGCCGACATCAAGGACGCCCCTCGAGAAATGTGGCAGGGCGTACCGAGCATCGGCGTCGAACTGTACAAGCCGATCGTCGCCGCCGTGCACGGCTGGTGCATCGGCGGCGCGTACGTGATCGTGCAGATGTGCGATCTGGTCGTTGCCGCGGAGAACACGGTATTCAAGTATCCCGAGGCGCAGGTCGGATTCACCGGTGGATTGATCGCCAGCGCCGCCGCGCGGTTGCCGCACAAGATCGCGATGGAATTCATGTTGCTCGGCCAGGACCTGTCGGCGCAGCGCGCCTACGAGGTCGGCATGGTCAACCAGGTGGTGCCGAACGGTACACAGCGCGAGGCGGCGATGGCTTATGCGCGAATACTCGTGCGATCGGCGCCGCTCGTCGTGGAAACGCTGAAGCGCTTCTCGCTGGAGACGTTGAACAAGAGCCCGGCGGAAGCGGCCGCGCTCGCTCGTCAGCAGTTGTTGCTGGTCCGCGACAGCGAGGACGGCGCGGAAGGACGGCAGGCGTTCGCACAGAAACGCCCGCCGACATTCAAAGGCCGCTGACTATTTCGGCAGAAGATGCGCAACCGCGTCGCGCTCTTCGCGCAGTTCGGTCTCGGTTGCTTTCATCTTCTCTCGGCTGAAGTCGTTGATCGTGCGTCCCTGCACGATCTGCCATTCGCCGTTCTTGCAGACCGTCGGGAACGAGTAGATCAGCCCTTTCTCGATGCCGTAGCTGCCGTCCGAATAAACGCCCATGCTGACCGAATCGCCGGCCGCCGTTCCGAGCGTCCAATCGCGCACGTGGTCGACCGCGGCATTGGCCGCTGAAGCCGCGCTGGAAGCCCCGCGCGCTTCGATGATAGCCGCACCCCTCTGCTGTACCGTTGGGATGAATTCCTTCGCATACCAGTTCGCGTCGATGAGGCTCATCGCGTTCTTGCCGGCGACCGTTGCAGCGTGCACGTCCGGATACTGCGTTGCGGAGTGATTGCCCCAGATGGTCACGTGCTTCACGTCGGTGGTGTGTTTGCCGGTTTTCTTCGCCAGCTGCGCGACGGCGCGATTGTGGTCGAGGCGCGTCATCGCGGTGAATTGGCGCGGATTGAGGTCCGGCGCGTTGCGCTGCGCGATCAGACAGTTCGTATTGGCAGGGTTGCCGACGACCAGGATCTTCACCTGCCGCGACGCGTGATCGTTCAGCGCTTTGCCTTGCACCGAGAAAATCGCCGCATTGGCTTCGATGAGGTCTTTACGCTCCATGCCTTTCGAACGCGGACGCGAGCCGACGAGCAGCGCGTAGTCGGTACCTTTGAACGCGACGTTCGGATCGTCGGTCGGAATCATGCCGTGCACCAACGGAAACGCGCAGTCTTCGAGTTCCATGATCACGCCGTCGAGCGCTCCGAGCGCCGGCGTGATTTCGAGCATCTGCAGGATGACGGGCTGATCGTTTCCGAGCATCGCGCCGGACGCGATGCGGAACATCAGTGCATACCCGATCTGTCCGGCGGCGCCGGTGACGGTGACCCGAACGGGCTGTTTCATGAGAGCGCTTCCTCGTACTGAATGTGTTGCTTTTCAAACGGCGTGGGATTGTAGCAGCGTCATCGCAAGCCCAACACGTTCGAGACGATGTCCTGCACGAGCGCAGCGGCGATCCATGCGAGCGGCGGAATCACCACGTAGAACAACACGCGCGACGCGGCGCCCGCAGATGCGGGCCACTCCGGCGTTGCGGCAACCTGTCGCCGATACAACGACACCAGCATGGACCGGTCGCTGCCCGGTTCCGACGCGTTCGCGAGTTCGCTCAGACGATCGAGTTCGACGCGCTTCGCAGCTATCACCGCCGCGCGAATGCCCCACATCGGAAGTAATAGAACTATTAGCGCAACCGGTACGGTGACGACCAGCGCCGGCACGAAATCCACCGTGGCGATCTGGCCGGTGAGGATCGCCTGCATCGGAATCACCGACAGTCCGATGATGATGACGAGCAGATGCCGGATGCCGATGTCGGCGAACGCGCCGAGCAGACGCGGGTCGTCGAGATCGATCCGCACCCGGCTACCGAGCCGCCAGACGAACAGCGACACGCGAATCAATCGCCACAGCGCCGGCAGAATCGTCGCCCACAACAGCGGGACCACGACCGGCACCCACACGTACACCAGAAACTGGGGACGTCCCGCGAGCGCGTCGATGCCCGCCCGTGCACTGAGGAACAGTCCGAACGCGACGCCGATGCCGCGCGCGATCCAGACCCCACGGTTCGACCACGCCTCGCTCAACTCGGTACGCGCAAGCGATCGATCCGATGGTTCCATCGCCGGGGTCAGCTGCTCGACGTCGGCGGCCAGCATCGGGAACAACGGCCAACCGACGATGTAGCCGATCACCACCGCGTTCACCCACAGCCCGACGAGCGAGCGGTAAAGCGAGTTCAGTTCGTAACCGTCCAGATAAGCAAGGAGCAGCGGTAACGAACCGGCCGCACCGAGCCCGAGTGTGATGGCCAATCCGAGACGCCAGCCGCGCAGCATCGATAGCGGCCTTAGTCCCGGGATTCCAGAAACCACTCCCGGTTCGCGACGAGCTCCAGGGCGCGCCGCAGGTAAGGGACGGTGTTGTGCGGCAGCGCGTCGGCGCGCCAGAAGCCGATCGCATCGGCCCGGTCGGGTTCGGCGAGCGTCGGCTCACCGGTGAAATCGTCGCATGCCATGATGAAATCGATCCCCTGCTGCTCGCCCGATACGTACGGCATCACCGCGGCGGCCCGCAGCTGCGACGCGTCGACGTCGATTCCGGTCTCTTCGCGTATCTCGCGCACCGCGCACTCGACGACGCCTTCGCCTCGCTGGAGATGACCGCCCGGCAATGCGTACCAGCCATCGAGGTAACCGGTTCCGGCCCGCCGCAACAGCACCACCGTGCCGCGTCGCCACAGCAGCGTATGGACGACGACCGGAAACACATCACGCATGCACCCTCCCTTCGCCGGCATCTTATCGCGCTCGCGGTCCGACACCGCTAGCATCGCTGCGATGACCGACCCAACGCTCTGCCGCCGCGTCGAGGAAGCGTCGCTGAATGCCTGGCCGGCGTTGCAGCAGTCGCTGCTGGACGGCTGGGTGTTGCGCTTCAGCCGCGGCTTCACCAAGCGCGCGAACTCGATCGTGCCGCTGTACCCGTCGCAACAGGCCGCGATCGAGAAGATCCGCTACTGCGAGAATCTGTACTCGCGCGAACGGCTCAAGACGATTTTTCGCCTGACCACAGTGATGGAAGCGGACTCGCTCGATGCCGTGCTCGAACAGCGCGGCTATCAGCACGTCGATCCGACGCGGGTGCTGGTCTGCGAGTTGGAGGGCACTCCGTTCGCGGTCAAACCGTCCTTTCACGAGGTGCCGCGCGAGGCGTGGCTCCAGGCGTACGCCGGCGCGGCCGACGTGCCTCCCGCCGGAACGCAGTTGCACGCGATGCTGCTCGCGGGTATTCGCTCGGAGCACGTCTTCGGCTTCATATCCCAAGACGGGGTGCCGGTCGCGTGCGGCATCGCGGTACTGGAACGCGAACTGGTCGGTCTATTCGACGTCGTCACGCTGCCCGCAGCGCGACGTCAGGGGCACGCGAACGCACTGGTCGAATCGCTGCTCGCTTGGGGCCGAAACGGCGGCGCCCGGCACGCGTATCTGCAAGTGGTCGAGGCGAATCAGCCCGCCCGAGCGCTGTACCGTCGGCTCGGCTTCGACGATCTGTACCGGTACTGGTATCGCATCGCTCCGTGAGCGGCGCCGGCGTTGTCGCGCTGCAGCATCGGCTTGATTCGCCAGAATGATTTTGAGATCGTGAACCGCCCCCGCGTGGTAGCACTCCAGGGCTCGGCGGAAGCCCTCCACAAGACGAAGAAGCAAGCGCACCTGCGGTTTGACGTGAACCGGTGGCTCGATTCGAGCCGTCGGTCGACGGCGCGTCGATTGACATTGGAGGGACGAGTGATACATTCGCCGGTCGCTTTGGCGGCGCGCCGCAGCAATCACGTTGGCGATTCTGGTTTCCGTCCGAACACGGAGGCAGGGGCCGCCTTGACTGTCCCGATCGGGCTTTACGGAGAAGCGCAATGACCAGTCGCAGACCGAGCGCACTGCACGAGGAGCTTGCCCTCGGGATGCCGAGTGCCCGCGGCCTATACGATCCCCGATTCGAACACGACAGTTGCGGCGTCGGCTTCGTCTGCGACATCAAAGGCGTGGCGCGCAACCAGATCGTGCGCGCGGCCGAGCACATCAACTGCTGCATGGTTCACCGCGGTGGCGTCGGCTACGAGAAGAACACCGGCGACGGCGCCGGCATCCTCACCGCCCTGCCGCACAAGCTGTTTGCGAAGTTCTCGAAGCGCCAGCTGAAAACCAAGCTGCCGCAACCCGGCCGCTACGGCGCCGGCAACGTCTTTCTGCCGCGCGCGATCAAAGAACGGCAACACTGCAAGAACATCATCGAGGAACGCATCAAGGCCGAAGGCCAGGTGCTGCTCGGCTGGCGCAAAGTGCCGGTCGATCCGGACGGCGCCGGCCTCGGCAAAGCCGCTCGCCGCGCGATGCCGACGATCGAGCAACTGTTCATCGGCGCCGCCGAGGGACATCGATCAGGACGCGTTCGAGCGCAAGCTGTATCTGATCCGCAAGAACGCGACCCACCTGCTGCGCGGCAACACGTCGCTCGATCGAGCGCGAAGCTGTTCTTCATCTGCAGCCTGTCGAGCAAAGTCATCGTCTATAAAGGGATGCTGACGCCGCAGCAGGTATTCCCGTTCTATCCGCGACCTCGACGACCTCGACTACGAGTCGCACCTGGCGATGGTGCACTCGCGCTTCTCGACCAACACGTTCCCGTCGTGGGACCGCGCGCAGCCGAACCGGTTCATGAGCCACAACGGCGAAATCAACACCGTCCGCGGCAACATGAACTGGATGAACGCGCGCGAAGGCGTCGCGAAGACCGAACTGTTCGGCGACGACCTGAAGAAGCTGTTCCCGATCGTCGAGCCCGATTGCTCCGACTCGGGCAAGTTCGACAACGTGCTCGAATTCCTGCTGATGTCGGGCCGCACGCTGCAGGAAGCCGTGCATGATGATGATTCCCGAGGCGTGGCAGAACCACCGAACGATGTCGGAAGAGAAGCGCGCGTTCTACGAATACCACTCCTGCATGATGGAACCGTGGGACGGCCCGGCGTCGATCGTGTTCACCGACGGCCACTACATCGGCGCGGTGCTCGACCGCAACGGCCTGCGCCCGAGCCGTTACTACATCACGCACGACGACAACGGTGCATCATGGCGAGCGAAGTCGGCGTGCTGCCGATCGATCCGGAGAACGTCAAAGTCAAGGGCCGTCTGCAGCCCGGCAAGATGTTCCTGATCGACTTCGAGCAGGGGCGGATGATCCCCGACGAAGAGCTGAAGGGCGATTTCGCGCAGCCGCCGTCCGTATCGGCGAATGGCTCGACGAAGCAGCGCGTCGAGCTCAGCGACCTCCGGCCGACGAGCGAGTCGCACGGCTTCGACCCCGAAAACGCTGCTCGCAGCGCATGCAGGCGTTCGGCTACACGCACCGAAACGATGCAGTTCATGCTGCTGCCGATGATCCGCGAAGGCCGCGATCCGATCGGTTCGATGGGCAACGACGCGGCGCTGGCGTGCTGTCCGAACAGCCGCGCATGCTGTACGACTACTTCAAGCAACTGTTCGCGCAGGTCACGAATCCGCCGATCGATTCGATCCGCGAAGAAGTGATCATGTCGCTCGAATGCTACATCGGTCCCGAAGCGAACCTGCTCGAGACGACCGAAGAGCAATGCGCACCGGCTGCGCATTCCGCATCCGATCCTGACGAACGAAGAACTGGCGGCGCTGAAGCACATCGAATCACCGCGGCTGGAAGTCGCGCACGATCGACATCACCTTCCCGCAGCGAAGGCCGGCGCCGGCCTGCATCGAGGCGCTCGATCGCATCTGCGCACGAAGCGAGCAGGCGATCGACGACGGCTATGCAGTCTGATCGTTCTCTCCGACCGCGCGATTCGGCGCGATCGCGTGCCGGTCAGCGCGCTGCTGGCGACGGGCGCCGTGCATCATCACCTGGTGCGCACGCAGAAGCGCACGCAGATCGGCATCGTCCTCGAAACCGGCGAAGCGCGCGAAGTGCATCACCACTGCCTGCTGATCGGCTACGGTGCCGACGCGATCAATCCGTACCTCGCGTTCGAAGCGCTGTGGCAGGCGCGAGACGCGACGGCATCGCTGCGAGCGCCGCACGATGAAGTCACGCGACGACGACGAGATCGTCGTCACGCCTATCGCAAGGCCGTCGCCAAAGGGCATGCTCAAAGTCATGGCGAAGATGGGCATCTCGACGCTGCAGAGCTACAAGGGCGCGCAGATCTTCGAAGCGATCGGCCTCGCCGACGACGTGATCGACCGCTGCTTCGCCGGCACCGCCAGCCGCATCCAGGGCGTCGGTTTCGACATCCTGGCCGAGGAAGTCGCTGCGCCGTCACGAGCTCGGCTATCCCGGCCGCGACGTCGATCGCGCTGCCGCGTGCTGCCGAACCCCGGCGATTTCCACTGGCGCAAAGACGGCGATCGCCACATGTGGAATCCGCACAGCGATCGCCGAATCTGCAGGTGGCCGCGCGCAACAACAGCGACGACGCGTACTGGCGGTTCTCGAAGCATCGACGAACCAGCGACGCCGCGAACTCGCATGCTGCGCGGTCTGCTGCACGTTCAACACGACGGCGAACGGCGGCCCGGTGCCGATCGAAGAAGTCGAATCGGCGAAAGACATCGTCCGGCGCTTCTGCACCGGCGCGATGAGTTTCGGTTCGATCTCGCCGGAAGCGCACGAGACGCTGGCGATCGCGATGAACCGCATCGGCGGCAAATCAACACCGGCGAAGGCGGCGAAGACTCCGATCCGCTTCATGCCGCTGCCGAACGGCGACTCGAAGCGCTCGGCGATCAAGCAGGTCGCGTCCGGCCGGTTCGGCGTCACCATCAACTATCTGACCAACGCCGACGAGCTGCAGATCAAGATCGTCGCAGGGCGCGAAGCCCGGCGAAGGCGGCGAATTGCCCGGCCACAAGGTCGACGAGTACATCGCCGGCATTCGGCACTCGACGCCCGGCGTCGGCCTGATCAGCCCGCCGCCGCACCACGACATCTATTCGATCGAAGACATCGCGCAGCTGATTCACGATTTGAAAAACGCCAATCCGAACGGCGCGGATCAGCGTGAAGCTCGGCGCCGAGATCGGTGTGGGGACGGTCGCCGCCGGCGTTGCCAAGGCGCACGCCGATCACATCGTGATCGCCGGCGACACCGGCGGCACCGGTGCGTCGCCGCTGACGTCGATCAAACACGCCGGCGTGCCGTGGGAACTCGGCATCGCCGAAACGCACCAGACGCTGGTGATGAACAACCTGCGCTCGCGCGTGGTGCTGCAAACCGACGGTCAGCTCAAGACGGGGCGCGACGTTGCCATCGCCGCGTTCCTCGGCGCCGAAGAGTTCGGTTTTGCCACCGCGCCGCTGGTCACGCTCGGCTGCATCATGATGCGGAAGTGCCATCTCAACACCTGCCCGGTCGGCGTTGCCACGCAGGATCCCGAGCTGCGCAAGAAGTTCAACGGCAAGCCGGAATACGTCGTGAACTTCATGTTCATGGTCGCGAAAGAACTGCGCATGATCATGGCGGAACTCGGTTTCCGCACGATCAACTCAATGGTCGGGCGCGTCGATGCACTGAAAGTCGACGCCGCGGTGAACCACTGGAAGGCGAAAGGCCTCGATCTGTCGAAGATCCTCGCGCCGGCCGAACAGCCGGAAGACTTCCTCGGCTCGTACGCCCAGCACAAACAGGACCACGAACTCGACATGGCGCTCGACATCGAGCTGATCCGGCTCGCCGAACCCGCGCTCGCGACCGGCGAGAAAGTGCTGCACAACCTGCCGATCGTGAACACGAACCGGGTCGTCGGCGGCATGCTGTCGAACGCGATCATCAAGCGCGTCGGGCCTCAGATGCTGCCCGACGGCACGATCCACTTCCGCTTCTACGGCAGCGCCGGTCAGAGCTTCGGCGCGTGGCTCGCAAAAGGCGTGACGCTCGAAGTGGAAGGCGACGCGAACGACTACGTCGGTAAGGGCCTTTCAGGTGGCCGCATCATCATCTATCCACCGACGACGAGTTCATTCGCCGCCGAACGCAACATCCTCATCGGCAACGTCGTGCTCTACGGTGCCACGAGCGGTGAAGCGTATTTCCGCGGCATCGCGGCGGAGCGCTTCGCAGTGCGAAACAGCGGCGCCAACGCCGTCATCGAAGGTGTGGGCGATCACGGCTGCGAATACATGACCGGCGGCCGGGTGGTCGTGTTGGGCGAAACCGGACGCAACTTTGCCGCCGGCATGAGCGGCGGCATCGCGTACGTCTGGGATCCGAACGGCGTATTCCGGCAACGCTGCAACACCGAAATGGTGGAACTCGAAGCGCTCGCCGAAGACGAGGACATCATCGAATTGAAGAAGGCCATCGAGAATCACCTCGAGTTCACCGGCTCGACGGTTGCCAAGTCGATACTGCACGACTGGGCCAGGTCGTTGGCGCGGTTCGTCAAAGTGATGCCGACCGACTTCAAACGCGTTCTCCAGGCACGCAAAGCCGGTGAGCCACTGCCGTTCGCTGCCGAAGCATAAGCAGACAGCAGCATGGGTAAACCGACGGGGTTCAAAGAGTTTCCTCGCAAGACCGAGGCATACCGCGACGCGACGAAGCGGTTGCTCGATTTCGAGGAGATTTACACCGGGCACGACGCGAAGCATCTGGCGGTGCAAGGATCGCGCTGCATGGATTGCGGCGTGCCGTTCTGTCAGTCGACCGACGGCTGCCCGATCCACAACCTGATTCCGGAATGGAACGATCTGGTGTATCGCGGCCACTGGCGCGAAGCGCTCGATCGACTGCACCAGACCAACAACTTCCCCGAGTTCACCGGCCGCGTATGCCCCGCGCCGTGCGAAGGCGCGTGCGTGCTCGGCATCACCGATCCTGCGGTCACGATCAAGAACATCGAGATGGCGATCATCGACAAGGGTTTCGACGAAGGTTGGGTCGTTGCGCGACCTCCCGCGAGGCGCACCGGCAAACGCGTAGCGGTCATCGGCTCCGGGCCGGCCGGTCTCGTCGGCCGCGGCGCAGCTGAACCAGGCGGGGCATCTCGTCACGGTATACGAGCGCGCCGACCGCATCGGCGGCCTGCTGATGTACGGCATTCCGAACATGAAGCTCGACAAGCGCGTGGTGCAGTCGCCGCATCGATCTGCTGCGCGCCGAAGGCGTGACGTTCAACGTCTCGACGTCTGTTGGCGACGGCAGCAACGGTTCGCTCGACGTGAAGGATCTGCTCGCAGCGAACGACGCGCGTGCTGTTCGCGACCGGCGCGACCGTCGCGCGCGATCTGCCGATTCCGGGACGCGAACTTTCAGGCGTTCACTTCGCGATGGATTTTCTGCGCGCGAACACCAAGAGCCTGCTCGATTCGAAACACGCCGACGGCGACTACATCTCGGCGAAAGACAAAGACGTCATCGTGATCGGCGGCGGCGACACCGGAACGGACTGCATCGGCACGTCGTTGCGACACGGCTGCAGATCGCTCGTCAATTTCGAGATCCTGCCGCAACCGCCAGCCGGTCGCGCGGCCGACAACCCCTGGCCCACCTGGCCGAAGATTTTCCGCGTCGACTACGGTCATGAAGAGGCGGCCAAACGCTTCGGCACCGATCCGCGCGTTTACAGCATTTCCGGCAAGTCGTTCGACGGCAAAGACGGACGGCTGACCGGCATGCGCACCACCGAAGTGAAGTTCGTGGGACCGAAGCTGGAAGAAATCCCGAACACCGAGAAGGTGTGGAAAGCCGATCTGATTTTGATCGCCATGGGATTTCTCGGACCCGAACATCACGCCTCGGACGCGCTCGGCATTGCTTACGACCCACGCAGCAACCTGCGGGCGGACTACGGCAAGTACGCGACCAACGTGCCGAAGGTGTTCGCCGCCGGCGACTGCCGCCGCGGCCAGTCGCTGGTGGTGCGCGCGATCAACGAGGGCCGCGAAGCGGCGCGCGAGATCGATCGCACGCTGATGGGCGAAACGCTGCTGCCGTGACGATTCCGGCGCCGCTCAGTCGAGCGTCGCCTGCACCGATGCAAAGGTCCTGACCCACGGTTCCACGCGACCCACGCTCGCGGGCAACGACGCGGCGGCCGATTTCGCCTCTGCCTGCGTCGCGTAGCTGCCGTACGCGACTGCATACCATGGAACGCCATCGCGCTTCGTTTCGAACGTCACGAACTGTTCCTTGCGATCCTGCTGGCGCATGAACTCGTCGCGCTTGTCGCGGCTCGTCGTCGCGAACAGCTGCAGGGTGAAGTGCTTCGCAGGCTGATCGCGAATCCACTGCGCCGATCGGGCCTTGCCAACGGTCGGACTCGGGGGCGGATCGGATTGCTGCTTCGCGGTGGCAACCTGCTACGTCACTTCCGGTGCCTTCTTCGGTACCGGCGCAGCGACGACGGGCTTCTGCGCCGGCGCGGGCGGCGTTTCGACGCGTTTCTGTTCGGGCACCGGCGGCGCAATCGCTGGCAACCGCCTTTTCCACCGGCGGTTCGGCCGGCGACGGGCGGAGCCTCCACCGGCGTTTGTACCGCCGGTGGTTCCGCCTGCTCGGCCAGTCCGGCGACCGGCGGCCGGGGAATCGCAAGCGTTGCCGTACCGCTGACCGGCGCAAGCGTCGGTTCCGATTTGGCGACGGCGGGTTCTTCGTGCGGCTCCGTAGCGGGCTTCGGATAGCCGTTGAAGATCAACCATCCGAGCCCTGCGCCGATCAACACCAGCACGGCCAGTGCGCGGTGCATCCTCGGCAGCCAACGTCGTTCTTCGCTGATCGTGAGTTCACCGGCGAGGATCGCGCTGGCCAGTTCATCGATGCGCCCCGGCATGCCGCTGGAGCCTCCGACGATCACCGACAATTCGTTCTGCGTGAACGCGGAGCGATCGCCGAGTCCCGCTTGCGCGAGCCGGAACGCGACATAGCGTCGCGACTCGTCGTCACTGAACGGCGTCAGTCGAATCTCGTGCCAGTTCTGCGCTTGATCGGTGCGCTTCGAAGCCTTGTCGAGCGATTGCACGAAGTACGCTTCGGCGAAGAACACCATCCGAAGGCCTTCTTGCGCGCCGGCGTCGACCAACTTCAGCAATTGCTCGAGCGCTCGCAGTTCCAGCAGATGTGCGTCGTCGATCAGCACCAGGCAATAGCGCTGTGCGTCGATCTGTTCCTGAACGTGCAAAGCGATCAGTTCGATCAGCAAACGCGGATCGGCGTTCGCAGGCGCCGCCATTCCAAACCCTTGAATGATGCCGGCCAGCACCTCGCGCGTGTCGCTCGTCAGATTCGCGTTGATGCGCGCTGCTTTGACACCGGGATCAAGACCGCTCGAAAGGGCGCGATACAGCGTCGACTTGCCGACGCCGCGTTCGCCGGTGACCACCAGAAGGCGACGCGACCAACGGGCCAGGTGGCGAAGCTCTTCCAGACGACGTCCGCGGTCGCCCTCGCCGAAGAACTCGTCCGTCGCTTCGCCGAACGGGTTCTTCGTCAGACCCAACGCTTCCAGTGAGGGGCGTACGCTAGTCTTCACATAAGCCGCCGTGCGCCGAGAGCGTATCCTTGAACGCACCCGGATCGACCTGCTCCGTAACGAACGCATCGCCCAAGGCGCGCACCAATACCAGTCGCAATCGTCCGTCGATTGCCTTCTTGTCCATGCCCATTACCGAGCGCATTGCGTCAGGCGTGATGTTGCCCGGCGGAGCCACCGGTAGACCAAACGCGCCGATGAGCCGCTTGATTCGCTTTCCGTCGGCGCGATCGAGCAACCCTGCGCGCATCGACAGGTCGGTGGCCATCACCATGCCGATCGCGACCGCTTCGCCGTGCAGGTATTCGTAGCGCGTGAGCGTTTCGATCGCATGGCCGAAGGTATGTCCGTAGTTCAGGATCGCGCGCACGCCATCCTCGCGTTCGTCCACGGCGACTACGGCGGCTTTCACCGCACACGACGTGAGCACCGCGTGCTTCAGCGCCGCCGCATCGCGATGCAGCAGCGCGGCGACGTTGGCTTCGAGCCAACCGAAGAAGCGCGCGTCGCGGATGACGCCGTACTTGATGACCTCCGCGATGCCGGCGAGATATTCGCGCGCCGGCAACGATTCGAGCGTCTCCAGATCTGCCAATACCAGGCGCGGCTGATAGAACGCGCCGATCATGTTCTTACCCTGCGGATGGTTAACCGCGGTTTTGCCGCCGACCGACGAGTCCACGCACGCGAGCAAAGTCGTCGGTACCTGAATGAACGCAACGCCGCGCTGGTATGTCGCCGCTGCGAAACCGGTGACGTCGCCGATCACGCCGCCGCCTAACGCGATGAGCGTGGTCGAACGGTTGTGACGATGCGTCATGAGGTGGTCGAGTACTTTCCCGTAAGTCTGCAGCGTCTTGTGTTCCTCGCCGTCGGGCAACACGCACGCGTCGACCTGGTAGCCGGTCAACGTCGATTCGATCGACTGCAGATACAACGGCGCGATTGTTTCGTTGGTCACGATGCATACCTGTCGGCCGCCGATGTAAGGCGCAAAATGCGCACGGTCGTGCAGCAGACCGGTGCCGATGAGGATCGGATAGCTGCGATCGCCGAGGCTCACCGACAGCGTTTCAATCACACGAAGCACCCGTTGCTGCGCAGATGATCGGCGATCTCCCTCGCCAACGCTTTTGCTGAGTGTCGATCGGCGCAGAAGCGGTAGTCGGCAATGCCGGAATACAGCGGCGCACGTTCCTGCGAGAGGCGTTCGAGCGTGGCACGAGCATCGCCTTGTCGAAGCAACGGCCGGCGCTTGTCGCGGCGAGTGCGTTCGACCAGCCTTTCTATTGGGGAGTCGAGGAATACGACAATCCCACGCGTGGACAAGTTGTGCCGGTTCTCCTCCCGCAGCACTACGCCGCCGCCGGTTGCGAGAACCACCCCGTCGCGCTGCGTCAGCTCATCGACCGCCTGACACTCACGATCGCGAAAGCCCGCCTCGCCTTCCTTGTCGAAGATCCACGCGATGTCCGCACCGGCTTTTTCTTCGACTACACGATCGGTATCGAAAAAAGGCAGACCCAGTTCATCGGACAGCAGGCGACCGACGGTTGTCTTGCCGACTGCCATGAGTCCGATCAGGAACACATTGTGATTCTTGGTGACCATAACGACGAACGGCGCCATGAGGGCGCCGTTCAGTCTAATACGGGGACAGTTGCAAGTCTGTCCCTCGCGTTGGGATCACCGCGTCGTCAGAGAGTCCTGAATGATCCGCGGCGTGATGAAGATCAGCAGTTCCTGCTTGTCCGTCTTGTCGAGCGTCTTGCGGAACAACCGACCGACGTACGGAAGATCGCCGAGGAACGGCGTCTTCTCGGTCGACTCCGTCACCTGATCCTTGAAGATGCCACCCAGTACGACCGTTTGGGCGTTGTCGACCAGCACCTGCGTCTTGACCTGGTTCGTGTCGATACTCGGAACGCCGTTGAACACCTGGCCGACCGAGTCCTGGTTCACCTTCAGAGTCATGATGATCCGATCGTCCGGCGTGATCTGCGGTGTCACTTCGAGCGACAGCACGGCTTCTTTGAACGATACCGACGTTGCACCGCTGCTCGACGCTTCCTGATACGGAATCTCCGTACCCGACCGGATCTCGGCCATCTGCTTATCGGCGGTAATCACCTTCGGCCGTGCAACGACCTGGGCGCGACCATCGACTTCGAGCGCTGTGAGTTCCAGGTCGACCAGGTAGTCGGACCCGGTAAAGCCGATACCGAAGCTCGAACTCGCCGCAGCAACGCCGAGGTCGACGACCAGATCGTCCGGAGACGTGACCTGTCCGGTACCTGTCGTCGCGATGTTCTGCAACTCGTTCAACGTGTTCAGACTGCCGCCGGTCTTGATGGTCGTGCCGTTCGAGTTCGTCAGGCTCGCACCGCCCCAGCGAATGCCCAGTTCCTGATCGAAGTTCGTGCTCGCCGTGACGATCCGCGATTCGATCAACACCTGACGAACGGGGATGTCGAGGCGCGCAATCACTTTGCGAAACTCTTCGAGACGATCCGCCGTGTCGGTCAGGATGATCGAGTTGGTGCGTTCGTCGACGATTACGCTGCCGCGCGACGACACGATCGAGTTACGACCGCCGCCCGCTCCACCCGAAGGCTGCGCAGCCGCGCCCGCCGGACCGGAACCGCCCTTGCCACCGGCACTCGAGCTGAACAGTTTGTACAGTTCGGTCGCATTCGCGTAGCGCACCTGGATGAACTCGGTGCGCAATGGTGCGAGTTCGGAGATCTGCCGCTGATTCTCGAGTTCGAGTTTCTCGCGTGCCGCGATTTCCGCAGCAGGCGCAACCAGCAGAACGTTGCCGACCTGACGCTTGTCGAGGCCCTTGGTCTTCAGAATCAGTTCGAGCGCCTGATCCCACGGTACGTTCTTCAGACGCAACGTGATGCGGCCCGAAACGGTGTCGCTCGCGACCAGGTTCAGGTCGGTGAAGTCGGCGATCAGCTGCAGCACCGAACGGACTTCGATGTCCTGGAAGTTCAGCGACAGCTTCTCACCTTTGTACTTGAATACGTCGTCGCGCTGCGCCAGCTCTTTGTCGGTGATCGGGTTCACGTTGACGGTCAGCGTCTGGTCGGCCTGATACGCGAGGTAATCGTAGTTACCCTTCGCGGCGATCGTGATCGCGATGTTCGGGCCGACTTGAACGGCATCGACTACTTGAACCGGCGTTGCGAAGTCGGTGACGTCGAGGCGGCGTCGCAGACTGTCGGGCAACTGCGTGTTGCGAATCTGCACTTTGATCACGCCGCCTTCGCTGCTGACGTCGACCGGTGCTTTCGGGTCCGACAGCGTGACGACGATGCGGCCTTCGCCGTTCTCACCGCGACGGAAGTCCACATCGGAAACGTGCGAGTCACGCGACGGTGCAACTTCGCTTTTCACCACGTCGGCGTCGCCGTATTTCGACGGCGACGGAATCGCCTGCGTGGCGGCACCGCCACCGACGTACATGAACAGCGTGTCGCCTTCGACTTTGGTTTCGTACGGTACGAGTTGCGTCAGGTTGACGATGACGCGCGTGCGGTCTTTCGCTTCGATGACCGTCACTTCGCGCGCGTTGCCGGTGCCGAGGCTGTGATACTTCGTCGTCAGCGCGCTCTTCGTATCCATCAGATCGAGCGCGATACGTGCCGGCGATTCGATCGTGTAGCCCTTGGGATCCGGCGGTGCGCCGTCGAATTTCATGCGAATTTCGGTCTTGTCACCGGGCAGCGACGAGAACTCGATGGACTCCATGGTGGATGCCATCGCCGTTCCGGCAACCAGCCACGCCAGCACCGCGATCAGTCCAGTCATCGCGCCGCGCGCACGCGCCCGATGCAATGCCGAAGTTCTTGCTTCCATATTCTTCACCCTCATGACTGAGCGCCTCCTCCAAGGTTCACGGTGCGTTCGCGCTCTACCCAACCGCCTGTACCGTCGGACACAATCTCTAGTAGCTCGATCTTGTTCTCGTCGATTGCGAGAATCTTTCCGTTATCCATTCCCATGTAGTCTCCCATTTGCACTCGGTGCACGCCGCCATTCGGGTCGCGTACGAGACCGTACAGGCGAGCACCTTGGGAGAGCGTTCCTACCATCCCTATCGCGCCAATGTTGAATTGTTCGAGGAACTGCTTGACGCGATTCGGATCGGGTTTGACCAATGCGGTCTTCTTGTTCGGGTCGACCGGCTTCACGACGACCGGGGGTTCGAACGGACTGCGCATGCTGCCCGCGCTGTAGGCGAACGCCTGGTACGGGAGAAACTCCGGCAACGGTTCGATCTGACCCTTGCCGCGCGCGTCCACTTCGTCCATGAACGTTTTGATGTCCTGGTAGTCGTTGCTCGACGAACAGCCGGCAATCAGCGCGGCAACGGCCAGCGTCAGCAATGCTTGTCTTGGCGCGCGCATTACTTGTCCTCATCTCCCAGATACCGATACGTCTTCGCGACGATCGACATCTTCAGATCCGTCGGTGACTTAACCGGTTTGATGTTGAAATCGTGCAGCGTCACGATCCGCGACAGGTTGGCGACGGCCGACACGAACGCACCGATATTGTGATACTCGCCGCTGACGACGATCGTGATCGGCAGCTCGACGTAGAACTCCGCCTTCCGCTCCGGCTGCAGGTCGATGCTCTCGATGACGAGTCCGTTGTCGAGCGCGGCAAGCGTAATGTCTTCGATCAGACCGGGAACTTCGGTGTCGCTGGGCAATTGCCGCAACATGGTTCCGAACGACGCTTCCATTTCGTCTTTCTGTTGCCGGTACTGCGGCAGGTTGGCCGCCTGGAACGCCTTGCTTTCGTATTCGCTGCGCAGCGCCGCTTCCTGTTTCTGCGCGCCTTCGAGCACGGTCTGCTTATCCGTCAGGTAGAAGAAGTAGCCGATAACGACCACCACGACGAACAGCGCCACGAGAATGATGGCCTTGAGCGGTCCGGGCCAGCCGCCGATGTTGTTGACGTCGAGATCGGCGATCTCGAGCCCACGCAGCTGGTCCAGTGTGTCCTGAAGCGCCATCCCTTATTCCTCCCCTTCCGCCCCGGGCTTCTTCGGACTGGTCTGCACGACCGTCATCTGGAAGTTGCTCGCCTGAGCGCCCGCGTCGGTATTTTCCTTGATGCCTTTGAGGTTGGGCTCTTTGAACCACTCGGACGCTTCGAGGTTGCGCATTTCCGACGAGATGCGGTTGTTCGACTCGGCTGTGCCGTCGACGGCAAGGGTGTGGCCGTCGAGCTTCATCGACGTGAAGAACACGCCTTTGGCCAACGTTCTAACGAGTTCGTCGAAGACGCGGACGATCACCGGCCGGTTGCCTTGCAGCTCCTGAATCACGCGCATGCGCGCCAGCAACTGCTCGCGCTTCTGCCGCAGATCGCGGATCTCGGCGATCTGTTGATCCAGCACGGCGATCTTGTCCTTGATGAACTGGTTGCGGGCGTTCTGGTGGTCGACCGAATTGTCGAGGTACCAGCCGCCGGCGAACACGATCAGAGCGCCGAACAGCACCGATCCGCCCAGGCGGATCAGGAACTCGTTCTTACGCCGCTCGCGCTCCCATTCTCGCCAGGGGAGTAGGTTGATACGCGCCATCAGTCGAAGCTCCTCATGGCCAGACCACAGGCAATCATCATCGCGGGTGCGTCATTGGCGAGCGCGTTGGCATCCACTTTCGACGCGATCGACATGTCGACGAACGGGTTGGCGATGACGGTCGGCGTACCGAGTTTGTTCTCGATCAGTCTCGCCCAGACCTTCGATCGATGCAGTACCGCCGGCGAGCACGATGTAGTCGACGTCGTCGTACTGGCTCGACGAAAAGAAGAACTGCAACGAACGCGTGACCTGCTGCAGCACCGCTTCCTTGAATGGTTGCAGCACCTCCGCTTCGTAGTCGTCCGGCAAACCACCTTGCTTCTTCGCGAGTCCGGCTTCTTCGAACGACAGGCTGTAGCGGCGCTGAATCTCTTCCGTCAGCTGCTTGCCGCCGAACAACTGTTCCCGCGTATAGATCGAGCGGTCGTCCGCTAGCACCGACAGCGTCGTCATGGTGGCGCCGATGTCGATGATCGCGACGACGAGATCGTCTGCGTTCTCGCCAAGCTGCGACTTGATCAGTTCGAACGCCCGCTTCATGGCGTGCGCCTCGATGTCGACCACGCGCGCCTTCAGGCCGCCGAGATCGAGCGCCGCTTCGCGCAGTTCGACGTTCTCCTTCCGGCACGCCGCAAGCAGCACTTCGACCTGCTCGGGATTGCGCTCGGAGAGACCCTGGACTTCGAAATCGATCGCGACTTCGTCCAACGGGTAGGGAATGTACTGGTCGGCTTCGACGGTGATCTGGTTTTCGAGCTCGTCATCCGACAGCGAAGAATCCATTTCGATGGTCTTCGTGATGACCGCGGAGCCGGCCACCGCGACCGCCGACAGTTTGGAGCTGCCTTTCGAGCGACTGACCAGTCGCTTGATTGCTTCTCCAACACCTTCGACGTCGCTGATATTCTTCTCTACCACTGCATTAGGCGGCAGCGGTTCAACGCCGTAAGCTTCTACGCGATAGCGGCCGCCCGCCTTCGATAGTTCCAGAAGCTTTACGGAGGTGGAGCTGATATCGAGCCCCAGGAGTGTTTCCGACTTCTTCTTGAAAAGGCCAAACACGGTAATTTTCCTTACAGGCGCGGGCACTTACGTCCGTTTCGTGCGATTCAGAATTAAATACCAGTCTGATCGTCAGAGCAATCGGGTACGCTTAGAAAAATGCTGTACGGATCACAAGTTAGGGTCCGACATTGCAGGTAACACCTTAACAATATCAGAGAAAACATGAGTTCGCGGTCGCGTACGAGATTCGTCAGCATTATGTGGTTGGTCTGGACGGCTGTATGTGGTGCAGTGCTCAGTCTCGCGGGGGTTTTCCTCTATCTAAACCCACAAATTCCAACAGCTGAGACGTACCGCCATGTTCGGATAGAGACGCCGCTCAGAGTCTTCGCCGAAGGCGGTCAATTGATGGCCGAATTCGGCGAACGCCGAGTCATTCCGTTGACGCTCGGCGACGTGCCGCCGCTATTCATCCGTGCCCTGCTCGATACCGAAGACAAGCGCTTCTATTCGCACGGCGGCGTCGATTTCATCTCGCTGTTGAACGACTCGATCGAATTGTTGGTGAACCGGGAGATCAGGTCCGGCGCCAGCACGATCACGATGCAGCTGGCCAAGAACATCTCTTTCAGCCCCGAGCAGACGTTCATCCGCAAGTTCAAGGAAATGCTGCTGGCGCTGAAGATCGAGCGGGAACTGACCAAAGACCAGATCCTCGAGCTCTATTTCAACGTGGTGCCGTTTGGAAAGCGCGCGTACGGCGCCCAGGCGGCGGCCCTGACCTACTATGGCCGTCCTCTGAATCAGCTCGACGTCGCACAGCTCGCGATGCTGGCCGGCATTCCGCAGGCGCCGACCGCCGGCAACCCGATCAACGGACCCGAGCGGTCCATGAAGCGCCGCAACCTCGTGCTGTCGCGAATGCTCGAACAGGGCTCCATCACCCAGGAGCAATACGACGTAGCGGTGAATTCACCGAACACGGCGAGTGTGCACGAGCGCGACCTCGATATCGCCGCACCATACGCGTCAGAGTGGGTTCGTCAGCAACTGGTCGCCCGCTACGGCGCGGATGTGTACTCGAGCGGCTACGAAGCGATGACCACGATCGACGCGCATCTGCAGGACGTCGCCACCAAAGCGGTCCGCGACGGCGTGTTCCGATACGACCGACGCCACGGCTTTCGCGGTCCGCTCGCCCACACCGATTTACCGACCGAGGCAGGCGCAAAGCGGATCGCGGTTCAGAACGCGCTGGTCCCATATCCGTCGCACGTGGGTCTCGAATCCGGCGTGGTGGTCGCCGCCGACGGGGCGCAATTCTCGGCAATGCTGGCCAACGGTGAGACGGTCTCGATCGGTCTCGACGGCTACAAGTGGGCAAGCCGCCTGATCGACGCCAACGCTCGTGGTGCCCCACCGACCAAAGCGGCCGATGTCGTAGCAGCGGGCGACATCGTCTGGCTCCGGCACCTGAAGGAAGGCTGGATGTTGTCGCAGATGCCCGAGATTCAGGCAACGATCGTTGCGATGAATCCCACCAACGGCGCCGTCAAGGCGATCGTAGGCGGATTCGATTTCGCCGCGAACCAGTACAACCATGCGCTGCAGGCGTCGCGACAGCCCGGGTCCGGATTCAAACCGTTCGTCTACTCTGCTGCGCTCGACAGCGGCGTTACACCCGCGACGATCTTCATGGACGCCCCGCTCGTCTTCGAAGACGAGAACCTGGAGACGACCTATCGGCCGAAGAACGACGGCTCGCGTTTCAACGGACCGACGCGGCTGCGCGAAGCGCTGTATCGGTCGATCAACCTGGTGTCGATTCGAGTGCTGCTAACTGTCGGGGCGGGTCCAGTGCTCGATTACGTCAAACGGTTCGGCTTCGACACCACCGATTTTCCGCGCAACACCCAGCTCGCCATCGGCGGCGGGACCATGGGCGTTACCCCGATGCAAATGGCTCGCGCGTATGCCACGTTCGCGAACGGCGGTTACCTCGTCGAGCCCAACATCGTGAAAGAGGTGCGCAACTTGTCCGGCGAGACCATCTACAAGGCGCGCTACCCGGTGGTCTGCCCGGAATGTCCGCAGCCGGAGAACCCACCCGACGTCACCGATCAGCCGTCGCCGGAAGTGGCCACCAATTCGGACGCACCGATCCCGGCGCCTCGCGTGCTCGACGAAGGCAACGCCTTCATCATGAACTCGATGCTGCAGGACGTGATCCGGCGCGGCACCGCGATCCGCGCGAAGAGCCTCAATCGCAACGATCTGGCCGGCAAGACCGGAACGACGAATGAGGCCGATACCTGGTTCAACGGATACCAGAAAAACCTGGTCGCATCGGTCTGGGTCGGATTCAGCGACCATCGGCCCGTCGGTGACAACGAATACGGCTCCAACTCGCCGTTACCGATCTGGATGGACTTCATGAAGGTCGCGCTCGAAGGCGTGCCGGAAGAGACGCGCCAGCAGCCATCCGACGTCGTATCGCTGAAGATCGACCCGAGAACCGGCGAGCCGGCTTCACCCGATCAGCAGAACGCGCTGTTCGAGTATTTCCTGGCCGATCACGCGCCGACCGCGCGCGCCTCGAGCCAGACCGCCACCGACATCGACTCGAAACAACCGGTGCGGACGATCGACATTTTCTGAGGGCCTCCTGCAGGGGCCTACTGAACGATCTTGATCGGATTGCCGGCGCGCGGTTCGCCGAGCGGATGATCGCCGTTCAGCAACCGAAGCGTCTCTTCCGGGTGGTTTTTGATGGACGACTTGGCCGCCAGAGACGCGTAGGTGTCGCCCGGCTTGGCTTCGATCACTTTGATCCGTTGGTTGTTGGCAACCTTCAGATCGCCGGGTTGCATCGGCCTGAACGACTGCACTGTGGCGCGAAAATCGGACTCGAACTGCGCAGCGTCGCCGCCCTCGCCCGCTTCACCCTTGAATAGATACACGCCGCCATCCTTGAAGATGACCGCGATCATGCTCGCCTTCAGGTTCCCCTTCGCGAGATCGACCTTGGCAATGTATCCGGCGTAGTCGCCGACTTTCACGTCTTCGCCGGAGACGATGTCGTCGCGCTTCAACGTGTCGATCACATACTCCTTCGGAGTCTGTTTCGACTTCGGCGCTTCCTGTCGCTGGAACGTGATGTTCCCGGCCATGTTGCCCGACGGCGAGATACCGGTGACCTTCGACGACGAACTCGACACGTCCCAACCGGTAGGGAACGTCACGACCACGCGCAAACCTTCGTGATAGAAGGTCTGATCCTTGACGATTCCGGCGCTCGCCTGGTTGCCGTACACGAGACCGTTGATGTCCTCCCAGAAATCGCCGACAGGTTCGACGACTTCGGCAGGCAGGTACTTCGCGTTCCCCTCGACTGCGTCGTGCAACCGTTTGTCGTTCTGCGGGTGCGACGCGAACACGCCGTGATAGCTCTTCTGTTCGCCGCCCACCTGCGTCGCGAACAACTCCTGGTCTTTCAGAACCTGGATCACCTCGATCATCGCGAACGGGTTGTAACCGGCCTTGGCGATGATCTCGCCGCCCATCTGGTCGGCCTGCAGTTCCATGTCGCGGCCGTAACCTGAAACCACGGTGTCGGTGGCCTGATTCGTAACGTCTCTGACCTGACCGACGCCGGTAATCACGGCAGCGACGAACCCCGCGACGTTCCCGACGGCGCCCAACGCATTCTTCTTCGCGGAATGGTGCAGCACCACGTGACCGATCTCGTGGCCGATCACCGCCGCCAGTTGATCTTCACTTTCGAGATACGCGAGCAAGCCGCGGTACACGAAGATGTAGCCGTCGGGCATCGCAAATGCGTTGACGTCGGAGAGATTCAGAACGGTGAAGTGAAACTCGCGGTTCGGCTCGGGGCTGTTTGCGACCAGGCGTTGCCCGACCTTCTGCACGTATTCCTGCCAGCGCGGGTCATCGTAGACCTGGCCCTGCTTGGCGAACTCCTCGAGGGTCTTCTTGCCGGAGTCCGCATGTGCGAGCGTCTGCCAGAGCATCAGCAGGACGGCGACGGCAAGCTTTGCAATGACGGTTCGCACGAGACGCCTCGAACTCACTCGGAAGCGCTACAACACCGCACACGCGGTGTCGTTGCAACCCCTTAGAGTCGCTCGACGATGGAGAGTTGCTCCGCCGCCGAAACGGCGACGCGGGGGACGATCAGCTGACGCCGCGCGTCCCGAAGCGCTTGCGGAACCGTTCGACGCGGCCGCCGGCATCGACGATCTTCTGACGACCGGTATAGAACGGATGGCACTTCAAACACACGTCCAAGTGCATGTCTGCGCCCAAGGTCGAGCGCGTCTCGATGACGTTGCCGCAGCTGCAGGTGGCCTTCATCGCGGTGTACGCGGGATGAATGTCTGGCTTCATGATGCTCGGGCCTGGAATTCGGAGGGCGCGCAGTGTACCAGAGCGAATTGCCGTGGCAAGCCCACCGTCCGCGAGCCGTCGCCGGATGCGTTCCGCCGCGGCTTTGCTTCGGCCGCGTGCAGCAGGCCTGTACCATCACGCCGATGAGCGTGATCGTCCGCGTCGCAGTCCCGAGGCCGCTCTGGACTCTGTTCGACTACCTGCTGCCGCCGGATGCGTCACTGCCGCAACCGGGCACGCGCGTGCGAGTGCCGTTCGGCGCCGCGGAATTGATCGGGCTCGTGGTCGAGACCTCGTGCGTAGACCACGTCGACACCGAGCTGAAGTCGATACTGGACGTCATCGATCAGCAGCCGGTGTTGCAACCCGACGTCTTCGAGCTGATCCGCTGGGCTGCCGCGTATTACCGCCACCCACCCGGCGACGCGCTGTTCTCGGCGGTACCGGTGGCACTACGCGACGGACGCGCGCTGCAACCATTGCAGCAGCGATTCTGGCAACTGGGCGAGATCGACGACGCGTTGGCGGAATCACTGAAGCGCGCGCCGCGCCAACTCGCGGCAATAGATGCGCTGCGCAACGCGGGCGGACTCTCCAGCCACGACGACCTGGTGGCTTCCGGCGTGGACGCGCGCGTTCTGTCGGGGCTGGTCAAGAAAGGCATCGTTACAGCGGCTTCGGCGCCCGCCAACCCGACAGTCGCGGTCACGAAGCTCCCGTTCGAGTTGACCGAGGAACAACGCTCCGCGATCGAACTGGCCCGCGCGGCGCTGGGGCATTTCGAATGCATGTTGCTCGACGGTGTCACGGGCAGCGGCAAGACCGAAATCTATCTGCAGGTCATCGAATCTGTTCTGGTGAATGGCGGGCAAGCGCTGGTGCTGATTCCTGAAATCGCACTCACCCCGCAAACGCTCGAGCGCTTCACGCATCGGTTCGGTCGCGCCGCGGTATATCACTCCGGTTTGACCGAACGCGAGCGGGCTCAAACATGGTTGCAGTGCCGTGATGGACGAGTTCGCGTTCTGATCGGCACCCGCAGCGCGATCTTCGTGCCGTTCGCCGCGCTCGGACTGATCGTGGTCGACGAAGAACACGACGGCTCGTTCAAACAGCAGGACGGGTTTCGCTACTCCGCGCGCGATCTCGCCACCAAACGTGCGCAACTGCTCGGTGTTCCATTGATCATGGGCACCGCCACGCCCGCGCTCGAGACGCTGCACAACGCGCAGCGCGGCCGCTTCCGCCATCTGCGTTTGACCGCGCGTCCCGGCGCCGCGAAGCCGACCAGCATCAAGCTGGTCGACATCCGTGGACTGAAACTCGAAGACGGCTTGAGCGACCCGATGCGGGACGCGATCGCCGCGCACCTGGCACAAGGCAATCAGGCCCTGCTGTTCATCAATCGGCGCGGCTATTCCCCGTCTTACTTGTGCACCCGCTGTGGATGGTGCGCCGGATGTCCGCGCTGCGAGAGTCGGTCTGACGCTGCATCAATCGCCCGCTGGACTGCGCTGCCACCATTGTGGTTTCGCGTCGCCGTTACTTTCGCGCTGTCCGGATTGCGGCCAGCCGGATCTGCGCGGCATCGGGGTCGGCACGCAACGCAGCGAGCAAGGCGTTGCGCGCGCATTTCCGAACGTTCCGGTGCTGCGCATCGATCGCGATACGACGCGCAGCGCGCGCACCATGGCGTCGCACCTCGAGATGATCGGTCGCGGTGAACCAGCGGTACTGGTCGGCACGCAGATGCTCGCAAAGGGCCACCACTTTCCGCGAGTCACGCTCGTCGGCGTTTTGAATGCCGACGCGGGTTTCACCAGCCCGGACTTCCGTGCACCCGAACACACCGCACAGCTGATCGTTCAAGTTGCGGGACGCGCGGGACGCGCCGAACGTCCCGGCGAGGTCTGGATTCAGACGTTCAACCCCGGCAATCCGTTGCTGCAAGCGCTCGTCGAACGTGGCTACGAGGGCTTCGCGGTAACCGAACTCGCGCAACGCGCGGCGGCAGGGCTTCCTCCGTTTCGCGCGATGGCCCTGCTGAAAGCCGACGGCGTCGACGCGGAACGGACGCTCGCGTGCCTGCGCTCGCTCGTCGATGGACTGTCCGGCTCGGCAATCGAAATTCTCGGTCCTGCGCAAGCGCCGCTCGCGCGACGGGCGCGCCGTTATCGTTGTCAGACCGCACTACTCGCGCGCAACCGAACCCATCTCGGCGCCGCGCTCGATCAACTCGTCGCAGCGCACGGACAGCGCCGCTACCCCGGTGTGCGTTGGTCGATCGACGTCGATCCGTACGATATGTTTTGAGCACCGATTTATTTCAAGCAAGCAGTGCGCGTCGCTATGATGCGCGCACTCTCACCGGCGGATCGGAAATGGCGCAGGATTTTGCGAACGGGCAGCGACACAAGCGTGCGCTGCGCAGCGATTCACGCAACCGTCCACGCCAGCGCCAATCGGCTTTTCATTGGGGCAGCTTCGGTGCCGGCATCGCGCTCGGCATCGCGTTCACGTTGGCCGGGGCGCTGCTTCCCGAATATTGGTGGCCGCAGTCGTCCCGCCGCGGTCGCGCCGGCCCCCGTCGCCGGCGATTCGACGCCAGTGACTCGATTCGAATTCTTCGAACGTCTGCCGAACGAGAAGATCTCGTCGCGGCCGGAACCGACCGAGACCAAGACGACGCCGCCCGTCGCCGAAGGTCCGCACGAATTTCTGTTGCAGGCCGGATCGTTCACCAACAAAGAAGATGCCGATCGCTTGCGCGCGACGCTTGCGCAAGCGGGTTGGAATACCGAGACGGCGACCGTCACGCTGTCGAGCGGCGCGACGCGACATCGAGTGATCGTCGGACCGTTCACGTCGTCGCAGGAAATGCAGCGCGCAATCACCCAGTTACGCAAACAGGACGTCGACGCACTCGTGCTCGCGCGCAAACCGACCGCCGGTTGAATTCGACCGTTCCGGTCCCCACTATGCCCAATCGGCTTGCAGCAACGCCGGAGACCACCCGTTGGAACAGTATCGAGGCACGACGATCCTCAGCGTCAGACGCGGCAACACGGTCGCCGTCGGCGGCGACGGGCAGGTCTCGGTGGGTCAGACCATCATGAAGGGCAACGCGCGCAAGGTGCGCCGCCTTTATAAGGACACGCGTGCTGGCCGGATTCGCCGGTGGTACCGCAGACGCATTCACGCTATTCGAACGCTTCGAGAAACAACTCGACCAGTATTCCGGCAACCTCACCCGCGCGGCCGTCGAACTCGCAAAAGACTGGCGCACCGATCGCGCGCTGCGGCGCCTCGAAGCGCTGCTGATCGTCGCCGACGCGCACACGTCGTTGATGATCACCGGCAATGGCGACGTGATCGAACCCGAGAACAGCGTCATCGCCATCGGTTCCGGCGGACCATATGCACAGGCGGCCGCGCGCGCCTTGCTCGACAACACCGACCTCGATGCGCGCAGCATCGTCGAGAAAGGTCTCACGATCGCTGCGGACATCTGCATCTACACGAACCACAACCGCACCATCGAATCGCTCGAGGCCGCGTCATGAGCGTGGCGACGGACGCCCGGCGTGATGACCCCGCGCGAGATCGTGCACGAACTCGACAAGCACATCGTCGGCCAGCAAGCCGCAAAGCGGGCCGTCGCGATCGCGCTGCGCAATCGCTGGCGGCGCATGCAGCTCAGCGAATCGCTGCGCGACGAAGTGACGCCGAAGAACATTCTGATGATCGGCCCGACGGGCGTCGGCAAAACCGAGATCGCGCGCCGCCTGGCAAAGCTGGCAGGAGCGCCGTTCATCAAGGTAGAGGCGACGAAGTTCACCGAGGTTGGTTACGTCGGACGCGATGTCGAATCGATCATTCGCGACCTCGCCGACGCGGCGGTCAAGATGTTGCGTCAGGAACAGATCGAGAAGGTGAAGCCGCGCGCCGAAGACGCCGCCGAAGACCGCATCCTCGATGCGCTGCTTCCGGAACCGCGATCGGTGGGTTTCGCCGAAACGGCCCAACGCACGGACTCGAGCGCGCGCCAGGTCTTCCGCAAACGACTGCGCGAAGGTGAGCTCGACGACAAGGAAGTCGAACTGGAGCTGTCGGCGTCGCCGGTCGGTGTCGAGATCATGGCGCCGCCGGGCATGGAAGAGATGACGAATCAGCTGCAAAGCATGTTTTCGAATCTGACGAACCAACGAAAGCGCACGGTGCGATTGAAGGTGAAAGATGCAATGCGACGCACGCGCGAAGAAGAAGCGCTGCGGCTCGTCAACGAAGAGGACATCAAGGCGCGCGCGATCGAAAGCGTGGAGCAAACCGGCATCGTATTTCTCGACGAAATCGACAAGGTCGCCAAGCGCGGCGAAACGATGGGCGTCGACGTGTCGCGCGAAGGCGTCCAACGCGACCTGCTGCCGCTCATCGAAGGGTGCACCGTGTCGACGAAGTACGGAATGGTCAAGACCGATCACATCCTGTTCATCGCATCGGGCGCGTTTCATCTGACGAAACCATCGGACCTGATACCGGAACTGCAGGGCCGGCTGCCGATCCGCGTCGAGCTCGACGCCCTGACGGCCGATGATTTCAAGCGTATTCTCACCGAGCCCAATGCATCGCTCACCGAGCAATACCGCGCGCTGATGGATACCGAAGGTGTGAAGATCCAGTTCTCCGACAGCGCCATCGCCCGCGTCGCCGAACTCGCGTTTCAGGTCAACGAATCGACCGAGAACATCGGCGCGCGCCGATTGCATACCGTCATGGAGCGGCTGTTGGAAGACGTCTCGTTCGAGGCGACCGAGCGCGTCGGCGACGACAGGTCAGTCACCATCGATGCCGCGTATGTCGACGCGCGGCTCAGCGGGCTGGCGCGCGATCAGGATCTTTCGCGCTACATCCTCTAACGTGGCTACTCAGGCGCCAACCGAGCTAAAGCTCCATCGTCAATCGCGAGAGCTCGAGGTCGGGTTTCCCGATGGTGTGCAATTCCGGCTCCCCTGCGAGCTGCTGCGGGTGTATTCGCCGTCGGCGGAGGTTCGAGGCCATGGCGCCGGCGAGCGCAAGCTGATGACCGGCAAAAAGTACGTGAACATTCAGCAGATCGATCTCGTTGGGAACTACGCCATCCGCATCGTTTTCGACGACGGCCACGACACCGGCATCTATGCGTGGGAATATCTGCGCGAGCTCGGTGAACAGCGCGACAGTTACTGGCAGCGTTATCTGGAGGAGCTGAAAGTCGCCAACTCCAGCCGGTTGCCGAACATTCCGATCGGCCATTGGCAGCCCGATAAAGGTTAGGTGCCGTGAAGCCAGACGAAGAAGATCGCGTCGACTTTGGTTTTCAGAAAGTCCCGGCGGCGGAAAAGGCCCGTCGGGTCGGTCGCGTGTTCGAGTCGGTGGCGCAGCGCTACGACGTGATGAACGACGTGATGTCGCTCGGTTCGCACCGGATCATGAAGCGCATCGTCGTCGAGATGTCCGGCGTGCGCGCGGGCCACAACGTGCTCGACCTGGCCGGTGGCACCGGCGACTTCGCCGCGTTGTACGCGCCGTTGGTCGGCGAAGCGGGCAAAGTGGTGCTGGCCGACATCAACGGCGCGATGATGGATGTCGGACGCGACCGGCTGTTCGATAGCGGTCTCACGAACGTCGCGTTCTGCCAGGCCGACGCCGAGACGCTGCCGTTCGCCGATGCCAGCTTCAATTGCATCACCATCGGCTTCGGCTTACGCAACGTGACCCGCAAAGAACGCGCACTCGCGGAGATGCATCGCGTGTTGCGGCCAAACGGAAAACTGTTGGTGCTCGAATTCTCGAAACCGGAAAACCCTCTCGTGGCGGCCGGCTACGGCGCGTTTCAGGCGTTATGGCCCGCCATCGGCCGGCTCGTGACCGGCGACGCAAACGCCTACCGTTACCTCGTCGAATCGATCGAAGTACACCCGTCGCAGAAAGCGCTCAAGCTGATGCTCACCGATGCGGGTTTCGTCAATGCGGCGTACGAGAACCTGCTGAACGGGATCGTGGCGATCCATCACGCCGACAAAGCGCCGCGACCGTGAGCCCGTTTGCGACTCTGCTGAGCCGCTGGGTCGAAACGCTCGCCAACGAGTCCGCAAACCTCGATTCCCTTACGCGCACGCGTCTGCGTGCGCTCGCGGGCCGCAGCATTGCCGTCGTGATCGATCCCCCAGGTGAGACGACCACGCTGCAATTCGGCGAGGATTCGATTCGCGTCAATCCCGGCCCCACGGATGCACCCTCAGTCATCGTGCGCGGCGCTCCAATTGCGCTGGCCGGCGCTTTTCTCGGCAACGGTGGACGCGGCGGGCTTTCGATCGACGGCGACGAGGTCGTACTCAGTCAGTTCCGCAGCATCGTTCGCGACTTTCGTCCCGACGTGCTGTCACCCCTTGAGAATCTCGTCGGGAGGGACGCGGCGCAATCACTGGCGAACGTCTTCGAACTGGGATTCTCGGCGCTCGCCGCGATAGGCCGCAGTCTCGGTGACGAAGGAACGCGGCTCGCAAAAGAAGGCGCGCGGCAGCGTTATCTGACGGCAAGCGAATTCGACGCGTTCATCGTGTCCATGCAGACGCTCAGGGTTCGCGTCGACAGACTCGCCGCACGCACGGAGATCGTCGAACGCATCTCGGGAGCGAAGCAGTGAGCCGGCTGATGCGCCTCTCGCGCATCGGCACCACAGTGCTGCGATATCGTCTCGACGAGCTGATCGATCGAAGCGGAGTCGCGGACGAGCAGCTGCCCACGCCGTTGCGGATACTGTGGCGCCTCTCGCCGACGCGCTGGTTACCGACGCCGGCCGATCCGCCGGCACACAGACTCAGGTTGGCGCTCGAAACGCTCGGTCCGGTGTTCATCAAGTTCGGTCAGATCCTGTCGACGCGGCGCGATCTGCTCGCACCGGATTACGCAGAAGAGCTCGCCAAGCTGCAGGATCGCGTGCCGCCGTTCCCGGGTCCCGAAGCGCGCGCAAAGATCCAGGCGAGCATGGGGGTACCGCTCGCCGACGTGTTCGCGTCGTTCGACGAACAACCGCTTGCGTCGGCATCGGTCGCGCAGGTGCATGCCGCGCGGTTGCTCAACGGCGACGACGTGGTCGTCAAAGTGGTTCGGCCCGGTATCGAATCGGTAATCCGCGAGGATCTGCTGCTGCTTCATACGATCGCGCGGCTGCTCGAGCGCGTTTCGAGCGACGCGCGACGGCTGCACCTGGTGACAATCGTCGAGGACTATCAATCGACGATCTTCAACGAACTGAACCTGATCCACGAAGGCGCCAACACGGCCAAGTTGAGGCGCAACTTCGCCGACTCGCCGCTGTTGTACGTACCGCGCGTTTACTGGGACCACACGCGCGAGGACGTTCTCGTACTCGAGCGGATTCACGGCGTGCCCATCGCGAACATAGAAGAACTACGCGCATGCGGCACCGACATGAAGCTGCTGGCGGAGCGCGGAGTGGAGACGTTCTTCACGCAGGTATTCGTCGACAACTTCTTCCACGCCGACATGCACCCGGGGAACATCTTCGTCGACATCACCGATCCGAAGAGCCCGCGCTACGTCGCCATCGACTGCGCGATCATCGGCACGCTGACCGACGAGGACCAGAACTACCTGGCGCGCAATCTGCTCGCGTTCTTCAATCAGGACTATCGCGAAGTCGCGCGGCTGCACCTCGAAAGCGGCTGGATTCCGGAAGAAACCAAGGTCACCGAGTTCGAGAACGTGATCCGCCGCGTCTGCGAACCGATTTTCGAGAAACCACTGAAAGAGATCTCGTTCGGGCACTTCCTCATCACGCTGTTTCAGACCGCGCGCGAATTCAACATGGAAGTGCAGCCGCAACTCGTGCTGTTGCAGAAGACGCTCTTGAACATCGAAGGTCTCGGCCGCCAGCTGTATCCCGATCTCGATCTTTGGAACACCGCGAAACCGTTCATGGAGCGTTGGATGGAGCAGCGCATGGGGCCGGCCGCCGTGCTGCGCCAGTTCAGTACGTACGCGCCCGAACTGATCGAACAGCTGCCGCGGCTGCCGGAGCTCATCATCGGCGCAAGCCAGGGTTTACGACGACTCGACAGAGTCGCGCGCGAGCAGCGCGCAGTGATGAATCGACTGGCAACGCTGATCGAGAATCAGGAGCGCAAAGGTCGCGGTCGGCGCTGGCTGGGCGCGACGCTGCTGGTCGTCAGCGGCGCGTTCCTTTGGGCGCCGGTGGCTCACGCACTGCAAACGGGCGAACCGATGCCGATCACCCTCGGCGTGCTGACCGCTGTGCTAGGCTCCATGCTGATCGCGAAGGCATGACCCATGAACGTCATCGATGCGCTGACGAAAGTACTCGAAGAGCGACGCTCGGCCGACCCGAAGTCGTCGTATGTCGCCTCTTTATATGCGTCCGGGCTCGACCGCATCCTCAAGAAGGTCGCTGAGGAAGCCGGAGAGGCACTAATCGCCGCAAAGAATGTCGAAGGTTCGGCTCGTAACGATGCCCTGATCGGCGAGGTCGCCGACCTGTGGTTTCACACGCTGGTGATGCTGGTGCATCTGAACCAGCAGCCGGTCTGGGTGTTGGACGAGCTTGCGGAGCGCATGGGCGTCTCCGGACACGTCGAAAAAGCGGGCAGAACCAGGTCGCAGATCGACTGACAACCGGCGCGTATAATGCGCCACTCACGCCGTCTCATATGGAGAATGAAATGTTCGGCATCGGCATGGGAGAACTGCTCGTCATCCTCGGCATCGTGGTGCTGCTGTTCGGTACCAAACGGCTGAAGACGCTCGGCGCAGATCTCGGTAGCGCGATCAAGGGATTCAGATCGGCCGTCAAGGAAGAAGAGAACGCGCCGGCACCCCGCGAACGCGTGATCGAGGGTGAGATAGAACGGGCACCGCGTACCGCTGACGCGCGCAAACAGGACACGAATGTTTGATATCAGCTTTCCAGAGCTGGTCGTCGTTGGTGTGATTGCGCTGCTGGTACTCGGTCCGGACCGCCTGCCCGGCGCGCTGCGAACGCTCGGCCTTTGGGTCGGACGCATGTCGCGGACGTTCAGCGCATTGAAGACCGAGATCGAACGCGAAATCGGCATGGACGAAATTCGGCGACAGCTCCACAACGAAGCGGTGATGGACGAACTGAAGCGTCTCGAGCGCGATGTTCGCGGGCCATCCAGCAATGGATCGGGCCACGCCGAAGTGCCGGACACACCGCCGACCGAATCGCCGCCTGCCCAGGTTTCGGCCGCTGCGTCGAACGACACTCCGCCGCGCGCCTGAAGCGATGGCAACTCAGCTGACGGAAAAGCCGAAGCGCGCTGAAGACCACGACGCGCAAGTCGATACCGACGAGCGGCCGTTTCTAGATCACATCATCGAATTGCGGGAACGCCTGCTCAAAGCGCTGCTCGCCGTGCTCGTGCTGTTTTTTCCGCTGTACTACTACGCCAACAACATCTATGAGTGGGTTGCCGCACCGCTGATGGCGAACCTTCCGAGCGGCAGCGGCATGATCGCGACTGAAGTGGCCTCGCCATTCCTGACGCCGTTCAAGCTGTCGATGTACGCCGCGTTCTTCCTCGCGATGCCGGTGATCCTGCATCAGATGTGGGCGTTCGTTTCCCCTGGGCTCTATCTGCGCGAAAAACGCTTCGCGTTGCCGTTGCTGGTATCGAGCGTGCTGCTCTACTACCTCGGCATGGCGTTCGCCTATTACCTGGTATTTCCTCTCGTATTCAAGTTCTTCGCCGGCGTCACACCCGTTGGCGTGACGATGATGACCGACATCAACCACTACCTCGAGTTCGTGCTCGGATTGTTCTTCGCGTTCGGGTTCACGTTCGAGATTCCGATCGCCACGTTTCTCATCGTATCGACGGGATTGACCACGACGAAGAGTCTCACCGACAAGCGCCCTTACGTCATCGTTGGCTGCTTCGTGGTCGGAATGATCCTTACACCCGGTCCCGACGTGATTTCGCAGATCATGCTCGCCGTACCGATGTGGATTCTGTTCGAACTGGGCGTGTTTTTTGCGCGCATGGCGGAACGCAGCGCTCAGACGACGGAAGCCGCGGAATCGGCGGAAGCGAAGGATTGAGTCTGGCGCTCAGCTGAGCAGGAACGTCACCGGGCCGTCGTTGACCAGCGCAACCTGCATGTCGGCCCCGAAGCGGCCGGTCTCGACACGACCGACGCGTTGCCGGATCCGTTCGACGAATATCTCGTACAAAGCGCGTGCCTGATCCGGTGGCGCCGCCGACGTAAAACTGGGCCGCCTGCCGTTCGACGTGTCGGCCGCGAGCGTGAACTGCGAAACCACGAGCACGGCACCACCCACGTCGATGACGCTTCGATTCATCGGCTTGGCCGCATCGGCAAATATCCGCAGATCTACCGTCCGATCGGCGAGCTTCTCCGCGATCTCTTTCGAGTCCGTCGGGAACACGCCCAGGAAAACCAGCAGACCCGCGTCGATCGACGCGATACGTTCTGCGTCGACGACGACGCTCGCCTGCGTTACGCGCTGCAGAAGCGCGTGCAACTACGCCCTCGCTTCGCGCTTGCGCTGGTTCTCGGTCAGATAGCGCTTGCGGATCCGGATCGACTGCGGCGTGACTTCGACGAGTTCATCGTCGTTGATGAACTCGAGCGATTGTTCCAGCGTCATCCGGACGGGAGGCGTCAAGATGATGTTCTCGTCGCTGCCTGCGGCGCGCACGTTGGTCAGTTTCTTTTCCTTGAGAGGATTGACCGTCAGATCGTTTTCGCGGCTGTGGATGCCGATAACCATGCCTTCGTACGCGTCATCGTTTGGCCCGATGAACAAGCGTCCGCGCTCCTGCAGGTTGAACAAACCGTAGCCGACCGCCTTGCCTTTGCTGTTGGAAATCAACACGCCGCTGGAGCGCTGACCGATCGGCGCAGCGATCTCCTCGTCGTAGCCCGCGAAGCCGAACGACATGATTCCGGTTCCTGACGTCATCGACAGGAATTGCGGCCGGAAACCCATCGATGCGCGGGACGCGATCCGATAGCTGAGGCGCACCCTGCCCTGGCCGTCGGGCTGCATGTCGAGGAGCTCGGCGCGTCGCGAGCCCATCGTCTCCATGACCTTGCCCTGATGCACTTCCTCGATGTCGAGCGTCAGCTCTTCGAACGGCTCGAGCACCTTCCCGTTTTCTTCTTTGGTGATCACGCGCGGGCGCGATACCGCCAACTCATAACCTTCGCGGCGCATCGTTTCGATGAGAATCGCGAGGTGAAGTTCGCCACGTCCCGATACGCGGAACTGATCCGGATCGCCGGTTTCTTCGACGCGCAGCGCGACGTTGTGCGATGCCTCGCGCAGCAACCGCTCGCGGATCTGTCGGCTCGTCAGGTATTTGCCCTCGATGCCGGCCAGCGGCGACGTGTTCACGCAGAACATCATCGACACCGTCGGCTCATCGACGGTCAGCGGGGGCAGCGCCTCCGGACTATCCCTGGCGCACAACGTGTCGGAGATGTTGATGTTGTCTACACCCGTTACGCAGACGATGTCGCCTGCTTTCGCAACGTCCATTTCGACCCGCGCGAGTCCGAGGTGGCCGAGCACTGAAAGAATCCGCCCCGATCGTGTTCCGCCATTCCGATCGATCACGCTGACGGGCGTATTGGTGCGCACCGATCCGCGCGCGATGCGCCCGATCCCGATGACGCCGACGTAGCTCGAATAGTCGAGCGAACTGATGCGCATCTGAAACGGGCCTTCCGGATCGACGTTCGGAGCCGGCACCTTTTCGAGAATCGCATCGAGCAACGGCTTCATATCCGAAGACATGTCATCCGGATCGAGACCGGCGGTGCCCTGCAGCGCGGACGTGTAGATCACCGGGAAGTCCAGCTGCTGTTCCGTTGCGCCGAGCGAATGGAACAGGTCGAACACGAGGTCTACTACTTTGTGCGGACGCGCACCCTGACGGTCGACCTTGTTGATCACCACGATCGGATTGAGGTGCGCGAGAAACGCTTTTCTGGTTACGAAGCGCGTCTGCGGCATCGGCCCGTCGACCGCGTCGACCAGCAGCAGCACTGAGTCGACCATCGACAGGATGCGCTCCACCTCGCCGCCGAAGTCGGCGTGCCCGGGCGTGTCGACGATGTTGATCTGGTAGTCCTGATAACGAATGGCGGTCGTCTTGGCGAGGATGGTGATCCCGCGCTCCCGCTCGAGCTCGTTGCTGTCCATGATCCGATCGGGCGCCGCTTTGCGCGCGTCGAGCGTGCCGGTCTGCTGGAGCAGCCGATCTACCAGAGTGGTCTTGCCATGGTCTACGTGTGCAACGATGGCAACGTTGCGCAGCTTTTGTGCATTCATCGGATGGGTTACTTCGAAACGACGGGCTGTGGCTTCGTGCTAGACTTCGCGGCCCCTAAGAGGCTTGACGGAACGGGCACCTGCCCAAACGGGCGCGCATTATGGCTGAACGCAGAAAAGCTGTCGCGCTGATTTCAGGCGGCCTCGATTCGATGCTCGCCGCCAAAGTCGTAATAGAAGAAGGCGTTCACGTAGAAGGGTTGAACTTCTTCACGGGCTTTTGCGTCGAGGGGCACACTCACGCGATCCGCAATCCCGACCACAGCAGGCCGAAGCGCAACAATGCCCTGTGGTCGGCCGAGCAGCTCGGCATCAAGCTGCACATCGTCGACATCTCGGAGCAATACAAAGACATCGTGCTGAATCCGAAACACGGATACGGCGCGCATCTGAACCCGTGCCTCGACTGCAAGATCTTCATGGTCGATCAGGCGCGCACGTGGGGATTCATGGAAGAGAACGGTTTCGACTTCATCATTACCGGAGAGGTCGTCGGGCAACGTCCGAAATCGCAACGCCGCGACACGATGCCGCTGATTGCTCGTGAATCGGGTGCGAAAGACCGACTGCTGCGTCCGCTGACTGCACTGAACCTGCCGCCGACCCTGCCAGAGCGGGAAGGCTGGGTGAATCGCGAGCATCTCTACGGATTTCACGGTCGCAATCGCAAACCGCAGATCGAACTCGCAAACCGCTTCGGCTTCGAAGACTTCGCGCAACCGGCCGGCGGATGCTGCTTTCTCACCGACGCGAAATACTCGGCGAAACTCGCAGATCTGTGGCAAGCGCGAGGCGAGCGCGATTACAGCCTCGACGACATCATGATGCTTAAAGTCGGCCGTCACTTGCGTCCCGCGGCGCACTTCAAAGTGATCGTCGCGAGAGACGACGGTGAGAACAACTTCCTCGAGGGGTATCGAAAGCAGTTCATTTATCTGCGCATCGACAGTCACGAAGGTCCATTGACGCTGATCGACGGTCGTCCGTCGTTTGCCGACATCGAACTCGCGGCGCGCATCGCCGCCCGGTATGGTCAGGGTCGCGACGCCGAAACAGTAACGGTGTCGGCGCATCATCCGAACGGCGTCGTCGAAGCGCTGTCGGTGGTGCCGATGGCGCCGCACCAGATTCCGGACGCCTGGCATGTCTAGCGCCGAAGGTTCCGGGATCGTCGCGCTCGACACGCGCGGCCTCATCTGTCCGATGCCGGTGATTCGAACGCAGGATCGGGTGAAGACGTTGCCGTCGGGTGCCGTACTCGAGATCCTGTCAACCGACCGCGGCGCGCTGCACGACATTCCGGCGTGGTGTCGCGTGCACGGCCACGAAGTGATCGAGACCCGTCAGCACGAACGGGAAATATGGATCCGTGTGCGCGTGCACCGCGCTGATTGATCCGTCGTGAAGTGTCTGATCGATTCTGGTGCAACCGCAATAAAGCGCACCGTTTTGATGCGCACGTGAGTGTCCGCTCACCCGTTGGGGTGCTCCATTGTTGACCGTTTCCGTGGCATGACTATTGCTCCCGGAAACCGCTAAGATACCCCGCCCCTTCGGGGGCAGTCGCCTGCTGGGGGCGGGCAGCGCACTCCCTTTTAGAACAGCTCTCAAAGCACACCGAATCAAGGAGCGGTAATTCATGTCCGAAAACACCCTGAAGATGATCAAAGACAACGACGTGAAGTGGGTCGACTTGCGATTCACCGATCCACGCGGCAAGGAACAGCACACGACATTCCCGGTGAGTGCCGTCGGCAAGGACAATATCGAAGAAGGGTTCATGTTCGACGGTTCCTCGATCGCCGGATGGAAGGCCATCAACGAGTCCGACATGATCCTGCTGCCAGACGACGAAACGCCGGTCATCGATCCGTTCCGCGACGAGACCACGTTGAATCTGCGTTGCGACATCATCGAACCGGGCACCATGCAGCCGTATGGCCGCGACCCGCGGTCGATCGCGAAAGCAGCCGAGGCCTATCTCAAATCGAGCGGTATCGGCGACACCGCGTATTTCGGTCCGGAAGCGGAGTTTTTCATATTCGACGACGTACGCTGGAAGGTGCAGATGTCGGGCGCCTCGTATTCGATCGGCTCGGAAGAAGCGGCGTGGGAATCGAACGAAGCCTACGAGAGCGGCAACATGGGCCACCGCCCCCGCATCAAAGGCGGCTACTTTCCAGTTCCGCCGATCGATTCGGCGGCCGACATCCGCAACGCCATGTGCAGCACGATGGCGGCGATGGGATTGCCGATCGAGGTCCACCACCACGAAGTGGCGACCGCGTGTCAGAACGAAATCGGCGTCCGCTTCAACACGCTCGTGAAGAAGGCCGACGAACTGCAGATCTACAAATACGTCGTGCACAACGTGGCGCATGCGTACGGCAAGACCGCGACGTTCATGCCGAAACCGCTCGTCGGCGACAACGGCAGCGGCATGCACGTGCACCAGTCGATTGCGAAAGGCGGCAAGAATCTGTTCCACGGCGATGCGTATGCGGGTCTGTCCGAAACCGCGCTGTACTACATCGGCGGCATCATCAAGCATGCGCGTTCACTGAACGGCTTCACGAACTGCAGCACCAACTCGTACAAGCGCCTGGTGCCCGGCTTCGAAGCGCCGGTATTGCTTGCCTACTCCGCGCGTAACCGTTCTGCGTCGATCCGCATTCCGTACATTCTGGCGGCGAATCCGCGTGCTTACCGAATCGAAGTGCGGTTCCCGGACAGCACGGCGAATCCGTACTTGGCGTTCGCGGCGATGATGATGGCGGGCCTCGACGGCATCAAAAACAAGCTCCACCCCGGCGATCCGTTCGACAAAGACCTTTACGACCTGGAACCCGAAGAGCTCGAGGGCGTTCCGACCGTGGCGTCGTCACTGGAACAAGCGCTCGATTGTCTGAGCGCGGACCGCGACTACCTGAAGGCCGGCGGCGTATTCACCGACGATACGATCGACTCCTACATCGAACTGAAGCGTCAGGACGTCGCATACATCAACATGACGACCCATCCGGCGGAATTCGAGCTGTACTACAGCGTCTGACAAGCAGCGTCTGATCTCGACCGCGTCACGAAACCCCGAGTCCTTACCGACTCGGGGTTTTTTTATGCCCGACGCCGCCGCATATTACCCGCCTGAATCAAAGCGAAGGCTCCCCATGGAACGCCGACTGGCCCTGATCCTCGTTCTTGCCACCGTCTCACCCGCCGCGCTCGGCGAGATCTACAAGACCGTGGACGCGAACGGCAATGTCGTCTTCACCGACATCGCTCCGGTCGATCGTTCCGGACAGCCGCCGCCGAAAGCCGTTACCGTCGAGCCGATCAATTCCTACGAGCCGCCAGCGGCGCCGACCGCACAACCGAGCGACGCGTCCCAGACATCGGGAGACGTGGGCTACTACGCGCAACTCGAGGTCGTTTCTCCGGCCGAAGACGAGACCATTCGCGACAATTCCGGCGACGTGCAGATTCAGGTTGTCATCGCACCGCAGCTGCGTGCAGACCACCGCCTGCTGTTGGTGCTCGACGGCGTCGGCACCGAAGTCGAGGCAGTCAACGGCGTGTTCGAGCTGTCGAACGTCGACCGCGGCACCCACACGGTCGCCGGCCGCGTCGTCGATCGGCAGGGTAACGTCGTCATCGAGAGCAATCCGGCCACGTTCAACCTCATGCGCGTTGCGCTGGGGCCTCAGGATCACGTACCGACCCCACACTGAGTCGACCGCCGCTCGACTTCGTTTGACCCCGCACCTCTCATCGCACTAATTTAGTGCGACCGCGTCCGCCTGCAGTCCTGCGTGGGCCAGACGCGGGCACGCTGTCGGTGTGTCCTACGGCATTGTGAGCGATTACTGCGCAGCGTCGCCCTCCATTCTGGCGTTGGTTCGATAATTGCAAACACTTGTGACGAGAGACGACCTGTCGCGCGCTCAGCTTGTTCTTTGCACCAATACGGAGCTTTTCACCGTCGCATGCGTTCGCCCGACTACATCCTCGATCAACAGACCACCGCGGTCATCGCGGTGTCGGCCGATCTCGAGATCCTCTATCTCAATCAGGCCGCCGAAGCGCTGATCGAGGCGAGCGGACACCGCCTGCTCGGCGAGCCACTGGTGCGTGTGTTCAGCGATCCGGCAACACCGCCCGCCACCTTCAAGGAAGCGCTCAGCGGCGGGCAGGCATTTACGAAGCGCGGCGCGACTGCGCGGATCAACTCCGGCACGACGGTGTCGGTCGACTACACCGTCACGCCGATGCTGGACCGCAACCCGCCCGAGCTGCTGATCGAAATCCAGCCGCTCGACCGATTGCTGCGCATCAACCGCGACGATCACCACGTTTCGGTGCAAGCCACCACGCGCAAGCTCGTTCGCGGGCTCGCACATGAAATCAAGAATCCGCTCGGGGGCATCCGCGGCGCGGCGCAGCTGTTGCAACGCGAACTCGAAACGGAACGTCAACGCGACTACACGCGCATCATCATCGAAGAAGCAGACCGACTCCGAAATCTCGTCGATCGGATGCTCGGACCGAGCCAACTGCCGCGCCTCGTTCCGGTCAACGTTCATCAGGCACTCGAGCGCGTGGTGCAGCTGTTGCAGGCGGAAGCGCCAGGACAGATCCGTTTCATTCGCGACTACGATCCGAGCCTGCCGGAGGTCGAAGCAGATCTCGAGCAGTTGATTCAGGCGCTGCTGAACATCGTGCGCAACGCGCAGCAGGCGTTGGAGAAGACGCCATCGCCCCTGATTCGCCTGACGAGCCGGATCATTCGTCAGTTCACCATCGGCACGACGCGTCACCGCCAGGTCTTGCGCGTCGACATCGCCGACAACGGGCCTGGCATTCCACCCGATCTGTTCGACCGCATGTACTACCCCATGATCAGCGGACGCGCTGACGGTTCCGGTCTGGGGCTGTCGATCGCGCAGAGCATCGTGAGTCAACACGGCGGCCTGATCGAGTGTGAAACGAAACCGGGCTCGACCACCTTCAGCATCTATGTGCCTTTGGAGCAGCCGCATGGCAAGTAGTACTAGCAACGTATGGGTCATCGACGACGACCGTTCGATTCGATGGGTGCTCGAGCGCGCGCTCGAACAAGCCGGAATGACGACGATGACGTTCGACAACGGCGACGCGATGCTGCAGCGGCTTTCGCGCGAGCAACCGGACGTGATCATCAGCGACATTCGCATGCCGGGCATCGACGGCATCGCGTTGCTCGAACGCGTGCATCACGATCTGCCGAAGCTGCCGGTCATCATCATGACGGCGCACTCGGACCTCGAAAGCGCGGTGAGTTCGTATCAATCCGGCGCGTTCGACTATCTGCCGAAACCATTCGACGTCGACGACGCGATGGCGATGGTGCGCCGCGCCGTTACACACGCGCGCGAACAGAAGTCCGAACAGATTCCGGAGGAAGTGGGGCCCACCGAGATCATCGGACAAGCACCTGCAATGCAGGAGGTGTTTCGCGCCATAGGTCGCTTGTCTCACTCGAACGTCACCGTTCTGATCAACGGTGAATCGGGAAGCGGCAAGGAGCTCGTCGCGCGCGCATTGCACCGCCACAGTCCGCGCGCCGCAACGACGTTCATCGCATTGAACATGGCCGCCATTCCGAAGGATCTCGTCGAAGCGGAACTGTTCGGGCACGAGAAAGGTGCGTTCACCGGCGCTGCGCAGCAACGCGTCGGACGATTCGAACAGGCCGACGGCGGCACGTTGTTCCTCGACGAGATCGGCGACATGCCACCCGATACGCAAACGCGTCTGCTGCGCGTACTCGCCGACGGAGAGTTCTATCGGGTCGGCGGACACTCGCCGGTGCGCGTCGACGTACGCATCATCGCGGCGACGCACCAGAACCTGGAGCGCCTCGTCGAACAAGGCTCGTTCCGCGAAGACCTCTATCACAGGCTCAACGTCATCCGCATCCATCTGCCGCGCCTGTCGGAACGTCGCGAAGACATTCCGCTGCTCGCACGGCACTTCCTCAAAGCCGCCGCCGCGGAACTCGGCGGCGAGACGAAAGTGCTGCGACCCGAAACGGAGCAGTACCTCGCCGGATTGCCGTGGCCCGGTAACGTCAGGCAGTTGGAGAACACGTGCCGTTGGCTGACGGTGATGGCGTCGGGCCGAGAAGTTTACGTCGAGGACCTACCGCCCGAACTGCGGGCCATCGAAAGCGCCGGCACATCGACGAGCGACTGGGAGACAGCGTTGGCTCGTTGGGCGCACGAAGAACTCTCGCGCATCCAACCGGGCACCGGTGTTCCGCTGCTCGACACGGCAATCCCGCGCTTCGAGCGGATCGTCATCGAATGCGCGCTTGCGCGTAGCGGCGGACGGCGACGCGACGCCTCCGTACTGCTCGGCTGGGGTCGCAATACGCTGACGCGCAAGATGAAGGAACTGGACATGAAGTCCGCCGGCGAATAGCCGGCGCTGGCAATATCGCGAGGAGCACCTAGCCTTCATGAATGGGCGCACGCTCCTGGCCGATCATTGCGCTGATGTTTTCGCTCGCGCTGGCGACGGCGCCGGTATGCGCATCGACGTATGACGTTTCCACCGTCCCATCGAACTGGATTGCGTCTGCCGGCCACACCGCGATTTCGGCCTGGGCTTCCGGCCTTGGATGCCCCGATAACGTCGGCGACGACAGCCTCTCCGCGCCGCTCGATCTCGGCTTCCCTTTCCGCCTCGGTGCAACCAGTTATACGCAGGTGCGCGTCAACACGAACGGTCGCCTGTTGTTCAACAACACCTATTGCAGCTTTGGCACCGCGGCGACAGGCGTCCCGCGCACATATCCCAACCCGCTGCCGAGCGCGAATCTAAACAACGCATTGCAGATCTATGGCGCCGACCTCGATGAGAACGCCGCCGGAACGATTACGTACGCGACCATAGGCACGGCGCCGAACCGGATCTTTGTCGTTACCTGGAACAATGTGTCGGCATGGCAGGAAGGCGGAGCAGACAACCGCGGCGGCGGCACGTCGTACAACCTGCAGATTCAGCTGCATGAAAGTGGCGACTTCTACTTCGTCTACGGCACTTCCGACGATACGACCGAGCCCACCGGCACCGCGATGGGGCCGGCGCAGATCGGCTGGCAGATAGACTCGTCGGACTTCGCCCTGGTCGGCACCGGCTTGCCGGCCAACGGAACGGCGTACCGCTTCACGCTCGCGCGCCCGTATGCCGAATACCGAATGGACGAAGGCGCCTGGAACGGCACGCCAGGGGAGGTCGCCGATTCGAGCGGCAACGGTCGCAATGGATCGCGCATCGCATCGCCCCTCAAGACACCGTCGTGCAGACGATCGCTGCCGGCAAGGTCTGCCGGGCGATGGACGTGCCCGACAACGGCGGCAACACGCAGATCGACGCGGTCGATTCCGGCGTAACACCGAGCGCGGTAGGCGCGTTCGGATCCGTCACGTTCTGGTGGCGCGCCCGCAGCAGCTGGAACGGTTCGGCGAACTATCTGTTCGACGCAACGACACAGGCCGGCAAGCTGTTCTATCTCGGCAAGCGCAGCAACGCCGGTTGCGGTTCGAGATCACCGACAACGCATCCACACCAGTCACAGTGGCCGCGGAAACCTCCAACAACAGCGTCGCCGCGAATACCTGGAAACACATTGCGGTGACGTGGCGGCTCCTCGCGGGAACGAATGCAACGGTCATCAATGTCTATCTGGACGGCGCGCTCGTCGCGACCGCAACCGGCACTACCAGTGGACAGTTCAACGCATCGTTGAGCACGCTGTACATCGGCGACAACCGCAGCGCCGCATCCAATGGACTGACCGGATCGCCGACATCCGCAGACGGCACGATCGACGAGTTTCGCATCTACCCTCGCACGCTCACTGCAGCCGACGTGCTGGCCGTGATGGCGGAGACGCGCGCCACCTGCCCTTCGCTCGGCGCGTCGCATTTTCTCCTCTCTCACAGCGGACACGGCATCAACTGCCGGGTCGAACCGGTCACTGCCTACGCTCTCGACGGCCTCAACGGCCTGGTCGGCACGTATTCGGGTGCCGTCACGCTGACGACTCAATCCGGGCGCGGCACGTGGAGTCTGCTCTCGGGTCACGGAACGCTGGTTGAAGCCACTCCGGACGACGGCGTCGCGAGCTATCAGTTCGTGCCTTCCGACGGCGGCCAGGCCGTCTTCGGTATCTACTATCCTGCAGGTCCTTCACCAATCGACGTCGACGTGGTCCAGACCGACGACCCGACCATCCACGACGACGAAGCCGAGGGCCTTCTCGCATTCAGCCCGAACGGGTTCACGGTGACCGGCGGTGCGTTGAGCAATCCGCCGCCCGCCTCAATCAACTCACCGGTTGCGACGCAAACCGCCGGTGCCACGTTCCCGGTCTTCCTCACGGCATTCGGCCAGACCCCAACGGATCCGCAATGCGGCGTGATCGAGACGTACACCGGACCGCACCCGCTGTCTTTCTGGAATGATCATCTGAACCCCACTCCGGGCGTCATGAACGCGTCGGTGAACGGCGCGACCGTAGGCTCGAACGAAGCCGCGGCCGTGACGCAGAACGTGACGTTCAATCTCGGCCAGGCGCAGGTTTCGGCAAAGTACAAAGACGTCGGTTCGATCAGGCTGCAGCTGAAGGATCCAAACGGACTGCCGGCCGAGATACGCGGCGCGACGAACGCGTTCGTCGTGAAGCCGGCCAATCTCGCGATCGCGCGTGTCGAAACGCTCGCGGGTGTGTCGAACCCCGCCGCATCGACCCCCATCGGACCCGCATTCGTCGCTGCCGGCGCGCCGTTCCGCGTTGAAGTGGACGCGTTGGATGCGGAAGGCAGTCTTACGCCGAGCTACGGAACCGAAACACCAGCCGAAGGCATTCGCATCGCCAGCACCGCGCTGGTCGTGCCCGCGGGCGGTCGCAATGGCAGCGGCGGCGCCGGTACGCTAGGCGGCGCGACTGCGTTCGCTCCAACGACGACCAAGGGTCGCTTCCGCAACGACTCGGCATCGTTCGACGAAGCAGGGATCATCCGCATCGTCGCTTCCGTCGCGGACGGCGACTATCTCGGCGGCGGAACGGTTACCTCGACGCCGAGCGGTAACGTCGGTCGTTTCCCTCCGGCGAGCTTCGCGCTCGTCGCGGGCAGCAGCGTATTGCCCGCGTGCGCCAGCTTCACTTACATGGATGATGCGAGGCTCGGCGTCCACTATCGATTCGAGGCGCGCGAAGCGGGCGGCGGCACAACGCAGAACTACGATGCAACCCTGCTGGGCGCGAACGCCGTGGCAACGCTCAGCGCCGCGGCCGAGAATGGCGATGCCGGCGTCGATCTCGGCGCGCGGCTCGGTAACATCGTCGTGCCATGGACGCTCGGAGTGGCGGCGTTCGACTCGAGCACGACTGCATTCCGACGCAACGCCGCGCCAGACGGTCCATATGATGCCCTCGACGTCGGCATCCGCATCACCGACCCATTGCACGACACAGCGTTGTCCGCAGCGAACATGAACGCCGCGACCGCCGGCGACTGCGCGGCGGCCACCAACTGCGACGCCGCGAAGATCGGATCGCCGACGAAAGTGCGCTACGGCCGGTTCATGGTGAAGCCGGCGTTCGGTCCGGAGTCGCTCGATCTCGGTGTGTCGCTCGAAGCGCAGTACTTCGACGGCTCGTTGTTCGCGCGCAACTCGCTCGACGCGTGCACCACCTACGCCGCTTCACAAGCATCGTTGTCGGGATATAGCGGCAATCTTTCGGCCGGTGAAACCGCGGTCACCACGCCTGCCACAGCCACGGCTCTGGTGTCCGGCGAATCGACAGTCGCCGCGCCGTTGCTGCTGTCCGCGCCCGGTATCGGCAACGACGGAGCGGTCGACGTCACCGTCGATGTGCCCGCGTACCTCGAGTTCGACTGGTCCGGCGCCGGCGCTGCGAATCCCACCGGCAACGCGCGCTTCGGACGCTATCGCGGCGACGACCGCATCATCTTCTGGCGCGAACTCTGATCCGACGAGCTGACTATGGTGCGCTGGCCCTGACTGCAATGCGCCGCTCGGCGACTTCGGTGCCGGTCGTACACCTGCCGCGGCTCTCCAGGTCGTAGCGCATCACGCCGCTGACCGAGACGGCGCTGCACGACACAGTCGCCTCGCAGCCTTCCAGGCCGGGTTCGCTGAACGGAAACACGCGACTGCCGCAACTCGGCGCGCCTTCCGGTGCGAAGACGCGGTTCAGCGACAGTTGCGCGCCGCTATCGGCCGCGAGGAATGCCTTGTACGCGAGCACGTCCTGCACGTAGCCGGCCGCGCCGGAGCGAACGAGGCTCGCAACGCCGACAGCCAGGCTTGCGACCACCACGATCAGGAAGATCGCCGCGATCAAGCCGATGCCGCGCTGGCGATCAGGGAACATTGCGAAGCTGCACGACGTGGTGGATCTGCAGCGCATCGGCGCCGTCGACGAACTCGAGGTCGACCGACACCTCCGCGTTTCGCGTCAGCGTCGCACTGGCAACGGTGAATGGAGGGAACGCCGCATTGACGCCCTCACCGATCAGCCCGCGCCCGGGCATGCTCGTTGGCAAGGTCGCGGCGGTCGGCTGCGTCGCGGCGTACCCGTAGTTCTGATAGCGCCACAACCGATTCTGATCGACGCAGTACGAGACCGGCTGGCGCACCATGTAGAACCGCCGTTCCGGCGACTCGACCGGAAAGCGATGCGACGATCCCAACGTCACGCGCACGACGTTGCTCGCGTCCGGCGCGCCGAACGCTGCCGCTGGAGAGATTGCTCCGGGATCGGTCAACGAATAAACCGCCGGCGCGCTGTCGGGGAACACCGCGATCCGTGCACCGGCCATCGCAGCGTCGATCGGCGCCGCGACGTCGAACGTGTTGCTCGCGATAGCGACCGGCAGATTCAGATACGTGGAGCCCCCCTCGACCGGAATGAACTCGAGGCAGTTGCCAGACACCCGCGCGCTGTTCGGCAGCGCGTTGCGGAGCTCGCGAGTGACCCGCTCGGCCGCCAGGCGCAAGGTGCTGCCGAGTTCGGTGCGGCGCACCGTGTTCGCGTATCCATCGCTCGCATCGGTGATGAACGACACCGCGCCGATCGACAGAATGCCCATCACGGTGATCACCACCACGAGCTCGATCAGCGTGAATCCCTGCTGCATGCGCGCCATCAGAAGTTGCCTCGCAGCGCGCTGAACGACATCGCGCCACTTTCCGGCGTCGAAACGGTGACCGTTACGAGCTTTGCGTCGGTCGGCGCGTCGAGGCCAAGCTGCGCAACCTGCGCCGGCGTCGCGTACGTCACCGACACCGCGACCCGATAGCTGTCGTAATCGGAGCGTGGATTGCCGTCGACGTCGCGGGGCGGTTGTTCGACCAGTCCATCGTAGTCATCCACGTCATCGAACTGCGCGCGCGTTTCTCCGTCGTTGAACGCGCCCGCGGACGAACACGCGGTCGTGGTCGTGGAGCATGGCGGAACGCCGCCCGACGGCGATTGCTCGTCGTAGCGTCGCCCGAGGATCTCTTCCATGTACGATTCCGCGAGCGCAACCGCCTTCGGTTGCCACGTCGCATCGGACTGATGGCGCAGTCCGAGGCTCAATGAATACATCACTCCGAGCGCGGCGATGCTGAGGATCAGCATCGTCACGACCAGTTCGATCAGGGTGAATCCGAGTTGCCGTGCGATCGCCCGGCCCTGTAGCGTCAGCTGCAAGTGCCACGGTATGCATGCCCGGTGGATCCAATGCAGACGCTGGACGTGGAATCGCCGCTCGCAGTCAGATTCACGCCGGTAGCCGCGTTCAAAACTGTCGCGGCAGCGGCTCCGGCGGAGAGCCCGCCGACGCCATCGAACACCAGGTGCAGCGACGTCGTCGGTCCCAACGGTACATTCAAGGCGCCATTCGAAACCGTCAGAGTGGTGTTGGCCAGATCGGCGCGCTCTTCGTGTGCGGTAACCACCGATGCTCCGTCGTCGACCAGCACCCGGAAGCGCCAATCGCCCGCGTTCTGGTCCACGTCGAGGCTGACGACGGCGTCCTGACGCGACAGAGCCGTCTGTTGTGCGAGTCTGCCGATGGCAATCAGTTGTTGAGCAACGAACGCCGGAGCATAGGCGTTGCTGCCGACCATTCGGCTCGTCGCAGTCGCGGCCAGGATGCCCATCAACAGCAGAACGGCGATGAGCTCCACGACGGTGAATCCGCCGACGCTATCGTCGCCCATCGAACCGAGACTGCGTGCGCGGCGCATCGAACCACCACGCAGGTGCTTCGAACGATTACAAGGTCGCCGTCGTCGCGGTCATCAAGCCGGTGGTCGACGTGTACTGCAACAACGGGACGGTTTTTCCGGCGGTATTGTACTGGCCGGTGTAGTAGTAGTTGCAGTTGACGCCGTTCACGACTGCCGTGAAGTCAGTGGCGCTGTTGATCACGTTCGCCGCCGCCGCCACGCTGCTGACAGTGGGCGCACCCGCCTGCAGCACGCCACTGAATATCGCTGCGCAATCGGCGGAGGTCGTGACGTTGCTGCCGGTGGCTGTGCGATTCGCCGTTCCGTACGGAAATCCGTTGGCATTCGTGCGCAGATTGTTGAAGTCGGCGATCTGCGTGTTCGGGTTCGGCTGTTGTTTCGCCACCCATTCCGCGTGATAAAGCGAAATGCCCGTTTGCATTCCACCATGAACGCCGTCGACGACTGCTGCATGCGCCTCGGTGTCCACGTTCATGAATCGCGGCAGCGCGGTTGCGGCCAGGATGCCCAACAGAATGATGACCACCACCAATTCGATGATCGTGAAGCCGGAACTCGTCCGATGCATGGACTTTCTCCTCGAATGAATCGATGCCATGCATGAAGCGTAGTAGGGATTTGCAAGTCTGCACGGCGCGCCGCGTATGCAGCGGCGCGCCATCGAACTTCGGACCATTGGGAAGTCCGCGGTCGCGTTGAACCGCGAACCCGATCGCTACAGTTTGGCGATCACTTCGTCGCCTAAGCGTTTGATGGCGTCGGTCGGATCGCCTGCCGCCATCGCGAACGTCACCACGCGAGCAACGCCGATGTCGCGCAGCTTGCGAATGGTGTCGAGCCCGGTCTGCGGTTGCCACATCGCGGTGATTTCGATCTCCGAATAGTTGCGTCCGAGCCGTTTGCAGACCGCTTTCAGTTCGTCCAGCGACTTCGACAATTCAGTGGGATCGCCGGCCGGAGCGAACCAGCCGTCACCGACGGTTGCGATCCGTTCGTAAATCTTGCCCTTCGCGCCGCCGATGATCACCGGCACGTGCGGCCGCTGCACCGGCAACGGATAACTCTTGAAGCCATGCCAGTTGAGGAACTCGCTGTCGTGTTCCACCACCTCGCCGGACCATATCTTCTTCATTGCCACGACATAGTCGTCGAAGCGTGCGCCGCGGCGTTCGAACGGCGTTCCCATCGCGACGAATTCTTCCTGCAACCAGCCGATGCCGACGCCGAGCATGAAGCGCCCGTTCGACACCAGATCGAGGCTGGCCACCTGCTTCGCCATCAACAGCGGATTGGTCTGCGACAGAATGTTGACGCCGGTGCCGAGGCGGATCGTCTTCGTCTGCGCCGCCACCACCGCGAGCGCGATCAGCGGATCGATGAAGTTCGTCTCCGGCGCCGCACCCATCTTGCCGTTGGGGCTGTATGGATACTTCGACTTGTAATCCACCGGCACGATCACGTGCTCGAACGTCCATACCGACTCGACGCCCACCGATTCGGCGACCTGGGACATGCCCACCATCTGCTCGGCGTTCGCAACGCCGATGTTCACGGGAATCAAACCGACTTTCATCGCATGCTCCGATATGGAATGAGCGCGCATCGAAGCAGACGCGGATTCGGCGTGCAAGCGCGAACTCCGCAACGTGTCACGAAGGACGGAACTAGCGGTGCGCGACGCTCGACAGGTCCCACAACGGCAGGAACACGCCCAGCGCCAACACCAGCACCATTGCGCCGATCGCGACGATCAGAATCGGTTCGATGGCGTCGGTGAGCGTCTTCAGCGAGTAATCCACTTCCTGTTCGTAGAACCCGGCGGATTGCGCGAGCAGCTCGTCGATCGAACCGGTTTCTTCGCCGACGGCGAGCATCTGCATCACCACCGGAGTGAACATCCCGCTGGCGCCTGCGGTCTTGGTGATGCTCTCGCCGCGCTCGATGCCGGCGCGCATACCGAGCACGAGCCGCGACATGTATTCGTTGCCGATGGCACCCGCGACGACCGTGAGACCCTGCGTAACGGGCAAACCGGCTTTCATCACCATCGCGAACGTCTGGCAGAAACGCGCCAGGTTGATGCGCTCGAAAATCGGCCCGACTATCGGCAACCGCAGCTTCCAACGATCCCACGCGTGCCGGCCGTCGTCAGTCTCCACCCAGCGTCTGATCGCGTACGCGGCGCCGGCACAGCCCACCAGCAGGTACGGCCAGAACGCCACGAAGAACTGCGAAATCGCCAGGATCACCTGCGTCTGCCATGGCAACTGCGCATTGAATTTGGCGAACACGTTGGCGAAGGCCGGAATCACGAACACATTGAGAATCGCGATCGCGACGCCGATCGCGATCAGCACGAACGACGGATACCGCGTCGCCGATTTGAGCCGCTTGATCGTCTCGCGCTCGAGTTCCAGATACTGCGCGATCCGCTTGAACGCTTCATCGAGCCGGCCGGTGTTCTCTCCAACGTGGATTACCGCGGTGTACAGATCGGAGAAGACGTCGGCGTGTCGCTTCAGGCTGGTCGCAAAATCGACGCCGCCTTCGAGATCTGCGGCCACATCCTCCAGCACGGTGGCGAGCCTTGGATTGCGTGCCGATTCGGAGAGGCCACGCACCGCCCTCACGATCGAGATACCGGCTCTCGCCAGCGTCGACATCTGATGACTGAAGATGATCAGCTCGTCGAGGTTGACCGTGGTCTTGAACCACGGCATCGAAAACGCTGCGCTCGCTTCCGCTTCTGTCGGCGCGATGGTCAACGGGATCGCGCCGATTTCACTCAGTTGCGCCGCTACCGCCGACGCATTCGTCGCTTCGACGTTTCCGTGAAGCGAACGACCGTTGGCATCGCGCGCGTGGTAGCTGAAGCGCGTCACGACGCTCAGTGGCTCGCCGGGTTCGACGCAGCGTGTCCGCGCGCCGTATTCATCGCCAGCAGGTCCGGCAACAGCGGATCCACTTCGCCGATCTTCAGATCGTCGACCTGACCGGACAGCGCGAGCACTTCCGACAGCGCGGTATCGCCATTTACCGCGAGATCCAAGGCATTCAGCACCAACGATCTGAAGCCGCGCTGCCGGCGCGCTTCGCGACCGAACGCCTCGCTGTCGCCGCTGCGCAGGGTATTCGCGAGTTCTTCGTCCAGTTCGAGCAGTTCGAATACGCCGGTGCGGCCGTAGAATCCGGTACGGTTGCAGCGACTGCAGCCGCGACCCTGAAAGAACGTCAGCGCGTGCGCACGATCCTTCCCGACGAGCGCGTTGAGCCACGCGTATTGCTGATCGTCCGGGGTCGCAGCCTCGCGGCACTTCTCGCAGATCTTGCGCACGAGCCGCTGCGCGAGAATGCCTCGCAGCGACGCGGCGGCAAGATAGCCCTCGATACCGATATCCAGCAGGCGCGTCGCGCTGCTGATCGCATCGTTCGTGTGCAGCGTCGACAACACGAGATGGCCGGTCATCGACGCGCGCAACGCGATCTCGGCGGTCTCGCGATCGCGAATTTCGCCCACAAGCAGGATGTCAGGATCCTGCCGCAACGCCGCGCGCAGCACCGTTGCGAACGTCAGGCCGATTTTCGGCATCACCTGCACCTGGTTGACCCGCTCGAGCTGATATTCGACCGGGTCTTCGACGGTGATGATTTTCTTACCCGGCATGTTCAGCTCGTTCAGCGCGCCGTACAGCGTCGTGGTCTTGCCGCTTCCGGTCGGACCGGTCACCAGAATGAGTCCGTTGGGACGTGCGATGAGAAAACGCATACGCGCCATGATGCTCTCGGGCAAACCGATGGCTTCGAGCCGCGCGATGCCGCCGCTCTGGTCGAGCAGGCGCATCACCACCGACTCGCCGTGCTGCACCGGCATGGTCGACAACCGCACGTCTATGTCACGGCCTTTCACGCGCGTCTCGAAGCGACCGTCCTGCGGTAAACGCTTCTCGGAAATATCGAGTCCCGCGATCAACTTGAGGCGCGATACGAGCGCGGCTGCAATGCGCGTTTCCTTGATCGTGGTTTCCTGCAGAACGCCGTCGACGCGTTGGCGGATCCGCAGCACGAGTTCGTCCGGTTCGATGTGCACGTCGGACGCGCGAACCTGTACGGCGTCTTCCATGATCGACTGCAGCAGTCGCGCAACGGGGCTCGACGCGCCCTCTTCGGATGCGCCGATTGCCGAGAGCGAGAACTGATCGTCCGACAGTTCGCCCTCGAGTTCGCCGGCGATGTTGACGATGTCGCCGGTGCGGCGATACGCGAGGTCGAGCATCGACAGCAGCTCGCTTTCGCGTACTACTGCGAGCGCGACGGGTTGCTTCAATTGCCGTGCGAGCTCGTCGTAGGCGAACACGTCCATCGGGTCCGCCATGCCGAGCAGCAATTCGCCGTTTCGTTCCTCGAGCACGATCGCGCGGTAACGGCGCGCGTACGTCTCCGGCAGCCGCCCGACCAGCGCGGGCTCGAAGTTCACGTGCTTGAGGTCGATGAACGGAATACCGAACTGTTCGGAGAGGAAACCCAGAAAACGGTCTTCGTCGATGAATCCTTTATCGACCAGAATGCGCCCGAGTTTGCGCCCGGATATTCGTTGTTCCGCCAGCGCGGCCTGCAGCTGCTCTTCGGTGATCTCGCCGCCGCTGACGAGCATGTCACCGATGCGAACCTTGGTTCTTCGTGGGATCACGCGTCGCGCCTCAGCCGACCCGTTGTAGCCGCTGATCTGCCCACACGGCGAGAGACGTGCCCGGCGGCGCCAGCGTCCTCAAGGTGCGGTACGCTCCGATCAACTCGCTGTGTCGGCCGAGTTTCTCCTGGGTGACCGCGTAACCCGCCCACCAGCGCGTGTTGCTCGAATCCAACGTCAGCAGTGCGCGGTAAATCGCGGCCGCCTCCGCATAGCGCGAAGTGCGCACCATGACGGCCGCGAGCAGATCGTGTTGCTTGGTCGAAACGTGAATGTCCGGCAAGTCGTCGAGGAGCGTCACGTACGCGCGCTCGTATTCGCCCTGCCCGATGGCGACGTGCGCATCCAGTACGCGCAGCTGCAAAGCAGCGTGCGGATTCTCGACGCGAACCTTCTCGTATCAATTCGATCGCGCCGCCGAAATCGCGCGCGGCGATCCGTCGCGCGACCTGCCGCTCCGCGTCCGCGAGATCGCTGGACGTTTTCACGATCGCCGTACTTTCCTTTTTCGCGGCAACCGGCTCGCGCATGCGCAATTCGGTGTGTGCGCTGGCCGTGCGCGAGGCTGGCACGACTACCTTGCTGTGCATTTGCGCGTGCGCCACGCCGTTCCAGCGTCCACTCATAACGTCGCTCTGCTGCGACATCGCATCCCACATCGAGGTTGCATCGATCTGCGGTGCCGGTGCAGGCGTCATCAGCCATCCGGCGTCGGCGGTCGGCGAGTTCTCGTAAATCGGCGCGGCATTCACGCGCACGTCGTGCATCACCAGTAGCGCCAGCGTCCACAACGCGAAGAACACCGAGAGGCGCGCCGCACCACCGTGCCGTTCCGGCAGGGCGATCAACGAATTCACCGGCAGGTTGCTCATCTCGTCACCTCATTGCGCCACGCGCGGATCCAATTGGGTCTTCAGAGTCTTCACGCGCGCGAGGCTCTCGTTCATTGCGTCGATCTGCGACTGATCATCGGAAACTATGGGGCGCAGCAGGATCACCAGTTCGCTCTTCACGCTCGACTGCTGCTTCTGTTTGAACGCATAGCCGAGCACCGGCAGGTGCGACAGCCACGGCACGCCGGAATCGGAATCGCCGCTGGTGGTCTGCATCAAGCCGCCGATCACGATGATCTGGCCGCTTTGTGCGCGCACGATGCTGTCGGATTCGCGAATGGTGCTCGCCGCGAGCGGTACGCTCTGCCCCGCTATGATCTTGTTCTGCTGGCTCACCTCACTGACGGTCGGATGAACGTGCAGAATCACCTCGCCTTCAGCGCTGATCTCGGGCGTCACATCGAGCGCAATGCCCGAGAAGAACGGCGTGAGCTGCGGCGAATCGTTCGTGTTGATCGCGCTGCCCGCCGTCACCGTCGTCGTAGAGATGTTGGTCACGAAGTACTCGTCGCTACCCACCTTGATGACGGCCTTCTGATTGTTCACGGTCGAAATGCGCGGACTGGACAGCACCTGCACAGCCCCCTGCGTCTCGAGCAGGCTGATCACGGCATCGAAGTCCTCGTACGACAGGAACAGATTGAATTTGGATTCGAGCGGATTGAAGAACTGCTTCGCCTGATTGAAATCGAACTGGCCGGCGATGTCGTTGTCGCTGCCTGCGGCGATCACGTTGCCGTTGGCATCGATGATCGGTTTGAACGATCCGCCGGAATCCTTCCCGAAAGTGTTCCACTGAATGCCCGCTTCGAAGCCTGACTTCAGCGTCACCTCGATGACCTTCGCTTCGAGAATCACCTGCCGCCGCAACATCAACTGCGCCCGATCGAGATACGTGCGCACCGCCTGCAGTGCGTTCGGCATTGCTCGCACGACCACGATGCCGACCTGCGGCGTCACGACCACGCCGCTACCCGGAACGTCACCGATGATCGAGGTGAGCGTTTTCGCCAGTTCCTGCCAGAAGTTTGCATCGCTGTCGGTGTTCACCGTCGTACCCACGGTGTTGGTGGCGCTGTTGTTACCGGCGCCGGTCTGCACATAACCGCCGTACTGGTTCGTGTATTGTCCGTTCGTGTTTCCGCTGTTGTTCTGGTCCGTGATCGTGCTGGCGCTGACCTGCATCTCCGACTGCCCCTTACGTCCCACGTTCAGATAGTCGATGTGCATGATCTCCGTGCGCATCGCGTCCGGGAAAACCTGATACAGGCGTCCGGAGCGCTGATAGTCGTAGCCGTACACGTTGCGCATGATGTCCATGACTTCGGCGACGGTGACGTCCTTCAGGTCGAGCGACACCTCTCCCTTCACGTCGGGATGCACGACCATGTTGTAGTGGGTGCCGGACACCAGCGATCGAAAGAAATCCGAAGCCTTCACCTTGTCGACCGCGAGATCGAAGCGTTCTTCACCTGGCTCCGTTGCAGGTGCCGCGCCCGGAAGCGGCGGCATCAGCTGGTCCATCACGTCCTTCGGAATTTCCTTCGGTGTATCGGTCGGTTGCGTCTGCACCTGGCGATTGCGCTCGATGCCGGATTCGAGCGCTGCCTGCGCTTCATTCGCGCTCTCGGTATCCAAGGCCGCGCGGGGCTGCAACGGGCTCAATTCCTGACATCCAGCGATGGCAACGCAGCCGAGCAGCAATACGCGCCTGAAACGAATGGTCGTCATCGCGGTTCCTTGGTTACGTTCGCATCACTCAACGACAGTCGCAGCGAGCTGTCGCTCACGCGCGCATCCACCCAGGTCTTTCCGATGTGCACCACCGTTAGTCCGTTGGCGCTCTGACCTTCGCGCAAGGAAACTCCGTCGATCACCGCAACCCGTCGCGACGGGCTCACGAGGATCGACGTCAACCGGGGGCCGGTCCGCTGGTTCACCGTTGTGGACGCTTCGGAAGGCTTGGCCTGCCAATTGGCTGGCGGCCGCGTCGGGTCCGACAATTCGCCGGCCACTGCGGGCAACGACAACGCGGTGAGCAATGACACGATCGCGCGCACGTTCATACTCCCAGCCACGTCTTTTCGCGACTCATGGTCTCGACCTCCAGCACGACTACCGCGTCCGGAAACTGCTCGACGTGATAGTTCAAGCTGCGCCACGAGAATCGCCACGGCGCAGCCTCGAGCTCCTTGAGATAGTCGCGCACCGCGAAGTAGCTGCCGCGCAATTCGACGCGCATGGCGTGGCGGTAGAGTCCGGGGACGGCATCACCGTCAGCCTTGACGCGCACGGGTTCTACGGGTTTGTTCGCAACGCGCTGCAGAGTTACGCCGTGATGATGCGCCACCACGTCTTCGAGCAATACCGGCATCATCGACGGTGCAACGAACCCGCCAACGAGTGAATCGAGGCGCGAATCGAGCGCGGTGATCTGAACGTTCAGCTCGTGTTGCTCGGACGCGAGGCGTTTGTTCGGATCGTCGGCGAGCGCGCGCTGCAGCTGGTCCGCCACGGCGACTTCGCTGACGATCCGCTCCCGCAACGAGGCCACGTCGCCGTGGTCGGCCGCCAATCTTCGGTTCAACGTCTGGTGCAGCGTCCAGTCCCAAGCGAGCCAGAGGATCGCGACGACCGACAACGCAACCAGAACGCGCTCGCGTAATGTAAGCGCGTCGAATCGCGACGCGACGGCGGTCAGCTTCCGATTCATGGCAGGTCCGGATCTGGTCCGGTGATCGTGAATTGCAGCGCGCCGGTGTCACCCGCCGCGAGTTCGAACGTGTCGAATCGATGCCCGACGAATTGCGCACCGCCGCCCAGGCTTTTCAGGAACCGCGGCACCAGCACCGGATCGGTGGTCATGCCAACGAGGCGCACGTTGCCGCCTCCGTTGGAGAGTTCGACGTCGGTAAGCCACAGCCCCGCCTGAGTGCTGGCGGCAAGTTCATCGAGGTGTTCGGCGAATCCCGCCGAGCGCCCGTTCGCTGCTCCCATTCAGCGCCGCTATCAGCAGCGTGCGGCTTTGCAATTGCTCGCGCAGATCCGCGACACTCGAGGCTGGTTTCGGATCTTCTACCAGGTTTATCGAGGCGCGCGCCTTCGCATTACCGTCGGCGAGCGTTGCGAGCTGCTCGCGAAAGGAGCTCGCGTTGCTCGGATATTCCGGAAACGGAAAACCACTGATACAGAGAGATCGAGACCAGCAGCGCACCGTAGGCCGCCACGCCGATCAATGCGTGCAACGAAGTCAGCATCACGCGCTGCGGCCGCAGGTCGTCGATCAGCAGATTGACCTGTTGCGTCATCGTGGTCATGCGGCAACGTCCATATGCGACATCGCGCGCAGCGCTGCACCGAGCGCGGGCAGCGCAGCGGCGATTGCGGCGTCTTGCGCGTCGGTGAGCGTTTCTGCGCTCAGCCGCCGCGGTCGCGGGTCATGCAGATCGATGGCCAACGCGTCGGTGAGAACGCCGCCGAGCGAACGAACTGGTAACGGCAGCATCGACTCCAGGTGCGTGACGATGCGCTGCTGCCATCCGTGCGTGGACGCAACGAGCAGACAGTCCGCCGGCGGTTGCGACAGCGCGCTTTCGTAATAGTCGATCGAGCGTTGCACCTGAAGCAGCAACGGGTCTTTGAAGAGATCCCACGCGGCGTCGTCGAGTTCGCGCGGAACGGCCGAAATTCGACGTGACAGGAACAGCTCGTCGCCGCGCGTGATGTTGACGATGCCGCTTCCCGGCGACACGCGCAGCAGTGCGATCGAGTGCTCCGCAGACGGATAGACGCGGTGCACGAGGTTGCGCAACGTCAGTTCGGTAATGTCGACGCAGATGGGCGATAGCCCCGCTTCGCCGGCGATCCGCAGCGCGGCTTCCAGTCGCACTCGCGGCGTGGCAACCACGAACACCATCGGTGTGCGCCCTCGCGTTGCCGCTTCGGGGAACGGGAATACGTCGATGACCGCATCGGCCGCCGGAAAGTCGAGGAATTCCTGGATTCGCCAGCGCACCGCGTCGCGTTGCTCGGCGGCCGGCACGTTCGGTCGCTCGATCAGCATCAACTGATATGTCTCGGGGCGGCGACCAGCACACACGGCGCGCGTTGAGCACCGAGCCTGCGGACCAGACCGCCGAGCACCGTGCCGACGAACGTCGGATCGCTGACCGGTTCCGACGCACAGGCGATCTGCTCCACGCCCGGTTCCGCCACGGCCAGCGCTACCGCCGACGCGGACAGGTAGAGTCCCGCGCAGACTCTCGGCCGCCGCGCGAGAAAGGGCAGATCCCGGACGCGCAATCCATTGCTCCGTTTGTTCCGTATCACTCAGTATAGGAAGACCCCAGCGATCCGCCCGGTCGGCCGCCCGATGCTCGACGTGGTGCTCTATCAGCCCGAAATTCCGCCGAACACCGGCAACATCATGCGGTTGTGCGTGAATACCGGCGCTCGCTTGCACCTGATCGCACCGCTTGGCTTCGACCTGGACGACGCGAAGTTACGGCGCGCGGGGCTCGACTACGGCGATTGGTCCGACGTTACCGTCCACGACGATCTCGAGGCGGCAATCGGGGCGTTGGGAACGCCCAGAGTGTTAGCGTTCACTACCAAGGCAAGCCATTAAATTATCCGATTTCAGGTTCGCGAAATCGGACGCTCTGCTGTTCGGCCCGGAGACCCGTGGGTTGCCCGATGCAGTGTTGGATTCGATTCCGAACGAGCGACGCTTGCGTATTCCGATGCGCCCGAATTCGAGGAGCTTGAACCTCTCGAACGCGGTTTCGGTGGCGGTGTATGAGGCGTGGCGCCAGTTCGGTTATCCGGGCGCGCTCTAAAAGTCCGAGACCGTCAGTGCTGAACGGCGGGCTGCGCGCTGCGCTTCAGCGCCTCGTCGAACATCGCGTCGAAATTCACCGGCGCCAGCATCAGCGGCGGGAAACCGCCTTTGACGACCAGCGTATCGATGGTTTCGCGGATGTAGGGGAACAGAATGCCGGGGCAGTTCGTTGCGAGCACGCGCCGCAAATGGTCTTCGGCCAATCCGCGGATTCGAAACACGCCGCCTTGCTGCACCTCGACGATCATGATCGTCTGACCGGCGGCCGATTTTGCGTGCACGGTAACGGTGAGGATGACCTCATAGCGTTCGTCGTTGAGCCCGTTGGTGCGGGTGTTGAGGTCGAGCTGCAACTGCGGCTGCCACGGTTCGCGAAACGACTCGGGCGCACGCGGCGATTCGAACGACAGGTCGCGGATGTAGATCCGTTCCAGCGCGAACTCGTTAGGTGGATTGCCCATCAGCCTTTCACTACCGGCAAGTTCTGATTGCGCCACTCGGTCATGCCGCCGGACAACCGCGACACCGAGGCAAATCCGGCCTTCCGCAACATCGCACCGGCCGTGCCGGCGTGTTGACCCATCTTGCAGACGATCGTCACGGGCTTCTCTTTGTACTTGTCGAGTTCGGCCAGCCGGCTCTCGAGCGACGTGTGCGGAACGTTCACAGCGTCGACGATGTGACCTGCGGCGAACTCTTTCGAGTCGCGTACGTCGAGCACCAGGGCGCCTTCTTTATTCACCAGATTGACGAGTTCCTGCGGGCTCACCCCTCGCCCGCCTCGTTGGGTTTCGTTGCGGATGAACAGCGTCAGCAGCACCGCAAAAATACCGACGAGAATTGGATGATTTCCAACGAATTCAAACAGCTGGGACATCGAGAACCTGGGGATGGGGTATCCGAGAGAGCGCGCATTATACACATGCGCGGTATTCCCAGATGTCCAAACTGATTAGAATGCGCCCTCCCTGCAGACCGCCCCATCAGAAGAGGTTTTCCCGCTCATGACAGACACGCCGCGTCGCACCGGTCTGCTCATCGTGCTGGACGGATTCGGCTACAGCGCCGCCACCGAAGGCAACGCCATTGCCGCCGCGCACAGCCCTACGTGGGACAAGTTGTGGTCCGACGCGCCGCACACGCTGATCTCCGGTTCGGGCCAGGATGTCGGACTGCCGTCCGGGCAGATGGGCAACTCCGAGGTCGGTCACATGAACCTGGGCGCCGGCCGGGTCGTCTATCAGGATCTGACGCGGATCAGCCTCGCGATCGAAACCGGCGAGTTCGCTCGCAATCCGGTAATCAACCGCGCGATCGACGCGGCGCTGAATGGAGCGGCCTTGCACGTGTTCGGTCTGCTGTCGCCGGGCGGCGTGCACAGCCAGGAAGACCATGTTTTCGCGTTGATCGCGCACGCCGCATCGCGTGGCGCGAAGCGCATCTATCTGCATGCTTTCCTCGACGGTCGCGACACCCCGCCGAAGAGCGCTGCAGCATCGCTGGCGCGCGCCGACGCGGTGTTCGCCAAGCTCGGCGTTGGGCAGACAGCGTCGATCGTCGGTCGTTACTTCGCGATGGATCGCGACCAGCGTTGGGACCGCGTCGAACGCGCCTACAACCTGCTGGTGCGAGGCGAAGCGCCGTTTCACGCCGAGAACGCCGTTGCGGGACTCGAGGCCGCGTATCGACGCGGCGAAAGCGACGAGTTCGTGCAACCGACCGCCGTGCACGGTGCGGACGCGCTGCCCGTACGGGTGGTGGACGGTGACGCGATCGTGTTCATGAATTTCCGCGCCGACAGGGCGCGTGAGTTGAGCCGCGCGTTAATCGCAAATGACTTCGGCGGCTTCACGCGTCGCACCCGAGTGTATCCGTCAGAGTTCGTGACACTCACGCGCTACGCGGACGACATCGATGCTCCGTGCGCGTTCGAGCCCGACAACCTGGCAAATACGTTCGGCGCTTACATGGAGAAACTGAATCGCACGCAACTACGCATCGCCGAAACCGAAAAGTACGCGCACGTGACGTTCTTCTTCAGCGGCGGCCGCGAAGTTCCCTACGTCGGCGAAGACCGCATTCTCATTCCTTCGCCGAAGGTGGCCACATACGATCTGCAACCCGAGATGAGTGCGCGCGAAGTCACCGACAGGCTCGTAGAGGCGATTCGATCGAGGCACTACGACGCGATCATCTGCAATTTCGCGAACGCCGACATGGTCGGACACACGGGCATCTTCGACGCCGCCGTAAAAGCCGTGGAAACGCTGGATGAATGTCTCGGCCGCATCGTCACCGCGATTCGCGAAGTAGACGGCGACTGTCTGATCACGGCCGATCACGGCAACGTCGAGCAGATGTCGGACGCATCAACCGGGCAAGCGCATACGGCGCATACATGCGAACCGGTGCCGCTGGTCTACGTCGGCGCGCGCAAACTGCGCTTCCGCGAAGGCGGCACATTGGCTGACGTCGCGCCGACGCTGCTGGCGTTGATGCAATTGCCGGTGCCGAAGGAGATGACCGGGCGGTCGTTGATCGACCAGCTCGAGCCTTCGCGTCGCACCGCGTAGTCCAACCGTTATGCAATGGCGCAGGTCGATCGCTTGGCTTGCCTTGTCGTGCATCGCATCGTTCGCGAATGCCGCAGAGGACATTTCAAAGGCGCGCCGCGATGTCGACGGCATCACTAAGCGCCTGAACGATCTCGACGCCTGGTTTTCCGATGCGACGCGCCGGCAACGCGATCTGCAGAAGGAACTGCGCTCCACCGACCAGTCCATCGCCGGCACCAGTAACGACATCCGCCAGATCGAGGACGAACTGAAGCGGATCGGCAAAGAACTCACCGGGCTCGCCGACCAGATGGCGCAGTTGAACGACCAGCGCGACGAGCAGGCACAGCTCGTGGCGAGTCATCTCGCCGCCGCATATCGTCTGTCGGGCGAAGACTTCCTGAAACTCGTGTTGAACCAGCAGAACCCTGAACAACTCGACCGGATGGTGCACTACCACCGTTACTTTTCGGTCGCCCGCACGGAAGCGCTCACGGCTTATCAGACAACGCTGACCGAGATCGCAGCGAATGCCGAAGCCACCCGCACGCGCGAACAAGCGCTGGCCGATCAGCAGCGCAACCTCGACGGCGAGCGGGAAGAGCTGCGCTCGAAACGCCACGGCCGCGAGCGGTTGCTCACATCGCTGAACACCGAGATGCAGGGCAAATCGCAGGAGCGTTCACGGCTGACCGAAGACCGGAAACGGCTCGAGTCGCTGATCGCAGAATTGCAACGCCGCGCACAAAAAGCAGAAGCCACGACGTTTGCGCGCAGCAAGGGCAAGCTGCCGTGGCCATCCGCCGGTAAACTGGCACATCGCTTCGGCGAGCAACGCTCCGGCGGTCTCTTGAAGTGGCAAGGCATCTTTATCGGTGCGCCGGAAGGCGCGCCGGTGAACGCAGTGCATCAGGGTCGCGTCGCGTTCTCGGACTGGCTGCGCGGCTTCGGGTTGCTGACCATCATCGATCACGGCGACGGATATATGAGTCTGTATGCGCACTCCGACGTGCTGTACAAACAGGTCGGCGACCGCGTCGATACCGGCGAGACGATCGCGACGGCGGGACGCAGTGGCGGACAAAGTGAAAGCGGGCTGTACTTCGAGATCCGCAGCAACGGCGCCGCCACCGACCCCCTCGTGTGGTTATCGCGACGCTGACGCCCGCGACGAGCTCAGAAAATGGACGAACTGATTTCCCAACAAGATAAGCGACGACGCTGGCAGATACCGTTGGCGTGCGGACTCGTCGGCGTTCTGATCGGGCTCACCGGCCGTTCGTTGCTCGAACGACACGAAATCACACCACCGGAACCCGACGTGCACGTGCTCGCCGAGGTGATCGCCGAAGTGCGCGACAACTACGTCGAGCCGCGCAACGAACGGCAGTTGCTCGAAGACGGGATACGCGGCGTGATGAGCGGGCTGGACGAACACTCGGTATTTCTCGACCAGCACGCCTACGCGAATCTCACGGAGCAGACCACCGGTCACTTCGGCGGCATCGGCGTCGAAGTGACGTTCGACGAAGGCGCGTTCAGGATCATCGCGCCGATCGACGACACGCCGGCACAGCACGCCGGTCTATATGCCGGCGACGAACTGATCAGCATCGACACGCAACCGGTGCTCGGACGCACGCTCGATCAGGTGACCGACGCACTGCGCGGCGAACCCGGCACCTCGGTTCAACTCGCGGTGCGGCGCGATGGTTTCGATCTCGACTTCGCGATCGAGCGCGCAACGATCGACGTCGACAGCGTGCGCTCCCGTTTCCTGGAACCCGGCTATGGCTACGTGCGCATCTCGCAATTTCAGACCGGCACCGGACCCGAGTTCGTGAAGGCGGTCGAATCGCTGCAGCACGAGCACGGGCCGCTGCAGGGACTCGTGCTCGATCTGCGCAACAATCCCGGCGGCGTGTTGCAGGCCTCCGTCGAAGTGGCCGACGCGTTCCTGACCGATGCGGATGGATTGATCGTCTACACCGAAGGACGGCAACGCTCCGCCGACCTTCGCTATCTCGCCACGGGACCCGATCTGCTGCATGGCGCGCCGCTGGTAGTGCTGATCAACAAAGGCTCGGCGTCCGCGTCGGAAATCGTGGCCGGCGCACTGCAGGATCATCGGCGCGCGGTCGTGCTCGGCTCGACCAGCTACGGAAAAGGTTCGGTGCAGGCGGTGCTTCCGCTCGACCATCACCGCGCACTCAAGCTGACGACCGCGTTGTACTTCACCCCGAGCGGTCGTTCGATTCAGTCGAAAGGAATTCATCCGGACGTCGAGATGGATGCGGACGGCCCCGACAATGACGATGGCGCGGCGTTGCTCGCCGAAGCCGTTCGCCAACTCAAACACGCCCAGCACGGCTGAGCGGTCTCGCGTAGTCAGTTCGTTTGCAGCAACGCCTGTGCGGAGCGCAGATCGAGCGTGCCTTCGTACAACGCGCGTCCCGTGATGACGCCGAGCACCGTGCCGCGGCTGGCCCGCGCCGCGACCGCCAACTCGCGCAAGTGTTCCAGGTCGCGCACGCCGCCCGAGGCGATCACCGCGATGCCCGATTGTTCGGCGAGTTCGATCGTGGCCGCGACGTTGAGTCCACTGCCCATTCCGTCGCGCGCGATGTCCGTGTAGACGATGCCGGCCAGCGGCAGGTGCGCGACGCGCTTCGCGAACGCGACGGCGCTCTCGTTCGACGTCGACTCCCAACCATCCGTTGCGATCAGTCCGTCGCGCGCATCGAGCCCGAGCAGGATGCGATCCGGAAAAGCCTCGCACGCCTGCACGAGGAAGTCCGGTTCGCGAACGGCGCGCGTGCCGATGATCACCTGATCGACGCCGGCGTCCAGGTAGCCGTTGATCGTTGCGAGCTCGCGGATGCCGCCGCCGACCTGCACCGGAATTCCGCCCGCTTCAGCGCTGATCGCGCGAATGATCGCCGCATTGCGCGGCGTACCGGACACGGCGCCGTCGAGATCGACGAGGTGCAGTCGTTTGCAACCTTCGGCGAACCAGTGACGCGCCATTGCAACCGGATCGGTTCCGAATACGGTGACGTCGTCCATGCGACCTTGTCGCAGCCGCACGCACTGACCGTCTTTGATGTCGATCGCGGGAATGACGAGCATGGACTGCTTACAGTTTGCCTTTCGTCGACGGCAACATCTTGCCGAGCCGCGGATCCAGCGTCAGCGCCATGCGCAGCGCGCGACCGAACGCTTTGAACAACGTCTCGGCCTGATGGTGGCTGTTGTCGCCACGCAGATTGTCGACGTGCAACGTCACCATCGCGTGATTGACGAAGCCCTGAAAGAACTCGTGGCACAGATCGACGTCGAACTCACCGACCCGCGAGCGCGTGAACGGCACGTGGTACTCGAGCGACGGCCGGCCGGAAAAGTCGATCACGACGCGCGACAGCGCTTCGTCGAGCGGGACGTAAGCATGGCCATAGCGGGTGAGCCCTTTCTTGTCGCCGACCGCCTGCGCAACCGCCTGCCCCAGCGTGATGCCGATGTCTTCGACCGTGTGGTGCGCATCGATGTGCAGGTCGCCTTTCGCCTTTACGGTGAGATCGATCACGCCGTGCCGCGCAACCTGATCGAGCATGTGGTCGAGAAACGGGATGCCGGTCGCGAGCTCGGCCACGCCGGTGCCGTCGAGATTCACCGCCACTTCGATCTGCGTCTCTAGCGTGTCGCGCGAGACCTGCGCGCTGCGCGCTTTCATGCCTGATCCTTAGTAATACGAAAGAGTTGTGCGAAAAGCGGCGCAGTATAGCAGCGCGCTCAATCGCGCCGCCGTCACAACCGGTCCGCGAGGCTGCCGTAAGGCAGGAACCGGTTCGTCGTATGCGCCTTGATCCAGGCGGTGAGTTCCTTGGGATAGCTGCCTCGGCGCCGCAGTTCGCGCACGATCGCGATCACCGGTGAGCGCGCGCCGGCCTCCCATCCAGGCAGCCGCATCTCCGCAACCGTGAGCGACTTCGCAATTCGAACGAGTCGCTCATCCGATTCAGCAGCGAGCAGCGGCGCCCACACATCGCCCGGCAACTTCATCAACGCTCCCCAACCGGCGCGCTCGTCCGCGGACAAGCCCAGGTCGGGTTTTTCCAATGAATCTGCTGCTTCCGACAGTCTAACCAAGGTGGCCGCATTCAACGGAACGGCGTCGGGTTGCCACACTCCAACATCAACCATCGACGTCAACCATCGTTCATCACGTGGTCATAACTTGCGATCAGCCTACCGTCCTTTACAACGTAGGCACAACACGGCTGGAGGCCTGTGCTGCAATGAACACGCTCAATCATCCGATACCAAACGAAGGTGCTTCAGAAATGCAATCGGAGCGCATATTTCAACGGGAAGACGGTCGCTGGTACTTCCGCATCCGCGGCAACACGAGCATGGGTCCGTATTCGAGCCATCGCGAAGCCAGCGAGAGCATGAATCGATACGTCGCTTCGTGCCGTCGCCAGTCCGAAATGAGCTTCACCTGGCCGCGCTGGTTGCACGTGCGCCACTTCGCGCGCCGCGTAAACGAAGTGCAGACCACAGCGCCGAAGCCGCAGAAGGCCTGATCTCTCTTTTCAATAGCCAGTAGAACGCGCCGGAGCCGGACAATCCAAAGTCGCTCCGGCGGTTCCGCTGCGCGGTTCCCGTATACTGCGCGGCATGCGCAAATTCCTGTTGATTACGCTCGTCGTTCTCGTCGTTGTCGTTGCCGGTGTGTCGTGGCTGCTGTCGGACGCTAATCGCTACAAGCCGCAACTCGTCGAACTGATCCATTCCCGTACCGGCCTCGTGGTCGCGATCAAGGGCGATCTGTCGTGGCGCTTGTGGCCACCGGTGCAGCTGGTAGCGAAGGACATCACCGCCGATTGGGCCGCCGATGCAACGCAACCGATGCTGACCGCCGGCGTGTTGCGACTCGACGCGGATCTGTGGCCGCTGTTGTCGAAGAACCCGAAGCTGGTCATTCAGGGTGCAGCGGTCGATGGGCTGCGCGCGCGGCTCGAACAACACGGTGACCGCGCGAATTGGATGCCGCCGGATTATGCCGGCCCCGCGGTGGCACCGGTGCCGATTCCACCGCCCGCACAAGGCGGCGGTTCATCGAACGGATTCGGACCGTGGGAAATCGCGAGCGTCGCGTTGAACGACGCCGTGATCGATTACGTCGTCGACGACAAGGCCAGAACGATCAGCATCGACGCGCTGCACTTGAGCGGCATCGCGCCGACCAAGCGCTTCCCACTGCGCGCGAAGTTGACGGTGAAGGACGCCGATCGCGAGATACCGCTCAACATCGCCGCGGAGATCACGTTCGATCAGGCCGTCGCACAATGGCAGCTCGACGCAATCGACATCAGCGGCTCGTACGGCAAGCAAGGACCGCCGTTCCAACTCAAGGCCGACGCACGGATGAACACGGCGGCAGGCACCTTCGATCTGCAGAATGCTCACGTCGAGTTCGCGAAAGTGACGGCGAACTTCGACGTGGCGGCCACTGATCTTCTGACGTCCGCGCGCGCCAGCGGTCACCTCGACCTGCCGCAGCAGTCGCTCGATCCACTTTCGGATGTGCTTGGTACGAAGTTCGAAGCGCCTGTCGGCATCAAGACCGCGTTCTCCGCTACCGACAAACGCATCGATCTGGCCGACGCCGAACTGCGCTACGGACCCTCGGTGGTCACCGGCAAGGTCGGCACCACCTTGGGCGCCAAACCGAACGTGACGTTCGATCTCGCCACCGATCGATTCGTGGTGCCGTCGACGAAAACCGCGGTTGCGACGCTCGGCGGCGGCTCGTTCGCGGTGCTCGCTTTCGCGGCGCCGTCGATCGCCGTCGATCCATCGCTCGACGAACCCGTGCTGCCGCTGGAACTCGTCCGCAAGACCGATTGGAACGGCAAGCTCGCGATCGGCCAACTGGTGTACGAAGGCGCGACGTTCGATCGCGCATCGATCGTCTCCAGCAACAACTCCGGCGCGATCGACGCAAGCGTCGATCTTCCGGTGTTCTTCGGCGGCGCCGCCGCTACGACGTTAAAGGTCGACGCACACGGCGAAACGCCGCAATGGACCCTCGTGCCGAAGATGCATCACGTCGACAGTCAGGCGCTGCTCGCGTGGCTCCACACGAAATACGATTGGATCGCCTTCTTCATGGCCGGCAGCGATCTGAAACTGCACGGCAACACACGCCGCGATCTGATCGCTTCGCTGAACGGCCACACCACGTTCGACGGCGGTCAGGGCATGATCAACATCACCGAGATCAAGAACGCGGCGCTCGCTGTAGCGAAACTCGCCGGCGGAACGGAGAAGGTGAATGCGTGGCCCGATCGATTGAAGTACCAGCGCTTCACCGGCAACTGGGACGCGAACGGAGCGGAGCACGTGATCGACGTCGCCCTCGACAATCTCACGTTCAAGGCGAAGGGCAAGCTCGATACGTTAGCCGACGACATGGACCTGCGCGCGACGGTAACCGTCAACGAAGATCCGAAATACCAGAGCTTCAAAGTGAGCTCGGCGTTGATGGGCCTGGCGCTGCCGATCCACTGCAAAGGTTCGCTCGCGGCGCCGAAGTGCGGCGCCGACGAAGAAGGCACACGCCAGTTGGTGGCTGACGCGCTGTCCGGCAAGAACCCTGAGGCCAAGAAGCGTCTCGACAAGGCGATCGACGAGAAAGTGCCCGAACAGTATCGCGATGCGGCGCGCTCGCTGCTGGAGATGCTGAACAAGGGCAAGCAACCGCCACCTCCACCGCAGTCTCCCTGACCGTGGTCTGGTTCGCCGACCAGGTGCTCGCGTGGTACGACGTTCACGGTCGCAAGGATCTGCCGTGGCAGCACCCGCGCACGCCGTATCGCGTGTGGATTTCGGAAGTGATGCTGCAACAGACGCAGGTAGTCACGGTGATTCCGTACTTCGAGCGCTTCATCGCGCGATTCCCCAACGTTTCCACGCTGGCGCGCGCCGACCTCGATGACGTGTTGCACCTGTGGACGGGCCTCGGTTACTACGCACGCGGACGCAACCTTCACGCAGCCGCCAAATGCATCGTTGCGGATCATGGCGGCGAGCTGCCGCGCGATCTCGACGCATTGATTGCATTGCCCGGTATCGGCCGCTCCACCGCGGGCGCGATTCTCTCGGCCGGGCATGGTATTCGCGCGCCGATTCTCGACGGCAACGTGAAACGCGTGCTGGCCCGATATTTCGCAGTACCGGGATATCCCGGACAGAGCGCGGTTGCCGAGACGCTCTGGTCGCACGCCGAAGCAACCACACCGACGACGCGCGCTGCGGATTACACGCAGGCGATCATGGATCTCGGAGCGACGCTGTGTACGCGCGCGAATCCGCGCTGCGGCGATTGTCCTGTTGCGAGGAGTTGCATCGCGCATCGAGACGAGGCCACGCATCTATATCCGGCGCCGAGGCCACGCAAGGAGATGCCGGTGAAGCGCGCGCGCATGTTTCTCGTCATCGACCCGAACGGCCGCTGCCTGCTCGAACGCCGGCCACCGACCGGACTATGGGGCGGACTTTGGAATCCACCGGAGCGTGCCGGCGATTCGGGCACAGGCGAGTTGCTCGATGAATTGGGCTTGCCTCCTTCGAGCATGCTCGATCAACACCACCTGCCCGGCTTTCGCCACACGTTTACCCATTTCCACCTGGATATCGAACCGGTGCGAATCGACGTATCTGAAACAAGGCTCGCGGTGTCCGATCGCGACCGTTGGCGCTGGTACGGCGTCGGGGAAAACGAACCACTCGGACTTTCTGCGGTGGCCGTTAGACTCTTGTCCGTCATCCAACCGACCCTGGTGCTCACGTGACACGAATGGTTTTCTGCCGGAAGTACCAGAAGGAACTGGAGGGCCTCGACGCACCGCCGCTTCCCGGGAAGCGAGGTCAGGAAATCTACGAATCGGTCTCGAAGCAGGCATGGGCCGAATGGCAGAAGCATCAGACGATGCTGATCAACGAAAAACACCTGAGCCTGGTCAATCCGGAAGCGCGCAAGTACCTCTCCGAGCAGATGGAGAAGTTTCTCAGCAACGCAGATGTGGAGACCGCCGAAGGCTACGTGCCGCCGACCAAACCCTGACGCTCGCTGCCTTGACTGCCCTGGGGTCAGTCGATTTAATACCGCCCTCTCGCGATGGGCACCCACGAAGCCAGCTCATCGAGCGAATCGACCCAGTCGAATCTTCCAGTTCTCTCCGCCCGGCCAGGTAGCTCAGTTGGTAGAGCAGCGGACTGAAAATCCGCGTGTCGGCAGTTCAATTCTGCCCCTGGCCACCATGTAAATCAGTTACTTACGCAAAGCGCCAACGAGCTAGTTCGGTCGCGGTGCCCAAATGGTGCCCAAACCGGCAAACAGGCACTCTCGTATCGACGCATCGGTTGGTGATGCTGTGGTGCCCACGCAGGTGCCCAATCCATGCTCACTCACCGTCACCCAACGTAACCTACGGTGTTAAGAATCGCGTCGAAGTAGGCAGCGTGGATTACCTTGAGTCACGCTGGATCTTAAAGCGTGTTTATTGAAAATCCGCGTGTCGGCAGTTCAATTCTGCCCCTGGCCACCATGCAGATCATCGACTTACGAAGCTCGCCAACAGCTGAACTACGGCGCGGCGCCCATTCCACCACAGTCAACGCCCAACCAACCGGCAGCGATGCGCCATGGGTGGGGCGTTAAATCGTCAAGCAGCCCAAGGCTCCAAAAAGCCCCAAAAGGCCAGCTGAACGCCGAGCGCGCAAAAGACAACGCTGGATGCTGAGAACCAGAGTTTGCGCCAGAACGCCCAACCCTCGGCGCCTCTCCAGACCAATGGCAGAGCAATCAGAACGCCAGCGCTGAGGAGCGAAGCAAACAGAGCCGCGCTGGACGCAATCAACAGCGGTGCACCCGGCCAATCAAAAACGAGGCGGCCCTCGTTTTCGGCGGCGCTGGCGAAAACGGCAACGGCGCCGAGAGCAATCAGCCAGGCGGCGGCGGCTAGGAGCTGCGCTACGTTCAGTCGCCGTTGCAGGCGTGTGCCGGGTAACGCTCTGCGGGATCGGATCGCCGGTTGAATCAGTGTGATGGCGGCCGCCGCGATGGCGAGCAGTACGACAAGCAGGAGCACGCTGCGCTGATAGAGCGCCCCCACGCGGCCCAATGCATCGGTTTCTCCGTGCGGGTGAAATGCCACGGCTTCGCCGTCACGGATTACGAAATCAGCCGTCTGCGGGCTGTTGACCGCCTGGAAGTGACCGGGCTGTTCGGTTGGCGTCCATGTTTCGATGTCTCCCCCGCCCTGCATGACGAGATATCCGTCAGGCGTGACGTCAACCGATGTCTGGCGAGTCATCAGCCAGACGAATTTCTCGAGCCCTGAAAAGGGACGGCGATTCGTCATGTAGGTGCCTGCGTAAACAGCACCTTCGGACGCGAGGGCCGGCGAACCGCTTCGAGGTGGCTCCGGAGGAGCCGCATAAAAGTGTCCAACGATCAGCTGAGGGAGCTCTTGCGTGAGTTGCAGCCCCGTGTCGGTGTTCGCCGAAATGAAGATGCCAAGGCCAAGCGCGGGAACGGTGAGGAGTTTTGAACGAAACCAAAGCGTGCCGCCGTCGTGCCCAAATCCCATGAAGCCGCCAGGCAACTGTGTCTGGAAAAAGCCATGGTTGACTTCCCCGCCACCCGGCACCGGAAGTGGAATCGGCGTGCGAAAGGCCGACGCCGTGGCCGGGCTATAAATGCGTGCGCCCTCCAGTTCGCCATCGCCCAATATCATGAGCATGTAACGGGTCATGTCGCCTGCAGTAGACGAACCGCCGCCCGCGGGCCCCACCTGGTGCAGCCACTCGGTCGGCTGAACTTCCAGTTGGGTACCTGTCCATCGATAGGCGGTTGAGACATCGGCGGCGAGCGTGGGCGACATCGGCGCAGGCAGATCGGCGCGCTGCGGGTAAGGCTCGCGGAAGGTGGTGTGACTCATGCCGAGCGGTGTGAGGATTCCCCGCTCGATCACGTCCTGAAAACTGGCGCCTGCCAGGTAGGAAACGGCTTCACCCGCGAGCATCACGCCAAAGTTGGAATAAGCCGGTGTCGTGCCGGGCTCGAACACGCGCTTTGGCTGGATGAGTTTGAGCTCCGCGGGCAAGGAGTGAATTTGCGCGGGCGTTTCGGCGAACATGTGATCGAGAATGCGGTCCTCAAAGCCAGGGGTGTGGCTCATCACGTCGCGAATCTCCACGGGCCGCCACCCCGGCATAGCGGGGATCGCCAGATCTGCCGGAAGGTAGTCGTTGATTGGCCCATCCAATCGCATGCGACCCGCCTCTACTTCCTTCATCACGGCAATCCAGGTGAAGGTTTTTGAGATGGAGCCGATGCGAAACAGGGTGCGGTCGGGATCGACCGGCCGGCCAGGCCCGGCGAAGCCGTAGCCCTTCTTCAGCATCACCTGGCCGTTTTGAACGATGGAGACCGTGACTCCGACGATGTGATCGCGCGCCATCGCCGTGCCGACGACCCCATCCACGAACGGCTCGAGTTCGGTGGACGGAATCGGCATCCCTGGTGCAAGCCGAGGTCCAAGTGCGCCAGTCTGCGACTGCTGTGTGGACGATTGGAGTGCGGGTGCTTGGGCCAGTGCAGTGCCGAACGCCAAACAGGTAATGATCGTCGCGACGAAGTGAGTGCGCATAAATTCTCATTGTAGCCAGGCTAGAACCATCAATTACAAGCGGGTAGCTACACCGGAACGATTCGAAGAGCGCCAACGATACCGCGGGTCGTCAGCGAGTCGTCAGTTCAATTCTGCCCCTGGCCACCATACAAATCATCGGCCTTAGACAAAACGCCAACAGCTCCATTGGGGCGCGGTAACGATCGACCAATAGTGTCCTGCGCATGTCGCACTTGGAGCGCAACGTAAACAATCGAGATCAGTACTGCGACGGAACCATGCACCTGACCAACCGCCGCAATTGCATTCCAGTTCAATCGCCGGCCGCTCCGCTAGAGGGTTGCGGATAGAGTAGAACTCTTGGGAGCATCGGGGAATCTGCTCGACTGCGCCAACGGGTCGCCTAAGTAGCGGACGGCATCGGGGTTTAGCGTGGCCTTCGAACGTTCGCTAGATGCACGCAAGCGATGTGTATTGAACCTGAAACGCCCGTCGCCACCGAAGAAGCGCCTGCTAAACGCTTGCTTCAGTCCGCTGAGTTACGCTAGATCATAAAGTCAGTTCACGGAAATCCGAGCTGACCTGCGGATGGGTTTCCGCGTGTCCCCTCCGGTCCAACGGGAAGCTCTGGCTGGTCGGCCCAAACGAATATTCACGAGTGTATGCAGTTCCATCGCCAGTACACTCATGCACGTTGTTAGGCATCGGTAATCCGCAGCATTCGACCTGGCAATGAACCCTGATGTACCTCGTCCAAGTAGAGGACCTGACCATTGACGATGGTCGGGTGAACACCGCGTGCGCGCGCAACCAAAGGTCGGCTGCCCGCGGATAAATCAGCGACATACTCGGGCACCTAGCGTGACCCAACGTAACCTTCGGTGTTAAGACCCCGCTAAGCGTCTGTTTCGATCACGCTGGGTTACGCTGGATCGCAAAGGTAGTTCACTGAAAATCCGAGCTGACCTGCGGACGGAAATTCCGCGTGTCACCTTCTCTAAAGGAAAATCTGACACAGCACCTCAACGGCACCGTCAGCGTGTGGACGCGGGAGAACCAAGACACGCACTGATGAGGGCGGCGGGACTATTCAGTGCTGCTTGGCCTGATCGAGCATCGCCTTGATGCGCGATGCATCGGGCGGTCCGTCGGCTCCTTGTGCCTGCACGCGCGCCTGAAATTCCTCGCGGGAATTTTCGCGCGGGAACGGTGTGTTCGGCACGGGCACGCCCAAAAACGCACACAACGGACCCCAGCCTTGGGCCGCTTCGAAAACCAACAATCGATCCTTCGGTACCACGGCCAACACCGCTTCGGTGTGACGGTTGAAATAGTCGACCATGAAGGCGCGATCGTGAATGCGTCCTTTGAACTTCACTGGCGACGACTTCAAAGAACGGCCGCATCGGCTCCGGCGGATTGTCGGCTGGCGATCCGGGCGCGAAGATCGTCGCCTGTGTCGATTCGAACCAGCGCTCCGGATCGCGTATGGAATGCAGCACCTTCGCATCCGGATAGAAGTCCATCAACTCACGCCAGAATTTGCAGCCCGGATAGTCGACCATCGACTGATAGCCGGAGAAGATCGCTGGCCAATCGGGCTTGCCGGCACCAGCCGCCACCCACAGAGGCATGCTCTCGGGGTGCATGAAGACCTCCACCATGTGGTGGCAGGGCCCGAGCCCGAGTTGTTCGAGCGCGAGTTTGAGAGACATCGTCCCGGTCCGCCCAAGACCAGAGCCAATCACCTTCAATGCCATGGTTGCCGCTCCGCGCTCACCCGGGTTCTATCAGTTGATCAATTCTTCCGCCGACGATGATCATATTCGATCGCGAATCGTTACCAACAGGCGGTTGGGTGACGGTGCCCATTCAGGTGCCCCAGCCACGATCACTCAACGTGAACTAACTTGGTAAGAATCGCGAGCTAAGCGTTTGCTTCGATCACCTGAGTTACGCTGGATCACGAAATCAGTTCACTGAAAATCCGAGCTGACCTGCGGACGGAGATTCCGCGTGTCACCTCTCGGGCTCAACGCGCGGCATACCGGACATCGACGACTCCTTCCTGAGACGATCCACTCGAACTAACGGGGCGTCCGCTCGGACGAATTCAATAGCTGCGTCCGCTTCGCTGCGCAGTCACGCGATACTCAGCCCCGCTTACCAACAGGCGCTTTATGCTGCTTATCCTCGGAGTGTGCCTTATTCGTACCGAAGCGAGCGGATGGGGCTTACGCTCGCGACCCGGTACGCGTGGAGCACGACCACGAGCCAGGAGAATCCGAGGGCCGCAACTCCAGCCGTTAGCACGACCACTGCAGGCTGTCCGATGCGATCGGCAAAAAAGTTGAGGTAGGTTTCTGACGCAAGGTAAGACACCGGCACGGCCACCAGCAGTCCCCAGAATACCGGGGTCGAGAACTGCCACAGTAGCATCCGCACGATCTGCCCCGAGTTGGCGCCCATCACCTTGCGGATCCCGATTTCCCGGGTGCGGTTCGCCGCCATGAACGCCGCGAGTCCGAACAGCCCGATGAATGACAGCCCGAGCGCGACCAGCGCGAAACCGACCAACACCTTGCTCATCGCAGCGAAAACCTTGAACAACTTCTGGAAGGTGTCATCGAGAAACGCGCGCTGGATCGGATAGTCGGGAACCAGGCGCGCCCACACCTCGTCGATCCCCGTGACGGTGCGGCGTATATCGACCGGCCGCATCCGGACCGACAGGTAGTCGGCGGACTTGGGATTCATGTAGAACATCGTGGGCTTGATCTGGTTGTGCAAACCCTGGAAATTCTGGTCCGGCATGATGCCGACGACGGTCAACGTGCGCGCGGGCTCGTCCTCGGGGAATGTGTAGAACTCGTGACCGAGGCCATTCGCGCGCGTGAGACCCAGTTTCTTCAAGGCGAGTTCGTTGAGGATGACATTGGTCGTCACCACGTCCTCCTTCCAGGTGTCGTCCGCCACCTCATCGCTCACATTGCGGCCCTCCAGCAGCGGAATGTCGTAGGTGGCAAGGAAGCGGGCGTCGATGTTGACTTGGTTCATGAGAAAGGTCTGCGCCTCGTCGCCTGCGATCGCGCCCACCTTTGCGGTGCTGTTGCTTTGTTCGAACGGCACCATGCTCGAATAACTCACGTTGACAACGCCGGGCAGCTTCAGCAGTTCGCTGCGCAGGGTTTCGTGGCGCGGTTTGATCGCGTCCACGTTCACGCGCCGGAGCACTTCGATCTCCTGTTTCGGATAGATCAGGCTGCTCTCCTCCAGCTTTCGGTTTTGCAGGAACATGACAAGCGCCATCGAGAGCATGAAGATGGCGATGGTGAACTGGACGGCGAGCAGAATGCTGCGGAAAAGACTGCGGCCACGCGCCGCCTGACTTCGCAGTGCATTGGCGGGGGCGACCCGGGTGATGACGTAGGCCGGATACGCGCCCGAGATCATGCCCACCACCAGTGTGGTGACGACGAGCCAGGGCAGCGTCGTCGCGTAGTGGATCGTCGAGTCCCTTGCCCAGCGCGCTGTTGAAGACTGGGACCGCCACCTCGATCGCGACAAAGGCGATCACCATGGCGAGGGCGGCGATGACGACGCTCTCCACCATGAACTGCACCAGCAGCTGCCGCCGCGATGCCCCCATCGTTTTGCGCAGTCCCACCTCCCGGGTGCGTCGAAGCGACTGCGCCGTCGCAATGTTGGTGTAGTTGACGATGGCGACTACCAGCACGAGAAATCCCAGCAGTGCAATGGTCTCGATGACCGGTAATCCCACCGCCTCCCAGAGAAACGTGTTGGCCCGATGCAGGCTGTACACCTTGAAGCCGGAGACGATCTTCAGCAGCGTCTTCGGCGCGTGCCCCTCGAACACCGCGTCAGCGGCTCGCTGCAACCAGGCCGCATCCCGGTTTGGCGGCAGCTGCACGTAGGTGAGATTGCCGAGGGACAGGTCGTTCCAGTCCCCCTCCATCTTGTAGCCCACGGCGTCGCGCAGGACCGTGAAGGGGGCCATCATCGAGAACTTGTGTTCGAGCACGAGCGATGAATTGAGATGCGAATCGAGGGGCAGGTCGCGGACGACGGCGGTGACGTGTACGGGTGTCTTGTGATCGAGCATGATCGTCCTGCCAAGCGCCGGCGTATTCCCGAATAGCTTGCGGCGCAGGCTTTCCGTGATCAGCACTCCCGCCGGGTCGGTGAGCGCAGAGGCGTCGCCTTCGATGTAACTCAGGTTGAAGATCTTCGTGAAGTCAGGGTCGGTGAATCCGATGTTCTGGTAGTAATTGCGGTCATCGATCGAGATCAGGAACTCCTGGTAATAGCTGCGCGCGATGGCCTCGATCTCGGGTGCTTCCGCGGCAAGCAGCGGGCCGACGGCCGTCCAGTTCCCATCGATGGCCCCGATACCGAAGTTGGCCGTCGGCGCGGCCACTGCGCCAACGAAGTACACGCGATCGATGTTCGGCATGAACGCGTCGTGATTGTGCTCGTACGCGGCTAGCAGCGAGCTGAAGGCGTACATCGCGAGCCCGACGGCGAGGCCGAGAATGCTGACGGCGGAATAGACCTTGTTTCTTACGATGTTCCGCCAGGCGATCTGCAGGTAGTTCTCGAGCATTTCCGTATTCTCCTCAACCAGCCGCAATCCGCGGATTTTCCGCCGCCACGCGGCCGTCGAAGAGATTGACCACCCGGTCGGCGTACGCCGAGTGTTCCGCACTGTGCGTGACCATCACGATGGTGGTTCCCTCCGCGTTGAGCGCGCGCAGCATGTTCATGACTTCCTTTCCATGTGCACTGTCGAGATTGCCCGTGGGTTCGTCCGCCAGGATCAGTTTCTGCTCACCCACTACGGCTCGCGCGATCGCCACTCGCTGCTGCTGCCCGCCGGACAGCTGCACTGGCCTGTGCCGGGCCCGATGCGAAATTCCCATCTTCTCCATAACCTGTGCGACGCGCTCCCTGCGCGTGGCACGTGGCAAGTCGTGGTAGAGCAGTGCCACCTCGATGTTCTCCTCCACCGTCAGCTCCTCGATCAGATTGAACGACTGGAAGATGAAGCCGATGTTGTGCTTGCGGATTTCACTGAGCTGACGTTCGGCGTAATGCGTCACGTCCTCGCCCAGGAATTCGAAACGCCCCGAACTCGGCGAATCCAGCATTCCCACAATGTTCAGCAGCGTCGACTTGCCGCAGCCCGAGGGTCCCATGACGGCCACAAACTCGCCCGTTGCAATCTCCACATCCACGCTGTCGAGGGCGACGGTTTCCACCTCGTCCGCCTGATACACCTTGGTTAGTTGCTGTAGCTTCAACATGTGCTCGCCTCCTTACATGCGGTCGGTCTGGTGCGACGTGACGTATCGTTCGGATCAGTCGGACTGGCGTATCTGCAGCCGGTCCATGTCGATGAAACTGGAATAGGGGCTCGTGATGACGCGTTCGCCCGCCTTGAGGCCGTCCAGCACCTCGATGTATCTCGAGTTGCGCCGACCGAGGGTGACGTTGCGCCGAATCGCTACGTTATCGTCGTTGGCTACCACGAACACCCAGCGCCCGCCGGTATCCTGGTAAAACGACCCGTTCGGAATGAGCGTTGCTTGAGCCTCGTCGCCGAGGGTGAGCTTCAGTTGGATCGTCTGCCCGCGCCGGATCCCCGCCGGTTGTGCGTCGACGAAGGTGAGATCGATATCGAACTGGCCATTCTTCACCTGCGGATAAGTCTTCGCCACCCGGAGGCTCTGCCGTGCTGGCGCCCTGATCGAATTCCGCCTTCTGTTCGAGGTCCACGCGGCCGAGATAGTACTCATCGACGCTGGCGGTGAGCTTGAAGTCTTCAGGGTCGTCGATCTGCCCCAGCCTGCCCCCCGGCGCGATGCTCTGGCCGATGTCGATGTCGAACCCCGACAGTTTGCCGTTGATGGGTGCAAGCACCTTGAGCCCTTCGAGATTGTTTCGCCCGATCGCGACGCTTTCTTCCAGTTGGGATGTGGTGGTGTGCAGGTAGGTCAACTGGGTCTCCTGCATGCGCGCGTCAGCTGCCTGGCTCTCCAGCGTGAGCTCGCGACGATGCTGGTTGTACTCGAGCTGGTCCTCGACATCCTGCAGTTCGCTTTGGCGGGCCGTGCCTGTCGCTGCGAGATGCCGCTGCCGCAGCAGCTCCCGCGTCAGGTGCTTGATCTGGTAATCGATCTCAGCGAGGGCACTCTTGTGCTGCAGCCGGTTCTGCTCCAGCTGCAGTTCGAGGGTGCGCATGTTGTTGAGTTGTTCCGCTGCCAGCGCCTGGCTTTGAGTTACCTGGAGCTGCAACGAAGTGTTGGACAACACGGCGATCAAGTCGCCCTTTCGCACGGTGGCGCCGTCCTCCACGAGGACCTGTTCGACCCGCCCCCCTTCGACGGCGTCCAGGAAGACCGTCGTTCGCGGGGTCACCCGTCCACGAAGGGGAATGAAGTCCTCGAAAACCCCGTCCGTCACCGTCGAGATCACCACGCGGTTGCCTTCGACGACGAGAGACCGCGTGGCCAGCTCGCGCAAGATCAGGTACACCAGTACGCCAACGACGACGATGGCCGCGGCCAACGCCGTATAGCGCAACGCGCGGCGAGAGCGGCGCGTGGAGGGGCGATCCATGCCGCTGCCCGATATGCTGAGGGGCGGCCTAGACCACGTTTCTTCACCGGATTGCGGAGTTGTGGTCGGCCGTAACAGCATCAGACGATCTTCTAAGCTTGCGTGGCGCGGATGTAGCAATGGCCATGCCAGTTCGTAATACCCTGATATTTCTGGATAAATCTTAGCCAGCGCTCACACAGGAACGATCGATGGTCAGATTCACCAACCACTGTGGGGGATTTCGCCATCGCCCAGTCGTTTCTTGTGACCGCATTCCCGATGCTTGGATCTCGTTTCTCACATCGATAATCTGACTCGTTCGAACTCGTTGATGGCGATCCGCTGCCAAGTCGGATTGGCTCGGATCAACGAGGCGTAAATCAGTTCGAGCACAGCGCGCCGCGATCGACTTCCCTACGACCCGATCACTGAAGTTCGGCGCGTTTCCCGGATCTGATATGCGCATTGCTGCTGGCCCCGACGAAGAGGCGATCGGGAAAGCGCACGCAAGAGTGAAGGGTTAACGCTGAATCCGCCTGCGACGAGGACGGCTCGGAGGGCAAGGTGGTGTTCGCGCGCCTCACCCTCGTCGTCGGCGGTCGTGTTTCGTCATTTCGCCATCGGCGACCTGCAGCTGCTCGCCGCGCCGCATTGGGTCGCGGTGCCCGGTTGGTGTCCGAATCGGACACCGCGGCAAGTTTCGTTGCGCCTATGCGCCAACAGCCGCGGAAGCCCGAGGCTTCCGCGGCTGCGAATGGAACTCCGGGTTAGTGGCCCTGAACGCGGGGCTGCATGTAGTTGGCGACCAGGTAATCGGCAACATCCGCGCAGCTCTTCAGACTGGCGTTGATCTCGAAGCGGAAATGGATGCCGCCCCAGATCCGGCTGTTGCCCTGCTCTTGCGCCAGAGTCAAGAAACTATCGTAGTCCGCGGAATAAACCGGCGGCGGCGGCGTCGCGTCACTCGCGTACCACGTTGCCGTGAACGACTTCTCGTCCGTACCGAAGACATCCGCCAGCGCACGCGCAGCGCTCGCGCCAATACACGTCATGTTGCTCGAATGCGACGGATACGGTGGAGTGGTCAGAAGAGGCACCCACCCCGGTTCTGCGTCCGTGTTCGCGTTGTCGTCGACGTCCGCCTGGTCGATGGCTGTTTCCGGTCGCCACAGGCGATAGATGAACTTGCTGGTGTGCGACGTTTGCAGTCCGTCTTGAATCGAGGCCGTCAGTAACGCAAAGAGTCGCGCAGTTTCGACCAGCGACAGGGATTCATCCTCTGCCACGTCGCGCGCAACGTTCTGCCACAAGCGAAAGGCGGAGGTCACGTTGGCGAATGGGGTTCCGGCGCCACCGGCCCACAGCAGTGCTGTCCGATGATGGTCCGTAAACGGTCCGCCCGGGAAGGTGGCGGGCCTGCGTCCTTCTTCCTTTACCTCGTTGAAGGCTTCGGCATATTCATCAGATTCCAACTGCGGTTGCGGGACGGGCAGGAACTGCGTGGACGTCAGCAAGCCGAACGGCTCGACGTCGCCCAACTTGGAAAAGATGGTGGGGCCCGAGACGGTCTGCCGCCAGATTCCGGGCAACAGGGATGGCAGGAAAGGCGGTGGCTGTGGATTCGCACTCGCGAAGCCATCGTTCGCGCGCCAGGCGAGCACCGCACTGGCCGCCCTCTTGCCAGTGTCGACGCCGGTCTTGCGCAATCCGGGCGGGATCGCGGCGAGCCTGGCCGCGAGCGCGCTATCGAACGCAGCTGACCCGGCGGGCGCGACGACGACGAGCACGTCGTGTGCGGCTTGCGCCACCGCCGCCTCTGTCGAAGCGCCGCGCGGCGCCCGCATTCTGACGTGAAAGGGCTGGTATTGTCCCTCAATCGCAACGGCGGCATCGGCGATTGCGACGTGCACCATGGCGAACGAGCGGGTTTGCGCGAAGGGCGGTCCGCCGATGTACCGCTGTGCCAGCTGGTTCCACTCGATGACGACCGCGGCGTCCGAATCGCGGCGCGCTTGCACGTCCATGGCGAGTACGCCCATGACGACTGCCAGAAGCGTGGCGGCCAACCGATGGTTTTTGCTCTTGCTACTCATTTGAAATCCCCCCGACTGTTCATGATTGATAGATTGCGAACCCCCGCCGGCGCGCCGCAGCACGTTCAGCGTCAATCGTCTCCACTCTCGTCAATTGAGGATTTCCAAAGTAGGCCGCACTGCGGCTGTTTGCCTGAAGCTATGCTGAAGTTTCTCTGAAGAACGCAGGGGCGGCTCCACCACAGTGACCGATGCACCGTCACTCAATGCTGGCGATCGGGAAGTCGATCGTGCGCCGGCGACACTCACGTACGACGAATTCGTCGTGCGGGTCTGGCGCGTCACGTTCTCAGGTTAAGCAGAAAAGAGGAGCCACCATCGATCGGCGATCGATGGCGGTAACCTCGTTCGCGGATCTGGTCACGTCGTCTGAATTGGCCCGCGCGAAGCTCTATGCGTCGATCGACGCATTGCCCTGACGGTACCGCCACACAATAGGCTCGTTGGCCCGTTGTCCTGAACGCGGGCGCTCCTAATCCGCAGACGCCTGCTTCGCGGCGGCTCTCGCCTTGCGGCGCTCTTCGCGTTCCTTCTGCTGCTGCACTATCGCGGCGGGCAGCTCCTTGCCGGCGTCGGTGAACGCCTTGGCTACCGCAGGTAGCGTTCCGCCGAACACCTCGCGCATATGCTCTTCGACCCAGTCGCGGCTCTGGTAGACCGGCTCGAGCTGGCCCTGGAAACGCGGTGCCACATGGCGGGCGAACAACTCGAAGCTGCGATTCGTCGCTTCCGTGCTCGCCCATTCGTGCGCCAGACCGAGAATGCCGCCGATACCGCCCGAGCGCTCGATGATCGTCTCGATCGACTTCGCGACATCATCCGGCGAACCGATCAGAGCCGACCCTCTTTCGGCCTGGTTCTCGAGCGTGCCTGCACCGGCGAACAAGCCGGGGCCTGCGGCCGCAGGATTCTTCGCGTCGCCCGTGTAGGGGCGCTGCTTGTAACCTTCTTCGATTTCGGCGAGCGCTTGCTTGCGCGATTCCGCAACGTGGATCGGCACGACGACTTTCCAGTGCTCACGCGAGATCGCGCGGCCGGATTCCGCGGCGGCCTCTTCCGCCCAGCCCCACGTGCGCTCGAAGCCGGCATTGTCAACGCCCGCTACCGAAAGCAGACCAACGCCCTGCCGTCCCGCGGCCATAGGACCGGAGGGCGTGAACGACGCGGCGACTGCGACGGGAAGGTGCGGATCGGAATACGAAGCGAGCTGCAGCTGTGCATCCTTCAGCTCGAACCAGTCCGTCTTCATCGTCACGCGTTCTTCGCGGCGCAGGAGCTTCATGATCGCGTCCAACGATTCGCCCATGCGGCGTCGTTGCTCGGTCGGCGGAATACCCATCATGTGCGCGTCTGACGTCAGCGCGCCCGGGCCGCAGCCGAGCATCACGCGACCTTCAGTCATGTGATCGAGTTGCACCATGCGGTCCGCGACGATCAACGGATGGTGATACGGCAAACTCAAGACGCCGGTGCCGAGCTTGATGCGCTTCGTGCGCTCCGCCGCCACGGCCATGAACAACACCGGATCCGCGATGATTTCGCGGCCGAAGCTGTGGTGCTCACCGATCCAGGCCTCGTCGTAGCCGAGCTCATCGAGAAGCTCAATCAGCTTCATGTCACGCTTCAGCGCGAGCGTCGGGTTTTCACCGACGCGGTGAAACGGTCCCAGGAAAATGCCGAATTTCATCCGTTTCGGACGGAATGCCATGTGGTTCGCTCCCCTTCTATTGTTTCTATGCCTGTCTCGTCATCCGCTCGTCGCGAGTGCCGCAGCGACGCGTGCACGCACGTCCGGCTCCATCAACCGCTCGAACGGAATCAACAGATGTCCCACCCGAGTCGTCAACTTGCGCACCTCTTCGTCGCGTACGCCGGCAAGTTGCACCTGCATGCGATAGCTCATCTCATCGTCGCTGAACATGCCGCGATCGCCGACCGTCGTCGGATAGAAGAAATCGCCGTAGTTCGCTTGGCGCCACGGCATGCGACCGACTTCGGATGCACGCGCGAGGAAACGTCTGCCGAGCGTCGCGATGTCGGCATCGGCGCGTTCGTTCAGTGTTGCGCACAGCGCTTCGCACTGCAGCGCGGCCGACGTCATGCCCTGCCCATAGCCAGGATTCACGCTGACGATTGCATCGCCGATCGGCCACAGGCCGACGGGCAACGTCGCGAGGCGCTCGTAGTGGCGGAAGCGATTCGACGGAAACAGTGCCGGTGTCACCGGCGTGGTGAACCTCGCGCATCTCAGAGTCTCGTACAGTTCCGGTTGTGGCAGCGTGCGCGAGAATTCGATCAGGTCGTCTCTGTTCTCGGGCGGGCGCGCATCTCCACGTCCGCCGCACGACAGAATGTGCAGCCCGTTCTCGATCGGCAACACGACGCCGCCGCGCGCGCCCGGACCCGGGATGTTTGCGACCCCGATGCCGAGCCAGTCTCGCGTTTGCGCGGGATCGAGCTCGAGAACGGCGCTCGAGTAGCCGAAGTCGATCGTGACTTCCTCAATATCCGGTAACGGCAGTCCCAACGCGCGCAGCCAGCGCAGCGTCGTCTCGCCGCGACCGGTCGCGTCGATCACGATCTCTGTCTCGAGCGTCGCTTCGGACGCGCCCTCGACGCGCACGCCAACGATGCGATTGAGGCTCGCGTCGTGCTCCACGCCGCGTACGGTCGTCTCCGTGCGCACTTCGATGTTCGGCGTCTGTGCGAGCACCTGGCGGCGCAAGCAATGCTCGAGCAACCAGCGCGATTGCACGCTCTGCACGATGCCGCTATCCCACTTCGGCGGAAAGCCGAGCTCGGAGCCGAGCGCGAAGTCGACACCTGGGCGCACGCGCGTGCCGCCGGCCCGCTCGATTGACGCGAGAAAGCCCGGCACCATGCGCTCGATCGCTTCGTCGCCGCCCTTCAGCAACATGTGCAGGTGGTGACCCTGTGGCGTCATCCTTCGCGGACCGGGAGCTTCGCCGAGCGTGTCGCGCTCGAGCACGAGCACCTGTTCGACGTGCGGCGCGACGACGCGCGCCGCCAACATACCGCTGATGCTCGCGCCAACGACGATCGCGCGCCCCGCGAGCGGTCGTCGCCCGTCAGTCCCTCGGCCTGACCTCATCTGTTCGCCCCGACCCCTATTGATGTCCCGGAGTATTACAGCTTGCCACCGAGGAACGCGTCCAGCGCAGCATTGGTTGCCGTTGGATTCTCCTCCGGGAAGAAGTGTCCGCCGGCGATCGAACGTGCGCGCAAGTCCGAAAAGTAGCGCGGGAATTGATCGAAGAACGGATTGCCGCGCGGCATACCTGACTCGTTGGCATTGCCTGCAGCCGAACCGGAACCGTACATCCACAGTGTGGGACTTTCGAATCGTTTGTGGCGATCCTCCGGTCCGTAATCCATGTAGTGAACCGCCAACGGATGCTGTTGCAGGCCGCCCGGATGCAGCCACATTTCCGCGACTTCGGGCTCTGTCAGAAACCGATAGCGTTCGCCGTGCGTCGCCTGCGGATCGGGCGTGACGACATGGAACGGCAGCGCGTAGCGGTAATAAGAAATCGCATGGAAATGGCTAAGCGGATCGGCGAACGCCTCGCGATAGTGGTCGAGCGCTTGCGCGTCGATCCAGCGCTTGCCGCCGAGTTTCGTCCACGGCGCACGCGGCGGCCCGGGCAATGCACCGGCGTCTTCGCCCGCGAACACCGTGTCGATGAATTGACGGTGATGATTCGCGAACAGCTCTTCCGGCAGCGGCTGTGCCTTGAACCAAAAGCCGTGTCCGCCGACCGGCGTCCACACCGTGCACAACGTATCGAGCAGCGCGAGCCGCGAGACCCGTTCCGGCCAGTCGATCGCGAGCTTGAAGCCGATGATCCCGCCCCAGTCGTGCGCGACGACCGCGGCGCGTTCGATACCGAGAGCATCCATGAAGTTGACGATGTCTTGCGCGAGCAGTTGTCGCGTGCAGCGGATACCCGGCTTATCCGTGCGGCCATAGCCTCGCGTATCCGGTGCAAAACACGCATATCGAGGGGCGAAGTGCTGGAGTTGATGGCGCCACTCGTATGACGTCTCCGGAAACCCGTGAATGAAGACGACCGGCTCACCAGTGCCGGATTGCAGGTAATGCATCTTGAGATCGCGGGTCTGAATGAAGCTCGAGTTCATTTTTTTCAGTTGCGCTTCGCAAGATCTTCTCCATCGCTCTTCCCTTTGCGAGCTCGTCGATCAACTTGTCCAGGTACCGAATCTCCCGCATGGTCGGTTCCCTAATGTCTTCCACGCGAACGCCGCAGATCACGCCTTTGATCAGCGCGCGCGAAGGATTCAGTCGAGGGGCATTCGCGATGAACGTTTCGATGTCCGTCTTCTTTTGGAGCTGCGTTTCCAGTCCCTTCTGGCTGTACCCCGTCAGCCATCGGACGATTTCATCGACTTCGGCTTTCGTACGTCCCTTCTTCTCCGCCTTGTTGACGTAGTGCGGATAGACGCTCGCGAAGCTCATTGCATAGATCCGGTGCTTTGCCGTTGTCGCTTCAACTCGCTGTTTCACGCAGCGACCTCGAGCGAACCGAGAATCGCCTTCTTCTTCGCCCTCGTGAACGCGTGCAGCTGACGCATGTGCTCGAGCCGCACGTAGTCGCGGCCGGTCGGCGTCATTTTGTCGAACCAATCGTCTTCCCCCATCATCTCGCCGAGTCGTGGCGGATTACGCGCGTACATCTGCACGTCGGGTCGCTTCATTTCGACACTGCGCAGGATGCCGCGATTGAAATGCGGATGCAGCGTCACACGCTCACCCGGATCGCTGCGATGACCTTGCCAGTGCCACACTCCATGCGTGAAGAACACGACCGAACCCTTCGGCATCTCGACGGGCACGCCTTCGTTCGCGCCTTCCCCCGGACGTGGCGCGCGGCGCAACCGATGGCTACGCGGCACAATCCATGTCGGACCGGACGATTCTTTCCAGTCTTCGAACGCCCATACGGCCACACCACTCATCGCATACTCCGGGTACGGCTCAGGCACGTCGGTATAGTCCGTGTGAATGTCGATGAGTCCTGCGCCGGGGCCGCGAATAATCGCGGCCATCGACGCGAGCTGCGCGCCACGGCCGAGCGACGCGTCGATCAACGTCATCGCATGCGGATTCAGCGTGATCCGCTCGAATTCACGTCCTTGATACAGCATCCAGTTCATCGATACGCCCTGCTGCGGCAGCACCGCGCGTTTGATCGCGGCACGAACTTCGTCGGCGAACTCGTTGGTGATCGCGCGCTCGAGCACCGTGAAACCCTGCTCTTCCATCTCGCGGATCTTGCCGATCAGGCCGAGCCGGCGTGCGCGATGCTCGAGGTCGGGGTTCTCAACCGTGCGCCGCGCCATGTGATCGTGCGCGAGTCCGAGCAGCGTGCGGGCCGACTCGTGCTCGATGCCGCCACGCATGCGAAACGCGTCCTTGCCGAATTGATGCCGCGCCTCGCGCCACATCTCCTCGCCGCCGCCCGGCACCAGCACGCCGACGAACTGCGCAAGCGACAATGCCGCCTGATAGTCCGCTTCCAGCACCATGTCGGCGGATGGATCGAACTCACGCGCTACCGTCACGTCGTCGCCATCGAACCTGAGCGACCAGCTCGCGACGTCACCCGGCAGCTTCATGTGAGGCGGCGCGTCGGTGAACCGCTCACTCAACGAGAACGGCTTTCCCGCGAGCTGGCTTTTTCGGATCGGTACCTGTTCCTTGAAGAAGCGGGTCGCCTCGTCGAGCCAGCCTTGCGACAGGAATTCGACCTGATGCGGCAACGTGATCAGATCCGTGCGCGGCGGCAACGGGCGGTCGGCCATCGAGGGGTCTCCTCTCAATGATTTGAATCCGGTCAGTAAGACTACGAGGCGCCTTCGTTAGCGCGCAAGGCAGGTTCTCGCGTCAACTCGTCGGGAAGTCTCGACCAGCGAATGCAGGAGCTAAGGCCCTTTCAATTCGTAGAGCAACTCCGAAGGTGGTCCTTTCGGCGAGCGCGTCATGTCGACGTCCGTCAGCTTGAGCACCTGTTCGTGAAACCACTTCGTGAACGGATCGGTGGCCCGCGCGTACGCGTCGAACCCTTCGTCGAGCGACTCGGCTTCGACGACGGAGATGACGTGCGGCCGACCGTCGATCTCTTGGTAGAACCACTTCTCCTGCCCTCGGCCAAAGCGGGCGAAGAACTGAGATTTGTCTTCGGCGGACCATTCGTCGACGGCCCTGCCCAATGCGAGCAACGCTTCTTTGCTCGTGATCGGGAATGCTCTCGCCAATGTCTTCATCGTCAGACCCCCCTGTGTTTCGAGGCGCCCGTTACGACTTTGAGCCGTTTGGCGGACGCGGACCACCCACATCTTGCTCGCACGCGATCTATCACGCGAGCGCTCCGACTGTTCTACGGCTCTTGCGGCGTCCAACTGCGCGACGTCGGCCTCAGAGTGAACGGCGACAATCGTTTCCGCCGGAGTACGGCCGACCTGCTAAATTCACGAGGCTGGCGACGGCCGACGAAGGAGAGAGCAATTGATTAGGTTGAGGTCGGCCCTGGCGATCTTCTTGAGCATGGTCTCGTTTGCAGCCATAGCTGCTGCGCGATGCGATGATCTATCCACCGACGGCAACATTTGGAAGCTGAGTTGTGTCGCCGATGAGGCGAGCGAATACGAAGACGATTACCAGTGCGATTACTTCGTCTCGATGACCTATTCAAACGGTATGACCGATCAACAGGAAGCGACCGGAGCGATCTCGCCGGGCCAGAGCGGCGTGGTCATCTGGTCTTCTAACGTCTACGGGGATGACACTCACATCGTTGCCGCCCAGGTTGCGAGCGGCTCGTGTACGCGGTGAGAGGCACTAATGACCCACGCGCCCATTCAGTTGCAATCTCGCGTTGTAACGCGTGTTCTATGACGTGGAGGGCGGTGAGGTGGCGCAATGACAACGACTTCCGATGATTCAGACAGCACCCGCGCGCTCACCGGCAGCTGCTTCTGTCGCGCCGTGTGCTATTCCGTGCCGGACGCGTTTCTGTACGCGTTGAACTGCCACTGCTCGAACTGCCGCCGCACAACGGGCGCGACGTTCAAACCCTTCGCCGGGATCGAACGCGACAAACTGACCATCACTGACGGCGCAACCAAGCTGCTCATTTATGGCGATGAAAAAGGCCATGACGCCCACTGCAACGGTTGCGGCTCGCTGCTGTATTCGGTGGTGCGCGATGGCGCATTCGTTCACGTCGCACTGGGAACGCTTATCGACACACCGTCGATCCGTCCGCAGGCGCATATCTTTGTCGGCTCCAAAGCCCCGTGGTTCACGATCACCGACGACTTGCCTCAATTCGACGAATTTCCGACGTGAGTCGAGGACGCATGTCCTGAACCCAGTGAACGGTTCGACGATCACTTGCGGGCTTGCGCTGTACGCCTAACGACCCATCCTGGCCGCGGCCCACTTCAATACGATCTGCAGGCGCGGCACGACCAACGCGAGTGCATCGGTGAGTTGCGCCCAGCGATATTCGTGATGCTCCGGGCGTCCGAGAACTGGATTGATCGACAGCACGACGCGATCGCTCGGTGTTCGCGCTACATAGAACCGCGCCACCTTGTTTCCGCTGTACGGCGCCGTCTCGACGAAGTCCTTCCCCCATGCGAAATCGAGATCCGTGATGCCCGTCTCCTCATCCACCTCGCGGCATGCTGCAGCGAACGGTTGCTCACCTGGTTCGACGAGGCCTTTCGGCAAATCCCAATTGCGATATGCGCGCAGGATCAGGAACCTCGTTCCGAGGTCCGACTCATGCACGATCACTACACCCGCTGCGAACTTCGACACGGCCATGCGACACACTGTCGTGGCGCGCACGAATGCCTCGTCAACCGCTACGGTCTCGGTGCTGAAGCTGGCGGAAGTGTACGCACCGGACTCAGCGCAGCGCACGACGCGCGTCCGCCAATGTCGCGCCCGCCGCTGCGGGCCCAAGCGACGCTACGAGGGCGCGAAGCGTTTCTACACCACGCCCCGATGCGCCGACTGATCGCTCGGCACGGACCCGGCTCGTCAGCGCGCGCAGCTCGAGCATTGGTGACCCCTGGTTGCGCGCCGTCTCTGCGGCTCGATCGAACTCCGCGAACGCGAGATCGGCGTCGCGCGTGAGCGCGATCAGCCCACCCAAACGGCAGATCTCGGCCGCGAAGTAACGCTCCCCAGTGCGCGTTGCGAGCGCCGATGCACGGTCGAGCCAAACGCGTGCGTCGCCGTCGCGCGCCGCGTCGTGCAACCGCTCCGCGAGCAAGCACGCGAAGTAAGTCTGGAACAGCAACGCGCCGAGCGCGTCCGCTTCGTCGATTCCGCGCTCCATCTGTGCGATGCCGACCGCGCTCTCGCCCGCTGCGGCCAGCGCCCAGCCGGCCATGATTCGACCCCAGGCGCCGAAAAGCGAAAGTCCGTATTGCTCGGCGTTGGCGATCGAGCGCTGCGCGGTCGCGAGCGTTGCCGCACCATCGCCCTCGTATTGCAGAAGGAATTGCTGTGCGCAAAGCGCGAACGCGATCGAGAGACTGTGATTGGCGGCGCGGGCGAGTCGCAATGCAGCGTCGACGATTGCGGTAGCGCGCGCCGGTCGACCGAGGAACCACGATGTTATGGCTGTCGGCGTTAGGGCTGCGACGTCCGGCATCTCGCCGTAAGTGGCGAGCGCCGCACCGCAGCGTTCCGGCGTGGCGAGCTCCAACGCGTCGGTAAAGCGCGCGTGCGCGTCGTCGAAGCGACCCATCAGCAACTCGGGCCAGGCAATCTGACGTATCGCGACCGTTAGCGCGGGATCGTCGTGCTCGCGCGCCAGCAAGACGAAATCCTGCGCGACCGCGAGCGCCTCTGTCAGTCGAGCCGCTGACGACACTGTTGCTGCAGAGCCCGTACAGCACCGGCAGCAGGCGCGGGCCGTCGCCGAGGCGCTTGCACAATTTGTGCGCGTCGGCGTAGACGCGCCTCGTCTCACGCGCGGCGTATCCCTCGGTCGCACTCAACGCGACGCCAAGCAATGTCAGCAAGCCGATCTCCTGCTCGTCGCGCTCTGCGCTCTCCGACAGCTCGTGCAGCAACGCGAGGCCGCGTCGCGCCAGCATTGCCGCTTCGCGCGGCGACGTCCGCTCGGCGTGGTGACGCGCGGCAAGCTCGTAATACTTGATTGCCTCGGCGCGCACGCCGGCGCGCTCGAAGTGGGTCGCGACCTCGCTCGAGTGCTCCGCGATCCGGTGCCCGTAGCCGACGACCAGCCGATGCGCGATCGTCGCGTGTCGCCGGCGTCGCTGCCCCGCGCCCTGCCGGTCGTAAGTCGCCTGGGCGAAGAATTGATGACTGAAGCGAAACGCGGTCGACACGGTGCCGTCGGGCCAAGCGAGCTCGCCACCGATGAGCGGGAAGCCATACTCGCGCGAGACGCGCACCAGGTCGGCTTCTACCTCGTCTTCGTTCGCAGCCAGCACTGCTGCGACGTGCGGCGCACCGAACTCGGGGCCGGCAATGCTGCCGGCCTCGAGCAGGTCGACGACGGACGGATCGAGACGCTCGAGCCCGGTCTCGACGAGTTCGCGCAACGAGCGAGGAATCGTGCGCAGGTGCTCGATCAGTGGCACCTCGCCGGCGGTCTCCGTCAACCAGCTGTCTACCGTTACGCGCATGAAAAGCGGCTGACCGGCACAGTACGACCCGAGCGCGTCGATCGTCGCCGCGTCAGCAGCCCGGCCGAGGCGCGCCTCGAGGTAAGTGCCGACTGCCGCCGCGTCGAGCGGACCCAGCTCGATGCGCTCGGCGAGTTCGCGCACCCAGAGTTCGTGGATGCGACGTTGCGCCTCTGCTCCGGCACCAGTGCGCAATGTGCCGATCACGAGAAGGCGCGCGATCGGGGCGCGTCGCGCCGCGTAGTCCAGCCAGTCGAGCGTCGACGGATCGGCCCATTGCAGATCTTCGAGCACGAGCACGGTCGGCGCGTCGTCGGCGAGTGCAACCAGCGCGTCCGTGAACTCGAGCGACAGTCGCGGGCTAGCGGCCACGTTTGATGGCACTTGGGCATCGCCGAACCACTGGGGCCAGCGCGCCCGCCACGACGGCGCGTGCGTGCGCAACACGCGGTCGACATCGTTCGCGAATGGGCTCTGCGTTGCGGAGCGCAACGCGTCGATTAGCGGCAGGTAGGGCTCCGTGACGTCCACTTCGCTCGAGCACTGGCCGCGCAACACACGCGCGTGAACCGTCTCGCACCGACCGCTGGCGAATGCGTTGACGAGCGACGTCTTCCCGACGCCGCTCTCGCCGGCCACGAACGCGAACGTCGCTGCACCGCCGAGCGCACGCTCGAGCAACGCCGAGAGCTTGTCGAGTTCCATATCTCGGCCCGCAACCGTCGGAGGTGCGCTGCGCGCCGGGTTCGTATGGTGGGCGTGATGCAGTCGTCGCAGCGCGCTCGGCCGGCGCCTCGCCTTGCTTGGCTGCGAGCGTCGCGACGAACCGGTAACCGCGACCGTGCACCGTCTGGATCACGCGTTGCGCAGCGCCACTGTCGTTGAGTGCGCGACGGATCGCTCTCAAGCGGCTCGACAGCGCGCTATCGCTGACGACCTTGCCTTTCCACAGCGAAGTGAACAGCTCGTCGCGCGTGACCACCCGATCGCGTCGCTCGATCAGATAGACGAGTACGTCGAACTCCTGCGGGTCGATGCGCAATGCGACATCGTCGCGCCGCAGGCCGAACGTCTCGGTGTCGACGAGGAATGATCCGAATCGATAGATCACGGCGCGCAGCCGGTTCGCCACAAACAAACCACGAAAAGGTCATGAATCCGTCAAGCCCGCAAGAAGCCCCATCCGTAGGCTTCTCCGTCATCCGCCGGTGCACACGCGCAAGCTGCAGCCACGAACAGCTGCTGGCCGTCGAAGCACCTGATCGGGTCGCAGCGTGCGATCGAGCGGCGGGCCAACCTACGCAGAACAGGAGAACGACATGCAAACTCGAACTGCCATTACGCACGTGGCGCCGATGCGCTCGCTCGCGATGGAGGCCGACTGCTACGCGATGCGCGTGGACCCGACGCCCTCAAACCGGCGGTGGTTGCCATGCGCCACGCAGCCGATGCTCTCGCCGATCTACCGATCGGTCAATTGATATTCACCCGCAAACCACCCCAACAAACAACGGAGGATTTTTTTGATGAAACGTACCAACACGCTACCCACGATCAAGATGACTGCGGAAGTGAAACCACACACGACCGAGAGCGCGAGTTTGAAGGCGCGCCTGGCATCGCGGGACTTTGGTAACCCTTGCATTGGCTGCAATGGCATCGGTTGCTGCTACTGAAGCGGACGCGCACCGGTAACTCCGGTGCGGAAGACGTCGTTCCACCGATAGTGTTTCAAGCCGCGGGGCCAACCGCACAGTCGATCCAGAGCACGGTCGATGCGTTTCGCGCGGCGCTGGGAGATCCCAACAATGGCAATGCGCCCGGTCCGCTCGGGAGCGGTCGTCGCGAGATCAACTGGGATGGTGGTGGTGCGAACGACACGACATCGGCGCCGGTCACGCCCTTTGACGTGTTTCTCAACACCCGCGGCGCCGAATTCACGACGCCGGGAACGGGCCTCACGCAGGCACCGCCGGCGGGCGGACCCGACGGTGGACTGGCCGAGCTTTTCAACAATCCGACGTACGGGACGATCTTCAGCGCGTTCAGTCCATTGCGTTTGTTCAGCCCGGTGGACAGCAACGTAACGGATGGGCTGTTCTTCGTGCCCGGCAGCAGCGGTGGCACACCGGCGCTGGTCAATGCGTTCGGTGCGGTATTCACGGACGTTGATCAGCAAGGCGGACGGCAGGCCAAAGGCCACGATACACAACTCAACGTATTTGATGCGGACGGTAAGTTGCTGTTCAGTGGTTCCGTTCCGGCCTCACCCGGCGACGCGAGCCAGTCGTTCCTCGGCGTGGTATTTCCCGATGCACGCATCGCCAAGGTACGGATCAGGACGGGCAGCGTTTCGCCCGGTGCAGACGATGATCTCAAGCACGACGTCGTGATGATGGATGACTTCATCTACAGTGAGCCGCAGCTGTCGAACTAGCGCAGGGTTCGAGGCGACTGATACGCAAACCTCCACAATGACCGTCGTCGGCGTAATGGACGTGCCTAGTAAGGAGAAGGCGACTGCCGTTCCGTCGGCGCGATCATTGAGGGAGCACTCGTGGGTGAATGACGCGAAATTCAGCGCGCGAAAGGTGAGGCATCTGGTTTGGAAGTGGCGTCCATTCCACTATTGATTCTTCCATTGGCTTCGAGCCTATCGCCAATGCAATTGTGAGTGTGGCTAACAAGCATAGTAAGGTGCAACTTGCGTTTCTCGCGGCGCTCGTCGCGGTTGCGCTCGGCGGTTGCCAGGAGATCCCGTCGCGATCCGGCGTGTACGACGTGCGCGTAGTGCCGGTGATGCTGTCTCAGATCTCCTTGCCGGTGACGCTGGTAACGCCGCGGTCGCAGCGCCACGCGGGCCTGCTGATCCTCTTCGCCACCGGTGACGACGGCTGGTCCTTCACCAGCCGCTATTTGCTACAGCATCTCGCCGAGAGCGGCTACACGATTGCTGCATTCGATTCGACCTTGGTCACCTCCGCTGCTGACAACCGGCATGCACGCGTGCAGCCCGACCAAGCTGCGCGTTCGATGGAAATGCTGCTCGTGCAGGCCAAGCGCGAACTCGCATTGCCTGCCGATGCGCCGACGGTCATAACGGGCTTCTCGCGAGGGGCGACGTTCGTTGTGTTTGCCGCAGGTGAACCGGCACTGAAGGAGCACATCGTGGGCGGCGTGGCGCTGGCGCTCACGCTCCAATCCGACTACCTCGAACCGCCTTCGGTCGTCGAGCGCCCCGACTGGCTGCAGTTGGACGACGACGGAAGGCTCTTGACCTATCCGGCCATCGCGCGGCTGGGTACGTTGCCGATTGCAGTGATCCAGGCGGCGGGCGACAGTTATGTGCCAGCCGTCGAGTCGCGCCGTCTGTTCGGCCCCGACACCGCGACGCGAAGGCTCTACGAAGTCGATTCCCGCTATCACTCCTTCGTCTTCAGCCTCGGAGAAACCTATCGCGATCTCGACGAGGCGATCGACTGGGTGGTGTCGACCAGCAATCAGCGCGGACCTTGATCGGAGTCACTCGCAGCTGCAATCAGCTGCGCAATGTTCGCAACCGCTCGCCCTGATAATCTTCGTCACTCAGTGGATTGATAGCTGACGTTCTCGATATGTACGCACTCATCGGCATTTTGAAGAAACCTGCTGACATGGACACCGCGACGTTTCGCCAGTGGTGGCTGGAAGAGCACGCTATGGGCGCTCGCCTGCTGCCAAAGCTCCGCAAATATGTGGTCTATCCGCTCGTTCGGGGCTTCGAACCTGCGACGGGCCAACCCGACGGCGCGCCGAGTAGCGATGGTCTGGCATTCCTGTGGTTCGACACGGAAGAAGACCTGCGCGCGGCGTTTGCATCGGCGGCGGGCAGAAGCGACATCGAACACGGTGTGCATGCGCCGATCGAGTATCAGCTGTTTTGTACCGACGCTGAAATCGTCATCCCGTTGCCGGGTCAGATCCAACCATCGTGAATCTTTGCAATCCGCGAGTTGATTGCGAGCCCGCCTGTCACGTAGATGCAGACAATCATGGTGAGGTTCAAGCGAAATGCGGCGCAAGGAGCTCGCTTAGCGATCCCGGATCGATCGGCTTCAGCAGATGGTGGTCGAAGCCTGCCTCTCGCGTTCTCTCGAGGTGATGGTCCTGGCCCCACCCGGTCAGTGCGATCAGGACTGTCGCCTCTCCATCGGGCAAAGCGCGCAACCGCTTCGCGGCCTCGACGCCATCCATCTTTGGCATCCCGAGGTCGAGGAACACAACGTGCGGACACATTGCGGCTGCTTTGGCGACGCCGTCCTGACCATCTGATGCGGTCATGACTTCGTGTCCCAACAGTTCCAACAACATCGCAAGAGACGTCGCAGCATCCTCGTTATCGTCGACGACGAGGATTCGAAGACGGGATGTGATGGCGGTCGTCTCCCCGCCAATTCGTTTATGGGGCACAGGCGCACGCAGTTCAGTCAATGGCAGTCGTACGGAAAAGACACTCCCACGACCTTCTCCCGGGCTCGCGACCTCCACCGAACCGCGATGCATCTCGACCAGTCGTCTGATCAACGACAAGCCGAGCCCAAGGCCGCCGTCCGCACGCCCTTGATGAGCTCGCACTTGTGAGAACATCTCGAAGATGCCCGGCAGATCGGCCGCGGGTATGCCGATTCCCGTATCGGAGACGCTAACGACCACGTCATCGCCCTCGCGGACGACGCGTACTTCAATCCTCCCGCCGTGCTCCGTGTACTTAGCGGCGTTTGACAGCAAGTTTGAGAACACCTGGCTGAGGCGATCGAAATCGCCTTCCACGCAGAGCTCCTCGGAACACGGATCGATCACCAATTCATGCCCGTGTGCATCTATGATCGCGCGCGATGCCTCTACACTGGCTGCGAGCACTTGATCCAGAATCACCCGCTCGCGACGCAGCTCAATCTTCCCGTTGGTGATCCGGCTGACGTCCATGAGGTCGTCGACCAGGTGCACGAGCATGTTCAGTTGGCGCTCCATCATCTCGATGGTTCGTCGGAATGGCGCATCCGCTGGGACACTCGACTTTGCGATCTGCAGCCCGTTACGCAGAGGTGCCAGCGGATTTCTGAGTTCGTGGGCCAGGGTCGCAAGAAATTCGTCTTTGCGACGGTCGGCGTTGTGAAGCGCGTCCTCCGCAGTCTTGCGTGCCGTCAGATCGAGCGCAGCACCGAACCATTCCACGATATCGTTGCTCTCATCGAGAATCGGCACAGCTCTGGAAAGTACGCTGCCCAATGTGCCATCGCTGCGATACACGCGATGTTCCAGCTCGAACACTGATTTCGTGAGTACGGCGGTCTGAATCGCGGCGCGCAGGTTCGCCTGTTCTTCCTCTGGGATATAGCGATGCAACCAGTTGCGATCCGGAACTGGCGTATCTGCCAGGAAACCTCGACCGTCTAGCGACTGCATCTCCGTCCAATCGGGTCCCATCCGGTACAGCACGTCCGACGTTGCCACCACCAGTGCCTGGAATCGCTCTTCACTCGAACGAAGCGCGCCGGCGGTGGAGCGCAGATCATCGAGCACTCGGCGCAGCTCATGACCCGAATTCGCCCACTCCGCTTCTGACGAATCGAGCATGAGGCGCGCAAGCTCAGGATGACCTTGCATCAATGCGACCATGTCGCTCTCGTAACCCAAGGTGGGATGCATCTCCGTCCAGTAGTGCGCGGTTCGCACGAAGGCCAGAAATGCCGTCACGATCTCGAACGTGGCCTCTCCCAAGGCACGCGCAATGGCGAGGCGCGAGCGTTCAGCTCCGCGCGGCTCGACGAACAGGATCGTAAGCACGTCAAAGAGCGCGCCCTCGAGTTTGGTTTCGGGTTCAGGTATCGCGATCGGAGATCCCACGCCTTCCAACAAGACAAGCGAGCGCTGCAGTTGCTCTGCGTTCGGAACGGGTCTGCTCAGAAGCGCAATCACTTGAGCGACGCTCTCCGGTTGCACGTACGCGTCGCCGGCGGGCCGACCCTCACCAATGAGAAACCCGATGTGCCGAACGACGCAGTAGCGGATGTCGCAAAATCGCGACAGTTGAACGAAGAGGCGCTCCTTGAACAGAGAGGGCAGCGGACTATCGAGGTACGCTGATTTCGCGAAACCCCAAAGCTGTTCCATGAGGCCCGGTGCAGGTCGCCGCCGTACAGAAGAAATTGGGCAGCACCCCGAAGCGCGCGCGTACTTCGGAAGTAAAGGCCTCCGCAGCGTCATTCACGTGTCAGCGTCCCTATGCAGTCCCACTTACTTTTGGTTTGGCGAGATTGGGTGTGGGACGCTCCGGCGTCCGTCTGCTAGCGAACGCAGTGAATATGGTCGAACGTGCTAAAAGTAAGTAGCGCTATCAGGCGACCCAGGGCTTCATACCGGGCTCGGCTTTGGCCATCGCACGTTGATAGGCCGGGCGCGTACCGATCCGCGCGAGGTAGCCCCTCACATTGGGAAAGGGGTCGAGCGACGTGCCACGGAATGCACGGCTGGTCGTCAGGCAATAGACCAGCATGATGTCGGCGGTCGTCAGTTTCGTTCCGCCGAAGTACGCCGCCTGGCTGAGCCGTTCCTCCACCATCGCCCAGCAACGCCGACTCCGCTCTTCGACGAACCCCGCACCAGGATTGCCAGCACCACCTTGCAGAACCAGCTGCATCATGAGGGTGGTCATGAACGTGCCGTTCGACCAGTGGAACCAGAACAGGTGATCGGCAAAGTCGGGATCGTCTGCAGCCGGGACGAGCCGGCCTTTGCCGTAGCGTGCGCAGATGTAGTCGCAGATCGCTCCGCTCTCACCCAACACGAGGTCCCCGTCGGTGATCACCGGTGCGATCCCCATCGGGTGCAACGCTTTGTACTCGTCGGGCGCGAGGCGATTGTCGGCTCGACGTTCGTAACGCTTGAGTTCGTAGTCGAGTTGCAGCTCTTCGCAGAGCCAGACGACGCGCTCGGACTGCGAGATCCCCAGATGATGAACTGTGAGCATGCGAACGTTACTCCTGTCGTAGTTCAGTGGCCACTCAACGGCATCGTTGGCGCGCAACGACGCGGACATTGCTTCTCACGGTGTGCGATAACGTTCGGCGAGCTGCGGTGCCTGTGCGGCGAATGCGGCGAGGTCGGCCGTGAATACCGCATCGAGAAGATCGGATCTCTCGACACCGGGCGCGCAAACGACCTCGCCGATGGCGAGCCCTCGCAAGCTGGCGGTCACCACGTCGTCCGCCGACATGCGAGGCACGGCACTCAGGTCGAGCCCTTGGCGTTCATGGAACTCGGTCGCGACCACGCCCGGGCAGAGCGCTTGTATCCGTACACCGTGGGATTTCAGCTCCTCGTGCAGCGCTTGCGACAGCGCAACGATGTGCGCGAGCGCCCCGGTATAAACAGCTCGACGAAGGGGCAGCTTTTCGATGGTCGCCGGCCCACTGAACGCCAGCATTCCCGACACGTTGATGATTGCGCCTTTCCCTCTTGCGACCATGCCGGGAGCCGCGGCTCGGGCCAGCATCGTCGGGGCGACTACTTTCACGTGAATCAGTTCGTGCGCCTTGTTGGCAGGCAGCTCGATGAATGGCATGTAGTGCGCGACGCCGGCGTTGTTGACGAGCACGTCGAGTTCCTCGCGCGCGCACACGTCGGCCACCGCCTCGATACCGGCATCGGTGCCGAGGTCGGCAACCATGGGACGAACATTGACGTTCGGGAGTGCGGCGACGAGGTCTTCGAGCCGCTCGCGACGACGGCCCACGACCACGAGATCGTAACCGTCGGCGCCGAGTCGTTGCGCAAAGGCCCGCCCGATACCGGAGGATGCGCCGGTGACGAGTGCGATTTTTCCAGTCCGGTTCTGCATGGTGCGAGTGCTCCGAAGACACGTGATGCACAGCTGGGGAAGCGTGCACGTTTGTGGCTCGCCACTTTAGCAACGATCGACTCATCTTCGATGGGTTTGACAGGCGCTGCCGTCGGTGCGAGCTTTCGCTCGGATCGTTCACCGCGCCCTGCGGTGGGCCGCGTTAACACCGCGGTAAATCGAATGTCCTGGCTCCGGTCAGTTCATGAGGTTTGCCGTGGGGCGTCTTCAACCAAGGAGACGCTGATGTCCAACACTCCCCTCACACTCACGCCCGAACAGCTCGACGAGTTCGATCGCCGAGGCGTGCTTCGCCTCGAAGCACTGTTGTCTGCCGATCGAGTGCGCCCAATTCGCGAACACGTGCAGCGCCGCCTCGCGCTACTCGGCTATTGGCACAACGATGCGTGGCGCCTCGACCACGCGCCAAAGCTGCGATGGCCGGATCGCGGACTGAAGACCTCCAAGGTCGTCGGCAACAATCACCCGGATGTAGAGGCGCTGCTCGAGGAGCCTTCGCTCCTCGCCGCCGTCAATACGCTACTTGGCGGCCAGCCGTTCGATCGCACGATTCACAAACGCCCGCAAATACTGTTCACGTTGCCGAACGACGGCCCATGGACGCTGCCATCCGGCTGGCACGCCGACGGTGTGCGGCTGGCAAGCGGCGGCTGCCCCGGCGTGCAGTTGTTCGCCTGCGTGGATCCCGTCGAGCCGCGCGGCGGCGGCACGCTGGTCATTGCCGGCTCGCATCGTCTGTTCAATCTGGGTCGCGCCATGCGCGCCAAGGAATTCAACCGCCTGTTACGTCAGCAGCCGTTCTTTCGCGACCTGCTCGCCGCTGAAGGGTCGACCGCCTTTGCCGACGAGCAGGCTTTGCCGAGCGGCGCGATCGACGATGTGGACCTCGAAATCATGGAGTTGACTGGCGGGCCTGGCGACGCTTATCTGTTGGACATGCGCATGCTGCATGCAGGCGCTCCCAACGCTTCGACTCGGCCGCGCATCATGGTCACGCACCGCTTCTGGCGTGCCGATCTGATGCAGGAGCTGGCGGAAGTCTACGGCTGGTCGACGGATCCGCCGAAGCGGTGGCACAATCCGGTAATGTTCCGACGATGAAGGAAGATTCATGCAACGACTACTGATGCTTCTGGCAACGACGAACCGGCCGCCTCGAGGGCGAGCTACGAGCGCACGAGTCGGCGCTGGCGCGCATCGCTGCATCTGCAGGCGCTCGACTGCGACTGGCCGTACAACTCGAACGAGACCCGATGTCGGCCGAGGCTGCGCGCGGTACCCGCGTGATCGCGCAGCCGCGCGGCCTTGTCGAGCTGACCGTCGAAGGCGCTGACCCCGAACCACTGCTCAGCGTCGTCCGCGAGATCGCCACTGAACTGCGAAACGCAGTTGATTGGCCTGCTTCGGTCGTCTCGGTGGGTACCGTCAACCAGGTACTACCCGCCGCATCCGACGAGATCCTGCTGACGCTTGCCGCAATCCGGTTACCGTCCATCGACCGTGCGACGTTTGCCAAATACTGGCTCGACACTCACGCCGCGCTGGCAATGTCGATGCTCAGCGGTGAACAGAAAGCGAAGATGGGCTACCAGCAGATCCATGCCAACGAGGACGCGTCGACACGCGCCACCGTTTTGGCGGGGGCGAAGCGCACGTCCTACGACGGTGTATTGCAGTGTGCACTCGCCAAGGTCACCGACCTTCCACATCTGACGGTGCCCGGCTTTGCCGAGGTCATTGCGAAAGACGAGCAGAACTTCACGGACCCTTCGGCCGCCATGCTCGGCGCGTTCATGCGCACTTTGCCACGCGCATCGAGTGACATCGGTGCGCCGAGGTAATTTCCCGTAAATAGCCCGAATGCGAGCAAAATCATGTCCGACATCGCGCTGTACTTTTCGCCGGCCAGTCGATCCTTCACCGCGCGTTGGATGCTCGAAGAACTCGGTGTTCCGTACCGAGTGCATACCGTCGACATTCGCAAAGGCGATCAGAAGCGGTTGGATTTTCTGGCAATCAATCCGATGGGTAAGGTTCCGGCGCTTGTCGATGGACCGGTACTCGTCACGGAGAGTCCTGCGATCTGTCTCTATCTTGCCGATCGATATTCGTATGGAGTGCTGGCACCGAAAATCGACGCCCCCGAACGCGGCAGTTACTTACGCTGGATGGTCTTCTCGACGGCGGTGCTCGAGCCCGCGGCATTACATGGAGACGATGACGCCGATGCCTACACGTCCAGCGAAAGAGGTTGGGGCAGCTACAAAACGGTGGTGGGTACACTGAATGGCGCACTTGAGCGCGGCCCGTGGTTACTCGGAGATCAGTTCACGGCCGCAGACGTGATGCTGGGCGCCGTACTTGGCTTCGCAATCTTCAACAAGCGAATCACGAACGAGCCAAAACTTGAAGCCTACAATGCGCGATTGGCGGCGCGTAACGCACAGCAGCGCGCAGCAGCGTTTACGTGGCCGATGTACTGAGTAGCACCGCAGCGGCGCTTAGCATCGAGTTACACTGCTCCGTCATTGCGGGGAGTGAGCCATGGCCGACGACGTCGTCGACGTTCTGATCATCGGAGCAGGTGCCTCGGGCGCTGCGGTTGCATGGAGTCTGTCCGATACGCGAATGCGCATCGTGTGCTTCGAGCAAGGCGACTGGACGAATCCGTCTGACTATCCGAGCACTGCGGCGAATTGGGAGAGCCAGGCGTACGGCCCCTATCACATCGACCCGAACGTGCGCGCGCGCGACACGGACTATCCGATCAACAACGACGACTCCGCGGTCACGGTCGTCAACTTCAACGGCGTCGGCGGCAGCACGATTCTGTACGGCGCCCATTTCCCCCGATTGCATCCGTCCGATTTCAAGGTGCGAACGCTCGACGGCGTCGCGGACGATTGGCCGATCGACTACGACACGCTGCAGCCGTACTTCGCCACCAACGACCGCATGATGGGGGTGTCGGGCCTGGCCGGCGATCCGATGTATCCGGCCAAGCAACCGCCGCTCCCGCCGCTGCCGATGGGGCTCGTCGGCGAAACCGTCGCGCGCGGCTTCAACAAACTGGGTTGGCACTGGTGGCCGTCCGACAGCGCGATCATCTCGCAGCCGTACCAGGGGCGTGACAAGTGCGTGAACCTGGGACCGTGCACTTCCGGCTGCGCGCAAGGCGGCAAATCGAGCACCGACATCACGTATTGGCCCGAGGCGATTCGCCGCGGCGTGGAGCTGCGCACGCGCTGTCGGGTGCGCGAGATCACGCGTGAACGAACACGGCTTCGCGAACGGCGTCGTCTACTACAACGCGGCCGGCGAAGAGTGCTTCCAGCGCGCCGAGGTCGTCGTGATGGCGTGCAACGGCGTCGGCACGCCGCGCATTCTGCTGAACTCGAAATCGGCGCAGTTCCCCGATGGTCTCGCGAACAGCAGCGGCCTGGTCGGCAAGAACCTGATGTTCCATCCGATCGCGTTCGTGCAGGGTCTGTTCGACGAGCGGCTCGACAGCCACAAGGGACCGCAGGCGTGCTGCATCCTGAGCAAGCAGTTCTACGAGACGGATCCCGCGCGCGGCTTCGTGCGCGGCTACAACATGCAGATCGCACGCGGCTCGGGTCCATTGGGTACTGCAATGGCCGGCTATGTCGGCGGCACGATTCCGTGGGGTCCCGGACATCACGAGGCATTCCGCCAACGGTTCGATCACGTCGCGTCGATCGGCATCCTCTGCGAGGATTTGCCCGAGGAGCACAACACCGTGACGCTCGATCCGACGCGCGTCGATTCGAACGGCATCCCGGCGCCGAAGATCACGTACCGCTACAGCGACAACAGTCTGAAGATGCTGGAACACGGCCAGGCTCGCGCCGCCGAAGCGTTGCATGCCGCCGGCGCGCAAGCGGTGACGAGTTCCGGACCGCTGCGGACATCCGGCTGGCATCTGCTCGGCACCGCGCGCACCGGAAAAGATCCGCAGCGCTCCGTCGTCAATCACTGGGGACGCAGCCACGACGTGAAGAATCTCTTCATCGTCGACGGCAGCGTCTTCGTGACCGGCGGCGGCGTGAACCCGGCCAGCACCATTCAAGCGTGGGCGCTGTACGTGGCCGATACGATGAAGAAGAACCTCGCCAATCTGTTCGATTGATCTGTTCAACTGAGGAGCGGACGCCGTGCCAGACATCATCTCGACCGACCATCCGCTGACACGCGCCCAACAGATTCTCCTGGCCGCGCTGCTCGACACGTTGGTTCCGGCCAGCGATGACGGCGCGATGCCGAGCGCGGCGGACGTCGGCTTCGATACGTATCTGCTCGCGCAGGCGGAGGATCTGCTCCCGTCTGCTGATACCGGCGTTGCAGCGCTTCGAGCCGTCGTTCGTCGATCTCTCGCTCGCCGATCGCTGCGAACGCGTCCGCGAATTCAGCGCGAACGATCCGCCGCTGTTTCAAGCGTTGCTGACGCGCGTTTACGACTGCTACTACCAGAACGATCGCGTGCGCGTGCAGATCGGCGTCGTCACCGGCGCGCCGTTTCCGCAAGGCAATCAGGTCGCGCAAGGAGATCTGTCGCTGCTCGATCCAGTCATCGAGCATAGCGAACGCCACGTCTATCGAAAGGCGTAACGCGCGCCCCGCGGCAAGGCGCATGCATCCGAGGAGTGAAGGCGCGAAATGCCAAAGGGTTGGAGTTGGGATCCCACGCTGTTCGCCGGTAGCGCCGCGTTCTACGCGCGTGGCCGCTTGCCCTATCCAGCCGAACTACCTCGAGGCGATGGCGACGGCACTTCAACTTGAATGGAGCTCAACGCCTGCTCGATGTCGGATGTGGCCCCGGCACCGTGGCTCTAGTCGTCGCGCATCTGTTCCGCGATGTCGTCGGCATCGACGCCGATGACGGGATGGTCGCGGAAGCGGCGCGACTCGCAAGTGAGCGCAGCATTCGTAACGCACGTTGGCGATGCATGCGCGCCGAAGAATTGCCCGCCGGCTTGGTAGGTTTCACGTAGCGACGTTCGCACAGTCGTTTCATTGGATGGAGCGCGACCAGGTTGCCGCCGAACGTCCATGGAATGCTGGAGCCAGGTGGGGCGTTCGTGCACGTCGACTGTGCAGCCGGCGTGCGGCCGCCGGCCGAACTCGCGCCGAAACTCATCTGCGCGGCCGGACGAACCCGAGCCGCCGCGCGAGGCGATCGATGGGCTCATTCGACGCTTTCTTGGACCGCAACGGCGCGCCGGACAAGGCGCGTTGAGATACGGAACGCCGAGCGGCGAGAGTGAGGTCGTGATGGAGGCTGGGTTCGGCTCACCCCTCAGCGTGTCGTTGGCGGCGGCGAGTGGCATCGGCGTTCCATGGACGACCTCGTCGCGGAGGTGCTCGCGAGCTCCGCCTCGGCGCCACATCTGTTCGACGACCGACTAAGCAATTTCGAGCGCGAACTCCGGGTCGTGTTGGCGAATCACTCGACCACCGGGTACTACGCGCAGCAAGCGCCGTTCATGCAATTGAGGATCTGGAGGAAGAGTCCTTGATCAGGCTCGCGCCTCAACGCGGTTGTGACCGCGACCGGTGAGGGTTCGCTTCCGCGTGGCGGCGGCGCAGAATTGTCTCTCGACCGGTGCGAGCCTTATCTCGAAAACTCAGGAGTTCTTCGATGTCGAGCAACACCCAGGTGTTGATCGCGGCGGTGCCCGACGGGCCGCTCGCTACGGAGCATTTTCAGATCCAGGAAACCGCGGCACCCGACTGCGGGGATGGACAGGTTCTGTGCCGCACGCTCGCGCTGACGATCGGCGCCGGACAGCGCGCCGGTCTGCAGGGCAGCGCGAGCTACGCGCGGCGCGCCGAAGAGCCGGCGTGGTGATGGGTGGAACCGGAGTTGCGCGCGTCGAGCAATCGCGCGCCGCCGGATTCGCACCCGGCGATCTGGTGGTCGGCCCGACCGGCTGGCAGGAGCTTCTCGGTCCACCAGGCGTCGGCGCTGCGCAAGGTGCCGGCCGGCGCCGATCCCGCGCTGCACCTCGGCGTGCTCGGCACGAACGGACTGACGGCCTACTTCGGTTTGCTCGACGTGGGTGCACCCGAGGCCGGGAGCAACCGTCGTCGTCTCGGCGGCTGCGGGCTCGGTCGGTCACATCGTCGGGCAGATCGCGAAGCGCACGGGCTGCCGCGTGGTCGGCGTCGCCGGCTCCGACACGAAGTGCCGCGTGCTCGTCGACGAACTCGGCTTCGACGTTGCGTTGAACTACAAGGACGGCGACTTTCGCGCGGCGTTCAAGGACGCGACGCCGGATCGCATCGACGTCTACTTCGACAACACCGGCGGCGACATCCTCGGCAGCGCGCTGTTCCGCATGAACGCGCACGGGCGCATCGTCTGTTGCGGCGCCGTCAGCCAGTACGACACGGCGCGACCCGACCGGCAGTCCGCGCGGCCTCCCCGGCCTGCTCGTCAACAACCGAGTCCGCATGGAGGGGTTTCTGGTATTCGACTACGCAGACCGATACGACGAGGCGCGCGGCGAGATGATGCGATGGATCGAGCGCGGCGAGCTCGTGCCGCGCGTTACCGAGTACTCGGGATTGGAGTCAGCACCTGAGGCGTTCATTCATCTGCTGCACGGGGACACTGTCGGTACGACGATCGTCCGCGTCGGCTGAGCTAAGTGCGATGAGCGCGAATCGGATCCACGCGGACCAACTCGACATGGATGAATTCCTTGTTCAGCGTCTGCTTGCAGATCAGTTTCCGCAGTGGGCTGACCTACCTGTTACGGCTGTTCCAACTTCCGGCACCGAGAACGCGATCTACCGCCTCGGCGACGAGATGGTAGTACGCCTGCCCTATCGGCCGGTGAGGAACGACCAGATCGAAAAGCTCGATCGCTGGCTGCCAAAGCTTGCTCCGCGCTTGCCGCTCTCGATCCCCGAACTGCTGGCCCGCGGCGCGCCGAGCAAGGAATACCCTGCGGCGTGGTCGATCCTTCGCTGGCTCGACGGCGAAGAAGCGTCGCTAGCGCGCCTGCACGATCCCGTCGGGACCGCGAGGACGCTCGCCGAGTTCGTGCGCGCGCTCATCGCGATTGATGCGACGGATGGACCCGCACCAGGAACGCACAACTTCTGGCGCGGCGTGCCGCTCGCGGCCCGAGATGAAATGACTCGCAGATCGATCCGCGAGTCCAGCGGCCTCATCGACACGCAAGCCGTCACACGCGCATGGGAGCGCGATCTTGCGGCGCCCGTATGGGACGCGCCCCTGACCTGGCTGCATGGCGACCTGGTCCCGGACAACATGCTGGTCAACGACGGCAAGCTCAGCGCGGTGATCGACTGGGGCGGTTTGGGCGTTGGCGATCCAGCCATTGAACTGCTCCCCGCCTGGAACCTGTTCCGTGGCGCGAGTCGCGAAGCGTACCGCGAAGCGCTCGGCTTCGACGACGCAACCTGGGCGCGGGGTCGAGGGCTAGCGCTGTCCACTTCAATTGTCGCGCTCCCCTACTACATCCACACGATTCCAGTCAGGGCGCAGCGCGCGACCGATGTGATTCGCGAAGTGCTGGCCGACCAGGAGCGGGAGCCATGACGTGACCTCGGTCATCAGGATTCGCGGCCATGGGCAAGCGTAAGGGCAAGCCGCTGCGCGTCGGCGGAGCGAAACTGCTCCATCAGTTCATATGGCATGTCACGCAAGGCTACGTGAGCGCCCATTCGACCTCCGGACCACCGCTGTTGGATCAGGTCGTCGACGCGTTCCAGCGCATTCTCGACGGCGAAAAACCGGACGATGCGCTCGGCGTCTCGCGCTCGAAGACGCAGCGGCCGCATCATCCGCACTTGCCGTTCCTGCTGTATCACCTGCGCGAAGTCGATCACCTTTCCTGGAAGCAAGTAAGACCGATCGTCAACGCCTGGCTCGTCAACCAACGCTATAAATGTCTGTCGAAGCGTGCGCTGAAGGACATCTACCAGGACACCGGCAAGCGCCACGGCGAAGCGCATCGCGGCTTCATGACTGCATGGGCATGGCACGCCTTCACCTCTCAATACATGCACAAGGTGTCGGACGTACTCTAGAAACGTGCGGCTACCAGATTGATTAGAATCCTGACGAAGGTCGCGGCATGACACGGTCTCCTTCGGGATCGTTGCTGAGGCGAGGACATGTATTCGTTCGAAGAAAATCGCGTGGTCCGACATACGGGAACCGAGTTTCCGATCTTCCAGGCGCCGATCGGCCTGATCTCGCGCGCCGACCTCGTCGGCGCAGTATCGGCGGCCGGTGGCGTTGGGCTGATGGAGACGGCGTCGCTGCACCATGCCGCAGATGCAGGAGGAGTTCGACCTGATCCGCGGCGCGCTCCAACCGCCCGTTTGGATTGCACCTCATGATCCCGGTGCTGGCGAGTCGGCCGGAGCGGGAGAAGGACGTGCTGGACTGGGTACTGGACGGCAGGACGCACTTTGTCACCACCGGGTACGGCGACCCGACCCGATACATCGCGCGCCTCAAGGACGCTGGTGTCGATCACCTACCATCAGACGGATTCGCTCGATGAAGCGCTGCGCGCGCAGGACGCGGGCGTGGACGGCATCGTGCTCGGGGGCGCCGAGAAAGGCGGCGGCCATTCGCGCGACCAGCTTCACACCTTCGCGTTGCTGCAGAAGGCGCGCAGGTGCATCGACGTTCCGATCGTGGCGACCGGCGGCATCGTCGATGGATACGGCATGGCCGCCGCGTTCGCGCTCGGCGCCGAAGGCGTGTGGATGGGCACCCGCTTCATCGCTTCCGCGGAATGCCCCTGGCACGACAACTACAAGCAGGCGATCGTCGACGCGCAGGAGGTGATCAGCATCGACATGAACTTGCCGATCATTCCATCGATGCGCGCGGTGCGAAACGAATTCGCCGAAGCCGTCGCCCGAGGAGAGGCCGGGCACAAGAAGAATCCGTACGCAGGCGACGCGATGAAGCTCTTCTACGAAGGACGCACCGATCTCGCGCTGGTGGGATGCGGCGAGAGTGCGGTGCTGATCGACCAGGTGAAGCCGGCCGGCGCAGATCATCCAGGAGACGGTCAGCGAGTTCTGGAGCGAGATCGAGCGGCTGTCCGCATTGCGCAAACCCGGGAAATTCGGAGCAATGTGATAGTTCCCCCCTGTGGCACGCTGCAAGTTTTTGCGGCGCTGCCGGTCCAGATTGCATCGCGCAAAAGAACGGACGACTGCAAAAGAAAGCCCCTCAACGGGGCTTTCTGATTTGCAAACGCCCTAACCTGGCTGCGGTTACCACGCTGCTCGCGTGGGTAACCGGAACTCGGGCTAGACTCCCCCGACGTTGATCTCGACGCGCCGATTTTTTGCCATGTTTTCGGGCGTGTCGTTGCTGACGATGGGATTGGTAGGGCCGTACCAGAAGAGAACCAAGCGGGAGTCGTCGATACCCTCTTTTGTCTTCAGGTAGTTCGCGACCATCTCGGCGCGACTACGCGACAGACCCTCGTTGTGATCCCTGGTACCGGAACTGTCGGTATACCCGGCGATGACGGCATAGGCTTTGGGCTTGGCCTTCATGAACGCCGCGAGTGCGTCCAACTCGGACTTGTCGCTTGCAGAAAGCTCAGTCTCATTGTGGCCGAAGTTGATGTCGTCCACTTTGAGTCCGACGATCTTCTTATCGGTGGTCGTGACGACGTGTTCAGTAACCTTTACGTCGTACAGTGCACCGGACGTGTAGTCGGGCCGGTTGATGAAATCGGCAAGCGGAATCACCCGCGAGCACGCGTTGAGGGACGCGACGTCCGCCTTGAGCGTGGTTTCCTTTTTCGGCGCTGCCGTGCTGATCACGTAGAAACAAACGTCGTAGGTCGAGGCGATCCTCTTGGCAACCTCGGCGGGACTCCCTCCCGTATATTCACCGTCAGAGAACAGGAACACCGCTGTTCTGCCCGTCAGTGGCTTCAAGACGTCCTCGAGCTTCTGCAGCCCATTTTTCAGAGGCGTCGGACCGCTACCCTTCGCCGGAACCGTATCCAGCGCCGCGGCGATCTTCGCACGGTCGTAGGGCTGCACCGGTAAGATCTCCTTCCACGTCGTATACGTGTAGAGACCCATCTTCAGTCCAACATCCGGGAAGTAAGAATTCCGTCTCTTGAGTTCGTTCGACACCGCCTGGATCTTGGGTGTCTCCGTGCCCTCGAGATCAGCGTTCATCGAGGACGATGTATCAAGGAGGAAGACGGCGTTGTCCGCAACCCGGACCAATTGCGCGCTTTTGATGACGCCTGAGACCAGATCCTCCTGCGTGATGATCTCGACCGCAAACAACGGCAGCGCGATGGAGCTACCAACAATTCCGCCCAGTACAGCGTTCAGAACCTTCTTAGACATTCGTTGCATGATTCCTCTCCAGCCTGACTAGAACTCCCCCAACTCAAGAGTAAACCGCACGCGCTCCTGGTGGATAGCACGCGCAGCAATAAAACCAATGAGCTGCGACCCATCGCGACTGAGTAGATATGTTCGATGAGCTCGTAGAAACGAGCTCACAATCGCTAACGGTTGGTAGCGTGGACGACCGTATTTCGGCCGCCCGCCTTCGCCTCGTAGAGCGCGTTGTCCGCGAGCTCGATGAGCCGCTCACCGGCGATCGCCAAGTCGTCCGTTCCTGCGCTGGGCCTATGCTCGGCGACGCCGATCGACACGGTGACGGCGGCCGGCGCGTCGACGCCAGGCAACTCGAACGACTTGGCCGAGACGGCGCGACGCATGCGTTCCGCCAGCAAACGACCGGCTTCGATACCGGTGCGTGGCAGCAGAATGACGAACTCCTCTCCGCCGTAGCGCGCCGACACGTCGCTGTCGCGGACCTCGGTTTCGATACGTCGCGCCAGCTGTCGCAACATCTCGTCGCCGGCGAGGTGACCGTACTGGTCGTTGATCTTCTTGAAGTAATCGATGTCGATCATGAGGCACGTGAGCGCGCTCTTGTCACGCTGGCTGCGCGCGAGTTCCTCGCGCAGGCGAGTCTGCAGATAGCGCCGGTTGCGCCAGCCGGTGAGCGCATCCGTGAGCCCGCTGCGGACCAGACGCGCACGATTGACGGAATTCTCGAGACAGAAGGCCGCGATGACGGCGAGATGGTGCAGGAAGTCGGTTGCCAGGTGCCCGCCGAACCTGTGGCTTTCATCGCTGCCGAGATTGAGGCTGCCGATGATGCGTTCCTCGCGCGTGAGCGGAAGCAACGCGACACTCTTGAGGCGCGCGCCGGCGGGAAACAACGACGCGTGATCACGCGTGAACTTCCCCAGCCACGGCCGGTGTCCCGCCGCAAGCTGTAGGGGCAAAGCACGCGCCGAGTCGACGAACAAAACGCCTTCGTGCGGCGCCGCGCGCTGTCCGTGGGCGATCAGCAAGTGCCGGACCTCGTGCTCGGGATCTGCCAGCACCAGCGTGACGGCCGCGAGGCGGTAGCTCGCGCGCAATCCGGTCGTCAGGCGCTCGAACAGCGTATCGAGACTGTCCGCCTCGAGCAGCTCCATCTCGCGACGCTGCGATCGCTGCCAGGCTTCCTCGTTCTTGCGAGCCTCTTCCGTGAGTGCCGCGATTCGGCGCCTCAGGTCGGTGAGCTCGCGACTTTCCTTGTCCACATTGTCACCTTCGTTGCGGTTCCTAGTCGCGGTCCCGCATTGTCGACAACCGCTCGCCGGAGCGGTTTCCACGCGCCGCCGGATCCGGCTTCGAACCACGATACCAACCAAATACTCCTGCCACCGCTATCTTCCGCCGCGAAGCCGTAGCGGGCAAAATGCACGGCCGACTAAAACAATGACTGGGGGAGAAACATGGAAGGCACAGTCGACGTGCATGATTTGAGATTTCGCTGGGAACTTCGCGAGGTCCGCCGCGGACCGGCGCGTTGCACCCTCCACGTAGCATTCGGCGAACTGGGCATCGCTCGACCGTATGCCGCTCGGATGACGCGCGACGAAGCGCAACAGGAAGCGGCGCGCCTGGTGCCGGAGCTGTTGCGAAAGGTCAACTGACTCGGGCGGCGATTCGCTCGCGCGCGATATCGGAATCGTCAGCGTCCAGACGGGCGACCGTCATCCGGATTTCAATTGAGGTACCGCAATGACCCGTGACGCCTTGTCCGAAGAAGTGATCCGCCTCTGGCCCGAAGGTCCGCCCACAAAGCTGGAAGGCGTTGGCCCCGAAGTCACCTTCCGTGGTCCGGTCGCGGCGGTGATCGAGACCGAGTCGCCGTCGCAGCTCGAGGCCGGCCGTGATCCAGAGGACGTGGACCTCCTTGACGGCCGGCGCCCGCTGGGTCTTCCGCCCGTAAGGAACGGTCGCTTCAGCCATGGTCGTCCTCCCTTCTCCGGGTCCGCGTGCCCAGGATCGTCGCGTCTCGGCCGACATGCATCAACAGATCCGCGGCAATTGTTCTCCCGAGAGCAGCGTGACGACCCGCTCGCCGCCGACGAGCGACCGCAGGGTGACCATGCCCGGGTGCTCGGCCACGACCTCGCCGATGATCGCGGCGTTCCGGCCGAGCGGGTGCGTCCGCATGACGTCGACGAGCCGCTCGGCGTCCTCGGGCGGGACGACGGCGATCAGCTTTCCCTCGTTGGCGACGTAGAGCGGGTCGAGCCCGAGCATCTCGCAGGCGCCCCGGACCTCGGGGCGGACCGGGATCGCCGCCTCGTCGAGCGTGACGCCGACGCGCGAGGCCGTCGGCCAGCTCGTTCAGGGCGCTCGACACGCCGCCGCGCGTCGGGTCGCGCATGCAGCGGATCGCCGGGCAGGCGTCGAGCATCACCCGGACCAGGTCGGTCAGCGGGGCGCGTGTCGCTCTCCAGGACGGTCTCGAACTCGATCCCCTCGCGCACCGACATGATGGCGATGCCGTGGTCGCCGATCGTGCCCGAGACGAGGATGCGGTCGCCGGGCCGCGCCGACGCGGATCGAGAGCGAGCGGCCCTCGGGCACCAGGCCGATGCCCGAGGTGGTGATGAAGACCTGTCGCCCTTGCCGCGATCGACGACCTTGGTGTCGCCGGTGACGAGCGTCACGCCGGCCTCGTCGCAGGCCGCGCGCATCGAGGCGACGATCCGCCGCAGGTCGGCCAGCGGCAGCCCCTCTTCGAGGATGAACGCCGCCGACAGGAAGAGCGGCCGGGCGCCGCCGACCGCCAGGTCGTTGACCGTGCCGTGGACCGCCAGCCGGCCGATGTCGCCGCCCGGGAAGAAGAGCGGCCGGACGACGAACGAGTCGGTCGTGAAGGCGAGCCGCGGTGCCTTCACGCCGTTGTCGCCGCCGAGGCGGACGCGTCGCCTGGTCCTCGAGCGCCGCGAGCACGTCGTTGCCGAACGCCGGGCACGAACAGCCGCTGGATCAGCTCGGCCGTCAGCCGGCCGCCGCTGCCGTGGCCGAGCACGATCTGGTCGTACCGCGACTGGGGCAGCGGGCAGGTGCCGAAGAGCTCGGCGTCGATCGCGCGACGCGATCTCGGTCATCGGCTGACGTCCTCCCGCTCGGCCGAGTGGAACCAGGTCGCTCGACCGGCGCCGACGACGTCGCGACGGCTCGACGCCTCGAGGTGCCGGCCGTAGGCGTAGTAGGCGGCGCAGGCCCCTTCGGACGAGACCATCGTCGCGCCGAGCGGCGTTCTGCGGCGTGCAGTCCTTGCCGAACGCCGGGCAGTCGTGCGGCTTCTTCAGCCCCTTGAGGATCTGCCGCTGATGCAGACCGACGATTCCTGCGTCTCGATGTCGTCGACCTCGAAGACGCCGCTCGGCGTCGTGGTCGCGATACTCGTGCGCGGAGCCTGTAGCCGCTCTTGGGGATCAGGCCGATGCCGCGCCACTTGCGGTCGCAGACCTCGAAGACGTCGTCGATCAGCCGCCTGCGACGCGGGGTTGCCCTCGCGGCCGGACGGCGCGGGCGTACTGGTTCTCGACCTCCGCGCGGCCCGCCTCGAGCTGCCGCACGGTCCGGAGCACGCCTTCGAGCAGGTCGAGCGGCTCGAAGCCCGGTGATCGACGATCGGCACGCGGTAGCGGCGGGCGATCGGCTCGTACTCGCGCGTAGCCCATCACCGTGCAGACGTGGCCCGGGCCCGAGGAACCCCTGCACGCGGTTGTCCGGCGCCTCGAGGATGGCGGTCATCGCCGGCGGCACGAGCACGTGCGAGACCAGCACGCTGAAGTTCGTCAGCCGCCGCCGCTGCGCCAGCCAGACGGCCATCGCGTTGGGCGGGCGCGGTCGTCTCGAAGCCGATCGCGAAGAAGACGACCTGGCGGTCGGGGTTGGCCGCCGCCAGGTTCACGGCGTCGAGCGGCGAATAGACGACCCGCACGTCGCTGCCCCTGCGACTTGAGCTGCAAGCAGGTCGCCGCGCGAGCCGGGCACGCGGAGCATGTCGCCGAACGAGCAGAAGATGACGTCCGGCCGCGAGGCGATCGCGTGGGCCCGGTCGATCATCTCCAGCGACGTGACGCAGACCGGGCAGCCCGGCCCGTGCACCAGCTCGACCTCGGGCGGCAGGATCCGGTCGATCCCGTACTTGACGATCGTGTGCGTCTGGCCGCCGCAGACCTCCATGATCGTCCACGGCCGCGTCACGGTCCGCGCGATCGCCGCCGCCAGCTTCTCGGCCGCCGCGCCGTCGCGGTATTCGTCGAGGTATTTCATGGCGAGGGCGCCTTCAGCTCGTCGAGCTGGTTCATGCTCCTCGAGGAACGCGAAGACCCGCGGCGCCTCGGCCTCGTCGATCCGCGACAGGGCGAAGCCGACGTGGACGAGGACGTAATCGTCGATCCGCGACCTCGGGCACGTGCTCCAGGCAGACCCGCTTGCAGATCCCGCCGAAATCGACCTTGCCCATCAGCACGTCGTGCTCGCGGTAGGTCTCGACGACCTTGCCGGGGATGCCGAGGCACATCGGCGGACTCCCTCCTTCGACGGACTCGATGCCGATCTCTGCCACGCCGCCGCGATCGCCAGCTGGCCCAGGCACAGGCCGCCGTCGTTGGGCGGGACGAGCCGATGCCGGTAGACCCGGAAGCCGTCGCGCGTCAGCCGCGCGACCGCCTCGCCGGTCAGCAGGGCGTTCAGGAAGACGCCGCCGCTCAGGACGACCGCGTCCAGCCCGGTCTGCTCGCGCAAGCCGGCCGCAGACCCGGGCGATCGATCTCGACCAGCGTCGAATGGAACCGGCGGGCGATCGACCGCCGCGGCGACCCCGCCGCGACGTCCGCGGCGACCGCGCGCGATCAGGGGCCGGGTGTCGATGACGAGCGGCGGCTCGGTCGCTCTCCTCGGGCGCGTCAGGATCTCGAACGGATAGACGCCGTCGGCGGCGACCTCGGCGGCGAGCCACTCCAGCTCCATCGCCGCCTGGCCCTCGTAGCTGACGCGATCGCGCACGCCGGCCAGGGCCGCGACGGCGTCGAAGAGCCGGCCGACGCTCGAGGTCAGCGGCGCGTTGAACCGGCGCTCGATCATGCCGTCCGAACGGTCGCGAGCGCCGTCGCGGGACACGTCGTCCCGAAGCAGCGCGGCATCCAGCCCGGCGTCGGCCAGGTGGGCGGCCGCCATCCGCCAGGGCTCGCGGATCGCCTGCTCGCCGCCGGGCATGGCGACGTAGCGCAGGTGGGCCGCGCGGCGGAAGCCGCGGTAATCGCCCGTCAGGAACTCGCCGCCCCAGACCGCGCCGTCGGTCCCGTAGCCGGTGCCGTCGAAGGTCACGCCGATGACCGGCTCGTCGAGGCCGTTGCTCGGCCATGCAACTGGCCACGTGCGCGTGGTGGTGCTGGACGGCGAGCAGCGGGACCGCGCCGGCGTCGCGCTCGGCGCGTAGCGCGTCGAGGCGTAGTCCGGGTGCAGGTCGTGGACGATGCAGCTCGGGCCGGATCGCGAAGAGCCGCTCGTAGTGCGCGATGGCCTCGACGTAGGCGCGGTAGGCCTCGTAGTGGTCGAGGTCGCCGAGGTGATGGCTCAGGAAGGCGTGCCGGCCGCGGCCGAGGGCGAACGTCGCCTTCAACTGGCCGCCGAGCGCCAGCGTCGGCCGGCGGCACGGCAACGGGCAGGCGGAGCGGCTGCGGGGCGTAGCCGCGCGAGCGGCGGAGCGGCAGCTCGACGCCGGCGACGACGCGCGTCACCGAGTCGTCGCAGCGCATGTGGATCGGGCGGTCGTGCGTCAGGAACAGGTCGGCGATGCCGGCCAGCCGCGTCGAGCGCGTCGCGGTCGTCGTAGGCGATCGGCTCGTCGGAGCGGTTGCCGCTGGTCATCACCAGCGGCGTCGCCGCCGAGCGCGTCGCAGCAGCAGGTGGTGCAGCGGCGTGTAGGGCAGCATCACGCCGAGGCAGGGGTTGCCCGGCGCGACCGCCGTCGGCGACGCGCGGCCTCCGGCCGCCGGCGCAGCAGGACGATCGGCCGGCGCGGCGACGCGAGCAGCGCCTCCTCGGCCGGCGACGACCTCGGCGAGTCGCCGGGCCGCGGCCGAGGTCGCGCGACCATGACGGCGAACGGCTTCTCGTCGCGGTGCTTGCGCCGTCGCAGCTCCGCCACGGCCGCGCTCGTCGCCGGCGTCGCAGGCCAGGTGGTAGCCGCCCAGGCCCTTGAGCGCGACGATCTTCCCCTCGCGCAGCGCCGCGACCGCGACGGCCAGCGGGTCGTCGGTCGCGATCGGCTCGCCCGTGCGCGTCGAGGGCCCGCAGCCGCGGGCCGCACGCCGGGCAGGCGATCGGCTGGGCGTGGAAGCGGCGGTCGCGCGGGTCGTCGTACTCGGCGCGGCACGCGGCGCACATGGCGAACGACGCCATCGTCGTCCGCTCGCGGTCGTAGGGGGCGCCGCGGATGATCGTCAGCCGGGGCCGCAGTTGGTGCAGTTGAGGAAGGGATAGCGATAGCGCCGGTCGCGGGGATCGAACAGCTCGCGCGAGGCAATCGTCGCAGGTGGCGACGTCGGGCGAGAGGAAGATCGGGCTCGGCCCGGAATCGGCCGGGCTCGGCTCGATCCGGAAGCCGGGGTCGCCGCGGGGCCGGCAGCGATCTACCAGCGGACCGCGTCGATCCGCGCCAGCGGCGGCGGCCGCGAGGTCAGCTCGGCCAGGAACCGGTCGAGGGAGCTCGTCGTCCCCCTCGACCTCGATCAGGACGTCGCCGGTCTGGTTCTTCACGAAGCCGTGGAGACCGAGCCGCGACGCCAGACCGTAGACGAAGGGACGGAAGCCGACGCCCTGGACGATCCCGCTGACCGCGATCGCACGACGGTCCATTCGCGTGCGCCCCCAGGCATATCGCCGGTGCTCTCATCGCAAATTCGACGTGAGTGGCACGACCCGACCCGATCTCTGCGACCACCTTCACGCCGTTATTCAAGGCCTCTGATCGTGAGTGTCCTCACAGTGGACGGCCTTCGAAGTGCTCTGCTCCTCAGCCTTTCACCTGGACGATTCCTTGTCAATAAGGAAGCAAACGACCCGATCGAACAGCGAGGGAGCGAGCAGGCAGTGGGCTGCTCTCCTTGATCAGTCGGTTTCCTCCCTCATGACCCTCATCCCGGCGTCCGGCCAGGTAAACCGGACATCGGCCCCCTTGCCAATCACTGCGAATCTCCCGATCATTTTCAGACGGATGGAGTCGAACAATCCGGATCCGTCCTCCGATCGGTTGACGAACAAACGCCAAGAGTCTTGACTGCATTTCTTGCGCCATAGGACCAGGTTTTCAACGATGACAACGACCGAATACGACCCGTCCGCTATACCCATCGCTGGCTCCCCGCGGACGTGGAGCTGAAGACGCTGGGAACAGATCGAGCCCTGGTATCAGCAGCTGCTCGATCGTCCGATCGACGTCCCCCCAGGAGCTGGAGAACTGGCTCTTCGACGTCGGCGAGCTGAACGCGGCGGTCGGGCAGGAAGGGGTCGAGCGTTACATCGCGATGACCTGCCAGACCGACGACCCCGAGCGTGAGGCGGCGCTACCTGGCGTTCGTCCGCGACATCGAGCCGAAGCTCAAGCCGTTGCAGAACGCGATCCGCAGCCGACTACCTCGACTCGCCGCACCGCGTCGGGCCTGCCGCGGGACCGCTATCTCGTCTTCGACCGCGTCCAGGAGAATCGCCGGCTCCTCTACCGCGAGGCGAACATCCCCCGCGAGACCGAGCTCGCCGAGCTCGAGCAGCAGTATCAGAAGATCGATCGGCGCGATGACCGGTCAGTTCCAGGGGCAGGAACGGACCCCGGCGCAGATGGCGCCGTTCCTGGAAGAGAGCGACCGCGACGCTCCGGCAGACGGCCTGGGAGCTCGTCGCGGAGCGACGGCTGGCCGACAAGGACGCGCTCGACGACCTGTTCGACCAGATGATCGAGCTGCGGGTCGCGATCGCGACACGAGGCGGGGTTCGCCAATTTCGTCGATTACGCCTTCCGGCACCGCGAGCGGTTCGACTACGGCGTCGAGGAAACGCTCCGGTTCCACGAGGCGATCGAGCGCGTCGTGGTCCCGCTGGCGCGCGAGATCCAGGAAGAGCGCCGGCAGGCGCTGGGGGTCGAGACGCTCCGGCCGTGGGACCTGGCGGTCGATCCGCTGGGCCGGCCGCCGCTCCGCCCGTTCACGGACGTCGAGCAGCTGGCCGAGGGGACCGAGGCGATCTTCACGAACGTCGATCCCGAGCTCGGCGAGCCAGTTCGCCTATCTCCGCACCAACGGCCTGCTCGACCTGGCCAACCGCAAGGGGAAGGCCCCCGGCGGCTATCAGACGACGCTCGAGGACGACCGGCTGCCGTTCATCTTCATGAACGCCGTCGGCCTCGACGGCGACGTGCGGACCCTGCTCCACGAAGGCGGGCACGCGTTCCACGCCCTGGCCAGCCGGGGCGAGCCGCTGGCCGCCTATCGCGAGAGCCCGATCGAGTTCTGCGAGGTCGCCTCGATGTCGCATGGAGCTGCTCGGCGCCGCGCGACCTCGGACCGTTTCTACGGCCCCGAGGACGCCGACCGCTCGTATCGCCAGCTGCTCGAAGGGATCGTCCTGATCCTCCCCTGGATCGCGACCGTCGACGCCTTCCAGCACTGGATCTACACCCACCCCGGCCACACCCGCGACGAGCGCACGCGCGGCCTGGACGGCGCTGCTCGACCGGTTCGGCGGGCATCGTCGACTGGTCGGGCTACGAGGACGCACGGGCCATTCGCTGGCACCGCCAGCTTGCACATCTTCCTCTACCCGTTCTACTACATCGAATACGGGATCGCGCAGCTCGGGGCCCTGCAGATCTGGCAGCGATCGCTGACCGATCGCGCCGGGGCGGTGGCGGCTTATCGCCGGGCGCTGGCCCTCGGCGGCGCACGGCCCCTGCCCGAGCTGTTCGAGGCGGCCGGAATCCGCTTCGACTTCCGCGAGGAGACGCTGCAGCCGCTGATGGACGCCATCCGAGGCGAGCTCGATCAGCTCGGCAGTTAGGAATCGGACCAGAATCACTTCCCCATGTGGGAGAGTGAACCTTGGGGTGGCAGGGGACGAGCGCGGCGAGGCCCCGGACTGTGACGGCCTTCGAACACCGGGGCCTCGCTGTCGTCCCCTGCCACCCGACACCCGACGCTCTTCGTCAAGCAGCGAAGTGATTCCCGGCCTATTCCTTAGTGACTGGCTCGCGACCAGACCAGGTCGGAGCCATGCGACGATTAGGGTTATTTAAGCCCAAATTGAGTCACTAAAGGCTTTTTACGGAATCCCGCCGGACTCGAGAGTCTCTCGGCAAGCGGCGTGCGCAGGTCTCACCCCGGAAGCCCCATCGGGGGGTGAGACCTCTGTGCATCGCTGGAGCAAGGAGAGACCATGGTAATGCGATTGAAGAGTCCGTGCCTCTTGGCCGCCGGCCTGGCCATCATCATGATGCTGGGCTCGCCCGGCAACGGCATCGCCGCGTTCGTTGCAACCAACGTGGGCGGGGACAGCAATCCGGCGACGATCCAGGGTACGGTCGACGGGTTCCGCACGGCCCTGGGCGACCCGAACAACGGCAACAATCCCGGACCGATTTCCACCGGCCGCCGCGAGATCAACTGGGACGGGGCGGCGCGGTCGTCGCGGCGCCGTCCGGGACCAACGCTCAACGTCTTCACCAACACGCGTGGCGCCACCATGACCACCCCGGGGACCGGCTTCCTGCAGACGCCCCTGAATGACGTCGCGCTGACGGGAATCAACCCGACCTACGCGCACGACCTTCTCGCACGTTCAGCCCGGTCCGGATCTTCACCCCCGTTGGGAGCAACATCACGGATGTCACGTTCTCGCTCCCCGGCACCAACGGCGCGCACCCTCGCCACGGTCGGCGGATTTGGGGCGATTTTCACCGACGTCGATACGGCCGGGAGCACGAAACTCGAATTCTTCGGTCTCAATAACGCCCTGCTGACCAGCCTCAATGTGGCCATCGGGACGGTCCTGAACGGGAGCCTGTCGTTCGCCGGGGTCATCGCCAACGCGGGCGAACGGATCGCCCGCGTGCGGATCACGACCGGCACCATGGCGCTCGGCCTCACGGACAACCCCGCGCAGGGCGTCGACATCGTCGCGATGGACGATTTCTTCTACTCCGAGCCCGTCGCGGTCCCCGAACCCGCCAGCATCGTCCTGCTCGGAGTCGGCCTCGGTTTGGGCGTCTTCGGTGTCAACATGCGTGCACGCAATCGACGAGTTTGAGGATTGTCCTGCCAACCGATCGCGGGGTCTCGTTCTCGAGGCCCCGATTTCCCCCCCGCGTTTCGACCCGACGTTCTCGAAAACCAGAAAAGAGACCGATTTTCCTCTGCACATAGGGACTCTCCATCGCGTAGGATGGGACGAGTTTCCCTCATCGGCCCCACGCCCTTCCGAGCGAACCGAACGTGGGTCGTCCTACGCTCCGTCTCCGAGTGCTGGCTTTTGCATTGACCACGCTCCTGGCGTGTCCGTGGAATGTCATGCTCTCGACGGCCGAGTCGTTCCAGATCGAGAGGCTGAGCTCGCTCGGAACCGTCCAGGCCCAGGGAAACTCTCGAGTCGAGCTTCGCTCACGAACCGGTGCGATCATTCCCCTCAAAGCTTCTTGGTGATCGCTCCCGACTACGACTGTGGTGAAGAAGAAGGCGACGACGGCGGTCTTGCGTCCCAGGTCTGGGACGTCGCGTCGATCCCTGTCCTGTTCCGTGTCGAGTTGACCGAGCCGTCCCCCTCGGCTCGGGTCCTGCCCGTCCTCAACGGTTCTCGGGATCATTTGTGCCGGCTGCGATGTTGATGCGGAAACGAAATCCAGGCGGCTCTCTGCTCTGAAGCGCCCGGATGTCGTTGATGCTCTGACACTCGTAGCCTTGCGTGGCTACATTTCCGCGCGGTGCCAGATCAATCCCCAGCGTGAGGACGGATGAACACTCCATGACTCGACAGAGGACCTCGGTCCCATGGTCCATGCGATCATCTCGTGGAGCCTGCACAACCGGTTGATCGTGATCCTGGGCGTGCTCGGCCTGATCGGCGTCGGCATCCACTCGGCCTCAACCTGAACGTCGAGGCGTATCCCGACCCGACGCCGCCGCTGGTCGAGGTCATCACGCAGAACCCCGGGGCCAGCCCCGAGGAGATGGAGCGGCTGGTCGGCATCCCGCTGGAGACGGCCCTCAACGGGATGCCGGGGCTGGAGGACCTGCGGAGCACCTCGATCGCCGGCCTGAACGACATCAAGTGCCAGTTCGCCTACGGGACCGACTACTGGGCGGCCCGGCAGGAGGTCATCAACCGGATCGGCGACGTCGACCTGCCGGCCGGGGTCAGGCCGAGGCTCTCGCCCTGGAGCCCGACCGGCGAGATCGTCCGCTACGTGCTGGAGGGCCCGGGCTACACGACCAACCAGCTCAAGGCCGTGCAGGACTGGGTGCTCAACCGCGCGCTGAGGCCGGTCCCCGGCGTCATCGACGTGACCGGCTACGGCGGCACGGTCAAGCAGTACCAGGTCCTGATCGACACGCGGCTGTTGCGGCAATACAACGTGACGCTCGCAGCAGGTCGAGGACGCGATCGCACGCTCCAACGCCAACGTCGGCGGCGACATCCTGACCATGGGGAGTCAGGCCCACAACGTCCGGGCACTGGGGATCCTGGGTGAGGGTGTCGACCCGCTCGACCCGGCGAACGTGGAGCGTGCCTACGCGATCGAGGCCGACAAGCTCGAGGACATCCAGAATGTGGTGATCACCACGACCGGCGAACTCACCCCTCTACGTCCGTCAGGTCGCGAAGGTCGAAATCGGCCACCGGCCGCGGTTGGGGAAGGCTGGGGAGGCGGCTGAAGGAGATCGACGGCCGGCCGGTCAGCATCGACGAGGACGATGTGGTCGAGGGGATCGTGCTGATGCGGAAGTACGAGAAGTCGCTCCCGGTGGCCAACGCGGTCGGCGACAAGATCAAGGAGATCGAAGCGCGAACGGTCGCGCCGCGGGGGATGCACATCCGAGTGTTCAACCAGCGGACGGACCTGGTGCACGTCACGACGCACAACGTCCTGCACAACTTGATCGTGGGCATGGTGCTGGTGGCCGCCGTCCTGTTCGTCTTCCTCGGCGATGGCGGTAGCGCGGGGATCGTGGCCCTGGTGATCCCGCTGTCGCTCCTGTTCTCGGTGACCGTCCTCTATATGCAAGGCAAGCTCACGAGGTACCGCAGGC
>CAWBBR010000035.1:0-7043 GCA_963787045.1 uncultured Gammaproteobacteria bacterium | reverse complement strand
ACGCGAAGTCGAGCTTTTCCGCGTCGAGGAAATTGCGCTTCATTTCCTTCAATGCGTGCGGCGGCGCGGCCGCCAGGCGCGCGGCAATCTTGCCGACTTCATCGCGCAACTCCGCAACTGGAAACACGCGACTGACCAGCCCCCACTGCAGCGCCTCGTCGGCGTCGAACTTGTCGGGCATGAAGTAGAGCTCGCGGGCCTTGGCCGGGCCGACCAGCCGTCCCAGCGTCCACGGTCCGCCCATGTCGCCGGCGACGCCGACATCGAGGAAGGCGGTGTTGAACATGGCCGAGCGGGTCGCGATGCGCAGATCGCAAGCCAGGGCCCAGCCGAGGCCGGCGCCGGCACACGCCCCGTTCACGGCCGCGATGGTGACCGCCGGCAGGTCGCGCAGCTGCACCGGCACGCGGAAGTTCTCGGGGCGAAGACGGTCCTCGTCGGGCGAGCCGGCGGCCACACCGAAGATGTCAGCCCCCGGGCAGAACGCTCGGCTGCCCGTGCCGGTGAGCACCAAGACGCGCAGCTCGGGATCGTCGGCCGCCGCCGCCAACGCCCGCCCGGTCTCGATGAGCATGCGGTTGCTCATGGAGTTCATGCGCTCCGGCCGGTTCATCGTGAGCGTGGCGACCGGTCCGACCTTCTCGTACAGGATGGTGTCGTAGCTGGTGTCGGTCATGGCCGTCCTCCGGTCCACGGTTCGAAGTGAGGCGGGCGCCGCTCCAGGAACGAGAGCACGCCCTCCTTGGCGTCGGGGTGCTCGATGGAGGCCTCGATCAGCACTTGCGTCTCGCGCATGGCCACGTCGAACGGCAGGTACATGTCCCGGTAGACCTGCGCCTTCATGACAGCCATGGAGCGGGGCGAGACGTTGGCGGCGAGCTCGGTGACGTAGGTGCGCACCTCGTCGAGCAGCGCGTCGTCGGGTACCACCCGGTCGACGAAGCCGATGCGCAGCGCCTCGTCGGCACCGATGCGCCGAGCGCTCCACAACAGATCCAACGCCCGGCTGCTGCCGGCGATGCGAGGCAGCATCCAGCTGGTGCCGTGCTCGGCGATGAGCCCCCGCTTCGAGAACGCCGTCGTGAAGCTGGCGCTCTCGGCGAGCGAAGCGCAGGTCCGACATCATCGCCAGGACGAAACCCCCGCCGGCGGTCACGCCGTTCACGGCGGCGATGACCGGCTTGGACACGCGGATCAGGTAGCTGAAGAGGGCCGGCAGCTCGTCGGGGTCCTCGACGCGCGGTGCGGCGGGAGCGGAGGCACGGCGGCCAGAGCTCCAGCGTCAGCCCGGCGCTAAACCGCGACCGTTCCCGGTCACGACGATCGCGACCACCCTTGGGTCGATCGCGCCGCGTCGATCGCGGCGCGATCTCGCCCACCGTCTCGAACGTGAACGCGTTCAATTTGTCGGGGCGATCCAGGCGCAGCACCGCCACCGGGTCGGCGATGGTCAGTTCGATGTCGCGGTACGTCATACCAGGTTGAACCTCATACCGCAGGCGTAAACCTGATTGCCGCTAACCTTCGTGCCACGCGCTTTCGCGGTGGCGAGAATAGCGGCGCGATCGCGCGCGACGATGTCGAGCCCGCCCAGCCCCTCCGGACGGCCGTCGGCACACGGCACGAACCGCACGGTGCAGTTGTCGAGTTCGATCGACGGTTTGGCGCCGTCATTCACCGTCATTTCGGCGATCTCCCCCCAGCGCGCCGCGACGGCCGCGGGTTCGTCGGCCTGCACTTCCACGGCCGCAATCCGCGTCACGCGGTCGGTACGCAGCGCCGCTTTCCAGTTCGCGCCGCCGGCTGGCTCCCACGGACCATCGGCGTCGTGAGCGCCTTCGCCGAGTTGTTGGTCGATCTCGAAGAACGATCCGCCCGTGTCTTTCGGATGCATCTGCATGTTGCGGAATTCGTGCGTCTCGAACTGATTGACGATGCGCACCCCGAGTTGCTCCACGCGTTTACGGCGCGGCGCGTGATCGTCGCACTGGGTGATCACCATGTAACCGCCGGCGCCGCCGCGGCGTTCGAGATAGCGCCCCCCAGCGGTGCCGTCGCGGGTGGGTGCGACGATTTCGATGAATTGATTGCCGAGCGGAAGCAGCGCGTTGACGAGGCCGAAGTGCGCGACGCCGGGATCGCGGAAACGCACTTCGAGGCCGAACAGCGATTTCAGTTCGTCGACGGCCGGCTCGAGTTCCGGAGCCACCAAAGCGATCTGGCGTAGACGTAGCCACATGATCCGACCTCCCCCCGGAAAATAGTGCTGGCTCGGGAGTCTATGCCATGGCAAAAAGGGTGGCCATCATTGAACGCAGTACGCAGCAAGCAACGCAGGAATGTCAGATGGATAGACAGCAGATCATCGCCGAACTGACCGCCAAGGGCGGTGCATTCGAGACGCGCGAAACCACGGTCGTTGGCGTGCCGATGACCGTGTACGCGAACGCGCCGCCGTCGATGCGCGCAGTATTCGAGTCGACGAGCGCGTTCGCCGACCGCGAATTCCTGATCTATGACGACGAGCGCTGGACGTACGCCGACCTGCATCTGCGTGTCCGCGCGCTCGCGCATTTGCTGCACGACCGCGGCATCCGGAAAGGCGATCGAGTGGCGATCGGCATGCGCAACTATCCCGAATGGGTGCTGGCGTTCTGGGCCTGTCAGGCGATCGGCGCCGTTGCGGTGACGTTGAACGCGTGGTGGACCGGCGACGAACTGAACTATGCGTTCGAGGATTCCGGCGCGCGCGCGGCGATTCTCGACGGCGAGCGCGTCGAACGCATCGCGCCGTACCTGGCGAAGTTGCCGCTCGAAGTGGTGCTCGGCGTTGCGCGACGCGGTTGGCTCACCGCACGCGGAGTCGCTCGACGACGCGCTGAAGGACTATCTCCATCGCGATCGGCTGCCGGAAGTAGACATCAGTCCCGACGACTACTCGACGATCATGTACACCTCCGGCACCACCGGTCGCCCGAAAGGCGCGCTGGCGACGCATCGCAACCACGTCACCAACCTCACCAATACGTTCCTCGGCGGTGCGGTGTCGGCGCGGCTCGCGGGTGTGACGCCGCCGGCGAATCCACCGCAATCGGTGTCGCTGCAGACGTTTCCGTTCTTCCACATCGGCGGCTTGAGCGGCCTGTACGTCAACAGTGCGTTGGGGGCGAAGGTCGCGCTCATGTACAAGTGGCAGCCGGACCAGGCGCTCGAACTCGTGCAACGCGAGCGCGTGTCGTCGATCGCCGGCGTGCCGACCGTGGTGCGACAACTGCTCGAACGCGCCAAAGAGCGCAACCTCGAACTGAGTTCGCTCGCCGGCATCGCGTCGGGTGGCGCGCCGGTGCCGCCGGACCTGATCGACACGATCGGTTCGCAGTTCGCGAAGCGCGTTGCACCGGGCAACGGTTACGGTCTCACCGAAACGACGTCGGCGATCATCAGCAACGGCGGCGCAGATTATTTCGCGCGGCCGGACAGCGTCGGCAGAACGGCGCCCGTGGCGGAAGCGCGGGTGGTCGACGACAGCGGCGCGGACGTGCCCGACGGACAGATCGGGGAGATCTGGATCAAGGGGCCGAACGTCGTTCAAGGTTACTGGAACAAACCGGAAGCAACGGCCGAGGCGTTCACCAACGGCTGGTTCCACACCGGCGATCTCGGCTATCGGGATCCGAGCGGCTTCTTCTATGTGGTCGACCGCAAGAAAGACGTCGTAATCCGCGGTGGCGAAAACGTCTATTGCGCCGAAGTGGAAGCCGTCTTGTTCGAACACCCGGCGGTGCTCGACGTCGCGATCATCGGTCTGCCGCATCGCATGCTCGGAGAAGAAGTGGCCGCCGTCATCGAGGCGCGCGCAAGTCACACGATCGACCCCGAGGAAATCCAGGCGTTCGTTGCAACGCGGCTGGCGCGCTTCAAAGCGCCGACCCAGGTACTCATTTCCGACGGCCCATTGCCGCGCACGGCGACGGGCAAAGTACTGAAGCGGGAACTCAAACAAAAATACTCTGTGTGACGCAACTTAGCTTGATCGTTGGGGGGAGAAACGCGATGCGAGTTCTGTTGGTGGGTTTGTTGGCGCTGGTCGCTTCGTGCGGCGATCCGATCATGATTCTGCCGGGCGGCGCGCTCAAAGGAACGGCCGCAACCGCGCCGGCCGACTGGTCGTCGGTTGCAGCCGTCAAGACGATTCAAGTCGAGTTCCGTCCGAAAGACCCGTACTCGCACAACATCTGGGGCGTAGGGATCGGTCCGGATCTCTACATCGCGACCGGGGCGAAAGGCACGCGCTGGACGCCGTTCATCGCGGAAGATCCGAACGTGCGGGTGCGCGTGGGCACCGAGTTGTTCGATCTCAAGGCGGTGCCCGTCACCGACGACGCCGAGCGCACGCGCGTGGCCGAGGCGTATACCAAGAAGTACGACGTGAAAGCCGACGACAACTGGGTGGCGGCTGGACTGATCTACAGGCTCGACCGGCGCACCTGATTCTCGAATTCGAGGTCAGCGTAGTCCGATGCGGTCGGCCAGCATCGCGGCGACCGTATCGGCCCATCGCATCAGCGCGCTCACGGGCACCCGATCGCGCGTGAAATGCTCCGATACGCTCGACACGGTGACCAGTACGAGTTCGGCTTCGAACGGGATGTCGAGCTTCGCCGCACGCCGATCCAACGCTTCGCGCAGGAAGCGCTGCATCGCGTCGGCAATCTTCCGTTCATGCAGAGCGAACGTCTCCGTTTCCGACAGTGCGATCGCTGCGTCGGCGAGTAGCGCGCGCATCTGTGCGTCGTCCGCCTCCGTTCTGAAGAAGAACCGGATGGCGCGTCCGAACCGCTCGCGCGCGCTTCCAGTCGGCGCGAACAGCTCCGCTTCCACGGCGGCCCACGTCGCATAGGTCTCCTGTTCGTATAGTTCGAGCAGCAGCGCGGTCTTGTTGGGGTAGTACTGATACAGCGACCCCACGCTCACTCCGGCCACCGCCGCCACCCTGTTCGTGTTGAATCCCGCCGCGCCGTCGCGCGCGAGAACGCGAGCCGCCGCGTCTTTGATCGTTGCGCGCATCCGCTCGGAACGGGTTTGCTGAGGTATTTTCCTGGGTTTCAGGCGAGCGGCGAGTCGAGCGGCCATGATGGTGAATGCGAGTTTGTAAGGCGAGTAATTACTCGTATTCTGCGCTCGACTTCGATGCGAGTAAATTCCCGTGAGTAAAGATGACGTTCTGAACGTACTGCCCGATCCACGCGTGCGTGCGACACTGTCGCGTCTGCATGCGCTCGCCGACTCGGGAGAGGCGGCGCTGAAACTCCGATTCGCGCCGTACATGCCGCGGCTGCTGATGGGCAAGACGCTGCCGTGGGAGACGTTGGAGCACCGCTTCGACGACGACTTCATTTCGATCGGGCGCCACCAGGGCGTGTATTGCTACATGCTGGCGCGAGCGCTGAATGCGCGGCATATCGTCGAGTTCGGCACCTCGTTCGGGATCTCGACGATCTACCTCGCGTGCGCGGTGCGTGACAACGGCGGTGGACGCGTGATCGGCACCGAACGCGTCGCCGCAAAAGCGGAGCGCGCGCGTGCACATCTGGAAGAAGCGGGCGTTTCGGAGTGGGTGGAGATTCGCGGCGGCGATGCGCCTGGGTCGCTGGCGGAACTGCCCGAACCGATCGACATGCTGCTCAACGACGGCTTTCCGCCGTATGCGCTTCCGGTATTGCAAACGGTCGCGCCAAAGATGCGGGCGGGAGCGGTGGTCGTCTCCGACAACGCCGCGCTGTTTCCGGCCGACCACCGCGACTACGTCGAGTGGGTGCGCGATCCGGCCAACGGTTTTCTATCGACGCGGCTCGCGCTGGACGAAGGCACCGAGTTCTCGGTTCGCGTCCGCTGACCGGTCGACTCGATCGATGAGATCCAGAACGGCATCCGCGGTGCGGTGCGCTTCGATCACCGGATCGAGGTGCGTGCCGTCGATTTCGACGAGCGGCCAGCCTCGCGTCGCGGCATCGCGCGCCTCCGCTGCGTACGTCTTCGAGAGGCGCAGATAACCGCAGCGTCGCGCGTGCCATGGCGGCACCTCCGCGCTGTCGTCGAACCACGCACGCGTCAATCGAGGCAGGTCGCTCTTCGAACTGTGCGCGCAAGGCGCGTCGACGATCGCCCGCTGCAGACGATTCGTACCCCACCAGTGCGACCAGGGCGGCAAGCGGCCGCGTTCCACGGGCAGCGTGTCGATGAACCGCAGGAACTCCGCGTCGGCCGGCGCGACCCTTCCGTCTGACGGCGGCACGCGCGCGTCCATGAAAATCAGCATCGCCGCGTCCGTACGCGCGGCCAGCGACGGCAGCAGCAGACCCGCGGCGCTATGCGCGACCAGGATCGGTCGATCTGTGTCGCGCGAGCTGATCCACCAATCGCGCCGCCAATTCGCGCCACGGCGTTGGACCGTTCGCGTCGGTCGCGGGTGTGGGTACGCGGCACCGCCAGCCGCGACCTTCGAGCGCACGAGCCGTTGGCAATAGCGACGCCGCGCCGACGAGCGGACTGTGGATCAGAACGAGGTCGCGCAGTGCGGCCTCAGGCCGATTGCGACGATGCGATCGGCACCACCGGTGCGACGCCCAACGTTTTCACCGGCACGCCGAGCAGGCCGTGCAGATTCTTGTGGAAGTGCACGATGGCTTTTTCGAAGTAGCCGTACGTGAAGTGCTCGTTCGCACCGCTCGCAATGCCGTTCTGAATGCCGCGAATCACCGCCGCGTCTTCCTTGCCGCCGGTGTCGCTGACGAATTCGGCATCGCGCGTCGCTTTCGCATCGGGTCCTTCGTTCACCGCCTCACCGCGATTCGTCAGTCGATAGGTGTGAAAGCGGGTTTGTCCGGTCGTTAGCGGTTCGAGCACCGACATCGTGGTGTGATTCGACAGCACCGCGATAATCACGTTCGGGAACAGGTGATACACGTACGTGACGTAGCCCGGCGATGTCGCGTTGTTCCGACGGTAACGCGCGGAACTTCTCGATGCGACGAAACGGGAAC
>CAWBBR010000034.1:0-23960 GCA_963787045.1 uncultured Gammaproteobacteria bacterium | reverse complement strand
ACCTCTGGCGTGTTCCTGCTCGGCCGCGTCTGGATCGGCTGCGGCACCGCTCTCGCTGGCTCGCGGCTCCGGTCGCGCGGCCGTTCGGGCACGTACTCGGCCGGGCTTTCGCGTCCCTCCATGCACAAGATCGGCGCTGCGGCTGGGTTTTGTGTTGCGCGACGATCGGCTGCGACCATGCGCCGGCCTGTCGGCGGCATCCGCGACGACCGGCTCCAACACGAAGTCGGTCTGCTCGATCGGTTCCAACCAGCGCACCCGCGCACCGCCGTTCGGCAACTCGGCGCGCAACAGATCGAAGACGCCGGGTCGAATTGCTGCGGAATGTTCGCACCGATGTCGATCCCAAGCGAATATCGCGCTGCTTCGCCAGGCCAGCCAGAATCCGTGGCCGATGACGGCGTCAACAACCGTCCGCCTACGAGATGCGACCTTAATGTCCATCGCGCCCTTCGCGCACATCGTCAGTGTCGTCCTCCAGATGACACCAGTGTCGGGACTCAAGTCACGACAGCTACACGGCCGTCTTCAACCCGCTCCTCTACATCCACCGATACCAGGCGCGATAACGCCGGCTCGTTCATGGTCACGCCCATCAGGTGATCCGCCATCTCCATCGTCAGCTTGTTGTGCGTCTGATGGCAACCATGAATGTGCGCCCTCGAACATCTCGCGGAATCAGGCTCGCGAAACCGAGACGTTGGAGTCGTCGAGTGGCGCGTCGACTTCGTCGGCAGCATGGCACACCGGGACGGATTCAATTGGAAATCGAGATCGACGCGATCGCGGTCATCGCTTCCTCGCCGCCCGACAGCAGATCGATGCTGGCGTTGCCGCTTGCCCGGCGGGCGCGCCATCAGCGTGACGCCGGTGTCGAAGCAGATCTTCCCCGGTCAGTTCCAGGGTCAGCATGGCCGCCCGCGAGACGCTCCGGTGAACAGCTCGCAAGGCCCTTATTCAGGCGGCGTTCGACATCCCTTGAAGCGCGAGCGGCTTTCGCCGTCGATGCGCGGATCGCGTTGCGCAGCGTCTGAGCGCCTTCGACCAGGTCGCCGTCCTGCTCGATCGCAGATACTGTTTGCGCTCGACGACGAATCCGTCCTCGATCGCCGCGAGGTTGATCGGGCGCGCCGCTGGATGCGGTTCGATATCCGTTCGAGCTGTTCCCGTCCACGCGGCCTCGGTCGCCTCGGGCGGCAGCGTTTCCCGTACGGTCGCGAGCGACAGCCGGTCGCTTCCGAGTTGTTCGACCAGTCGCGCGCCGCACGTGCAGTCCTCGCGGTCGACGTGCGCTGTTTCGAGCGTGGACCGGACGCCTTCGACCGCTTCGGCGTGCTGGCCGCGCCGCGACTCGAGCTCGCGCACCTGCCAGATCGGCCGACTCGAGCGCGCGCCGCACGTCGGCCAGCTTCTGCTCGACCGCCAGCGCTCCGCGAGCTTGCCGTCGAGTTCGCTGCGCAGATTCGGCGACGGCGCCTGGCTCGATTCGACGCCGGCGGTCAGCTCGCCATGCCGATCCGCGAGTTCCTGTTGCTGACGCAACAGCCGCTGCCGCGCGGTCTGCGTCGCGTCGAGCCGGGAGACGAGGTTCTGCTTCTCGCCGTTCAACGCGTGAAAGCGGTCGCGGTCGGCGCGCGCCTGTTGTCGCGCCTGTTCCACCGCCTGCATGTTCGCTTCGCGCGCCGACGTCAGCGCCGCGCGATCGGCTTCGAATCCTTCACGGGCGCTCTCGGCTTGAACGAGCCGTTCGCGGGCGGTTTGCAGGCGACCCGCTTCGTGTGCCACCTGCTGTTCGATGTCGACCGCCTCGCGGCGCAGGCGTTCGCGACGCGCGTCGGCTTCCTCGAGCCGCACGCGATGCACGCCGTGGTCGGCGCGCAGTTGGCCGAGCGTTTGCGACAGCGCATTGATGGTGCCGTGCAGCTCTTGGCGGCGCTGATCGAGACCGTCGACGCGCGCGCGCCCTTCGGCGACGCGACCCTGCAATTCCGTCAGATTCAGTTCCGCCTGCTCCACCCGCTCGCGCAGATCGTCGAGTTGCTGGCCGCGCTCGATGATGCCGTGGCCGATGTCTTCGCCGCGGTCGATGCGCAGCCAGTCCGCGCCGAGCCAGATGCCGTCGCGCGTGATCACGCTCTCGCCGTGACCCAGTTTTGCGCGATGGTCCATTGCGACCGACAGCGACTGCGCCGCATACACGCCGTTCAACAACGAACCGAGCGGCACCGACGATCTCACGAAGCTCGACAGCAACGGCAGATCGCGACTGCCCGCTTCGACGCGCCCGCCGTCGACCAGCGTGACCAGACCGTGTTCCAGGCTCGTGAACTGTTCCGCGTAGGCGGCGATCGAATCGACGTGAACCGCCTGTAGACGATCGCCCAATACGCTTTCGACCGCGCGCTCCCAACCGGAGGCGACCGACAACTTGTCGCCGACGCGCGGTGCGTCGGTGAGCTTCTGCGTGCGCAACCAATCGTCGGCGGCGCCTTCGGTGCGACCCAGGGCCGCGCGTTGCACCGCTTCCAGCGACGCCAGTTCGTGGCGCAGCACCTGCACGTCGCTGCGCGCTTCCTCCAATACCTGTTCGCGGATGACGAGGTCTTCGCGCGACGCGCCGAGTTCGGCGAGGCAATGCTCCATGTCGAGCTCGGCCGCTTTCAGCGACGCGGTCTCGGCCGCGATGCCGGCCGCCAACTCGCCGATGTCGTCCGATGTGTCGCCGGCAACGATGTTGCGCGCCTCGTCGTCGAGCTGCGCCGCGCGCGACCGCAAGCGCTGCAACACCTGTTCGAAATGCTCGATGCGCGATGCTTCGACGTCGGATTCGCGCTGGTTGGAGGCGGCGCGTTCGTTGAACGACTCCCAACTCGCCTGCCATTCGTTCAGGCGCGCCTCGGCGGCTTCGAGCGCCACGTTCGAGTCGCTCGTCTTCCGGCGCGCGCCGCGTCGACGCGCGGACCCGCTTCCGCCAACGCAGAGCGCAACGTCAGGATCTGCTCTTCGTCCATCGCGAGCTGTCGATCGGTTTCCTTCCGGCGTTGCGAGACCGAGTCGAGGTCGAGTTCGAGCTGGGCGACGCGCTGCTGGTTGTAGGTAATCGCCTCTTCGATGCGGGCGATGTCGGCGCCGAGCTGGTAGTAGCGACCCTGAACTTTGTTGAACTCGTCGCTGTGTTCGGTGTGCTGCGCGCGGCTGCGTTCGATGTCGGCGTCGACCGCGCGCTGTTCGGCGATCGCGCGTTCCAGCGCCACTTCCAACGCACGGATCTCGGTCTCGCGGGCATGCAGCGCCGCTTCGAGTGCCACCAGCCGCAACGCGTGCAGCTCGGCGGTGGCTTTACGTTCTTCTTCCTTCAACTCGCGATAGCGTTCGGCGGCGCGGGCCTGGCGTTGCAGGTGGTCGAGCTGCCGCGTCAGTTCTTCGCGCACGTCGTTCAGGCGCTCGAGGTTCTCCTCGGTATGCCGGATGCGGTTCTCCGTTTCGCGGCGGCGTTCCTTGTACTTCGAGATGCCGGCCGCCTCTTCGAGGTACACGCGCAGGTCTTCCGGCTTCGCCTCGACGAGCTGGCTGATCATGCCCTGCTCGATGATCGAGTAGCTGCGCGGCCCGAAACCGGTACCGAGGAAGATGTCCATGATGTCGCGGCGTCGGCACTTCGTGCCGTTCAGGAAATACGCCGACTGGGCGTCGCGGGTGACCTGGCGACGGATCGCGATCTCGGCGTATTCGGCGTATTCGCCGCCGATGCGGCCGTCGGAGTTGTCGAACGACAGTTCGATGCTCGCGAGCGCGGTCGGCTTGCGCGAGGTCGAGCCGTTGAAGATCACGTCGGTCAGCGCTTCGCCGCGCAGTTGCCGAGCGGAGCTTTCGCCCATCACCCAACGCACGGCGTCGATGATGTTCGATTTACCACACCCGTTGGGTCCGACGATTGCGCAGCGATTTCCGGGGAAACTGACCGTTGTCGGATCTACGAACGACTTGAAGCCGGCCAGCTTTATTTGCTTGAGTCGCATCGACTGCTGCGTGTGTTTCCGAAAGCGGCGGACGAACCGCGGCTCAGTAAATTGCTGATAACGACCGTCTAAGAGTTTGTCGGGAAACTTCGCTTACGCGGAGTTCAGGCCGACGGCCCCCGCGGGGCCGCGCGTAGTGTATAGAAATTATTTTGCGATCACTACGCGCGAAAGCCGGAATTTACTGATGCGCGCGAGATTCTTCGAGATCCGTCGATGTGTCGCAACGACACATCGACGAATCGATCGTGCACACGCGCGTGGATTGCGAATCGATCAGTGTCGATCAATGAACAGCGGCGTCGAGCGCGAGCGTCGCCTCGCGACGGAAGTGCGCGCGCACCAGTTCACCGAGGCGCGTTCGATCGTTCGCGACCACCGCATCGAGCAGCGCGCGCGCAAAGCGTGTTACGTCGCGCGGATCGAAATGGGCGTGTTCGGCCGCGCGTCTCGAAACGCGGTGCATCGCAGGGGTCAGATCGTGCACGACGGTGCTCAGGTAGGAATTGCCGGCCAGTTCGAGTCCGGCGTGGAAAAACGCTAGCTTTGCCGACACCAGCGCATCGATCGACTCGGGCGCCAGACTTTCGCCCATCTGCGTCAACGCGCATTTGAAGCCGTCGAGCGCATGCGGCCGGCCGTTGCCGTTCACCTTTGCCGACACTCTCACCAACAGCATCAGAACCAGCTCGGCGAAAAACTCGGTCAGGTCGCCGATCCGCACCGGTTCGAGGCCGCTGACCACCGCACCGCGGCGCGGAATGATGTCGATCAGGTGGCGTCCTTCGACGATCAACAGCGCTTCCCGCACCGAGCCGCGCGAAACGCCGAGGTCTTTCGCCACTTTCAATTCCTGAATCCGCTCGAGCGGCGCAAGCCGCCCGTTAATGATCTCGTCGCTCAGGTGGTTGGCGATCTGCTCGGTAAGACTCGCCGCCGGCTTGAATCCCATCATCGTGCTGTCTCTGTGGTCTGCAAGGTAGACGCTTCGACAGCGTGCAGCCGATTTTGTTTCCGCCAGCTGTGCGGTCAGCCGCCGATAATCAGTTCAATCGTTCCGCCGTCGCGAGGGTCGAGCACGTGCGCGGCGCTCTCCACGTCGCCAGGTTGACGCATCGGATTACCTGACCGCGACAGACGCGCGAGCACCTCGACGCGCTGAAACATGCTCAATACGCGACTCGGCTGCATCGCATCGCGATCGGTCAGCACCAGTTGCTCGGGCAAACCCGTCGGATCGAGCGCGCGCACCGCGATCGGCATCGGCGGACCGTCGGGAACCCGCGCGATCACGAACACCCGTGCCGTCGACGTTGCTTCGACACCCGGCGCGAGTGCAACACTCAGATGCACGGCGACGTCCGCGGCCGCCGGTTGTGCGGAAGGTGGTGCGGCGGGCGCCGCAGCGGTCGCGGGCTCGGCGCCCAGTGTCAGTCGCACCGGCGTGACGCCGCCGCTCAACGTCACGCCGTCCTGACCCGCGTGCGGATCGTCGGCGCCGACGGACAGTGCACCGCTGGCCGATATGCGGGCCGCGACGTTCAACGTCTCGCCTTCGTTCAACGTCACATCGCCCTGCATCGCGTTCGTTCGATCGAGGCGCACGGTCATCGTCGCCGCATCGACCGGTTGGCGCGCGACCAGCAACGGCATCCGCTCACCCGGTTTGCGCGCGGAAACGAACAATGCGGCGCCAGGTGGCAAACCTCGCGTTGCGTCGCCCAGGTCGATCGTCACGTCGAGCGACGGTCCCACCGCATCGCCGAGCAGCGTTCGGGCCCGTTCGAGACCCTGCTTCAACGCATCGGTGCGCGCTCCGGCCGAGCCGCCGGCGATCGCGTTCTGCAGATGTCGTGCGGCGGTCGCGTAGTCGGCTTTGCGAAATGCATCGAGCGCGAGGATCTCGAGCGCGACCGCCTGTTGCGGATCGTTGCCGAGGATGCGATCGATCAGCGCGCGATTCTCGTCGGTAACGGTGCCTCGGTCGGCGACGAAACGCGCTTGCGCGAGCGCGACCTGCACGGATGGGTCGTCGGGCTCCTCGGCGTAAACGTGTTCGAATGCGCTCACGGCGCCGGGCGCATCGTCGAGTCGCATCAACGTGTGGCCCAACAGATACCAACTCTCGAGGTCGCTCGGCGTCGTCGCGACGCGCGTGCGCAGACGCATCACCAGATCGCCGAGCGCCGTGGGATCCGCATCCGCCTCGCGCAATACCTTGGCCGATTCGCCGAGCTGCACGGCGTCGTAAGCGCCGAGCTTGTGATACATCATCAACGAGATCGCCGCGATCGCGACCACGACGGTGGCCGCCACCCACACCGAGCGCCCACTCGAAGCGGCTTCCGGTTCCTTCGCCACCGCGTCGTCGAGCAGCGTGGCGGCGAGTTCCTGCGTCAGCGATTCGGCGACCTCGGCGGTGACGAGCCCTGCAACGCGGTCGCGTTCGATTTCGTCGATGCGCTGCCGATACAGATCGACGTTCGTGCCACGACGGTCAGACGTGTCGGCGACGCTGCGCGATCGCAGCAGCGGCCAAGCGGCGAGTGCGGCGGCGACGACCAGGCAGAAACCAGCCGCCAGCACGAATCCGGTCGCCGTCATTTCGCGTCCTTTCCAGAGCTACCGCGCAGCAGTTCGTCGAGACGCGCCCGTTCGACGTCGTTCAGCGGCTCGCTGACGCCCCGGCGGCGCCGCGCCAGCACCACCACCATTGCAAGCCCGATCGCGAGCAACAACGCCGGTGCGACCCACAGCAACAGCGTGCCCCGCCGCACCGGCGGGTCGTACAGAACGAAGTCGCCATAGCGCGCCTGGAGGTAATCGCGGATCGCCTGGTCGGTCGCCCCTTCGAGAATCAGTCGGTGCACGGTCGAACGCAGATCGGCAGCGATCGGTGCATCCGAACCGGCCAGGTTCGTGTTGAGACACTTGGGGCAGCGGAACTCTTCGGTCAACGCGCGATAGCGCGCTTCCTGAGTAGCGTCGTCGAACGGGAATGCTTCGATCGCGCCTTCGGCGGCCGCGCGAAACGGTGCGACGAGCAACAGGAACAGCAATGCCAACGTCGCAAGGCGCGGATCAACCATGCGGCGCTCCGGCAGCGGCGGATGTTGCGAGCGCGTCGAGGTGCGGCTTGATCTCTTCCTGCCAGACGCGACGGTTCACGTCGCCGACGCGCTTGTAGACGATGGTGCCCGACGCGTCGACGAGAAAACTCTCCGGCGCGCCGTACACGCCGAGGTCGACGCCGAGCGTGCCCTGCGCGTCGACGATGTTGAATTCGTAAGGATTACCCAACTCCGAAAGCCACAAGCGCGCCTGCGCCGGATTGTCTTTGTAGTTCACGCCGATGATCCGCAAACCGCTCTCGTCGTGAATGCGCAGCAGTTCGGCGTGTTCCGCGCGGCACGTCGGGCACCAGGTGGCCCAGACGTTCACCAGCACCGGCCCGCGCACGGCCGCCTCGGTGAAGCGTTGGTCGGTGCCGTCCTGGGCGCCGAGCGCCGGCAGGTCGAAGTCCGGGAACGGTTTGCCGATGAGCGCCGACGGCAGCAGATGCGGATCGTTCAGACTGAACCCCGCGTACAGCAGCGCGACGATCACCACGAATGCCGTCAGCGGAATGAACAGACTCGCTCGACTCAAGCGCCCCCCTCCGTCATCGGCGGGGTCGATCGCTTCGCGGCGTTCATCACGCGCCTGGCTCGACAGCTGCGGCGACACCGACGTCGCGGCGAACGCGCAACCGTCGATAGCGTGCATCGGTCACCGCGGTGACGCCGCCGAGCGCCATCAGCAACGCGCCGACCCATACCCAACGCACCAGCGGCTTGTAGTGAAGGCGCAACGTCCAGCCGCCTTCCGCGAGTGGTTCGCCCATGGCGACGTACACGTCACGTGTAACGCCCGGCTCGATCGCCGCTTCGGTCATCACGTTGCCGCCGGACAAGATAGCGGCGTTTCTCCGGGAACATCACGTGCGGCGCTCCATCGCCGTCGACGCGCACGCTGCCGCGATCGGCGATGTAGTTCGGCCCGCGCACGCGCTCGACGCCCTCGAGCGTGAACGTCAGCGCACCGAGCTGTGTCGATGCGCCGTTCGTCAGGCGCACGTCGCGTTCGATCGACTGATGACTGGTGATGACGATTCCGATCAACGTCACGGCGAAGCCGAGGTGTGCGATCGTCATGCCGAGATAGCCGGCCGTCAGCCTGCGCAGTCCCGCGACGCTTCCGCCGGTCTGATGCCATACGTCCTGCGCGTGGGTGCCGACGATCCACAGCGCGAGCGCGCTGCCGAGCGCGATCTGCCACTTGAACGCGCCGCTGATGAGCAACGGCAACGCGACGCCGATCAGCGCGCTCGCGGCGAATACGGCGCCGAGTTTGCGTACGAGATAGCTCACGCTGGTGCGTTTCCAGCGCGCGGACGGTCCGATGCCGAGCGCCAGCGACAACACGACCATCAATGGAATGAACACGCTGTTGAAGTACGGCGGACCGACCGAGATCTTGCCGCCGTTCGTGATCGCTTCGTATGCGAGCGGATACAACGTGCCGAGCAGCACGCACGCCATCGCGACGACGAGCACTACGTTGTTCACCAGCAGCAGCACTTCGCGCGAGAGTCCGGAGAAATGCACGCGCGAACGGATCAGCGGTACGCGCACCGCATACAGCGTGAGCGATCCGCCGACGACGATCACAAGGAACGCCAGAATGAACAAGCCGCGTTCCGGATCCACCGCGAATGCGTGCACCGAGGTCAGCACGCCGGACCGCACGATGAACGCGCCGAGCAGCGACAGCGAGAATGCGCCGATCGCGAGCAGCACGGTCCAGCTCTTGAACGCGCCGCGTTTCTCGGTGACCGCCAACGAGTGCACGAGGGCGGTGCCCATCAGCCACGGCATGAACGACGCATTCTCGACCGGGTCCCAGAACCACCAGCCGCCCCAACCGAGTTCGTAGTACGCCCACCAGCTGCCGAGTGCGATGCCGACGCTGAGGAACGCCCACGCCGCATTCGTCCACGGCCGCGACCAGCGCGCCCACGCGGCATCGAGCCGGCCGGTCATCAGCGCGGCGAGGGCGAATGCGAACGCGACCGAAAAGCCGACATAACCGGTGTAGAGAATCGGCGGATGAATCGTCAGTCCGAAGTCCTGCAGCAACGGATTGAGGTCTGCGCCCTCGCTCGGCGCGATCGGCAGCGCGCGCTCGAACGGATTGCTCGTGAACAGCGAGAACGCCGCGAATCCCGCGGCGAGCCAGCCCATCACGGCGAGCACGCGGCTGATCATCGCGAGCGGCAGGTGGCGGCTGAACGTGGCGACCGCCAGCGTCCATAGCGACGCGATGAGAATCCACAACAGGAACGAACCCTCGTGCGCGCCCCATACCGCCGCCACTTTGTAGTAGATCGGCAACAGCGAGTTCGAGTTCGTCGCGGTGTATCGCACCGAGAAGTCGTCGGTGACGAACGCATAGACGAGACAACCGAACGCGAGCGCCGCAAACACCGCCACGCCGGCTGACAGCGAGAACGCGGCGCGCATCCACGCCTGGTAGCCGCGCGCGGCGCCGACGAGCGGTATCACGCCGAGCGTCAGCGCCAGCGTGAACACCAGGATCAGCGCGAAGTGACCGAGTTCCGGAATCATGTCTGCTTCTGCATCCCTTTCAGTTCCGGCGGCATGTAGTTCTCGTCGTGCTTCGCCAGCACTTCGTCGGCCTTGAACACGCCATCGGCACCGAGGTGCCCGGTGGCGAGCACGCCTTTACCCTCGCGGAACAGGTCCGGCAGGATGCCGGTGTACACGACGGTGAAATCGGAACCTTGCAGATCGGTGACGACGAAACGCACTTCGAGGCTGTCGGGTGCGCGCTGCAGGCTGCCGTCTTTCACCATGCCGCCGGCGCGGATGCGCTGGCCCACCGGTGCTTTGCCGGATACGACTTCTCCCGGCGGATAGAACAGGTTGATGTTCTCGTTCAACGCGCGCATCACGAGCGTCACCGTGACGGCAACGCCGACCAGCAGGAACGCGACGGCGATCAGCCGATTACGACGAACCGGGTGCATCGGCGCTCTCCGCATTGATCGATTGGCCCGCGTTGATCGATTGACGGCGCAACCGTTGCGACTGCTCTGCGAAGAACCGGCGCCGCGCGCGCAGCGGCCGGACGAGCGTGATCACGATGCCGATCACGCCGATGCCGTACGCGCTCCACACGAACGGATAGTGGCCGCCCATGTACAGAAATTCCTGCCAGCTCGCGAAGCTCACGATTGACGGCTCCGCACGAGATCGCCGACCCACTGCGTACGCCGCTCGCGCACGAGGATCTCGTTGCCGATTCCGAACAACAGCACGCCGATGAAGAAGGCGTAGAAACCGAGCACGGCGACGAGCAGCGGCAGGTACATCTCCGCCGGCATCGACGGCGCTGAAGTCAGCTTGAACGTGGACGTCTGGTGCAACGTCAGCCACCAGTCGACCGAGTATTTGATGATCGGAATGTCGATGACGCCGACCACGGCGAGGATCGCGGCCGCGCGGCCGGCGGTTTCCTCGCGCGGGATCGCCTGACGCAGCGCGATGACGCCGAAGTACAGGAACAGCAGCACCAGCGTCGACGTCGTTCGCGCATCCCACACCCACCAGGTACCCCAGGTCGGGCGTCCCCATATCGCGCCCGTCAGCAGCGCGACCGAGCAGAACACCACGCCGATCGGCGCGGCGGCCGCGACGACCATGTCCGCGAGCTTCATGCGCCAGATCAGCAGCACCGCGCCGGCCACGCCCATCGTGATGTAGCAGGACTCCGACAGGATCGCGAACGGCACGTGCAGATACATGATGCGGAAGCTGTTGCCCTGCAGATAGTCGGGCGGTGCGATCGCGAGGCCCCATACGAGGCCGACGACGATGCCGATCAACCCGACGATCAACGCGCCGATCGCCCACGGTCCGCTGATTTCGTAGAACCAGCGCGGCGATCCGAGCCGATGCCACAACGTCTTCAGTGCATTCATCGCATCACTCCAGCCCGACCCGCAGCGCCAACGCCACTGCAAAGGGGGTCAGCGTCAAGGTCAGCGCGAGAATCGCCGCCAGCCACGCCAGTTGCGCCGCTGCATCCACGCCGTCGATCACCGCGGTCACCGCGCCGGCGCCGAGTATCAGCACCGGCACGTATAACGGCAGGATGATCAGCGTCAGCAGCAATCCGCCGCGCTTCAGTCCGACCGTTAGCGCCGCGCCGACCGCGCCGAGCAGGCTCAATATCGGTGTGCCGAGCAGCAACGTCAGCACCAGCGTCGGAACCGCCGCTGCCGGCAGAAACATCATCAACGCGGCGACCGGCGACAGCAGCGTCAGCGGCAAGCCGATCACCAGCCAATGCGCGAGCACTTTCGCCAATACGCCGACGAACAACGGATCGACGTTCAGCACGAGCTGTTCCAGCGTGCCGTCGTCGAAGTCGCGGCGGAACAGCGAGTCGAGCGACAGCAGCGTCGACAACAGCGCCAGCACCCACAACACGCCCGGCGCAATCTCGGCGAGCCGCTCCGCCCCGGGCCCAACGCCGAGCGGAAACATCGAAATGCCCATCACGTAGAACATCAGCGGATTGATCAGCTCGCTGCGCGAACGGAACGCGATCGTGAGGTCGCGTTGCAGCTGTGCGGTGAACGCGCGGCCGACGGACGGCACGCGGGCGAATGCCACCGCCGTCACGCGGCACGTCCGAGTACATGCTGCAGCGTCCGATCGAGACCCAATGACTGGTGCGTGGCGCACAACGCCGCGCCGCCGCGGGCGCGATGCCGCGCGAGCAGGTCGCGCACCAGCGCGCAGCCGGCGTCGTCGAGCGCGGTGAGCGGTTCGTCGAGCAGCCACAAGGCCGCATTGCCGAAACCGAGCCGCGCGAGCGCCGCGCGGCGCTGCTGCCCCGCCGACAGTTGCTGGCACGGCGTGAATTCATAGCCGGCGAGCCCGACCCATCGAGCAGCGATGACAGTGATTCGTTCGATGCATCCGACCCTTCGATCGCCGCGGACCAGCGTAAGTTCTGCAGCGGCGTGAGTTGCAGGTTCAATCCACCGCGGTGCCCGACATAACTGAACTTTGCGGCATGGCTCACTTCGCCGTCGAAGTCGCCGGTGAGTCCGGCGAGGCAACGCAGCAACGTGGTCTTGCCGCTGCCGTTCGGACCGGTGAGTTCGATCACGTCGCCAGGGCGGATGTCGAGATCGAGTCCCTTGAACAGTACGCGTCCGTCCCTTTCGCAGCCCAGTGCGCGCGCCGTCAGAAGTGATGCCTGCAATTGCGGTGGCCATCCATGAAGCCGCGCGCATTATAGCCACGCATGCCGGCATTTCCGGCTCGGCGAGACCCGATTTTCGGGCCTGTTCACAGTTTCGCGTCGAATCAGGGTGGTGGGATGGAGCTTCGATTCCCGGCGGAGGTGCGTGTGTGCCGCGTCGGACTCGCTCGAGGCGCGTCCGCAACACCGATCACCCGCCACCACCCGGCTGAAATCGCCTACCGCACCGTGAACACCCCGTAGCCGCGCGGCCCGACGCGCAGTTGCCAGCCCTTCGACCCGTGCGTCGCCTGGCAGCGATGCGATAGCACGGCGGCCGCGTCGCCGAGCGGCGGCAACGAGTACCGTATGACTGTCGAGGCCTGGATTGATCGCGACGATCAACGAGCCACCGCGGCGATACACCAGCGGATAGCCGGGCGAGGTCTCGCTCAACACCACTAGAGACGTATCGGGCGCCAGGTCGGACTCGGTTACGCGCAGGTAGATCAGCCGTTCGACGTGATGCCATAGCGAGTCGCGATCGGCGCGTTGCGCAGCAACGGTCGGGCGATCGGCGAGCGGATCTATCGGCAGATACGGCGTGGCGTTGGGATTCGTCGAAAATCCACCGAGCGGCGAACCGTCCCACTGCATCGGCGTGCGCGATCCGGTGCGCTCGAAGCCCCCTTCCCTGCTCGTTAGGCCGGTATGTAACGCATACCGATCTCGTCGCCGTAGTAGATGAACGGCAATTGCGGCCATGTCAGCAGAAACGTGAACAATACTTTCAGGTCGTCGGGTTCGCGGCCGTGCCGCGGCCGCACGAAATCGTGATTCGACGATCGGCAGGCTGATGAGGCCGCGCCCCGCAATGCGCTTTTCCTGAAAGTCGAACGCCGTCCAGAAACGCCGAAAGTCGCCGCGGCCGCTGCTGTCGAAGTACGGCGTCGTGCGGCGTTTGGGAAACGACTCGGGGCCGAGCAGCAACGCGTCGTATCCGCCGACACCGACGTGTTGCATGAAGTCGGCGTGGAAGCCGGCGTCGATCGCGAGTTCCGGGTTACCCCACTCGGAGATCAGCACGCGGTCCTGGTAGTGATCGTCGAGCCACGTGCGGATTTCGCGCCACAGCCGGCGGATGCCGATGCGTTCCGGATCGCTTTTCACCAGGCTGGCGGCGAGGTCGACACGAAAGCCGTCGACGCCGAGGTCGAGCCAGAACTTCATGATCTCTTTCAGCGCCGCGCGCGTCGCGCGCGGACCCGGCCCGTCGACATCCTGCTGATAGCTTCGCTCGGGGTTTGCGAAACCGTAGTTCAACGCCGGTTGGTGCGCGAAGAAGTTCACCGCATACGCCCCGGCACGATCGGAATTGCCGCTGATGAAGTCGAGCTCGCCGTCGCGCTTCACCCATGGGTTGTTGGTCCATACGTAGCGGTGCGTGAACTCGTTCGGTTCGGCGCGTTGCGACTGCACGAACCACGGATGCTGATCCGACGTATGGCCCGCCACCAGATCGAGACAGACGCGGATGCCGCGATCGTGCGCCGCATCGAGCAGCGCCTTGAACTGCGTCGTTGGTGCCATACCGCGGCGCAATCCGGCAATGATCGGCCACGTCGTAGCCGGCGTCTTTGAACGGCGAGACGAAACACGGGTTGATCCACACCGCGTTGATGCCGAGTTCGGCCAGGTAATCGAGTTTCGCGGCGATGCCGGCGAGGTCGCCGATGCCGTCGCCGTTCGAGTCGTAGAAGCTCTGCGGGTAAATCTGATAGAACACCGCGCGCGCGAGCCAGGCAGGCTGCGGTCCGCGCGATGTCATGGATCCGCCGCCAGCCGGAAGCAGCTCTGGTAGCGCGCGCCGGGCAGCTTCATCCGCCCCTGCGTCACGAACTCGCCGAGCACTTTCTCCAACACGTCGATGATTTCGCGATCGCCGTGCAGCACGAACGGGCCGTGCTCGCGAATCATCCGGATGCCGTGGTCTTTCACGTTACCGGTGACGATCGCCGAAAACGCGCGGCGCAGATTCACCGCGAGTTCGTGCCGCGACATGTCTTGTCGCAAGCGCAGGTCGGCGACGCTCTTGTGGGTCACGTGAAACGGCATCTGCGACGCGATCGGTACCTTCAACAGCCAGTTGAAGTAATAGGCATCGCCCGACGTGCGGCGCTGGCCTTGTATTTTTCGGATCTTCCGACCGATCCATTGCGCCGCGCCGGGCGCGTCGTCGATGACGATGCGATACAGCCGTCGCACGTCTTCACCGAGCGCCACCGTGATCAGGTGGTCGAGGCTCTCGAAGTAGTCCGCGCTCGACGCGGGACCGGTGAATATCACCGGATATTTCTGATCCGCGTTCGCCGGATCGGTCAGCACGCCCAGCAGATACAGGACTTCCTCCGCGGTGCCGACGCCGCCGGGGAACACCACGATGCCGTGGCCCATCCGCACGAACGCCTCGAGGCGTTTCTCGATGTCGGGCAACACCACCAGGTGATTCACCATCGGGTTCGGCGGCTCGGCCGCGATGATGCCGGGCTCCGTCAGACCGATGTAGCGAGCATCGGCCTGGCGCTGTTTGACGTGACCGATCGCCGCGCCCTTCATCGGACCCTTCATCGCGCCGGGACCGCAGCCGGTACAGATGTCGAGACCGCGCAAGCCGAGGTGATAACCCACCTCTTTCGTGTAGTCGTATTCGACGCGCGAGATCGAGTGCCCGCCCCAGCAAACGACCGTGTTCGGTCGCACGTCCGGCACCAGCACGCGCGCCTGCTTCAGGATGTGGAACACCGCGTCTGTGATGCCTTCGCTGGAGTTCAGGTCGAAGCGCCGGCTGTTCTCGATCTCGGTGCCGATGTAAACGAGATCGCGCAGCACCGCGAACAGGTGCTGGCGGATGCCCTCCACCATGCGGCCGTCGACGAACGCGCTCGCCGGTGCGTGCTTGATGTTCAGTTTGAGCCCGCGCGTGCGTTGCACGATATCGATGCTGAAGTCGTGGTATGCGTCGAACAACGCGGCGGCGTCGTCGGTATCGTCGCCGGTGTTCAACACGGCGAGCGCACAACGGCGGAACAGTTCGAGAATGCGCGAATCGGCGGTGCTGCGCAGTTGTTGCACTTCACGCTGCGACAACAACTCCAGTGTGCCGCGCGGCGTGACTTCAGTGTCGATCGTCGGTCGTCGCGGCAACACTTCCGATTTATTCATGACCCGTCCCTATCTATAGCGTCTTTCCGGGCGGCTCCGGCCGATCCAACAGGAACGCCGCGAGCGCCGCGCGCGCATCGGCGTCGTCGACCGGCGGCATCGGCTGCCGCGGCTGCGCCAGATAGCTCGCGAGCGTTGCGGAATCGTAACGCGCCGCCAGCCCGGCGAGCACGACGCGTCCGTCTTTGCCGTCGCCGCCCAGCGCATGACACTGCTGGCACCCGCGCTGGCCGAAGGCGGTTGCGCCACGCGCGATGAGCCGCGCGTCCGCCGGCGCCGCTGCCGCATCATGCGACGGCGCCGCGCGACTGCCTATCTCGAGCGTCTGCGAGCCGCCCGGAACGATCCGATACACCGCGTTCGCGTAGTCGTCGGACACGTAGATCGTGCCATCGGACGCTTCAGCCAGTTCCGCGGGCCGACCGATCACGTTCTCGTCGATCAGAAAGCCCGTCAGAAAATCTTCGGAGGCGATGGAGCCGTCGGGGTTCCAGTGCAGCGCGACGACCTTGTAACCGTCTTTCTTGCTGCGATTCCACGATCCGTGCAGCGCTACCAGTGCATCGCCGCGAAACCCCGCGACCTGATGGTCGCTGCGCAGGAACACCATTCCCAACGGGGCGTTGTGGGGGCGGAACGAGAACACCGGCGGAATCGACGCGTCGATCACCGCTTCACGGCCGGCGCCGAGGTCGGGATCCGGCACGCGATCGCCGTTCGCAAACGGCCAGCCGTAAAAACCACCCTGACGGATCTGATCAAGCTCGCACGGCGGGAAATCGTCGCCGAGCAGGTCGCGGCCGTTGTCGGTGGCATAGAGCGTGCCGTCGGCGCGCCAGTCGAAACCCGCGCTATTGCGAAGCCCCGTTGCGTAGACGTCGACGAATTTGCCGTCGGCGGTGTAGCGCAGCATCGCAGCGCGGCGATCGTCCTCTTCCAGGCAGACGTTGCACGACGAGCCGATGTTCAGATACAGCAGTCCGTCGGGACCGAAGCGAATCGTTTTCTTCCAGTGGTTCCCGCCCACCGGCAATCCGTCGATGACGATTTCGTATTTGCCGACGATCTTGCCGGTCGCGTCGTCGAACTGAACGCGCCCCACCTTGCCTTGCTCGGCGACGTAGAGGTAACCGTTCAGGAAGTCGAGACCGTTCGGTCCGTCGAGCCCTTCGAGCAGCACGCGCCGATCGGCCGATTCACCGTCGCTGTTGAGCTCGTGCGAGAGCCAGTACACACGGCCTTTGCCGGGTGACGCCACCAGCACGTCGCCTCGCGCGGTCACGCGCAGCATGCGCGCATCGGGAATGTCGCGCGCGAACAGCCCGATGCCGAAACCGGCCGGCACCGTCAGGCGCGACTTGACCGTTGCCGCATCCGCCGTCGGAACCGAAAAGAGACTGGGCGCCACATTCGCCAACATTCCCTGTAAGGGGATATTCACCGGCGGCAACCACAGCCACGCCGCCACGCCGATCAACACCACGATTGCAATCAGCCCGATTGCAATTCGTTTCAGCCACTTCATCTAGCCTCTCCCAGGCTCACTTCGAATCCGAGGTAAGCCTGCCGTGGCGTACCCGGGAAGTACCGATAGCTGCCGAATGCAAAGTCGCCCCGATCCGCATACCGCGTATCGAGGATGTTCATCACGCGCGCGAACAGTCGCCAATGCGGCGTGGCCTGCCACGAGCCGCGCCAGTTCCAGAGCGTGAAACCGCCGTAGTTCGTGGTGCTGGCCGCGTCGAGGTAGTACTTACCCTGGTAGACCATCTCCACTTCGCTCTCGACGTTGGCGGTCGGCTGATACAGCCAATGTGCGCTTCCGAGCCAGCGCGGCGCGGTGTCGACGTCGTGGCCGTCTTTGATGGTCTCGCCGCCAGTCACGACGCGATCGAACGCGTACGTGTGACGCGCGTACGTGCCGATGACGGACAGGCGGTTCCCCGTGAACGGCGTCCAGCCGAGGTCCCATTCGATGCCGGCCGATTCGAGTTTGCCGTTGCTGACGTTGAAGCCGTCGGCGTCGCGCAGGATGACGTGCGTGCTGCGCTCGGCATAAATCGCGGTGCTGTAGTCGAACGTGCTGATCGAGCCGCGGCCGCCGATTTCGTACGAGTCGACTTGCTCGCTGTCGAGGTCTGCCACGTTCTGGCCGCTCTGCAGACGATACAGTTCGGTCGCTTGCGGCGGGCGGAAGCCCTGCCCCGCCAGCGCATAGACGGTGACCGCCGGATCGATCGACCAGTCCACCCCGACGCGGAAAGCGGTGTTGGTGTACGAGTCGTCGCGATCCGGCGGCCGGGTGTAGAGGCAGCCACCGAATCCGCACGGCGTGCCGTCGTCGCGCGTGTTTCCGTCGAGCGCGTGGTTCGTGTAGTCGTAACCAAGCCATTCGAGGCGCGCGCTGTGCACCAGCGCCACGTCGTCAGACAACGCGTAGCGGAGGTCGTAGTGCAGCGCGCTCATCAGGCTCGTCACGTCGTAGTCGTAATGCACGCCGACCGGGCGCGTGCCGACGATGAACGCGGTACCCTGCGCCGGGTTTTGCTGAAACTCGTAGAGATCGCCGTATGCCCACTCGAAATCGGTTCCGGCACGCCAGTCGAGCGCGCCGCGCGTACCGGACAGCGAAATCTGTGCGCCGGCGCTGTTCTGGCCGTTCTCTTCGAGTGGCTCGCCCGGAAGGAAATGCTGCAGGAACTGCATCCGCGAGCGGCGAAAATACGGAGTGACGTCGAGCTCGATACCGGAGTCGAGCTCGCGCACCCACTCGCTGACGAAACGCAGCGACCATGCGTCGCGATAGCTCTCCGGGTTCGGATTCGACTTGCGCAGCTGATTGTCTTTGTACGCCCCTTTACCCAACACGAAGCCGCCGGTTTCCTGATTCAGATTCGTCCACTCGAACGTGGTGTGCACGTCCCATCCCGCGACCGGGCCGAGTTGCGTCAGCGTGATCTTCTGTTCGTCGTGACCGGTCGCATCGCGGTAACCGTTCGTGGTTACGCCCATGCCGTCGAAGCGCAGCAGCTGCTCGTCGTACGTCGTGCTCGCACTGAGGTGCACCGCACCGTAGTCGTCGGGGCCGCCCTCGAGATACAGCTTGCCGGGTTCGGCGGTGGTCGGCGTCACCACGTTGATCGCGCCGTGCAAGGCGTTGCTGCCGAACAGCGAGCTGCCGGCGCCGCGCACCACCTCGATGCGCGCCGCTTGTTCCGAATTGATTTCGAACAGATTGTTGATGTTGCAGAAACCGGCCGGCCGGATCGGCACACCGTTCTCGAGATACAGGAACTCGCCGCAGCGCGCCGGTGCCGGTGTACACCGGCGAACGGATCGCCGTCAGGTGTTCCTCTTCGGAACCCTTCGATATCCAGACGCCGGGTACGCGCACCATCGTTTCATATATATGTGTCTGCCCGACCAGCCGCAGCGTAGCGGCGTCGATTTCGCTGGAGCTGCCGACGCCGTTGAGCCGTTCCGCGACGGACGCATCGCCGACGATTTCGACCTGCTCGATCGCTTCCGGAGGTTCCTTCGCGGCCTCCGCGAGTGCGATACCGGGTCCGATGAGCAGCGAGGCGACGAATGCGCGGAACGCCATCAATGCGGGGCGCCGGCGCGTAGCAGGAGGCGGTCCACGACAATCGATCCTTGGGTAGTGAAGTAGGTCGGGAGGCGGCCGACCTTAAAACAATCGTCCTATCTGCCGCAATGGGCCGCCGTCGCCGTGTCGTATCGCGGCTCGTTGGCGAATGGTGGAAACTCGCTCGGTGTCCACTCGACGGGTCCGTCATGATTCGCGTCCGCTCCGCCACCGAAACCGATGCACCGGCATTGCTCGAGATCTATCGACCCTACGTAGAACGTACGGCGATTTCGTTCGAGACGGAGCTGCCGACCACCGAACAGTTCGCGGGCCGCATCGCGAAGTGCCTGAGCACGTGGGACTGGGTCGTTGCCGAAGACGACGCCGCGTGCCTCGGTTATGCGTACGGTACCGCGCATCGCGAACGCGCCGCGTACCGCTGGTCGGTAGAGACGTCCGTGTACGTGCGCGAAGACCAGCATCGGCGCGGCGTCGCGACACGCGTCTACGACGCGCTGCTGGAGCGACTGAAGACGAAGGGCTATTGCAACGCGTTCGCCGGCATTGCGCTGCCCAACGACGCGAGTGTGGCGCTGCACGAACGGCTCGGTTTCGAAATGATCGGCGCATTCAAGCGCGTTGGATGGAAGTTCGGCCGTTGGCACGATGTCGCCTGGTTGCAGCGACGGCTTCGCGACGCACCCATCGAGACACGGTGAATCCGCCGATTTCTGGCAACGACGTGATCGCGCTCGAGCCATGGCTGCGGTCGTGCATCTTCCTCGCGTCGATTTCGATGTTGGTGCTCATCGAGCGAATCCGGCCGCGCCGTGCGTCGCGCGCCCCTCGAACCGTCGTTGCGAATCTCGCGCTGCTTTTCGTCAACACGATCGCGGTGCGCCTGATCACTACGGCGTCGCTCGTCGGGCTGGCCGTTCACGCGCAGACTCGGGGATGGGGAGCGCTCACGCACCTTGCCGCGCCGGCGTGGCTCGAGGGCGGAATTGCGATCGTAGCGCTCGACTGCGCCGTGTATCTGCAACATCGCCTGTTTCACCGGGTTCCGTGGCTTTGGCGCCTGCACGCCGTTCACCACTCAGACGTCGCGTTCGACGTAACGACCGGAATCCGCTTTCATCCCGGCGAGATCCTGGTGTCGCTGGCGATCAAATCGGCCGTGGTGATCGCGCTGGGCGCCTCGCCGTGGGCCGTGCTCGTATTCGAAGCGCTGCTCAGTTCCGCGTCGCTGTTCGAACACTCCAATGTCGATCTCGGGCCTCGCGTCGATCGCATCCTGCGTCGCCTCATCGTCACGCCGGACGTGCATCGCGTTCACCACTCCATCGAGCGCGACGAGCACAACAGCAACTTCGGCTTTCTACTGTCGTGCTGGGACCGCCTGTTCGACACGTATCGAGCACGTCCGCGCACCGACCCGCGTACGATGCAGATCGGCTTGCCGGACTTCCGCTCCGACCAGGAGCAGCGGCTATCCGCGCTTCTCGCGCAACCCGCGCGCAGCGGCGATTCATTTGGAGCAAGTCGATGATCGAAGGCGGTTGTTTCTGCAGGAAGGTCCGATACGCGATCGATGACGGCGCATATCTGTCGGTGAACTGCCATTGCACGATGTGCCGCCGCGTTCACGCCGCGCCTTACGTCACCTGGCTGGTGGTTCCAGCGGAACGGTTCCGTTATCTGACCGCCGCGCCGACGCGGCTCGCGTCGTCGGCCGACGGCACCCGCTATTTCTGCGCCGCTTGCGGCACTCACGTCGCATGCGTGAACGCGAGCCACGCGGAAATCATCGACGTCACCGTCGGCAGTCTCGATACGCCGGAGCGGTTCGCGCCGACGCGCGACGTATTCGGCGACACGCGCCTTGCCTGGGCGCAGCCGGCAGACGCCGCAGACGAGTGATCTGAACCGCGGCGGGTTCCTGTACCGGCAGGGCCGGAATTTCTGGACGCGCGCCGCGTTTTCGCCGCGGTGATGGACTAAGCTACGAGCATGTTCAAGAAAGCCGTCATCGTTCTACTGCTGCTGACCACGCCGTTCGCGCAAGCGCGCGCGGTGTTGATCTGCTCGATGATGAACGGTCAGGTCGTCGAGAAGTGCTGCTGCCCGGGGCACACGCAACACGTCCCCGACAAACGCACCGCGCCGGACGCGACGTGTTGTGACGTCGTGGTCGCGGTCAGCGACAAAGCGTTCGCCGGCGTCACCTCCGATCAGACGACGCTCAAACGCGCCGCTCACGACGTACCCGACGTTGCCGTCATGGCGGCAACCGCTCCACGCCGATTCCGACGTTCGCCGTTGCGCTGCGGCCGCCGTCCACTGCCGACGGTCCGTTCGCCTTTCCCGACCGACTCTATCTCCTCACGGCGCGCCTGCGCCTATAGCACCGCACCTCGCCGGTCACCCGGCGGCATTTGACGACGCGGCTTCGCCGCATTCCTTCACGTCAATTCGAGGTGCTTATGCGTCGGTTCCGGAAATCTCCGCGCACGCGCGACCGCGTGCGCCGTTGTGCCGTTGGTGCGGCGTTCATCGGCTGTGCGATTGCCGCGCACGCTTCCGACCTGCGTCGCGACGCTCGATCTGAACGAGGCGGCCGCGCTGGCGGTACAGCACCAGCCGCTGCTGACGAGCCTCGACGCGCAGGCACGCGCGGCGCGTGAGGCATCGGTGGCGTCCGCGCAACTGCCCGATCCGCAATTGTTCGGCGGCGTGCGCGATCTGCCGATCGAGTCGCACGAGGCGTATTCGCTGAGCGACGACAGCGACACGCAGCTCGTCGTCGGCATCAGCCAGGAATTCCCGCGCGCCGAGAAGCGCCGGTTGCGCGCCGAGCAACGCGATCGCGAAGCCGATCGACTGGATGACGAGCGGCGACTGGCGGCGCTGTCGATCCGTCGCGACGCGTCGCTCGCGTGGCTCGACTGCTGGCGTGCCGAATCCGCACGACAGATCGCCGACGACACGCTCGCAGCTGCGCAACTGCAGGCGCAGGCCGTCGCGATCGACGTGCGGTCGGATTCGGCCACGCAATCCGACTACGTTTCGGCGCTGCTGAACGTCGAACGGATGCGCGACGCCGTGGCGCAACGCGAGCAGGCTTCGGACGCGGCGCGTTTCAGGCTCGAACGCTGGGTCGGCGACGCGGCGCACCGACCGGTGTCGCCGCAGCCGCCCGAATTTCCGGCGTTGCCGACAACGGCGGCACTGCTGGAACGACTTCCCTCGCATCCGGAACTCGCCGTGCTGCGCCAGCGCATCAACGAGTCACGGACCGACGTCGATCTCGCCGAAGCGAAACGGTCGCCCGACTGGCGCGTCGAGTTCGGCTACGGCTATCGGCGCGACTTTTCCGACATGGTGATGCTGCAGGTCGGCATGGACCTGCCGGTGTTCCGCGGCAACCGCCAGGACCGCGACATTGCGAGCGCGTTGGCGATGGGCGACGCCGCCGCGGCGCAACTCGAAGACGGCGCGCGCCGACTCGAAGCGCGTGCGCTGGAAGCCGATCGCGACATCGAACGGATCGGTCAGCGGCTGGCCGCCTACGATCGCGACATCGAACCGCAAACCAAACTCGGCATCGAGGCCGCCACGACGGCGTGGCGTTCCGGCAAAGGCACGCTCGGCCAGGTTCTCGACGCGCGTCGCGTCCGGCTCGACGTGTTGCTCGCGCGCCTCGATCTGTCGTTCGACGCCGCGAAGCGCCGCATCGAACTCGACTATCTGATGGGAGGTGAGTGATGGCGCCCGTTCGAATCGTCGCCATCGCGGCCGCGCTGCTGGTTCTCGGCGCGATCGGCTGGTGGTTCGCAGGCAGCAGACATCCGGCACACAGCGTCGGCGCAGGCGCCGCCCAGCCCGATCGCGAGGTGCTGTACTGGTATGACCCGATGCGTCCCGACCAGCATTTCGATGCGCCGGGCAAATCGCCGTTCATGGACATGCAATTGGTGCCGAAGTACGCGGACGGCCGCACCAGCGCCGACGCGACCGTGCACATCTCCGAGCAGATGGCGCAGAACCTCGGTATGCGCACGGCACCGGTCGTGCGCGGCGACCTCGCCGATCGCATCGAGGCGAGCGGACGCATCGAAGCGGACGAGCGCAGCCTTCGCAAAGTCGCCGTGCGCGCGCCGGGCTGGGTCGAGGTGCTGAACGTGCGCGCGGAAGGCGACCCGGTGAAGCAGGGTCAGACGCTGGCCGAGATCTACAGCCCGTCGCTCGACGCCGCGCAGCACGAATTCCTGCTGGCGCTCGAATCGGGCCAATCGACGCTGCTCGATGCTGCCCGCGACAAGCTTCGCGCGCTGGGATTCGAACGCGAAGACATCGTCCGCCTCGAACGCGATCGTCGCGCGACGCGGCGCGTCGCCGTTCGCGCTCCGATGCACGGCTACGTGATGCGATTGTCCACGCGCGAAGGCGCCGCGATAACGCCGGATACGCCCCTGTTCGAACTCGTTGGGCACGATCCGCTCTGGGTGCTGGTGAACCTTCCGGAGTCGCAATCGGCGTCGGTGGCGATCGGCAGCACCGTTCACGTGCGCGCCGAGGCATACCCGGGGCAGACATTCGACGGATCGATCGACTACCTGTACCCCGAGCTCGAAATGGGCACGCGCACGCGGCGCGCGCGCATCGTGCTCGACAATCCCTCCGACGCGCTGCATCCGGGCATGTTCGTCGACGTATCGCTGTCGGCGCGATCGCAAGCCGGTGTGTTGCTGGTGCCGAGCGAAGCGGTGATCCGCACCGGCCATCGCGACGTGGTGATCGTCGCGGCGGAGCAC
>CAWBBR010000033.1:0-14517 GCA_963787045.1 uncultured Gammaproteobacteria bacterium | reverse complement strand
GCGAGGTCCCACGGCAATACTTGATCGCGCGCGGAAACCGCGGGCTCGACACCCAGCGTCTGAATCATTTCGTCGAACGAATAGCCTAGCCTTTCAACGAGGTCGCGACCGAGCGCATCGCGATACCGGCACGCGAAGTGCCGCGTCTGCGCGCTCGCCGTTGCCATGGTCTTCCACTTGTCGACGCTGTCCTGTGACGGTCGAACGTGGCGGACGATGCCTTCGTGATCGTTCATCTTTCCGATCGGCATCGGCGTCGACGAGTAGTCGATCATCGATTCGTCGTACTCGATTCCCAAACACGAACACAGCGCCTCGATTGTCCCGTTGGGATCGGAAACGAACGTTTCGTAACGGACCACGTTCGCCGAGTCGCCAAGTGCATCGATTCCGTCGAGCAACTGCTGCGGAGCGAGCAGGAGATCATCCCGAACCAATGCCAGCTGCTGGACGTTCGCTCGAATGTACGACTCCAGCTCGGAAGCGAGCACCGCCATCGGATTGCGCAGCAGGAATATGAAGTTCGCTTTAGGGAAGAGGCGCGCAAGTTCGTCGATGATGTAGTAGTAGCGCGGTGTCTTGTCGAGGAAGACCCGCTTGCCCGAGCGACTGAGAGCGTTGCCGTACAGCACGCAAGCCCATTCGCGAATCGCATCGTCATAAACCGCCGGACCATCGGTGTAGTGCTCGAGAAACTCCGATACCGCGTCACCAGCCCATTGTTCGTTGTATTCGCTCATAAAACCCGCGCGCTTGTTCGCGTAAGTCGGGTGCAGCATCAGCCACGTCTCCGCGGAGGTCTGCACCTCCGGGTGACCGGCGAGGATGCGCTGCAGCAGAGTCGACCCGGAGCGGGGTTGCGAAATGATGAAGATGAGATCCTGGCCTAAAAACGCCGACGTCAATGACCTCCCCTCCGATGCCGTGCTGAATCCGAACTACGGACGATGCTCTACATTTCTATTCGACTGTGTCGGTGCGATTGCTAACATTCCGCCAATCCGTTTGTCCGTCGCAGGTACCGTCCCACCTGCGGTGCGGCGCAACGTCCCATTCCTACATGCCAGTGGCGGACGATTCGGATCCTGGTGGCTTGAAGACCAGCCCCTCTTTCGGTGGATCGGGATCGTAGAGGCGAATTACGTCTTCGGGAACCGGTTCCAGATTGCTGGCGCGACGTAGTTCGAACAGCGTCGTGCCAGTGCACTGTCGGTCGATGCTGGGTGCGCCGCCGAGCGCTCGCAGATCGTCGTCGTGAGCGGTGCGGAAGTCGATACTAAACCGAGAGCGACCAGAGGTGTTCGCGACGGTCGAGTGCAGCTGCGCCCCTGAGAAGAGAATGACCGCGCCCGGAGGACATACGATTCGAATCTCCGGCTGTAGATCGAGCGGACCTGTGGCCTTGGGTTGCTTCCTTGTATCCGATTTCACTTCTTTCGCGGCGTGGGCGCGGCCGATCTGATTCCATTCGTAATGGTTGTACTCATTCGACGAATTGGGAACTGGCTCGTTCCAGTATCGGGGGTGGAAGGCAAAGGAGCTCTCCGACTCGAACGGAAACACCGGCAGCCACCAGTTGAGCTGGCAGGGTGGCGACGAGTACCAGATGTCGCGGTGCGGATGCAGCGGATACGCGACGCCTGCGTTGAGGTAGCCGTCGCTTGTTGCAACCCGCATTCGGGGTACATCGAAATACGTTCGTTCCAGGTCCTCACCCACGTCTGCAAGTAGTGACCGAACAAGGCCAATCGTCTTTGGATGATGGATGAAGCGTGGCTTGAGTGGCGCGACGATTTCCACGAATTGGGCCACAGTGAGACTGTGCTGCGCCTGTTCGGGAGCAAGCGGCGCGAACGCCTCCTCGATGAGTTCCCTGGCGAGGGTGGTCAGTGCCTCGGTGCTCGGCCGCGGCGAAAACACGAAGATATCCCCATTGTAGATTCGCTGGCGGCGCGCCCCTTCGTCTAGATGGGTGTCGAAATAGATGGCCATACTACGGTTTCCCAAGTTCGAGCGAAAATATCCGCCAGGGCCGCCAAGATTCTCGATGGCGCTCGGCGGTTCGCGGAGAGTGTCTGCGAGGAGCTTAGGTTGTGATTGCGCCGGCGCATATTCGAAGTTGTATGCTACTTCTCGTCGTCGCCGAGAGTGCCATCAACACTCGCGGCGGCGCATCTCGTTTGTACGCCCTCGCCTGTCGCTACGTCAAATACCGACTGAAGAACTCGAAGCGACAGCGCTCCGGTCCGTACAGTTTCCGTACCAACAAAAAGCCCGCACTCGGCGGGCTGGGTAAGTCATTGTTTTTTATTAGAGGAGTTTGGAGCGGGAAACGAGACTCGAACTCGCGACCCTAACCTTGGCAAGGTTATGCTCTACCAACTGAGCTATTCCCGCATCGGACGCGCATCTTACCCGGGAGGACGCGAAGCTCGCAAGATTTCGCGCCTTGGAATGGCGTCCCCTAGGGGAGTCGAACCCCTGTCGCCGGGATGAAAACCCGGTGTCCTAGGCCTCTAGACGAAGGGGACGAAGACGAAGCGGCGCATTCTATGAACCACCCCCGGGCAACGTCAAGCCGAGTTACGCCTTCCCGGATTGTTCGATCAGCAACCGTCCGACCCAGTCGCGCGCGAAGTACTGCGCGCTGCGGCCGTTGCGCGCCGCGCGCGCCAAGGCCCACTGCAGCGCCTCGCGGCGGGCCGATTCCGTTAGCGTCGCGGTCACGCCGTGGCGGGTACCGATCCGCTTCAGCCAGTGCTCGACGACGTCGAGATACGCGTCCTGCTTGAACGGCTGGAACGACAGCCACACGCCGAAGCGATCCGACAGCGATACCTTCTCCTCGACCGCCTCGCTTTCGTGCAACTCACCGCCCTGATGACTCGCCGCGAGGTTGTCGGCCATGTGTTCCGGGATCAGATGACGACGGTTCGATGTCGCGTAGATGAGGACGTTGTCCGATGACCGGAATACGGATCCTTCGAGGACGCTCTTCAGCTCTTTATAGGAGGCATCGTCTGCGGCAAACGACAGGTCGTCGCAGACGAGGATGAAGCGATATGGCGCGTCGCGCACCAGCGCGACGATCCTCGGCAGCGAACCGAGCGAACGCTTGTCCATCTCGATCAATCGCAAGCCCTGCGATTCGTATCGGTTCAGCAGGCCGTGAATCAGTGACGACTTGCCGGTGCCGCGCGCACCCCACAGCAGCACGTTGTTGGCTGGAAAACCCCGTACGAACTGCGCGGTATTCGCTTCGATGCGCTGCTTCTGGCGGTCGATGTACATCAGGTCGTCGAGGTCGATCGGATCGAGATCGGTGTGCGCCCGCAATTCGCCACCCAATGCAGTGAGGTGCCACACGGCCGCCTTGGTCGTTGCCCAGTCCGGGGTGCCGATTTGCGGAAGCACGGCATCGAGTCGCGCCAGTACGCGGCCGGCCAATCCGATCAATTCGTCGAGGGGTTGCGTCATCACCGACCAGGCTCGTTGGGAACTGGCCGCATTGTACCCATCGCAACGCGCGCTTCGTGATGAGTGCGCGCGCTTTTCAGGCTAAAATTCGCGCCTGTTTCAGCGGGTATCTCCTATGGGCGATCCGATCGGCAAAGAACGCCGCAAGAGCACTGGTAACCGTCGCAAAGGCGGGGAAGACCGGCGTAATGCGGAGCGCGTTGCCGACGACATGGTGCCGCGTCGCGATCCGGAGCGCCCCGGCCGACGCAAGACCGACCCGCCGTCAATCCCGGAAGATCACTGACGCTTGCGCAGCGGTACCACGTTGCTGCGCTGACGGACGTAGATCCGCCGTTCGCGCCCCGGACCGTCGATGCCGATCGAGCCGTTCTCGAACAACCGCAGATCGTACGTCCGCGTGCCGTTCTCCGATTCCAGCTCGATCGCGTTTCCCAGCAGCCGCCAACTGCCGCGTTCAGTCGCGCGGCCCGATCGTTCGATGTAGCGACCCGATGTGGGGTCGCCGGCGAACTCGAGCACCCACGGACCGTTCGGTGCTTCCGACTGCCATACGCCGGGCAATGCCAGCTTGGAGATCCAACGCTCGCGCGCGGCGCGCGTGCGTTTGACCCACATAAACGCGGCACCGACGAGGATTGCGAGCAGCAGGAATGAAGCCATGGCCGCATGCTGCCGCCGCGTTCGCGCCGGCGCAAGCGTCACTCACAATTCGTTGACTAGACGACTTCCCGTTCGATCCCGGAGATCGTCGCATCGACCGTTTCGATGATGCGCTGTTCGATGTCGACCAGGGTCTGGTCGATCAGCCGGGAGGTCAGCGCGGCCGCGACGAACGTCCACTCCGCGCGGTCGTGCATGTCCTGGAAGTTGCTTTCGCACACGGCCACGTTCACCTGCCGACCGTAACGCTCGCGCAAGCCGCCGAGGCGCTGGCGCTTTTCCTTCAGCGAGCGGCAACCCGGCAACACAAACGACACCCGCAACACGCCGATCTGCATGCGCTACAACCCTGCCTCGCAATGGATCTCAGTCGGACTCGAGGAACTCGGAGCGCGTCATCGAATAGAAAACGGTGTCGAGGCCGTGAAATTCACGGCGACATTCGAACGTCATACCGAGTTTCTTCAGAACCCGCACCGACTGCTGGTTCGGCGTATCGGTGGCCGCAATGACCCGCTCGAAGTCGCACGACTCGAAACCGAACCGCAGCACTTCGCGCGCCGCCTCGGCCACGAGACCCTCGCCCCAGTAGGTCGGATGAATGCCGTACAGCAGTTCGACCTGGCCTTGCAACGTCTTCGGCGCGTCGATGACCACAAAAGCCGATCAGCTCACCCGGATTGATCCTGCATTTCGAGCGCGAAGAATCCGAAGCCGTCCGATTCGAACGTCGCCCGAGGCTCTGTGCAACGATCTCCTGCACCGTGTCGCGCGGAATGATGCGGTCGTCCCACAGATATCGGCGCACATCGGGATCGGTCCACAACGCGTGCAACGCATCGACGTCTTCGACGAGATGGGTCGCAGTCGCATGCGGCCGGTGTTCAACACGGCGCTCGTCCTCTTCTCGGTCTTTTCCAATTCGACCTCCGGCAAGGCTCTTCGGCCCGGCCGCCTTCCGGCTTCGAGTTTGCCATAGCCCGATACATAAGCGAACATCCGGACTTACCCCGACGAGATTCCCAAGATGCGCTTCAGCTTCTGGCCCAACCCATCGCAATCGTTCGACGACGTCATCGCGCTTTCGCGCCACGTCGAGAAAACCGGCTGGGACGGCGTCTGGTACGCCGATCACTTCATGCCGAACGCGCCCGACACCAGCACACCCTGGCCGGAAGCATGGATGACGTTGTCGGCGATCGGCGCACTGGTGCCACGCATTCGCATCGGCACGCTGGTTGCGGGCAACACGTACCGACACCCCGCGGTGCTCGCAAAGATGGCCGCCACGCTCGATCACATCACCGGCGGTCGCGTGGTACTCGGGCTCGGCGCGGGTTGGCAGGAAAACGAACACCAGCAATACGGCATTCCGTTCTACACCACCGCTGAGCGCCTCGGCCGGCTCGACGAAGCGTGCCAGGTCATCAAGCGCCTGTACTCGGAACAGAAATCGAATTTCGCCGGCAAGTATTACCAGCTCGACGACGCGTCGCTCGAGCCGAAGCCGGTTCAGAAAACCCTGCCGCTCCTGGTGGGCGGCGGCGGTGAGAAAGTGACGTTGCGGATCACCGCCCAATACGCCGACGAGTGGAACGTGTGGGGCACCGTCGACACGCTGAAGGCGAAAATGGCGATCCTCGACGGACACTGCAAAAAGGTCGGCCGCGATCCCAAGTCGATCCAGCGCAGCGCCGTGGCGCTGCTGTTCATGAGCGACGATCAGGCGTACGTGAAGAAGATGCGCGAATCGAAGATTCCGCAGGCGACGATCATCGGCTCGGTAGCCGAGGTGCGCGACATCGTGGCGCAGTACAAGGCGATCGGCGTCGACGAGCTGATCGTGCCCGATTTCACGTTGGGACCAACCCCGCAGAAAATCGCGACGCTCGACCGCTTCATCAAAGAAGTCGCCGGGCGATGAGCAAAGCACCCGCGCCGGCCGTTCCGGCGGCCACGATCCTGCTATTGCGCGGCGATCACTCGGCGCTCGAAGTGTTCATGGTCGTCAGGCATCACCAGATCGATTTTGCATCGGGCGCGTTGGTGTTCCCCGGTGGGAAGGTCGATCCGCAGGACGACGATCCGGCATTGGCGGACTTCTGCGACGGCGCATCCCCCGATCCCGCCGTGCGCGCGATCCAGATCGCCGCGATCCGCGAGGCATACGAGGAATGCGGCGTGCTGCTGGCCCGCGCCGCCGGCGAATCGCGGCTGATCGCCGGTGCCCGGCTGGCCGACCTCGAACCGTTCCGCGCAAAGATCAACGGCGGCGACATCGCCTTCAAGGATTTCCTCCAGCAACAGAACGTGCGTCTCGCGTGCGATCAACTGGTGCCGTTCGCGCACTGGATTACGCCGGAGATGATGCCGAAGCGATTCGACACGTACTTCTTCATCGCCGATGCGCCGTCCGATCAGGTGGCGCTACACGATGGTCACGAGTCGGTTGATTCGGTCTGGATCAGTCCGGCCGACGCGCTGGCCGGCGCGACGTCCGGCAAATACACGGTGATCTTCCCGACGCTGCGGCAGGTAGAGAAGCTGGGCCACGACAAATCGCCGGCCGATGCGGTGGCACGCGCGCGACGCAGTCCGATCGTTACCGTAACGCCGTGGACGGAGCAGCGCGCGGACGGTCAGTACCTGTGCATACCGATCGAAGCCGGCTACGACGTGTCGGAAGAGAAGATGCCGGCCCGACCGGCGCGTTGAGACTCAGTGCGGCAGGTCGCCGAGGCTGTACAGCAGGCCGCCGCTCGCAACCAGCATCGCTTCGTAGAATTCGCGAATTTCCGCGCGCCGCATCGGGTCGTGACCCGGCAGGCTGTCCTGGGAATCGAGCCGCGTGAGTTCGCGCATCAGGTGGTTGCGCAGCGAGCGAGCGTGATAGATCTCGAGCAAATCGACCATGCCGTGTAGGTCCCGTGACGTCGCCATGCGCATCCCCTGCCGTTCCAATTGACGTTAGACGCCGGGCGCGGCTGCGGCCACGCAACGAACCCGGTTGCGCCACCCTGCCTTTCAAATTAGGGTTCCACGTCACACAAATTCGCCGAGCAAAGCATGGCCAGCCAACCAAAAGACGCAGCGAAACAGGACGTCATCTATGAAGTCGCCGATCACGTCGCGACGCTGACGATCAACCGCCCCGAAGTTCAGAACACGATTTCGGGCCCGATGCTCGACGCATTGACGAAGCACCTGCTCACCGCGAACGAAGATCGCGATGTCCGCGCGATCGTCATCACCGGTACCGGACGTTTCTTCTGCGCCGGCCTCGACCTGCGCGGCGGCGACATCGGCGGCGGTCTGTCGAGCAACGCGGGACCCGCCAATCTCGACCTGCGCAACACGCCGCCGACCGTGTTGCACGCGGTCGACAAACCGACCATCTGCGCGCTGAACGGATCGGCCGCCGGCTACGGCATGGACCTCGCCCTCGGATGCGACATCCGCATCATGGCCGACACCGCCAAACTCGCCGCGGCGTTCACTGCACGCGGGGTGCTTCCGGAATCCGGCGGCACGTGGATCCTGCCGCGCCTGCTCGGTTGGTCGAAAGCCGCCGAACTGATCTTCACCGGCCGCACGTTGACGGCCGCCGAGAGTCTGGAAATGGGGCTCGTGTCGAGGGTGGTCTCCGCGAACGAGATCGGCGCCGTCGCCGCGCAACTCGCCGCCGAAATCTCGCGCAACGCCCCGCTCGCCGTGCAAGCGTCGAAGCGGATGATGCGGATGGGCATGAACGAGACGTTCAACGACCACGTCCACCACGTGTTCCTGCAGTTGCTGCCGCTGTTCCGCTCCGCGGACTTCAAGGAAGGGATGGCGTCGTTTCTCGAAAAACGCCCGCCGAACTTCACCGGCAAGTAGTCATGTCCGTCGGGTGGCAAGCGCGGCTCGATGCGCTCGCCCGGGAGTTCGAAGTACCGGGCGCCAGCCTCGCCATTTGGCACAAGGGTCGACTGACGACCTGTGCCACCGGCGTGATCAACGCGAACACGGCGGTCGCCGCAACTCCGGCGGCGATCTTTCAGATCGGTTCGATCACGAAGGTGCTCACTGCAACCCTGGTGATGCAACTGGTCGAAGAAGGACGCCTGCGCCTCGACGATCCCGTTAGGCGTCACCTTCCGGACTTTGCGCTGCAATCGGTCGACGCGGCGCGGGCCATCACGATTCGACAATTGTTGACGCATACCAGCGGCATCGACGGCGATTTCTTCGAGAGCACCGGGCTCGGCGAAGACAAACTGGCGCGCTACGTGGACGCGTGCCGCGTATTGCCGTCGCTGTATCCGCCCGGCGAACTCTTTTCGTATTGCAACGTCGGATTCAACCTGCTCGGCCGCATCATCGAACTGCAGCGCGGCACGACCTGGGAAACGGCGCTCGGCAGAAATCTGTGCGGCCGGCTCGGCGACAACTCGTTCGTGCGCTATCCGCACGACACGCCGAAGTACCGCACCGCCATCGGCCACGTGCGCGCGAAGCCGACCGATGCGCTCACGATGACGCAGAACGCATACCTGCCGCTGTCGAGCGCACCCGCCGGCTCGGTGGTGTGCGCTTCTGCAGCCGATCTGATTCTGTTTGCGAGAACGCTGCTCGACGGCGGCATCTCCCCGACCGGCGAGCAGATCCTCTCGAGAAACACCATCGAGCAGATGCTGACGCCGCAGGTTCAGTTGCCGTCAGGCGGTATCGCCGATGCGTTCGGCCTCGCCTTCATGCTGTTCGACTGGGATCACGTGCGCGTCGTCGGGCACGATGGCGCAACGACCGGGCAGAACGCCTATCTGCGGATCGTTCCCGGGCGCGGTACAGCGGTTGCGCTGCTGACGAACGGCGGATTTCCGGCTGAACTGTTCCACGCGCTGTTCGGCGAGATCTTCACTGAGCTATTGGGAATTCGACCCACGCCGCGCCCGAGCGCCACCGTTCGACCGGCCGCTTCGCTGGATCCGTATTGCGGCGTCTTCGAGAAGCTGTCGCAGCGCATTACCGTGCGCGCCGACCACGACCACCTGATGGCAACCGTCGAAGGCAACCGCTATCCGGCGCCGCCGCAGACGTACCGCCTGGGTTCGGCGGCGCAGGATACGTTCGTGGGAACGTTGCCGGGATCACCGACGCCGGCGGTGTTCCGCTATCTGACCACGGCGGCGGGAATGCAGTTGCTGATGACGGGCGGCCGCGTGCATCCGCGCCGCGCGGCGTCCGAAACCCCCAACGACCTCGTAAAGGCTCAGCCGAACCCGATTTCCGCGACGTCGCTCGGAATCAGCGGATAGCGGATGCCGGCCCACTTCTGCACCACGCGTATGACCTGACACGAATAGCCGTATTCGTTGTCGTACCACGCGTACACGACCATCCGATTGTCCTTCACGATGGTCGCCAGTCCGTCGACGATGCACGCGTGACGGTTGCCGACGAAATCGGACGACACCACCTCGGGCGAGTTGATGAAGTCGATCTGACGTTGCAACGGCGAATACAGCGACGCGTCGCGCAGATAGCCGTTCACCTCTTCGAGCGTCGTATTGCGCGATACGGTCAGATTCAGAATCGCGAGCGACACGTCGGGCGTCGGCACGCGAATCGCGTTTCCGGTCAGCTTGCCTTCGAGCGACGGCAGCAGATCCGTGATCGCAGACGACGCGCCGGTCTCGGTGATGACGAGGTTCAGCGCAGCGCTGCGACCGCGCCGGCTCTTCTCGTGATAGTTGTCGGTCAGGTTCTGGTCGGGCGTGTAGGAGTGAACCGTTTCGATGTGGCCGCTCTGGATATCGAACTCGTCGTCGATCGCCTTGAGGATCGGCACGATCGCGTTCGTGGTACACGACGCCGCGGCCAGAATCCGGTCGTCTTTGGACAGACCGTTCGAGTTGATGCCCGACACGATGTTCTTGATGCCGCCTTTACCGGGCGCCGTAACCATCACCCGCGCTGCGCCCTTCGACTTCAGGTGCTCGCTGAGCCCTTTCTGGTCGCGCCACGCGCCGGTGTTGTCGATCACGATCGCATCGGTGATGCCGTAGCTCTCGTAGTCGACTTCCGCCGGGTTGTTCGCGTAGATCATCCGAATGACGTTACCGTTCGCGATGATGCAACTGTTGTCGTGGTCGACGCGGATCGTGCCTTTGAACGATCCGTGCACTGAATCGCGCCGCAACAGGCTCGCGCGTTTCACGAGATCTTCTTTCGTCGCCTTGCGCACCACGATCGCGCGCAAGCGCAGTTGTTGGCCGCCACCGGTTTTCTCGATGAGCAACCGGGCGAGCAGCCGGCCGATACGGCCGAAGCCGTAAAGCACCACGTCCTGCGGCTTCGCGAGCGGCGGCACGTGCCGGCCGATCACCTCCGCGCACTGCTGTTTGACGAAATCCATCGCCGTGGTGCCGTTGCCGGCGCTCGCTTCCATGTACTTCAGCGCGAGCTTGCCCACGTCGATGTGGCACGGTCCGAGGTCGAGCTCGGAAAGCGCCTTCATGATCGGATAGCTCTCGAATTCCGACAGTTCGTTGTTGGCGATCTGCCGCACGTAACGGTGCGTCTTCATGATGTTGGTGACGCTTTCGCTGTACAACGCGCGCCCGAAACAATACGTCACGACGTTCTTCCGATAGAGGTTGCCGATGATGGGAACCATCTCTTCGGCAAGCGCTTCGCGCTCTTTCCAGTCCGGGAAATAATCGTCAAGGCTAGGTAGTGCCACGTCCGATCCTCGTCGCGTTGGGCCTTAAGTGGGCGGGTATTATCGAAATTGAACCTGGGAGCTGCAACAAAGGTAACGCACCGGGCGGTCCCGATGCGTGAAGAGTTGTAGTGCGATGGTGACTCCGCGCCGACGCGCGCGAGCGCCGCTACCGGAAGCTCGCGTTGATCGGTTTCAGTGCCGCATTGCCGGGGCACAGATCCGCCTCTCCGAGCTCGTTCAGCGGCGTATCGACCGTTTCGAGAATCGCGTGGCAGTCCGATGCTTCCTGATCGAGATACAGCAGGCCGGTGACCACTTCGCCTTCGAGCTGTTTGCGTTGCACGTACGAAAGCGCCGCGACGCGATCGTGCGGATCGTAGTCTGCCGCGAGCTTACGCAGACGCAACGTCGAACCGTCGGGCATCGCCACGTCCTCGCGCGTGCCCGGCGCATAGTCCGCGACGATTTCTTCGTGCGGCGGAACGAACCCGGCCTCGATGACGTCGCCGCGGTGGTCGCGCACGTAGTCGTAACTCTTCGTGGACCCTTTGTGGTTGTTGAACGCGACGCACGGCGAGATCACGTCGATGAACGCGAAGCCTTTGTGCAGCAGCCCCGCTTTCACCAGGGGTACGAGCTGGCCCTTGTCGCCGGAGAAGCTGCGTGCGACGAACGTCGCCCCGAGCTGCAGCGCGATGCTGACGAGATCGATCGGTTCGTAGAGGTTCGGCGCGCCCTTCTTGCTGGTCGAGCCTTTGTCGTTCGTCGCGCGAGAATTGCCCCTTCGTGAGGCCGTACGTGCCGTTGTTGTCGACGACATAGCACATGTTGATGCGGCGGCGGACGATGTGCGCGAACTGACCCATGCCGATCGACGCGGTATCGCCGTCGCCGGAAATGCCGATGCAATACAGATCCTTGTTTGCGAGGTTCGCGCCGGTCGCAACCGAAGGCATGCGACCGTGCACCGAGTTGAAGCCGTGCGACTTGCCGAGGAAATACGTCGGCGTCTTCGACGAGCAGCCGATGCCGGAAATCTTCGTGAACCGATGCGGCGGAATCGACAGCTCGGCGCACGCCTGCACGATCGCGGCGCTGACCGAGTCGTGGCCGCAGCCGGCGCACAACGTCGACACCGAGCCTTCGTAGTCGCGGCGCGTCAGCCCGAGGTCGTTGACCTTCAGTTGCGGGTGATGAACACGCGGCTTGGTGACGAATGTCATCGCTTCACCTCCGAAATTCTGGCGAGCTTGTTGGTCGCGAAATACTTGGCGATTTCGCCGCGGATGAACTCTGCGGCAATCGACAATCCGCCGTAGTAGCACACCGGTACGACTTTCGCCGGATCGATGTTGCCTTCGTTCACCAGGATCATCCGCATCTGCGCGTCGCGATTCTGTTCGACGAGGAAGACGAGTTCGTGATTGTCGATGAACTCGATCACCGCGTCGGTGAACGGCACGGCGCGAATTCGCAACGTGTCGAGATGAATGCCGTCGGTCGCGAGCAGATCCAGCGATTCCTGCATCGGCATCTGCGTGGTGCCGTAGTAGAGAATGCCGTACGCACGCCGCGGCGTGTTTTCGTGGATCTCCGGTTTCGGCACCAGCGTCTTCGCCGTTTCCCACTTGATCAGCAGGCGATCCATGTTCTCGGCGTAGATATCCGGATCTTCGGTGTAGCGCGCGTACTCGTCGCGCGACGTTCCGCGCGTGAAGAAACCGCCCTTCGACGGGTGCGCGCCAGGATACGTGCGGTAGCCGATACCATCGCCGTCGACGTCGACATAGCGGCCGAACTTCTCGATGCGATCGAGATCTTCGGCGTGATAGACCTTGCCGCGGTCGTATTTGCGCGCGTCGTCCCACACCAACGGATCCGACATGACTTCGTTCATGCCGAGTTCGAGGTCGGACATGATGATGACGGGCGTCTGCAACCGGTCGGCGATGTCGAGCGCGTCCGCGGAGAAATCGAAACACTCCTTCGGCGACGAGGGAATCAGCACCACGTGTTTCGTATCGCCGTGCGATGCATACACCGCCGACATCAGATCGGCCTGTTGCGTGCGCGTCGGCATGCCGGTGGACGGACCCGCGCGTTGCACGTCGATGAGCACCGCCGGAATCTCGGCGAAATACGCGAGACCGAGAAATTCGCCCATCAGCGAAAGGCCCGGACCGCTCGTTGCGGTGAATGCGCGCGCGCCGTTCCACGCCGCGCCGATGACCATACCGATGGCGGCGAGTTCGTCTTCGGCCTGCATGATCGCGAACTTCTTCTTGCCCGTTTCCTTTTCGGTGCGGAAACGGTTCGCGTAGCGCTCGAACGACTCGGCAACCGACGTGGACGGTGTGATCGGATACCACGCGCACACGGTGGCGCCGCCGTATACGGCGCCTAGAGCGGACGCGGTATTGCCCTCGATCATGATCCGTTCGCCAACGGCATTACTACGGCGCAACTGGACCGGCAGCGGATTGTCGAGGTAGTCGAGCGCATAGTTGCGACCGATCTCGAGCGCATGCACGTTCGGTTTGATCAGCGCGTCCTTGCCTTTGTACTGTTCCGACACCATGCCGGTGAGCACGTCGAAGTCGATGTTGATCAGCGCCGAAAGCGCGCCAACGTAAACGATGTTCTTGAACAGCTGGCGTTGTTTCGGATCCTGGAATTCGGACAGCAGAAGCGTCGAAATCGGCACGCCGATGTCGACCACGTCGGCGCGCGCGAGTTCGCGTGGGCGCGGCCGGGGTTGTCGTACAGGCAGATATCCGCCCGGCACCAGGCTCGCGACGTCTTCCGCATACGTTTCCGCGTTCATCGCGACCATGACGTCGACGCCATCGCGGCGACCGAGATAACCGGCTTCGCTGACGCGCACTTCGAACCAGGTCGGCAGTCCCTGGATGTTCGACGGGAAGATGTTGCGCGTTCCCACCGGAACGCCCATTCGGAACACGGCTTTCGCGAACATGCCGTTCGCGCTCGCCGACCCCGAACCGTTGACGTTCGCGAACTTGATTACGAAATCGTTGTAACGCGTCATGAGGCGTATGACCCCAGCTGCGGCAGGTGGAGAACGGATTTCTGCATGTCCCATGCATTCGTGGGGCAGCGCTCGGCACACAGACCGCAGTGAAGGCACAGATCCTCGTCCTTCACCATCACGCGGCCGGTTCTGAGTTCGGCGGAAACGTACAGATCCTGCTCTTTGTTCAGCGCCGGCGCGGTGAGGTTCAGACGCAGTTCGGGTTCCTCTTCGTTCGGCGTGAACGTGATGCAGTCCATCGGACAGATGTCGACGCACGCGTCGCACTCGATGCACAGCTTGTCGGTGAACACCGTCTGCACGTCGCAGTTCAGGCAGCGCTGCGTTTCCTGCGCGGCGAGTTTGCGATCGAAGCCGAGTTCGACTTCCATCTTGATGTTCTTCAGCGACTTGCGCGGGTCGACGTGCGGCACCAGATGCCGCTTCGATGCGTCGTGCTCGCTGTCGTAACTCCACTCGTGCATGCCCATCTTCTGGCTGACGAGGTTCACGCCTTCGGGCGGACGATCCGTCTTCGAGATCGAGACCCTGACAGAACAGGTGAATCGAGATCGCGGCTTTGTGCGCATGTGCCGCCGCCCAGATGATAGCAATACGTAACGAGCCAGGCAACGACATA
>CAWBBR010000032.1:0-13261 GCA_963787045.1 uncultured Gammaproteobacteria bacterium | reverse complement strand
GTCGGCACGCTGCGCACCGGTGGCGACCCAGCACCGATGCAGCAACTAGTTGAGAGCCTCGGCCAGTTCATCGCCGCTCGCACCAAACAGGAACTGCTCAACGGCGCCCTGCAGTACGGCGCGCTGATCGTCCCCGTGTCCACCGTGCAGGATCTACTACATGATCGGCAACTCGCCGATCGCGACTTCTGGTGGGAGTCGAACGGATTCAAACTTCCGGGTGCATTCGCGAAATTCAGCGCACAGCCGTTGCGGCTGGCGCACACCGCGCCCGCGTTGAACGCGAACGCGCCCGCGCTGCGCGTGCGACCGTTGCCGTCAGCGCCCGACGCGTCGTCGTCGCGCCGGCCGCTGCCGCTGGATGGCATCAAAGTGCTCGACTTCACCTGGGTGATGGCCGGACCGTGGTCGTCGCGGGTGCTCGCGGACTACGGCGCGACCGTCGTCAAAGTGGAATCGCGCACACGGCTCGATCTGGTGCGAATCCTCGGACCGTTCTACGACGACAAGTTCTCGGCCGAAACGTCCGCTTCGTTCGCGAGCATCAACGCCGGCAAACGCAGTCTTGCGCTCGATCCCGGTACGCCGGAGGGCAAAGCAACGATTCTCGAACTGGTCGACTGGGCCGACATCGTGATGGAGTCGTTCTCGCCGAAGGCCATGAAGAAGTGGGGCTCGACTACGCGTCGCTGTCGGCGCGCAAACCGAGCCTCGTGATGCTGAGCACCTGTCTGTTCGGGCAGACCGGGCCGTACGCCATGATGGCCGGCTACGGCACGATGGGCGCAGCGCTCGGCGGACTCGCCTTGCCAACGGGCGAACCAGGCCGCGCGCCATGCGGTCCGTTCGGGCCTTACACGGACTACGTGGCGCCGCGCTTCTCGGTAGTCGCCCTGCTCGCCGCGCTGCACCACCGCGATCGCACCGGCGAAGGCCAGCACATCGATCAGTCGCAGGCCGAAAGTGCGATGCACTATCTGTCGGTGGCGGTAGCCGAAGCTTCGCGGTCCGAGCAGTACCCCGATCGCCTCGGCAACACCGACCGCACGATGTTTCCGCACGACGCATTTCGTTGCGCCGGCGACGACCAGTGGATCGCGATCGCCGTCCGCGACGATGCGGACTGGCGCGCGCTCGTCGCCGAAACCGGCGCGGACGAACTGACCGCGTTGCGCAACGCCGGCGTTGGGGAACGTCGCGCCTCGGCGGCCGTCATCGAAGATCGGATTTCACTGTGGACCACCGCCCAGAGCGCTGTCGAACTCGAGAGGCGCCTGCAACGCATCGGAGTTCCGGCGCACGCGGTGGCAAATGCGGCCATCGTGAAAGACGACGCGCAGCTCGCGCAGCGTGAGCATTTCGTTCGCACCCAGCACGAGCAGTTGGGCGAGGTCTACGTCGAAGGCACCGGCTTCCGTTTCTCCGACATGCAGCCTCGCGTCGGCAAGATCCCGAGCCTGGGCGGCGACAGCGAGTGGGTGATGCGCGAGATCCTCGGCCGAGGCTGAGCTAAACACGCCCTTTGTCGAAATGTTGGGACGCGACGCCGATGTCGGCCCAGCGGTGCTTCGAACGCTCCCATACCGATCGCACCGGCGGTGGAATGACGGATCGGCAAATGCGCCGACCGCAATGCCGACCACGCCGGGGTTCTTGCCGGAAACCCAATGCACCGACGTTCCGCAGTGCGGACAGAAGTGGGTGGTGAACTGGTGGCCGGCGTCCGTCGGGCGCGCATAGGAGCGTGATTCGCCCGACGCACTGATCTGCTCGATCGGGTAGTAAGCTCCAACGCCGAACACGGACCCGGTGCGTCGCTGGCAGTCGATGCAATGACACGCGACCACCGCCTGCGGTTCGCCGGCAGCGGTCACCCGCAGCGAACCGCACGAACACGTCGCAACGCGCGTCATCTCGCCTCCGTCAGTGTCTTGGTCAGAATGATCTTCGAGCGCCTCATCGGGCAGCAGCAGCGAACCGGTGTCGCGATAGCCGAGCTTGCGGTAGAAGTGCTGCGCCGTCTCGTTCGACAGCGTCGACGTGAGCACGCGCTCGACTCCGTTCGACCGCATCAGCATCTCCCACTTCGACACCAACGCCTTTCCGATGGCGCGTCCCCGCTCGTTCTCCACGACGTAGAGCAGATTCATGAACGGAATCGCGTCCCAGAAATAGCTCCAGCGCAACCAACCGACGCGCACATTGCCGAGCCACGCAACGAGAATCTCACCGCGTTCGATCTTGTCCTCGATGATCTCTCGCGACACATGGCGGTCGTTGGCATCGAGCCAGGTCGCATCCGCGGCGACGGCTGCAACGACGGTCAATGGATCAGCCACGTCGCGCCCGCCAGTCGACGGCGAGTAAGCCGTACAGCGCCGAATCGGATACTTCTTCGCCAACGATCCACCGTTCTCGCAGCAGCCCTTCCTTCTGGAAGCCGAGCTTTTCCAGTGTTTTCGCGGACGCCACGTTTCGTGGATCGACGTCGGCCTCCACGCGATTCAAATCGAGTCGCGCGAAACCGAACTCGAGCAGAGCCACGAGGGCTTCGCTGATGTAACCGTTGCCCCAGGCCTGCTGCGCCAACGTGTAGCCGACTTCGGCGCGCCGACATTGCGGCACCAGGTTGAACAGGGAACACTCGCCGATCAGCTTGCCGTCGCTCGTTCGTTCGATGCCCAGATAGACGTACTTGCCCGCGTCCACCGCCGCGACCGTCCTCGCGATGAGTTCGTGCGCACTCTCGATGTCGGTCCATGCGGGATGGCTCAGATAGCGACTGACGCGAGCGTCAGAGAAGATCGCGAACAGATCGCGGCGTCCGATTCCCGCACGGGACGCAGCACCAGACGCTCCGTGTGCAGCGTGATGGGGCTGAGGGACTTCATGACCTCGAAGATCGCCGTTGACGAGTGGCTAAGCGACACGCGCAATCGCCTCCCAACAGTCGGCCGTTGCATCGACGCGGGCATCGTAACAGCGCTGCAGATCGGCGGGCCACGCCGGAGTAGCGTTCCACCCAACACGTCTTGAACCCGACTTGTGCGGCACCCCAGATGTCCGCCCGCGGATCGTCGCCGACGAACCACGATAGCGCCGGGTCGATGTGCAGCTGGTCCGTGAGATGACGGAAGATCTCGGGTGCCGGCTTCTTCATGCCAAACGCCGCCGAAATCACCGATTCGTCGATCAACTCGGCGAGTCCGGAGTTTTCGATCTTGGCCGACTGCGCCGCCACGCCACCGTTGGTGACGATGCCGATCCGCCAACCACGCTCGCGAATGGATCGGAGCAGCTCGGGCACCTCATCGAACAGGAACGGTTGCGTCCACGCCGTCGTCTCGAAATGCTCTTTGATCCGCGCCGCAGAGACATCCCTGAACAGAACGGCCGACAGGCGCTCGAAAAATTCGTCGCGCGGCACACGACCGTTGCCGTCCAGGCGATGAAACTCGCTTACGAACAAATCGCCAGTCGCGACGGCCGAATCGGCAAACGCTTCATTCAGCCGGCGCGCATAAGCGTCGAGCGATCCGCGCCGATCGACGAGCGTCTCGTCCAGATCGAAAACTACGCCTTTCATCCGCCTAACGACTGCGCTGAGGCGATCGCTTCATCGACCCCAGCACTTCGGCGATCTGCACCGCGTTCAGAGCCGCGCCCTTGCGGAGATTGTCGCCGCTGACGAACAGCGCAAGCCCGTGCTCGACCGTGGGGTCGGACCGAACCCGGCCGACCAGCACCGGATCGCAGCCAGCAGCCGCCAACGGATTCGGTATGTCGGTTACGACGACGCCGGGCGCTGCACGCAGAATTCGCATCGCCGTCTCCACCGAGATGGGACGCTCGAACGCGGCGTTGATCGACAACGAATGGCCGGTGAACACCGGTACGCGAACACACGTGCCGGATACGAGCAGATCGGGGATGTCGAGAATCTTGCGGCTTTCGTTGCGCAGCTTGATCTCTTCGTCCGTGTAGCCGTCTTCGACCACCTTGTAGTTGAACGGCACCACGTTGAACGCGATCGGAACGAGCCATTTGCTGGTCTTCGGAAACTCGACGGCGCCACCGTCGTTCACCAGACGCGTCGACTCGGCGCCGACCTTCTGCACCTGCTCGTTCAGCTCCTGCACGCCGGCGACGCCGCCGCCGGAGACCGCCTGATACGTGCTCACCACCAGTCGCTGCAGGCCCGCCGCGTCGTGCAGCGGCTTCAGCACCGGCATGGCGGCCATCGTCGTGCAATTCGGATTCGCAACGATGCCCTTCGGAATCGAGCCGAGCGCGGACGGATTCACCTCGGCCACCACCAACGGCACGTCGGGATCCATGCGCCACGCGGACGAATTGTCGATGACCACCGCGCCCGCCGCTGCAACGACCGGCGCGAGTTCGCGCGACGTATCTGCGCCCGCCGAAAAGAACACCACGTCGAGGCCGGCGTAATCGGCCGACGCGGCATCCTCCACCACGATCCGCTGATCCTTCCACGGAATCGATTTGCCGGCCGAACGCGCCGACGCAAACAGCCGCAGCGAACGAACCGGAAAGTTCCGTTCGACGAGCGACGCGCGCATGAACTCACCGACCAGGCCGGTGGCGCCGACAATGCCGACATGCATGCCTTCGCGGCTCGAAGGTGCATTCATCCGACTTTCATCCCATAGCGCGCGCCCACTTCGGTGAGCTTCGCGAGATCGGGATTCACCGGCGCTACTTCGCGCGCCATGTCGGTGAACATCTTCGATGCGCCGAGCCGCGACGTCATCGACACCATCTCGCCGCCGCCGGCACCGAAGCGGAACCAGTGCGTGGTGCCCGCGGGAAGATGCACCAGCGTGCCGGGCGACGCGGTCATCGACCGCTCGCCGATGCCGAAGTCGATGTTGCCTTTGACGACATAGAACGATTCGTCCCAGGGATGGCTATGCGGCGGCGGGCCGCTGCCTTCAGGACCGCGTTGCAGGAACACTTCGTAGCTCTGCGTCGCTTCTCCGGATGCGAGCACAGTGACGTGCTCGCCGACGATGTTGAGTTCTGCCGCGTAATCCTTCGGGGTAACGACAAACGGTTGTATCGACACTTTCATCTCCTCGAATGTCCGACCGCCATGCGGTCTCGTTGGGTTCGCCAAGCGCCGCGCATCTTCTCACGACAGCGCAGCAAGCTCAGCCTTTTGCTTGCGCGTCAGACCCTCGCACACGAGTGCATACGAATGCCCGATCAGTCGCTCCACCTCGTCCTCGGGCACGTCGGCGTCGAGACTGACGCTGATCCAAAAGCGCCGATCCAGATGCGAGCGATGGCCGACGCCCTCGTACTGTTCCCGCAGCGACTGCGCCAGGTTCGGATCGCATTTGAGAATGACGTTCTCGATACCGCGAACGGACAGAATCGCGAACATCTTGCCCATCACCTTGAAGATGATCGCGCTCGGCACAGACGCGCGCGGCGGCGACATCGGTTTCGCTTCGGCACCCGGCTTCGCTTCAATAATCGCCTTCACGGCCGCGGTGCGCCGGCCGATGTCGAGCTTCGGTGCTTTCGTTCGCGTCGTACGCGCGGTGCTGGGCCGTTTTGCCATGGTGCTCGCGCCTATTTGTGCCGCACCAGCGTGCAGTGTTCTCTTTGATACAGCCGCTGCAGGTACGCCGTCAGATGCGGAAACTCGCGCACCAACCCCTGCTCATCGCCGAAATTGAGCGTGTAACCCATGATGATGTCGGTGACGGTGAACCGGTCTTCGATCAGATACTCGGTCTTGCTCAACACCGCGTCGAGCGCCGCCGCGCTGCGTCTGAAGAGCAACGAGTTCTGCTCGATGATCGCCGGCACGTGCTGATCTTTCGGAAACACGAAATCCAACGTGTTCAGTTCGCTGCTCCACGCCCAGCATTCCAGCTCCGCCAGCGCGAAGCACACCCACTGATCGTGCAGTGCACGGGACCACGAGCCCGGCTTCGCGACCAGATTCCTTTCCGGCACGAGATCTGCGATAGCAGTTGCGATCGCCGCAGATTCGAACAACGGCTTACCGTCGATGATCGCGGCGGGCAACTTACCGAGCGGGTGAACCTCTCTGAGTTGCTCGCTGCCGATGATGTCCGGACGGTTACCAATGGATTCGTACTCGAGCCCGGCCTCGAGCAGCGTCCAGCGGACGCGAGCGGAACGGGTGGGGCCGAGTTCGAACAGCTTGATCTCCGGCTTTCGATTCATTGCGCCTCCTCCACCACGTGATGCGTATCCTCCTCAATCGGACCGCGCGGTTCCACTGCCTACCCAACTCGATTGCGAACGCCGTATCCTCTCCTTCCGCACGGCGACAACGACATCCTGCGTCAGGAGACCTCCATGACCAACCTGAGCGATAGACCAAACACCGCTCTGCTCGTCATCGATGTGCAGAACAACGTGGTGGCGAAAGCCCATCGACGCGAAGAAGTGGTTGCGAACATTCGCGCACTGGTCGGAAAGGCGCGCGCCGCAAGGAGTGCCGGTGATCTGGGTGCAGCACTCCGACGACAACCTGACCATGAACAGCGACGGATGGCGCTACGTACCGGAGCTGCAACGCAACGAGTCCGAGGCGCTGGTGCACAAGCACTACGGCGATTCGTTCGAGGACACCACGCTGGAGAGCGAACTCGGGCGCCTTCGCGTCGGCCGCTTGATCGTCACCGGGGCACAAACCGACGCCTGCATTCGCTCGACGATCCACGGCGCCTTCGCCCGCGGCTACGACACGGTACTGGTCGGCGACGCGCACACCACCGACGACCTATCGGCCTACGGCTTGCCCAGCCCGGACAAGGTGATCGCCCATACCAACATGTATTGGACGTGGCAGGCGGCACCGGGACGCACAGCGGGCGTAGTGAAGACGGCCGAGGTGCAGTTCGGCGCGTCATAGAGCATCGTTCCAACAACTGAGTTGAGCGGCGTTACGGTGCTCCGGCACGGCGCAATACAACCACCCCTAGCAGACAAGGCATGAGCCATGGAATGGCCGGAATACCGGCAATGAACGCGGGACGTGCGTACCACGGTGCCGTATCACCCGAGAGATCCGGATACGACAGACCTCTCGCAACCAGCAGCGCCACGAGCATTGCGCTGGCGACCGTATACACCCGCGCAGCGTTGCGTCCGAGCCACTGAACTTTCCCGAGTGACGTTGCGAACGCGGCTGTAGCAACGTAGGTCAGAATGCACGCAACGAACTCCAGCACGTCGTACAACCCGGAGAAGCCGCCTGCCACCGATGCATCCTTACCGGCCAACTCTGCAATCGATGCCGCGACGCTCATGCTGATGCAGACGAGATACGCGACGGCGCCGGGGATACTCGCGGCGAAACCGATGGTCGAGTAGAAGTACTCGCCGGCGGCGTACAGCTCTTCTTTCATCACGACGAACGCGCCAGCAACGACCACCACGTTGGTGAGCAGTACGAGAAAGCGCATGTAGTTTTCCGCTGCGGTCGCCTGAAACGGTGCGCCAAGGCCAACCCACAACAACGCGATAACCGTCCACGGAAAGATCAGCAGGACACCGGCCAGCGCAAGCCTGCGTTGCGGAGCGGCGGCGGAAACGATGGCGCGCGCACCCAGAATCCACGCCCCGAACGCGATGGCGGCAAAGTGCAGCGCTCCTATCGCGTGGTATACGCCGGGAATTCGAAGATCGCGCACGGCGACAGTCGCGAGAGCGACGAACGGGAACGCGCACAAAAAGTAGAAGCTCATGCGGCGGGCGGTCGTGTTCAAGTTCGCTCTCCTATTGCGCCGCCGACCTCAATTGCGCCAGCGCGACGTCGGGTTCGGCGACGCTGAGCCACACGGAGTAGCCTTCGTTGGTGGGAATGAACAGCACGCGTCCCGTTGTTACCGCCAGCAACGCCTTGCCGCCGCTCGCGAGCTTGAACCATCCCGCCGAGTAACCCGGCAGGCTGATCCCGTTGGTTCGACTCACGGCCTTCACCTCGGCGGATTCGTCGACGCTCAACACCCGCGCGCGCTCCAGGTTGATGTTCGAGATCGGTATGACGCGACCATAGAACGGAACGTGCAGCCGGATGGCGCGATCGGCAATGGTGATCGAGCCGTGCGACGCGCCCCAGGCGATCCACACAAACATCAACCCGAATGCAACCGACAGGACGGATATCAAGCCCAACGCCATCAAGGTTCCGGTGGATGCGGGCGTCAAATCGAGTTCCATTGCGACCTCCGATTCGTTTGCGCCCGACGACTTCAATCGTCGAGCGCGATCCTGCTGATCTGATCCAGAAGATGTTCCTTCGCCTTTGCGATTCGGCACCGTCTCCGCGATCTCCAACGCCACCTTCAGATGCACCCTCGCTTCGTCGAGGCGGCCGAGCAGCACGTGCGCTCGGGCGAGCGCTTCGTGCGCATAGCCAAAGAACGACGGGAGCAACCCCGAACCCTGCAGAACCTGCAGCGACTCCTGGGCGTAGCGCAACGCCTGAACACCCATGTCGTTGGCCGAGTAAGCGCGCGACAGCAACCACAGCGCGACGGCGATGTTCTGCGTGGTTTTATCGACGCGTCGTTGCCAATGCCAGTGCGCCACGTGCGCGAGTTCGATGAGACTCTCGATGTCGTCTCGCGACGGCTGGGAGGCGTACAGGATGTCGGTGGCTCGGTTGTGGGCCTGCACCGAGAATTCATGATGATGCCGTTGGCGCGCGTCGTCGTCGGTCATCACAGCAGAGCGGACACTGGAAGCCGCAGTGTCGCGCTTCGGATCTACAGCCTGCAACCGTTAGGCGGCGCCGTCCGCCAGCGCATCGAGAACAAAAGCGCATCGCTCAGCAACGGAAACCCTGGGGACCTCGACGACCTGATATCGGTCGAACCGACCGTACCACTCGATCGTGACGCGGTGGACCCGCTCCGCGTGCTCGAACGTGTGATCGCGTTCTGCATCGTTTGCGTAGATCGCTTGCCACGGCGGTAAGACGAACACCTTGGGACAGTATGGGTACTTCGCGAGCCACGTACGCAACTCGCTCTCGCTCAACGGCGCAACCATGTCGACCCCGCAAAGCGCATCGAGGACGCTTCGCTCGAAGAAGACATAGCCTGAACTTTCGGCATGGCGAACGAAGTTCTCGACGTCCATTCGAAGTATCTCCTGCGCGAACTCGTCGGCGTTCGGTCGCGGACTCAGCCCCCGTCGTCGACGTTCCTGAATGATCGTGCGCGGGCTATCGCCAACGATGGTGTGGCCGCGAGTCTGCAGCGCGTGCAAGAGCGCGGTCTTCCCGGCACCGGGACCGCCCGTGACGATCACTCGCGACATGTCGGCGTTCCGCGTGTTGGCACCGGCGACAGGTCGATCACCGTTTGGTGCGGGAGGCGTTCAGCGCAACCGCCGCACGAATCAGAGCCTTCAAGGCGTCCTCGTCGATCGTCTCTCCCTCATGCACGTCGATGGCGCGCCTGGTGTTGCCTTCGAGGCTGGCGTTGAAGAGACCTGACGGATCCTCGAGTGCGGCGCCCTTTGCAAACGTCATCTTCACGACGCTCTTGTAGGTTTCACCGGTGCAGATCAATCCGTCGTGGGACCACACTGGAACCCCTCTCCACTTCCACTCCTCGACCACGTCGGGATCGGCTTGCTTGATCAACTTGCGCAGCCGCGAAAGCGTCTTGCCCCGCCAGTCGCCCAGTTCCTTGATCCGCTCGTCGATCAATTGAGACGCGGACGTTTCGTTCTGAGATTCGCTCGTTCTCGCTACGCTTCTTTTTTTCGGTTGCGCTGGTTTCTTGCGGATATCTTTGGGCATCGCAGGCTCCGACAAACGGTTTGTTACGCGGAATAGGCTGGACCCGAAGTCCCCACCAGAACGAGTGATTTCGTGATTACGGCCTCTCGCTCGTGAGAGAGCGCCTTCAACTCTGCGTCCACGCGATACGCGTCGAACATTGCCTGACTTGGAAAGCTCACCAGATGCACTTCGAACGGCCGGTCCAATGCTGTCCCTTCTTCGACGCGAACCGCTCGCTCAATGATCCCGCCGTATCGTTTCATGATGCGGGATGCCTTCCGCTCGTATGCCTCAAATTCGGCTACTCGGCCTTCACGAATCCACAGGCTTGCCACTACAACAATTGAGTTCACGGTGAAAGGCTCTCATGCCGCATAGCAGCCAGCATCAGCCGCGCGCGCTCGCCAGTAACTCATTCATGGTCCTCGTCGTGGATGTCCGTCAGTGCCTTCACGGCGACCGCTGCAACTAGCCCAGTCACCAAGATGCCACATCCGCCGATACAGATTGCGAGCGCGCGTCCGAGCAGCGTCTTGGGGGAGAAGTCGCCGTAGCCGATCGTCAAGCCCGAGACAAAAGAGAAGTAGACCGACTCCTGCAGGGACCAACCTTCGAATAAGCCGGCAGCCACGCCGAGCGCGATGATCAGCACAAGCAGGCCCGACAAGATCGGCCATACCACCCGCAACCCTTCGAAGAGCCCGGCCACGAACCTTCGTCGCAAAACGCGGTGATCCATATGCTATTGATCCATGCTCGTTAGATTTGCTTGTCTGTGGTGGCCTACCTCGTGACGCCTACAACCAGCTGTTCCGATGGTTAGGCGTCGCCGCGAAGACAGCTGATGTCCGGCCAACCATAAATTACCTCGTGTGTCGCAAACCCCGCCCAGTCGTACGGCTGCGAACCAAGCTCCTGAGCGCCGAGCTTTGTGTAGAACGCACGATTCGGATTCGGCTCCATCGCCCGAACCGCTAACGTCTTCGCCTGGCGCGCAATGAGCCAATCGGCAGCGGCTCCGACGAGGCTACGACCGATACCACGGTTCTGCCAGCCCGGGGCGACGTGCAGACTCAGGATCTCCCTGGGGTACGCGACTGAAATGTTTCGATCGCGGAATACGTCCGCGGTGTAACTCCCTGCGAGAACGAACGCGACAACACCATCGGGATCTACTTCCGCGACAAGCAGAACCTGGTCGCCCGAATCAAATGAACCGGAGTCAAAGCCACGCTTCCAGTTCCTGACACTCGTGGAGACCGTCAACTCCAACAGGCACTGTTCCGGAACCCGACCTTCGAATGCGGAGCGATTGGCGCCAACGATGACCTCTCCCAGGTTCTGGCAATCCGCGCGCTTGGCCAGACGTATGCGCACGGTGGCGAGGCCTAACAGTTAGTGCCAGCCGCGCACCAGACACGCGGCAAATTTGCGCATGCAAATTTGATGACTGGCCGAAGCGTCGGCTGCATGCAGTGCTTAGGCGTCACTGGCTCCCATCCTCGGTTGCCTGTTTTTTCGCAGCCGCAATCAGGGCAACGATGTCTTGTTCCGTGAAGCGCGCCAATTCAGCGTACGCGGCGATCCGTAACACTCTTCGGACCCGTGCCTTCACCAACCAGTTCGTATTCACCGTCCTTCGGGAAGAGCATGAAGTAAAAAGGTGCAGCTGGGCTATTCGAGGGTGCACTGACAACGATCGACTTTCCATCCGAACACGCGTACACGAGCCAAGTTGCGGAGCCATACGTTCGGGATACTGGTCCGACGTTGCAGTCGTCAAGCGCCGGCTGTTCGTCAAGCCGGTGCCTGTTGTGCAACTGCCCCAAGCGGCGAGACAAGCAGTACAAGCAAGTAGCGCAGGAGCCTGGTCGTCACAGGCGCTTCCTCAGGTTGTACCTATACAACGTAAACCCCGCCCGCTCGTTGATCGACAGCATCCTGTGGTTCTCAGCCTGGACGTTCGTGTTCATGAACATTGCGCCAACCGATCGTGCCCAATTCTCCCCATTCGCCTTCAGCACCCGAGCAACGCCTAACCCTCTATACGAAGGATGAACCCAAAGACCCGCGATATGCACGCCGACCTGTTCCCACTCCTCGAATCGCCGAGCGATATGAACACCCACTATCTCTTTGCCGTGAAGCGCGATCCCGGGAAACGTATTGCTCGCGTTCTCGCTCTCGCGCGCGGAATGCATCCAATCTTCGACGAACGAATCCGAACGGCGCGTAAAGTACTCGTTGTGTTCGAGGGGAATGTCCCAGAACAGACGGAGGTAGATGCGTACTTCCGAATCGCTGGTGTAGTCGAGCGTTCTGAACTCAATGTCGTCGAGATTCATAGCGCGACCTTGGAGTGACGCCTAACAGCCAGCTCAGCCGCGCGCAGACAGGCGACAACGTTTGCGCATGCAAACGGTGTGACGCGGCTGGATGCCTGGTTAGGCGGCGCGCCACAACCGACCGGACAAACTCACGGTAGCGATCGAGACCAATCAGTGACGACACAAACGCCAGGCCGATCAAGCCCGTGAGCAAATGAATTTCGACGTCGCTCGACGCCGGATCGGATAGATCGACCAACTTGCCGAAAAAGCTGCCGTAGAGCATGCCGGCAGCCGCCGCATAGGAGGCGGAGAACGCACACCAACGGGCCGGCGTGGGATTGGCCATGAGAATGGCTGTGACGACCAGCGGTATGCCGATGCAGAAATCGTCGAGGACAAAAAGCAGATTGCGGCCTTGGCCCCAGCTGCGGATAGTCTCGCCGGTCATGAGCGAAGAACCCAGGAGCGCAGCCCAAACTCTCCAGAACATCATGTAACGGGCTCCTCAAGGACGTGCATGCAAGCGTACCAGCTGCATGCGTGCGTTAGGCGGCAACACGACCACCTTCATGTCTACCTCCAGCCGCAATGCTCACGCGTCGCGAATCTCTCGTCGCAGCAAGGTGATTCAAAACCAATAATCCGCAACGCATCGCCCATCTCGTGGCAAATGTCTAAACGTGTCGTCGAGTCCGACGACGCGATCAACCGGAATCTGCGCCACAGCCTCCGGTTCCGCGAGACGCAGGTTGACCGCGATGCGACGCTTACCCTTCGGCCCGAGTTCCAGTTCTCGCCAATACGCCACGCAGCCACATGAGGAGCAGAAATGAAACCCGGTCCTGCGTGGTATGTAGGTCTGGGCTGGGCCGGAGACACTGATGCCCTCGCCTTCAAAACCATACGCCCAAAGCACGCCGTAGCGGGAACATATCGTGCAATTGCACGCCTCGGCGAACTCGGGCATCCCTTCAAAGCGCCATTGAACTGCACCGCAGTGGCAGGAACCTTGAATCATTTCCATCACCTTCCCTCGATTCTTATCCGACGTTTAGGCGGCACCGCGAACATCGCCTTGGTCGGGTCACCGCGATCCCTCCAACAAATAGCAGAGTCCGCTACGTCTTGG
>CAWBBR010000031.1:0-43647 GCA_963787045.1 uncultured Gammaproteobacteria bacterium | reverse complement strand
TGACGGCGCGCGGCGCCGTTTTCGTAACCGCCGAGCAGGCCGTTGCGGAGTTCGTCGAACGCGAGCGCGTCCGCCAGATGTGATCTCTGCTTAGGTTGTCCGCGTTGTCGGTTGTCGAATGCGCTGTCGTGCGTTCGAGAGTGATCTGAATGAGGAAGGGGTTGATAAGGGAAGAGGGCTGTTTCGCGTTCGGGAGCGATTCAACGTCTTCATCTTGTTGAGCGCATCGATTGATCCACGTGTTGCACAGTGTGCCTCCGTCGATCTGGACGGGCGGGGCGGGCGGTGCTGGCCACCACTGAACATGGCCCTTATCAAACGATCTGCGAGTTGAGTCCGGGCGCGGTGAGCGCTTGGCATTAGGTGCGGCGCCGCTGATGAATCGTGCGTGATGGATTGCTCGGTCGAGCCGCGGGACAACAAGTAGACGAAGGCGCGACGAATGCCCGCGTTGTACGAGATCTCGCACCGCAGATCTTGCGGCGCCCGGCAGTTCCTTTGGACCATGGCCGTAATCTTTGATCCATGGCGCGATCAACCGCGGCGCAACTCACGCATTCTCGCGTGCCGCCGTCACCGGATCCGGCGAGTTCCGGGCGCTGGTTCGACGCCTGGAGTAGTGCTACCGCTCCACCGCACTCTGCCGATGTTCGCGAGGTGATCACCGCACGAACCTGACTACTGCGGACCGGGTGGCGTCGTCACGGGCTCATCGATCTCACGGAGACGCCGTAGCCGGCATCCAAAAGAAGCAGTACGCGGCTCTAGCGCGGCGCGACACCTGGCGCGCGTGCGAGGCGCGCCCCTCGGTCAATCTGTTAGCGAAGACCCTTGTTCGGGTCGATCAGATACTTCTCTCCGGTCGCCTGTTTGCCGTAAACGGCAATCTCCGACAGCGCAAGCGCTTCCGGCAGCGAGACCACCTTCGTGTATTTGCTCGCGAACGTCGTCTTGATCTCGGACGCCACGCGCTCGCGCAGCTTCTGCGCCTCCGCCGGTCCGATCTTCTGCAGGAACGGCGTCAGCAGCCAGCCGCCGATGCCCCACGCCATGCCGAAGTTGCGATTGAACTCGGTCGGGCTGCGATCGAGGCCGCCGTAGATGTACACCTGCTTGTGCGTGGTCGAGCCGTAGCGGCTGTATTCCTTCGCGGTCTTGTTGGCGGCGATTTCCATGGCCGTGAGGATCTGGCCCGCCAGCTTGCCGCCGCCGATTGCGTCGAACGCGAGCGTTGCGCCGGTGGCCACCAGCGCGTCCGTCAGATCGTCCATGAACGTCGGTTGGCTCGAGTCGCAGACGTGCATCGCGCCGATCGATTTCAGCAGCTTCACGTGCTCGGGCTTACGCACGATGTTGACGAGGCCGATGCTGTCCTTGTTGCACAGCTTGCTGAGCATCTGCCCGAGGTTCGAGGCCGCGGCGGTGTGCACCAGCGCCTTGTGACCTTCGAGTTTCATCGTCTCGACCATGCCGATGGCCGTCAACGGATTGACGAAACACGAGGCGCCTTCGGCCGGCGTGGTGCCCGGATGCAGCAGCAGGCACTGCGCCGCTTTGATCACGCGGTACTGCGAGTACATCGCACCGCCGAGAATCGCGACGGTCTTGCCGACGAGTTTCTGCGCCGCTTCCGACGTACCGGCCGCAACCACTACGCCCGCGCCTTCGTTGCCGACCGGCAGCGATTGATCGACGCGCCCGGCCATCATCCTCATCACGTTGGGCGCGATGCTCGCGGTGATTACCGGATTCGCGGGCGTGCCGGATGCTTTCGCGGTACTCATGTCCGCGGCGCCGAGCAGCAGGCCGAGATCGGACGGGTTGATCGGCGACGCGTCGACGCGCACCACCACTTCGTCGGGTTTTGGATCAGGCGTCGGGGCGTTCACCAGCGTCAGTTCGAGCGTGCCTTCTTTCTTCACGGTCGAACGCAGTTGTAGTCCGTTCGGAAATCCGTTCGGTTGAGCCATGATCGTCTCCTTGCGAGTTCTGGGGATAGGGCGCGATTCAATCGGCTTACGCGGCTTTAATCAAACGCTGATTGTCGCGTACGCTTCGAGTCCGGCAGCAGGTCAGGAGCGAACAGGGCATGGCGCAGTCGATCGGCCCCTACAGCACTGCGACCGAGATGCTCGGCGCGTTGCGCGCCCGCAAGATCTCCTCGCTCGAACTGGTCGACCTGCATCTGCAGCGCATCGACGAGCGCGACGGCGTGCTGAACGCGATCCCGGTGCGAACGGCAGATCGCGCCCGCGACGCGGCTCGCGTGGCGGACGCAGCGCTGGCGCGCGGTCAGCGCGCTGCATTGCTCGGATTGCCGATGACGCTCAAAGAGTCGACGCAAACGGCGGGCTTGCCGCAGACGGCCGGGATGTTGCCGTTCAAAGATCACAAGCCGGCCGTGGACGGAACGCTGGCAAAAGCCGTGTTCGACGCGGGTGCGTGCCTGCTCGGCAAGACGAACATCCCGGTCGCGCTCGGCGACTGGCAGGCCGACAGCCCGATCTACGGCCGCACGAACAATCCGTGGGATCTGAAGCGCACGCCGGGCGGCAGCACCGGCGGTGGCGGCGCCGCATTGGCGGCGGGTATGACGCCGCTCGAGATCGGCAGCGACATCGGCGGTTCGATCCGCGTGCCGGGCGCGTACTGCGGCGTGTATGGGCATCGGCCGTCCGAAACGGCGATTCCGCGCGAGGGCTCGTTTCCGATGGGCGATTTGCCGAACGCCGCCGGCTTGATGGGTGTGCAAGGCCCGCTCGCGCGAAGCGCGACCGATCTCGAACTGTTGTTCGACGTCATCGCGGGACCGTGCATCGGCGAAGACGCCGGTTGGAAGCTCGCATTACCGGAATCGCGTGGCGCGCAACTCAAAGACTTTCGCGTCGCGGTGATGCCGCCGATGCCGTGGGTAAAGGCTGCGTCGGAGATGCAGGCCAAGGTCGACGAGCTCGCGCGCTTTCTTTCCCAACGAGGCGCCAGAGTCGCGCAGGCGATGCCGAAGCTCGATTTCGAACAGTACTTTCGCGACTATTTGTGCCTGCTGACGGTTACGACATCGCAGGGTCAAACCCGTGCCGAGCGCGAAGCCGCGGCTGCGTTCCGGCGCGGTTCTTCCCCATGAATCGTGGAAAGACTCTCATGGCTAACAAACTCTCCACAGTCTCGGACGATCTCGATGACCTGCACGCTTGCGCCGAAGCGCGCGACAGTGTGCTGTCTGCGCAGGCGGAAGGGCTTCGTCATCGACGCGGCCGGATATCTGGCGCTGGTGCGGCGGCGCGAAATCGCGCGCGCGGCGTGGCGTGCGTTCTTCAAGGATTGGGACGTACTGATCGGACCGATGACGCTCGACGCCGCGTTCGAACACCAGACCGGTCCGTGCAACGAACGCACGCTGCAGCATCGACAACGAAACGGTGCCGTACGCGCTCAATCTGGTGTATCCGATGTGGGCGATCTTCGCCGGGCAGCCGTCCACCGCATTTCCGGCCGGACTCAACCGCGCAGGCTTGCCGCTCGGTCTGCAGGCGATCGGGCCGTATCTCGAAGACCGCACGACGCTGCGTTTCGCGCAGCTGCTCGAGCGCGAGTGGCAGGGGTTCGTTCCGCCGCCCGGCTACTGATCGTCGGTCATCAGAGAGAGGAGTAACGCAAATGCACGTAGGTATGGCGTCGATTTTTCAGAATCCGGGCAGACACACGACCGATCGCGAAGTGTACGAACAGGACATGCGCCTCGCGTGTCTGGCCGAACCGCTCGGCTTCGACTCGGTCTGGACCGTCGAGCACCACTTCACCGACTACACGATGTGTCCGGATCCGCTGCAGTTCCTGACGTACATGGCCGGCCGCACGACGCGCGTGCAACTCGGATCGATGGTGGTGGTGCTGCCGTGGCACGACCCGATGCGCGTCGCCGAGCAGATCAGCATGCTCGACCACCTGTCCGGCGGGCGGCTGATCCTCGGACTCGGACGCGGCGCACGGGCGCGTCGAGTTCGACGGCTTCCGTCAGGACATGGGCGATTCGCGTCCGCGTTTCGTCGAGAGCGCCGAGTGCGTGTTGCAGGGTCTCGAACAGGGCTACTGCGAGTATCAAGGGACGTTCGTGAAGCAGCCGCGCACCGACATCCGCCCCACGCCGTATCGACGTTCCGCGGCCGTACCTATGCCGCCGCAGTGTCGCCCGAGTCGCTGTCGATCATGGCGAAACTCGGCGTCGGCATTCTGGTGGTGCCGCAGAAACCGTGGGAGGCGGTCGAAGCGGAAATCGCGCAGTACAACGAACTCTACAAGGAACACAACGGCGCGGAACCGCCGGCGCCGATTCTCGCAGGCTGGACGTTCGTCGATCCCGATCGCGACCGCGCTTACGAGTACGCGAAGCGCTACATCGGCGGCTATTGGCAGACGGTGCTCGATCACTACCAGTTCGGCGGTGACCATCTGAAGGGGCAGAAGGGCTACGAGTACTACGGCCGTTTCGCCGACAACATCCAGAAACACGGACCCGATGCGGCGATCGAGTTCTTTCTGAACATCCAGACGTGGGGCACGCCGGAGACGTGCGTGGAGCGGATCATCGAGAACGCGAACCGCATCGGCGCCGAAACGTATGTCGGCGTATTCAGTTACGCGGGCATGCCGTGGGACGAAGCGGAGCGCAATCTGCGCCTGTTCAGCGAATCGGTGATGCCGAAGCTGCAGGCACGTGCGATCCGGGCCGGCGCTATTCCAGCCCGAGCACCACGTTCCAGTGCTCTTCGCTCACCGGCATGACCGACAGGCGGTTGCCGCGCCGGAGTAGCGTGAAGCCGTCGAGGCTCGGCTCCTGCTTCAGCTCTTCGAGGCTGATCACGCGCTTGAACTGACGCACGAACTTGACGTCCACGCCCATCCAGATCGGCTTGTCTCGGGTCGCTCTTCGGATCGTAGTACGGGCTTTTCCGATCGAACGCGGTCGCGTCGGGGTACGCCTCGCGCGCCACCGAGGCGATGCCGACGATGCCGGGCTCCGGGCAACTCGAGTGGTAGAAGAACACCTTGTCGCCTTTCTTCATGCCGTCGCGCATGAAGTTGCGCGCCTGATAATTGCGGACGCCATCCCAGAACGACGTGCGTTGCGGCTTTGCCTTCAGATCGTCGATACCGAACACGGACGGTTCGGACTTCATCAACCAGTACGCCATCGCTCGCCTCCGTCGATCACCCCGCAGGTATCAGGCTGCGCATGTTACTTCTTTCGGGGGAACCATTGCGGCGCCAGATCGCTGGCGGCGTCCAGCGTGGCGTCGATCAGTTCACGATCCCACTTCGACAACTCCAGTTCGTCCAGATTGCGCGTCATCTGGAACAGCGACCGGATGAAATACGCCTGCACGCCGGGGCTGGTCGAGAACTCCGGCGTCACGGCTCCGTGCATCAACGCCATTGCGGCGAGCGTCAGCGGTTGAGGTGGCGTCCCGTGCCGGCGCGTGAAGACTGCACCGGCCGTGCGCCAGGTGGCCACGACGAGGTCGAGTGCAATCGTTGGGGCCGGCGCGACGCCGCCGAACGACTCCCGAGCCTGCCGATCGAACTGCTCCTGAATGAGCGCTGCGGCTTTAGCTTTGTTCATGTCTGACTGGTGTCGTGTTGGGGCCAACGGCACGTGTCGGCGATTCGTCGAGCGGCGCGCAGTCTAGAGGACGTGGGTTATTGCGCTGGTCTGCGCGGGCCAATTCCCAGTCCGTCTCGGCCATTCGGGAATCACCGGTTAGACTCCAGCCCACGATGATCGAATACATGACAACGTTGGCGCTGGGGCACGAAGCGACGTCGCGCGTCCTGCAGAAGTACCAGGTCGACCCGGCGCAGGTGTTCCGGGAGGCCGGCATCAATCCTGAGCCGTATCGCGATCCCGACAGCCGGCTGCGCGCGCCGGCCATCCGCAAGCTGTGGGATCAATGCATCAAACTCACCAAGAATCCGTGCTTCGCATTCGAGGTCGGCATGGCCGCGCACCCGGGCAATCTGCACGCCGTCGGTTATGCGTGGCTGGCGAGCCGCAACGTGCGGGAAGCGCTGCAGCGGCTCGTCCGATACCAGAGACTGTTGTCCACCGCGATGGTCATACGGCTCGACGAAGACGACGACGAACTGACGCTCGTGATCGAGCCTTCGAAAACCTGGCCGCAGCAGGGCGTCGATGCGTTGACGACCGCGGTCGTCGCCATGTGCCGCGAGATCAGCTATGAGGAATTCAAGCCGTTGCGCATCGACATGACGCGGTCGACGCCGGCGTGCGCGAAGCAACTCGCGAAGTACTTCATGTGCCCGGTGCGTTACGGCGCCGAACGCACGTGCATCGTGTTCCGCCGCGATCAGACCGAGAAGTTCCTGCCGCGGCAGAATCCGGCGCTGGCGCGCGCCAACGACGAAGTTGCGTTGCGGTACATCGCGCAGATGGATCGCAACGACGTGTTGAGCCGATCGAAGCTCGCGATGATGGAAATGTTGAGCAACGGCGAGCCGTCGCGCAAAGCGCTCGCCGAGCGATTGCACATGAGCGAACGCACGCTGGCGCGACGGCTGCACGACCGCGGTATGTCGTTCCGCGGTTTGCTCGACGGTGTGCGCAAGGAGCTCGGGCTCGGCTACATGGAAGAGCGCCACGCGGTTACCGATGTGGCGTACCTGCTCGGCTTCTCGGACCAGTCGAACTTCGCGCGATCGTTCCGGCGCTGGACCGGATCGACGCCGTCGGAGTACCGCGCAGCGAAAAAGGCGCCCGGACCTGACATCGAGAAGACCGCGGGCAAGCTTCAGGCCTGACGGTTCTGTCGAGGTGCGTTCGGCGCGTATCGAATCGCCGATAAATCTACGCACTGATCCGCGGGCGGGCGCTGTGGTTGCTCGCCCGTCTATGGGTTTAGTATCACCGCTCGTCGCCCGCGCCGCGGGCCATCCAACGGAGTAAATCGATGACGCTCGAGAACAGAAACGCGCTTGGATTCGATCCCGATTCGCTGCGCGAGAAGTACCGCCAGGAACGCGACAAGCGGCTCCGTGCCGACGGCAACGAACAGTATCGCGAGGTGGTCGGCGACTTTGCGCGCTACCTCGACGATCCGTACGTGCCGGCCGGTTTCACCCGCGCGCCGCTCAACGACGAAGTCGAGGTGATCGTCATCGGCGGCGGATTCGGCGGTCTGCTGGCCGCGGCCCGACTGCGCGAAGCCGGCGTCGACGACATCCGTATCATCGAGAAAGGCGGCGATTTCGGCGGAACCTGGTACTGGAACCGCTATCCGGGCGCGCAGTGCGACATCGAGGCCTACATCTATCTGCCGCTGCTCGAAGAGCTGAACTACATACCGCAAGAGAAGTACTCGCACGCGCCGGAGATCCTCAAGCACAGCCGCGCGATCGGCGAACACTACGACCTCTATGACAACGCCTGCTTCCAGACGGAAGTGACCGGAATGCGCTGGGACGAAGGATCGGCGCGTTGGATCGTGTCGACGAATCGCGGCGACGAGATGCGCGCGCGCTACGTCGCGATGTCGAATGGTCCGCTGAACCGGCCGAAGCTTCCGGCGATTCCGGGCGTCGAAACGTTCAAGGGCCACACGTTCCACACCAGTCGTTGGGACTACGACTACACCGGCGGCGATCCCAGCGGCAACCTGTCGAAGCTGCGCGACAAGCGCATCGCGGTGATCGGCACCGGCGCAACGGCGGTGCAGTGCGTCCCGCACCTCGGTGCGGCGGCAAAGCAGCTCTACGTCTTTCAACGCACGCCGTCGTCGATCGACGTGCGCAACAACCGTCCGACGGATCCGGAATGGGCGCAGGCGCTCGAGCCCGGCTGGCACCAGAAGCGCATGACCAACTTCAACGTGCTCGTCACGGGCGGCCATCAGGACGAAGACCTGGTGGCGGACGGCTGGACCGACATCATCCGCAACCTCGGTGGTTTGGCGGCGCGCGCGCCGAGCGGGAACCAGTCGCCGGAAGAAATGGCGGCGATGGTGGAACTGGCCGACTTCCAGAAGATGGAACAAGTGCGCGCGCGGGTCGACCAGGTCGTGCGCGATCCGAACACCGCGGCGGCGCTGAAGCCGTACTACCGCCAGTTCTGCAAACGGCCGTGTTTCCACGACGAGTATCTCGACACGTTCAATCGGCCGAACGTGAAGCTGATCGACACGCAAGGGCGCGGCGTCGATCGCATCACCGAGAACGCCATCGTGGTCGACGGTAAGGCAGTACGAAGTCGATTGCATCATCTATGCGACCGGCTTCGAGGTGGGCACGAGCTATACGCGCCGCGCCGGTTACGAAGTGATCGGCCGCGACGCGCAGACGCTGACGCAGAAGTGGGAGAAAGGGCCGGCAACGTTGCACGGGTTCCAGACGCGCGGTTTCCCGAACTGTTTCTTCATGGGCATTACGCAAGGCGGGCTTCACGGCGAACTTCCCGCACATGTTGAACGAGCAGAGTCTGCACATCGCCTACATCGTCAAACAGGCGATGGCGCGCCAGGCGCGCACGGTGGAGACCACTGCCGAAGCCGAGGCCGACTGGGTGGCGACGATGCAACGACTGAAGGCGAACAACCTGAAGTTCCTGATGGAATGCACGCCCGGCTACTACAACAACGAAGGTAGACCCGGCGCGGGCACCGGCCTGCTCGACGCGCAATACGGTGGCGGACCGGAGGAATTCTTCCGGATCATCCGCGAATGGCGCGACGAAGGAAGCCTGAAAGGCGTCGAGGTCGTCTGATTCGAGCGGAGGTTGCGATGCTGCTGCAGCAGAACTACGAGACGATGCAGATCGAACGGCGCGATCACGGCATCGCGATCGTCACGCTGAATCGGCCCGAGCGGCTGAACGCCGTCAACGGCCGGATGCACTCCGAACTCGCGCGCTTCAGCCGCGACTTCGCGAACGATCGCGAATTGCGCGTGCTGGTGCTAACCGGCATGGGCAGGGCGTTCTGTGCCGGCGGCGACTTCGGCCCCGGCGACCCTATCGGCTCCGATCCGAGCGGTCCCGACATGTGGGCAGAGGGGCGGCAGATCGTCGATCACATTCTGGAGTGTGAGAAGCCGATCATCAGCGCGGTGAACGGTTTTGCGATGGGGCTCGGCGCGAACGTGGCGCTGCTGTGCGACGTGGTGGTCGCGGGGCCGAACGCGGTATTCGCCGACACGCACGTGAACATGGGCATCGGCGCCGGCGACGGCGGCCAGCTGATCTGGCCGTTTCTGATCGGCGTAAACAAGGCGAAGTACTACCTGATGACGGGCGATCGGGTGAAAGGCAAGGAAGCGTACGACCTCGGCCTCGTGAACTTCTATGTCGAAGACCATGCGGAACTGATGCCGAAAGCCCTGCAGATCGCCGAACGACTCGCCGCAGGGGCGCCGAAAGCCATCGCTGCGTCGAAGATGGCGGTGAACGCATATCTGCGCTCGGTGTCGAGCATGATCATGCCGATGTGTCTATCGGCCGAGGCGCAGACCATGCACACCGCCGATCACCGCGAGGCGGTGCTCGCGTTTCAGGAGAAGCGCGCGGCGAAGTTCACCGGCAAGTGACTGCGGGCCGGCTCAACCGGCGCTGACGGTCGCCTCGATCGGGTCGATGACCGATCGCGACGGGTACCGGACCCAATCGCCAGAAGTCCGACGTCAGATGCACGAACAGCACCGTCGCGCCCATGCCGATGGCGGGCAACAGCGCGGCGTTGAGCGTGCCCCACGCCTGCGCGGCATAGCCGATTGCGAGCGAGCCGATCGGCATGCCGGCGCTCATTGCGAATGCGTAGATCGACAGCAGACGCGCGCTCAACTCCGGCGGTGCTGCTTCCTGCACGATGCTGCGCCCCATCGTCATCGTCAGGCCGCCGCCAAGTCCCCACACGAAGCACAGCAGGAAGAACGCCCAATACGGCAGGCGCAGGTACAGCAGCGACAACATCACGGCGCCGAACAACAACGACAGCATGAAGGCGCGACCCTGGCGCTGTACGCCGCCGCGGCGCATCAGGAACGCGATCACCACGATCGTGCCGGCCATGTTCAGGCCGAACGCGAGCGACAGATCCGCCGCCGCGCCGTGGTACACATCGCGGATGATCAACGGCAGCAGCACGAAGAACGTACCGACGAAGAACAAGCCGAGCGCGAAGGTCAGAATCAACGCGGGGCGCACGCGGTCCGATCGCATCGCCATTGCGAGACCCACGCCGATCTCGCGCAGCGGATGTCGAGTCATCGCGGTGCCCGGTTCGCTTTCCGGCAGCAGCGCGCAGGGAATCGCGCCGAGCGCGAACATCGACCGCGGAGAGCACGAGCAGAGTCGGTGCGCCGATGACGTCGGTGACGCTCGCGAGCCCGAAGCCGATCATCTGCGCGCCGAACTGCAGTCCGATGACGAGGATGACGGTGTGCTGAATGCGAGCACCTGCCACGCGCGACAACATCGCGTCGCGAGGCGGTCCGGAAAACGTGCCGGCGATCGCGCCGAGCAATGCGAGCGCGAGCAACGAATTGAACGTCAGGGCGCCCGCACCGATCAGCCAGGCCATCGACAGCTGCGACAACGCGACCAACAGGTGCGTGACGATCAGGATCTTGCGTTGCTCGTAACGGTCGGCGACGAAACCGGCGACGAGCAGAAACACCAGCGCGGGCAGCTGCGTGATCATCTGCGCGATGCCGACTCGCTCGGCCGATTCGTGCAGCGCGACGACCACGAGCCACGGGAAGATGATCGTGAACAGGCCGCTCGGCACCAGGAACCCGATGTTGGCGAGCAGATAGGCGCGAAGCTCTCGGGTCACGAGCAGACTCGGTTTGTGGATGCCGCATCATCCATGGGTCGCGAGGCGCAAGCAATTTCCGCAAACCATCGCCGCGCGAGCCGTGATAACTTCGCACGTCCATTTCACGCACACGGGAAGCCCGAACATCGACAAGCGAATGACCCCGAGCACGCGTTGGTTGTACGGATTCGGCGCGGTGGCCTTCGGCGTGAAGGACAACGGCTTCTCCTACTTCCTGATGTTCTACTACAACCAGGTGCTCGGGCTTCCAGGCTCGCTGGCCGGCACCGCCATCTTCATCGCGATGATGATCGACGCCGCGTGCGACCCGATCATCGGTTTCTGGTCCGACAACACGCGTTCGCGGCTGGGGCGTCGCCATCCGTTCATGTATGCCGCGGCAATTCCGGTGGCCGTGGCGTACTTCTTCATCTGGAACCCACCGGTGCTCTCCGAGTTCGCGCTGTTCGTCTATCTGACCGTGCTCTCCGTGCTCGTGCGGCTGTTCGTGTCGATGTACGAAACACCGAGCACGGCGATCGTCGCCGAACTCACGGAAGACTACGACGAGCGCACGCGCCTGTTGTCGCTGCGTTACATGTTCGGTTGGGCCGGCGGTCTCACGATGGCGTTCCTGATGTGGCACTACTTCATGGTGAAGTACGGTGTTACCGGCCATCTGACGTTCGAGACTTACGGCTTAGTGGGGTCGTTGGCGATGGTGAGCGCCATTTTGCTTTCCGCCGGCGGGCTGCACCGGCAGATTCCGCATCTGCACCAACCGCCGCCGCGGCAGCGCTTCCGCCTCGGTCAGATCGTCAGCCAGGTGGGCGTCACGTTGTCGAACCGCAACTTCCTGTCGTTGTTCATGGCCGGGCTGTTCGCCGCGGTCGGCGCCGGTGTGGCGACGAACTTCGACACCTACATCAACAACTACTTCTGGGAATTTTCCCCGGACCAGGTGAGCTGGATCGTGCTGTCGCTGTTCCTCTCGGCAGCGCTCGCCGCCGGATTTTCGACGCAGGTGACGCAGCGCTTCGACAAGAAAGCCACGGCCATCGGCATTTACGCGGTGTCGATCGTCTGGAGCACCGCCCCGGTCGTGCTGCGGCTGCTCGAATGGTTCCCGGCGAACCACACGCCCTGGTTGTATCCGATCATGGTGGTGCACACCATCATTGCGGTCACGCTGATCATCATGTTCGGCATCGTGCAGAGTTCGATGCTGGCCGACATCGTGGAAGAGAGCGAGTTGAAGACCGGCCGTCGCGAGGAAGGATTGTTCTTCGCCGCGCGAACGTTTGCCGCGAAAGCAACATCGGGCATCGGTACGTTGATGGCGGGGGTGGCGCTCGATCTGATCCACTTCCCGCGCGGCGACGCGCCGGGAACGGTGCCGACCGAAGCGGTCTTCAACCTGGGTCTGATCTACGGACCGCTGTTGATGGTGTTCTATCTGCTGGCGCTCGGCTCGATGTGCTTCTATCGAATCACGCGGACGAAGCACGACCACCATCTGCAGATATTGAATCGCCGGTCGGCTTAGCGGCGAAATCGTTCAGCAACTGCACGGTCAACTCCGGCGCCTCGAGCGGCAGCAGATGACCGACGTCCGGTATCGAGCATCGTGCATCGAGGCAATAGACGGCACAGGTGTTCGAAGGCCGGCGCCGGCAGCGATCCGCGTCCCGCGCGCACCAATAGAACCGGCGCTTCGATCTGCGGCGCGGCCGCGAAGATGTCGAGATCGCCGCTGGTCGCGAAGACCGTCGCCTCCACGTCCGGTCGACACTTGAGTTCGACGCTGCCGTCGGGGCGGTCGCGAAATCCCTCGTCGAGATAGAGATCGAACGCGCGCGGTTGCCACGCTTTGAACATCGCCTTGTCCTGCCACGCGGCGCGCGCGCTGGCGCGCGACGGCCATATCGCGTTGCGTTTGCGTGCCTGCGCCGCAATCTGCGGGCGCGGATCGACGATGCCACCGCTCGGGTCGAGCTTCGCGCGTAGTGCATCGTCCGGATGAATCGGCGGATCGAGCATGGCGATCCGTTCGAAAAGTCCCGGCCGTTGTGCTTCTGCCATGGCCGTCACGATGCCGCCGAACGAACTGCCGATGCCGTACGCGATGCGGGTGTGTCCGCTCTCTGCCAGCAGCGCGTCTGCAACCGCAGCGAGATCGTCGACAAATGCACGCATCGGATAGCCTTCCGGCGCCGGCGGGGACGACGAGTCGCCGTGGCCGCGCGCGTCTATTGCGACCACTCGATATCGAGTCGCCAGCCGTTCAGCCACGAGCGTCCACGTCGCGCCGCACATGCCGTTCGCGTGATGCAGCAGCGCGATCGGACCGTCGCCGCCCCAGTCCCATGCGGCGATCTCGACGTTGTTTGTGGTGGTAAACCGGCGTTGTACGGGTGTCACATCATTCCCAACAATTGCGCACTGTCGCGACGGAAATGGTCGATCTACGCGGTGATGGTCGCGATGATCTCGGAGAACCGGGGCACCACGAGAAAGTGACCTTCGTCCGGATATCGGTGCAGTACCGCGTCTTTTACCTGCGCAGCCAGCAGTTCGGCGTGCGGCGCCGGTACGTTCCGATCCTGTCCGCCTTGCCAGAAATGCACGCGCGTGCGGATGTCGGTTAGCGAAAAGCCCCACGGCGCAGCAAACAGTGCGAAGTCCTGGGCGGCGGCGAGCCCGGCCGTTGCGGAGTTGGTGCGCGTCTCGTCGATCATCATCGCGCGGAACGCGGGGTCCGCCAGGATCGCGCGGTCCGCTTCCGGCAGCTGCCGCGCCAACATGTCGAACCCGCGTTCCGGGTTGCGCTTCATCGTCGAGACCTGGAATTTCATCAGCGCCCGCATCAACGGGCCGGCGTTGCGCGCGAGCACGGTGAGCCAACGGTTCAACGCCAGCATGCCTTTCGTCGCGGCCGGATCCCACAACGGTCCGACCCCGCTGACGCAGCCGACACCGATGAGGCGTGGTGCGAGAGCGTGGGCGCAGGCGAGCACGTGCGGACCGCCGCCGGAGACACCGAACGCCGCGAACCGTTCGATGCCGAGATAGTCGGCGAGTGCGGCAATGTCGCCGGGCCAGTCGGTCAGGCGCCGTTCCGCATAAAAGGTGGAATGGCCGTAGCCGGGCCGGTCCGGAACGATCAGCCGATAGCCGGGCGGCAACGGCGTTGCGGCGGTCGGCGCGACCTGTAGCCGCGAACCCGGCGTACCGTGAAAACCGAACACCGGGATTCCGTCGCGCTCGCCGAACTCGCAGAACGACAGGTCTCGTCCGCCAGGCAATCGGATCACCGATGCCGTGAGTGTCGCTGCGTTCGCCATGTGTCTCCCGAATTCGTTCTGCGTCCGACACGGTACACACGAGTCGCGGGCCGTTCAAACCGGGTTCGTGCTGCACGACTGCCCTCAGTTCAGCCGTTGGCAAACCGAGGTGAAGGAATGGGCTATAGGCATCGAACGCGATTTCGGGGTAGAACGAGCCGATGAGCAGACCGATGGCCACGAATAGACGTTCCGCGCTCGGCCTTGTCGGCGCCGCGCTCCTGTTCGCTTGCGCGGCGACGCATGCCGCGCCGTCGTGCCGGCAGGATTCGAGCGCGGATGCGCTGCGCGCTGCGATGGCGCATGTTCGGTTCGTGGCGTATCAACCGACCGCGTTGCACGTCGTCGACGGCAACGCGACGCAAGCGAGCGAGCAGAGCATCGCGGACGATCTGACGGTGCTGCGCGGTCGCTTCGATGGTTTGATCACATATGGCGCGTTGCACGGGGCGGAGCGCGTGCCGGACGTGGCAGCTCGGCTCGGCTACAAGGCCGTGATCGTCGGCGTGTGGGACGTGGAGAGCGACCAGGAGATCGGCAACGCAATCGACGCGTGGCGCCGGCAGCCACGGCTCGTGGTCGGACTCTCTCTCGGCAACGAAACCGTGTACGGAAAGCGCTCGGACTTCGCTGCGTTGGCCCATGTGTTCGACAACGTGCGCACGAAGGCGCAGGGTCTGGCGCTGTCTACGACGGAACCATTTCATCTCCTGCTCGCGCAAGACGCGCTGCCGGTTCTGACGAAGTCCGATTTCATGCTGGCCAACGTGCATCCGGTTTTTCAGCCGTGGTTCGCGAGCTGCAACCGCGCAGACCGCCGCGCAGTTCGTGGTCAACGTGGTCGATCTGCTGGCGGGCGCTTACTGCGGACCGATCCTCGTGAAGGAGACCGGTGTTCCGACGGCGCCGCTCGAGAGTGGCTATTCGGAGTCGCGCCAGGCCGATTTCTACCTGCGGCTGCGCGAGCTGTTCGCACCGACCTCGATGCGCGCGTTCGCGTATTTCTCCGCGTTCGACGCGCCGTGGCGTGCCGCCGACGCTCACCCGGTACCGGGCCCACATCCGGAAGAAGCGCATTGGGGTCTGTATGACGAGTTGCGCAAGCCGAAGCCGGTGGTCGCGATCATTCCGCCGCTGCAGAACGAAGCGTGTTCGTCGGGCGCCTTAAGGTAGCCACCGCACCGACGGATGTGTCGGGCGCGAGACACGATTAGGGTTGTTTCGGACCCCAAATCGGCAGATGAAAACCTTCCTCAGAAACAACGGGCTGTCGCTCGTCCTGCTCGCGATGTTCGCCGGGTCGTTCATCGGACAGACCGCAACCGGCAGGGCACAGTACAACGAAGAGCGAGCGCAGTACGGCGAGGCGGCGGTCGGCTATTCCGAGTACGTGCGGAGCGGTCATTTCCTCGAAGCGACGATGGAGAACTGGGAGAGCGAGTTTCTCCAGATGGCGTCGTACGTGCTGCTGACCGCAGTCCTGTATCAGCGGGGATCGGCCGAATCGAAGGATCCGGATCAGCTGGATTCATCGGCTGCGCCACAGACGCAACGCTCGGCCCGCGCGTGGCTGTACGCGCACTCGTTGTCGCTGGCGTTGCTCTCGCTGTTCGTCATGTCGTTCGCATTGCACGCCGTCGGCGGTGCTCGTGCTTACAACGAGGAGCAGGTATTGCAGGGCGGCGACGTTCGGGCATCGCCGCTCGACTACCTGATGATGTCGCGTTTCTGGTTCGAGTCGTTCCAGAACTGGCAGAGCGAGTTCTTTTCGATCTGGGCAATGATCGTGCTCAGCATCTTTCTGCGCCAGAAGGGTTCGCCCGAATCGAAGCCCATTGGCAGCCCGAACAGCCAGACCGGGACCGGCTGACGATGTAACAGAGGGGAAGCGGATGAAGCAGCGTGTGAGGAAACGATTAGATCGTACAGCAATCTCGATCTCCGACGTCGCCTCACACGCTGACTATAGAGTGCTTCGATGCGTCGATCGCCAACAGCGGCGAACGGGCTCGATATGCGTCGGCGACGTCCTATGCGGCGACGCTCACGGGGAGCCCTGTGTAACTTTTACAAAGGGGCGACCGTATCGTGCACTCGGGTAGAAGTATTAGCATCGACGTCGATCCGGCTTCGAAGAGACTGCAACGCATGTCCGACTCCGCCCTCACCAAATCCGCCACCGGTATTGCGGGCCTGGACCAGATCACCGGCGGCGGCTTGCCGTCGGGGCGACCCACCCTCGTCTGCGGCAGCGCCGGCAGCGGCAAAACGATGCTTGCGTTGGAGTTCCTCGTGCGCGGCGCGACCCAGTTTGGTGAACCGGGCGTGTGCATGATGTTCGAGGAGAGCGCGGCCGAGCTCACCGCAAACGTCCGCTCGCTCGGCTTCGATCTCGACGAGCTCGTAGCGCAGAAGAAGCTGGTGCTCGACTACGTTCACATCGAACGCAGCGAGATCGAAGAAACGGGCGAGTACGACCTCGAAGGGCTGTTCATCCGTCTGGGCCACGCCGATCGATTCGATCGGCGCAAAGCGCGTCGTACTCGATACGGTCGAAGCGCTGTTCGCCGGCTTGCCGAATCACGCCATTCTCCGCTCCGAACTGCGGCGTCTGTTCCGCTGGCTGAAGGATCGCGGACTGACGGCAATCATCACCGGCGAGAAAGGCGACGGAAACGCCATCACCCGCTACGGCCTCGAGGAGTACGTGGCGGATTGCGTGATCACGCTGGATCAACGCGTGCAGGACCAGGTAGCAACGCGACGCCTGCGCGTTCTCAAGTACCGGGGTACGGCGCACGGCACCAACGAGTATCCGTTCCTCATCAGTGAACACGGCTTCTCGGTGCTGCCGATCACGTCGGTGCGGCTCGATCACGCGGCGTCGTCCGAACGCATATCCACCGGCATTGCGAAGATCGACGAGATGCTCGGTGGCAAAGGTGTGTTCCGCGGCAGCAGCATTCTGATTTCCGGTTCGCCCGGCACGGGGAAAAGCAGCGTCAGCGCGCAATTCGTCGACGCGGCGTGTCGCCGCGGCGAACGCGCCGTGCTGTTCGCTTACGAGGAGTCGGCGGCGCAGATCCTTCGCAACATGCGCTCGCTCGGCATCGATCTCGAACGCTGGATCCGCGCCGGGTCTGCTGCAGGTGCGTTCGTCGCGGCCGACTCTACAAGGGCTCGAGCAGCATCTGGTCGTGGTGCACGACGTGGTGAGCGAGTTCAAACCGGCGGTGGTCGCCGTCGATCCGATCAACAATCTGTCGCTCGATCATTCCGAAGCGATGTTGAAGCCGACGCTGATGCGGCTCATCGATTTTCTGAAGCAGTCGCAGATCACCGCGGTGTTCACCAGCGCGACGTCGATGGAGTGCTCGTCCATGCCGGACGACGCGGAGATCGGTGTCTCGTCGTTGATGGATACGTGGCTGCTGCTTCGCAACGTCGAATTCAACGGCGAGCGCAACCGTACGCTCTATGTGATGAAGTCGCGCGGCATGAAGCACTCGAACCAGGTGCGCGAGTTCATCGTGAGCGACAGCGGCATCGATCTCGTCGATGCCTATCTCGGCGCCGATCGGGTACTCACCGGCACCGCGCGGATCGCGCAGGTTGCGCGGGAGGCCGCCGCGGCCGAACTGCGCAAACAGGAGTCACGAACGCAGGCAGCGGGTGATGGCGGGAAAACGCACGCGCCATCGAAGCGCAGATCGCCGCGCTCCAGGCGCAGGCCGACGCGGAGGCGGAGGAGGAGCGCTTCGTGAGTGCAGAAGCGGCGCTTCAGGACTCGATCACGCAGCAAACGAACGAAACGATTTCCAACCTCCGTCGCGCGGACGGCGCGCCCGGCAAATGAGTGGCGCCGACGACCAGGAGCGCGATGCAAATACGCCGATGGCGTTCGAGCTGCGGCTCTACGTGGCCGGTCAAAGCGCCAAATCGCTGGCCGCTTTTGCCAACCTGCGGCGCATCTGCGAGTCGCACCTCGCCGGCCAGTATCGGATCGAGATCATCGATCTGCTCGAAACCCCGCAACTGGCGCGGGAGACCAGATTTTCGCCTTGCCGACGTTGGTACGGCGATTGCCTGAACCTATCAAGAAGATCATCGGCGACCTGTCCAACGAAGAGCGGGTGCTGGTCGGTCTCGACATCCACCCGATACGGGTTTAGCAGCCATGGAAAGGCGACGATCCCGCAAACGCCCTCGAACGCGCTCTCGCCGACGAGACGACGGCGCACTACGTGCTGCGTTTGTACATCACCGGTACGACCGCGCATTCGGCGCGTGCGCTCGCGAACATCCGGCACCTCTGCGAGGTGCACCTGCCCGGGCGTTACGAGCTGGAAATCATCGATCTGTCGCAGTCGCCGATGCTGGCGCAGAGCGAGCAGATCATCGCGGCGCCCACGTTGATCAAATCGCTGCCGCTCCCGATACGACGCTTCATCGGCGACATGTCGCAGACGAGCTCGCATTCTGGCCGGCCTCGATGTGATCGAACGCGCGCCGACCGGAACGGGCGGTTGATCGAAATGCGTCCCGACGACCGCGTGCAACAACTGCTCTCGGAAAAAGCCGAGCTGCAGATGCGGCTCGCAGAAGCGGAAGAGATGCTGGGCGCGATTCGCCGCGGTGAAGTCGACGCACTGGTGGTCGACAGTCCGCACGGGGCGCGCGTGTTCACGCTCGAAGGCGTCGACGCGGAGTCGAATCGGTTTCGCGGCGAAATTCTCGCGCAAGTGAGCGACGCGGTGATCGCGACCGATCCCGATCGGCGCATCATCTATCTGAATCCGGCCGCAGAACGGCTGTACGGCGTCACGGTATTCGCGGTGTTGGGGCGTCGCCTGGGTGAACTGTACGACGTTCGCTGGCTGAATCCGGAAGACGAAGCGGTGATGGAAGCCGCGTTGCAGACGAGCGGGGAGTGGCGCGGCGAGAGCGCGCACGTCTTGCGCGATGGCCGTGAGTTGCGCGTCGAATCGCACTTCACGGCGTTTCGCGACGGCGCCATTCGGGGGTTGCTTGCGGTCAATCGCGATGTCAGCGAACGTCGCCGCGCGGATGAAGCGGTGGTTCGCATGCTGCGCGAAGCGGATCGCCGCAAGGACGAATTTCTCGCGATCCTCGCCCATGAATTGCGCAACCCGCTCGCGCCGGTGGTGAATGCGCTGCAATACCTCCGCATGCGCGGGCCGACGACCAAGGAAACGGAGTGGGCGCAAGACGTCATCAACCGTCAGGTTCAGTACATGACGCGATTGATCGACGATCTGATGGACGTGAGTCGGATCAATCGCGGCAGGATCCGGTTGGTGCGCGAGCGCGTGTCGCTGGCGCGCGTGATCGACGAAGCGGTGGAAGCGAGCTCTCCCGATCGTGCAACAGATGGGCCACCGCTTCGAAATCGAACTGCCGCCGGAAACGGTGGTGCTGGACGGCGACATCACCCGGCTGGCGCAAGTGATACTGAACCTGATCAACAACGCGGCGAAATACACCGAACCGGGCGGCCGAATCGATCTGCGCGCAACGCTCGACGATACCGGCGTTGCGGTTTCCGTGCGCGATACCGGCATCGGCATTCCCGCTGACAAGCTGGCGACGATCTTCGAAATGTTCTCGCAGGTGGAAGGCGCGCTGTCGCGTTCGCAGGGCGGGCTCGGCATCGGCCTCTATCTCGTAAAGCGTCTCGTCGAGATGCACGAAGGAACGATCGAGGCGCGCAGTGGTGGGCCGAACGAGGGCAGCGAGTTCGTCGTGCACCTCCCCGTGGTCGCGGTCGAATCGGCGCAACCGCGCGGTTCGGTCGACGCAGCGCAGGTCCGTCGTTCGGATATCATGAGCCGCGCCCGCGGCTGAGGCCGGTCGGCGCGAGCCGCTCCGGCGTCGCTTCTTCCAGGGAGATATCGCATGACCGACGTCAGCGCCATGGCACGGCGCTTTCTCGCTGCGCAGCGCGCCAACGAGCCGTATGAGGCGCCGTCGGCCGGTGTCGCGTTGACCATCGACGAAGCAAATTCGGTGCAGCGCGCATTCAACGTGCTGCGCGCGGACGAGAAGGTCGTCGGTTACAAGTCCGCGGCCAATGCAACGCCGCTGCAACAGATGTTGGGCCTCTCCGGACCGATCACCGGCGTACTGTTCAGCGGAGGCGAGCGCGGCACCGGCGGTGCCGTGTCGCGCGCCGACTATCGCACGCTGCTCGTGGAAACCGAACTCGGCTTCCGTGCCGCGCGCAGGATCAACGCGCCGGTGAAGAGCATCCCGGAATTGCGCGCAGCGACCACCACCTGCACGCCGATGATCGAACTGGCCGATCCGGGATTCGGCCGTGTACGAATGACCGGTACCGACCTGATCGCCGCCAATTCCGCGTCGGCCGGGTTCATCCGCGGCAAGGCGCGTGCAGTCGGCGACATCGATCTCGACGACGTTCGCGTGCAGCTGCGGCGCGACGGCGAAACGCTGCATCAGGCGCGCAGCGGCGACCTGATGGGCGGGCAGTGGGAAGCGCTGAAGTGGTTGGTGAATCGGGTGATCGAACTCGGCTATGTCGTGGAGCCGGGTCATCTGCTGATGACCGGTTCGCTCGGTCCTGCGCATCCGGCTGCGCCCGGCAAATACACGGCAGACTTCTCGGAACTCGGCGCGATCGAATTCGACGTCGTATGATCGCCGTCGGCGTTTCCGGATGCGCGGTGCGCCGCGTCGTTTGCCCTTCAAGGAGCCCGATATGACCCTCGCACCCGATGTTGCGAAGAACATCATGGATGCCGTCGATGCGCGTTTCGACGAACAGACTTCCGTCACCGCCGATCTCGTGCGCATTCCGTCGACGCGCTACAACGAGGCGCCGGCACAGGATTTCATGGCGCGGCTGTACCGCGAGCAGCAGCTGTCGGTCGATCGTTGGCAGATCCGCCTCGACGACATCCGGCATCTGCCGGGTTATTCGCCGCTGCAACAGGACTATGAGAACGCGTGGAATGTCGTCGGTGCGTGGCGCCCAACGAGTTCGCAAGGGCGCTCGGCGATTCTGAACGGCCACATCGATGTAGTCCCCGAAGGTCCGCACGACATGTGGCAACGCCCGCCGTTTGCGCCGGAGGTGCGCGACGGCTGGTTGTACGGCCGGGGCGCCGCCGACATGAAAGCGGGCCTGGTGTTGAATCACTACGCGCTGCTCGCGTTGCGCCGATGCGGGTACCGGCCGGCCGCCGAGGTGTACCTGCAGTCGGTCGTCGAGGAAGAGTGCACCGGAAATGGCGCGTTAGCGTGTCTGCAGCGGGGCTATCGCGCCGATGCAGCGCTCATTCCCGAGCCGAGTTCGCACGCGCTGACGGTGGCGCAGGTCGGCGTGATGTGGTTTCAGGTGAAGGTCACCGGCCATCCGGTGCACGTCTATCAGGCGGACGCAGGGTCCAATGCCATCGAGTCGGCGTTCCGGCTGATCCAGGCGCTTCGCGAACTGGAAACGAACTGGAACGCCCGCAAGAGCGAGGACGCGCACTTCCACGATCACCACCATCCGGCCAACTTCAACGTCGGCAAGATCCACGGCGGCGATTGGGCGAGTTCCGTGCCGGCGTGGTGCACGTTCGACATGCGCGTCGGTGTGTTGCCGTCGATGTCGCTGCAACAGGCGCGGCGCGAGGTTGAAGATTGCGTGCGCAACGCCGCGGCGCGCGACCCGTATCTGGGCAACTCGCCGCCTGCGCTGCTATGGGAGGGGTTTCAGGCGGAGCCGTTCGTGTTGTCCGGCCACGAAAAGGTGCGCGCGGTGCTCGATGCGGCACATCGCACCGTATTCGGCAAACCGCTTGCGGACGAACGCTCTACCGCGACCGCGGACAACCGCTTCTTCGGTTTGTACGCCGGCATTCCGGCGCTCGTGTATGGTCCGAAATCGAAAGACATCCACGGCTTCGACGAGTGCGTCGAACTCGAATCGGTGCGCCGCATCACGCAGAGCACAGCGCTGTTCCTCGCGGACTGGTGCGGGCTCGAGAAGGCGTAGCGCCTCCGGCAAGTCGTTGGTATCGATCGAAATGCGTCGTAGCTTTACGACAACGACTCTGCTTGTCGCATCGGTGCTTTTATCCATCGCGGTCGATCGCGCGCATGCGGCGGCCCCCGACGCCGCGCTGGTCGAGTTCGGCCGCGCACTGTTCTTCGATCCGAATCTGTCGCTGAACCGGACGCAATCGTGCGCGACCTGTCACGATCCTTCGCGCGCGTTCATCGACAGCCGCGCCAACGACCTCGGCGGAGCGGTGTCGCTGGGCGACGACGGTCGCTCTCTGGGCGATCGAAACGCACCGAGCCTTACGTACGCCGCGCTGACGCCCCTGCTGCGACGCAATGCGGACGGCGCATACGAGGGCGGGCTGTTTCACGATGGACGCGCGCGCGATCTGGCCGATCAAGCGGGCCAGCCGATACTGAACCCGCTGGAAATGAAGATGCCCGATGCAGCGGCGGTGGTCGCACGCGTCAATGAGAATCCGGCGTATGTCGCGGCGCTGCGCGAGCTCGGCGCAACCGATTCGGCAGATGCGACATTTGCCGCGGTGCGCGACGCGCTCGCTGCGTTCGAGCGGACGCCGTTCTTCTCGACGTACGATTCGCGTTACGACCGCGCGCTGCGCGGCGAATTGTCGCTGACCCGGGAAGAGGAGCTCGGCCGCATGCTGTTCTTCTCGTCGCTGACGAATTGCTCGAACTGTCACGTGCTCGACAAGGCGGCGACGGATCGGCGCGAGCCGTTCACCAGCTTTCAGTACTTCAACATCGGCGTTCCGCCCAATGCCGCGGTGCGTGCGGTGAATGGCCACGCAGCAACCGATCGCGGCCTGCGCGACAATCCGCAGATTCACGACGACGCGGTGGCCGGCAAGTTCCGCGCGCCGACGTTGCGCAACGTCGCGGTGACCGGGCCTTACATGCACAACGGTGTATTCCGAGACCTCGGCACGGTGCTGCTGTTCTACAACCAGTACCTCGCGATCAACGAACAGAACCTGACGAATCCGGAAACGGGCCGTCCGTGGGGCGCGCCCGAAGTGCCGGAAACGATCGACCGGGAGCGTTTACGCACCGGACTGCCGCTGGACGATGCGCGCATCGACGCGTTGACCGCGTTTCTGCGCGCGCTCACCGATCAGCGTTACGAAAGCCTGCTGCCGCCGCTGTCCGCCGGGCCATGACCGAAACCCAACGCGGCGTAGTGCTGGCGCTGATTGCCGGACTCGTCTGGGGGCTTGCACCTCTGTATTTCCGTTGGGTCGGCGCGGCGTCGGCGCTCGAGATCGTATTGCATCGGGTGTTGTGGTCTGTGCCGATGCTGGCGATCGCGCTGACGTTCATGCGGCGCTGGCCGCAGGTGCTGCCGGTGATGCGCGATTGGCGGAAGTTGCGCGTGCTGATCGTCACCGCCATCTTGATCACCGCAAACTGGTTCGTGTTCGTGCACGCGGTGAGTACGTCGCAACTGGTCGAAGCAAGCCTGGGTTACTTCATCAATCCGCTGTTCAGCGCCGCGCTCGGCGTCGTGGTGTTGGGCGAGCGGCCGAGTCCGCTCGGCTGGTGCGCGCTGTTGATCGCGGCGGCCGGCGTCGGCAACGAACTGGTGCAATTCGGTTCGCCGCCATGGATTGCGTTCGGCCTGGCCGGCAGCTTCGCCGTGTACGGCCTGCTGCGTAAGCAGATCGCCGTCCCCGCGGATGTCGGGATGCTCACGGAGACGCTGGTGCTGCTGCCATTCGTGCTGTTGGCGCTGGGCTGGCTGCTGTGGACCGGCCAGTCGCACTTCGGGGGGAACCTGGAGTTGAGCGTCGGACTCGTGTGCGGCGGGCTCATCACGATCGTGCCGCTGATGTGCTTTTCCGGCGCCGCAGTGCGGCTACGCCTCACGACGCTGAGCTTCTTTCAGTATCTGTCGCCGTCGATTTCGCTCGCGCTCGCCGTGTGGGCGTTCCACGAACCGCTCAGCCCCGTTCGGGCACTGACGTTCGCCGCGATCTGGCTCGCGTTGCTGGTCTCGAGCGTAGACGGCGTGATGCAGTATCGGCGCGCGCTGGCCGCGGCGCGCTAAACGTCCTCGCCGAGGGGCACCTTGTCGCGCATCGATTCGAACGTGGCGCCAGAATCGGTTGCGTCGGACAGCGAAAAGCCCAGCCCTTCGCGGGGCTTACGACCCAGAGCGAACTCCGGCGGCAGAATGTCGCGGCCGGGCTCAGTGGATTCCGGATCGGAGTAGTAGCCGAGCGCGTAGTTGCCCTGCGTGTAGCCGAGCAGCTCCTGCAGCTCCGGTTCGAGGTTGCGCGCGAGGTGCGGCGGACACGACAGATACATGTTCTCTTCCTGACGTAGCCACGCAAGGCAGTACGTGATGTTCAGGCCGAGCCGCGAAACGTCCGACTGATTCTTGCCGCCGGAATGCAGCACCGTGCCGGTGTACAGCAGCACCGAACCCGCGCTCATCTCGGCCTGCACCACCTGATCGGGCGTCGCTTTCTGTTCCCACGGCCACGTATGGCTGCCGGGCACCACCCGAGTGGCGCCGTTGGCGGCGGTGAAATCGGTGAGCGCCCACATGGTGTTGAACTGCGGTTCGATCGACAGCGGCAGCACCGTGCCCCACGCGAGCCGGTCGCGATGCAGCACCTGCGAACCCTGGCCCGGATGAATGTAGATCGTCTGCGCCAGGTGCAGGAGGATCAGGTGCGACCACGGGTGCAGGTACTCGCGCGCCGCGCCGAGAATCGTCGAGTGCATGATCAGCTCGCGGCAGGTCGGCGTGCGCGCCACCAACGCGCCGGTGCGCTGCGTGCGGTGACCGGTGAAGTCGTCCCTGCCGAACGGCGTGCGCTCGATGAACGGCGTGACCTCGTCGGTCATGCGGCGAACCGTCGCGGCATCGGTCACGTCGGCGATGATGCAGGCGCCATCGCGGTTCAGGGTGGAGAGGATGAGTTCTCTCGTGGCGGTGGGTTTTAGCGTTTGCAGGGCCATGGACTTCTCCGAACGTTACAGCGCTGGTTGATGAGCCAAATTGCCGCAGCGGCGCGCGTTACGCAAGGCACGCAGTCAACGCATCGCGCCCGGCATACCGCCGTCGACCACGACGGTCTGCCCGGTGATCGATGTCGATGTCACGAACATCAGCACCTGCGCGGCGATGTCATCGGCCTGTCCGACGCGCCCCAGCACCGCCTGTGCTCTGCGCGCCTTTTGCTACCGCGTCGGGCAGGCGTTTCGCCATCCGCGTGTTCTCGACCAGCCCCGGCGCCACGCAGTTGACCGCGACATCCGGCGCCATCGCGACGGCGAGGCAACGCGTCAGATGGTTGAGGCCGGCTTTGCTCGACGAGTACGCGATGCTGCTGCTTCCGGGGCTGATGCCGCCCGCCGAGGAAATGTTGACGATGTGGCCGCCGCCGTCGGCTTTCAGCAGCCGCGCCGCAGCGCGCGCCAACAGGAACGGCGCGCGCAGATTCGTTTCGAGCACGCGGTCCCAGATGTCGCTCGTCAGCGAATCGAGATCCGGAAACGGAATGCCGATGTTCCAGGCGGCGTTGTTCACCAGGATGTCGAGCCGGCCGCACGTTTCGCCGACGTGCTTGATGCACGCGTCGATCGCGTCCGGCGAACGCTGGTCGAGTTGCGTCGCGCTGGCGCGACCGCCGCGGCTTTCGATGTCGCGGATCGTCGCGGCCGCGGCGTCTTCCGCACCGACGTACGTGATCACCACTTGCGCGCCGTTGGCGGCGAGATGGCGCGCGATGGCGCCGCCGATGTCACCGGAACCGCCCGTGACCAATGCGACCTTGCCGGCGAGTTTCATCGAGGCGCTCCTTGAGTGTTGCGTAGCTTCTAACGATCCGGCAAGTTGCCGCAGCCGTGCGCGGTGCGCAAGGCGGTAGAGTAGCCTCGTTTCCCGATTGCCTGTTCTTCCGACTAGAGGTTCCAACTCAATGCACCGGATAGCGTTACTGGCCGGCATCGCCATGCTGGTGCTCGCGGGTTGCGAAAAGACGAATGTCGGGGAGCACATCGCTCAGGCACCGGTGGCCACACCGCAGAGCATCGAGGAGAAGGCCGAAGCGCTGGAGCAGAACGCGGCCGCCGGCAACAAGACGGTTCCGTCGAGCGAGGTCATCAAACGACCCGAGGCGCAGGCGCTCGATCCCACCGGCAGGGAACCGCTCGACGACGCACTCACGTGTCTCGCACGCACCGTCTATTGGGAGGCGAGGGGAGACAGCGAAGCCAGCATGGAAGCGATTGCCAGCGTAGTGATGAACCGGCTCGGCCACCATGGTTTCCCCGACACGGTCTGCGGCGTGGTCAAGCAAGGCCACGAGCAGGGTTTGTGTCAGTTCTCGTGGTGGTGCGACGGTCGTTCGGATTCGGCGTTCGAGGAAGAGCCGTACAAGGTCTCCAAGGAAATCGCGCGCAGAGCGCTCAACCTCCAGCTACCGGATCGAACGGGGGGCGCGTTGTACTTCCACCACCGCAATGTCAATCCGAGCTGGGCCGCGGAGTACATCAAAACGGTCGAGGTCGGCGAATTCGCCTTCTATAAGCCGCACGACGGCGACGCGCGGTAACGCCTACATCGGCAGTTCGTAGAGGCGCGCGAGTATCAGCGCGCAGACGAGTACGCCGATGCGCACCAACACACCGGCGATCGAGACGGACCAGAAGAAACGTTGGCGCATGATCACGGCACCGTCTGGGTTGTGAACGTGATGCGCTGCGAAGCCTGTCGATCGACCGCGCGCCCGGCTGCGAGTCGCGACACCAGTTCCGGCGCGAGGTCGCCCAACGACGGATCGGGCAGCGAGCCGAGCCCCTCAACCAGGTTGGCGAAGAACGCGCGTCCGGCGGCGATGCACGCGATGTCGAATATGCGCGTGTCGTCGAGCCCGTTCGTCCGCATCGCGTCGACATCGGATTGCGTTACCGCCGACGAGCTACGAACCAGCTTGCGGGCGAACCGGACCATCGCGATCTCTGCCGCGTTCAGCGTCGTGTCGGCTTCCTGTCCGGAAGCGATGGCGGTCACTTCTGCCGGCGACAGGAAGCGCTCGAGCAGCTTCCTGCCGTGCGCCAGCGAACAGGATGAGCTGCCGAGCGCGCAGGCGGCGGCGAACGTCACGAGCTCGAACGTGCGGGTGTCTACCGGAGCGCGGATGGCCGCGATCATCTCGGCCCACGCGGCGAGCACCTTCGGACCATGGCTGAACAGCTTCGCGTAGTTCGGCACGAAGCCCCAGCTCTTCTGTTGACGCTCGTACATCGCGCGCACCTCGCCGGTTGCGCGATCTGCATCGATTGTGTCGATGAATGCCATGTAGTCGCTCCTTACACGCGGAACTGCGTGATCTGAATTTCTTCGCCGTGATCGGCGTAATCGCCGAGCGTGCGCATCGAGTAGAAATGGCCCCAGTTGATGTCGCGGTAGTGCGGCGGGTTCTGCGCATCGACGGTCGGCGCGAGCGGCGCGTAATCCAGCTCGTACGGCGGGCAGAAGAAGAACGGCGCGCTGAAACGCTCTGCTGCGGCGTTGGCGAGCACGCGATGCAGCGGCGCCTTATAGCGGTCGTTAGACCACACCTGCACGATGTCGCCGAGGTTGATCACCAGCGCGCCGTCTACCGGCTCTACCGGCCACCAATGGCCACGCCGGAACACTTCGAGTCCGGGTTGCGAATCCTGCAGCAGCACCGTGAGCACGCCGGGATCGGTGTGGTGATTCACGCCGAGGTGTCCATGCGTAGGCGTCGTCGCGTCGGCGGGATTCTCGGGGCGCAAACAGACCGGGTAGTAGTTCAGCCGCGCCCAACTCGAATGGCCGCGCTCGAACGCGCCATCGAGCGAGTTCGGCGGCAAACCGAGATTCGCGCAGACGATGCGCAACAGGCGCATCGCGACGGCCTCGCAGCCGCGGTAATAGTCGACCAGCGTGTCTTTGAAGCCCGGCAGCCCCGACGGCCAGCGCGGCACCGACTTGCCGCAACTCGACGCGGCGAAATCGAAGATCTCTTTCCAGTCGCGCGTGTTCTTCGTCAGCTCCTTGTCGTAGTAACCCCACGGATTCCCTTCCGATCGCGACACCGCATGCTTTGCGTCGCGCGGCTGCGCGAAGAACGCGCGCATCTGCCCGAGCACGGCGTCGAACAGCGTTGCGTCGATGCCGTGGCCGATCACCTGGAAAAAACCCCAATCGCGACACGCGGCGTCGATCGCCGCGCGCGTGCGGGCGGAGTCGCCCCGTGCGAGATCGATGACCGGAACGCGCTCGATGTTCATCTCCGGTCCCCATTTGCGGCGTGCCGCGGTTGCTGCCACTTCGGCAGAAACGCGTACGGATCGACGTTCGGCAACGCGCTTGCCACGCCGGTGCCCTCGAGCAACTCGCGCGCGTTGCCGTTGGCGTAGGCCTCGAACAGCGCGTTGCATCCGCCGATCAGTTGACCGTCGATGAAGATCTGCGGAATCGTCGGCTCGCCGGTGCGTTGCGCCAGCACCGCGCGGATTTTTGCGCCGCGTTCGCCGCGCTGATATTCGACCGAGTCGAGGTCGACGCTGGTGTAAGGCACGCCGATCGCGTCGAAGAACTTGCGCACCGACCAGCAGAACTCGCACCACTGCAGCGCGAACATCACGACCGGCTTGGCGGCCACGGTTGCGTCGACGAAGCGCTGCGCCTCTGCGTCGAGCGTGACTGGCGCCGGCGCCGCGACCTTCACCGGCGTGAGCACGCCCGGCTGTGTCTGGAAACGGCAGCCCGGCGTCGAGTTCGACAGCGCCAGCTCTTCCGCATTCATGTGCTCGCCGACGTGTTCGAACAGCACCGTCGACTGATAGCGCTCGCCGGTGTCGGGCAGCATGCAGACGATGTTGGTACCGGGGGCCGAGCGGCGCGCAATCGTGATCGCCGCCGCGAGCGCCGCGCCGCTCGAAATGCCGGCCAGAATTCCCTCGCGCGTGGCGAGTTCGCGCGCCAGGCGCAACGCGTCGGCGCCGTCGACCGGAACGACCTCGTCGACGAATCCTGCTGCAACCGCGTCGCCCGTCAGTTTTGCGACGAAGTCGGGGCTCGTGCCCTGAACGACGTGCGGGCGGAAGTTCGGATGGCTGCCGCGCGCCTTACCGCTCTCGTCAGTCGGCTGCGGTATGCCGCTGCCGAGCACTTGCGCGTTGTCGGGTTCGGCGGCGATCACTTTCGTATCGGCGCGCGCCGCTTTCAGCGCGCGCGAAACGCCTTTCAGCGTTCCACCCGTTCCGAACGTGGTCACGAAGTAGTCGAGCCGGTCGCCTGCGAAGTCGCGCAGGATCTCCTGCGCCGTGGTCTCCGAATGCGCATCGGCGTTGGCTTCGTTCTCGAACTGGCGGCACAGGAAGTAGCCGTGCTGCTCGGCGAGTTCGACGGCCTTGTTCAGCATGCCGGTGCCTTTCTCCGACGCCGGCGTCAGCACCACCCGGGCGCCGAGGAAGCGCAGCAGCTTGCGGCGCTCCACGCTGAAGTTCTCGGCCATGGTCACCACCAACGGGTAGCCCTTCTGAGCGCACACCATCGCGAGTCCGATGCCGGTGTTGCCGCTGGTCGCCTCGATGACGGTCTGGCCGGGGCGCAGTTCGCCGCGCGCTTCGGCGCGCTCGATCACGGCGCGCGCCATGCGGTCTTTCACCGAGCCCATCGGATTGAACGACTCGATCTTGACGTACACGTTCACGCCCGGGGGCGCGAGCTTCTGCAATTTCACGATCGGCGTGTTGCCGACGGTGCCGAGGATGTTGTCGTAGCGGGCCATGTCGATCTCCGTTCTGAAGCCGTTTGTCTGGCAGCTGTTTGTTGTACTGCGGGGCGCAGCGTGTCCGCCCGGCGAGGTAGCGAGCGTTTGAGCGAGCGTGGTTTTTGGAGCATTCGGCCGGCGCGCAGATTCCACGTGGCTTCACACGCTGCGTCCAACGTCCCGGCGCGAGTGTGGTCCCGCCTGGTTCGGAACCGGCAATCACAAACGGAGAGATCGAATGAATACGAAAACAAGCAAGGCCAGCAACGGCGTCAACGTGGATGCACTGTTGGCGGCCCGGGAAGCGCTCACGGCGGCACCGGCGGCGGCGAAGTTCCGTTGGCGCGCGACGTGCGATTGGGTGAACGGTACGCATAGCCGGTCGAACGTCGACGGGTTTTTCGGGCTTGGCGACGAGCAGCGGCACAAGACCACGTTCAGTTTCGACGCGGACCATCCGGCCGTGTTCGCGTCGGAAGACCGCGGCGCGACACCGGTGGAATACGTGCTGGTGGGATTGGCGGGCTGTCTGACGGCGGGCATCGCGAGCGTGGCGCAGAACCGCAACATTCAGCTGCGCTCGGTACAGGCGACGCTCGAGGGCAACATGGACCTGGCCGGCATCCTCGGCATCGACAGCGAGGTGCGCAATGGCTTCGACGGCGTGACGGTGCGCTTCAAGATCGACGCCGACGCGTCGCGCGACGACATCGAGGCGCTGGTTGCGCAGTCGCAGAAGCGTTCGGCCGTGTTCGACATCATCACCAACCCGACCAACGTCGCCGTAGAGGTCGTGTGATCGCGAGCCGCCAACCAGCGGGGCTCCGCGCCGTCGACGTCATCGTCGTCGGCGCCGGTCACGCCGGGCTTGCCGTCAGTCGCTGCCTCACCGAACGCGGCATCGAGCACCTGGTGCTCGAGCGCGGCGAGGTGGCGAACGCGTGGCGTCACGAACGCTGGGATTCGTTGCGGCTGCTCACGCCGAACTGGCAGAGCCGCTTGCCCGGTTATCGCTATAGCGGTGCGGAGCGCGATGGATTCATGACGATGCCGGACGTGGTCGAGTTCATCGACCGCTATGCGCGCACATTTGGGATGCCCGTTCAGAGCCACACCAACGTGACCTCCGTCCGCGCCGCCGCGGACGGTTATCGAGTCGTCACCGACCGCGGCGAGTGGTGGTGCGCGGCCGTCGTGTTGGCGAGCGGCGCCTGCAACTGGCCGGCGATTCCGGCGTTGCGGCGCGAGTTGCCGGTGTCGGTCGCGTCGGTGGCGCCGCTCGGGTATCGCAATCCCGGCCAACTCGAACCCGGCGGTGTGCTGGTGGTCGGGGCATCGGCGAGCGGTGTGCAACTGGCCGACGAAATCGTCCGTTCGGGGCGTGACGTTTGGCTCGCGGTCGGCGAGCACATTCGTTTGCCGCGCGTGTATCGCGGCCGCGACATCCAGCGCTGGATGGAAGTGCTCGGCGTGCTCGACGAGCGCTACGACGCGGTCGACGACATCGTCCGGGCGCGTCGCGTGCCGTCGCCGCAACTGGTCGGCACGCCGGAAAGGTCCAACCTCGATCTGAACGCGTTGCGCGACCGCGGCGTGCAACTGGTCGGACGGCTCGTCGGGATCGCCGGCGGCAAAGCGCAGTTCTCCGGTTCGTTGCGCAATCACTGCGCCATGGCGGACCTGAAGATGGCGCGACTGCTCGATCGCATCGACGCGTCCATCGCGAGTGGCGACAACGCGACGCGCGGCGAGCGGCCGGAGGCGACGCGGATCGATGCGTCACCACGGCTCGGTCTGGACCTTGCGTCGATACGCACCGTGGTCTGGGCTACCGGATACCGGCCCGACTATCGCTGGCTCGACGTGCCGGTGCTCGATGCGAAGGGTCGCCTGCGTCACGACGGCGGCGTGGTCGACGCGCCCGGCCTGTACGCGATGGGGCTGACGTTCATGCGGCGCCGCAAATCCAGCTTCATTCACGGCGCCGAAGACGACGCGCGCGATCTGACGGCGCATCTGGCGAACTACCTCGATCACCGCAGCGGTCGTTCGGTCTCGATAGCGGGTCGCGCGATCGGCGCACCCTGATCGAGTCGTTGGCTCGGTTGCACCGCCCCGACGCGTGCTTTACGTTCCCGTTGTCGTTCATCGGGACACGAAACAATGCGCGTTGCCGCAATGATTGCAGGATGGGTACTCGCGGGTGTGGCGTTCGCCGACGATGCACCTGGCGCGGCCGCAGGCGGCGGCGACCGTTACAGCGGTCCTGGTTTCGCCACGCGCGCGCCGGTGCTCGCACGGCACGGCATGGCGGCAACCGCGCAACCGCTGGCCACGATGATCGCCGTCGACGATTCTGAAGAAAGGCGGCAGCGCGGTGGACGCGGCGATCGCCGCCAATGCCGCGCTCGGTTTGATGGAGCCGGTCAGTTGCGGCATCGGCGGCGATCTGTTCGCGATCGTCTGGGACCCGAAGACGCAGAAGCTCTACGGCTACAACGGCTCGGGTCGCTCGCCGCAGGGTCGCAGCCTCGCCGATCTGAAGGCGAAGCTCGGCGAGCGCGACATCCATTCCACCGCTCGGATCGTTGCCGGTCACGGTGCCGGGCGCGGTCGACGGCTGGTTCGCGCTGCACGAACGCTTCGGCAAGCTGCCGTATGAATCAATTACTTGCGCCTGCATCTGAATACGCGCGTGAAGGTTTTCCGGTCACCCAACTCATCGCCGACTACTGGCAGAACAACTTCAACGGCTTCGAGAAGACGCGCCGAGATGGTCGAAGAAATCGACAACGCGAAGCACACGTATCTGATCGACGGCAAAGCGCCGGTGCAGGGACAGATCTTCACGAACCCGGACCTCGCCCGCAACCTACGACCTGATCGCGCAAGGTGGGCGCGACGCCTTACTACAAGGGCGCGATCGCGCAAACGATCGACCGTACTTCAAGCGCATCGGCGGCGATCTGCGCTATGCCGACTTCGCGGCGCACACGGGCGACGTGGGTCGATCCGGTCGGCGTGAACTATCGCGGTTACGTCGTTTATGAACTGCCGCCGAACACGCAGGGCATAGCGGCGCTGCAGATGCTGAAGATGCTCGAAGGCTTCGACCTGAAGAAGATGGGCCGCGGTTCGGCCGACGCGTTGCACGTGATGGTGGAAGCGAAGCGCCTCGCGTTCGAAGACCTCGCGAAGTTCTACGCCGATCCGGCGACGTACAACGCGCCGATCGCGGAACTGATCTCCGACTCTTACGCCGCGCAGCGGCGCGCGCTCATCGACATGGCGCGCGCCAATCCGAACGTCGCGCCCGGCGACATCAAGCTCAAGCAGGGCGACACGACGTATCTCACCACCGCCGACAACGACGGCATGATGGTGTCGTTGATCCAATCGAATTACCGCGGCATGGGTTCGGGCCTCGTGGCCGACGGACTCGGCTTCATGTTCCAGGATCGCGGCGAACTGTACTCGTTGGACCCGAAGCATCCGAACGTCTACGCGCCGGGCAAACGGCCGTTTCAGACCATCGTTCCGGCGTTCGTGATGAAGGACGACAAACCGTTCATGAGCTTCGGCGTGATGGGCGGCGACATGCAGCCGCAAGGCCACGTGCAGATCGTCGTCGAACATAGTCGACTTCGGCCTGAACGTGCAGGAAGCGGGCGATGCGGCGCGATTTCATCACGCGGGCTCCGAAGACTGGTCGCGCGCCGAGCTCGGGCGACGTCGGCACGCTGGAACTCGAAACTGGCATCGCGCCGGGCGTCCGCGACGAACTGGCGCGGCGCGGACACAAGATCAGCGCCGGCGACGGTGGCGTACGGCGGCTATCAGGCGATCATGCGCGACCCCGCCACCGGCGTTTACTGGGGTGCCAGCGAAATGCGCAAGGACGGCGCCGCGATGGGCTACTGACGGATTGAAGTTGTCCGATCAGCAATCGGGTTGGGTTGCACCGTTCCGGCGCCTGCTTTACGTTCCGCATCCCGTTTCCGCGCCGACGAACCTGCATTTGGAAGGAAGCACAGTAGCTGCCGTCGAGTCGTGCATTCGCGTTCGCATGCTCGGACGCATGACGATCTGCCGCGACGGCGCCGCACTCGAACTGCCCGCGTCGCGCAAACTGCTTGCGCTGTTCGCCTATCTGTCGCTCGCGCCGCGGGCGGTAGCACGGACGCAACTGTGCGAACTGCTGTGGGACGTTCCGAACGATCCGCGCGGCGCGCTGCGCTGGTGCTTGAGCAAGATCCGTCGCATCGTCGACGAGCCGCGAGCGCCGCCGCGTGCAAACGCCGAGCGACGCCGTTCAGTTCGATCTCTCCGATTGTTTCGTCGACGCGCTCGAAGTGCTTCGCGCCGTCGAGGACGGCATCGAGAAGCTCGCGCCCGAGCGGTTGCGCGCACTGTTGCAGTTGTTCGACGGCGACTTTCTCGAGGGGCTGGAGATCGACCGCGCGCCGGTCTTCAACGGCTGGCTGACGGCGGAGCGGCGCCGATTTCGCGGCTGCCATGTGGCGCTGCTGGAACATCTCGTCGAACGCGTGCCGGACGAGCAGGCGCTCGAATATCTCGACCAATGGCTGCAGCTGGCGCCGTTCGACCGGCGTGTTCACGAACGATTGCTGAGCGCGCTGGTGCGCTGCAACCGCATTCGCGAAGCGGAAGCGCATCTCGATGCCACGACGCAGACCTTCGAGGAAGAAGGACTCGACGTCGCACCGATCCGTGAGGCGTGGCGCGCGGCGCGGTCGCAATCGATCAGCGCATCCGAAATTTCGATCGCGGCCGCACCGCGAATTGCCGGCAACGCCGACCTGATCGCTACGCCGGCGGCGCGCCGCGCGTCGATCGCGGTGATGCCGTTCGTCGACGATGCGGTGGTCGTCTCGCACGCGCACGGCAGCGCGCTGGCGCACGACGTGATCACGCGGCTCGCGCAACTGCGCAGTCTGTTCGTGATTGCGCAGGGCACCGTGTTCGCGCTGCACGATCGGCGCATCGGTCCGGAAGAAGCCGGCCGGATGCTGAACGTCGACTATGTGGTGAGCGGCTCGGTGCGGCGCGATGCCGCGCGTCTCATCGTCTCGGTCGAGCTGGCCGAGACCCGCAGCGCGCGGATCGTGTGGGCGGAAGAGTTCCGCCATGCACCGGACGACGCGTTCGTGGTGCTCGACGAAATCGGCAACCGCATCGTCGCGTCGATCGCCAGCGAGATCGAGACGGTGGAGCGCAACCGCGCAATCCTGAAAGCGCCGAACTCGCTCGATGCATGGGAGGCCCATCATCGCGGGTTGTGGCACATGTACCGCTTCACCAAACCCGACAACGAGCGCGCCGTGCATTTCTTCCAAATGGCGGTGCAGCTCGATCCGACGTTCGCGCGCGCGTTTGCGGGGCTGTCGCTCGCGCATTTCCAGAACGCTTTTCAGCGCTGGGTCGACCGCGAACCCGAGAGCGATCGCGCATACGACGCGGCCGCGAAGAGTCTGATGGTGGACGATCGCGACCCCGCCGCACATTGGGCGATGGGTCGCGCGCTATGGTTGCGCGGGCGCATTGCACAATCCGTTAGCGAGCACGAGCGCACGATCGACCTGAGCCCGAACTTCGCCATGGGTCATTACTCGCTTTCCTTCGTTCACGCACAGGCGGGTGACCCGCGAGTGGCCATTGCGTCGTCCGATAACGCCCGGGCGCTGAGCCCGTTCGATCCGCTGCTGTTCGGGATGTTCAGCACGCGCGCGATGTCGCTCGTGCGTCTCGGCCAGTTCGAAGAGGCGGCCGAATGGGCCGTCAAAGGCGCCGCGCGCGTGAACGCGCATCCGCACGTCCTCGGATTGGCGGCGCTGTGTCTGGCGCTTGCCGGATCGCTCGACGAAGCGCGCAACTATGCGACCGCGACTCGTAAGACGCTTCCGCGCTACACCGTCGCCGACTTTCTGGACACGTTCCAACTCCACCCCGACGACGCCCAACTGTTCCGCAAAGGCGCCGAGCGCATCGGCCTCGGCTGAGCGACGATTTACTGCGGAATCGGCTGGATCTCGCAGATCTCGATCGTGCCTTTGTTCGCCAGGTGCGGATGGCCTTTCGTCAACGCCACCGCTTCGTCCATGTCTTTCGCGGCGAGAATCGAATAGCCATTCGGTTGAGAACCGCCTTTTGCCCCGAGCGACTTGTGCGGTCCCAGCGGTCCGCCGCTGTCGAGCTTGTCGCTCAGCTTCGCAAAGTAGGCGCCCCATTCCTGCATCATCTTTCTGCCGGCTTCGGGGGTGGTCGGCGGATTGCCGCCGGTATAGAGGTAGAGAAATTTCTTCATCGCCGTGCTCCTGTCGCGAGGGCTACAGGATGCTCCGGAATTCGCCGGCCGGTCCTAGGAAGATTCTTGCACGCGAGTCGGACCCCGCTGACATCACGGTGTCAGGAGCGCGGGATTACGCTACACGTCCGATTGAACCCGTGAGAACAAGGAGGCTGATCATGAGCACTGAAACGGTGGCGAAGCGGCTGGTCGCGCTGTGCAACTCGGGCGAAGGTGAGAAAGCAGTAACCGAGTTGTACGCGAAGGACATCGTCAGCATAGAAGCGAGCGGCACCCCGGAAATGCCGGCGCGAATGCAGGGCATCGAGGCGATCAAGCAGAAAGGCGAGTGGTGGTTTGCGAACAACGAAGTGCACGGCATGAAGGCGACCGGACCGTTCATCGGCAACCGCGACGATCAGTTCGCCGTGAAGTTCGACATGGACATCACGCCGAAGGGCGGTTCGCGGACGCAGATGGCCGAGGTCGCGCTGTATACCGTGCGCAACGACAAGATCGTCGAAGAGGCGTTTCTGTATTCGGCGTAGCACTCTGTATAGCGGGCGGTGATTTGCATTCGCCATCCGCAGCGGGCACCGTGACGCGAGTCAGTTGTCTCGAGCGGATCGGAATGAAGTCACTGGGAAGGAAACCGGCGGGCGCGCGGTTGGAGCGCATGAAGGCGTCGCCGCTGTGGATGGGCGAACGCTTCGGCAACGTCTATCCCGTCATTCCGGGACTGCGCGACCCGAACGCTTCGATGCCGACGTTCACCGAGTTTCTTTACGGCGGCGAGCGCCGAGTACCGCGCGGACCGCTGCCGTCGATGAACCCGCTCGAGGCGTGGGGCAAGCGCACCGACACCGGTCTGCGCGCAACGTGGCTCGGCCACTCGACCGTGTTGATCGAGATCGACGGTCTGCGCGTGCTAACGGATCCGGTATGGGGACCGCGCGCGTCGCCTTCACGGTTTGCCGGACCGAAGCGGTTCCAGCCGGTGCCGGTGCCGCTGCGCGCGCTACCGCCGGTCGACGTAGTGATCGTGTCGCACGATCACTACGACCACCTCGACTATCCGACGATTCGCGAGCTGGCGAAGCGCGACGTTCCGTTCGTGACGTCGCTCGGCGTCGGCGCGCATCTCGAAGCGTGGGGCGTGCGGCCGGAGCGCATCGTCGAACTCGACTGGTGGGAATCGCACCGGTTGCCGAACGCCGGTTTGACCGTGACGGCCGCGCCGTCGCAACACTTCTCCGGCCGCGGCATGAAAGATCGCAACTCCACGTTGTGGTCGTCGATGGTGATTCGGACCGAACGTCACGCCGTGTTCTTCGGCGGCGACGGCGGCCTCACCAACGAATATCAGGTGGTGCGCGAGCGGCTCGGACCGTTCGATCTGGTCATGCTCGAAGTAGGCGCATTTCATCCGGCGTGGGGCGACATTCATCTCGGGCCCGCGAATGCGTTGAAGGCGCTGGCGATGCTCGGCGGCGGCGCATTTCTGCCGGTGCACTGGGGCACGTTCTGCCTGGCGATGCATGCATGGGATCAACCGGCGGAAGAGCTGCTCGAGTTGGCGCCGAAAGCCGGTGCGCATCTGGTGATGCCGCAACTCGGCGAAGCGGTGGAACCGGCGCACGTGGAAAGCGTTGCGCCGTGGTGGCGTAGCGCAGAGCAGCGGGTCGACAAGAAGGCGCCTGCGCCGGAGCCGATTGCAGTCGACCGCTACCGAACTGCCGAAAGCGATGCCCTGGCCGATCGACTGAGTCGACCGAACTCGGGTTGGCAGATCTGATGGCTATGCGGCGGAGGTCTCGACGAACAAGCTTTCTGAGGATGGCCGAGGGACTGCGTCCCCGGAAATTTTCAGACTGCCGACATGCAGATCGACAGCGTCCTTGATCAACTCGATCACCTTCACTTTAGTCTCCGCGACTGCCACACAGCCCGGTAAGTCGGGAACGTGGGCGCCCCAACCGGATTTGCTTCGCTCGAGGATTACGAGATAGCGCATCGATTCACTCCTGAATACCCGCCTGCCTGAGCACGCTCTTCAGGGTCCGCGGTGGCATGTCGAGGCTCAATTTGCCGGCGATGGTGACTGTACCGCGTTTGGTCGGGTGTCGGAACTGTCGATGGCTGCCGCGCGTTCGGACGAGTACCCAGCCATCGGCTGCAATGGTGCGAATCACCTCGCGAACCTTCATGCATCAGCACACGCTGAACTGATCGCGCCATTGCACGCGCGTCAGCATCCGTCGGGAAGCAGCCATCGCGCATCCGCGTGCGAGCCGATCGCTACGAGAGGGCGTACTGTCGTCGTCCTTGAGATCATCCGCACGGTTTGAACGGTCGCTGGCTGCCGACAATTCACCGCATGAAACGATGGATCATCTTCGGCGGTGTCGCAGCAGCGGTCTGGCTGTGGTCGCACGCGCGCGGCGGCGTGGTGGCGACGACGCTCGCCGACGGTGCGCTCGAATACCCCGGCTATCACATCACCGCGCTCGACGATTACGAGATGGACGCGCGCGTGCTGTCGCGGCACGACTACCGCGACGATCGCGAAGCGGCGCTGGCACCGACGGACCTCGCGCTCGGTTGGGGGCCGATGGCCGACGAGCACGTGCTCGCCGGCATCGAAGTGTCGCAGAACCATCGCTGGTACTTCTGGCGCGCCGCGAAGCTGCCGATTCCGGCGCGCGAGATCGAAGAGCACAGCGCCAACGTGCACGTGATTGCGGCGTCGGCAGAGGCGGCGAAAGCGCTTGCGAGCGTGAGGGTCAGCGAGCGCGTGCGGCTGACCGGCAAGCTCGTGGAAGTGCGCGCCGACGACGGTTGGCGCTGGCGCAGTTCGCTGTCGCGCACCGACACCGGCGCCAGTGCGTGCGAACTGCTGTGGCTCGAGCGCCTCGAACCTCTATAGGCAAGCGCGCCGGTTGCGAAGCGACCGCCACTGCTCCGATCATGCACGCACGGTTCAGATTCTCTGGAGGCGATATGACGGAACCCGCATCGGCGATGCCACCGCTCGACAGCGACTATCCGCTGACGCAAGCGCAGATCGATTCGTTCCGCGACAACGGCTTCGTCTACCTTCCAGCCGTCTGCTCGGCGGAGGAAGTCGCGTACTACCGGCGTGCGATCGAGAGCGCCACGTTTGCGCACAACGACGAGAAGCGTCCGCTGGCCGAACGCGACGCCTTCCGGAAGCTCGCGCTGCAGACGATGCAGATCCGTTATCACGATCCCGCGGTGATGGCGTTCGTCACGGCGCGCCGTTTCGGCAAGATCGCTGCTGAACTGCTCGGCGTGAGTGGCGTGCGGATCTATCACGACCAGTCACTGTTCAAGGAACCGGGCGCCGGCGTTGCAAACATCACGCCGTGGCATCAGGACCTCTATTACTGGCCGTTCAACGAAGGCAGCGTGTGCGGCATGTGGATGCCGCTGCAGGACGTCACCGCGGAGATGGGCAACATGCGGTTCGTGAAAGGCAGCCACAAGCACGGCTACCTCGGCGAGCACCACATCTCGGACGAATCGCAGGCGGCATACGACCAGTGGATCGCGGAGCATCACGGCGAGGTGGTCGACGCGGTGCCGATGCGCGCCGGCGATGTAACGTTCCATCACGGCTGGTGCGTGCACGGCGCGCGTCCCAACACGTCGGACAAGATGCGTGAAGCGATGGTGATCGCGTATCACCCGCAAGACATGCGGGTCGGGAAAGCCAACAACTACGCGAAGGTGCGGAATCTGGAAGCGTTTCTCGACAACTTGCCCGAAGGCGCATTGGCGGCGGGCAGCACCAACACGCTGGTGTATTCGCGCGGCTAGAGAGCTACGGCGCGGGATCGACCCGACCGTCGTGCGATCCCATCGTCCTGTGCGGCGGATTCACCCATCGATCCTCGCGTGTGGCCTCGTGCTCGGGATTCATCGGATAGCGGATGAGGTTCTCCGGTTTCGGCTTCTCGCCGACGACCAGCAGCCGCACCTCGTCCGACGTGTTGTTCAGGAACGTGTGGCAGATACCGGTTCCGGCAGGGAACGCGACGCTGTCGCCCGGCGCCAATCGATGCAGCACGCCGTCGATCCATGCATCCGGCCGTCCTTCGATCACGAACACGAATTCTTCTTCGGCGCTCTCCGCGTGCGGATAGCTGATCCGTTGGTGCGGCGGTACGCGCACGTGATGGATGCCGATCCGCGTCAATCCGAGTTTTTCGCCGACCGACGCATCGAACCCCATCGGTTCGTCGTCGCCGCGATAGCGCGTCGCTTCTGGCTCTTCGAGTTGTGTCCAATGGCCGATGAAGGCGGGGCGTGAAGGCATGCTGCTCACCGTGCTGACGTTCAGAGTTCGTCGCTTCGTCGCGGCCGATCCGCCGTCGTTCAAGCGTGCGCCGCGAACTCCGATGTCGGATCACCGGCAATGCGCGCGTGATACATCACGCGCGGCTGACGCATGTCCCATGGACACGCCCGATGCATCAGCCAGCGGTTGTCCCATACCACCGCGTCGCCCGGTGACCACTTGTGGTGGTATACGCGCGGCGGCCGGCACGCGAAGTCCGCGAGTTCGTCGAGCAGCCGCTCGGACTCATCGGGCGCCAACCCCGGAATGCCGAACGCATGCCGTCCGACCATCAACGCGCGGCGGCCGGTTTCCGGATGCACTTTCACGAGCGGCCGCAGCGGCGGTTCCTTCACGGTAGAGCCGTAACCGCCGTAGTCGGCGCCTTCTTTGGTCGCGAGTCCGGCCTTTGCCTGGCTGTAACGCACCGAGTGATAGGCGCGCAGCTTTTCGATGCGTACCTGCATTTGCGGGGCGAGGGCGTCATACGCCGCACACATGTCGGCCCAACCGGTTTCGCCGCCTGCGGGCGGTACCACGTGCGCAGTGAATACGGCGCCTTTTGCCTGCACCGGCATGTACGTACTGTCGCAGTGCCAACCCATGTTGCCTTTCAGCACCTTCACGACCTCGTCGGTATCGTCGGCGCGTACGCTGCCGTCCGCGCGCACGTTGCTGAGAGGCGCGAGCCCGAACTCGAGCGCGCCGAACCGTTTCGCGAACGCCACCTGGTCGTCGTTGGAGAGATGCTGTGCCGGAAAGACCAGTAGCCCGTACTGCAGCCACGTGCGGTACAGGCGCGAGAAGGTCGCATCGTCGATGTCGGCGAGCGTGAGACCCGTGACGGTAGCGCCGAACGTCGCGTCGAGCGGCGTCACTCGGAATTCGACCTGGCTCATGTGCACCTCCCCCGGATGCCCGCATCGTAGCGCAACCCGGTCGGAAATCGAGCAGCGGGTTGGTGTCTAACGCCCGAGGTGCGTGAGCAGCACGTTGCGCATCTGCGTGCGATACGTCGTTGCCGCCGAGCCGAAGGCGCGAATCGTCTGCTTCGCACCGATCATCAGCTTCATGCCGTCGGGCAGGATCGTTTCCTGGATCTGCACCGCGACGAACGGCTTGTCGAGATCGGAAACGAAATTCACTTCGTTGATGCAGTGATTGGAGTGCACCGAGTTCGGCGATACGAAGAACAGGAACAGCGACGCTTGCCGTATCCGCGCGGCGAGCTCGTCGCTCCAGCGCGATCCGGCTGGAATGCCCTCGTCGTACCACACGTTGATGCCTTGGCGCGTGAGCCAACCGATGTCGCCAAGCACCGTGGCGGCATCGTCGTGCGCGTAGCACACGTGAACGTACGGGCCGTTGCCGGTGTAGGCGGATGGACGGTCGTGATGCGCGCGACCCAGTTCCGGATCGCGCCAGGCGCGACCGTTGCCGATGACGTTCGCGCGATCCGTTCTGTCGGCGTAACCCGCGTTCAGCGCCGAGATATACCCGGACAGCACGGACCGCATCAGATAGTGATGCGACGACGGCAGCGCCCTCACGCTGCCGAACGCGTATTCCCCGGGCGTGAGGAAGTGCTGCACCTGTTCGCCCGACAACGGGTCGGTCTGCACCAGGCCGAGCAATCCCGTCTCGAACAGTGCCGCAAACGCTTCGAGTCCCGTCGCGCCGCCCTGATGGCCCGGCATCGCGTCATAGCGGGCGGCGAGCATGTCCACCACTTCCCGCGTCAGTACGTTGGCCGGAATCATCGCGAGCAGGCCGGCGAGATCGACGTCGCCGAGATGCGGCGCCACTTCGTTCAGATACTCCTGCACGATTTCCGACGCGGCTTCGTTGACCGCGCGCTTGAAGTCGCGTTCGTTCGCGCGCTCGTCCGGTTCGATGGCCGCGAGCTTCTGGCCTACCGTCATCAGATCGCGCGGGCGCAGCAGCGTGTGCCGTTCGATGTAGTCGAACGAATCTTCTTCGATGCCGGTAAACGTGTGGGTGGTCGATGTGCGTCCGAGAAAAGCCGCGATCGGGTCGTCGCCGAGCTTGTCCGGTTCGGCGAGATTGCTTTTGCGCTCGCGCAGCACGTTGTTGGCGAAGATCTGCTTGAGGCTCGCTTCGCTGTACGACGCGTCGATCGCGCTGCCGCGATACTGCTGCACCATCGGGCTCGATGCCGCGAGGCGGTTGAACGCTTCTTTGCGCACCGACGCGTACACCTTCAGGTGCTTGGTGATCCGCCGCAGCTGGTACGCGACCTCCACCAGCGACATCTGCGACAGAAACCAGATGTCGGGCGACAGCTCGCCGGAGAAACTCGCGCGCCACGCCGGCGTGTGGATGTGTTTGTTGAAGTACTCGTCGACGCTGTCGATGAACACCGCCACCGGCCGTTTCAGCGCGCGCAGCAGCGGAATCAACACGGTATTCGTCTCCTGCGCGCAGCGGTGCACGTCGCGCGGCGAATAGTCGAGCAGCACCACGAAGTGATCGAACACGCTGCGCAACTGCGTGTTGCGAAGCAACCGCGAGAAGCGGGGCGAGACGTCGAGCACGTCGGGAAGACCGGAATTCTTCAGCACCGCGCACGCGATCGACGTGATCCACACACGGCTCCACGGTTCGATGTCGGCTTCGTAGATGCCGAGCAGCTCGCGGCTGAAGATCTTGTTGCCGACCGGTTTGTCGAGCAGCGCGTCGTGCGGCAGGCACAGGTAGCCGAGTTCCTGGCAGCGAATGCGCTTCGCTTTCAGCAGCAGCGTCTTGCCGAACCCCTTGGTGCCGACGACGATGAACTTGTCGTCGCGGTTCGCGTCGAGGAAGTTCTCGATCCAAACGGTCTTGTGGAGCAGCGCTGCGTCGAAGTCGTCGGCTATCTGGATGTCGTCGGCGTCGATCGTCCAGGGTCGCATGCGAAAGTGTCTCGGTGCGGCGATCAACGATAGCACGCGACTTGCAGTGGAAATCCGGGCGGCCGCGCGAGCACGCGGCCGCCACACGCGAGCGA
>CAWBBR010000030.1:0-22387 GCA_963787045.1 uncultured Gammaproteobacteria bacterium | reverse complement strand
ACCGTTGATCTGTCTCTATGTCTGTGGTCTATACGCGATCGGCGCGTCGATGCGCATCTTTGGCGACGCCGTCGATGGATACGTCGTGGTGCCGGCGATTCGCGCTGTCCAACCATACTGTTGAGGGGATTGCGATGGCCGTTGGCAAGCTGATCGTAGTCACCGGTCCTGCCGCAGTCGGCAAATCGACCGTGACGAAGGCGCTACAGAAGGAACTCACGCGCAGCGGCGAACTATGGCTCGCGATCGAACTCGACGTGTTTGCGCGCTCGCTGCCGCGCCCGTGGATCGCGTGGGGCGACTATCGGGGTCGAAACGCCGCGCAAGGCTTCGTTTATGCGCGCCGTCCGGATGGCAGCCTCGAACTCGAACTCGGTTCCGATGGTCGCCGCGTACTTTCGGCGTTTCATCGTTCGGTCGCGGCCGTGGTGACCTCGGGCGTGAGCGTCATCTGCGAAACGATCGTCTACGACGACGCCGATTGGCGCGACTGGTCGGACTCGCTGGGCGCCGTTCGGTCCTGCTGGGTCAGGCTGACTGCACCGGTCGCGGTACTCGATGAGCGTGAGCAAGAGCGGGCGGCACTCGCGCAAGGGCTGGGACGAGGGATGGCCGCGAGACGCGCGGTCGGCCGGTACGACGTCGACGCCGACACCTCGGCGGAGACGACCGACACGATCGTCGGTCGCGTCATCGAGTCGTTGCGATCGGCGTGATGGGGTCATTTCTGCGGCGTCTTCGGACCGCGTCGAATCGAGTTGGACAATGCGCGCGCAAATTCCCTGAGTCCCGCGCGGATCCGTGTGCGTTCGATCGGCGCGTTGCCGCGCAGAAATCCCAGCACTCCGTCCGTGCTCACGCGGTCGCGCGTCGTGTCGATTGAACGGTAGCGAACGCGCAGATCGGGTCCGATCACGAACACCGCCGGAATCGCGATGCCGCCCATCTCGCGCGGGTTGTACAGATCCCACGCGCGCACCACCGCGCGCGAGGTGTCACAGAGGATCGGGAACGACAACCCGAGTTCGCGCCGCACGCCTTCGGCACGCTCCGGTGCGTCGACCGATAGCGCCACGAGCGAAGCACCCGCCGCGCCGATCGCCGCTTCGTTACGTCCATACTCCGCCAACTGACGGAGACAGTACGGTCACCAGTGCCCGCGATAAAAGACCAGCACGCACGGCCCGTTCGCAACGAGCGAGCCGAGGCTGCGCTCCACGCCCGTCGAATCGCGGAGCGTAAAGTCGATTGCGAGATCGCCTGCGTCAGGTGTCATGTGCTGGTCCCGTGTCTCCCGGTAGTTCGCGACGCGACGACGACGTTCCAGGGCGTCGACGGATTCGGCCGCTCGATCCGGGCATTCGCGAATCCGGTGCGCGCGAGCGACGCGAGCAGGTCTTCCGGCGAACGCGACGTGAAGATATCGGCAGGAAAAGCCATGCGATCCATCGATTCTTTCGGAAGAAATCCGACAACCACCAGGCCGCCCGGCAACAGCACGCGGTGAATCTCGGAAAAGCCCGCGTCCAGCGACGTCCAGAAGTACACCGTGTTCACCGTGAACGCCTTGTCGAACGATGCGTCGGCGAACGGAATGGCCTCGACGTTGCCCTGCCGGAAGTCGGTTCGGTCGGCCGCTCCGGAAAAACGCGACTGCGCAGATTCGACCGCGTCGCTGGATCGGTCTACGCCGGCTACGAAAGCCGCGCCCGCGAGGAGCTTCGGAAGCGTGGCGCCGCCGCCGAAACCGATCTCGAGCACCCGGTCCGTCGCCTTCAACTGGAGCTGGCGGATTGCAAAGGCATTGAGTCGTGCGTTGGTGCGGTTCATCAACAGCCGGATGATGCGGCCGAGAAAACCCTGCGGATGGGACAGCTGTCGGGCGACGACTCGAGGTGGCATCTGGTATGTCCGATGGAGTGGACCGCGCCGGGGTGAGATCATCCCGGCGACAAAGAGTTCTACGCGGGAGAAAGTCATGAGTAAACAATCTGAACGCCGCGCCAACGGCATCGATCTGTTGCGCACGCTCGGCGGCGGCAGCTACGACCCCGCACGCGCGGCAACGGCGATGATCCGACGTCACGGTGCGCTCGGCACGTTTGCCGTCGATCACGTGCTCGGCAACCTGTGGTCGCGGCCGCAACTGTCGCGCCGCGATCGCAGCCTGATCGTGGTGACGTTTCCTGACCACCATCGGTTCGATTGAGGAACTGCGCAGCCACGTCGGCGGCGCGCTGCACCACGGCGTAACGCGCACCGAGATCGAGGAGATCGTCCTGCAGGTGGCGGGTTACGCGGGTTACCCGATGGCGATGCAGGCGTCGCGAATCGTCGACGAGGTGTTCTGCGCAATCGATCGCGTGGAACGTCAGCCCGAACGCGGAGAGGCGAAAGCGAAAGACGATCCCGCGCGCTGGTCCGATGCGACCGACGTGCTTTCGACCTTGTTTGCCGGACGCATGTCGTCGGATCCGGCGGCCGCGCGGGCGGGGCTCGTGACCGCGCTCGGTGGGGTCGGCGAGTTGGCGTTCGACTGGGGATTCGGCGAACTGTGGGCGCGGAACGAACTGTCGCGGCGCGATCGCAGCCTGGTGACAGTGGCGATCCTCGCGATTCTGGCGCGCGCCGAAGAACTTGCGGTTCATGTTCCGGGCGCGCTGAACCACGGTGTCACGCGCGAACAAATCGAAGAAGTGATGGTGCAACTCACCGTGTACGGCGGCTTCCCGCGCGCCGTCGAAGGCATGCGTTCTGCGCGCGCAGCGTTCGAGCGGATCGACGCGCACAAGAACGGCTGAGCGTCGCCGAACACGATGGAGAAGCAGCAATGCTCGATGTAGACGAACTGAAGGCGCGGTTCCTGAACCTCGAATTCGACAGCACCAACTTCGTGATCGATCGCGACAAGGCGCTGACGGTGGCGCGCATGTCCGGCGAGACGCGACCCGAATTGACCGATGCATCGCATCCCGATTTTCAGGCGTCCCCGGCGATCATCGCGAGTCTCGCGGCGGGCCGTCGTTTGCCGATACATTTTCCGGAACTCGGCGGCATTCCGATGGACGGCGGGAAAGCGGTCACCTGTGTCGGCGCGGTGAAGCCGGGCGTACCGCTGAACGGCCGCACGCATCTGCACGACATTTACGCGAAGAGCGGTCGCTCCGGGCGAATGATCTTCCTGGTGTCGCGTATGGAGATCCGCGATGTCGCGGGCAATCACCTCGCCACCAGCGACTCGCACATGGTGATCCGCGAGAGGCCTGAAGCATGACGATCAACAGCATCGACGACGTCGAATTCGGCGCCGAATTGCCGGGTTTCGAACCCGATACCTCGCTCGCGTCCGTCAGCCAGTTCGCCGATGCGGTGGGCTGGGGTGCCGGCGCGCGCTTCAAGGACCACGACCGCGCGCGAAAAGAAGGCCTGCCCGGTGCGCTGGTGCCGGGGATCATGGCGATGGGGTTCCTGACCACGATGATCCACCGCTGGTCGAGCGCCGCGCACGTCGAGCGGATCGACACCGTGTTTCGGGCGCCGTTGATTGCCGACGAGCCGTGCGTGCTGTCGGCCGTCGTGACCGATGTAGACACCGAGACCGGCGTCGTCGAACTCGACGTGTCGGTGAAGAACCAGGCCATGGAGACGCGCGTGTTCGGCACCGCGAAGGTGAAGTTCCGGTAGCGAAATTCGCTTCCATGCTGATCATAACGTAGCTTATGATCAGCAAGGGCTTGAACGGAACCGACCCATGACCGGAATCGCTCGACCGGGACCCGGTCGTACTTCTATATGACGTGGCGCGCATCATGCGTACGAAGTTCGACCAGCGGGCGCGCGCCCGCGGTATGACCCGCGCCCAATGGCACATCCTCGCCCGCGTCGAACGGCAGCCCGGACTGTCGCAGAGCGAACTGGCGGCCATCTGCGAGGTAGAGCCGATCACCGTGGCGCGCCTGGTAGACCGTCTGGAGAAACGCGGACTGCTGGAGCGACGACCCGATCCGAACGATCGTCGCATCTGGCGTTTGCACAACCTGCCGCCGGCGCAGCCCATCCTCGAAGAGATCAGCGCGTATCGCCGCGAGTTGATCCATGACATCGACGCGCACATCGGCGCCGCTGCTCGCGAAGCGATGGTCGAGCGCTGCTCTGGCTGTGCGCCGCGCACATGACCGCCGCGGTCGATCCCCTCAGTGACCGTGTTGGCGCGGTGTCGCGCCGGCGCTCGGCTCAAGCGGTGAGTAGCTGACATGTCGGCGGCAAAAACCAACCCGTCTGCACCGACCCAACCCGTTCCGATCCATTTGCCCGCGGAACGCGAAGCCGTGGCTGCTCCGCCACTCGCCGCACCTGCGCCGACCCCAGCGCCCCCGGCTCCGGCGCGAAACAGACGCGGCCTGCGCCGCGCACTGATGCTCGGCGGGGTCCTGATCGTACTCGGCGGCACCACCATCGCTTATTTCAACGGCGGTCGTTACGTCGGCACCGACGATGCGTACGTGAAGGCCGCGCAATTGACCGTCACCACCGACGTTTCCGGCATGGTGAAGTCGGTCGATGTTCACGAAGGGCAGCGCGTTGCCGCGGGCGACGTGCTGTTTCGGATCGATCCGGAGCCTTTCGAAATCGCGTTGGCGAACGCAAAAGCCACCGAACTGCAGGCGGAGATGACCGTCGGCTCGCTGAAAGCCGACTACCGGAAAGCGATCCAGCAGACGAGCGCGCAGCAAGCGATGCTGGACGTCTCCAAGACCACGCTCGATCGATACGAGTCGCTGGTCAAACAGGGTTCCATCGCGCAGACGCAATGGGACCAGCGACAAGCGACCTATCTCTCGGCGCTGGCAACGTTGAACTCGCTCGATCAGGCGGCGGCCGCCACGCTGGCACGGCTCAATGGCAACCCCGAGCTGCCGGTAGGGGATTTTCCGGACGTGATGAAGGCGCGCGCAACCTTGGCCGAGGCACAGCGGCAGCTCGATCACACCGTGGTGCGCGCACCGTTCGACGGCATCGTGACTGCGGTCAGTTCGTTGCAACCCGGCACGTTGATCATCTCGGCGATGTCGGCGTTCAGCACCACGAGCGCGGTCGGGCTCGTCTCAGACAAAAATCTCTGGATCGAAGCGCACATGAAGGAGACGGATCTGACGCTCATCCGTCCTGGACAGACAGTCGACGTCAAGATCGATACGTATCCGGATTGCAGTTGGCGCGGTTCGGTCAATGCAATCTCGCCCGCGAGCGGCGGTGCGTTCTCGCCGTTGCCTTCGGAGAACATTTCCGGCAACTGGGTGAAGGTCGTGCAGCGGATTCCGGTGCGCATCAACCTCGACAGTGCGTCGTGCGACGTACGCCTGTCGACCGGTATGAGCGCGGTGGTCACGGTCGACACCGGTCGTTCGCACTGGGACGAGCTCGTTCGTCGCTGACGTTCGATGGACGCAACCGCAACCGAGCAAGGCCCCGTCTTTTCGTCGACCACGGCGCGCAACCTCGCGGTCGTGTGCGCGATGGCGGCGATGTTCATGCAGACGCTCGATCAGACGATCGCCAACGTCGCGTTGCCGCACATGCAAGGAAGCCTTTCGGCATCGCGCGACCAGATCACCTGGGTATTGACCTCGTACATCATTGCCACCGCGATCATGACGGCACCGGTCGGCTGGATCGCGTCGCGATTCGGCAAACGTCGTTTCATCATCGTCGCGGTGGCCGGCTTCACCGTCACGTCTGCGTTGTGCGGCTTGGCGCAGAGCCTCGAGCAGGTCGTCGTGTTCCGCGTGCTGCAGGGCGCCTTCGGCGCGGCGTTCGGCCCGCTGTCGCAGACGATCATGATGGATATGTTCCCGCCGCAGAGTCGCGGTTCGGTGATGGGGATTTGGGGCATGGGAGTCATGCTCGGCCCGATCCTCGGACCGACACTGGGTGGCTATCTCACCGATGCGTTCAGTTGGCGTTGGGTCTTCTACATCAACGTACCGGTCGGCATCGCGTCGGTCATCGGTCTCTATTTGTTCTACAAGGATCCGCGTCGCGACAAGTCGCTGGTATTCGACTGGTTCGGGTTCTCTTTGCTGATGATGGGGCTCGGCGCACTGCAGCTGATGCTCGATCGCGGCACGCAGAAGGCGTGGTTCAGTTCGACCGAGATCGTCGTCGAGGCGGTGCTCGCGCTGCTGGGCCTGTACTTGTTCGTCGTTCATATCGTCACCGCGCAACGGCCGTTCATCCGCATCGAAATCTTCAAGGACCGCAACTTCACGTCGGCGACGCTGCTGATGTTCGTAACCGGCGGATTGCTGGTGTCCAGCTCGGCGCTGCTCGCGCCGTACTTACAGACGCTTGGCGGTTACTCCGTGACGGACGCCGGCATGCTGATGATGCCGCGCGGCATCGGCACGATGCTCGCGATGTCGATGGTCGGCCGCATCGCAATGCGCTTCGATCCGCGCAAGGTCATCACGTGCGGCGCTGTGGTACTGCTCGCAACGACGTACGAGATGTCGCGTTGGACACCGGCCGTCACGGGATCGACGATGGCATGGGTCGGCTTCATTCAAGGCTTCGGCATGGGCTTCATCTTCGTGCCGATGAACCTCGTCGCGTTCTCCACAATCCCCGCCGAGATCCGCACCGACGCCTCGGCGATCATGAACCTGCTGCGCAATATCGGCGCGGCATTCAGCGTGTCGCTGACGACCGCAGTGCTCGCGGGCACCGCGCGCATGGTGCACGTGCAAGTCGCCGAGAGCATCGGTCCCTTCAATCGCGCTTTGGACGTCAACGCGCAGTCGATGATGTGGAATCCGCACATGCCGTTCGGGCTCGCTTCGATCGACGGAGTCATTTCACGCGCTGCGTTGCAGATTGCCTACGCGAATGACTTTCTGTTTCTGTTCTATACGTCCATTCCGGCGGTATTGCTGGTGTGGCTCATGCGGCGCCCGCAGGTACCGGGCGCAACTCCACCGAAGCCGGAAGACCTTCACCTTTCGGAGTGAGCCGATACCGCGAACGCCTCGAGCGCGTCCGGCAACGTGCTGAAGTAGTTGCGATCCGATCAGGTCGAATACGCCGGCCCTTCGCAGTTTTTCGTTGCGCGCGCGCGCCGGTGATCATCACGCGTACCTTGCGGCGGTGCAGGTCGGCGATCACTTCCTCCAGCGTCTGGAGGCCGGTGATGTCCATGAACGGAACCCACTTCAGCCGGATGATCAGCACTTTCGGATCGGTGTGCGTGCTGGCGAGCGCGCGCTCGAAGGTCTCGACGGCGCCGAAGAAGAACGGACCCTCCACGGCATAAACCAGCACGCCTGACGGCAGCACAATGCCGCGATGTTCGATTTCCTGGCTCAGTTGGCGGCCGACTGCTCGTGAATTTCCACGCTGCTCGCATGCGCCAGAAGTGCAGCATCGCCAGAATGACGCCGACGTTCACCGCCACGACGAGGTCGACGAACACGGTGAGCGAGAACGTGACGAGCAGGATGATCACGTCGGCAGTGGGCGCTCGCGCGACCATTGCGCGAAGTCGCGCTTCGCTCATGTTCCATGCGACGACGAACAGGATGGCGGCGAGCGCGGCGAGCGGAATGTGCACGGCCAGCGGCGCCAGCACGACGATGACGATCACGAGCGTCAGCGCGTGAACGATGCCGGCGATCGGCGCGCTGCCGCCGTTGCGGATGTTCTTGGCCGTGCGGGCGATCGCGCCGTCGCTGCGAATCCGCCGAACAACGGCGCCACTACGTTTGTATGCCTTGGCCGATGAGTTCCTGATTCGAGTCGTGACGCGTGCCGGCCATACCGTCGGCGACCACCGCCGACAACAACGACTCGATCGCACCGAGCATTGCGATCGTGAACGCCGGACCGACCGGCTCGATGGATGCACGGACGCGAAATCCGGAAGATGCAGCGCCGGCAGGCTGCGCGGAATCCCGCCGAACGCGGAGCCGATGGTGGCCACGCCGTCGGGAATGATGGAACATACCGGTGAGCACGGTCGCGACCGCGAGGCCGACGACCGGCCCCGGCAGACGCTTCAGACCCGGCACGCGCGGCGTGGCGACGACGATCGCGAGCGTCAGTGCGCCCAGCGCCGTGGTCGTCAGATGAAGCGCGGGGAACGCACGGATCGCACTGAGCAGTTTCTCGTGAAAATGCTGGCCACCACGCCTTGCAGGCCGAAGAAGTCTTTCCACTCGCCGGTCCAGATGATCACCGCGATGCCGGCGGTGAAGCCGACGATCGACCGGATCGGGAATGAACTTGATGATCGCGCCGAGGTGCGGTGCCGAGCAGCGCAAGGATCACGCCGGCAAACATCGTCGCAACCTGCAATCCCGCCATGCCGTGTTCGGCGGTAATGCCGAGAATGACGATGAACGCGCATCGGCCGCGATCTGCACGGCTGCCGCCGAAGATCGACACCACCCGCGACGATGGCGGTGTATATGCCTTGCTCGGGTTTGCGCCGGATGCGATGGCGAATGCCATGGCGAGCGGCAACGCCACTACACCGACGACCGCGCCCGCAACGATATTGCGCGACCAGTGTTCGCGGCTCAAAGACCGGCGCGATGGGCTTCGAGCAGCGCGATCACATCGTGAAAGTCGGTAACGGTAAGTCGAGTCTAGCGCTGAAACGTAAGGCGGTCTAAGTCCGCGTATCTACAGTCGAGCGGCCTAAGGATTTGTTGCCGCCGGAGGTTTTCCGACCGTTTCGCGGGTCGACCACGTACTCTCCGCGTCGTGCCGATCGACGATGCTGACTGCGCTTGCAGTCGTTTGGTGGTGACGTTGGTCGAGCGCATCGATCTTCACGAACACTAGTTCAGCCTTTTAGCGCAACGCTTCCGCCATTCGAAGTGCGACGAGGTTCGACGGCGGTTCGACCCGGTCGAATGAAAACATGGCGTCGATGCTTCGCTTCGCTCGCTGCGCTCGTCGTATCCGCATTCCTGTTGCGTGCGGACCGAGAACGCATCGATGTCTGTGCCACAACTGACGGCAGCGGACGACGGGCGAACTCTCACTGCGAGTCAAAGACGAGTTTGAAATCGTGCTGGACGGAAATCCGACTACGGGCTTCCGTTGGGAGCAAGCCCGTCCCGTCCATGTCGCTCAGATGACCGCAGAACCTGAGTACGTGGCTGTATCAGAGAAAAGGATGTTCGCCGGGAAGTCCGGGCGCGGTCAAACTGAAGTTCATGGCGGTGCGCGCGGGTGAGAGTCGATTGAGACGCTCGACTCGCGAGACCGTTTGAAAAAGACGCCGCACCGGACAAGAGTTACGCGATCGATCTCGTCGTTCCTGGCGGCTTCGGTACATCTTCACACCAACCCGAGCACGCCCTCTACATAGCGTTCGGCCCAGCCCGCGAAACGTCTTGCCGACGGTCCACGCGGCGCGCGTGTTCGGCTGCGAAAAGAACTGCCAGAACTTGATGCGGTCGCTGATGACGTAGAGCGGCAACAGTTCTGCGATGGGTGCGCGGTCGGCGACGTGGTGCAGGTAGCTGTCGAAAAACACCTTCGCGAGTTCGGGGTCTGTATCCAGGTAGCTGCAACCTTGCCGCGCAAGGTCGCGCGCGCCGTCGCCGAATTGCGCTTCGTGCAGATCGAACAGGCCGCTCACTCGCCACTCGCCGCCGCTTTTCAGGACCGTCAGGTTGTTGAGCTTGTAGTCGCAGTGCACGAACGTGTTCGGCCGCGGCGGCGACCGCGAGTGCGCGCGCAGCGGCCGCGCCGATCCACGCGAAATCGTCGTCGGTCATGTTGCCGTGCTGGGCAGCCTGATTGGCGATCGCGTGCGTTTCGTCGGCGACGTGCTGGATGGCGCCGACTGGATAGGGTTCCAGCGCGATGGACGCGGTTCCGAAATCGCCGGGGAACGGCGAGGTGAGGCGTTGCGCGTCGGCCAGCGTGGTTGCCCAACGCGACGGCCACGCTGCGTCGGTCTTCCGGCGCCAGCGCCTTGCGGATGTTGCGTTCGTCGAAGCACGTACCCGGCATTCGCGGCATTACGAGATAGGGCCAGCCCAGAAGGTCGTACGTCTCGTCGTGCAGCATCGGCCACGGCACCGGCATGGAGTACGCGCGTGCAACTGTTCGGCGAAGTATTTCTCCTTGGAGAACTGCCAGCGGTCTTCCGGCCGGTACTGCGTGTCGTGCATGTCCTTCACCCAATGCGGCGCGCCGCGCGGCGCGAACTCGCCTTCGGTGGTGGTGACGAAGACGTTCTGCCCGAACAAACCGCTGGTCGTCGGGGCGGCCTTCACGAATCGACCGATCTGCAATCGTTCCGCGACTGCACGAAACTGTTCGTCGCTGATTGCGCCGAGCCGTTCCGAGTAGACAGTCGCTTCCTGCATGGGCATATGTTGGCTAGAGGATGTAGCCGTCGCCCGAAGCGCGCACGGTAATGTCGCCGATCGACACGCCCCAAGGCTGATTGATCGCGTACACGATCTGGTCGGCCAGGAACTGCGGTTCGAGCGCGTAGTACTCGATGTGATTCGAATCGGAGAATTCCGGCGGCAACTCGCCGGCCGCGTGCGCCTGCATCGTCTGCAGATAGCGCGGCGCGTTGTGGCCGAGGATGCCGACGATCGCGGCTTGATTGACGATGCCCGACCCGAGTCCGGTGCCAGGCACACCTGTCGGCTTCACGATCGTTACTTTGATCTTGCCCTGCGATTCCATGCGCAGCGATTCCGATAGAAAGTTCACGGCGGCTTTGCTGGCGCCGTACACCGCCGGCGCCGACGACCGGAAAGTTCCCATAGATCGACGACAGATTGACGATGTGCCCGCGGCCTTGCGCGATCATCACGTCGTGCACGGCGATGATGCCGTTGAGCACGCCCTTGATGTTGATGTCGATGCAGCGATTCCACGCCGCGCTCGCCTGTGCGTGATCGGCGTAGAACGCGAGGGGCATGACGCCGGCGTTGTTCACGAGCACGTCGATGCGGCCGAAGCGTTGCACCGCGCGTTGCGCCAGCGCGTTCATCTGTTCGAGTTGAGTGACGTCTGTGACGACGCCTTCAGCAACACCGCCGGCGCCGACGATGGCGGACGTGACCGCGTCGAGTTGCGCGGCGTTGATGTCTGCGCAGACCACTTTAGCGCCGAGACTCGCGGTTTTTTCGCTGACGAGCCGACCGAAGCCGCTCGCTGCGCCGGTGACGACGATCACTTTGTCTTTGACGTAGTTCGACATGAACGGATTCCTATTGGGATTCTAGCTCGATCTCGTGGATGGACGAGACGACCGGCGCGCTGCCGTCGCGCTTCTTGCCGCTGTCGTCGTATTCCGGCCAGCCGGTGTTCGCCACGAACAGATAGCGATTGCCGATCAGCGTTCCATGCGTCGGTTCGCCGAGACCCGGCCAGTTCGCTTCGAGCACTTCGAACTGCTTCAAGTCCAACGACATTCGAACGATGCGCGCCGGCGTGGTGCCGTTCTGGACCGCGATGAACGAGTCGCCGTGGACTTTCAGTCCGTCGATGCCGCTGAGCGCGATGCCTGCACCGGGCTGCAACCACACGAGCGAGCGGGTAGCGAGCGTGATGGCCGCGATTCCGCGCAGGTAGTCGGCGACGTATAGCGTCGATTCGTCCGCCGATAACGCGGGTTGCTGCGGCGATGCGAACTCTCCGGGCGGATCGATCCGCTCGGGCTGCAATGCGTCGCGAGCGAGATGGAATACGGCGCCGGACTTGCTGTCCGAGACGTAGAGGTCGCCTGCACTGCCGATCGTCATGTCGCCGAGCAACCCCCCGATCGGTGAATCGACCCGGCGCGTCATCCGTTGCGAGTCGATGTCGAATGCGAGCAACGTCGTTATGGAACGAGCCCAGGCAGGTTTGCGTTCGTCGCTCGCGGCACAACTCTCGCACTGCGGTAGCCATCCGATCGTCGCCCATAGCGTGCGGCGCTTGTCGTCGACCGCGAGCGCCAGTACCGGCAAATCGGTGGTGGCGAACAGTCGCCCATTGGAATCGATGATCTTGCTCTTCCGGATGCTGCTGACGAACAACAGCTGCGACGTGGGATCGTAGGCGACGTCTTCAGGCAAGAGGTCCGGCTCGTCGAGCGCGCGCCATGGATGAGCGTGCGTTATGGGCTGCGCGTTGCGCGTCATGCATTGCAGCGCCGCTTCGTATCGCGGCGTGCCGTGCAACGAATCGAAATCGGCGTCGGATCCGAGGTCGAACACGAGCCCCATGTTGCAGAGTGCGTCGAGGCCCGCAAACGCAGCGGGTATGTCGCCGAGATGCGCGGCCGCCGCGGCCGTGTTGTATACGACCCGCACGTTGCCGGGCATCAGCGGTTCGAGTTCGGCGAGCGTCGTGCGCAGCTTCGGATAGTCGCCCGCATTGACCGCCAGACGCGCTTCGCGATTCAGTTCGGCCCAGCGCGGTTCCGCCGCCGCCGCGGCCGCCGCCAGCAGCGCACAGGCGACGAGTGCCGCTCGAACACGCCGAAGCGCAACTAACGAGGCTGCAAAGGTATGCATCCCGCTAGCGTATCAATGCCGGCCGGGAACGACGAACGGAACGACGAGCTATTTCGCGGATTCGGGCAGGAACGACAGATCGACGTAGTAGCGGTCGGGATCGCCGCGTCCGACGAAGACAGCGACGTCGCGACCGTTCAGGTAAGCCGATGGATCGAACCAGACGTTGCTGCTCTTGAAGATGCGCTTCTCGGCCGTCGCCGGGTTCTGCCATTGCGTGAAGACGCGATACGGATGTCTGCCGTTCACTTCCAGGTTCTGATTGAGCTCGACGCGCTGCACGGTGGTCAGCAGTCGCTTGCCGTTGCGCATCAGATCGGCGGCTTTGCGGGCCTGGAAGACCGCGACCAGGATGATGCCGGCGCCGATTGCGAAGAAGATCGAGCCGAGCGCGCCGAGGACGAGCGAACTCGCCCACAGCGATCCGAAGGCGTTGATCCTCGCGTCGTGCGGTGCAACCGGTCGGTACAGAACTTCCACGCGCTCGCCGGTACCGTAGCTGGGTGGGTTGCTGCTGCTGTTGGACGTGAACTCGATCGCCTCGCCGCGCTGCGTAACGAACCTGACCACCGGTGCGTAAGTGTCCGAATCGCTCGATTGCCGACGCACCATGTCGATCACCGTGCCGGGCGCGGCGGCAGACTCGGCGATGAACGTCTGGGTGTTCCTCGCCGACACGACGCCTGCCGTGAGCAGCGCCGCGCCGATCACGAGGAACAGGTACTTCATCATGCCGATGCCCGTCATGACCCACCAACGCTTGCAAGCGCGTTGCTCCAAGAATCGGCGAGGCGCGTTGGCGTGTCGGTGTTCGAGGGCGTGGACACGGCGCTACCTTCGTCACAGAAATCGAAGGCTCGACCTCGACGGTCGAGCTTGTGCGGTAACCGCTGCGCCCTTTAACGTCCCATATCGGCAAGTGCCTCGGTCCGGCCGGTGGCGGCGACGACATCATTGGGCCGGACGGGTATCGCACGTCGTTGTTGTTTCAGCACGGAATGCCGGAACTTCGCAACGACCCGCGCTTTGCGCGCCTGTGTGCGCGTCTGGGCCTGGTCGAGTTCTGGATGACGACTGATCAGTGGCCCGATTGCGCCGACGACGTGCCCTACGACTTCAAACGGGAGTGCGCCAGCGTGCAGTACATCCGCAAGGAAACTCCGTGGCGGCAAGCGGCCGCCGAATGACAGCCGAATCGCCCAAAGGAACACCGATGCTAAAGCCCGAAGTCCGCACGTTTCTCGAGTCACCGCACGTCGCGCGGCTCAGCGTGATCGATCGCAATGGTTATCCGCACACGGTACCGCTCTGGTACGCGGTCGACGGTGACGACATCGTGATGATCAGCGACCGCAACACGAGGAAGGTCGATTTCATCGAGGCAAACTCGAAGGCGTCGATCTGCATCGGCGGCGGCGAAGGGGCCAACAGCGACACTGCAGCCGGCTACCTGTTCAAAGGCGATTGCACCGCGGAAGAGGACGACGGTTATCGCTGGCTGCGCAGTGTCACGCTTCGTTATCGATCGCGCGAGCAGGCCGAGAAAGACATCGAGCAGTGGCGTACGGAACTCGACATGATGGTCATACGCCTCGTCGTCGCCAGGGTGATCAAGGTGTACTGATCGTCGGCCCGGTTCACACTTTCATCCCGCACAGTGCTGCATTTCAAGGCGGCTTGCGCGATGGCCTGACGACTCGCTTCTGTTCGGCCGCCGCTTCGAGTCATGATGCGCCGAGCGCTCATCGCTCATAGTCCTGTTGACTAGGCGCCGCTGGCGTGTTTCTTAACGCGCGCGCGTATGCACTAGAAAAAAGAGCTGGCGCGAACGCACGCTAGCAAATGTCGGGGATCAATACATGACGAACTTACAGAGGGGCGCAGCGGCGCCCCTCGCGCCGGTCTTCGGAGAAACATACAAGCGTACGGTGCTTGGTCTCCTCGTGATGGCGTACACGCTGAACTTCATCGACCGCACGATCATCTCGACCATCGGGCAGGCCATCAAGGTCGATCTCAAGTTGTCCGATGCACAACTCGGCATTCTCGGTGGGTTGGCGTTCGCGCTGCTTTACACCACGCTCGGGGTGCCGATCGCGCGGCTCGCCGAGCGTTGGAGCCGTGTCAACATCATCTCCATCGCGATCGTGATCTGGTCCGCGTTTACCGGCCTGTGTGGAGTTGCGCAGACCTTCACGCAACTGCTGCTGTATCGCGCCGGCGTCGGCGTGGGCGAGGCCGGTCTGTCGCCGGCCGCGCATTCGCTCATTTCCGACTACTTCGAAGCGGGCCGCCGCGCGTCGGCGCTCGCCGTGTATGCGTTCGGCATTCCGCTCGGAGCAATGATCGGTTCGATCGCGGGCGGCTGGATCGCGCAAACGTTCGGATGGCGATGGGCGTTCGTACTGGTCGGGCTCCCCGGTGTGCTGGTGGCGCTCGCGATCAAGGTTTACATCAAGGATCCGCCGCGCGGTTATGCCGATCGTGTAGTGAATCCCGCGTTGCCGTTGTCGCCGCCGGCACCGACGTTCTCGCTCCAGGACGAATTTCGCGAGTTGTTCGCGGTGGCAAAGTCGCTATTCGGCAGGTGGCCGGTGTTTCACTTCATGGTGGGCATTACCCTCACGTCGTTCGCCGACTACGGCATCGGCGCGTTCTCCGCGCCTTATTTCATGCGTCAGTTCGGGTTGGACCTGGCAACGGTGGGGCTCGTCGGCGGTCTGGTCGGTGGCGTCTCGACCGGCGCCGGCACGCTGATCGGCGGCTATCTGACGGACTGGCTGAGCAAGCGCACGCTGGCGGCGTACGCGCTCGTTCCGGCGATCGGTTTATCCATTGCGGCGCCGACGTACACGATCGCGTATCTGCAGAACGACTGGCACTACGCTGTTGCGCTGATGTTCATTCCCGGGATATTCCACTACACCTATCTCGGCCCGACGTTTGGTGTGATTCAGAATGTGACCGACCTCAGGCGACGCGCTACGACGACGGCGCTGCTGTTCTTCTTCTTGAACCTCATCGCACTCGGTGGCGGTCCGCCGTTCGTCGGTTGGCTGATCGATCAGCTCACGAACTTCCATTTCAACCATGCAGACGGTCTTGGTCCGATTGCCGCGACGATTGCGACGTTCACCTCCACGGGACCCGGCCCGGCCGATGCTTCGCACTTTCTGCAGAGTTGTCCCGGTGGTGTCGCTCCTGAAGGTGCGAGCCCCAACCTCGTCGCGGCCTGTGCGCAAGCAACCGCAATCGGAACCCGTCAAGGCATCCTCGTGACGCTCTCGATCTTCGTATGGTCGGCGTTCCACTATCTGCTCGGTTCGATCGGCCTGGCCAAGCTGCTGCGTGAAAAGCAGCGCGAACGCGCGATTGACAGCTAAGGAGCGCTGGACCGTAAGCGGCCAACGGTTTTGTTAAGGCGTTGCCGCTCAACTGCGTAGGACGCAGCCGACGGTGGCTCGTTCGTGCGTCCGGCATTCGTTCCGTTCACGGGCGCATAGGGTTGCATTCAATTACCCGTCCGGAACGAACGACCATGAGTGTCCTCTCTAGATCACCTACTTCCGATCTGGCCTTCGACAGTGCACCTTCGGATCGAGTCGCAGGCACCGCGAGCGGCGTGTCCTGGGGCGCGGTGCTCGCCGGTGCCGCGGGAGCTGCAGCGTTATCGTTGATCCTGCTGATTCTCGGCGTTGGACTGGGGCTATCGTCCGTTTCTCCGTGGTCGCAGGTCGGCGTGAGTGCCGCGACTTTCGGTCTGTCGACGATTCTGTGGGTCACATTCACGCAGATCGCGGCGTCGGGGATGGGCGGCTATCTCGCCGGCCGGCTCAGAACGCGGTGGATCTCGGTACACACTGACGAGGTCTATTTCCGCGATACAGCCCATGGCTTTCTCGCGTGGGCGGTCGCCTCTCTTGCAACTGCGGCGCTGCTGAGTTCGGTGATCGGATCGATCGTCGGTACCGGCGTGCAAGCGGGCGCCACCGCGGCCGGCGGCGCGGTTGCTGCTGCGGCAGGAGGCGCTGCAGGCGTCGCCGCGGATTCGGCAAAGAACGGCGATGAAACATCGCAGACGGGCTATTTCGTCGATTCACTGTTCCGAGCAGACGTCACCAGCACCGGCACAGCACCCGCTGCACCTGGTGCCGCGCCCGCTGCGGAAGCTGCACCGCCACCGGCGGCCGAAGTAGTCCGCATCTTTACCGCGAACGCAGGTGCGGATTCTCTGCCGGCAGACGACGTTCGATACCTCGGACAAGTCGTAGCCCAGCGAACCGGTTTGTCGCAGCAAGACGCCGAGAAGCGGGTGGCCGACACGTACGCGCGCATGCAGGCCAAGGTGCACGAGACGGCCAACGCCACCAAGGCAGCGGCTGATACCGCGCGCAAAGCGTCGAGTTACGCCGCGCTGTGGCTGTTCATCTCGCTGCTGATCGGTGCGTTCGTTTCGAGTCTGGCCGCGACCGTGGGCGGCCGCACAGCGCGACCTGTGAATCACTAAGCCTTCTTCGGAGAAAACGCGATGCGTTCGATACTGTTGTTCTTTCTCGGTGTGCCCATTCCCATCATCATTCTGATTGCGCTGTTTTCGCACTGAGTGTGCTACGAAGCAACGGGCTTCGGACGCGACGCCGGAACGATGGGTATTTCGCTGTCCTTCAGCGGCGCTCGGTGCTTTCGACGCATCAGCGCCGCTTCGATGTACGGTGCGAGCTCTTCGGCCTTGCGTTGTTCTCGCCCCTCCCGCCCCTCAGCGAAGTCGTCTAGCACGTCGTCGTGAAAGCGTTCGAGGCTCTCACAGATGTGTTCGTGGCGGTTCTTGCCGCCCTGTTGCAGGAAGATCACCTGATCGACGCCGGCGTCGGCGAATCCGTGCATGTGCGTTCTGAATTCGTCCGGTGTGCCGATGCCGGGTGAGCGCGTCATGCTGCGCTCCGGATTTGCGGCCACGCCGCCGTAGCCGGCATCCACCACCTGTTGGCCGCGGGATCGCGCTGCCTTGCGCGCTTCGAACTGTTCCCATAGCCGGCTGCGCCCCGGTACCACGTCGTCAGTTACCAGTGCGCCGACGGCGTATTCGAAGAAGCGAAAGCCGTCTTCCCCGCGACGCGATGCTTCCGCGTGATCGTCGTGCAGCGAGAACGCGGAGACCATCGCGATGTTCGCGTTCACCGCGTGCCCGAGTCGGCACGCATTCCTCGGACTTGATGGTGTCGTAGTAAATCGAACTCCAGGTTTTCGCTTCCTCGGGGTCGAGAAAACTGAACGCGAGAACGCCGAGGCCGTTCTGGGCCGCGACCTTGATGGTGTCGCGATTCGTGCACGCCATCCACATCGGCGGATGCGGCTTCTGGATCGGCTTCGGAAGCACGTTGCGGCACGGCAACGACCAGTCTTCGCATTCGTAGCCGGGATACGGTTCCATCACCATCATGTCGGCCACTTCGCGCGCGCCTTCGAGACTCATCGCGCGTTTGCGTTTGGCCGGAATGGCGAAGCCGCCGAGTTCGAGGCGCGTTGCGCCTTCGCCGATGCCGAACTGCGACGCGGCCGTGAAGAAACGAGGTCGAGCATGCCGACGGCTTCGGCCGTGCGCGCCGGGTGGTTGTAGTAGGAGATCACCTGGCGGATGCCGAAACCGATCTTGATGCGCTGGGTACGCGCGGCAATGGCGGAGAGGAACACCTCGGTCGCGGAGCAGTGCGAGTATTCCTCGAGAAAGTGATGCTCGACCGACCAGGCGTAGTCGATGCCGAGCTCGTCGCCGAGCACGCATTGCTCGATCGCGTTGTCGACGAGCCGCTGCTCGCTGTCTTTGTGCCAGGGCTTCGGAAGTTGCAGTTCATACAGCATGCCGAATCGCATCGCTCATTTCCTCGTTTCGGTTGAAAAGAGATGCTGGCGTTACCGATCGACGTTGTCGAGCGCTGCCGGCGACGTTAGCCTGACCCAGCATCGGAGAAGCAACGGGAGGGCGGGGTATGAGTCTGGCAGACAAGGTCGTGCTGATAACCGGCGCGGGGCGTCCGAATGGCATCGGCGCCGGCATCGCGCGTTGCTTCGCCAACGAGGGCGCGAAGGTGGTGATCACGCGATCTCGACGGCTCGCCGCTCGACGAAACCGCGTCGGGCATAGCTGGCAAGGTATCGGGAGTCATTGCCGATGCGGCGGATCAACGGTCGATGGCGCAGGCTGCCAAACACGTGCTCGCGTTGCATGGTCGCATCGACGTGCTGGTGAACAACGCCGGAATCGGCGGACCCGTGCTCGCATTCGAAGAGGCGGCGCAAGCCGAGTCGCTGCTGTCGATGGGCGACGCCGCGTGGGACGCGCAGCTCGTGTCGAACCTGCGAACGGCGTTCTCTTCTGCAGCGGCAGTGGCGCCGCACATCGAAGGCAACGGCAGCATCGTGAACATCGCCTCGATTGCGGCGCTCGGTCCGACGCCGCAACTGCCGGCCTACGGCGCGGCTAAGGCCGGCGTCGTTCATCTCACGCGCACGCTGGCGATGGAACTCGCACCGCGCCGCATCCGTGTGAACTGCATTTGCCCCGGGCTCCTGTGGACGCGCGCGTGGGAAATGCTGGCTGCACGCATCAAGGAGCGCAGTCCCGGGTTTGCGAACATGACCGAGCGGCAGGTATTCGAAGCGATGGTGGCCGCGCAGACGCCGATTGGGCGGCGAGCAAACGCCGGAAGACATCGGTAACCTCGCGGTGTTCTACGCCTCGGACAAGGCGCGGATGATCACCGGACAAGTGGTTGCCGTAGACGGCGGTATCTCGGTCAAGTAACGCAGGAGTTGCAGGCGTGCAGGATCTCACAGGAAAGAATGCGTTCATCACCGGCGGCGCGAGCGGCATCGGATTCGCAATGGCGCAGGCGTTTCTGAACGAAGGCGTGAACGTGGTGATCGCCGACGTCGATGCTGAGGCGCTCGCGCGAGCGAAGGCGGCGCTTTCGGGCAGTAACGCACGTGTGCTTGCGGTACAGCTCGACGTCACCGACCGCGCGCAATACGAGGCGGTTGCGCGCAAGGTGACGGCGGAACTCGGCAACGTGCACGTGCTGTGCAACAACGCCGGCGTTTACCGCGGCGGCGCGCTCGATGCCGTTACGTACGCCGACTGGGATTGGGTGATGGGCGTGAACGTTGGCGGTGTGATCAACGGCCTGCAGACGTTTCTTTCGCGCATGCAGAAGCACGGCGAAGGCGGCCACGTCGTCAATACCGCGTCGATGGCCGGCGTTACGACGTCGCCGGGCCTCGGCGTGTACAACACCAGCAAATTCGCCGTGCTGGGCATGAGCGAGGCGCTGCGCAAGGACATGGCGCCTCACGGCATCGGCGTTTCGGTGTTGTGTCCGGGCATGGTGCGCACGCGCATTCTCGAGAGCGAACGCACGCGACCCGAGCAATTCGACGTGAAGGAGAAGACGGCGCAAGAAGCCGCCGCGGCGCACAGCGAAATGATGAATCTCGCGATGAACACCGGTATCGATCCGGCGGAGGTCGCCGATCTCGTGGTACACGGCATCAAAACGGATCAGTTCTATCTGTTCCCGCATCCGGAGATGAAAGACGCCGCACAGCAGCGCGTCGGCGAGTTGCTCGATTCGTTCGGCGAAGCGGATCCGGAACGGGTAGCGGCGCAGCAGCGCTTCATGTCGGCGTTGTTGCCTTCGACGCCGGAGAAATCCTGACGTATCGAAGCCGCCGCGGCCCTAGTTCGCTTCCTTAGCCGGTGGCGGCACGGCGAATCCTCAGGCACGTTCAACGAACCGTGCACGAACGCATTCCATCCACGGTGGCCGCGTTTGCGGCCGCGCGGTGGCGATCCGCGGCCGGTTGTTCTCGGCAATGAATTTGCTCATGCAGTCCCGATAGACGTCCACCTGATCCATGAAGCGATTCCAACGTCCGAGTCGTTCTTGTCCGGCGGACGGATCGGCTGTGTGCAGGATGCGTCGGTTGCGGCGAATGAGCGAGCGCGAGCGCGGAAGCAGCACCAGGAGGCCCAACACCGTTGTACGGCCGTCCCGTCGCGTGTCGATCGGTGGCATCGATGATGTCAGTGCATCCGGAATCGTCACGCCGGTTCCGCGCCGCGGACCGACGAGTCATTGCGACTGGATCACATATCGGCCGATAGTTGCTGATGTCGGGAAAAAGACCCCGGACGATCACGACCGGGACTTCTCTTCCCGCACAAACCTGAGCGCGTCGTCGGCGAGTTTGCGCAGAAGGCGCGCCAGCTCCGCCACTACGTCCCTGCTCCCACTCCGCGAGCAGCGACGTCACGATCTTCTGTCGTGCGTCATCCAGGGAGCGCGTCATCGCGCGGCCTTTCTCGGTGATCACGGTGTGCTTGATTCGAGCATCGTTCTCGTTGGTCTGTCGAACGACGAGACCCATTTCCTCAGCTTCGTGACTTGTCGACTCACCGTGGTGTAGTCGCGTCCGCAAGTTCTGCGAGTTCCCCGATCGCCAGCGGTCCTCTTCGTTCGACGCGCACCAGCAACGGAAACAGCGCGCGGTCGAGATTGATACCGGCGCGCACGATCAGCGCCGCGTCGGGCTGCGGTCTGTTGAGAACGCCGGTGAGATCGAGCAGCGCCTCGCGCAACTGCGAAGTGACTCGCTTCATGGCTTCTTCAAGTCGCGATATGTGCGCATAATACACCTATTGTTGCCAGGCGCTGCCGCCAGAGAGTTCGACGTATATGAAAGCCGCGATCGTAGTCGAAGCGGGGCAATCGCCGGCCTATGGCGATTTCCAGATCCTGTGTGCGCACCCGGCAAACGCGTCATTCGTGTAACCGCATCGTCGATCAGTCACGTGACGAGAAAGGGCGTGCGTCGGGCACGCATACAGCTCCGCGGGCGGGCTGCCTTTCATACCTGGCATCGATGGGACCGGAACCACCGAAGATGGAGGGCGCGTCTATTTCATCCTGCCAGAGGCACCGTACGGCGGAATGGCCGAGGCATGCCTCGTGGACGATCGCCGCAGCTTCGTAATCCCAGATGGTCTGGAAGACGTCGCCGCAGCGGCCATGGCGATTCCGGGCATGTCGTCGTGGGCAGCACTGGTCGAGCGCGCGAAATTGACCGCGGGTGAAGTCGTGCTCGTCAACGGCGCCACCGGCACGTCGGGTCGCCTCGCGGTGCAGATTGCGAAGCATCTCGGCGCTCGAAAGGTCATCGCCACCGGACGTCAAACTCAGGCGTTCGACGACCTCCGGCGTCTCGGCGCTGACGAGATCATAGAGCTGACGCAGGGCAGAGACGCGCTCGAGCGGGCGTTCATGGATCGGTTTCGAAGCGGTGTCGACGTCGTGCTCGACTACCTGTGGGGACCCAGCGCCGAGACGCTGTTGGTTGCCGCTGCAAAGGCCGGCCCCGAGGCGGTTCCGATCCGTTTCGTGCAGATCGGATCCATCGGTGGCGCGAACATCGATCTGTCTGGCGCGGCACTACGCTCGTCGGCGTTGCAACTGATGGGCAGCGGGATCGGCAGCATTCCGTTTCCCAGACTGTTCGACGCAATCAAAGGGGTGCTGCTGGCCGCGCCGTCTGCCGGATTCGAGATCGCGACCGAGCAGATCCCGCTGGCCGATGTCGCGAACGCGTGGCTCGTCGAAGATGCCCGCAGGCGAATCGTGCTGACGCCGTGAACGTCAATGCGGCACCTGCTGCACGGCATATGACCGGGCGGTCGCTGCAGCGCCGATTTCATATGGCGTTACATCGGCCCAGAAGCGCCGCGTGAATTTGTTGCCGTCTACTTCATAAGGCCGGTCCCACGTGTAGCGCACTCGTCCACCTCTTTGAGAACCGCGACC
>CAWBBR010000029.1:0-19600 GCA_963787045.1 uncultured Gammaproteobacteria bacterium | reverse complement strand
ACCGTTGATCATCGAAAACCAGACGGGCCGGCGCGAGTGCGAGAAGGCGCTGTCGAAGGTGTATGCAGCGAAGCACGCGGGCTGCCATACCTCGAACAGAACGCTGTATCCGCAGGCCGCCGTCGTTGCGTTGTCGCGGCAACTTCACGACGCCGGCTATCGGCATCTCGGCGCGGCGAACGTCGATCGATTCCAGATCGAGATCTATCCGCATCCTGCGCTGATCGAGATTTTCGATCTTCCGCACCGACTGCCGTACAAGAAGGGCAACGTCGACTCGAAGAGGGGCGGCCAGGTTGCGCTGGCGTCGCTGCTGCGGAAGCTGGAACAATCGACGGTTCTCGAGTTGGAGATTCCTTCATCGTTCGAGGGTTATCTGCAACCGTCGACGATCATGCAGCTCAGAGGCGGTGCGCTCAAAGCGAACGAAGACGCGCTCGATTCGTTGATCTGTCTCTATGTCTGTGGTCTGTACGCGATCGGCGCGTCGATGCGCATCTTCGGCGACGCCGTCGACGGATACGTCGTGGTGCCGGCGCTGTCGCACGGTCTAACCATACTGTTGAGGGGATCGCGATGGCTCTTGGCAAGCTGATCGTCGTCACCGGTCCGGCCGCAGTCGGCAAATCGACCGTCACCCAGGCGCTGCAGAAGGAACTCACGCGCAGCGGCGAACTATGGCTCGCGATCGAGCTCGACGTGTTCGCCCGTTCGCTGCCGCGCCCGTGGATCGCGTGGGGCGACTATCGCGGTCGAAATGCCGCGCAAGGCTTCGTTTATGCACGCCGTCCGGATGGCAGCCTCGAACTCGAACTCGGTTCCGACGGTCGCCGCGTGCTCTCTGCGTTTCATAGGTCCGTCGCGGCCGTGGTGACTTCGGGCGTGAGCGTCATCTGCGAGACGATCGTTTACGACGACGCCGATTGGCGTGACTGGTCGGACTCGTTGGGCGCCGTTCGGTGCTGCTGGGTCAGGTTGACTGCACCGGTCGCGGTACTCGATGAGCGTGAGCAAGAGCGCGTGGCAACCGCGCAAGGGCTGGGACGAGGGATGGCCGCGAGACGCGCGGTCGGCCGGTACGACGTCGAGGCCGACACCTCGGCGGAGACGACCGACACGATCATCGGTCGCGTCATCGAATCGTTGCGATCGGCGTGATGGTCATTTCTGCGGCGTCTTCGGGCCGCGTCGAATCGAGTTGGACAATGCGCGCGCAAATTCCCTGAGTCCCGCGCGGATCCGTGTGCGTTCGATCGGCGCGCTGCCGAGCAGAAATCCCAGCACGCCGTCCGTGCTCACGCGGTCGCGCGTGCTGTCGATCGAACGGTAACGAACGCGCCGATCGGGTCCGATCACGAACACCGCCGGAATCGCGATGCCGCCCATCTCGCGCGAGTTATATAGATCCCACGCGCGCACCACCGCGCGCGAGGTGTCGCAGAGGATCGGGAACGACAACCCGAGTTCGCGCCGCACACCTTCGGAACGCTCCGGTGCGTCGACCGATAGCGCGACGAGCGAAGCACCCGCTGCGCCGATCGCCGCTTCGTTGCGTCCGTACTCCGCCAACTGACGGAGACAGTACGGTCACCAGTGGCCGCGGTAAAAGACCAGCACGCACGGCCCGTTCGCGACGAGCGAGCCGAGGCTGCGCTCCGCGCCCGTCGAATCGCGCAGCGTAAAGTCGATTGCGAGATCGCCTGTGTCCGGTGTCATGTGCTGGTCCCCTGTCTGCCGGAAGATCGCGACGCGACGACGACGTTCCAGGGCGTCGACGGATTCGGTCGCTCGATCCGGGCATTCGCGAAACCGGTGCGCGCGAGCGACGCGAGCAGGTCTTCCGGCGAACGTGACGTGAAGATGTCGGTAGGGAAATCGAGGCGATCCATCGATTCCTTCGGAAGAAATCCGACTACCACCAGGCCGCCCGGCAACAGCACGCGGTGAATCTCGGCGAAGCCGGCGTCCAGCGAGGTCCAGAAGTACACGGTGTTCACCGTGAACGCTTTGTCGAACGATGCGTCGGCGAACGGAATGGCTTCGACGTTGCCTTGCCGGAAGTCGGTTCGCCCGGCCGCCTTGGAAAAACGCGACTGCGCGGATTCGACCGCGTCGAGCGATCGGTCTACGCCGGCCACGAAGGCCGCGCCCGCGAGCAGCTTCGGCAGCGTGGCGCCGCCGCCGAACCCGATCTCGAGCACGCGGTCCGTCGCCCTCAACTGCAGCTGACCGATCGCAAACGCATTCAGCTGTGCGTTGGTGCGGTTCATCAACAGCCGGATGATGCGGCCAAGAAATCCCTGCGGATGGGACAGCTGTCGGGCGACGATTCGAGGTGGCATCTGTATGTCCGATGGAGTGGACCGCGCCGGGGTGAGATCATCCCGGCGACAAAGAGTTCTACGCGGGAGAAAGTCATGAGTAAACAATCTGAACGCCGCGCCAACGGCATCGATCTGTTGCGCACGCTCGGCGGCGGCAGCTACGACCCCGCACGCGCGGCAACGGCGATGATTCGGCGTCACGGCGCGCTCGGCACGTTTGCCGTCGATCACGTGCTCGGCAACCTGTGGTCGCGGCCGCAACTGTCGCGCCGCGATCGCAGCCTGATCGTGGTGACGTTCCTGGCCACCATCGGTTCGATCGAGGAACTGCGCAGTCACGTCGGCGGCGCGCTGCAACACGGCGTAACGCGCACCGAGATCGAAGAGATCGTCCTGCAGGTGGCGGGTTACGCGGGTTATCCCATGGCGATGCAGGCGTCGCGAATCGTCGACGAGGTGTTCTGCGCGATCGATCGCGTGGAGCGCCAGCCCGAACGCGGAGAGGCGAAACCGAAAGACGATCCCGCGCGCTGGTCCGATGCGACCGACGTGTTGTCTACCTTGTTTGCCGGACGCATGTCGTCGGACCCGGCGGTCGCGCGGGCGGGTCTCCTGACCGCGCTCGGCGGCGTCGGCGAGTTGGCGTTCGACTGGGGATTCGGCGAACTGTGGGCGCGGAACGAGCTGTCGCGGCGCGATCGCAGCCTGGTGACGGTGGCGATCCTCGCAATTCTGGCGCGCGCCGAAGAGCTGGCGGTTCACGTTCCGGGCGCGCTGAACCACGGTGTCACGCGCGAACAGGTCGAAGAAGTGATGGTGCAACTCACCGTCTACGGCGGCTTCCCGCGCGCCGTCGAAGGCATGCGTTCTGCGCGCGCAGCGTTCGAGCGGATCGACGCGCACAAGAACGGCTGAGCGTCGAGAACAGGACTGGAGAAGCAGCAATGCTCGATGTAGACGAACTGAAGGCGCGGTTCCTGAACCTCGAATTCGACAGCACCAACTTCGTGATCGATCGCGATAAAGCGCTGACGGTGGCGCGGATGTCCGGCGAGACCCGACCCGAATTGACCGATCCATCGCATCCCGATTTTCAGGCGTCGCCGGCGATCATCGCGAGTCTCGCTGCCGGCCGTCGTTTGCCGATCCATTTTCCGGAACTCGGCGGCATTCCGATGGACGGCGGGAAAGCGGTCACCTGTCTCGGCGCCGTGAAGCCGGGCGTACCGCTGAACGGCCGCACGCACCTGCACGACATCTACGCGAAGAGCGGCCGCTCCGGGCGAATGATCTTCCTCGTGTCGCGCATGGAGATCCGTGATGCGGCGGGCAAGCACCTCGCCACCAGCGACTCGCACATGGTGATCCGCGAGAGACCCGAAGCATGACGATCAACAGCATCGACGACGTCGAATTCGGCGCCGAATTACCGGCCTTCGAACCCGATACCTCGCTGGCGTCGGTCAGCCAGTTCGCCGATGCGGTGGGCTGGGGCGCCGGCGCCCGCTTCAAGGACCACGACCGCGCGCGGAAAGAAGGCCTGCCCGGTGCGCTTGTGCCGGGGATCATGGCGATGGGCTTCCTGACGACGATGATCCATCGATGGTCGAGCGCTGCGCACGTCGAGCGGATCGACACCGTGTTTCGGGCGCCGCTGATTGCCGACGAGCCGTGCGTGCTGTCGGCCGTGGTGACCGATGTAGACACCGATACCGGCGTCGTCGAACTCGACGTGTCGGTGAAGAACCAGGCCATGGAGACGCGGGTGTTCGGCACCGCGAAGGTGAAGTTCCGGTAGCGAAATTCGCTTCCATGCTGATCATAACGTAGCTTATGATCAGCAAAGACTTGAACGGAAACCCGCCCTCATGACCGAATCGCTCGACCGGGACCCGGTCGTACTTCTATATGACGTCGCGCGCATCATGCGCACGAAGTTCGACCAGCGGGCGCGCGCCCGCGGCATGACCCGCGCGCAATGGCACATCCTCGCCCGCGTCGAACGGCAGCCCGGACTGTCGCAGAGCGAGCTGGCGGCCATCTGCGAGGTAGAGCCGATCACCGTGGCGCGCCTGGTAGACCGTCTGGAGAAACGCGGACTGCTCGAGCGGCGACCCGATCCGAACGATCGCCGCATCTGGCGTTTGCACAACCTGCCGCCGGCGCAGCCCATCCTCGAAGAGATCAGCGCGTATCGCCGCGAGTTGATCCATGACATCGACGCGCACATCGGCGCCGCTGCTCGCGAAGCGATGGTCGACGCGCTACTGGCTGTGCGCGCGCACATGACCGCCGCGGTGGACCCCCTCAGTGACCGTGTTGGCGCGGTGTCGCGCCGGCGATCGGCTCAAGCGGTGAATAGCTGACATGTCGGCGGCAAAAACCAACCCGACCGCACCGACCCAACCTGTTCCGATCCATTTGCCCGCGGAACGGGAAGCCGTGGCTGCTCCGCCACTCGCCGCACCTGCGCCTCCCCCGGCGCCCGCGGCTCCGGCGCGAAACAGGCGCGGCCTGCGCCGCGCACTGATGCTCGGCGGAATCCTGATCGTGCTCGGTGGCACCACCATCGCTTATTTCAACGGCGGTCGTTACGTCGGCACCGACGATGCGTATGTGAAAGCCGCGCAATTGACCGTCACCACCGATGTCTCCGGCATGGTGAAGTCGGTCGAGGTTCACGAAGGGCAACGCGTCGCCGCGGGCGACGTGCTGTTTCGCCTCGATCCGGAACCCTTCGAGATCGCGCTGGCGAACGCGAAGGCCACCGAACTGCAGGCAGAGATGACCGTCGGATCGCTGAAAGCCGATTACCGAAAGGCGATCCAGCAGACGAGCGCGCAGCAAGCCATGTTGGACGTCTCCAAGACCACGCTCGATCGATACGCGTCGCTGGTCAAACAGGGTTCGATCGCGCAGACGCAGTGGGACCAGCAACAAGCGACGTATCTTTCGGCGCTGGCAACGTTGAATTCCCTCGATCAGGCGGCGGCCGCGACGTTGGCACGGCTGAATGGCAACCCGAACCTTCCGGTGGCGGATTTTCCGGACGTCATGAAAGCGCGGGCGGCGCTTGCCGAAGCGCAGCGTCAGCTCGATCACACCGTCGTGCGCGCACCGTTCGCAGGAATCGTCACGGCGGTCAGCTCGCTGCAACCCGGCACGCTGATCATCTCGGCGATGTCGGCGTTCAGTACCACCAGCGCCGTCGGCCTCGTCTCCGACACCAATCTCTGGATCGACGCGCACATGAAAGAGACCGACCTCACGATCGTGCATGCGGGACAGAAGGTGGACGTGAAGATCGATACGTATCCCGACTGCCGTTGGCGCGGTTCGGTCGGCTCGGTGTCGCCGGCCAGCGGCGGCGCGTTCTCGCCGCTGCCGTCCGAGAACATCTCCGGCAACTGGGTGAAGGTCGTGCAGCGCATTCCGGTACGGATCAATCTCGAAGGCAGTTCGTGCGATGTGCCGTTGAGCACCGGCATGAGCGCGGTCATCTCGATCGACACCGGCCGTAGCCGCTGGCAAGAGTTCGGTACCGGCTGACGTAACCGATGGACGCGACGATTTCCGCGCCTGGCCCGCTGTACTCGTCCACCACGGCGCGCAATCTCGCCGTCGCGTGCGCGATGGCGGCGATGTTCATGCAAACGCTCGACCAGACGATTGCGAACGTTGCGCTGCCGCACATGCAGGGCAGCCTGTCGGCGTCGCGCGATCAGATCACCTGGGTGCTGACCTCGTACATCATCGCGTCGGCGATCATGACCGCGCCGGTGGGATGGATTGCATCGCGGTTCGGCAAGCGGCGCTTCATTCTCGTCGCGGTGGCCGGCTTCACGGTGACGTCGGCGCTCTGCGGCCTCGCGCAGAACCTCGATCAGATCATCGTGTTCCGTCTGCTGCAGGGCGCCTTTGGCGCGGCGTTGGGGCCGCTGTCGCAGACGATCATGATGGACATGTTCCCACCGCAGAGCCGCGGTTCAGTGATGGGTATCTGGGGCATGGGGGTGATGCTCGGGCCGATCCTCGGACCTACGCTGGGCGGCTATCTGACCGATGCGTTCAGCTGGCGCTGGGTGTTCTACATCAACGTGCCGGTCGGCATCGCGGCCGTCACCGGCTTGTGGCTGTTCTATAGAGATCCGGGGCGCGATCGCTCGTTGGTGTTCGATTGGCTCGGCTTCAGTCTGCTCGCGTTGGGGCTCGGCGCGCTGCAGTTGATGCTCGATCGCGGCACGCACAACGACTGGTTCAACTCGCCCGAGATCGTGATCGAGGGCGTTATCGCGTTGCTCGGGCTGTATCTGTTCGCGGTGCACATGGCGACCGCCGAAAAGCCGTTCATCCGGCTCGAGATCTTCAAAGACCGCAACTTCGTGTCGGCGACGATGCTGATGTTCGTGACCGGCGGGCTGTTGGTGTCGAGTTCGGCATTGCTCGCGCCGTATCTGCAGACGTTGGGCGGCTACTCCGTCACCGACGCGGGTCTGCTGATGGTGCCGCGCGGCATCGGCACGATGCTGGCGATGTCGATGGTGGGCCGCATCGCGATGCGCTTCGATGCGCGCAAAGTCATCACGCTCGGCGCAGCGGTATTGCTGGCGACCACTTACGAGATGTCGCGTTGGACGCCCGCCGTCACCGGCTTGACGATGGGTTGGATCGGTTTCATTCAGGGTTTCGGCATGGGATTCATCTTCGTGCCGATGAATCTGGTCGCGTTCTCGACGATCTCTGCAGAGGTCCGCACCGACGCCTCCGCGATCATGAATCTACTGCGCAACATCGGCGCGGCCTTCAGCGTTTCACTGACCACTGCCGTGCTCACGACGAGTACGCAGATCGTTCACGCGCAGGTGGCGGAACACATCGATCCGTTCAATCGCGCGCTCGGTGTGAACGCAGCCGCGATGATGTGGAACCCGCAGCTTCCATTCGGACTCGCTTCGATCGACGGGGTCATTTCGCGTGCCGCGTTGCAGATCGCGTACGCCAACGACTTTCTGTTTCTGTTCTATACGTCCATTCCGGCGGTGTTGCTGGTGTGGCTCATGCGGCGCCCGCAAATACCGGGTGCCGCTCCGCCGAAACCGGAAGACCTTCACCTTTCGGAGTGAAAACGTAAGGCGGTCTAAGTCCGCGCACCTACGTAGAGCGACCTAAGGATTTGTTCTGCCGAAGGTTTTCCAACGTTTCTGCGCATCGCCCACGTACTTCACTCGCCTCGTGCCGATCGACGATGCTGACATCGCTTGCAGTGGTTGGTAGTCGTTGGTCAAGCACGCATGGATCTTCACGAAGACATTCAGCCCTTAGCGCAGCCCTCGCGCCACTCGAAGTGCGACGAGGTTCGACGACGGTTCGAACCCCGGCCGAATGAGAACCTGGCGCCGATGCTCGCGCTCGGTGCGCTCGTCGTATCCGCATTCCTGTTTGCGTGCGGCCCGGAGAAGGCATCGATGTCGGTGCCTCACCTTACGGCGACGGACGACGGGCGAACGCTTTCACTGCGCGTCAAAGACGAGTTCGAAATCGTGCTGGAGGGAAGTCCGACTACCGGTTTCAGTTGGGAGCAGGCCCGTCCTGTCCATGTCGCCCAGATGACCGCAGAACCGGAGTACATGGCTTCGAAGGATGCGCCGGGCAGTTCGGGCGCCGTCAAACTGAAGTTCATGGCGGTACGTTCGGGTGAGAGTCGATTGACGCTCGACTATCGCAGGCCGTTCGAAAAAGACGCCGCACCGGACAAGAGTTACGCGATTGATCTCGTCGTTCGGTAGCTCCGTGTGTCCGCGCCTCAGTCTGATCGTGACCGGCGGCGCGGCGGGCGCGTTGCTCTCGGTCCTCGATTCGTGGTCAGAGCCGGTTTCGTACGCGCTCACGTTTTCCAGCTTCGCGTCGCTCTTTTTCTTTCCGGCTCTTAGAGGAGGAACTGCCGCGGCAATAGCCGTCTACCTGCTGACCACATTGGATTCGACACAGCTGACGCGAGCATTTTTCTTCGCAGTTACCTGCGGGCTGACGTTTCCCCTCCAAAAACTGGAGCGCGCATCGAGCGTCGCCAAATGCCCGCGCGTGTGGGAGTGACGCCTAGAGCAGACCGAGCAGGCCCTCTACATAGCGCTCGGCCCAGCCGCGAAAGGTCTTGCCGACGGTCCACGCGGCGCGCGTGCTCGGGCTGCGAAAAGAACTGCCAGAACTTGATGCGGTCGTTGATGACGTAGAGTGCCAACAGTTCCTCGATGTCTGCGCCGTCAGCGGCATCCTGAGATAGCTGTCGAAAAACACCCTCGCGAGTTCGGGGTCGGTATCCAGGTAGCTGCAACCTTGCCGCGCGAGGTCGCGCGCGCCGTCGCCGAATTGCGCCTCGTGCAGATCGAACAGGCCGCTCACTCGCCACTCGCTGCCGCTTTTCAGGACCGTCAGGTTGTTCAGCTTGTAGTCGCAGTGCACGAACGTGTTCGGCCGCGGTCGCGACCGCGAGCGCACGCGCAGCGGCGGCGCCGATCCACGCGAAGTCGTCGTCGGTCATGTTGCCGTGCTGCGCGGCCTGATTGGCGATCGCGTGCGTTCCGTCGGCGACGTGCTGGGTGGCGCCGACCGGATAGGGTTCCAGCGCGATGGACGTGGTCCCGAAATCGCCCGGGAACGGCGAGGTGAGACGTTGCGCATCGGCCAGCGTGGTTCCCAACGCGACGGCCACGCTGCGCCGTTCTTCCGGCGCCAGCCCTTTACGGATGCTGCGTTCGTCGAAGCAGGTGCCCGGCATTCGCGGCATCACCAGATACGGCCAACCGAGGATGTCGTTCGTCTCGTCGTGCAGCATCGGCCACGGTACCGGCGCGTGGGTGCGTGCATGCAACTGTTCGGCGAAGTATTTCTCCTTGGAGAACTGCCAGCGGTCTTCCTGCCGGTACTGCGTGTCGTGCATGTCCTTCACCCAATGCGGCGCGCCGCGCAGCACGAACTCGCCCTCGGTGGTGGTGACGAAGACGTTCTGCCCGAACAAACCGCTGGTCGTTGGGGCGGCGTTCACGAATCGACCGATCTGCAATCGTTCCGCGACTGCTACGAAACTGTTCGTCGCTGATTGCGCCGAGCCGTTCCGAGTAGACCGTTGCTTTCTGCATGAGCATAAGTCGGCTAGAGGATGTAGCCGTCGCCCGAAGCGCGCACGGTAATGTCGCCGATCGACACGCCCCAGGGCTGATTGATCGCGTACACGATCTGCTCGGCCAGGAACTGCGGCTCGAGCGCGTAGTACTCGATGTGATTCGAGTCGGAAAACTCCGGCGGCAACTCGCCGGCTGCGTGCGCCTGCATCGTCTGCAGATAGCGCGGCGCGTTGTGGCCGAGGATGCCGACGATCGCGGCTTGATTGACGATGCCCGACCCGAGTCCGGTGCCGGGCACACCGGTAGGCTTCACGATCGTTACTTTGATCTTCCCCTGCGACTCCATGCGCAGCGATTCCGATAGAAAGTTGACCGCGGCTTTGCTGGCGCCGTACACGGCCGCGCCAACCACCGGGAAATTCCCATAGATCGACGACAGATTGACGATGTGCCCGCGGCCTTGCGAGATCATCACGTCGTGCACGGCGATGATGCCGTTGAGCACGCCTTTGATGTTGATGTCGATGCAGCGATTCCACGCCGCGCTCGCTTGTGCGTGATCGGCGTAGAACGCGAGCGGCATGACTCCGGCGTTGTTCACGAGCACGTCGATGCGGCCGAAGCGTTGCACCGCGCGTTGCGCCAGCGCGTTCATCTGTTCGAGTTGCGTGACATCGGTGACGACGCCTTCAGCGACACCGCCGGCGCCGACGATGGCGGAGGTGACCGCGTCGAGTTGCGCGGCGTTGATGTCTGCGCAAACCACTTTGGCGCCGAGGCTCGCGGTCTTTTCGCTGACGAGCCGACCGAAGCCGCTCGCTGCGCCGGTGACGACGATCACTTTGTCTTTGACGTAGTTCGACATGAACGGATTCCTATTGGGATTCGAGTTCGATCTCGTAGATGGACGAGACGACCGGCGCGCTGCCGTCGCGCTTCTTGCCGCTGTCCTCGTAGTCCGGCCAGCCGGTGTTCGCCACGAACAGATAGCGATTGCCGATCAGCGTTCCGTGCGTTGGCTCGCCAAGACCCGGCCAGTTCGCTTCGAAAACCTCGGATCGCGTCAGGTCCAACGACATCCGAACGATGCGCGGCGGCGTGGTGCCGTTCTGCACCGCGATGAACGACTGGCCGTGGACTTTCAGTCCGTCGATTCCGCTGAGCGCGATGCCTGCGCCGGGCTGCAACCACACGAGCGATCGGGTAGCGAGGGTGATGGCGGCGATACCGCGCGAGTAGTCGGCCACGTACAGCGTGGACTCGTCGGCGGAGAGCACGGGCTGCTGTGGTGACACGAACTCGCCCGACGGGTCGATTCGCTCGAGTTGCGATGCGTCGGGAGCGAGATGAAATATGGCGCCGGACTTGCTGTCCGAGACGTAGAGGTCGCCGGCGCTGCCGATCGTCATGTCGCCGAGTAACCCGCCTATCGGTGAATCGACGCGGGCGCGTCATCCGTTGCGAGTCGATGTCGAATGCGAGCAGCGCCGTCACGGAACGAGCCCAGGCAGGTTTGCTCTCGTCGCTCGCGGCACAACTCTCGCACTGCGGTAACCATCCGATCGTCGCCCACAACGTGCGGCGTTTGTCGTCGATCGCGAGCGCCAGTGGCGGCCGATCGGTGGTGGCGAACAGTCGCCCACTGGAATCGATGATCTTGTTCTTCCGGATGCTGCTGACGAACAACTGCTGCGACGTGGGATCGTAGGCGATGTCTTCAGGCAGGAGGTCTGTCTCTTCAAGGGCGCGCCACAGGCGAGCGTGCGCTATCGGTTGCTCGTTTTGCTTCATACACTGCAGCGCCGCTTCGTATCGCGGCGTGCCGTGCAACGAATCGAAATCGGCATCGGAAGCGAGGTCGAACACCAGTCCCATGTTGCAAAGCGCCTCGAGACCCGCGAACGCGGCAGGTATGTCGCCGAGGTGCGCGGCCGCGGCGGTCATGTTGTACGCGATGCGGACGTTTCCTGGCATCAGCGGCGCGAGTTCGGCGAGCGTGGTGCGCAGCGTCGGATAGTCGCCCGACTTTACGGCCTCGCGTGCCTCGCGATTCAGTTCGGCCCAACGCGGTTCCGCCGCTGCCGTGGCGGCGGCCAACAGCGCGAGGGCGACAAGTGCTACGCGAACACGCCGTAACGCAACTAACGAGCCTGCAAAGGTATACATCCCGCTAGCGTATCAACGCCAGGCGGGAACGACGAACGGAACGACGGGCTATTTCGCGGTTTCGGGCAGGAACGACAGGTCGACGTAGTAGCGGTCGGGATCGCCGCGTCCGACGAAGACGGCGACGTCGCGACCGTTCAGGTAGGCCGATGGGTCGAACCAGACGTTGTTGCTCTTGAAGACGCGCTTCTCGGCCGTCGCCGGGTTCTGCCATTGCGTGAAGACGCGATACGGATGTCTGCCGTTCACTTCCAGGTTCTGGTTGAGCTCGACGCGCTGCACAGTGGTCAGCAATCGCTTGCCGTTGCGCATCAGATCGGCGGCTTTGCGGGCCTGGAAGACCGCGACCAGGATGATGCCGGCACCGATTGCGAAGAAGATCGAACCGAGCGCACCGAAGACGAGCGAGCTCGCCCATAGCGATCCGAAAGCGTTGATCCTCGCGTCGTGCGGTGCAGACGGTCGGTACAGAACTTCCACGCGCTCGCCGGAATGGTAGCTGGGTGGGTTGCTGCTGCTGTTGGACGTGAACTCGATCGCCTCGCCGCGCTGCGTAACGAACCTGACCACCGGGGCGTAAGTGTCCGAGTCGCTCGATTGGCGACGCACCATGTCGATCACCGTGCCGGGCGCGGCGGCAGACTCGGCGATGAACGTCTGGGTGTTCCTCGCCGACACGCAGGCGGCTGCCATCAACGCAGCGCCGACAACGAGGAACAGGTACTTCATCATGCTTATGCGCGTCACGACGGCGTCCGCGATGGCCAACACCGCGCCAGAATCCGACAGTGCCGACGCGGTGTCGGTGCTCGGGCGCTTCCACGCCGCGGAACCGCCGTCACAGAAATGCGTTGTGGTGCGCGAAGGGCCGCGCTTGCCCGCGAGCCGCATCACCCCTTAACGTCCCGCTACGCCGCCTCAGGACACGCCGATGCTCAAACCCGAAGTCCGCGCCTTTCTGGAATCACCGCACGTCGCGCGGCTCAGCGTGGTCGATCGCAATGGTTATCCGCACACCGTACCGCTCTGGTACGCGGTCGACGGTGACGACATCGTGATGATCAGCGACCGCAACACGAAGAAGGTGGATTTCATCGAAGCGAACTCGAAGGCGTCGATCTGCATCGGTGGCGGCGAAGGCGCCAACAGCGACGTCGCGGCCGGCTACCTGTTCAAAGGCGATTGCACCGCGGAAGAGGACGACGGCTATCGCTGGCTGCGCAGCGTCACGCTTCGTTATCGTTCGCGCGAGCAAGCCGAGAAAGACATCGAGCAGTGGCGCACGGAGCTCGACATGATGGTGATACGCCTCGCCGTCGCCAAGGTGATCAAGGTCTTCTGATCGTCGCGCACATACTCCTGTTGACTGGTTGCCACTGGCGTGTTTCTTAGCGCGCGCGTGTGTGCATTAGAAAAATAGCTGGCGTGAACGCACGCTAGCAAATGTTGGGGATCGATACATGACGAACTTACAGAGGGGCGCAGCGGCGCCCCTCGCGCCGATCTTCGGAGAAACGTACAAGCGCACGGTGCTTGGTCTCCTTGTGATCGCGTACACGCTGAACTTCATCGACCGCACGATCATCTCGACCATCGGACAGGCCATCAAGGTCGATCTCAAGTTGTCGGATGCGGAACTCGGTGTTCTCGGTGGATTGGCGTTCGCGCTGCTGTACACGACGCTCGGCGTACCGATCGCACGGCTCGCCGAGCGTTGGAGCCGGGTCAACATCATCGCCATCGCCATCGTGATCTGGTCCGCGTTCACGGGCCTGTGCGGCGTTGCGCAGAGCTTCACCCAGTTGCTGCTGTATCGCGCAGGTGTGGGCGTGGGAGAAGCGGGACTGTCGCCGGCCGCGCATTCGCTGATTTCGGATTACTTCGATGCGGGTCGCCGCGCGTCGGCCCTCGCCGTCTACGCATTCGGCATTCCGATCGGCGGCATGATCGGCGCGATCGCGGGCGGCTGGATCGCGCAAACGTTCGGATGGCGATGGGCGTTCGTGCTCGTCGGGCTGCCGGGCGTAGTGGTGGCGCTCGCGATCAAGGCGTACATCAAGGACCCGCCGCGCGGCTATGCGGATCGCTTGATCAATCCCGCATTGCCGTTGTCGCCGCCGGCAGCGGCGTTCTCGTTCCGACACGAGTTCAGCGAGTTGTTCGCTGTGGCGAAGACGCTGTTCGGAAAGTGGCCGGTGTTTCATTTCATGATGGGGATTACGCTCACGTCGTTTGCCGACTATGGCATCGGCACGTTCTCCTCACCTTATTTCATGCGTCAGTTCGGACTCGACCTGGCAACGGTAGGGCTAGTGGGCGGTCTGGTCGGCGGCATATCTACCGGTGCCGGTACGCTGATCGGCGGCTATCTGACGGACTGGCTGAGCAAGCGCACATTGGCGGCGTACGCGCTCGTTCCGGCGATCGGTCTGTCCATTGCGGCGCCGACGTACACGATCGCGTATCTGCAGAACGACTGGCACTACGCGGTCGCGCTGATGTTCATTCCCGGGATATTTCACTACACCTATCTCGGGCCGACGTTCGGCGTGATTCAGAATGTGACCGACCTGAGGCGACGCGCTACCACTACGGCGCTGCTGTTCTTCTTCTTGAACCTCATCGCACTCGGTGGCGGTCCGCCGTTCGTCGGTTGGCTGATCGACCAGCTCACGAACTTCCATTTCAACCATGCCGATGGTCTCGGTCCGATTGCGGCGACGATTGCGACGTTCACCTCCACGGGAACCGGCCCGGCCGAGGCTTCGCACTTTCTGCAGAGTTGTCCCGGTGGTGTCGCTCCAGATGGTGCGAGCGCCGAACTCGCTACGGCTTGCGCGCGCGCAACCGCGATCGGAACCCGTCAAGGCATTCTCGTGACGCTCTCGATCTTCGTATGGTCGGCGTTCCACTATCTGCTGGGTTCGATCGGGCTGGCCAAGCTGCTGCGCGAAAAGCAGCGCGAACGCGCGATTGACAGTTAAGGGTCGCTGGACCGTAGGCGGCCAACAGTTTCGTTAAGGCGTTGCTGCTCAGCTCCGTAGGACGCAGCCGACGGTGGTTCGTTCGTGCGTCCGGCATTCGTTCCGTTCGGACGCGCATAGGGTTGCATTCAATCACCCCCGGAACGAACGACCATGAGCGTCCTCTCTAGATCACCTACTTCCGATCTGCTGCCGGCTTTCGACAGTGCGCCTTCGGATCGTATCGCTGGCAACGCGAGCGGTGTGTCGTGGAGCGCGGTGCTCGCCGGTGCCGCGGGAGCCGCGGCCCTATCGCTGATCCTGCTGATTCTCGGCGTCGGGCTCGGGCTCTCGTCCGTTTCTCCGTGGTCGCAGGTCGGCGTGAGTGCGGCGACGTTCGGTCTGTCGACGATTCTGTGGGTCACGTTCACGCAGATCGCGGCGTCGGGAATGGGCGGCTATCTCGCCGGCCGGCTGAGAACGAGGTGGATCTCGGTGCACACCGATGAAGTCTATTTCCGCGATACGGCCGCACGGCTTTCTCGCGTGGGCGGTCGCCTCGCTTGCGACTGCTGCACTGCTGAGTTCGGTGATCGGATCGATCATCGGTACCGGCGTGCAAGCGGGCGCCACCGCAGCTGGCGGCGCGGTTGCTGCTGCCGCGGGAGGCGCTGCAGGCGTCGCCGCGGATTCGGCAAAGAACGGCGATGAAACATCGCAGACGGGCTATTTCGTCGATTCACTCTTCCGGGCAGACGTCAGCGGCACCGGCACGCCCCCCGATTCGGCGGGTGCCGCGCCCGCGGAAGCCGCACCGCCACCGGCGGCCGAAGTAGTCCGCATCTTTACGGCGAACGCAGGCGCGGATGCTCTGCCGGCGGACGACGTTCGATACCTCGGACAAGTCGTTGCGCAGCGAACCGGTATCGTCGCAGCAGGACGCAGAGAAGCGGGTGGCCGACACGTACGCGCGCATGCAGGCCAAGGTGCACGAGGCGGCCAACGCAACCAAGGCTGCGGCCGACACCGCGCGCAAGGCATCGAGTTACGCCGCGCTGTGGCTGTTCATCTCGCTGCTGATCGGTGCGTTCGTTTCGAGTCGTGGCGGCGACCTTGGGTGGCCGACAGCGCGACCTTTGAATCACTAAGCCTTCTTCGGAGAACACGCGATGCGTTCGATACTGTTGTTCTTTCTCGGTGTGCCTATTCCCATCATCATTCTGATTGCGCTGTTTTCGCACTGAGCGCGCCGTACCTACGACGCAACGATCCTGTCGGGATGTTCCAGCTACGAAGCCACGGGCTTCGGACGCGACGCCGGAACGATGGGAATCTCACCGTCCTTCAACGGCGGGCGATTCTTGCGTCGCGCCAGTGCCGCTTCGATGTACGGCGCGAGTTCTTCGGCCTTGCGTCGTTCCCGCCCTTCCCGCCCCTCAGCAAAGTCGTCTAGCACGTCGCTGTGGAATCGTTCGAGGCTCTCGCAGATGTGTTCGTGGCGGTTCTTGCCGCCCTGTTGCAGGAAGATCACCTGATCGACGCCTGCATCGGCGAACCCGTGCATGTGTGTTCTGAATTCGTCCGGTGTGCCGATGCCGGGTGAGCGCGTCATGCTGCGTTCCGGATTTGCAGCCACGCCGCCGTAAGCGGCATCGACAACGTTTTGACCGCGGGCTCGCGCCGCCTTGCGCGCTTCGAACTGTTCCCATAGCCGGCTGCGCCCCGGTACCACGTCGTCGGTGACCAACGCGCCGACGGCGTATTCGAAGAAGCGAAAGCCGTCTTCGCCGCGACGCGATGCTTCCGCGTGGTCGTCGTGCAGCGAGAATGCGGAGACCATCGCGATGTTCGCATTCACCGCGTGCCCGAGCGGCACGCATTCCTCGGACTTGATGGTGTCGTAGTAAACCGAACTCCAGGTTTTCGCTTCCTCCGGATCGAGAAAACTGAACGCGAGAACGCCGAGGCCGTTCTGGGCCGCGACCTTGATGGTGTCGCGATTGGTGCACGCCATCCACATCGGCGGATGCGGTTTCTGGATCGGTTTCGGAAGCACGTTGCGGCACGGTAACGACCAGTCTTCGCATTCGTAACCGGGATACGGTTCCATCACCATCATGTCGGCCACTTCGCGCGCGGCTTCGAGACTCATCGCGCGTTTGCGTTTGGCCGGAATGGCGAAGCCGCCGAGTTCGAGGCGCGTTGCGCCTTCGCCGATGCCGAACTGCACGCGGCCATGTGAAATGAGGTCGAGCATGCCTACGGCTTCGGCCGTGCGCGCCGGGTGGTTGTAGTTCGAGATCACCTGGCGGATGCCGAAACCGATCTTGATGCGCTGTGTACGCGCGGCAATGGCGGAGAGGAACACTTCGCTCGCGGAGCAGTGCGAGTATTCCTCGAGAAAGTGATGCTCCACCGACCAGGCGTAGTCGATGCCGAGCTTGTCGCCGAGCACGCATTGTTCGATCGCGTTGTCGACGAGCTGCTGCTCGCTGTCTTTGTGCCAGGGCTTCGGAAGTTGCAGTTCATACAGCATGCCGAATCGCATCGCTCATTCCCTCGTTTCGGTTGAAAAGAGATGCTGGCGTTACCGATCGACGTTGTCGAGCGCTGCCGGCGACGTTAGCCTGACCCGACGAACGGAGAGCAACGGGAGGCGGGTATGAGTCTGGCAGACAAGGTCGTGCTGATAACCGGGGCGGGGCGTCCGAACGGCATCGGCGCCGGCATCGCGCGTTGCTTCGCCAACGAGGGCGCAAAGGTGGTGATCACCGATCTCGACGGCTCGCCGCTCGACGAAACCGCGTCGGGCATTGCGGGCAAGGTATCGGGAGTCATTGCCGATGCGGCGGATCAGCGATCGATGGCGCAGGCCGCTCGACACGTGCTCGCGTTGCATGGTCGCATCGACGTGCTGGTGAACAACGCCGGTATCGGCGGACCCGTGCTCGCATTCGAAGAGGCGGCGCAAGCCGAGTCGCTGCTGTCGATGGGCGACGCCGCGTGGGACGCGCAGCTCGTGTCGAACCTGCGCACGGCGTTCTCGTCTGCGGCGGCAGTGGCGCCGCACATCGAAGGCAACGGCAGCATCGTGAACATCGCGTCGATTGCGGCGCTCGGTCCCACGCCGCAACTGCCGGCTTACGGCGCGGCCAAGGCCGGCGTGGTTCATCTCACGCGCACGCTGGCGATGGAACTCGCGCCGCGCCGCATCCGTGTGAACTGCATTTGCCCCGGGTTTCTGTGGACGCGCGCGTGGGAAATGCTGGCCGCACGCATCAAGGAACGCAGTCCCGAGTTTGCGAACATGACCGAGCGGCAGGTATTCGAAGCGATGGTGGCCGCGCAGACGCCGCTGGGCGGCGAGCAAACGCCGGAAGACATCGGTAACCTCGCGGTGTTCTACGCCTCGGACAAGGCACGGATGATCACCGGACAAGTGGTTGCCGTAGACGGCGGTATCTCGGTCAAGTAACGCAGGAGTTGCAGACGTGCAGGATCTGACAGGAAAGAACGCGTTCATCACGGGCGGCGCGAGCGGCATCGGATTCGCGATGGCGCAGGCGTTTCTGAACGAAGGCATGAACGTGGCGATCGCCGACGTCGATGCTGAGGCGCTCGCGCGAGCGAAGGCGGCGCTGTCGGGCAGTAACGCGCGGGTGCTTGCGGTGCAGCTCGACGTCACCGACCGCGCGCAATACGAGGCGGTCGCGCGCAAGGTGACGGCGGAACTCGGCAACGTGCACGTGCTGTGCAACAACGCCGGCGTTTACCGCGGCGGTGCGCTGGATGCCGTTACGTACGCCGACTGGGATTGGGTGATGGGCGTGAACGTGGGCGGCGTAATCAACGGCCTGCAGACGTTTCTTTCGCGCATGCAGAAGCACGGCGAAGGCGGCCACGTGGTCAATACCGCGTCGATGGCCGGCGTTACGACGTCGCCGGGCCTCGGCGTGTACAACACCAGCAAATTCGCCGTGCTCGGCATGAGCGAAGCGCTGCGCAAGGACATGGCGCCGCACGGCATCGGCGTTTCGGTGCTGTGTCCGGGCATGGTGCGCACGCGCATTCTCGAGAGCGAGCGCACGCGACCCGAGCAATTCGACGTGAAGGAGAAGACCGCGCAAGCCGCCGCCGCGGCGCACAGCGAAATGATGAATCTCGCGATGAACACCGGTATCGATCCCGCCGAGGTTGCCGATCTCGTGGTACACGGCATCAAAACGGATCAGTTCTATCTGTTCCCGCATCCGGAGATGAAAGACGCCGCACAACAGCGCGTCAGCGAGTTGCTCGATTCGTTCGGCGAAGCGGATCCGGAACGGGTGGCGGCGCAGCAGCGCTTCATGTCGGCGTTGTTGCCTCCGACGCCGGAGAAATCCTGACGGATCGAAGGCCGCGGTCCTAGTTCGATTCCTTCGCCGGTGGCGGCCACGGGAAATCCTCAGGAACGTTCAACGAACCGTGCACGAACGCGTTCCACTCCACGGTGGCCGCGTTCGCGGCCGCGCGGTGGCGATCCGAGGCCGCGTTGTTTTCGGCAATGAATTTGCTCATGCAGTCCCGATAGACGTCCACCTGATCCATGAAGCGATTCCACACGTCCGAGTCGTTCTTGTCCGGCGGCCGGATCGGCTGTGTGCAGGCATGCGTCGGTTGCGGCGAATGAGCGAGCGCGAGCGCGGGAAGCAGAACCAGGAGTCCCAACAGGGTTACACGGCCGTGCCCGTCGCGTGTCGATCGGTGGTCGATTCATGTTGCTGCATCCGGAATCGTCACCACGATTCTGCGCCGCGGCCCGACGAGTGATCGCGACTGGATCACATACTGGACTTCTTCCGCGCCGACGCCGTGAACTTCAACGCGGCAACGATGGCTCGACATACGACCGCGCGGTCGCCACCGCGCCGATCTCGTACGGCGTTACATCGGCCCAGAAGCGCTGCGTGAATTTGTTGCCGTCCACTTCGTAGGGCCGGTCCCACGTATAGCGGACGTCGTCCACTTCTTTGAGGAACCGCGACAC
>CAWBBR010000028.1:0-13874 GCA_963787045.1 uncultured Gammaproteobacteria bacterium | reverse complement strand
GAACGTGCTGAACGCGACAAGTCCTGCGATGCCAGCTCAGACTCCAGACTCCTCGCTACAAAATGAACCCGGTCGTGCTACGTCGGGCATCACATCGCGCGCGCGGAACGCGACCGTGAGATCTGTCTGGCCAGGCCTTCAGGGTCACGCGGAGCACTCGCACTTCTTCCGTCACACCCTTCAACGGTGCGACATCGAGATCTACGGTCACCCCCGCCGGAGCGTTCCCAACCGACACCGCTTCGAGAGGCGAAACGAACCCTTGATTGACGACTCTCACCGGCAAGTCGAGCGGAGACCCGCAAGGAACCGCCGGTGGAATGGCGCCCGTCATCACAACACTTACGCGCGCCTCGGGATTGATCGTCAGCGTGATTGGCGCTGCGTCCGTTGACGCACAGTGTCCGCCAACTGGCAGTGCTGACCCATATGTACTTCGCCCTGGGACGAAAATGTCGCCGTTGCAAAACACGCATCGCGATCGCAACGAAGACCGCGCGCATCACTCCACCTCGCTCTCTCGCACGATCGCGTCGTACGCCGATCGGGCGTGATCGTGGCCTGCGCCGCTTCCGGCACCTCGCTGTCGCGCATCAACGGTGATCTCACGTCCGACAGTCTGTCCACGCACGTGCGACACCATCCAGCGCTATGCTTCGAAGCGCGGATCTTCTTCCGGCACCCTGCACGAATACCGGATGCGTTGGGCCGACGGCAATATTCGCAGCGCGACCCACGAACTACGCGCGATGCGGCATTGAACTTCACCGATGCGGCGCGCCACCGGCGAGCAACGTCTCGCGATCGACCGCCACTCGCTCGACGACGAGCTCGACCTGCCACGTTGCGCGTGCTGCCGATGCGCGCGTGTTCGATGCCAGGTACCGTCGACGCCGCGCGTATCACTTCTGTCTCCGGCGTCGGAACGGTTCGAGCGCGCGGCCACGAGCGCGTCGATCGACACGCTTCCCGCTTTCGCGAGAGACGTCGTCGTCGTCGCACGTCCGTTCACCGCGAATTGAAGGAAAGGCTGCGCCGGTGCCGAGTACGCGCGCCCCTTCATCAAGTTGTGTACCCACGCGTCGATCTCGCATCGTCCACCGGGCGCTGCTCGAGTTGAACGTAGCTGCGTCCTCGGCCGGGCCGCTCGCCGGTGATGCACGGATAGTCGGTCTCGCCGACCAGCGCCAGACGAAACCGCAGTTCAGCATGTGGACCAGGCGGTTCAGTTCGGCAACCGCCGGCGTGTCGCAGCCGGAAATGGGTCGGCATAGCCGTGCGTCACGTCGACGATCGCCGTCGTGCCGATGGAATCGAACGGCGAACTTCGTAATGGCAGTTCGAAACTCGACCACCATGCCGGCGCCGCAATGCGCATAGCCGCCGAAACCGCCTTGCGCGCGAACCCACTTCAGAATCGGCAGGTTCCATGACGGCCAGTCCTCGATCAGTTTCGTGCCCGGATAGTCCTGTTCCTTCAGACGAAGCAGCACCATGTGTCCATTAGGCTCGACGGAAAGCCGGATACCTCCACGTCGTACCGCAACTGGCTCTCCGCATCTTTCGGCGTTGGCTTCGGGAACCAGCGTGACGCCATTGGCAGCTTGCAACTCGGCATGTTCGAGGCCGGCAGCAGGGCTCTCGGTGTGGCCCGTGAAGAACTGCTTCTGGTAATACCAACTGGGTCCCCACGTCAGCACGTCGCCGATCGACAATGCCTCGCCGCGCACCTGGCGGATCATCGTCGTCGGGAGAAACTCCCTCAGTGGGAATGTCGTAGTGAGCGCACCCGGCGGCATGAATATGCGTGTCACCGGAATACCAGTGCCACTTGGCAGGGTCGATCCAGCGCTGCAGCTTCACGTTCGATCTGATCGTGCCCATCGCCGATGGTCACGTTCTGCACGGCGCGTAGATATTCCGGGCCGCGCCAACTCATCACCGAATGCTCGCCGTCCGCAGCCGCAGAGTCTCCCCGTCGGCGCGATACACCTGCGGCCGAAAGAGACATCCGGCGCCAGCCGCATCGCTTGCGGCGGATAAATGTGATCGTGCGCGTGCTTTGACGATGAACGACGCCACCAGCCGGCGCCGTCGACATCGGTCACGTTCAGAACGACGTCGCGCGTCGGCCGACAATCGAAGGTGAAGGTTGCGGAACTCGACGGCGCACCGATGCCTTGGACCTGCGACAACATCGTCATCATCAGCTTCGCGTCGTGCTTACCCGCGTCGCGGCTGAACAGCTGAATCACTTGATAGTCCACCGCGAAGGTGGAGAGCGCGAGTACCTGAAATCCGATCGGCGGCACGGGTGTAGCGCCGTACATCTGCGTCATCAGCCACATCTTTTCGATCAGCGGCCCTTTCTTCAGCGTGTCCATCAGATACGCCTTTTGTGCCACCGAGAAACCACCGATCGACATTCGCCCGGGCGTGCGCGCGAACAATCCGTTGGAGAAATTGATGCGGTCTGCGCGTCCGGTCGGATTCGCGATGCGCACGAGAAAGAGGCGCCACCCTTGCTCGATGAGCGTGGGCTCCGCGCCGCCGGGAAGTACGCGGCCGACGCCGGTGGTATCGACCTCGAGGCGCGCGAGCGTGTACTTATCGAGAATCGTCTCCGCTTCGGTCACTGCGGCGGCGTCGTTGGTTTGCGTCAGCGCCGCGATGCGTTGCCCATCTGCGGACAATAGCGGCGCGCCGAGCTTCGCCATCGAATCGACTGCACGATTGACGGCTGCAAAGTAAGGTTGCGGCGCGATTGCGGCCGAGTCCGAGGCACCGGCGCGCACGAAACTGCCGGCAGCGGCTGCGCCCATGCTCAATACAAAGCCACGCCGCGACAAACCCCAGCGCATGCTGTCCCCACTCATCGGCCTCTCCCCCAGGTTCTCGGTCCCCACCGATAAGGTGGATAAGGTAACTGAACGCTTCCGCGGAAGCGTTGTTCAGGCCTTCACCACCGAAGTCCCCGCCGCCAGATCATGCACACACCGCCGATTCTTCCTGAACACGAACCCCTGATCGATGATCGGCAACAACGCCAATACCGGACTGATCACCACAAACAGCAGCGGAAAGAACAGCGCCCGAATACAAACGAGTTTCCAGAGCGCCGCTCGCTCCCCCGGTCGCCGTCGCAACAATCGCCACCTTCATCACCCGCTTCCCAACAGTCTGTCCGCGCGTGAACAACCAATACCCATTGAGAATCAGATAACTCACCACCGCCAGCAGAAACACGTGCACCATCCACATCGAATTGCGATAGGCCTCCGCGTGCTCCATCACACCGGTGATCATGACCAGCAGCGCCGTCAGCGCCGGCACCAGCAGCATGTCGATCAGCGTTGCAACCAGGCGTCGGCCGCGGCCGGCGAGTCGTTCTTCCAACGGCTGCGTCATGGCGCGGTCTCCCCTTCGAGCTGATACACCAGCAGGACGTTGCCTTCCTTCTGTCCGAAGCTGCCATAGCCGGACGAGACGATCACCTGATCGCCTGCCACCATCGGACCGTGCGCGTCGTACGCGCCGCCCGATGCCTTCATGCCGTTGACGGTCTCGAACGGCTTCCAGCTGTCGTCGCTCCAAAGCGTGGCGCCGGTGTCGGCATCGTAGATTTCGAGGAACCCGTCGAGGCTCCCTGCTACTACCAGTTCTGGCGTCGCGACGATCGCGGAAGACAAGCCGCCGAAGCAGTTGCGATCGGGGCAGCGGTTGTCGCGCGGATGTTCCCAACGGGCCTCTCCTGTCGCGATGTCGAGCGCATGCAGGCCGGTTGCGGGAGCAATCGTCTTGTCGCTCCACGTCTCGATGTCGCTGATCGGCACGAACAGCAACCCCTTCTGTTCATTTGCAGCCAATCCCCAATGCGCGCCGCCCAACGCGCCGCCGCGGCCGATGTCCTTATGCCAGACGATGACGCCGTCATCGGGGTTCAGCGCGTAGATGTCGCCAGACTTCTGTCCAACGATCAGCAGCTCGCGGCCGCCTGCGTCGTGCACCAATATCGGTGGAGCTCCGAAGTCGAGATCCGGCCCGCGTGGGTTCGGACAATTCGGCATGCCGGGGATGTCGCAAGCGACGTTGTACGCATCCCCTTCGGTGAACTGGTGAACCCAGCGTCTCGCGCCGGTCGTCGCGTCCACGGCGAAGATCGCATCGCTCGTGTCCGTGGTCGGCCGGCTGTAGTTCTCACCGGTGCCGAAGAACACCAGGCCGCGCTCGGGGTCGAGCATCGGTGCGCCCCACACCGGCGCGCCGCTCGGTGCGTACTGGCCGACGAACAACCAGCGGGTACCGGTCTTCCGTGCCGGCTCCTCGATGGTCGGGCGATACCACAGTTCTTTTCCGGTCTGCACGTCGAACGCGGACATGCCGCCGCGCGTCGTGCAGCAGCCGTAGAACGGAATCATCGCAAGGCCCACTTCGATCGAAGACAGCGGCACGTACACCACGCCGTCGTGCACCACCGGTGTGCCGGAGTAGAACGGCACCACCGTTTCGGCGGCTTGCGCGTGCCAGATCTCGGCGCCGGTTACCGCGTCGATGGCGTAGATACCTTCGGTGCGGTGCAGATACAGCAGCGCGTCGCGCTCGCCGATCTTCGCGTGCAGGATCGCGCTGCCGATCTCGCCGCCCTGCTTGTGAACCCAACGCGTGCACCCGGTCGCGCGGTCCAGCGCCACCACGCCGAGGCCGGAATCGCCGATGAAAATCGTGTCTTCGGTAACGAGCGGCCACGAGCGCGGCTTCATGTTGGAAAAGCCGTACGCCCACGCGAGCTTGAGCCGGCTCACGTTGGCGCGAGTGATCGCGGTGTCGCGCTGCAGGCGCTGGTTGTTCAGATCGATGCCCCAGCCGTCGGAATAAAAGTGACTGAGGCCGGGTTGGGGATCGCATTTCGCGGCGCTCATCTGCGCCAACAGCGCCGCGAGCGCGAACAGGATCGCCTGTGTGATTCGTTTGCCTTTCGAGGTGACGCATGCTGAACGCGATTGTGACGAGCCGTACGGCCCGACGGCGAATCATAGCCTGTGGCCGCGGAGTTGCGGTGTCCGAACGAGAACGTGAAACTCGCGACCAATGAGATCACCGATGTGATGCAACGAATCAGATGAGCGCGTGCGAGTCGTAGTCGTTGGGGGAACCGGCAACTTCGGCGCGCGGATATGCCGTCGGCTCGCCCAGGAACCGGGAATCGAAGTCATCGCAACCAGCCGTCGCGCTGTCGACACGTCGAGCGGCGTGCGCACGTCGGAGCTCGACATCAACTCGACGGTTTTGCGGAGGCGCTTGGCAGGTTGGCGCCGCAAGTGGTGATTCATTGCGCCGGCCCGTATCAAGGCCAGGACTACCGAGTGGCCGAAGCCGCACTCGCGTGCGGCGCGCACTACATCGATCTCGCCGATGGTCGCGAGTTCGTCGTTCGGTTTTCCAAACGAATGGACGCTGCCGCGCGCGCTGCAGGTCGTGTCGCCCATTACCGGCGCGAGCACATTGCCGGCGCTCTCGTCCGCGTTGATCGACCATCTCGGCGAACGGTTCTCTCGGATGAAACAGATCGAAATCGCGATCGCGCCTGGTCAACGAGCACCGCGCGGCACGGCGACGATGCAAGCGGTGCTGGGTTATGCCGGCGAACCATTCCTATGGTGGAAGGAAGGCGAGTGGCGGACGGCTCACGGTTGGCAGGAACTGCGTCGGATTCGCTTTCCATTTGGCACTCGATGCGCGGCTGCATGCGATGTGCCGGATCTCGATCTGTTAACCGAGCGGTATCCCGATGCGCAAACGGTGACGTTTCATGCAGCGTTGGAACTGGCGCTGGAGCACTACGCGCTATGGAGTCTCGCAGGCTTGCGCAGACTCGGAGTTCGGATGCCTATGCAGCGTTGGGCGAAGACGCTGAATCGCATCGGCGCAACGCTCGACCGGTTCGGAACCGACTGTGGCGGAATGCGCGTCAGCGTAGTGGGTGATCATCGATCCGGTGGCGTGCGTCGCGCCACGTGGCAACTCGTCGCGAAGAACAACCACGGACCGGAGATCCCGTGCATGGCCGCAATTCTGCTGACGCTGAAACTGGCTCGAGGCGAAGTCCTGCCGGTGGGCGCGCACGCCTGTGTGGGTTTCCTTCAGCTCGCAGAGTTCGAGCCGGAGTTCTCCCGGTGGAAGATCTCGCATTCGATCGAAGAGAGTGCAGCGTGACCGACGCCTATCTGATCGTCAAGTGGGCTCACATCATTTCGTCGACGGTCCTGTTCGGCACCGGGGCGGGGATCGCATTCTTCTTTGTTCGCGCGCAGCGGACGCACGATGTGCGTGTAATCGCAGCTGTGGGTAGGGACGTTGTGTTGGCAGACATGCTGTTCACTGCCGTCGCCGTCGTCACGCAGCCGATCACAGGATTCGCGCTGATGTGGCTGGCCGGCTACTCGTGGTCGATCGCGGTGGCTGCAGTTGTCCGCACTCCTCTATGTGCTGATCGGCTGCTGCTGGTTACCGGTGGTGTGGTTGCAGATCCGAATGCGCGATCTGGCGATCGTTGCCGCATCGAACGACACAACGTTGAGTCCCGACTATCAGCGCTACTACAAGCTGTGGTTCGCCCTCGGATGGCCCGCGTTCATCGGAGTGCTCGCCGTGTTCTTCCTGATGGTGGCGAAGCCTTTGCTGTAAGCCGAATCGCCCCCCAATTACGTCGTTGGCCATTGAAATTGTTGATTGATTTCGAGATACTGTTCATCCATACAGTACCGCCGAATCAGCCATGTGCACGGAATCGTTGTGTGCCGAAATCGTGGCGCTGTGCGCCGACATCCATCGCGCCGAATACCGCCTTCTCACGCTGATCGAAAAACTGGACGCGGCGAAATCGTGGCGCCACGAAGCGATGCCCAGCTGCGCGCATTGGTTGAATGCGCATTGCGGGCTCGATCTCGTCACCGCGCGAGAGAAGGTGCGTATCGCGCACTCGCTGCCGCGGCTTCCGTTGATCCGCGAGTGCTTCCGCACGGGTGAGCTGAGCTATTCGAAGGTACGCGCGATCACGCGAGTGGCCGGGTCGGACAACGAAGCGGAACTCGTGGAGATGGCGCGAACGAACACCGCGGCACATGTCGCGCGCAATGTCTCGGCGATGCGTCAGGCAGAACGCCTGAGCGAATCGAAGGCGGCGTTCGATGCATATCGGCATCGCACATTCACGTGTCACACCGACGATGACGGCACTTTGGTGTTCGAGGGACGCTTGCCGGCAGAGCAAGGTGCGCTGTTGGTCCGCGCACTGGAGCGGGCGACAGACTGGCTCGTCCGCGATGCGATGCAGAGCCTTGAGGAGACGCCGCAGTCAGTACGGCGCGCCGACGCACTCGCGATTCTTGCCGAGCGTTTTCTATCCGACCCACCCGAGGCTGGCGAGGGTCTCAACACCGCCGATCGATTCCAGATCACGGTGCACGCTTCCGCGGAAGCGTTGCTCGAGCACGGCCTCGTCGATGCCGACGATCCACCGCAGATCGAAGACGGTCCTGTGCTCGCGACCGAAACGCTGCGCCGGCTGGCGTGCGACAGCGCGATCGTGCGAATTCTCGAGACCGGCGACGGCGAGCCGCTCGATATCGGTCGCAAGACGCGCGTGATTCCGCCGTCGATACGCCGTGCGTTGAAACGCCGCGACCGCGGCTGTCGTTTTCCGAACTGCACGAACACGCGCTTCGTGGATGGCCACCACATCACGCATTGGGCCGACGGCGGCGCCACGCGCCTCGACAACCTCGTGCTGCTGTGTCGTCACCACCATCGGCTGCTGCACGAAGGGATGTACTACGTCGTGAAAGACGGCGCGCATTTCATCTTCTGTCGCGGCGACGGCGAGGAGATCCCGGCCGGTCGCGAAACGCCGATCGCGGCATTGATCGAGCGCGCGAAAAGTCGGCTGGCCATCGCGCCGGCGTGGGCGCGTTTGACGATCTTGCTCCGAGAGCCGATCTTGGCGATCATAGACGGCCCCGCGTCCCTTCAGCGACCACAGGTGACCCGATGACGGCCACGGAAGAGCTGCTTGCCATTGCTCAGGTATCGGTAACGCTCGTCGGACTCTCCGGACTCGTTTCCGTGTTCCGCGCGCGCGTGCCGACCGACCTCGAAGCGCGTGACCTGTCGGGGCTCGCGGTGATCGGCATCGGCGGTTCGATTGCGCTCGCCTTTTCGCTGTTGCCGTTGCCGCTCGAGTACCTCGACATCGGTGACGCGGCGGTGTGGCGGATCTGCTCGGGCGTATTTGCCGTTGACGTTGGGTGCCGGCGGCGTCGTGTTCGTGCGTGATCAATCGCCGTCATGTCGAATGTGGGGTTCATCGAACGAACGCCCGCGAGTGAACCGTGCTGACGTTGGTCGCTCCTGCTCCTGTCGCTGCCCGTTCTGCTCGCACTCTGCACGTTCGGTGTGTTTCGTCCGGGACCCGCGGCGTATCTGACCGCGTTGATCGTGTGCCTCGTGGTATGCCTCACCTACGTGGTAGGAATGCTGATCCTCCGGCGTCGCGAATGAGTCCGTCGCCAGCCGCTTCGTCAGCGCCCGCTTTCACCGCACCGATCACCACCTGATCGGCATCTCTCAGCAGCACGTCGATGAACTCGAAGCCGGCGCGTTCGAGCAGGCCGGTCCAACCCGCAACCGACAGCTCGTCGCCGATCGATCGTCGTCGCGTGGACCCCACAGCGCGACGTGGTCATACCCGAGCATCGAATCGGCCCTCGACCAGAACCGTTGCCAGTTCTCCTGCGAGTAACGCGGCGGCTGCTTCGCCTTCCACGCTTCGAATCCGGCGGCAAAGGGTGTCTCCGCAGCAGCGGGCTCCGCAAGTAGGAATACACCGCCGCTCCGCAATCTCCCGTACACGTCCTCGATGAGTTGTCCCGCGCGCTCCTCGTGAAACCAGTGCAGCGCGTTGACCGTCGCGACCACGTCGTAGTTGCCCGACAGCTCGTCGAGCCAGCCATCGTCCTCCAGATCTCTCACGACCAATTTCCCCGGAATGCCTTCGCGCTGATTGACCGCTCTGCAGATCGACATGAAGAACGGGTCCCGATCGACGCCGTCGATGTGCGCGTTCGGATAGATCGTGCGAATCGCTCGGCCCACATCGCCGGGGCCGCAACACAGATCGAGCACGCGAATCGCTTGGTCGCGCGGAAACGGAATCGCCGACGCGATGAGTTCGAGGTCGTTCGGCTTCGACACGCCTTGTTCGGCCCACCACAACGCGAGCAGTTCGTCGATGTGGGGATGAATTCGCGCGTCGATCTCGGCCTGGCTGATCGGTGGGGACTGCATGTGCGTGGCTCCTCGTTTCGAGGCCGTCATCAAGCAGCCGGGGCGCATCCCGCGTATTGGAATTATTTGACTCGCATCGATAGCCGCTCGACCGACCTATTCCATCGGTCCGCTCAGACCACGTGGGACACGCCGCGCAAGAACATATCAGGTGTATTGCCGGCGAACTCGCGGAAGTCTTTGATGAGATGCGCCTGATCGAAGTATCCGCAGTCGGCCGCGATGTCCGCCCACCGGATCTCACCCGCATATCGATCCTCCGCCTGCGTGGATTCGATGTACGGTTTGCCAACAGACTCGTTGGCCCGCGTTCGGCTCGCGCGATCGAGCGAGCGCATCACGCGATTGAAGCGCAGCAGCCTCGCGATCGTCTTCGGTGGAAACCCCACGCACGTCCGGAATCGCGCAATCAACGTGCGATGGCTGCAATCCAACTCGCCGTCGAGTGAACCGAGCGCGATGCGGCCGTCCGTGGCTACGAGCCTGCGCCAGACGGCTCGACGGAGCCCGGCATTTCCGCTTCGGCGATGCGCTCTGCGATCAGCGATTCCATCGCAGCAAATCGCTCGGTCCAACTTCGCGCGAGTCCCACGCGACGCATGAGCGCGCGCGCAAGGGGCGCATCGATCTGTTCGAGTTCGATCGCCTCGTTCGCGATCGAGTGCATCGGCAGCCCCAGGAACAGATGCGCGCCGATCGGCGTGAATCGCACCACCATGAAATGCCGCTCGCCCACCGCTTGCGTGAGTTGGTGTCGCGCGTGCAGTCCAACGATCCACGCACCGTCGCGCGCGGTCCACTCGCCGGAACTCATTGCATCCAAGCGTCGATGCGGCTCGCCGAAATTCAACATCAGCGGCACTTCGGCGGACGGGAGGTGGCGCTCCAGAACCGGCAAGCGAAGGTTGCTCGAACTCGCGAAGTAGCCGTGGACGTAGTCGCGCAGGCGCGGATCGGCGACGCGTTGCACCGTCTGCCATTGGCCGAGTTCGGATGTGTGTTCGCCTCTCTGCATTTCGATTCCCCACCGAAGACCAAGACTCGACGCGCACTCAACGCGCTTCAACCCGGGGGCGGTATTACGATCGACTCGATGAATTGTTGTGCGACGCTTTGCAGCTTCGTGCGCATTGCATCCCGAACACTGCCCAGCACCTGTTCCTGGATGGTTGCGGTGCCACCGGCGTAACGCAGCTTTGCCTTGCTCTTCTTCATCTTGAAGAACAGCACCTGTGTGATCTGCTGGTCAGCCTCCACGCTGAAGGCGAGCAGGCCAAGATCGACGAGACCGTTCGCCTTTGACTGTGCGGTCGCAACCTGAAAGTGCGCCACTTCCTCTTTGGTGGTCTGTCGGTCGAACAGCGTCAGCCAGCCGTTGTTGTTGCCGACTTTCCCCAGTCCGTCGAAGACCGACTTCACGATTATCAGCGCAGAAGCGGCCGGTCCGAGCACCAGGGCGAGAACCGACATGATTGCCTCGTGAACCTCGACCGACGTGTCCGTTTGTTGTGAACTGGCGGAAGTCGTGCGAGGTCATCGCCCAACCGAGTCGTTGCAGTGCGCTGAAGTAAGCGGAATACCAGGCGATAACATCGGTGTGATCCGCAGCGGCAGACGCCGAGAACTGCGCCAACAGGTTCGAGTTGACGATGTCTTCCTTCGTTTGCGCCGAAATGCCGTCGTCGGCGATGACCAGGCTGGAGCCGGCGACGAGTGCTTGCGCGGTTTTGTCTTCGAACGCGGTCGGACCAGTGGGAACCGTAATGCCGTCGGCCAGACCTCTCGCACGACGCGTCGTCGGTTTCTTTGCGCGTGACGCTTTTTTTGGAAGCGCAATCGATCGTACGAATTCGATCGAGCGTTCTTCGTCGCCACCTGCATCTCGGCGTGCGGAGAATCCTTGAGCTTCGTCCAGCGGTGACCCGCGATGAGCCCCTGACGTTCCAGCGCTGTCGCGTATTCGTCCCACAACCGATCGGTCGACGGCGGAACGAACACCTTGCCATTGCGCATCGGATAGCAGTCGGCGCCGCAGCCGGTTCCCGGTTGACCGGTGCCCTGGTGATTCGAGAGTGCCTTTACGCCGTCGCGATACGTGACGATCGGTCCGTCTCGGCCGAACGGTTCCGCGTTGGGTCGTCCCGAACCGAACAGCCACTGCTGTCGCTCTACGGTCCGGAAGCCTTCGACGAGCTTGAACGGCGTGCCGCGGGTATCGAGATCGTCGACGCATCCGTCAGACGTTGGCGGAACGTCGGATCGAGGTTCTGCGGATCGTTGTCGCGCGGCGGCTCGGACTGCACGAGCGCCTTCGATTTCGGATCGATCGCGCTCGCCGAATGTTTGGCGACGCGCGTTTTGCGCGCCGGCTTGCGTGCCTTCCTCGGGTTGTTTCGCCTTCGGTTTCTTTTGCTTTGCTTTTGCTGTGGCCATGGTCTTCTCCCGAACTCATCTCGATTTCGAATTGGCGCGTTTTTTCGGAGCGCTGTCTCGCTTCGATTGACTGGCCTTGCGGCGCGGTCGTTGCTTCGCCAGTTGAGGCGCCGTTCCGGTCATCCACGGCACCTGCGCGCGAACGATCGCGTGGGGTCCCAGGATCTGCGGCGTCTGCGCATATTTGAGACCCCCAGTTCGGCTCCGGTGCGTTTGACGAGCGCATCGAACGTGATGTTCTTTTCGGTGCGAAGAATCTTGGACAGTGCGAACGTGAAGGCGCCGAAGCTCGTGACGCCATGTTTGTATTCGTAGGACGACTCGTCTTCGCCGCACGCTTCGAGAATCAGCGGCAGGTAAGGACCGAAACGCGAGTTGCCCTTCGTCTCCTTCATCTGGCTATAGCGTTTTGCCGGACATGCCGCGCACCGGCGACGCGCGACCGAGCCGCGACGTCGCGCCGTCTGATCCGAAGAACAATTCGCGTTCCTTCTTCGCGCGTTCCGCCGCGTCCTTGCCTTCCCGACGGCCACGAAGTCTTTGTTGAGAGGCTTGAAATCGCGGTCTACCCACATGCCGACGTCCGGCAGCCATTTGATTTCGCGATGTCGAATGTCGTCTGGAGAGTCGTTCCTTTCGGTCGTGGCATTCCGGCGCGGTGAATACCGCCCGAATGGCAGCAGTCGAAGATCATCGCGAGACGCGTGTCGTAGGGGAGCTGGCTGTAGAGCGAGTAGATGCGGTCGTCGGTGATCGCATGCTCCGGCGTCCAATCGAAGTCGTAGGGAACGAGCGATTCCGTAATGCGGTCGGGCTCGTTGTCTTCGCCGTATTCGGGAATCTGCGCGCCGTGGCCGCTGTAGAAAAAACGAGCTCGTCGTTGGGTCGTGGATCGTCGAGCAACCACTCCAACCGCTCCAGGATGCCGCGCTGCCGTCGCACGTTCGTCGAGGCATACGCGAATGCTGTCGGCGGGAAAGCCGCACTCCTGCAACACCTCGCTCATGCGGAACACGTCGTTCACGCACCCCTCGAGCGGTTGGCGGATCCGGATAGTTGTTGATGCCGACGAGCAACGCCTTGTGTCTGCGTCAGATCGCCGTCTGGCCGCGCAACAGTCCGCGGCATCGCCATCGATGCAAACGCTCTTCACATTCGCTGGCGCGAGCGTCTCTTCGGCGATGGGTCGCCGCGCGTACGTTGTCGATGGTGGCGCGATGGCCGAGATAGCTTTCGGCCGAGTGATCGCCCCATCCTGGGGTTGTCGAACGGCGTATCGACCTGACTGAAGTTGTTCTGATCGAGAATCCGAATCGGCGCGGTAAACACATCGTCGTGTTCGTTGAAAAGGTGATGCCAATACTTCACCGCCGGAACCGTCACCCGCCCCGTCGTGAGGTTGCGAACGACGAACGGATTGGCGATCTGTGAGCCCAACGTGACGTAGCGCATTTTGGCCATGACGGCGCTGACGTCTTTGTCGTCCAAAGCCTGCTGGTGGGTGATCGCGTTGTAGGTGACGAGTGATCCGAGATGGCCGAGCGAAAATGTCCGGCTGGTACTCGCGCAGTGCGTCGAGCACGAGCTTGCGGGTGGCCTGCTTGAAGCTGTCCTCTTCGACCCACGCGACCACGTAGCCGGCCGTCCAGCGCACGCGGTCGGAAACCTTGCTGACGAGCCCTTTCTCACGACGGAACGTAGATGTGACGGCGCTCGACGTGAGCTTCCACACGGCTTGAAAGGTGTCCGGCCGAGATCTGTTCCTTTTCGCAAAATCGGGTCGTACGTGATGAATTTGAAGTCGAGCGCGATGTCGGATTGGCCGGGAAAGGCCGCCCGAACCGCTTTTTTCCAGTCCTCCTTCCCCATGGGAATTGCGGTGATCGCCAAGTAGGTGTACGCCAAGAATCGTCAATCGGCTTGCCATGTCGTCTCTCCTCAATCACGCGTCGCGTGGATTCGTATGCGCGACTCGAAATCGCAATCCTGTCGTCACGTTCCGTCAACCGTTTTCGCAACATTCGTCGCTGCAGGGTTTCGGCGATCAGGTCCCAGTCGCGGCGTAGGGATTTGTCTGCACGGCCGTAAAACGTCCGGAT
>CAWBBR010000027.1:0-14639 GCA_963787045.1 uncultured Gammaproteobacteria bacterium | reverse complement strand
CTTGTATACCACCGCGTACACGGTTGGCGGCGACGGTGTCGAACGGGAGATCATCGAGGTCCATCGTCGAGTAACGCAACGCGAGCTCCCACGCACCCCAGCCGGGGGTGATGGTGCCGGTCGACGTGTTTCCTTGCACACCGGGCGAGCCGACCGGATGCAGCACGTTGGGCGAGCGGAACGCAGCGCGCGACGGATCGTAGCGGTGCGGCTCCCCCGTAATGACCCACGACAGCACCGCATACCAACCGTCGAACTCCACGTCGGGTTGCGACTTCTTGCGGTCGACCTCGAACGAGTAGTAACCGCCTTCCGTGTAGAAGTTCTTGTAGTTCGCGGCACCATCGAAACCCCACTGCGTAAGCGAGTTCGCGTTGAGGTTGCCGGTCGAAATCAGGTTGATCGGCGCCCCATTCGTTCCGGTGTCGTCCACGCGCAGTTCGGTGGGATTCTGCAGGCTCAGCGAAACGCCGGGCGGCGGATTATCGACGCCCGCCGGTTGGAAAATCGACGTCCCATCGCGCCGAGAACGATCTTGGAATCCGGCGACGAGACGACGAGATGAGGCTACGCGGCCGAGCACAGTTGCCCCCTCCTGCTCGTCCAAGAACGTCGGACTGGTTGGCGCGGCCCCCCGTTAGCGCCAGCGATCCGAAGAAGCGCTCACCCTGGCGCGCACAACGCTGATGCCGACGACCGTTGCCCGCCGGCGAGACCACGCTGAATCTCGGCTTGACGGTCGCACGCTCGAGGAACAGCATGTCGGAGGCGCCTTCACTGTCTTCCACGTCGCGTACGGTGGGAACGCGCCGAGCCTGAGGCACACCGGATTGAGACCGTCGTATTGAACGTACGCGGCGGAAATCGAAGCACCTTCTACACCGCACCGCCCAAGGCGTAGACGAGCTGGATTCCCGATCCGCGCACACCTTCGTCGATCCCGAGCCGGGCGCGGCGGAAGTCGGAACCGTTGGACAGCTGCGGGCGCGCGGGCGGCGCCGCCTGGTCGTAGTAGCCGATGTCGAATTGCACCGAGCGAGCGCAACGACGCCGAGAACGCGCCATCCGCCGTCGTCAACGTGGGGCGTCCGTTGATGGCGACGGCGCAACCGCGGTGATCTGCTTCTGCGTCTCCGCATACTCGCTGGCGGTGCCAACCTTGAGATCCTGAATCTGCGTGCTGAGCGCCTGAACCTGCTCTTCGAGCGCTTTGATCTTCGCGTCGGTCTCTGCATCTGCCGCGCTGGCGGGAATCGCCAACACGGCCGATAAGCCGCCAAGCCATGCCGCCAAGAATCGTTCTACTTTCATGTTCGTGCCCCAAAAAAATTTAAAGAAAATGCGGCGTGCTCCACGCCGCGAGCGACGCGACTGCGCCGCACTGTCAGGCGCAACAATTTGTTGCATTTCATGATGCTGAAATCCCCATCGGTGGTCTGGTTTAGCGGCAGATCGGCGCCACTGGCCGCACCATCGAGAGGCGCGGCACTATCTTGTGGCGCTTTTTATTCGATTATCTCTACCGTGTCTATGGAGTTTATGTCACAAGTCCATAACGATCCGACATATGCACTCGTAACTACGCGGAGTGAACCGGTCTACTTGGGAAATTCGGCAAACGGTTCGTTCGGCAAACGGATCTTCTCCGTTCGCTCGATCTGAACGACCCGTCCGTCGTGAATCGTGATTTCGACAGTGCCGAATCGCAGTTCAGAGACGACTCGGGCAATCCGATCGTAGACCGAGTTCCGATCGAACGAAGCGCCCTGCGATGCCTGTCCGACCTGACGCTTCGGATATGTCGCACTCACTGACTTCCCTTCCCTTGCTCGTGATGTTCTTGGTGTGTGCCGCACTCACGGCGTGTGCGCAATCACACGAGCGCTTTGTACGCGATAATCTCTACTACGTCTATAGAGTTAACATATACGATCAATAACAAAGTGCTCTATGGTCATAAGACAACCCTGCGCTTGACCTCGACGGCAAAGCGCAGAAGATAGGCACGCCTCATTGGACTGACGAATAGGACCGACACAGGATGCTGTCCCAGAAAGCCCGCTACGCGTTGCGCGCACTAACGGCACTTGCAGAACTGGAGCCTGGTGCCCAAGCGCAAATCGCGGAGATTGCCGACGAAGCCCGCGTACCGAGAAAGTTTCTCGAACAGATCTGCTCGACCTGAAGAAGCGCGGCCTCGTGCACAGCACGCGCGGCAAACTCGGCGGCTATACGCTCGGCAGGCCGGCAAGCGAAATCGAACTGGCTGAAGTGATACGTACCATCGACGGGCCGCTCGCGTTGTCGCCCTGCGCCAGCCGCATGGCATATAGGAAGTGCGACGACTGTCTCGACGCCGACACGTGTCCGATCCGGAAGGTGTTGCTCGAAGTGCGCGACGCCACTGCAGACATCCTCGAGAATCGCAGCGTCGCCAGCATGATTGAAAAGCCTGTAACCCGACGTCGCAAGATATCTTCTCGCAAGCGCGCCTAGCCGTTCGTCGTTAGTGACTCACGCTCCGGCGACGGAGCACCTTCGATGTTTGAGTTTGCCGATCCGTCACTTGGGGAACGCCGCAGACTGTTCCGAAGGGAATACGAAGGCACGACGCTACGCGAACACCTGGGGCTGCCGCGTCCGGATAACCGATTCTTCCCGGGCTGATCGGCGTACGCCCCCGAGCGGGCCTGTTGGATTCCGCGCAAATCCGTCGACGTTCTGCTGGTTTTCCAGCACACCATCATGATCGGCGGCTGATGCAGTAGAGATTTCACTGGCACGGCGCTTGCTCGGTCGACTTGGATAAGCCCAAGGAATCTCTCGTCATGTTGCGTACAGCAATCACGCTGTTTCTATTTTTCGCCACCACAGCAACCAACGCCGACACCTATCAGGTAACACCGGTGATCGGCAAAACCTACGCCGAATCCAAGGAAGGCGTGCTGGCGCAAGCGAGCGCGGCCCGTCGGTGCACCGAACGTCATCTGGATCCTTCTCGACGACGCCGGCTTCGGCGCAAGCAGTGCGTTCGGCGGACAGGTCCACACGCCGACGTTCGACGCACTCGCCGACGCCGGCCTGCGCTACACGAATTTCCATACGACCGGCGTCTGCTCGCCGACGCGAGCCGCGCTGCTGACCGGACGCAATCATCACGCCGTCGGCATGGGGTTGTTTCCGCACAAGTTCCTGTCGGCGGAATTCCCCGGTTATACGGGCCGGCTGCAACCGCAGAACGGCACCATCGCGCAATACCTGCGCGCGGCGGGATACAGCACGTACGCCCTCGGCAAATGGCACCAGACACCGGACGACGAACTTACCGACCTCGGCCCGTTCGACCGATGGCCGTCCGGCAAGGGCTTCGACCACTTCTATGGTTTTCTCGGCGGCGCCGACGATCAATACAAGACCGACCTGGTCGAAGACGATCGTCACATCAAACCGGATGGACGGCACCTAATGCACAGCTCGCCGACAAGGCGATCGCGTATGTCGACGAGCAACGGAAGCTCGCGCCGGAAAAGCCGTTCTTTATCTACTTCGCACCCGGCGCAACGCATTCGCCGCACCAGGTCGAACTGAGCTGGATCGAGAAATACAAGGGCCAGTTCGACGACGGCTGGGACGTGTATCGCGAGAAGACGTTTGCCCGACAGAAACAGTTGGGCGTGATTCCTGCTAACGCCGTGCTTCCGCCGCGCGACGAACGCGTTGCGGCGTGGAACAGCTTGAGCGCCGATCAGAAGAAGCTCAACGCGCGGTTCATGGAGGCGTACGCCGGGTTCCTCGAATACACGGACTTCGAGATCGGTCGCGTCGTCGAACACCTGCGCTCGATCGGCGAACTCGACAACACCGCCATCTTCGTGATCATCGGCGACAACGGCGCGAGCAAGGAAGGTTCGTACAACGGCACGACGCATCGCGAATTCGCGCCGCTCGCCGGTGACGACAAAGCGCAGGTCGCCACATTGCTGGCGCAGATCGACGAGATCGGCACGAAGACCACCTACACGAACTATCCGATCGGCTGGGCGCAGGCGCTCAATACGCCATTCCGCCGCTGGAAAGCGGACGCGAACACCGAAGGCGGCACGCGCAATCCGCTGATCGTTTCGTGGCCGAAGGGAATCACGCAGAAGGACGGCATCCGTACTCAGTACGGACACGTCAACGATCTGGTTGCGACCACGCTCGAACTCACCGGCTCACCCTTCCCGTCCGAAATCGGCAACGTCGAACAAACACCGCTTCAAGGCACGAGCCTCGTGTACTCGTTCAACGACGTGAACGCCGCAACGCGGCACGCGCAGCAGTACCACTTCCTGTTCGGCGCCGGATCGATCACCAAGGACGGCTGGAAGGCGAGCTTCGGCTATCGGCCCGATTTCATCGATTTGTACGGCACGTATCCGCCGCTCAAGAAAATAGAAAACCACGCCGGCCGGGAAGTGTGGGAGCTGTATGACCTGAATACGGATCCGACCGAGACGCACAACCTGGCAAAGCAGAATCCCGCGAAGCTCACCGAGTTGGAGGCGCTGTTCGATCAGGAGGCGCGCGCGAACAACGTGTATCCGCTCCTCAACTGGAGCGACCTCGACGTGAAGATCAAGGCGCTGCGGCAATGACGGTGGGTTTGCGCGCATCGAAGGCGCTGGCCGTCGTCAGTGTCGCGCTGTCGGTGTTCAGCAGTGCACACGCTGCGGAACTGCACCCGAAGCGACCGAATTTTCTGGTGATCGTCGCCGACGATTTGGCGTACTCCGACCTCGGCGCGTTCGGCGGCGAAATCGACACGCCGAATCTCGATGCGCTCGCGCACTCACGGAGTCCGCTTCACCAATTTTCAGGTCACGCCTACATGTTCGCCGACCCGGTCGATGATCATGACCGGCAATGACAACCACGAAGCCGGCGTCGGCAACATGGCCGAGTTGCTGACACCCGAACAGAGGGGCAAGCCCGGCTACGAAGGACGGCTCAACGATCGCGTCGCCCCCGATTGCAGAGCGGCTGCACGACGCCGGCTACCTGACACTCCTTTCCGGAAAATGGCACCTCGGTACGCAGCCGGGGCAATGGCCCGCCGATCGCGGCTTCGAGCGATCCTTTGCACTGCTTCAAGGCGGAGACAATCACTTCGGCGTGAAAGGCGGCTTCCACAAGAACATCCAATATGCCGAGGATCACGCGCTGATCGTCCGTCCGGAGAACGTCTACTCGACCGACTACTTCACCGACAACGTGCTGACGCTGCTGAGCGAGGCGAAATCCGATGCGCGGCCGTTCTTCACGTATCTCGCCTACACCGCGCCGCACTGGCCGCTGCAGGCGCCCGACGAGACCATCGCGAAATACAAAGGCAAATACCGCGCGGGCTACGAAGTGCTGCGCGAGCAGCGTCTTGCCCGCCAGAAAGCGCTTGGACTGCTGGGCGATGTAACTCCGCATCCAATCGTCGGCGTGAGGCTATGGGCGCAGCTCACCGACAGCGAACGCGCGATCGAGTCGCGCAAAATGGAAGTGTATGCGGCGATGGTCGACCGCATCGATTCGAACATCGGCCGCGTTATTCAACGGCTCAAGGTCAACGGACAGTACGACAACACCGTCATCCTGTTCCTTTCCGACAACGGCGCCGCCGGTGGCGCGTACGACAGCATCGGCACCATGGACAAGAACTTCGGTCAGTTCGTAGCCGACAATTACGACAACAGCCTCGACAACATCGGCCACTCCAATTCGCTCGTGTGGTACGGCCCGGGTTGGGGACAGGCGGGCACCGCACCATCATTCCTGTTCAAGATCTTCTCCGCGCAAGGCGGCATTCGCGCACCATTGATCGTGAGCGGCCCCGGCGTACAGTCCGGGGTCGTCAACGGCAGTCTCGCGCATGCCACGGATATCGCGGCCACGCTGCTCGATCTCGCCGGCCAACCTGCGGACGGAAACGGTCTCGGACCCGAGGGACGGTTGCTCGTCGAAGGTGTTCTCGTGGAAGCACGTGCTCAACGGCAACACGAAGGCCGTGCGTGGAGCGGAGCGTTGCAGTGGGTGGCGAATTGTTCGGCGGTCGAAACCTGACCAAAGGCCGTTACAAGGCGCTGTGGCTCAACGACATGGCGACGAACGTCGATCCGTCGCTGCACACAGGGCGGTGGTCGCTGTTCGACATCGCCAACGACCCAGGTGAGACCAACGATCTTGCGCAGGCGCAACCCGATAAGCTGCGCGAACTGGTACAGGACTGGGAGGCTCTATTCGAAACGCACCGGCGTAATCCTACCCCTGAGTGGCGCACCAGTCGGACGTGTCCCGGTCGACGCGAACCAAACGCCTTCGCACTGAGCGTCGGTTCAGACGCACACCACGCTTGCCAAGGTACCCGTAGAATTCGGGATTTCCGCGATTCCACGCGCGGGAGATCGAGCTCCTACGGTGCCTTCACGACGCTCGCAGTTACATCGCCCTTTATCTCGCCGATTTCTCGAGTCGGGGCAGGATCAGCCCGCGCTCATGCGCGGTCATAGCGGGTCGGCTCATCCATATCGGTGGTGGAGTCGAACGAAGCCGGGTCACGCACGTCCGGCTCGAAGGCCGGCACGATCTCCGACGACAGTTCGTGATGCACGAGCCAGAAGTCGTTGAGCTTGCGCGACGCCCCGGCCCACCGCTCCACCCTCAACGTGTTCGGCAGCGCCACCCACCCGGTATCGATCGGTAAACAGGTCCCAAAAGCCCTGGCGGATGTGCCGCTTCGTGGCGCGCTCCAGAAACGATGGCGTTCGCGAACCACACGTTTCAGCGCCTTATTGCTTGCGACACCCATGTCCTGCCCCGCCGATTTCCTGGATTGGATCCTTTGAGCAATTTCCTTGCCAACGGTCGCCTGTCGGCCGTCCCTTGCCAACGGGCGCGCAAGACGCCGTGAATAAAGAGCAGGTGCGCTGCCTGGTCGACGCGGCCGGCTTCACCGCATATGCAGGCGCTACGCGGACGTTCGTCGACCAGATACCTGATCTTCGCAACAGCTCGCAAATCGCAATGCGGGCGAGCAGCGCGACCGAATGAACGTGTTCAGATTGCTGACTTTTTGCAGCAGTTCAGTCGCAGAGTCGCAGAGTTGTTGGCGACGCAACACTTCGGGTCGAGCACGGTGTAAATGGACGCGCCACGAGCCCATTTCGCTTTGCATGATTTCTGCGAACACAGCGTCGACGCAACGCCTGGTATTGGAATGGAGAGCCTGACGACACGTTCGCGCTGATCCTGGTGGCGCTGATCACCTATCGCTGCCCAACTATTTTACTAGCCCGCGCTAGTACCTGATCCTGGTCTCTATTTCATTTAATCTATACTAATTCGATCAAGTTACCTGACTTAAAGAGGAATCCTGTGATATCAAACGCGCAACGAACAATCGGAGTGGGCGATGCGCGGGTACTTGGGTCGGTTATTTTTACTGGGGCGTGGCCGTTGGGTCGCTGCTGTCGGGCTGGGCCGTCGCCGACCCGCGTCCACCGAACTTTCTCGTGATCGTCGCCGATGACTTGGGCTTCTCCGACGTCGGCGCGGACCCGTCGAGCGAGCTGAAACGCCGAACCTCGACGCTCTCGCCTACCAGGGATTGCGGTTGACCGGATTCCATTCGGCGCCGACCTGTTCGCCAACGCGCTCGATGTTGTTGTCCGGCACCGACAATCACGTCGCCGGGCTCGGCAGCATGGCGGAACTGCTGGCGCCGAATCAGAAGGGCCAACGCGGCTTCGAGGGATACCTGAGCCCCAATGTCGCGTCGCTTGCGGAGCGCCTTCGCGACGGTGGTTACACCACGATCATGTCCGGCAAGTGGCACCTCGGTGTCACGCCGGAAACGGACCCATCGAAGCGCGGCTTTCAGTACAGCTTTGCGTTGGTGCAGGGCGGCCACAACCACTTCGGTCTGGGTCTGTCGACCGATCCGACGAAGGGCAACACGTATCGCGAGAACGGGCAGACCCTCACGAACTGCCGAAGGACTTCTATTCGAGCGACTACTTCACCGACAAGCTGCTCGGCTTTTTCAGTCAGACCGCCGGAAACGGCAAGCCCTTCTTCGCGTACCTGACGTTCACCGGCGCCGCACTGGCCGATGCAGGCGCCAGGCGTCCGACATCGCGAAGTACCACGGCCGTTACGACGAAGGCTTCGACGCGCTGCGCGAATCGCGCCTCGCACGCCAAGTCGAACTGGGCCTGCTCGATCCGTCCGTGGTCGCGCATCGGCCGGTGATCGAAGACCGGCAACTGGTCCAGCCTGTCGCCGGAACAGCAGGCGGAACAGGCGCGTCTGATGGAGATATACGCCGCGATGGTCGACCGCCTGGACCGCAACGTCGGGCGCGTAATCGACTATCTCAAACGCACCGGCCAATTCGACAATACGTTCATCCTGTTCACCTCTGACAACGGCGCTGAGGGGGCAGACCTGCGCGCCGGTACCATTCCGAACATCAAACGAATGGTGGATGCCGCCGACAACGACCTGAATAACCTCGGCACGGGTACCTCGTATCTGGGATACGGTCCCGGTGGGCACAGGCCGCCACTGCGCCGTCCTGGCTGTACAAGGCGTACACCACGGAAGGCGGCACGCGCGTGCCGGCCTTCATCACCTACGGCGGCGCCAAGCGCCAGAGCGCAATCGGCACCGCGTTCGGCACGGTTGCCGATGTCGTGCCGACGTTTCTCGACATCGCAGGATTACCGCCGGCGACCACCGAATTCGAAGGCAAAACGGTAGAACCCGTTCGCGGACGATCGTGGGCGAAGTATCTGGCCGCCGAATCCGAGACGGTGCATCCGAGCGACGAAGCCACCGGCTGGGAATTGTTCGGCGCGCGCGCATTGCGTCAAGGCGATTGGAAGGTGGTGCACCTGTTCGACGGCAACTGGCAGTTGTTCGACGTTGCGAAGGATCCGGGCGGAACGACCGATCTCGCCAGCGTCGGAGCCGAAGCGGCTGAAGCGTCTGATCGCCGCATGGGCTCGATACGCGAAGGACGTCGGCGTGATCCTTCCAAGCGAGGCGCCGTATCGTCCGTAGTCCGGGATTCGCAGCGTCGTTCCCTCGCTCGACCTCGGGCGACACGGACATCTCGGTCACGCGACAGATTTCGCGATCGCTCTGAACCTGTCGGCAACCGGCGCGAACATCTCGCTCATCATCGCGCCGACCGCCGGTTCGGTCGTTGCGAGCGTACCGCCGGCGAACGGCGGTTCCGGGTGGTATTCCGCCTGTAGCATCAGCGACGCGGCGTACGGTTTGCCGCGCAACGCCTCGACTACCGCGATGCCGAAGTCGAGTCCGGCCGACACGCCTGCACCTGTCGTCACGTTGCCGTCGGTGACGAAACGTGCGTCGACGGGGATGGCGCCGAATTCGGGGAGCACCGATCGCGCCAACCAGTGCGACGTCGCGCGTTTGCCTTTGAGGAGACCCGCCTTACCCAGGATCATCGAACCGGTACACACGCTGGTGACGTGCTTTGCGCGCGACCCGCGATCGGCGACGAACGCGATCACCTCTCTTCGCTGCATCGCATTCATAGTCCCGTCTGTGCCACCCGGCACGAACAGCACGTCGAGGGCGCGCGGCGCATTCGCCATCGTCACGGTCGGCACGATGGCGAGACCGAGATCGGACGTCACCGGCGCGAGGTCGGGCTCCGTCGTCACCAGATGCACGGTCGCACCCAACATGCACGCGAAGAAATACTGCGGCCCGACGAGATCGAGCGCTGTGAAGCCCGGATAGAGCAGCATCGCCACCTGCTCGTTGCCCATCAACGCGGAGCCGAGAACAGCCGCCATTCGCTGCATGTGGTCAGCATCGTTCGTCAGGCTCGCGGGCGGCTCGGCGGCGGCCGCGGTGCGCTGCTGCGCAATGAACGGTGCAAGCAATGCAAGAGTCCCGAGACTCTGCACCACTGTTCGTCTGTTGGCGGTCATGGTTCGTTCCTGTCGTTTCAGAGCCGCCCCATGATCAGCGCGTGCAGGCTAAAAGCCAACGCGGCGCAATGTCGCACACCTGAGTTGCTGGATACCGGGCAACAAATGCTGAGTAGCCAACATCGGCTTGCGCACCGGTCCGTGATTGCGCGGCTTCTTCGCTGGCACAGGTCTTGCTCCTGCGTCTGCACAGCGATCGCCGGCGCACGTCGCGTCGCTGTATCGACACCACAGACGTTAGGAGTAAGACGATGAGTAAGGAAACAGCAGCGCAAGTGACGGTGCACCCCGTTGCCGGGCGGATTGGCGCGGAGATCCGCGGAGTGCATCTCTCGGGAGACATCGACAAGAAACAGATCGCGGCGATTCGTCAGGCGCTGAACGATCACAAGGTGATCTTCTTCCGCGGCCAGCAGCATCTGACGGATGCCGGACAGGAGATCTTCGCGAATCTGTTGGGTAAGCCGGTCGCGCATCCGACGGTACCGGTGAAAGACGGTTCGACCTATCTGCTCGAGATCGATTCGGCGCACGGCGGGCGTGCAAACTCGTGGCACACCGACGTCACGTTCGTCGATGCCTATCCGTTCGCCTCGATCCTGCGCGCGGTCGAGTGCCATCGTCCGGCGGCGATACGTTGTGGGCCAACACCGTGGCTGCCTATCGCGACCTGCCGTCCGAACTGCGCGATCTCGCGGACAGGCTGTGGGCGCGTGCACACCAACGAGTACGACTATGCCGCGCGGCGCCCGGCGGCATCCGAGGAAGAATCGAAACGGTACCGCGATACGTTCACGTCGACCTGTACGAGACCGAGCATCCGGTCGTGCACGTCCATCCGGAAACCGGCGACGCAGCTCGTTGCTGCTGGGCCACTTCGTGAAGCGGATCGTCGGGTTGTCGAGCGCCGATTCGGCACACCTTTTCGCGTGCTGCAAGACCACGTCACGCGCCCGGAAAACACCGTGCGGTGGCGCTGGGCGGCTGGGCGACGTCGCGATCTGGGACAACCGTGCGACGCAGCACTACGCGGTCAACGACTACGGCGATCAGCATCGCGTGGTGCGGCGCGTGACCCTCGACGGCGTGGTGCCGGTGAGCGTCGACGGCCGGCGCAGTGTGACGCGCAAGAAAGAGGTCCGTGCGCCGCAGACAGGTCGTCAGGAAAGTCTCAAACCCGCGGCCGTCGCGGCGGCCTGAGAAACGGTCGGTGGCTTCCGAAGCGGTATCGGTGCCGATGGCTGTCCTGCGCAATCACGCGCAGGACAGTCCGGATGTCCGCTCGATAGAGCAGCGCCTGCCCGGCGGGCGCCTTGCCGCGTTTGCTTCGATCGGGGTTCCCATCGCCGGCGCCGGTCTGCCTCTCGCGGTGTATCTGCCCGCGTTCTATGCCACCGAGTTCGGCCTGTCGTTGACGCTTATCGGCCTCGTTCTGATGCTGGGTCGCATCTGGGACACGATCTCCGATCCGCTGATCGGTGCGATGAGCGATCGCACGCAGTCGCGGTTCGGTAGGCGGCGACCATGGATCGCCGCCGGCGGCGTGCTGTTCGCGTTCGCGTCGGCAGCACTGTTCTTTCCACCCGATGCGGTCGGTCCGGTCTATCTGGGCGCTGCGCTGTTCTTCTTCTATCTGGGCTGGACGATGATCCAGATTCCGGCGCTCGCGTGGTCCGGCGAACTTTCCGCGCGTTATCACGAGCGCACGCGTGTGGCGACGTACCAACAGGTCACTCACGCCGCGTCGCTGCTCCTGGTGCTCGTGCTGCCGACCATCGTCGATCAGCTGCGCCCCGGCGACGGCCGTTTGAAGATCGCCGCGATGGGCGCGTTCATCCTCGTTACGTTGCTGCCCGCGCTGTTTCTCACGCTGACCGCTTTTCCGGAGCGCGCGCCGCCGTCGCGGCCGATGCAGCCGCTCGGTTTTCGCGTTGCAGCGACGCTCATCCTCAAGGATGCCCTGCTGATGCGCGTGCTTGCATCGGATTTCGCGGTGACGCTGGCCCAAACCGTTCGCGGCACGCTGTTCGTATTCTTCGTCGCGTACTACATTGGCATGCCGAAGTGGGCGAGCGGCCTGTTCCTGTTCCAGTTCGTCTTCGGCGTGTTCGCCGCGCCGATCTGGTTGCGAATCGGCTATCGATTCGGCAAACACCGCACCGCCGTGCTCGGTGAACTCGTGCAGGCCGCGATCAACCTCGGCCTGCTGTGGGTGACGCCGCAGGCGCTGCCGCTGCTGTTGGGGCTGACGCTGGCGCAAGGATTGGCGCAAGGCTCCGGCAATCTGATGCTGCGCTCGATCGTCGCGGACGTGGCGGACAAGCACCGCCTCGAGGCGGGCGTCGACCGCACTGGTCTGTACTACTCCGTGTTCAGCCTCTCGGGCAAAGGTGCCACTGCCGTAGCCGCTGGTATCGCGCTGCCGCTGCATCGCGTGGCTCGGCTTCGATCCAAAGGGGACGAACGACGCAACGACGCTGGAATCGCTGAAGTGGGTATTTGCGCTCGGCCCGGCCGTCGCGCATCTGATCTCGGCCGCGTTGATCCGAGGCTTCCCACTCGACGAGACGCGTCATTGGGAAATCCGCGCGGCGCTCGAACTCGCGAACGGAATCGCGCTGATCTCATTAACACGAGCGGATAGATAGAGTTACTTGTCAAGTCTCTTGTACGCATATCGAAAGGCCGATTCCGGCTTTTGAGATTCGCTTTGCAGCACGTATCTTTTGCGCACTGGATTCACGTCGGTGTCGCGTTTTGGAAAAGTTGCTCACGTATCCGGCAGCACCCGGTAGTTCCTTGTCGATCCGCGCCAAGGCGCTCTTGTTCCACGACGCGCTTTCGCGCGCGTTGCTCGATCGCGTCGAACGACTCGCGCGCACCGACGCGACCGTGCTCGTCATCGGCGAAACGGGTACCGGTAAGGAATTGATCGCGCGACATCTCCATCGCCGAGCGGCCGCGGCGGCCCATTCCTCGCGATCAACTGCGGTGCGTTTGGCGAGACGCTGATCGACGCCGAACTGTTCGGCCACGAAGCAGGCGCATATACCGGCGCGACGCAAGCGCGCGCCGGCTGGTTCGAGGCCGCCAACGGCGGCACGCTGTTTCTCGACGAGATCGGCGACCTGCCGATGCAATTGCAGGTGAAGCTGTTGCGCGTGTTGCAGGAGCGCCAGGTCAGCTGCGTCTCGGTTCGCGCACGCCCGATCCCGCTCGACGTACGCCTCGTCGCTGCGACCAACATCGATCTCGCGCGGGCCGTCGACGCGCAGCACTTCCGCGCCGACCTGTATTACCGGCTCAGCGTGGCCGACGGTGGAGTTGCCGCCGCTGCGCGAACGCCGGGCGACATCCTGCCGCTGGCGGAACACTTCATCGGAGTCTATGGACCACGGCTGGGTCTAACCGATGCGACGATGAGCGCAGGCCGCACACGCGCTGCGCGGCTACGCTGGCCGGGCAACATCCGGGAACTCGAAAACGTCATCCACTGCGCGTTGATCGTATGCCGCGACGGCGTCATCCGGTTGGGCGATCTGGGCACAGTGGCGAACGCGGCTGTTGCACTGCCACCGGAAAGACAGCCCGATGCGAGTCAATCAGCGCTGGTCGTTGCATTGCGTACGCTGCTCGAGACCGGCGCGCCGAACCTGCATCAGATCGTCGAAGAGTCGCTCGTGCGCGAGGCGTACCGACATTGCAGAGACAACCAGGTCAAGTCGGCGCGAGCCCTCGGTGTCACACGCAACACGCTGCGGACCCTGCTCAAACGCTATGGACTGCTGACGGACCCATTGAGGGACAGCGATATCGCGTGGGCAGAAGAGGCGACCGGATAACGACGCCGCTCGGCGCGATCACGCAAAGAAGGTCAGGTCCCGCGGCTTCTCGACAGGTCCGTGCCACAGGCGATGCCAGTCGAACTGCGTCGGGTCGAACCAGCGCGCGTTGCTGAGCCACAGGTCGTCCCAGGGCACACCCGCTTCGCGATTGATGATCACCGTCTTGCGGTGGCGCGCGTCCATGAACACGAAACGGTTGTGCGCGCCGGCCCAGGTTCTGATCAGCGTCTCGAACGAACGCTCATAGAGCGTCTCCGGCCGGTTACGCAGGATCGGGCGCAGGTAGTCGTTGATCAGGTGCCACGTGTCCGAGCGATTCGGGCTGTGCGGCTCCAGTGCAACCGTACCGTTGTGCACCATGCTGATCTCGCGAGTGATTCGCATAGGCTGCGTGTTCTCGAGTTCGATCGTGCCGCGCGTTCGGTAGCGCAGATGGATTACGCACTCCGCTGCTGCATATTCGCGGCACAAACGTTTCAGCTCCGGCAGGCGGGTACGCGAACGACGCCGCACCGTAATGCCGCGATCCGCGCCGAACGTCATGATGCCGAAGCCGTGCGGGTTGAACTCCGCCGCGGATGCCAGCAGATCCTCGGGCACGTCTGCCTGTGCCGGCTTGTGAATGATCAGGCACATCTACGAATGCTCGTCTATTGCAGTTTGGCGATCATCACTTCGGTGGACTTGAACACCGTCAGCACTTCGGCGCCCACCTGCAGGTCGAGCGCATCGATCGAGCGCGTGGTGATCACCGACGTGACGATGCCGGCGGCGGTTTCGACGTCGACTTCGGACA
>CAWBBR010000026.1:0-85092 GCA_963787045.1 uncultured Gammaproteobacteria bacterium | reverse complement strand
GCACGGCTTCTGGACGATCGTGCTGTTCATCTGCGCGCTGATCGCCGGCGCGAGTTTTTTCGTCTGGCGCCGTTTCAGGCGCTGACATTCCGTTGCCAACTACGAGCGCCGTCAGTGCGGCGCGGGCTTGTTGATGAATTCGACCAGCAACGGGAGCACCTGATCGGGCGCCTCTTCCATCAGCCAATGGCCCGACCCCTTGATGACGACGCCGTTGACGTCGGTGGCGACCAGACGACCTTGCTCGATGAGAAATTGGCCGGACGCTTTCTCGCCCGTGAGCACCAGCATCGGCATTTTCAGTTTGGTTTTCGAGAACGCCGCGAAGTCGACGGCGTCCTGCGGGAATGCTTTGAAGTACTCGAAGCCCGCGCGCATGCCGCCCGGTTGCGCGTACTGCGCGGCGTAGAACACGCGATCGGCTTCCGGCACCGAGTGCTTCGGGTCGGCGGCGAAATCGTTCCAGAAGTGTTCGAAGTAGATCCGCTCGCGGCCGTCGACGAGTTTCAGCGGCGTCTCGCCGTAGAAATGAAAGTGCCACAGATCGCGCAGCAGCCACACGCTCGTCCAATCGCCGACGCCCGGTAAGAACGCGTCCATCAGCACGATCTTATTAACCTCGTCCGGATATTGCGCTGCATAGGCATACGTAACCATCAGACCGATGTCGTGGCCGACGATGGTGATCTGCTTTGCGCCCAACGACTGCACGAGGGCGTGGACGTCCTGTGCCATCGTCTTCTTGTCGTATCCGGTGTCGGGCTTGTCGGAGCCGCCGGCGCCGCGCAGGTCCGGTGCAATGACGCGGTGCGTCGCCGCGAGTTCCGCCATCAGCGGCAGCCACATCCGACTGGTCTCGGCGTAACCGTGCAGCAATACGACCATCGGACCGTTGCCGGCAGACAGGTAATGCAGCTTGATGCCGTTCACCGTTGCGAAGCGATCGTCCGGCGCGGCGGCGCCCGCGTGCGCAGACGCGGTCAGCGCGAGCAGCATGAAGCACATCCAGCGCGACACGGCGTTCGAACGGCGTTCGGTCAGGCGAGTCATGAATCGGTTCTCCGGTGGGCGCATCGAAACGGTGCAGGGTCGCGTGCTTACGCTTGGACGGCAGTACGAAGATTGTACGCAACTGACGCTTGGTCGCGCGGAGTTTCGCGCCCCATATGGTCGTCGTGAGCCGCTTGGTGCATTCTCAGCAGCCCGCCATTCGAAGCAATCAGGAGAGGATGCGATGTACAAAACCCGCAACGATCTATCTGCGAACATCCGCGAGCAGAGCATCGCATTGCTGCAGAAGCGCCTCGCCGACGCGGTCGACCTGTTCACGCAGATCAAGCAGGCGCACTGGAACGTGAAAGGTCCGAACTTCATCGCGTTGCACGAACTGTTCGATGCGATCGCACAGATCGCCGAAGACCAGAGCGACCTGTTGGCCGAGCGCATCACCGCGTTGGGCGGCCGCGCGGACGGCACCGCGCGCGTCGCGGCGAAACTGTCGGCGCTCGCCGAGTTTCCGCTCGACATCAACACCGGTGTCGCATACGTAACGGCGGTGGCCGATCGCCTCGGTGCGTACGGCGCCTCCGTTCGCACGGCGATCGACAGCGCTGCGCAGTTCGGTGATGCAGACACCGCGGACATTTTCACGGAGATTTCCCGGGAGATCGACAAGCAACTGTGGTTCATCGAAGCGCACCTTCAGTCTGACAAGTGAACGGAGGGGCGCGATGAAGGTGACGATCGGAGTCACACACCTCGTTCCCGGTGCGGGCGCACACGCCTAGTGGACGTCGCGGTACTCAGTGCGATGTCGGCGGTCGTGGGTTCGATCGTCGGCGGATCCGCGTCGATCACCACCGCGTGGTTTACCCAGCGCACGCAGGCGCGGCGTGAACGAATCCGCGCGGAGGTTCAGAAACGGGAAGCGCTCTATGCGGACTTCATCGCCGAATGCGCGGAACTCGCAATGGATTCCATAGATCACACACTCGATCGACCCGAAACGCTTGTGAAGGTGTATTCGCTCGAAAATCGCATCCGGCTGACGTCGTCGGACGAGGTCGTCGCGGCGGCGGCGGTAGTGTTCAAGAACATTCTCGAGCGGTACTTTTCACCGAGCCTGACGCGGGACGAGTTGCGCGAGCTGGCGCTCAACATGTGCGACGATCCGCTGAAGGTCTTCAGCCAGGCCTGTCGGCACGAGTTGGCCAATTTGAAACCGTGAGGATCGTGTTGTGGAGCTGATCGAACCCGTCAATGCCGCAGACCACCAGATTGGCCCCGTCGACGCGCGCGTCGTGGTGGTGGAGTACGGCGACTTCGAGTGCCCGAACTGCAAACAGGCCGCGCCGGCGGTGGAGATGCTGCTGAAGCGATTCGAGGGGCAGGTGCGTTTCGTGTATCGACACTTCCCGCTGGAGGTGCACCAGCACGCCGTGCAGGCGGCCGAAGCGGCCGAATGCGCGGCGGCCGAAGGTCGCTTCTGGGAAATGCATCAGCTGCTGTTCGACAATCAGCACGCGTTGGAACTCGACGACCTGCGCGGATACGCGCAGCGCATCGGGCTCGACATGCAGCGCTACACCCGCGCGATGACTGATCACGCGCATCTCGTTCGCGTCCGCCAGGACATGGAGAGCGGCCGCAAGAGCGGCGTGCGCGCCACGCCTGGATTTTTCATCGACGGCAAACGGCAGGACGTGTCGTTCGGATTACGCTTGCTGTTCGACGCAACGGAAGCCGCGCTGCAGCGCGGCTGACCGATCACTCAGCCCGAGCGAGGACGCCCGTGCAACCGGAACGCCCGATCATCGATTCCCGTCGCGAGCAGATGTTCCCGACGCTGAGCGACGCCGACGTAACGCGCTTGCGTCGTTTCGGCGAGGTGCAGACCTATCGGGCCGGCACGTTCGCGGCGCAAGCCGGCGATGTCGCGCCCGGTCTACAAGTCATTCTGCGCGGCGAGGTGTTGGTCGCGCCGCACGAAGAGCACATGCGCGATCAGCCGATCGTGACGCATGGCCCCGGTGGCTTCATGGGCGAACTGGCGCAGCTGTCGGGTCGGCCGTCGCTGGTCGATGCAACGGCCGTGAGCGATGTCGAAGCGATCGTCATCCCGTCGCGGCGGCTGCGCGACCTGATGGTGGAGGAAGCCGATCTCGGCGAGCGCATCATGCGGGCGCTGATCCTGCGCCGCGTCGGGTTGCTGCAGCGCGGCGTCGGCGGACCGATCATCGTCGGCTACGCGGCACACCGCGATGTGTTGCGTCTCGAGGGATTCCTCACGCGCAACGGGCATCCGCACCAGCGCCTCGATCCCGATACCGATGATTGTGCAAAGACGCTGATCGAACGCTTTCAGGTGACCATCGCCGACTTGCCGATCGTGTTGTGCGCGCAGGGCCAGTTGCTGCGCAATCCAACCGAAGGCCAGCTCGCGAGATGCATCGGCATGGATCGCGCGGTGGATTCGACGACGGCCTACGACGTCGCGATCGTCGGCGCCGGTCCGGCCGGTCTCGCCGCCTCCGTATATGCCGCGTCCGAAGGACTGTCGGTGATCATGATCGATTGTCGCGCGTTCGGCGGGCAGGCCGGTGCGTCGGCGCGGATCGAAAATTATCTCGGCTTTCCGACCGGCATCAGCGGTATGGCGTTGATGGCGCGCGCGCACAACCAGGCGCACAAGTTCGGCGCCGAAACGGCGATACCGAACGAGGCCGCGACGCTCGAATGTGCGGATCTGCCGACCGGCCCCGGTTTCAACCTCGGATTGCAGCGCGGCGAAACGATCCGTGCGCATGCGGTGGTGATCGCGAGCGGCGCGCAGTACCGCCAGCTCGACGTCGCCAACCTCGCCGACTTCGAAGGCAGCAGCGTGCACTACTGGGCGTCGCCGCTCGAGCGGCGGTTGTGCACCGGTGCGGAGGTCGCGCTGATCGGTGCGGGCAACTCCGCGGGGCAGGCCGTCGTGTATCTGTCCGCCCAGGTTGCGAAGGTGTCGATGATCGTGCGCGGCGCGTCGCTCGAAGCGACGATGTCGCAGTATCTCTGCGCGCGAATCCGCGCACTGCCCAATGTCGAAGTGCTGGTGCAGACCGAGGTCGTAGAGCTGCAGGGCGAAAACGGCGTATTGGACAGCATCCGTCTGCGCAATCGCGTCAGCGCGGCCGAGCAGATCCGTCAGGTCCGGCATCTGTTCCTGTTCATCGGCGCAGAGCCGAACACGCGCTGGCTGTCCCAGTTCGGCATCGACGTCGATTCGCGTGGCTTCATTCGAGCGGAAGCGTTGGCCGGCGGCGGTCGGCTGCCGTTCGAGACGAACCGCTCCGGCGTGTTCGCGATTGGCGACGTGCGCGCCGGGTCGATCAAGCGCGTGGCCGCCGCGGTCGGCGAGGGTGCGCAGGTGGTAGCGGCGTTGCACGTGTATCTCGCGCAACTGCGCAACGTCTCGAGTCCCATCGTCGCGCGCGTAGCGGAGGCGGCCAATGGCTGATGCATGCAAACACGTAAAGACCGTTCGCGACGTCACGCCCAGCGCGCTCGGCTGCGAAGAGTGTCTGAAGATGCACTCGCAATGGGTGCACCTGCGGATCTGCCGGTCGTGCGGTCACGTCGGGTGTTGCGATTCGTCGCCGCACCGGCATGCGACCAAGCACTTCCGTGCCACCGGCCATCCCGTCATCGAAGGTTACGATCCGCCGGAAGGCTGGGGTTGGTGCTACGTCGACGAAGTGTCGTTCGACCTCTCCGATCGAATGACCCCGCACAACGGCAAGATCCCGCGGTACGTCTGATCGTTCGGCGCGGCGATGGCGCACGCGGCATCGATCCAGACTCAGTACAGCATGCTCATCACGCTGAACAGAACGAACAAGCCGACGAACGCGGAAATGAACGCCGCCGCAATCCGGGTTTCGGAGCGGCTCGCGTTTTCGATGAACCGGGCGATTTCCTCCGGGCTCTGGCGTTCGATCCGCAGCGTCAATCGATAGCGGGTATTGGTTGTCGCGGTCTTCGGCAGCTTGGTGAACAACTCCGGCGTTTCGCTGAGCCGCTGATGCACATCGGCAAACGGACGTCCGGTGAATTCGCAGAGTTCAGCCACCGTCATCGCCTGCCGGTGATGCTCCTGCAGGCATCGACACAGTGCATTCAGCGTATCCGCGTGACCGCGGAAACGCAGGCGGGTGATCGGGACGCGTGCGGGTCGGGAAGCCATGCCGTAAGAGTAACGGGTCGGCGCGCGCGCGGCGATATCGCCGGCCCGGCCATTGCTCGAAACTCTCCGTGCAAACGCATGCGCGGCGTTGTACATAGTCACTTCGCCGGCAAACAAGGAGAGCGAACATGGCCGAACTGAACAAGGCGCGAACCGTCGCGTTGCTCAACAAGATTCTCGAAATGGAACTCGCCGGCGTGGTGCGCTACACGCACTACTCGTTACTGGTATTCGGCTACAACAGAATTCCGATCGTGTCGTGGTTGCGCGCACAAGCCGACGAAGCGCTGGTGCATGCGCAGCGCGCGGGAGAAATGGTGACTCACCTCGGCGATCATCCGTCGCTCGCCATCGGTCCGTTGTTGGAGAGCCATCATCACGACATCGCCGCGATCCTGCGCGAGTCGCTGCAGAGCGAAGGCGAGGCGCTCGCGCTGTACAAGGAACTGCTCGACGTCGTGCAGGGCAGTTCGGTGATGCTGGAGGAATACGCGCGCGAAATGATCAGCGCGGAAGAACTCCATGCCGGCGAAGTCGACAAGATGTTGCGCACGCCGGGAGACATCGCCGCCTATCGCAAACCCTGACGTGCGATTTCCCGAGGGCGCGCGAGTAGATCCGTTGGAGGCGGCGCGCGAGATTCTGTCGACGCGCTACGCCGGCGCCGACAGCCTGCTGCTCGCGGGTTCGATAACGCGCGGCGAAGCCACCGCCACATCCGACCTCGATCTGGTCGTGCTGTTCCCGAACCTTCCGCGCAGCTTTCGGGAGTCGTTCGTGCATCGCGGCTGGCCGGTGGACGTGTTCGCGCACGACGAAGAGACGATCGAGTACTACTTTCTCGAGCAGGATCTGACGTCGGGCGTCGGCGCGATGCTGTGGATGGTTCACGACGGCATTCCGGTTCCCGGGAACGACGGAACTGAACGGGCGCATCAAGGCGCGCGCAGCGGCGTTGCTGGCCGAAGGTCCGCCGCCGTGGTCGACGGACAAGACGGATTACTCGAGATACACGATCACCGGGTTGCTGGACGATCTGATGGCGCCGCGCAACGACGGTGAATATCGGGCCGTCGTGGCCACGCTGTTTCATAACGTCGCGTACCACTACCTGCGTTCGCACGGACAATGGGGCGCGCACTCCAAGACCCTCCCCAGACGTCTGGCGCGGATCGACACGGCGTTCGCGGCGCGCTACGACGCCGCCTTCGAAGCCGCGTTCCGCGGTGAACCGGCGCCGTTGTTCGCGATCGCCGACGAAGTGCTCGCCCGCGACGGCGGGCGGCTGTTCGACGGCCACCGGTCGGAGTCCGATCCCGCCTGGCGGCGCTCGCCTCGGCAAACTTAGGCGCGATTCATCCAAAGGGCGTGGCGTGCAAATTTGCGCAGCGCCGCTACATTCCTGCACCGCGGCGTGCACCGATACGGCGTTATGATCCCGACTCGTTTGCGTATTTGCACTGCCTCGAGAGGATCCGCCGATGTTGAAACCAATGTTGGAACCGATATTGGACTGGTCGAACCTGCAACATTTCCTCGCGCTCGCCACGACCGATTCGCTGCCGAAGGCGGCGGAACGTCTGGGCGTCAACCGCACCACCGTGTCGCGGCGCATCGCCGATCTGGAGAAGGCGTTCGGCGCGACGTTGTTCGAGCGGCGCGGGCGCAATCTGGTGCTGACCCAGTCGGGCCGCGACGTGCTGGCGGTGGCCGAAGGAATCGACGGCCAGTTGCAGGGACTCGGCCGGCGCGTGTTCGGTCGCGACGAGCGAATAGAAGGGACGATCCGGGTCACGCTGACGAGCGGCGTCGCGAAATTGATCGCCGGCGACGTCGCGGCGTTCATGGCGCAGCACCCGCGGCTGATCGTGGAGATGAACGTCACGAACTCGGCCGAGGATCTCGAACTGATGGAAGCGGACATCGCGATTCGTCTCACCGCATCGCCGCCCGAGACGCTCGTGGGACGCAAACTGGTCGATCTGAACTCGGCGCTCTATGCGGCGACGGGAACGGTGATCGACAGAAACGTCGAAGTGCCGTTCATCGGTTTGTCCGCGGAACGGACGATCTCGCCATGGACGCGGCAATGGCTGCCGAAAGCGCGCTTCGTCGCGAGCGCCAGCCATGTCGATGCGTTGTGCGAACTGGTCGCCTCCGGCGCCGGCATCGGTGAGTTCCCGTGCTACGTCGCCGAAAGCGATCCGCGTCTCATGCGCATCTCCGATGCGCATCCGTTTCAGTTTCCGCATGCGTGGTTGCTGTATCACCCGCAACTACGCAACGTGCAGCGCGTGCGCACCTTCGCCGATCACCTGGTCGCATCCTTTCGACGGTTGCGCCCCGCGTTCGAAGGCGGACTCAAGTCGACCGTGCGTCAGAGCGCGCTGGAACTGGCGGTCTGAGTCGCGTGCGGACGCGCCGGGAGGTTGCCGGTCCAGTGTCCGTCGAAGTTCAGGATCTGCGACACCTCGCCCTGCCGCGTGTGGCAGTAGCTCCGCTTGGCCGGCGTGACGTCGGCGTTGATCCAATATTCGTAACTGCCGCGTCCGGCGTGGTCGACGAATCGCACCACGTCGAGATGCGATGCATGGCTCGCGTCGGCGGCCGCCCGCGCGCAGGCGTTGAGCGCTTCGGTCTCGAGCGTTGCGGCCGCAGCAACGCCTGAAAGCGCGAGTGCAGCAACGAAGCTTGCGCTGCGGACGATGTAAGGCAACTTCATGTTCTCGCTCCACTGGTTCTAGGTGGGAAGAACAGTAACGGTGCGCAAACGATCGGTCAGCCAACTGGCTGCAAACGGCCGTGCAATTTTGCAAATGCGCAACGACGCACCTTCAGAGAAATGTTGGCGGTGGGCCTGCGCAAGCTACGTCTTTCGACCAACGTAGAGCAGGTGGTTGCTCAATCCGTGAATGGCGGGGTCCGACGCCGCCTCGATCATCACCGCGAGTGCCGCCGCGTACGCCGCGGGGTCGGTGCCGGCGAGATCCGCGATCGAACCCTGCAAGCCGACGCTAACGCTCTCCGCGGCGAGCAACCGCTGTGAGACCAGACCGAACTCGGCGAAGAACGGTATGACGTCTTCCGGTCGCACGCCGAACGCATAGTCGAAGCGCCCCGCAACGTCGTTGTCGAAGCGACCGTCGCGCATCAGTCGCGCCAGCCACTCGGGCTGGCGCAGGTGGCGCCGCTCGTCTGCGATAGCGATGGTTCGTCGCAGCAACGCGTAGCGCGGCATCAACGCAACGAACGCAGGCGCTTGTGACTTCAACACGCGCACCATCTCGGCGGCGGCGCTCTTGCGATCTGACGGCTCGGGAAGGTGGTAGAAGGGACCGAGTGACAGCACGGCGTCAAACGAGTCGTCCGGCCATCTGCTCAGATCGCGAGCATCCGCCACCGTTACCGATTCGACGTTCGACGCGACTCCCGATTGCGCAATCTTCTCTTTCGCGATTTCCAGGAGTGCCGGCGAAAGATCGGCCAAGACGACGCGATAGCCGCGCTCGGCGAGCCATATCGTGTATCGACCGGGACCGCCGCCGAGATCCAGTACCCGTCCGGAGCCCGGCAGAAGCGTCTCGAGCGTATGGCAGGTGATGGCGAATTCGATCGCGCCGTCTTCCGCATTGCACAGCCGCAGCCATTCACGCTCGCCGAACCGGGCGTAGTACTCGCGCACCCTGGATTGATCGGCATTGTCGGTTGGCATCGGTCGATTCTCCGCGGATCCGGCGAGAGGAAGGCCAAGGCGTTTGGGGTCGGCCGGCAATATTCGGCAGAATAGCGCCGCCGACGCGCGTTGCGCGTTCAAATCTCCATGAGGCTCTCGATGAGTACAACCGCTTCGCTGGTCGCGCGCCGCGATCGCGCGCTCGGAACGGGCGCGCAACTGTTCTACACCACGCCGCTGCAGATCGTACGCGGCGATGGCGTGTATCTGTTCGACGTCGATGGCCGCCGCTATGTGGACATGTACAACAACGTGCCGTGCGTGGGACACGCCAATCCCGAAGTCGTCGAGGCAATGACGAAACAGCAGGGCACGTTGAACGTGCACAGCCGTTATCTGCACGAAGGCATCATCGAATTCGCGGAACGCCTGACCAGACTGCACGAGCATGCGATCGAGAGCGTGGTGTTCAGCTGCTCCGGCACCGAAGCGAACGAAGTGGCGTTGCGCATGGCGCGAATGGCCACCGGTAAACGCGGCATCGTCTGCACGAACGCGACGTATCACGGCAACAGCGAGGCGGTCGGCGTACTGACGCGCACGCGCGGTGATCAGCCGAATGCCCCCGATGTGCGCGCGTTCCCGTTTCCGGAACGGTACCGGCCGCTGGTCGCAGACGGTTCCGAAGAGGCGCAGGTCGATGCTTATCTGGAGCGACTGCAGCGCGAGATCCGGCATCTGGAAGCGAACGGCAGCGGCTTTGCCGGTTTGATCGTGTGCTCGATCTTCGCGAACGAAGGTCTGCCGGACGTGCCGCGCGGCTTCATGCCGCGCGCCGCGGAGATGGTGCGGGCCGCCGGCGGGCTGGTGATCGCCGACGAAGTGCAGGCCGGATACTGCAGAACGGGCCGGTGGTGGGGATACGAAGTCACCGGCTTTACGCCCGACATCGTCGTTACCGGCAAGCCGATGGGGAATGGGTTGCCGCTCGCGGCAACGGCGTCGAGCAAAGCGCTGGTCGACACGTTCCGCGCCGGCACTCACTACTTCAACACGTTCGCGTCGAGCCCGTTGCAGGCGGCGGTTGGTATGAAGGTGCTCGACATCATCGAGCGCGACCGGTTGCGCGAGAACGCGGCAGCCGTCGGCGGCGCGTTGAAGCGTGCGCTGAGCGAACGCAAGTCACGTTGCGCCGCAATCGGCGACGTGCGCGGAGAGGGGCTGTTCGTCGGCATCGAGATGGTGAAGGACCGCGCCGGCAAAACGCCCGATCGCGACCTGGCCGTCGACGTGGTGAACCGGTTGAAGGACAAAGGCTTCCTGACGAGCAACGCCGGCATCTTCGGCAACGTCGTGAAGATTCGACCGCCGCTGGTCTTCAAACAGAGCCACGCCGACGAATTCCTCGTCGCGTTCGACGCGACGCTCGCCGAAATCGATGGATAAAGCGGCAGCCGCGCAGGCATACACACCAGCGGCACTCGAAGCACTGCAGGCGTTTCCGATCGAGGCGACCGGGCTCGAACTCGTGTCCGTTTCGGAAAACGTGACGTTTCGTGTTCGCGACGCGAACGACGGCGCCGCGTACGTGCTGCGGCTGCATCGCCCCGGCTATCACTCGCTGGACGAGCTGATCTCCGAACGGGTATGGATCCGCGCGCTCGGCGACGCAGGTATCGCGGTGCCGCCGCCGTTTGCGGCGAGCGATGGCCGCGAGTACGTAAGCGTGTCGATCGCTGCAACCGGCGAACGGCGCTACGTGGGTGTCTCGCGTTGGACCGAAGGCCGATTGCTGGCTGAAGCATTGCGCCAAACCGAAAATGTTGGCGAGATCGAAGGCTACTTCGAACAGCTGGGCGTGATTGCGGCCGCGATGCACAACCAGGCGAGCGCGTGGCAGATGCCGGCCGATTTCAAACGCCACGCACTCGACACAGACGGTCTGATGGGTGAAGCGCCGTTCTGGGGACGGTTCTGGGAACATCCGGAGCTGTCGTCGGCCGAGCGTTCGCTGCTCTCGGACACGCGCCTGCGCGTACGAGCTGCGCTCGATCGCTTCGGACGCGAACGGCAGACGTTCAGCGTGATTCATGCCGATCTGCATCCCGGAAATCTGCTGGTCGACGGCGATCGGCTCACCGTCATCGACTTCGACGATTCGGGTTTCGGCTGGCATCAGTACGACGCCGCGGTTGCGTTGTTCCATTCTCAAGCGCGCGTCGAGTTCGCGACGATCGAGCGCGGTTTCGTGCGTGGCTATCGATCGACGCGCGACATCTCGGACGATGCGCTTGCGCTGATCCCGATGTTCCTGATGATTCGCGGCATGGCGGTGATCGGTTGGATCAGTCAACGGCCGGAGCTCGATACGTCGGAGTACTTCCAGTGGTTGAGGCAGAACGTCTGCGCCCAGTGTGCGACGTTCGAGCCGCCGTGCTGAACGCCTGTGCGGCCACCGGCGCCGGCTTCCTGACGGCGGTGTTGTGGTTCGATCTGATGTTCGACGTGCAGACGCGCAAGTATCGCAGCGACGTGCTTCCGAGCGACGTGCTCGCATCGATCGGTGCGTATTACCGGCGCGTTACCACCGACGCCACGCCGATGAACCGGCTCATCAGCCTCGTGATGCTGGGGACGTTGTCGGCGTTGGTTGCGGAGATCGCGATCGGCGAAACGCCGCGTCTGATCGGTTGGACGTCGCTCGCGTTCGCGGCCGGAGCCATCGGCCTCGCCGCGGCGCGCACCGTTCGGAACGCGGTGCGGCTGGGCAGCGGACGCGACGCGCCGGATGTGCAAACGCAGCTGGCCAGAGCGATCTATCGGGATCACCTGAACTGCATTACCGCGATGGTCGCGGTGGTGGTGCTTCAACTCGGTTCGATCGCGCTGATCGACTAGTGGCGCGACGCGACCGGCGAATGGCCGCAACCGACCGGCATTTGCCGCTCAGGCTGCCTAGGATGCCGCCTCCCTTCTGCTCGCGCCGACCCGAGGCGCCTCTTCGTGATCACCGAAAACTTCGTTCTGCTGGCGGCGATGCTGTGCCTGGTCGTCGGCCCCACGATCCTCGTTCATCTGCTGCACCGGCGCGCGGAAAAACGTCGCAGGAGAGACGAAGAGCGCCCGTCGTGTTCGATTGGGCGCCGCCGCCGCGGTCGGACCTGCGACAGCGTCTGAGCGGCTGCGTCCGCCCGGGGGCCTTGGAGGCACCGCGGCTGAAGCTTTAGAGTGGGGACGCGAGGGACCCCACCGTGACCACACCCATCGTTTACACAGTGCCCGGCATGGAAGACGTGCAGGTGCATGCCAACCGGCGCTATCGCCCCGCCGAAGACAGCGCTCTGCTGCTCGACGCATACGTGCCAAGCGGGCTTTCGCGTTCCGACCGACGCCCGGTGGTGCTGCTCGTGCACGGCGGCGTCGCGCCCGGCGTGCTCGCCAAAGACTGGCCGCTGTTTCAGACGTGGGGTCGCTTGCTGGCCGCGAGCGGCTTCGTCGGAATCACGTTCAACCATCGGCTCGGTTATCCGAAAGCGAACCTGGCGCAGGCCGGCGCGGACGTTCGCGCCGCCATCGCACACGCCCGCGACAACGCCGAAGCGCTGAACGTCGATCGCGACAGAGTATGTCTGTTGGGGTTTTCTGCCGGCGGCCCGTTGCTCGGTACCGGTCTCGGGCCCGACACCGAGTTCGTGCGGTGCATGCTCGCGTTCTACGCGTTTCTCGACATTCGGCGTTCGCCGCTGCACGCGGATGAAGGACCGCCCGAACTGCTGCGGCAATACTCGCCGGCCGCGTTCTATGGCGAGGAAGGAGCCAAAGTGCCGCCGATCTTCGTCGCGCGCGCCGGCCTCGACGTTGCGCCGTTGAACGCGGTCATCGATCAGTTCGTGGCGGCGGCGCTGAAAGCCAATGCGCCGCTGACGGTGATGAACCACCCGCAAGGAAAGCACGGTTTCGACGCGTTGAACGACGACGATCGATCGCGCGAGATCATCCGCGCCGCACTGGCGTTCATGCACACCCATCTGGAGGTTTGAACTCATGCAGCAGCCGTTGCAGCGAATTCTCGACAACGTCCGGGCGCTCGGGCTGAACGAAAACCTGATGGAGCTCGAGGCGCAGGGTTTCACCACGATTCCCAACGTATTGTCCGAGGCGCAGATCGAGCGGGCAAAGAGCGCCATCGTGGCGCGCGTCGAACGCACGACGTCGCGCAAAGTCGATGTCGACGCGGAGTCGGGCGCCGCGTTCGCCGGCATGCAGTACATCCCGTATCTGCTGTACGACGACGAGATTTTCGAAGAGATACTCATGGAGCCGAAGCCGCTCGCGCTGATCACGTATCTGCTCGGCGAGAGCTGTCTGCTGTCGAGCTTGGGTTGTCACTTTCGCGGACCGGGCGGTTCGCCGCTGATGCTGCATTCAGACAACGGCAACGGCATTCCACCGCCGTTCTCGGCGACGTCGGTGGTCGCCAACGTGAACTATGCGTTGACGCCGTATAGCCGCGAGGCCGGTGCGCTCGCGATGGTTCCGGGCAGTCATCGCCTGATGCGCCAACCGAGTGCGTACGAGAACTTCAGGGCCGCGGGTCTCACCGGCGCAGACCTCGCAGAGCGATTGCGCTCGGGCGATTCCCTCGCCGACGTGAAGTGGAACGACCCGCCCGGCGTCGTGTCGATGGACCTGTCGCCCGGCGATGCGGTGGTGTGGCACGGCAATACGTGGCACGGATCGTTCCGGCGCGAGCTGCCCGGTGTTCGCATGAACCTGGCCGTGTACTTCAATCGTCAGTTCGTGCAAACGCAGGAGCGGCATGGCGACGCGGTGCCGGCCGAGGTGTTGAAGCGCCACGCCAACGACGAACGCTTCGGCGTGCTGCTCGGCGGCAAGCAGCCGTACGGCTGGCAGCACTCCGGTCCTGACTATTCTCTAATGGCGCGCAATCCGCGCGGTGTATTCGACTGACGGCAGTCAGCGATTCATCGTCCGCGTCAGATCCGACAACAATCGCATCGTCGCTTCGGTACCCGGCGCCTCGCGCGGAATCACGGCGACGAAATCGGTAACCCCGACCTCGGCGTAGGCACGCAAACCCTTTTCGATGTCGTTGGCGGAACCGAACACGGCAACGTCTGCCGGGGACGACGCGCCGCCGCGGTCGAGCGTCGCACGATACGAAGGAATCTGGCCGTACATCGCGAACGTGGTGTTGATCGCATCGCGACCTTTACCGGCGTCCGCCGACAGCAGCGTCGGCACCATCGCGACGAACCGCGGTGCGGCGCGTTTCGCGGCGGCCGCCGCGGCGCTCATCGTCGGCACCGCGACATCGCGCAGATAGTCGATGCCGCCCATCCACGTCAGCGTGCCGTCGGCGAGGCGTCCGCACAGCCGCAGCATCGCCGGGCCTAGCGCGGCAACGATCACCGGCGGCTTCTTTGCACCGGCCACGGACACTTGAGTGTTCACGGTGTATTCGCTGCCGCCGTGCTGCACGCGTTCGCCCTGGAGCAGGCCGTTGAGAATCGTCAGGTAGTCGCGCATGTGCGGGATCGGCTTCGAGTAATCGAGGCCGAGGTTGTCTTCGATGAAGAAGCGGTGGCTGAGCCCGATGCCCAGCGCGAGCCGGTTGCGCGTGGCGTCCTGCACCGTGAGCGCCTGTGCCGCGAGCGCCATCGGATGACGCGGATAGGTAGGCACCACCGCGGTACCGAGTTCGATCGTGCGGGTATCGCGTCCGGCGAGTGCGAGCGACATCAACGCGTCGATCGTATTGACCTGCGGCAACCACACCGATGCGAATCCGGCGGCTTCGGCCGCCGCCGCGCGCTCGCTCAGCGCATGCGTGCCGCACGGATCGCCCGGCATCGACAACATCGTTCCAAGTCGCATATCGAACTCCTGCTTTTGTCAGCGGTGTCAGCCGAGGCCGGCTGCCTTGCTGATCTCATCGATGAAGGCGCGTTCCTTGGCGCTCACGCGCACGCCGCCGATCCCGAGAAAACCGCCTTCCTTGGCCGCGTTGGCGGCGTCTTCGGCGACGGCAACCAGCATCTTGCGATAAGCGTCGGCTTCAGTGGATGACGCCTTGTGTGCGACTACCGAGGTCGCCGCCTTCACCTGATCGAGCGCAGCGTGCTTGAAGTTCTGCATCTGTTGCTCGCTCGTACCATCACCCAGCAGTGCGTGGATGTCCGGTATGCCGGGAATGCTCCGGTCCGCGGCGAGCGCAGCGAACAGTTCGAGACGGTTGTTCGCGTGCAGCGTCGCCATCGTGCGGTTCGCGCCGGCGATCACCTCTCTGACCGTCGAAAAGAGCCCGGAAGGATCCACGGCCGAGATGCCCACCGAGACGAACGACGGCGCGAATGCGCAGCAGCGTCCATTCGTCCGATGTGAAGGTGTCTTTGCTTGCCATGCTATGTGTCTTTCATGTAGTGCAGCGCATGCACATTGTCTACGCCCTTGGCGTATTTCAGCATCACGTCGATCAACGCGATGCGATCCGCGACCAGCTGCAGTTGGGAGCGTTCCTCCACGCGTTTCCTCTTTTCGTTCGAGCGGCCAGCGGCCAAGATGGGCGCACAGAATAACCACTGACGGAAGAGATCGCATGTCCGAAACCCGCACGATCAGACTCGCCGACGGTCGCGACACCGGGTTCGTCGACTACGGCCCGCGCGGCCGCGGTTCCGGTGCTGTGGTGTCACGGCGGCCCCGGCAGCCGGTTGGAACCTGCCGCCTTCGCACCGATCGCCGCCGCCGAAGGATTCCGGCTGATCGGCATCGACCGCCCCGGTTATGGCCGCTCTACGCCGAAACCCGGACGCAGCATCGCCGACTGGGTGGCGGATGGACTCGCGGTGGCGGACGCGCTCGACATCGAACGGTTCACGGCGGTGGGGCTCTCTACGGGCGGCGCGTATGCGCTCGCGCTCGCGGCGCGCGCACCGGAGCGTGTGAGCGCGGTCATTGCGTGCTGTGCCTTGTCCGACATGCGTTGGCGCGAAGGCAAGGCATTGATGACGTCGCCGAACATCGCAGGCATCTGGTCGGCGCCGAATCGCGCGGCGGCGATGGCGGTTGCCGTCGAAACGCTCGGTGCGGACGGTTCGAAGATGATGACGCAAGCCGCGGCGGGGCCCGAACTGCCGGCGGCCGATCTCGCGTTGATGCAGGATCCGGCGTGGATGGCCGGAATGCTCGAGGCGACGCGCGAGATGTTCACGTTCGGCGTACAGGGCTACGCGGACGACCGCATCGCTGACGGCGTCGGTTGGGGGAGCTTCGACGTGGGCAAGATACGTTGTCCGGTGGTGGTGCTGCACGGTGAAGCCGACAACATCGTCCCGGCGGCGCACGCGCGGCACACGGCGTCGATCGTGCCGGGCGCAAAGCTGCAGATGGTTCCGGCGCTCGGCCACTTCAGTATCGCCGGGCAGGTTCTGCCGGTATTGAAGTCGCTGAACCTCCGCTAACGAGGAACTTGCCTAACAAGGAAACAATGGTGTTCAAAAGAGTTCTGATCGCCAACCGCGGCGAAATCGCGATTCGAATTGCGCGCGCGGCGGCCGCGCTCGGCGTGGAGTCCGTTGCGGTATACGCAGCGGTGGATGCGCTGTCGCTGCACACTCGCGTTGCGACCGCGTCGCACCCGCTCGCGGGCGACGGCGTGCGCGCGTATCTCGACGTCGATGCGATCGTCGCGGCCGCGCTGGCGACCGGCTGCGATTGCGTGCACCCCGGCTATGGCTTTCTGGCGGAGAACGCCGCGTTCGCAGATGCGTGCAAGGCCGCCGGAATCGCGTTCATCGGTCCGACACCCGACGCGATCGATCTGTTCGGCGACAAGCTCAAGGCGCGCGCGCTGGCGCAGTCGCTCGGCATTCCCGTGGTACCCGGCAGCACTGCATCGCTGCGTTCAGCCGACGAAGCGATCGCGGTAGCACGCGATCTCGGCTACCCGGTGATGTTGAAGGCCGCGGCCGGTGGCGGCGGCCGCGGCATGCGGGCCGTTGCCAGCGCCAACGAAATGCCTGAGGCGCTGATGCGTTGCCAGAGCGAGGCCGAGGCTGCGTTCGGCGATCGCGCGGTATTCGTCGAGAAACTCGTCGCCCGCCCGCGTCACATCGAAGTACAGATACTGGGCGATGCGGCCGGCAACGTGGTGCACCTGCACGAGCGCGATTGTTCGGTGCAGTTGCGCAACCAGAAGGTCATCGAGATCGCGCCGGCGCCTGGCCTGGAGGCTGGTCTGCGCGAACGCATCCTTGCGGCCGCCGTGAAGCTCGCGCGCGCGGCGCGATACGTGAATGCCGGTACGGTCGAGTTTCTGGTTTCGCCGGAACGCGCCGAGTTCTTCTTCATCGAGTGCAACCCGCGCATCCAGGTCGAACACACGATTACCGAGCAGGTGACCGGTATCGATCTGGTGGAAGCGCAGTTCCGCATCGCGGCCGGCGCCTCACTGGCATCGTTGGGGCTCGCCGATCAGCGTGCGGTCGGGTTGCCGCGCGGGTTTGCGGTGCAGTCGCGCATCGTCGCGCAGGGCGTCGGCACGTTGACCGCGTACAAGGAACCGTCGGGTCCCGGCGTTCGCGTGGACGCGTGCGGCTATCTCGGATACGCGCCGCCGCCGCAGTTCGATCCGCTGCTCGCAAAACTGATCGGCCAGTCGAACTCGTCCGGCACGTTCGAATCGGCCGTGGACCGCAGCCTGCGTGCGCTCGCCGAATTCCACATCGCAGGGTTGCCGACGAACGTGGCGCAACTGCGCGCGATTCTGTCCGATGCGACGTTTCGTGCGGGCGACGCGCGTACGTCGCTGCTCGCCGAAACACCGGCGCTGATGCAACCGTCCGATGCGGCCCCCGGCACGAGAGCAACGCTGGCGCTGCTCGAACAGCAGGCGGCAACCGTCGGCGGCGGCAACAGCGCAATGCGCTCGATTGCACCAGCGGCTCCGCAACTGTCGGTGGAGAACGGGCACCAGGGCGTCGAATCTCCGATGGCCGGAACCGTGCTCGAGGTGAGCGTGGTACAAGGCGCGGTCGTGTCCGCCGGCGAGACGCTCGCGATCATCACCGCGATGAAGATGGAAACCGCGGTGACCGCGCCGTGCGCGGGCACCGTAACGCAAGTGCAGCGCTTGAGCGTCGGCGACACGGTAGCGACAGGACAGGTGATCGCGGTCATTGCACCGGGGCAGACGAATGGCGCGATCGCGCCGTCGCGCCTGAGCGGTGAGCACACGTGGGCGCCGCTGCTCGCCGAAGTCAGCGCCCTGCAGAACATCGCGCACGCGCGCTTCGCACCGGATTCGCGCGATCCCGGCGTGGTGCGGCAGCGCAGCCGCGGCAAACTCACTTGTCGCGAGCGTATCGACTTGCTGCTCGACGCCGGAACGTTCCGCGAAGTCGGCAGCCTCGCGGGATTCGCTTCGCTACGACGACGAGGGTGCGCGTGGCGGATTTCACGCCGGCCAATCACGTCGGCGGCTGGGGCAAGATCGAGGGCCGCACGAGCGTCGTCTGCGCCGACGATTTCACGTCGCGCGGTGGCCATGCCGACGGCGCGATCGGCGCCAAGAGCGGTCATCTGGACCGGCTGTCCATCGAACTGCGCATGTCCCTCGATACGGCTGCTCGACGGATCGTCCGGCGGCGGCAGCGTCGCTGCCATGGTGCCGCAGCAGCAGAAATCCGGCGAGAGCGAGGCGAAGGAAAGTTCAGCGGAGCGATCACGGCGGGCCGGCCGCGCGTCACTGGCGGCGGCGGCTCGTTTCTGCCCGGCCATCTCGGCAGCGCGATGTATGCCGAGCAGCTGGGCCACGTGCCGGTCGTCAACATGCTGCTCGGCAGCGTGGTCGGCATCGGCGCGGCCAAGGCGGTGCTCGGTCATTTCTCCGTGATGGTGCGCGACATCGCGCAACTGTTCGTCGCCGGCCCGCCCGTCGTGAGCCACGCGATGGGTTACGACATCACGAAGGAAGATCTCGGCGGCTGGCACATCCACTGCCGCAACGGATCGGTCGACAATCTCGCGGAAACCGAAGAAGAAGCGGCGGCGATGACCAAGCGCTTCCTCTCCTACCTGCCGTCGAGCGTTTACGAAGCACCGCCGGTCCTGCCGCACCGAACCCGGGCGATCCGATCGATCGGCGCGACGAAGAACTGTTCACGCTCATTCCGCGCAAGCGCACGACGACGTTCGACATGCGCCGCGCGATCCGCCTGATGGCGGACGCGCGACTCGTTCTTCGAGATCGGTGCCGCTATGGGGCACCGACCAGATCGTCGGCTTGTCCGCTTCAACGGTCATCCGATGGGCGTGATCGCGTCCGACAGTCGGCACGTCAATGGCGGCGCGTTGACCGCCGACGGTTGCGACAAGCTGAAGCGCCATCTCGATCTGTGCGATCTGTTCCACTGCCGGTGCTGAACCTCATCGACAATCCGGGCTTTGCCGTGGGCCTCGAGCATGAGATCGCCGGAACCATCCGCAAGGGCGGCGAATGGATGATCGCGTTCGCGCAGGTCACCGTGCCGATCTTCACGGTCATCATGCGGCGCAGTTTCGGCGTCGCCGGCAACAACTTTGCGACGCCGCGCAGGGCGCGCGTCAGTGCGCGTCGTGTGGCCGGCCGCGGATGTCGGCGGCATTCCGCCGGAAGGCGGCATCGAGGCCGCCTACAAACGCCAGCTTGCCGAAGCCGCGGATCCCGTCGCGTTGCGCGCCGAGATCAACGCGCGCATCGAGAGCGCGCGCGGTCCGATCGGTCCGCTCAATCGATTCCAGATGGAAGAGATGATCGATCCGCGCGACACGCGCCGGCTGGTCTGCGAGTGGGTGGAGAACGCGTATCGCATCGTGCGGCAGCCGGCCGGGCTGGTGTCGCGCGCATTGCAGTTCAGACCGTAGGGCGCGGCGTCAGTTGCGTACAGGCCCGAGATAGCGGTCGTACCAGTCGCTGATTTCCTTCAGCACCTGATTGCGCGGGTAGTCGAAGTGGCCCACCTCATACACGACGTGTCGCTTGTCGCCATCCGGGCTGCCGAGCAGTTCGAACAGGCGCCGCTGTGAAATGTCGCTGGGGAAAACACTGTCGTAACTGCCGTTGATCATCAGCATCGGGCAGCGAATTCGCGGCGCGTAATTCACGGCATCGTCCATCGGATGCGTCTTGCTGGTGACGATGCCGGCGCCCACTAGTACGCCCGCTTTGAAGCGGCCGTCTATCGCCAGAATCGGCGGTGCAATATCGACGGCGCCGAAACTCACTGCAAGCAGGCCGAGGCGACCCATGTCCATGTCGTCGCGCGTCGTCAGGTAGTTCAGTGCCTTGGTCGCGTCGTCGTACCAGCGGAGCGCCGCGAGACGAAGCTGGTCGTAAGCCTGTTGCGGGTCCTGCGGTACCCCCACCCAGCGTTCGTACGTTCCTGCCCAGACCGGCATGACGAGCGCCCGGCCGCTGTTGATGACAACACCGGCGAATCGCATCTGATTGAGTATTTTTCGATTTGGTAAATGTAACGCGGGCGCGTCTCCGGGCGGTGCGTAGAGAACCGGTTGTAATGGGCCGCGCCGGTCGAGGGGCTTTACCACGTACAGCGTAAACGTCTCGTTGGCGGCGAACGTCAACACCACTTCTTCGGCGACCCACGCGTCGGTTTTTTCGATGGTCTCTACACTGACGTTGCTCGGCGTTGGATTGCCCGCGGTGAACTGGAAGCGCATCGCCTCGAATGCGTCGTCTGAGACCGGCGAGCGGTGCATGTATGCTTCGTCGATTGGTACCGTGATGGCGGTAAGCAATTCGTCGGGAATCGGTTCGAGTGCGCGCATCACGCGCATGCCGAGTTCCGGCGAACGGTCCATCGGCCGCGTCGTGTAGAAGGATTGATACGTCGACGCGTAGTCGGTCCATGCGCCGCCCAACGCCACCGCCTTGTCGCCGGCCCGGTTCCATATCCACTCGCGAACGTTGCCCGCAGTATTCAGCGTGCCCCAGGGTCCGATACCCGCACCGGCGTCGGCGGCGATCGGACCATCCGCGTGGAAACGACTGGCGTCGGCAATCTTCGGCGCGGTAGGGAAGCCGGCATCGAACGGCGCGAACGACGCGCGGGTCCAATGGTGAAGGGTCGGCAGCGAGAGTCCGCGGAAACGGGAGTACGCCACTGCCTCGTACCAGCTGATGCCGCCGACCGGCATGGCGGACTGACCCTCGGGAAAGGAACTGAGCTGCCAGCCGGACGGGCCGGGACGGCCCGTTTGATCGATGAAGCGTTCGCGTGCTTCGGTCCAGGACAGCTTGTGGCCGTCGTCTTCGAACTCGAGCCCTTCCCAATACGTGGGGTTGTCGTAGCCGCCGGCAACGATGAAGTCTTTGTACTGCGCGTTGGTGACTTCGTGGCGGGCGATCGCAAACGCGGCAATGTCGTGTCGTTGGGCGGTCGAGAGGCCCTGCGTCAGGCCGGTCATCAACAGCGGCACGTTCGAGTGCGGCACGAACACCATGTCGTCGGGAAGCGTGCCGCGAGCCGCCAGCTGCAATGGCGCGTCCGGTATCGGGAGACCGTTTCTGAGGCCGTCTTTCTCGGTCGATTTCAACGAAGGTCCGGGATTTGCAATGGCGAATTCGCCGGTCTCGTAGCCGTCTTTTTCCAACTTCACTCGCAGTACACCGCGGGGCAAATCCAGCGGGTGATCGAATGGCGTCGTTCCCGCGTCGATCCACGCGCCGGTGTCGTCGTATGGTTTGTACGACAGTTTCGCGCCGGCGTCCGCGACGATCGGCGTCGCCGGCGCGATGATCTGCTGCCATAGCGCGCGCAGTTCGGCGTCGGTACCGGCCGCGTCGGCGATGACCAGCGGCCGCGCCAGCGTAAACGCGTCGGTGTAGCGGTCCTGTTGAACGAGCGCAGCGACCTCCGTCAGGGTGCGAGCACGTATGTTCCGCGCTTCCTCTGCAGTGCGCAGATAGGTGAACACCGCGTAGCCGGCAACGAGTACGACCACCAACGTGGCGATCGCGAAAGGCAGCAAGGAGCGCTTCGCGCGTTGCTCCGGTGGTCGCGCCGGCGTCGCAGCGGGCGGGTCGGCCGGATCTCCGAGATATTCTCGAATCGCCGCGACCAGCCGATCGCGGTAGCCCGGTTCGTCGAAACGCGAGCGGATGATGGCCTGACGGTTGCCGATCGCGAGGCGGATACCGGGCGGCACTTCGGTGTCTTCGAGATACACCGGCAGCACCGGTTTGTCGGCGTCGAGCGCGAACGCGAGCTCGCGCGCGCAGTTGCGCGAAACGACCGAGTGCGCGGTGATGAAGAACACGAACAGCGAGCAGCGATCGAGCGCACTGGCCAGATCGTCGTGCCACGTGTTGCCGGGATGAATGCCTTCGTCGTAGTAGAAGCGGATTCCTGCGGCGGACAGCGCGGCCAGTTCGTCGTTGATGCGTTCGGTGTCGTCGTGCGAATAGCTGACGAACACGAACGGCGCGCTGCCGCGATAAGCGGGCGTCAGATATTTGTGTGGCGTCGGACGCTTCATTGCAGCGGAATCGTCACCTCTCGACTCGATGCACCGTCACGCCGCCGACCACCGTCTCCAGCACGCGAACGTTCGCAATGTCCTCTGCGGGGATCGTCAGCGGATTGCGGTCGAGCACGATGAGGTCGGCGAATTTGCCGACCTCCAGCGAGCCGGTGACCGCGTCCTGATGCAACTCGTATGCGGCGTTGATCGTTGCCGCTTCGAGCACCGCTTGTCGCGACAGGCCCGGGTCGTCACCAAGCCGTCCGTGATACTTCGGGCGCAGCACTCGGCGCATTCGTTCGCGTGACGCCGACTTTGAACGCGAACCACTCGTCGAGCGGATCGACCGGCCAGTCGCTGCCGAATGCAATGCGCGCACCGGCGACCGCGAGCACGCCGGCCGGTTCGAGTCGCTTCATGCGCTCCGGCCCGAAATAGTGAACGAGCCCCAGCGTGTCGCCGGCCGGCTTTTCCCATTGGAACGACAGCACCGGCGTGACGTCGAGTTCGCGGAAACGCGGATAGTCGCTGGGATCGACGATTTCATCGTGCGCGATGGCGGGCCGGATGTCGGCGTGCGGCAACTCTCGCCGCAATGTCTCGGCGCCGTCGAGCGCGGCGCGCACGGCGGCGTCGCCGTCGGCGTGCATGTGCGGGTCGATGCCCGCTTTGCCGAGCGCAACCAGCAGCGTCGCGAGCTGCGGCGGCGTGAAATACACCGCGGGTCCGCGGCTGGTGCCGGCTACCCAGTTCGGCTGATCTGTCGTGCCCGCATTCGCCATGTACGGCTCGAGCACCGCGCCGGTGAGCGCCGGCGCCGAGATCACGCCGTCGAGGAACAGCTTTGCGTTGCGAACGGTGATGCCCGGCGCACGGCCGATCGCGCCTTCGTCGTATTGTTTGGCGGCGGCAGCAACGCGGGCGACTGCGGTGACGGGGTCGTTGCCTTCCGATGGATCGATACGGGGCGCGAAATGTGCGCGCGCGGTCAGCGAGCCCGCCTTGCGCACCGCCGCGAATGCGGCGAGATCCTCATCGGCGGCAACCGCGTCGAGGAACGTGGTGATGCCTTGCGCGCGCATTGCTTTCAACGCGGCCTCCGCCGCCGCGACGTTGTCGGCGGCGGTGGGTTGCGGCAACACCGATTCGAATACCGCGAACGCCGCGTCTTCGAGTAAACCGGTTGGTTCGCCCGCGGAGTCGCGCCAGATCTTCCCGCCGATCGGATCCTTCGTGTCTGCGGTGATGTTCGCGAGGTGCAGCGCGCGCGTATTCGCGAGCACCGTGTGGCCGAACGACGAGCGCACGATGATCGGCCGCGTCGTCTTCAATCCGTCGAGCGTCGCGCGGCTGGTGGTGACGCCGGCGGGCCGCATGCTCTCCTGAAACCAGTTGACCACTTCGAGCCACTTGTCCGGTTCGTCCGCGGTCGAATCGTCGAGACATTTCTGCACGCGCGCCTGCAGCTCGGCGACGGTCAACGACGCGTAGTCGAGCCCGCACTTCAGCAATTGCGTGCCCGCCTGCAGCGGATGCATGTGTCCGTCGACGATGCCGGGCATGAGAAAGCCGCCGTGGAGGTCCACCAGTTCGGTAGAGGGGCCGATCCAGGCGCCGAGCCCGCTGTCGGAACCGACGTAAACGATCTTGCCGTCGCGGATCGCGATCGACGAAGCGGTCGGATACGCCGCGTCGGCGGTGAAGATCATGCCGTTTCGGTAGGCGCGGTCGCTCGGCGTTGGCGCGTCAGCGGCGCACAGCGAGCCGCTTGTGATCAGACAGACTGCGACCAGCAGCAGACGCGACGCTCGCGACATCTAGGAAGGCTCCGCGGGGAAAGGCGGAGCAAGCGTAACGCATCTGGATCAGACGGCGTATCCAGGGGGCGCGACGTAGCCGCCGAACTCGCGTTCGAACAGTTGCGCGAAGCCGATGCTGGTGCGGTCCTCGAGATGCGGTCCGATCGCCTGTATGCCGATCGGCAGACCGGTGTTGCCGCGCCCCGCCGGAATCGCGGTGGCGGGCAGCCCGGCGAGCGACGCAACGCTCATCCAGATCGGTTGCGACTTGTACGGCACGCGAACGCCGTCGACGTCGATGGTGCGCCGGTTGATGTCGCCGTGATCGTGTGCGAACGCCGGTGTCGGCAAGACCGGGCACACCACCACGTCCCACTCGCGGAACAACGCTCGCCATTGATGGACGATGCCGAGCCGCGCGCGATCCATCCCGATCCAGTCGCGATGGCTCGATACCAACCCGCGCAGTTCGGCCGCAGCGGGATCGGTCGGCGGCATGTGCGCGACCGCCGCCTTGATGCCTTGATAGTCCGCGTCGGGCGTGTCGGCGCCGAAGAACGCCATCAACAGATGCACGAAGGCGCGCGCGGTCGTATCCAGATCCGGCAACAGCGCGCTGCCGCGGGCAACTCGGCAGCCGCTTCGTTCGAGACCGTCCGCCACGTTCCGCATCACGGCCTGCACCTCGCTCGAAAGCGCGACCAGCGGGTGCTCGTCTACCATCAGCACGCGAAAGTCGCGCAATCGCGCGTGTCGCGGCGGCGGCAGCGACAGCGTGTACGCAATGGCGTCGGCATCGTCCGGTCCCGCGATGACGTCGAGCGCGAGCGCCAGATCGGCCGCGCTGCGCGCCATCGGTCCGAGCACGGCGAAGTCGACATCCTTGTTCACCGACAGCACCGGCACGCCGGGCGGCGCGAAACCGCGCGTCGGCACGATGCCGAACGTCGGCTTGTGCGCGAACACGCCACAACAGTGCGCCGGAATCCGCAATGAACCGTTCAGATCCGAACCCAGCTCCAACGACACGAAGCCGGCCGCGAGCGCGGCTGCACCGCCGCCGGACGATCCGCCGGGCGTACGCGCCACGTCCCACGGGTTGTTCGTGGTGCCGTAAACCGGATTGAACGTCTGCCAATCGCCGAGCTGCGTCGCGATGTTTGTCTTGCCGATGATCACGGCGCCGGCTCGTTCGAGGCGTTGCACTGCAACGGCGCTCTCGCGCACCTCGATCGATTGGGTACCCGGAATTCCCCACGTGGTCGGCAGGCCCGCAACGTGGATCGCTTCCTTCACCGTCATCGGAACGCCGAGCAACGGCCGCCGTTCGCCCCGCGCGAGCGCGACGTCCGCGTTCGTTGCCGCCGTGCGCGCGCGCTCGAAGTCGCGCACCACTACCGCATTCAGCGCACCGTCGCGCGCCTCGATGCGCGCGATCGAACGGTTCAGCAGTTCCACCGCGGACACGCGGCGCGACTGCAATGCGTCAACCAGGTCCGTCGTCGTCTCGAAGGTCATCGCGCTGCTCCTCTCAGATACTGCGATCGTGATCTTCTCCAAGACGCGAGCGCGGGAAATGACGCGGCTTGCGAACGATCTGACCGGGCTTGCTGCAATCCCCTTTGTCGGACCGTTGGATCGCGAGCGATTGACCCGTCTACCAGGCGTACGCCTCGGGCGCCGCGCCGCCGGGGCCGGGGAACAGTTCGTTCAGACGCGCCAACGCCGATGCATCCAGCTCGATCTCCAGCGCCGCGAGGCTCGCCTCGAACTGCGCGAGCGTGCGAGGACCCACGATCGGCGCGGTGACGCCCGGCTGCTGGGCCAGCCATGCGAGCGCCACGTCGCCCGGGTTCTGGTCGATCGAGCTTACAGAAATCCTGAAACGCTTCGATCGTAGGAGTTTGCGGCAGAAAGGCGCGGCGGCCGCGGTCGTTGTCGCCCGGTTTGCCGCCGAGCAGACCGCCGCCGAGCGGGCTGTAGGGAATGAACGCCATGCCGTAGGCGCGGCACGCCGGGATCACTTCGAGCTCGACCGTGCGCTCGCAGCAGATTGTAGACGCTCTGTTCCGAAACGAGACCGAGGAAGTGGCGCGAGCGCGCGAGTTCCTGCGCCTGCGCGATGTGCCAGCCGGCGAAGTTCGAGCTGCCGACGTAGAGCACCTTGCCTTGCTGCACGAGCAGCTCCATCGCCTGCCAGATTTCCTCCCACGGCGCGTTCCGATCGACGTGGTGCATCTGATAGATGTCGAGATAGTCGGTCTGCAGACGCGTCAGGCTCGCGTCGCACGCTTCGCGAATGTGCTTGGCCGAGAGGCCGCGCTGGTTGGGGCCGACCCAGCGAGCCGGAGCGCTTGGCCGGATCGTTCGATCCCCACTCCATCGGCGGCGAGAAACACCTTGCTCGCAAGCACGGTCTTTTCGCGCCGGCCGCCGCCCTGCGCGAACCAGCGGCCGAGCAGCGCCTCGGTCTGTCCGGCGTTGTAGTTGTCGGACGTGTCGATGAAATTCACGCCGAGCTCGAACGCGCGGTCGAGGATCTCGAAACTGTCGGCCTCGTCGGTCAGCCACGAGAAGTTGACCGAACCGAGTCCGATCGGGCTGATCATGAGGCCGGTACGGCCGAGCTTGCGGTATTCCATGAGGGCTCCGGGACGGTTGTCGGAGTGAACATACCGCATTCGCGCCGCGTCGGCTGACGCGGCGTCTTTCACGCACTAACATGCGCCACATGTCGCAACGTACCGAGAACACCGCAGCGCTCCATCCGATCACCGACCGCGTGCGGCACGCGATGGCGGTAACGAAACGCGGCTGCGACGAACTGCTGCCGGAAGCCGACTGGCTGGCCAAGCTGGCGCGCTCGGAAGCGACCGGCGTGCCGCTGCGCATCAAGCTGGGCCTCGACCCGACCGCGCCCGACATCCACATCGGCCACACGGTCGTGCTCAACAAGATGCGCCAGCTGCAGGACCTGGGCCACACGGTGATCTTCCTGATCGGCGACTTCACGTCGATGATCGGCGACCCGTCCGGCCGCAACACCACGCGCCCGCCGCTGACGCGCGAGCAGATCGAGGCCAACGCGAAGACCTACTACGACCAGGCGCAGCCTGGTGCTCGACCCGAGCGCAAGACCGAGATCCGCTACAACTCCGAATGGAGCGATCCGCTCGGCGCGCGCGGCATGATCCAGCTCGCGTCGCGCTACACCGTGGCGCGGATGATGGAGCGCAACGACTTCAACAAGCGCTTCAAGGCCGGCACGCCGATCAGCGTGCACGAGTTCCTGTATCCGCTGATGCAGGGCTACGACTCGGTGGCGCTGAAGAGCGACCTCGAACTCGGCGGCACCGACCAGAAGTTCAACCTGCTGGTGGGCCGCGCGCTGCAGGCCGAGTACGGCCAGGAGCCGCAGTGCATCCTGACGATGCCGCTGCTCGAAGGGCTCGACGGCGTCGAGAAGATGTCGAAGAGCAAGGGCAACTACATCGGCATCACCGAGCCGCCGAACGACATGTTCGCCAAGCTGCTGTCGATCAGCGACGAGCTGATGTGGAAGTACTTCACGCTGCTGAGCTTCCGGCCCGAGGCCGAGATCGCGGCGCTGAAGCGCGAGGTCGAGGGCGGCCGCAATCCGAAGGACGCCAAGGTGATGCTGGCCAAGGAGATCACCGCGCGCTTCCACGGCGCGCGCCGCGGCCGACGCGGCCGAGCCCGACTTCAACCTGCGCGCGCGCGGCGGCGTGCCGGACGAGATCGATGCGCTCACCCTCGACGGCGCGCCGCTGCGGCATCGGCGCGGTGCTGAAGCAGGCGAACCTGCGCCGTCGACCGAGCGAGGCGCTGCGCCTGATCGACGGCGGCGGCGTGCGGGTCGACGGCGCGGTCGGTCGGCGATCGCGGCCTGAAGCTCGCCGCCGGCACCTACGTCGTGCAGGTCGGCAAGCGCAAGTTCGCGCGCGTCACGCTGGTGTGAGCGTGGCGGTGCCAGCGCACATCGGCGTCGGTTGGGACGAACGCACGCCCCCCAACGAAACCGTTGACGAAGACGGCAATCCTGCGCAGTCGAACCCGGGCTTCGGCGTAGCCGATCCGCGCGCGCCGAAGCGTCGCGCTTACGACGATCCGGCGGTAATCGCGTTGCGAGAGCACCTGCGCCTGCACAACGGCATTCATGGACTGGAAATCGTCGCGCCCGACGAAGTCGAACGCGCGGCGCGCATCTTCCATCGCGACGGCTTCGTGGTGGTGCGCGATCTGCTGGACGCCGAACAGCTGCAGCGCTTTCAGGCCGGCTGCACACGCATCATCGACGACATTCTGGCAATCCCCGGACGCGACGGCCGCAGATACATGACCGAGACGAGCCGTCTGCCGCACCGCTACAGCTACGGCACCTGCTCTGCATCGCGGCATCTCATGCACGATCCGGTGTGGACGTCGATGATCGATCTGCCGACGACGACGCCGATCCTCACCGAGATATTCGGCACCGCGGATTATCTGGTGCGCGGCGGCGGCGGAGATTTCTGCCTACCGGGCGCCATCGAATACCAGCATCTGCATTGGGACTTCAAAGATCCGCTGACGATGTCGGCCGAACGGTTGCAGCAGGCGACGGCGCTCGGCATCGAGTTGCGCAAACGATCGGGCTCCGACGAGCTCGATCTCGCCACGCAGCGCCTCGTCGTCGAACGCACGCCGCCGCTCGTCACCATCAACTTTCTGATGTCGGATCTGACCTGGGAGAACGGACCGATCCGGCAGATTCCCGGCACCCACGCGGCGCAGTCGTTGCCGCCGACACCGGCAGACGAACCCGAATGGATGCGGTTGTCCACGCTGGTCGGTGCGCCGGCCGGCGCCGGCGTGTTCCGCGATACGCGCGCCTGGCATGGCGGCACGCCGAATCTGAGCCGCGACGTGAGGCCGATGCCGAACATCGAATACGTAGCGCCATGGTTCCACACGTTCATGTTCACGCAGTCGATGCCGCACGAGCTGTGGGCGGAGCTGTCGCCGCACGCGCAGCGGTTGTGTCGCTACATCAAATGCGAAGCCGGCGTGTGGCCGCGCGGCGCCGGGGTGATGCACCCTCTCGCGAGCGAGCGAAAGGCCGCGTTCGAACGCGTCGGCGGCGCTGTCACCACCGCGAACAGGACATCCTGAGCGCACTCCCAAAGCTCGGTATCGAACAGATGCCGAGCCGCCGCGGGATCAGACTGTCGACCTCACACAAGCGCCGAAGCGGCGGGTGATTCGCATGATCGACGTAGACTTCAATTCATCGAGGCAGCAATCGCAACGCGTAGAGGCCGACCGGATCGTCGGCGAGAGCACGCAACTGGACTTGATCAAAACCATCATCGACGAGCGAGGGATGGATCCGATCTGGGCGCATCTCATCAAGCAGTTCGGATCGCTCATGTATCTGAAGGGGCTGGAGACGTCGCCCCCGCACGAACGCCCGGCATTGAAAAGATCCGCCTGACTCAGGCGTTGGTCAGGTCGTTCGGTTCCGATAGGCGCTGAGATCCCAGTTCGGATAGCGCGCTTGTGCGCGTGCCAGCGTAATTTCGTTCCAGAACGGATGACCCGGCGGATTCACGCCGAAACACGCCAGTTGCTCCGGCGTCGCATGATCGAAGATGCGATGCCACGGCTTCATGTGATGGAACGGCCACGCGTGATAGCCGATCGCGTCGTTGCTCGCGCGTTTGTAGCAGGCCATCACGGCGTAACGATGTCCGCGAGGCGCGGTCATGTTGGTGCCGCGGTGGTACACGTCGATGCTGTACGGAAAGATGCTGCCGGCAGGCGCGGCGCTGGAACGCTCGTGCTGCACGAGTTTCCGTTGCAACGCGACGTCGGCATGCAGCGTTGCTTCAGGTCCCGCGATGTTCGCGCTGTCGGTACGCCTCACGTAGTGCATCGGTCCGTGCGCTTCGGACACCTCGCTGAAGTAGCAGAGAATCGTCACGGAGTTCAGACACTCGTCGTCGGACGGCGCGGTGAGCGTGTGATTGACGAAGTCGCAATGGAACGGCTGATCGTAGTCCGCGTCGCCGGTGAATTTCGCCCACGCCTGGCATTGATACAGATGCACGTCGTCGCTATGCAACGCGGTTCGCGCGAAGTCGATCAGCGCCGGATGTACGCCGATCAGATTCAGCGCCGGCGAACAGTCGAATGGAATTGCGTCGAAGGTAGTGAATTGCGCGTCGTTGAACCGGCCGAGTTCGCCGTCGCGCTTCTTGACGAGCGGAGCATCGGCGCCCTCGCTTCTACGGAACACCTGTTCGAAGTCGGCGCGCACCGCAGCGACCTCGTCGGGCCGGAAGAAGCGCTCGACGCGCGCGACGCCGTGGTTGCGCCAGTCTTCGATGTGCTGCGCAGTGAAGCGTGCGGTCATGACGGTTCTCCTTTGCGCCACAGCCAGCGCAGCGATTCGGCGAACAACGCGCCACCGTGTCGCAGGCTGTGGCCGCCGTCGCCGAACTCGAAACGAAAGTCATAACCGGCGTACGCGAGCGAGTTCGCCATGGTCTTGTTCGCAAGCGGCCAGTCGCCGAACAGCGTCTGCGCGTCGTTCGCGCCGCTTTGCAGAAACACCCTGATCGGTTTGCGCGGCGTCGTGCGGATCAGATACGGGTAGTTGTGTCCGCCGCGGATGTTCGTGAACGAACCACAGTGGCTGAGCACGCGGCGAAAGTGATCGGGGTGCTGCCACGCCACAGTGAACGCACAGATACCGCCGCTGCTGATGCCGCAGACCGTGCGATGGTCGGGATCGTCGGTGAGCGCGATGCGGTGTTCGCGCACGACGAACGGCAGCACTTCCTCGATCAGGAACGTTCCGTAGTCCGGCGTCAGCGAGTCGTATTCGTTGCTGCGTTGGGTCATCGCGGGATCGTTCATCATCGAACGATCCGCGTTCGGATCGAGCGGCCGGCCTGGATTGACGAACACCGCCACGGTCGGTTCGATCTCGCCGCTGGCGTGCAGGGTGTCGAGCACCTGCGTTGCGCGGATCGGGCCGCGGCGGCCGACGTAGCCGTAAGCCGTCGTTGAATACGATCAGCGCTGCGGGTCGTTTGGGATCGAGATTTGCCGGCGTGTACACGAACAGATCGCGCAGCGTATTGCGGGTAGCTGCGCGACTGATTCCAGTCCGTGTGCTTCGTGACCGTCCCTGCCGCGACCGACGCATCGGGAAACGCTTCGGGGCACGGGTGATACGGTGCGTCGCCCGAGTGATTCAGCGATGGCGCGATGTCTGCGTTGGAACGACCGTTCACCTCCATCGGCGTCGGTCGGTCGAGCCCGAGCGCGACATGGGTCTTCACGTCCATCGGCATGAGTGGTCCTCTGCGATCCTCACCGGCATCGTACCGACTCCCGGCGTGGCGGCGTAGCGACGCTTAAACGGTTCCCGTCGGCGAACGGTTCACCGCCCACAACGTGATTGCGACGGCCGGGATCATCGACGCAGGCGGCAACGAAGAACGGCGTACCGACCTGTAAGGCGTGCGGCCCGGCGCCCACGACGGCCGCGAACATGCAGCCCGAAGACACTCGGCGCGATCACTCCGTTGAGACTGACAATGCTGCGCTCTGCACCCGACAGGCGACCGCGATCCGATGGGCCGATGATCCGATTGATGATGGCCAGGCGGACGGGGTCCGCACACACCGCCGAGCAGCAACAGGAAGACAGCGGCGACGAACTGCGAGCCCGCGACGGCGAGGCCGGATGCAAGTCGATGGCAATGGTCTGGATCACGATGCCGGTCAGTAGCGTGCGGCGTTCGCCCAGCCAGCTTGATCGTTCGCGACACCAGACCCGACTGGATCGGCGAGGCTCGACACCATCACGAAGGTCGCATAGAAGCCGATGGTCCTGGGTGTCCAGCCGAACCGAAACGTCACGTACAGGATGAAGATGCTGTTCACGCCCGTGATGCCGAAACTCAGCAGGAACATGCGCCTTGCCAGCTCTTGAGGATCGGATAATCACGCCAGATGCTGGCAACCGCGCCGATCGGGTGGATCGAGCGCCACTTCAACGGTGCGCGTAGTGCCGCTCGGCAACGACTCCGGCAGAACGAAGTAACCATACAGCAGGTTGATGAAGCCGAATCCGGCCGCGATCCAGAACGGCGCACGCGGGCTGATCTCGCCCATCAGTCCGCCGATCAGATATCCCGCCGCACCGCCCGCGCTGAATACGGCAGCGAGTCGGCCGAAGCGCGCCGCGCGCTGTTCCGGTTCGGATATGTCGGCGACATACGCGTAGGCCGCGGTGACGCTGCCTGCGCAAACACCTGCGACGGCTCGTGCGGCGAACAACCAAGACAGAGTCGGAGCAAGTGCCATCAGCACCGAGTCGACCGCCTGGCCAAGAGTGGAGACGAGGATGACGGGACGTCGGCCGAAGCGATCCGACAGTGCGCCTTGCACGGGACCCGCGAACAACTGCATCACCGCGTACAGAGTCGTCATCGCGCCGAGGACGGTCGACATCTGCGCCATCGCATCGCCGGTGAGCGATTTCAACAGCTGCGGCATGACCGGAAAGGCAATCGTCGCGGCGAGCGCGGCGAGAAACACGGTGACCAGAATAAACGCCATCGCGGCGTGCCTGGGCGTTGCACGCTGCGAGGCTCTGTCGCGGTTTCGACGATCTGACGAATCTGTTGGGTGGCGACCCGACAGAATCGCGGATCAGGTCTTCATTCGCATCGGACCCAGATAGTCGCGTTTGCCGAGCGGCGCGCCTTTCATCCGCAGAATGTCGTACGCCGTTGTGGCGTGGAAATGCAGGTTCGGCATCGAGAACGACAACAGGAAACCTTCGGCCACGAACGGCAGCTTGTTGGCACCCAGTTGGAAGATCACGTCTTTGCCTTCGAGCTTGTCGATCGATTCGCGCGAGACCTTCTGCAACTTGGCGCGGGCATCGGCGATCAGGTTCTGCAGTCCGGCATAGTCCTGATCCATCGGCCCGGCCGGTGGTTTGAAGAGCCCCGCCTGCACGCCCTCGATTGCACCGAGCGAATGGTGCGCCACCGCGATCACCTGAAACCGGAACGGCAGCATGTCGGGTTGCAGTCGCGTTTCGACGAGTTCGTTGAGGTCGACGCCGGTCGCTTTGCAGTGCGCCAACCCCTTGTCGAGAAACCCTGCAACGCCGCCGAGCGTCTGCAGAAAGGAAGTCACGCTGATGTCGTACAGCGAGATCGCCATGGTCGATCACCCCTACCGATTGTGTAGGACGAGTGTCGATCAAAAGTCCGCTGGAGCGCCAGAGATTTTCGACTCGCGCTACGCGTGGTCGGAGCACTCCTACCGAAAGCGGCACGTTCTGGGATGTGCATTGGGACGTCTCGCTGACAGCGCACGGTGCGCGCTTCGCCTTTGATGTCATTGGATAGAACCGGCCACAACATCGAGGAACTGATCATGCCTACGCGTATAGCAGTCTTGATCGCAGCGGCACTCCTGGCTGGCTGCGCGACCAAATCGGAACGTCCGACGCAGGAGATGGCGCGGGCGCAAACACTCATCGACCAGGCCGAGAAAGCGGGCGCACAGCGCTACGCGGCGGCGCAACTCGAACAAGCGCGAGCGAAGCTCGACGCCGCGAAAGCGGCTGACCGGAAGGGCAATCACGACGACGCCGAGCACCGCGCAACCGAAGCGGCAGCCGATGCCGAACTGGCGGTTGCGATGGCCGACAGTGGTGAGGCGCAGCGCGCCGCCACCGAGGTTCAGCAGAGCGTCGAAACGTTGCGCAGCGAAGCACAACGCAGCAGCGCCATGAGCAGCTCGACCTTGAACGACACCAACTCCAACCCGCATTGAGGAACCAATCATGAAGCACATCCTCATAGTTCCAATCGCCATCGGCGCTTTGTGGCTTGGCGGCTGCGCCTCCACGCCGAAGAACGTCGCGAGCCTCGACCAGGCCCGTAGCGAGGTACAAACGCTGCAACAGGATCCGCTCGTGACGCAGGCGGCAAGCAGCGAACTCGCCGCCGCGAGGAAGTCGCTGGCCGCGGCAGAGGACGCGTTCCAGCACGGCAAGTCGTTGTCGACGATCGACCACTACGCCTATCTCGCGACTCAACAGGCGCAGACCGGTGAGGCGCGTATCGCCGAAATGCGGGCGAAAGAACAGGTCGCGAAAGGCGAAGCGGACCGCAATCGCGTGCTGCTGGATGCGCGCACGCAAGAGGCGGACACGGCAACCGCGACCGCGAAGCAGGAACAGCAGAACGCACAGGCCGCCCGCGCAGAAGCGCAGGACGCGCAGCGCGAACTCGCCGACCTGCAAGCGAAGAAGACCGATCGGGGCATGGTCGTCACGCTCAGCGACGTGTTGTTCGACACCGGCGCCGCAACGCTGAAGCCCGGTGCCGACCTCGCGCTCGGCCGTGTCGCCGACTTCATGCAGAAGAATCCCGACACGAAACTCATCGTGGAAGGGCATACCGACAGCGTCGGGATCGGAAACGTACAACGAAGGCTTGTCGCAGCGGCGCGCTGACGCCGTGAGAGCCGCATTGGTGTCGCGCGGCATCCAGTCCGATCGCATCGAGACGATCGGGCGCGGCGAAGCGTTCCCGATTGCCAGCAACGACACGCAGGAAGGCCGCCAACAGAACCGTCGGGTGGAGATCATCTTCTCGGACGAGGCCGGTACGTTCCCTCCGTCAGGGCACTCCGTCTCCGGTCGCTGATTCGCGTCGTTTCTCCTTTGGCGCCGCGCAATCGCGCGGCGTCCGTTCGTCTGCGTTTCGATAGCGGAACGGGGTGGTAGCCTTCCTGCAACACAGGAGGGTGCAGATGAACTGGGATGCAATCGGCGCGTTGGGCGAGGTGCTCGGATCGATCGCGGTGTTTCTGACGCTGGGCTATCTGGCCGTGCAGGTCCGGCACGCCAGAGACCAGGTGCGACACTCGATCAGCCAGAACAGCACCGGCGGAAACCGCGACCTGTTCCTGGCGCGGGCGATGGACGCGCGGCTGATTGGTCTCAACGTCCGGGTGAACGAGGCGTTGGGCGGTACGCCGACCGTGTTCGAAACGACGCTCATCGAGCAGGTGGGGCTGACTGCCGAAGAGGCGGCCGCGATGCACTGGGAGCAGATGGCCTGGTGGCAGCAACGGCTGCAGATCATTCCGTACCTCGAGCAGCGCTCGAAAGACGAGCGGGCCGGCTTCGATTTCGCGGTGCGCCGCATCTACGGCGGCACGCCGGTCAGCCGGCTCTGGTACGAATGCAACAAGGCGACGCTGCGACCCGACGCGGTGCGCTACGTCGATACGCTGCTCGCTCAGTAGAAGCCGCCGTTGCGCCGGGGGGCGCATTGTGGAACCATCCCCTTTCGCTTAATTCACGTGAATTGCCAGGCGGCGGGGGCGCCGCTCGGCACCATCCAGCGGGGGAAACGACATGAGCACCCAACTCAAACCGCAATATTCCAACCTCGATTTCGACCCGGACGCGCTGCGCGAGAAGTATCGGCAGGAGCGCGACAAGCGGGTCCGCGCGGACGGCAACGACCAGTACGTCGAGGTCACCGGTAAGTTCGCGCACTTCGTCGAGCGATCCCTACGTCGAGCCGGGCTTCACGCGCGAGCCGCTCACCGACGAGATCGACGTCGTGATCATCGGCGGCGGCTTTCGGCGGCCTGCTGGCGGCGGCGCGGTTGCGCGAGGCGGGGGTCAACGACTTCCGCATCATCGAGGCCGGCGGCGACTTCGGCGGCACCTGGTACTGGAACCGCTATCCCGGCGCGCAGTGCGACATCGAGAGCTACTGCTACCTGCCGCTGCTCGAGGAGCTCGGCTACATGCCGAAGGAGAAGTACTCCTTCGCCCGGAGATCTTCGAGCACTCGCAGCGCATCGGCCAACACTACAACCTCTACGAGACCGCGCTGCTTCCAGACCCGGGTGACCGACCTGCGCTGGGACGAGGACGCTCGCGCGCTGGATAGTCTCCACCGACCGCGGCGACGACATGAAGGCGCGCTTCGTGGTCATGGCGCTGGGTCCGCTGAACCGGCCGAAGCTGCCGCGGCATCCCCGGCATCGAGGAGTTCGAAGGCCACACGCTTCCACACCAGCCGCTGGGACTACGACTACACCGGCGGCGACACAGCGGCGGCCTGACCAAGCTCGCCGACAAGCGCGTCGCGATCATCGGCACCGGCGCGACCGCCATCCAGTGCGTGCCGCACGTCGGCGCAGCACGCCAAGCAGCTCTACGTCTTCCAGCGCACGCCCTCGTCGGTCGACCTGCGCGGCAACAAGCCGACCGACGGCGAGTGGGCGAAGACGCTGAAGCCGGGCTGGCAGCGCGAGCGGCGCGAGAACTTCGACGACATGGTCACGGGCCAGCCGTGTCGAGAAGGACCTGGTCAACGACGGCTGGACCGACATCTTCCGCACGCTCGCCAGCAGATTCCGAAGGCCGAGCGAGGTGCCGATCTCGCCCGAAGAGGCGGCGCTGCTGCGCCGAGCTCGCCGACTTCGAGAAGATGAACGGCATCCGCGAGCGCGTCGACGAGACCGTCGGCAAACCCGACGCCGCCGAGGCGCTGAAGCCGTGGTACCGCCAGTTCTGCAAGCGGCCGACGTTCAACGACGAATACCTGCCGACCTTCAACCGGCCGAACGTCACGCTGGTCGACGTCAGCGGAGCGCAAGGGCGTGGAGCGGATCACGAAGAACGGGCGTGGTCGCGAACGGCGTCGAATACCCGGTCGACTGCATCATCTACGCGACCGGCTTCGAAGTCGGTACCGCGTGGACGCGACGGCCGGGTACGACATCATCGGCAAGGACGGCGCTACGTTGAGCGACTACTGGGCCAGACGGCATGAAGACGCTGCACGGCTTCTCGAGCCACGGCTTCCCCAACTGGTTCTGATCGGCCTCGTCGCAGAACGGTCTCTCCGTGAACATGACCTCGATGTTCGACGATCAGGCCCAGCACATCGGCTACATCATCAAGCAGGTGAAGGACCGCGGCGCGCGTTACGTCGCACCCGACGGCAGAGGCGGAAGCGGCCTGGGTGGCCGAGATCCGCTCGGCTGGCGATCAACGCCGCCGCGTTTTTCGACGCCTGCACGCCCGGCTACTACAACAACGAAGGGCACCTCGTGCAGCGTGGCGGCGGTCTGAACGGCGAGACCTATTCGCCGGGTATCAACGCGTTCAACGCGCTGCTGGCGAAATGGCGCGAAGGCGGACAGCTCGACGGCTTGGAACTCGGCTGAAACAGACAACTCAACGAAGGGGAGAGCAGATGACAACGGTCACGGTTACGGAAGACATCAAAGGCAAAGCGGCGGATGTATGGGCCGCGCTCAGCGATTTCGGCGGCATCAAGGTCGGCGGTCCGATCACGTCGTTCGAGACGAAGGGCAAAGGCGTCGGCATGGTGCGCACCATCGGCATGGGCGGCGGCCTGGTGGTCGAACGGCTCGATCGGCACGATCCAAAGGCGATGGTGTTCGCGTACTCGATCACCAACGACGATTGTCCGCTGCCGGTAAAGGGCTACTCCGCGACAGTGAAGATCACCGACAAGGGCAACGGCACGTGCAACGTGAACTGGTCCGGCACGTTCGAGCCGAAAGGCGACGCGGCGGCCGCTTCGAAAGTGGTCGAAGGGATCTACAAGGGCGGCATTGCAGGCGCGCGTCGCGCGGTGGGCGGCTAGGCCAGCAGGTCCTGGTGTTCCTTGTGCTGCCGCATGTACGCGGCAGCATAGGAACACGTCGGCACGATCTTCTCGCCGCGCTCGCGCACGATCGCGAGCAGACCTTCCATCAATCGCGCAGCGGTGCCGGTGCCGCGCAGCGACGTCGGCGCTTCCACGTGCGGAATGACCAGCACCGAGTTGCGGCGCCGGTAGTCGGCGAATGCGACCTGACCCGCCTCTTCCAGCTCGAAACGGCTGCGCGCCGGATTGTCGACGACGTCATGCATGCGCGCGGATTCCGGCCGTTGCCGGCAGATTGAACAGCGACGCGAAGTTGGCGGAATAGAAACGTTCCAGGGTTGCTTCGGAACGTCCGCTCAGCGATTGGGCGAACCGGCCCAGCGGATGCCGACCGCCTTCGGTGTGCGGGTAGTCGCTCGAGAACAGATACAACCGATCGTCTGACGCCGCGATCAAATCGCCGACCGCTTCGTACGGATACGGCGTGAAGCGCAGCGCGGTCGATGATCGTCTCGGACGGTTTCATCCGCAGCGATTTCAGATCCGGCTCCGACTTCTTCCAGATGTCCGCCACCCAGTCGAGCCGTTGGATCATCGACGGTACCCAGCCCGCGCCGAGCTCGATCGCGCCGCCTTGAGCTTTTCGTGTCGTTCGAAGACGCCGTCGAGCACCATCGCGCCGAGGAACGTTTCCACGGCGTGGTGCAGCGAAGTCATGTCTTTGCCGCGCACGTTTTCTCCGCCCCCCAACCAATCCGTCGGCACGGGTCGGCCGGTGTTCATCCAGGCGGGATCGATCTGCAGCGGATTGCCGCCGACATGCAGCGTGAACGGAATGCCGGCTTCGGCGAGACGCGCCCAAACCGGATCGAGATCGTCGTGTCCCGGCGATCGGCCGCCGCACGGCCGGTGTGGCACCCACGCCGCGGCGAGACCGAGCGTGCGCAGGTGTTCGACTTCCTGAATCGCGAGTTCGGTATCGTCGAGCGGCAGCGCTGCAACGCCCATCAGCCGGTCGTCGTTTGCGCAGAAGTCCGCCATCGCGCGGTTGTGTGCGCGTGCAATCGCGAACCGCTCCGGAACGCTCCGCTGCTCGGCAAACGCGGTGCCGGCGGCAAACGTCGAGAACACGAGCTGACGGTGGAAACCGAGCTGGTCGAGCGCGGTGGAGCGTTCGTCGCGATTGAACGCGCCGAGCGCGAAATACCCCTTCGGTCCGGAAATCAGATCGTCGCCGAGCGCCACCATCTGCTCGACGCGTTCCGGTGCGTGCGCTTTGCGCGCGAGCAGTTCGTCGAGCCGCTTCGCGAGTTCGCCAGGCACCGCGCGAATCTGCGGAATGCGCTCGCGGAACGACGGATCGGCGTATTCGGTCAGGAAATCGGGCAGCTCCATGATGTGGCTGTCGGCGTCGAAGAACGTGCGACCTTGTGCATATGGCATGGTGGCTCCGGAATTCGCTGGGTTCCGCCGGATTCTATACCGCGGCGCGTCAGGATTCGTGCGTCGAACCGTGCCCGGTACCGTGCGGTGTAGCCTCGCCGTGTGCGTGCGGGTCGTGTGGCTCGTGTAACTCGTGTAGCTCGTGCGATTCATGCGGCGCGTGGCCCGGCGCATGCGCCTCGGGTTCGTCGTGTGCCGGATGCGGGCTGCGCGACAGCTCGATGCCGTCCTGCTGCAAACGTTCGAGAATGCTCAACGTGATCGTCTCGTTGAACGCGGCGAACGCCGTGGCCGCTCGACGACGCGTAGTAATAAGTCATCGTCACCGTAACGGCGTCTTCGCCGAAGCCGACGTGCACGGTGGGCGGATGTTTTGGATCGAACGCCTCGTGGTTGTCGAGCAGGGCGCGGATGAATTCGACGAGGCCACGGATCTTCTGCGGCGGCGTGCGGGAGTTCAGGCGCAGGACCTCGTGTCGCCGCAAATGGCTTCTGCTGCTGATGTTCTTCGAGTCGAGCCGCGCCATTTCGTCGTTCGAGATGCTGATGACGTGCCCGTTCGCATCGCGAATCCGCGTCGAACGCAATCCGACCGACTCCACCTTGCCTTCGTGTCCTTTGATCCGGATCAGATCGCCCACCTGAAACGGTCGGTCCAGCAGAATCATCACGCTGCCGAACAGGTTCTTCAGCGTATCCTGCGCCGCCAACGCGACCGTCAGGCCGCTGACGCTGACGCCGGCGACCAGGGTGGTCAGCGGAACGCCGAGATACCGCCCGCCCTCGAACACGGCGATCAGCGCGCCGGTCACACCGATGGCGCGAACGCTCAATTGCGCGAGCTGCGCCGTCAGCTGCTTCTCCTTCGACCACGGCAAGGCCGTCAGCGCGGCCGCGACACGGTTCGTCACGCCGAGGATCACCACGACCAGCGCGCCGAGCGACACGAGATCGAGCGCGAAGTCGAGGATGTCGAACAGCCGGCCGGTGATGAACACCTGATCGCCGAGAAAGTCGGTGGCCGTCTGCGGAAGGACGACCGCGAATATCGGCAACGCCGCCGACAGGTAGTACGCCGCGCCGTGCGTGTTTCTCGACCAGCGCCCTGTCAGGCGATAGATCAGAACCATCAGCGCGCCCGTGACGACAAGCGTCAGCACGAGCGCGGCCCATTGCCACACCGCCTGACCGGCGTGGCGCGTCTGCATCCAGCCCGGCAGAGCCCGGATCATCGCGCGCGGAATCATCCAGCCCGGTTCCGAAACGAACAGCTGGTACAAGCCTTCGCTGGCACCGGCCTTGTACGGCAGGTGCTTCGCCAGACGGTAGAACTCCGGCGCCCGCTCGTCGGTCTCGGAACTGAATACCCATTGGCCTTCGCGCAGACCTTCCTTGAGGCGCACCAGCGTGATTTCGGTTTGCGGAATCGTCCACTGATTCAAGCCGTCGGGTTTGGCTTCGATCATCGCGGCGTCCGGGATCTGATCCCACGGCGGCAGTTCGATTCGATCGAGCACTTCTTTGATGTACACCGCGGTCTCGCGTCCGACGTTGCGTCGAATCGACGGCGCGACGTCGCTGAGATCGAAGAACTGATGCGCCACGCGCGCGATCGCTTCCCGCTCCACGCGGTCGTCCTCGGTGCTCCGTTCGGATGTCCATTGCAGGTAGGCGCGATCCATCAGTGCGAGGAAGTTGGTGAGCGTCGCGCGCGGGCTCGAGAGGTCCGGTGGCGCGAGTGGATGCGCTCTGTCGTGCGCGGCCACCGCGTATCCCCAACAGACCGCCACGAGCGCGACCGCGAATATCCGGTTGATTGATCGCATCATTCAGCCAGACTAACGAGTCACACCCGGCATTTCATCCCGGGCGCGTACGGATCGGTGCGGCCATGTCGATGTCGTTGGGGGAAATGCTCGTCTATCCGCTGCGCGGACAGGGCGGCGTGTTGTCGCTGCTGTGCGCCGTTGGGCTGTATCTGATGTTGGCGCTGTTCGAATGGACGCGCATCGAAGAAGGCCAGCACCTGCTGGCGATCGTGCTCGCTGCCGTTCCCGTGGCTCATCACGTGCATGGTTTTCCAACACTACGCGTGGCAATCGCTGAGCCACGTCGCGGCGGGGAACGACGAGACGATCCGCAGCATCGCGATCGAAGACGTGTCGCCGCTGAACAACTTCCTCGCGTTGAAGGTCGCGGCGCTGTTGCTCGTAGTCGCCGGGCTGATAGCGGCAAGCTTCTCGACCGATACGGCATTGGGCATTGGCGTGACCGTGGCCGTCGGCGTCGTGCTGCCGGCGATGCTCGGCGTGATGATCCTGGAAGAGGCGTTTCTGGCCGGCCTCGACCCGCGCCGGGTGGCCGGCTTCGTAGCCGGTCTGGGTCCGGCGTACCTCGTATTCGCCGTGCTGCTCTACGCCGGAATCGCCGTGCTGTACGTGGCGTGCGTGGTGGTTGCCCCGCCGAACATCGTCGCGGTGCTGGTGGCGAGTTACGCGTTCATGCTGGGCCACGTGCTAGCGGGCCGTGTGTTGTATCTCTGCCGCGACCGTCTCGGTCTGTTGACGCTTCTCGAGAAAGATCCGGAGCACGTGGCCGCGGTGGCCGACACGAAGGCGATCGAGGCGCTGATGGTCGAACTGCACCGGTTGTGCTCGGTCGATCGCGTCGAGCGCGCCAACAAGATGCTCGAGGGGTTCCTCGAAAAAGACGGCTTCATCAACGATGAACGCATCCACGAGCGGCTGTACCTGTTCCACGACAAGCGGCTGCAGCTCGAACACAACTGGCACTACGTGAACCGGCTGCTCGACGCGAACAAGGTCCTGCGGGCGTGGGCATTGGTACGCGAGTCGCTCGACGTGGACCCGCTGTTCCGGCCCGGCACCGCCGATGCGGCGCTGACGCTGGTGGCGGCGGCACCCGCCACCGACGCTGCGTATGTCGACCTGCTGCTGAACGATTTCGAACGCGCGTATGCCGGACAGCGAACGCGCGGGCGAAGGGGTGTTCGAACACGCGCGTTGGCTGGTGGCGAAGCTCGAGCGGGTAGACGCGGCGCTCGAACGGATCGCCGTCATCGAGCGGCAATTCCCCGAGACGGCGGACGATCCGCGGTTCCGCTCGTTTCGCGACAGTGTGCGACGGCTCGCGAACTTGTCTGCCTAGCGCTGAGTAACCGAAACCGGCTAACGTCCGAAGTTCGCTCATTTTGAAGGCGAAGGGGAGAGTAGTGACGGATTCCACATCGGTCGAGACACATGGCGTGTCGTCGGTGGTCGATCCGCCGATCATCTCGGAGCTCGGCGGCGACGCGAAGCTGAACCGCGGCGGCGTCGCCTGGGCGATCTTCGAGGGCGGTCGCGACCCCTACGTCATCCTGATGACGATCTACATCTTCATGCCCTACGTCTCGGCCATGCATGGTCGGCGATCCGGTGCAGGGGCCAGGAGCTGATCTCGCGCTTCCAGCAGTACGCCGGCTGGATCGTCATGGCCACGGCGCCGTTCCTGGGCGCCTCCATCGACAAGCTGGGGCCGCGCAAGCTCTGGCTCGGCGCTGGTCGGTGGTCGCGATGGTCCCGCTGATCTTCTTCGCTGTGGTGGGCCAAGCCGGACCTCAGCGGCGCTGTCGATCATCGCGACCATGACCATCGCGATGGTGGTCAACGTGCTGTTCGCCTACTCCGAGGTGCTGCACAACTCGATGCTGATCCGCGCGGCGCGGGCTGAAGGGCGCGCACAGCGCCTCGGGCCTGGCGCTGTCGCTGGGCAACGCCGCCTCGGTGGTGGCGCTGGGCTTCACCGCCTGGGCCTTCGCCCTGCCCGGCAAGGTCGACTGGAGCTGGGTGCCGGCGCACGCCGCTGTTCGGCCTGAACGCCGCGACCCACGAGCCGGAGCGGGTGGTGGCGATCCTGTCGGCCGGCATCCTGGCGGTGGGCGCGATCCCGATCTTCCTGTTCACGCCGGACGCGCCGAAGACCGGCGTGCCGGCGCTGCGCGCCTTCCGCGAGGGCGCCGCCGACCTCTGGGCGATGCTGAAGACGGTTCGCCGCTACCGCGACGCGGTGATCTACCTGGCCTCGCGGATGCTGTTCGTCGACGGCATGAACGGCGTGCTGTTCTTCTTCGGCGTGCTGGCGGCCGGGCGTGATGAAGTGGGGGCCGCTGGAGCTGCTGACTCACCGGGATCATCCTGTCGTATCGTGGCGGTGTTCGGCGGCTTCGTCGGCCGCTGGCTGGACGAGCGCCTCGGGCCGAAGAACGCGCTGCGGATCGAGATCTTCATGACCGATCCTGGCGCTGACGCCATTGCTGGGCATGGCGCCCGACCGGATCCTCTACTTCTGGTCCTACGATCCCGCCGCGCACGCGCCGCTGTGGAACGGGCCGGTCTTCACGACCCTGCCGGACCTGGTCTTCCTGCTGATCGGCTTCTCCAACGCCATCTTCATCACCGGCCAGTACGCCTCGGCCGCACGGCGCTGACCCGGCTGACCCCGCCGGAGCAGACCGGCGCCTTCTTCGGCGTCTATGCGCTGTCCGGGTGTCGCCACGGCCTGGCTCGCGCCGACGCTGGTCAACATCGGCACGCGGCTGACCCACAGCCAGCAGGGCGGCTTCGCCACCATCATCCTGCTGCTGGCGCTGGGCCTGGTCGGGCTGTTCTTCGTACGCGGCGGCGGGCGGATCGCCAACAACTGAACTGGGGCGCGGTCTCGATACGGCGGACCGCGATCGCCATCAGCCGCGGAGGTCAGTCGTTGAAGCTCACGTTCTCCGCGCGCATCCGGGGATTGGTCGAGGTCGAAGCTCGGCGACGCCGGAGCGGATTTGCGGAAGAACCGCTCCACCGTGCGGTTGAACCGCGCCGGATCGTCCTGCGGCGCCATGTGCGTTGCATTGCGCAGGACTTTGAGCGCGCCGTTCGGCAGGTGCTCGTAGATCTCGACTGCGTGCTCCGGGACGGACCACGTCGTGATCGCCGACCATGATCAGCGTCGGCGCTTCGATGGATCCGAGTTCCGATGCGTCGATGTTCGGCTCGACGAGCAGCATCCCCATCGCCTTGAGTTCGCGGCGGCCCTCCGGCGTGTCGCGCTCCTCTGTCTCGCATCGAATCCAGCATCTCGCGCGTGAGCGCGATGGTCTCGGGATACAACGCTTCTTCGCTCGGATTGAGGTTCGGCGACATTGCCACCAGCCGTTTGACCTTGTCCGGATAACGCATGCCGAGCAGCAGTGCCTCGATGCCGCCGTCGCTCCAGCCCAGTACGTCGACCGGTCCGACTTCCAGATGGTCGAGCAGCGCAGCGAGATCGTCGGTCATCCGTTCGTACGTCAACGGATCTTCGCTGTCTCCGGAGCGCCCTTGATCGCGGCTGTCCATCGCGATCACCTGGCGGCGGCCGCGGAAGTACTCGATCTGCGCGGCGAGCGAACCGATGCTGCCGCCGTTACCGTGCACCAGCAGCAGCGGCTCGCCGGTGCCGTAGACCTCGTAGTACAGCGCGACGCCGTCGTGGACGAACGTGTTTCCGGCTGCGGGGTTGGCGCCGTAGTGAGGCGCTGTCGCGAGTATCGGCGCGGCAGCTTCGGCGCCGCCCAGAATGGCGGTACACAGAAGCAACAGAACACGAGTCAGGGATTTCGGCATGGCCGCGCAGCGCACATACAGTGTGTGACACGCTGCACAAAATCGCGGCCCGAAACAACCCTGGAACGCGCGTTATTTGTTACCGGATTGCAGCGAGCGTGCCGTTGCATCGAGGATGCGTGGATGCAGACGTTGCGGCTCATCGTTCATGGCGACGACTTCGGGTTTTCCGAATCGATCAACGAAGGGATCGTCCGCGCGCACACCGACGGGATTTTGACGTCGGCGTCGCTCGGCGCAGCCGGTCGCGCGTTCGATCACGCAGTGCGGCTCGCGCGTACCCACCCGACGCTCGATCTCGGCGTCCATCTGACGTTGACCGGCGAGCGCTCCACCGCACCGCCCGCATCGGTGCCGAGCCTGCTGAGTGACGGTAAGTCGCTGTGGCCGACCCCGACGGAATTTCTGAAACGGTTCGTCCGCGGCGCCATCGCGATCGGCGATGTCGAGCGCGAACTACACGCACAACTCACTCGCGCGTTCGATGCGAAGCTGTCGATCAGCCATCTCGACGGCCATCAGCATCTGCACGCGCTACCGGCCATCCGCGGCGTTGTCGCGGAACTCGCGCGACGCTACGCGATCGGTTTCGTACGGCGGCCGCGTGAGCGTTTGCGACGCTTCATGTTGCGCGACCCGCGCAGACTCGGCCGGGCAGCCGCCACTGTTGCGCTGGGTCTCGTGTGCGCATCGCCGCCGGGATGGCGCGCGCGTTCGACCGATCACTTCGTCGGGTTCTACTTCGGCGGGCGACTCGATCGGACGAATCTCGCGACGTTGATCGGCGCACTGCCGCGCTCTGGTACGTGCGAGTTGATGTGTCATCCCGGCATTTCCGCTGACGCGATCGACGACGGACATTTCGCCGCTGACTATGATCGGCGCGCGGAGTGCGATGCGTTGTGCGATCCGGACATCCGCCGCGAACTGCAGAAACGCGACGTTCGACTCGCTTCGTTCGCCGACATTGCCGCCGCATGACCACGCATCGAGTGTGTGTGCCAGCGAATGGACTTTCGCGCCGCCGCGTGCGAATTTGCGGCCGAATGCGACTGCTTTGAGAATCGTGCGCCAACAACAACAGACAATCTCGTTCATCGTCCCGTTCTGCGACGAAGCGACGTGTCTGCCGACTCTGCTCACGTCGTTGAACACGTTCATCGGCGATCTCGAACGCACGCGCCCCATTCGAGCCGACGTGATTTTCGTCGACGACGGCAGCCTCGACGGCAGCCGCGACGTGTTGTGCGCAGCGGTGCGCGCTCAAGAACCGCGGTTCAACGTGCGCGTCATCCGTCTGAGTCGCAACTTCGGCAAGGAAGCGGCGCTGACCGCGGGGCTGAACGCTGCGACCGCGGACGCCGTCGTGCTGATGGACGCCGACCTGCAGCATCCGCTCGAATTGGTCGACCGCTTCCTCGATGGTTGGCTGCAGGAAGGTTTCGATGTCGTGTACGGCTACAAGGAGTCCACACACGACGAGGGTTGGATGCGGCGACTGGCGCGCCGTTGGTACTACCGCACGATCAACGCGCGCACCGAAGCGGAGATTCCGCCGAATGCCGGCGATTTCCGTTTGTTGACGCGTCGCGCGTACGAAGCGTTGCGCATGTTGCCCGAGCGACAACGGTTGATGAAGGGCCTCTATAGCTGGATCGGCTTCACGCAGAAGGGCATTCCATTCCAGCCGCTCGAGCGCGCCGCCGGCAAGACGAAATTCTCGGCGATGAAGCTCGCGCTGCTCGCGATCGACGGCATCACGTCGTTCTCGATCCTGCCGTTGCGGCTGGCGACATGGGTCGGTCTCGCGCTCGCACTGGCGTCCGGTGGCTACGGCGTGTGGACGATCTTCGAAAAGTTCTTCCTCGGCATTGCCGTGCCCGGCTATCCGACGCTGATCACGACGATCGCATTCATCGGCGCCGCGCAACTGATCTTCCTCGGCATCATCGGCGAATATCTCGGCAAGGTGCTGGTAGAGGTCAAAGGTCGTCCCCTGGCGATCGTCGAGTCCGACGAGCGCCTCGTCGATGTTACGCAGGTGCAGGTGGCTTTGCCGGGTCCCGGATCACGCGTGGAAACGTTCTCGCGTCCCGTTGTCGAACGCTGACTTCGGATTGCTCACGAGACGTTTCGTTCCATGACGACGATTGCGAACATTGCCGCCCGCGGCGCTACCGAACTGAATGGCGAACGGCCCGATCCGCGCCGCCGATTCCCGGTCATCGATGCACGACGCCTGTCGCAGTTGGTGTTGGCCGTGCTGGCGCTGCTGATCTTCGCTACGTTCGCCGACTACGGCGTGTCGTGGGACGAGCAGGTCCAGAACACTTACGGGCTTTACCTGCTGTCGTACTACCTGTCCGCATTTCAGGACCAGTCGGCGTTCGACTACATCAATCTGCGCTACTACGGCGGCGCATTCGATCTGATCGCGGCGGTTCTCAATCTCGTCTCCCCGTTCGGTGAATACGAGACCCGGCACCTGCTCGGCGGCGCGGTCGGACTCGCCGGCACGATCGGCGCGTGGCGCCTCGCCCGGCTGTTGGCCGGTGAACGGGCCGGACTCTTCGTCGTTGCGTTGATGGCGCTGACGCCGCTGATCTACGGACACAGCTTCATCAATCCGAAAGACGTGCCGTTCGCGTGCGCCGTCATGTGGTCGATCTACTACAGCTGCCGCGCCATCGTCGAAGCGCCGCACCCGAAACGCGGTACGGCGATCGGGCTCGGCGTCGCGCTCGGCCTCGCACTCGGGACGCGCGTCGTCGCGGTGATCGCGTTGCTGTACTGCGCGCCGGCATTCGTCGCATACACGATCGGTCGCTACCGCGAGTCGCGCAGCGTGCGCGTGGTGCTCGACGAGCAACGCAGCCTCTTCGGTGCGCTGCTGCCGGCGGTGCCGATCATGTTCGCGCTCACGGCGCTGTTCTGGCCGTGGGTCGTGCAGGCGCCGGGCAATTTATTCACGGCGCTGCGTCTGTTCGCGCATTTTCCATGGCAAGGGCAGGTGTTGTTCGACGGGCATCTGTATCCGGCCGATGAATTGCCGGCCGTGTATCTGCCGCAACTGATCGCGCTGCAACTGCCCGAGGTCGCACTGTTCGGTTTGCTCGCTGCCGCGGTGTTCATCGCGCGCGCGGCCGTCGAACGCGGGTGGCGTGTGCTGACCGATCCGCGCAGCCTCTGCTATTCCGTGGTGATCGCCGCGGTATTGGTGCCGCTGATTCACTTCGTCGGCACGCGGCCGATCGTCTACAACGGCATCCGCCACTACCTGTTCATGGTGCCGCCGTTGATCGTGCTCGCCGGCATCGGGCTCGATCGAACGTATACGTTCCTGCGCGCCCGCGGCGAATGGCTCGCGCGCGCCTACGCCGCGGTACTCGCGCTCGCGGCCGGCGTGCAGATCGCGATCATGGTCGAGCTGCACCCGTACGAGTACATCTACTACAACGCTTTCGCAGGCGGCGTAGCCGGCGCGGCGGGCCGCTACGATCTGGACTACTGGGGCTTGTCGCTCGCCGAGGCAACGCGCGACCTCGAGCGCGCGGTTGCGAACGAGCGCTCGCGCGAAAACGCCAACGGCAGCGCCAAGGTGCGGTCGCTCGCGGTATACGTTTGCGGCGACGAGGAGTCGGCGACGTATTTCTTCGACCCCGCCAGCCCGCTGCACTACACGGACGAGCCGTCCGAGGCCGACTACGCCGTCGGCATTCGCGGCGCCGAGTGCACGTGGGAAATCAAAGGCCGGGTGTTGCTCGAAGTGAAGCGCGGCAACGCGCTCTTGAGCTACGCGACCGATCTGCGCAAGGGCAGCTGATCGTCAGCGTATCGGTGGTTCGCGGTGCGACGGCAGCTGCGGCGACGTGGCACGCGCGGCGGGGGCCGTAGAGCGTTCGTCCAGTTTCGCAATGCGGCGCACCTTCGATTTGACGTTGGCGATCGGGTAGTGATCGAGCGCGTTCATCCGCTGCGCGATCAGTCCGCCGCCGATCATCTGCTCGGTGACTTTCTTCCAGCCGCCGTACTGGTCGGCGGAAATGTCGCGGATCAGATGGAAGATCTTCATGCGCGCTTCGCCGGTGACGCCGTTCATCGTGCGCAGGTATTTTTCCATGTACTTGTGCGTCGCCTGATTGTCGTAGTCGGCGGTGGCCGGCACCGTCAACACCAGCGCGCCGCTGATGTCGTGCAGATAGCTCAGCATGTCGTTGTAGCGTTCGCCGCCGTACGCCTTGGTGGCGTACACGGCCGACTCGTCCGGCCGGACCGTTCCTGACGGTGTCGTCGTGGCGTTCGCGAGCGCGCGGTCCCAGCCGGCGCGACACATCGACGCCCACACCGCGATCATCGACAGCTTGTTGCGGATGTGTTCGATCTTCTCGACGCCGTTCATCTCGGCGATGGTCTGCGCGAGACCGAGCACGAGCTCGGCGCGCTCGGCCATTTCGGCGGCGGAACGCGCGCGTTCCCAAATGCCTAGCGTGTCGACCAGCGCGCCGGAGAATTCGGTTTCGCCGTTCAGGAACACGCGCTCGATCGGCACGAAGACATCTTCGAACAGCACGTAACAATCCGGCACGCTGAATTCGCGGCTGACCGGATAGTGGCGGTCGTCTTCCGCTTCGGGTGCCGAAGTGATGTTGATGATCTTCACGCCGGGCGCGTTCGGTTGCACCGCGCACGCAATCGCCTGATCGGCGTGTTGCGCGTCGACCGCGCCCGCGGGCACCAGCAGCAGTTCGTGCACCACCGACGCGCCGAGCACGTGTCGTTTGGCGCCGCGCAGCACGACACCGTCGGCGCGCGTTTCTACCACGCGCACTTTGCCGGCGATCACGATGCCGCCGTCTTCGACCGCGGCCGCCACGCGCAGATCGTCGGCCGCGCAGCGATCGAGAAACATCGCCGAGGCGGGTCTTGTACTCGCTGCGGATCGCGCCGAGTTCCGGCAACAGTTCACGCAGTGCCATGCAACCGGCGGTGGTCGCCGCGGTGAAGTCGGCCGTTGCGAGGAATTCCATCTGCTTCGCGAGGTCGGCGCTGCTGCGCGGCAACGTGAACATCGGATTGCGCGCGCCGGCGGCGCCCGAGTGAAACTGATCGTATGTGCGCGCGACCCAATCGACGGAGACGGCCAGCAGGGGATTGGCCGTCACGTCGTCGATGCGCTGTCCCGCGAGATACGCGGCGCGGCCGTCGCGGATCGACGCGCGATACTGTTCACCGGTGAGCATCACCATGGCTGTCGAGTCCTCCCTAGTTTTTTTGAACCGGTAGCAGCTGCGCGCTCAGAGCGGTTTCCAGTTCTCCTCTCCGGATTTTCGGAACTCGCCGATGCCGACCGCGCGGCGCGCGATCTTCTTCGCGTGCTCCATGTTGTACTGGCGCATCGTCACGATGCGCTGCGCGTGCTGGCCGCCGCCGGCGAGTTGCCCCGTTACGAACGCCCAACCGCCATACGCGTCGGCGGTGGTGTCGCGCACGTAGTGGAACAGGCGCAGCCGGTCTTCCGCGGTGAATCCCGGCACTTCGAACGCTTCACCGAGTGCGGCATGCAGGTCGGGATGCTCGAAGTCGCCGACGGTCGGCGCGTTCACCAGCAGATCGCCTGCGATGTCGTGCTGGATGTCGAGCAATCGCGCGCGGAATTCGGACTTGAAGTACTTCAGCGCGCTGACGAACAGCGGCGACGGCAGCATGTTGCCGTCTTCGGTCTTGGTCGCGTTGACCATCGCGGCTTCGCCCGCGGCGCGGCACATCGTCGCGTAGACGACGAGCGACGCGAGTTGATCCTTGATGCGCGGGTCTTCCCCCATGCCGTTCGCGTCGGCGAGCAGCGCCGCCATGCCCACTTCTCGATCGGCCGATTCTCCGGCGTCGCCGAGCCCCGCCGCGCGCTCCCAGAGCCCCAACGAGTGCGCCAAGGTGGCGGCGTGCGCGGTTTCGCCGTCGAGAAATACGCGTTCGTTCGGCACGAACACGTTGTCGAACACCACGAAGCCTTCGGGACAGTTCACCTTGCCGCTCACCGGATAGTGGCGGATGTCTTCGGCGCGCGGGGCATACGTCATGTCGATGATCGAGACGCCGCGCGCATTCACCGGCACCGCGCAGGCGATCGCGTAGTCTTCCTCGCCGGGATACATCGCCTTCGTCGGCATGATCACGAGTTCGTGTTCGATCGACGATGCGCTGATGTGCATCTTCGCGCCGGTGATGAACACGCCGTCGGCATTGCGGTCGACGACGTGCACGTAGAAATCCGGATCGGACTGTTTGTTGGGGCGCTTCTTGCGGTGCCCCTTCGAATCGGTGATCACCTCGGCGCAGCGCAGGTCGTGTTTCTTGCAGTACTCGACGTAGGCGTAGATTCGCTCGCTGTACGCCGGGTTCACCTCGCCGAGTTTCGCCGCCGCCGACGTGAGCGCCAGCAGCGTGACGCCGGTGGTGCCGAGCGTCATGTCGGTGACGCCTTGCGAGAGGCGGTGCGCGCGGTCGCGATACTCGTCGATGGACCGCGGAATGATGTACGCCGGATTGGCGGCACCGGGATCGGCCGAATAGAAGCTGTCGTAGACGCGCGCGGCGACGTCGACAGCCGTCTTCAGCAATGGATGGTTGCCGGGATCGGTGACCTGATCGCCGTCGATGTACGTCAGCCGGCCGTCCTTGAGCGACTCCTTGTATTGCGCGCCGGTCATCATCGGCATCGTGAGTGCTCCTGCTCGAAGTAGACGTCCGAGCGTGCTACAGCCGACAAGGTCGCGTCAACGTGCCGTTCGCGGCGTCGGCCGTTCGCGCAGGCAGACGAGGGATGCACCTCGCGCAGGACTGCGCGAAGATCGGTCAGCTGATGCGGAGGTCCCGATGAGACACCTCGTCCTGTCGATTGGATGCGCGGCGTGCCTGTTGTTTGCGATGTTGTTTGCGTCGTTCGCACCGGCTCAGGAACACGAGCATTCCCACGCCGTCTCGGAGACCCTCGGCGAAGTCCACTTCCCAACCTCGTGCCACGCCGTAGACGCCGAGTTCACCCGCGCGGTCGCGTTGCTGCATTCGTTCGGCTACGAGGAAGCGCGGCGCGCATTCGAAGCGGTGGCGGCAAAGGATGCAGCGTGCGCGATGGCGTACTGGGGCATCGCGATGACGTGGTATCACCCGATCTGGGCGCCGCCGAATTCGCAGGAGCTGGCGGCGGGATCTGCGGCCGCCGCGCGAGCCGCGGCGCTTTCCGCAACGACGCCGCGGGAGCGCGGCTACATTGCCGCGATCGGCGCGTTCTATCGCGACGCCGACCGGCTCGACCACCGCACCCGCGCGCGAGCGTACAGCGACACGATGGCGCGGCTTGCGGAGCAGCTGCCGGACGATCATGAAGCGCAGATTTTCTACGCCCTTTCGCTGCTCGGCACCGCGCCGCCGGACGACGCGACCTTCGCGAACCAGAAGAAGGCCGCCGCGATACTGAACGGGCTGTTGCCGCTAGAGCCGCAACATCCCGGCATCGCGCACTACATGATTCACTCGTTCGACTATCCGCAGCTGGCCGCCGAAGCGCTGCCGGCGGCGCGCGCCTATTCGAAGATTGCGCCGGACTCGCCGCACGCGCTGCACATGCCGTCGCACATCTTCACGCGGTTGGGCCTCTGGCAGGATTCGATCGCGTCGAACCTCGCGTCGGCCGACGCCGGCCGACGCCTCGTTGCGCAACGACACCCCGGCGCCGCATCGGTAGACACGCTGCACGCCCTCGACTACCTCGAATACGCGTATCTGCAGATCGGCGACGAAGCGGCGGCGCGGCGGGTGATCGCAGAAGCGGCCGCGGCGAAGACGTTCGACGATCCGGCGTTCCAGGCGGGGTACGCGCTGGCGGCGATTCCCGCCCGCTTCGCGTTGGAGCGTCGCGACTGGAACGCTGCGGCGCAACTCGAGCCCGCTGCCGCGACGTTGCCGTGGGCGAGTTTTCCGTATGCGCCGGCGACGACGTACTTCGCACAGGCGATCGGCGCGTCGCGCACCGGCGACCTCGACGGCGCCCGGTCGGCGCTGCGCAGCATCGAAGCAATTCATGCGCAGCTGCAGAGCTCACCCATTCCGGGTCCGTACAACTGGGCCAATCAGGTTGAGTCGGCGCGGCTGGCCGCAACGGCGTGGCTGATCTTCGCCGAGGGGCGCAAGGACGAAGCGCTGGACGTTGCGCGCGCCGCCGCCGAACTCGAAGAACGCGCCGGCAAGCATCCGGTCACGCCGGGGGCACCGCTGCCGGCGCGGGAACTCCTCGGCGACATGCTGCTCGAGATGAATCGACCGGCCGAGGCGCTCGCCGCCTACGAGGCCTCGCTTCGCGACGCGCCGAACCGGTTCAACAGCCTCTACGGTGCGGCGCGCGCCGCGGAGCTGTCGCAGGACATGCCGCGTGCGCGCACGCTCTACGCCGCACTGGTCGCTCAGTGCGTGGCCGATTCACCGCGACCGGAACTGGTGCAGGCACGCAAATTCGCAGGCTGAAACGCGGCGTGTGACGCGCCGGCGGTCAGGGTTGGCGCGGTGACTGCGGATCGCGAAATCCGATCGCGGCACCCCAATCCGCAACGGGCGGAGTGGCGCCGTCGGCCAGCGCCGCGATCATGCGGTCGCAATGGTCGCGAAACGTCGCGCCGAACAGCGGTTTGGCGTAGTGCCACCAACGCCGCACGTACGCCTGATTCAGATAGTCCTCGAGGATCAACTCGTACGATTCGTTGATGGAGCGATCGAACACGCCCTGCGCGTGGTGCCGCAGCCGCGCCTGCATGTTCATGAACGAGGCTTGCAGGTAGCTGGCGAGCACCTCGGTGTCGTCGGCGGTCAAGTCTTCGTTGTTGCGCGCCTTGCGTAGCACCGCGCGCAACGGCGCGTTCTCGGCGCGCAACAGCAGCACGCGTTGGGTCGCGTCGACCGACGCCTGCACCGTTTGCGCGGTGATCAACGCCGTGTTCTGGCGGATCTGCATGGCGAGATAGATCAGCGTGATGACGACGGCGATGCCGCCGATCAGGTCGCCCAGAGCGCCGAGGTCTTGCAGGGTCATCGTCCCGACTCTCCAGTCGACCGGTAACTCAATGCCGTTGAACTCAATGCTGTTGTATGTGGATACCGCCGGTGCCGCCGCTGCAGGTGCCGCTGACCTTGCCGGCCGGCCGCATGCACTTGCCCATCGGTCCGCAATCCAGATCGACGTCGCAGCTTTGTGGAGTGGGCTTGGTCAGATCGGCCGGATCGCGCGGCATGCCGTTGTCGAAATTTCCCGGGTGCTCGGTTGCTCGTGCAGACACCGTCGGTCTGGCCCACCCGTAACAGACACTGAGAGCCGACGCTGCATTCGGAATCGAACTTACACGCGAACGCCGGCGCCGATGCAAGCGCCAGCACCACAACCAACCACTTTGGATTCATGATCGATGCTCCCTCGCCGTGAGTCGCGCAAACGCAACACGCGGAAGAATGCGGCTGCGCGCACGCGCGTTGCAAGGGAGTGTCGGACGCGTTGCCCGTCGGTCTCGAGGGACGACGGGCAACGCGGTTCTGACGCGCTTGTTCTGACGAGCTAGTTCTTACGAGCTAGAGCAAATCCCCGCCGCAAGCGCCTGCGGTGGTGCCGGTCGCCTTGAACGCCTTGATGACGTTGCGGCCGGTGGTCCAGCGATGCACTTCGTCCGGACCGTCGACGAGACGTTGCGAACGGATGTGCGTGTACCAGGCCGCGAGCGGCGTGTCGCGCGAGTAACCGAGCGCACCGTGCAGCTGAATCGCCGTATCGACGACGTGATGCACCATGTTCGCGAGGAACACCTTGGCGATGCCGTTCTCCTGGCGGATGTCCATCTTGTTCTCGGCCTTGTACGCGATGTGCATCAGCATCAGTCGCGCGATGTACAGCTGGCTCGCGCACTCGGCCAGCATGAACTGCACCGCCTGCCGCTCGTCGAGCTTCTTGCCGAACGTCTGACGGTTCGTTACGTGCGCGGTTGCCATGTCGAGCGCCCGTTGCGCCATCGCAACGTTGTGCATGCCGTGGCGCAGGCGGCCGTACGCGAGGCGATGCTGGCCCATGTTGAAACCGTTGCCTTCGCCGCCGAGCAGGTTTTCCGCAGGGATTTCCAGATTCTTGATCTCGACCTCGGCGTGGCCGCCGCCGAGGATGTGCGACAGCGGACCTTCCATCGCCATCGTCGGAATGTCGCGCTTGATCTTGTAGCCGGGGTTCGGCAGTTCGACGAGGAACGTCGAGAACTGCTTGTGGCGCGGCGCATCCGGATCGGTCTTCGCCATCACCAGCGCGATGTCGGCCACGCTCGCGGCGGACGAAAACCACTTCTCGCCGTTCAGCACGTACGAATCGTTGCCTTTGCGTTCGGCGCGAGTCTGCATGCCCGGTGGCGTCGGCGCCGGCGGCTTTCTCGGTCATCGAGTAGCAGATGCGCTTCTCGCCGTTCAGCAGCGGCTTCAGGAACTTCTCTTTCTGATGCGGCGTGCCGTGTTCGAGCAACGTCATCATCGTCGCGTCGTCGGGGCCCTGCGTGTTCATCGACAGCGCACCGAGGTAACTCTCACCGAGCTCCATCTGCACCAGCGCATTCGCGAGCGGCCCGAGCCCCATTCCGCCGTATTCCTTCGGAATGAACGGACACCAGAGCCCTTGTGCGCGCGCCTTCTTGCGCAGCTCGCCCAGGATCTTTTTGTAGTCTTCGCCGGCGATCAGCCGTTTCTCGGCCGGCATGCACTCGTCGTGCACCCAGGCGCGGATGCGCGTGCGCAGGGCCTGTGCTTCTGCGGGTATTGCGAAATCGATAGCCATGAATCCTCCCTCTCTACTCTGACGTTTGGTCGGACGTATCTTGCGGCAGGTACCCTTCATCAGCCAAATTCATTTTCCTGATCTGGAACATCATTGTTGGTGATACCGGCATGAACCTGCGCGGCATCGACCTGAATCTGCTGCCGATCTTCGAGGCGATCTATACCGAGCGCAGTCTGACGCGCGCGAGCGAGGTGCTGCACGTCACCCAGCCGGCCCTGAGCAACGCGCTGGTGCGGTTGCGCCGCGCATTCGGCGATCCGCTCTTCATCCGTTCCGGCCGTGGCATGACGCCGACGCACGAAGCCGAGCAGCTGATCGGTCCGGTGCGGGACGCGTTGACGCGGCTGCGTTCCGGGCTCGATCGCGGGCAGGGGTTCGAACCGCACGTCTCCGAACGCTCGTTCAACGTCGCCGCCGGCGACGTCGCGACGTCTGCGTTGGCGCCGACGCTCGCCCGCGAACTCGCCATCGAGGCTCCGCGTGTTCGCTTCTTCTTCCATCAGATCGACCGTGCAGCGGTACCGATCGAACTTGCCGCGCGGCGCGTCGACCTCGCCGTCGACATTCCTGCGCTCGCGCAAGCGGATCTCGAAAGCCAGCCCTTCATCGAGGATCCGTACGTTTGCGTACTGCGTCGCGGCCATCCGCACGGCCGCAAGCGCATGACACTCGCGCGCCTGCTGGCACTCAATCACGTGGCGGTGTCGCGGCGCCGCGGCGGCCGCACCGTCGTCGATCTGGCCCTCAACAAGTCGGGTGAGCGGTTGCGGCCGGTGATGCGGTTTCCGCATTACGCTGCGGCTTTCCACGTGGTCGAAACGACCGACTTCGCGCTGATCGTGCCGCGGTCGCTGGCGCGTCTGCACAACGTCGAAATGCTGGCGCTTCCGCTGGACGGCTTGACCCTGGTGCTGAATCTCTATTGGCGGCGCGATACCGATCGCGATCCCGCATGCGTTTGGGCACGGGAGCAGCTCATGTCGGCGGTACGCAAGAGCGATCGATGACGCGAAGTTATTCTGTCAAGCGTCAAACGAGCGCTTCGTACGTCATCTTCTCGAAGCGTTCGAACAGATCCGCCGTCGGCAGGAACTGGTAGCCGAACACGTGCGTGAAGAACAGGCCGACGATTTCCTCGACGGGATCGATGAAGAACCACGTGCCGGCCGCGCCGCCCCAACCGAAGGTGCCGGGTGAACCCGGCATGAAGGTGCCGCCGATGCCTTTGCGCACGCACACGCCGAAGCCGAAACCGTAGTTGGGACCGACGGCAAGATCGACGTTCCGGTCGCCGATGTGATTCGTCGACATCAGTTCGACGGTTTTGCGTCCGAGCACGCGCACGCCGTCGAGTTCGCCGCCGTTCGCGAGCATCTGCGCGAAGCGGGCGTAATCCCACGGCGTCGACAGCAGTCCGCCGAACAACCCGTTGCCCGACATCAGCGGGCGGTTGTTGCGGCCGGCTTTTTCGGTGGTTTCCGGTCGGTCGCGAACCACCAGCTTGCCGGTTTCGTCCCATTGATGGTCCGTCACCAGCCGGCCGATGTCGGCCTCGCGGCAGTAGAACGCCGAGTCGTTCATGCCGAGCGGGCCGAGGATCTTCTCGCGGAACAGCACGTCGAGACTCTTGCCGGTCAGGCGCGTGAGGAACAGCGTCAGCACGTCGAAGTCGGAACCGTACTGCCACGTGTCGCCGGGATGCGAATGCAGCGGGTTCTGCGCGAGCGCGAGCACCATGTCGTCGTAGTCGTTGGTCGGGTCGTTGAAGCGCGTGTCGCCCGGCGCGAAGCCGGAGCCTTCCCATGCGCCTTTCAGCGTCGGCCAATGCGCCGCGGGCGTGCGCGACATCGCCGCAACACCGGAGGTCATCGTCAGCAGATCGAAGATCGTGATCTCGCGGCGCGCCGCTTCGATGCCGCCGACGGTGCGCCCGCGGACGCGCTCGTGCGCCTGCTGATACGCGACCACTTTCGGATTCGCGAATTCCGGTATCCACTTCGACACCGGCTCGTCGAGCAGAAACGCGCCGTCTTCGAACAGCGTCATCAGCACCGCCGCGGTCACCGGTTTCGTCTGCGAATACATGCGGAACAGGCTGTCGATCGACAGTGGCGTCGGCGCGCTCCATGTCGAGTTTGCCGGTGACGTGCGTATGCACGACTTGTCCTTTGCGCGCGACGATCGTCACCGTGCCCGGTATCGCGCGCGCGGCAACCGCCGCGTCCAGTGTTTTGCCGATCCGCGCGAGACGTTCCGGCGCGAAGCCGAGTTCGCGCGGATTGCCGGCGGCGAGTTGCTTGGTATTGCTCATTCGTCAAACTCCTTCGGGTTCGTCAGTAGCGTAGAGAGGTTCGAGTCGTTCGGTGGCGGCGGCGCGCTGCACCGACGCGCGCTGCAGCAGCAGTTCGGCGCAGCGGCGTATGCCGGATGAATACTTCGGAGGGTTGCGTTGCTGCGCACCCCATCGGATCAGCATCAGCAGATAGAAGTCGGCGACCGACGGATCGCGCCCCAACAGATAAGGACCGTCGCGGCGAAGCGCTTCGTCGACCACCGAATAAGACTTGCTCAAGCGTTCCTCTGCGGCCGCCGCAACGGCAGCGGTGCCGCGCGCGTCGGTCGTGTACCGCTCCGGGTAGAAGAAAGCCATGTGATCCGGCTGGATCGTGTTCGTCAGCAGCATCAGCCACTTGTACAGATGCGCGCGTTCGTCGGTCGTGGTCGCGGGCGCCAGCCGCGCGTCCGGATGCCGGTCGGCGAGGTGCAGACAGATCGCGGCAGATTCGAACAACACCAGGTCGCCGTCGACGAGGGTCGGAACCCGCCCGAGCGGGTTGCGCGCGAGATACGCCGGGTCTCTTCTGCGCATCACGCGCGCGATCGACGAGCGTCAGCGTGAACGGGGCGCCGATTTCTTCCAGCACGAAGTGCGGCGCGAGACTCGCGGTGTCGGGAGAGTAGAAGAGTTCGTACACGTGCACGTCTTCCGGGCTGAGGAGCGAAGGCTGTCCGCATTCCCGCGTCGAATCAAGTCGGCGGTCGTTTCCTGGCTGAGGAGCGAAGGCTGTCTGCATTCCCGCGTCGAATCAAGTTGGGGATACGCATCGCCGCGCGAACTGCGCGATGTGACCGCGCCGTGCGACGCGCCTCGATACGCCGATCCGCCGATCGAAGCGCAGCGCGCCGATGCGGCTGGCGCCGGCGACGCTCCATCGATCACGACGCGGACTGCAGCGCATACGCGGCAGATCTGGACGACGGTCCGCTGCAGCATCTGCGAACGTATTTCTATACGCCGGAGGCCTGCGCATGCGGGCGCGGCGCTCGGAATACTCGCGTCCGCTCACGCTTTCCCGTTGTCGGTTCCTCCCTTCAGGTACTGTGCGCGAGTGAGCGAAGCGACCATCCTGACCGACGAGCAAGCAGAGGCGCGATCCGACGAAACCGTGGGTCGCAGCGCGCTGCGCAAAGCGACGTGGCGATTGCTGCCGTTGATCGGTCTCGGCTACGGCATCGCGTACATGGACCGCATCAACATCAGCTTCGCGGCGCTGCAGATGAACCACGATCTGCAGTTCAGCGACACCGTCTACGGTCTCGGCGGCGGCTCTGTTCTTCCTCAGCTATGCGCTGTGCGAAGTGCCGTCGAAATCCTGCTGATGCGCTTCGGCGCGCCGCGCTGGATCGCGCGGATCATGTTCACGTGGGGATTGCTCGCCGTCGGCATGATGTTCGTGAGGACGCCGATGCAGTTCTACGTGATGCGCTTCCTGCTCGGGGCGGCCGAAGCGGGCTTCTTTCCCCGGCGTGGTCTACTACCTGATGCACTGGTTTCCCGCGCACGAGCGCGGCCGCGCGATCAGCCGGTTCTACGTCGCGCTGCCGATCAGTTCGATCGTGATGGGCAGTCTCGCCGGCATGCTGCTGGGCCTGCAGGGACATCTGGGTCTGGCGGGCTGGCAGTGGTTGTTCCTCGTCGAGGGACTTCCGGCCATCGTGTTGAGCGTGGTGATTCTGTTCGCGCTGCCGAACGGCCCGGCTGAGGCGCGCTGGCTCACCGCGGCCGAACGGGACTGGATCGCGAAAAAGCTGGCGGCGGACGACCGCTTGCCCGGTGTCTCGGGCGACGCGGGCGTGCTGCGCGCGCTCGTCGATCCGCGCGTCTGGGCGCTGGGCGTGTGCGGGATGTGCATTCTCGGCGCGGCGTATGCGTTCAGCCTGTCGGCGCCGATGGTGCTGCAAGGCGTTACCCATCTCGATGCGACCGGCATCGGTTTTCTGATTGCCGGCATCTCGGTATTCGGCGCCATCAGCATGATCACCGCCGGCTGGTATTCCGACCGACGCCGCGAGCGGCATGGCCACGTCGCGGTGTTCCTGTTTGGCATGGCGCTGGCGTTCCTCGCGATGGGGCTATCGGTTACGCCGTGGGTGGTGGTACTCGCGTACGCGGCAACGATCATTTTCGGCAACGCGATCCAGGCCGTGATTCACCTGATTCCAAGCGACGTGCTGCGCGGCCGTGCCGCCGCCGGCGGCATTGCGGCGATCGGTTCGATCGGCATGATCGGCTCGTTCATCGGCCCGTACGCGTGGGGTATAGCGAAGGACTACACCGGCAGTTTCCAGGCCGGCCTTCTCGCGCTGACGGTGCCGTATATCGTTGCGATGGCGATCGTGCTGTTGTTACGCCGCAAATGTTACGCCAGCGCGTGCTGCGCCAACGAGGCCACTGAGACCCACCCGGAGCGCGCGATGCACGAAGGCGTTCGACGGATCGAACCGGAGCGCGAGTACTTCACCGCAGAGCAGTGCCACATTCTCGAACTGTCGAATTCCGCAGACGACGCGGCGGTGTCGATCGCGCGGGCGAGGGTGACACCCGGCGTGACCACGCACTGGCACCGGCTGATCGGCATCGCAGAGCGCTACGTGATCGTGGAGGGCCGCGGATCGGTCGAGGTCGGAGATCGCGCGGCGCAGATCGTCGGGCCGGGCGACGTCGTGCTGATACCGGCGGAGTGCCGGCAGCGCATCCGCAACGTCGGCGAGTCCGATCTCGTCTTCCTCGCGATCTGCACGCCGCGCTTCGTCCAGAGCGCGTATGAAGATCTGGAGTCGGCCCAGTGAGCGAGGTTAAGCTGCGCGGCATGTGTTACATGATGCAATTCCACCGTGTCCGCCCCTCGGCGGGCGGATCTCTCCCAGCACTTTCTTCGTAAAGGGGCGACGGCTGCCCGGCTGGTCCACGGCACGACGATCTCGCGTTCGGATCTGGTCGTGGAGATCGGCGCGGGTCGCGGCGCGCTGACGCTGCCGCTCTCTCGCCAGGCAAACCGCGTCATCGCAGTCGAAATCGACGCAGCGCTCGTCGCAAGCCTGGGCGGTCAGTTCGACGATCGCGTCGAGCTGGTGTGCGGCGATTTTCTGCAGATGCCTCTGCCGAGCGCGCCGTACAAAGCGTTCGGGAACGTGCCGTTCTCGCGCACTACGGACATCGTCGGCAAACTGGTGCGCGCAGCGAATCCGCCGCGCGACGCGTGGCTGGTCGTCCAGCGCGAGGCAGCGCACCGCTTCTGCGGACCGCCGTACGTGCGCGAATCGCTGTGGTCGCTGCGACTGAAACCGGGGTGGCACGTCGAGATCGTCGACCGGCTGAGGCGCGTCGATTTCGATCCGCCGCCGTCGGTCGAGTCGGTGCTGCTGTGGCTGCACCGCCGCGATCGACCGCTGCTCGACGAGACGGAATCGCGCGTGTACGAGCAGCTCATCGAACGCGCGTACACCGCCAACCTGAGCCTGAGCAGAACGACCGGCCAATGGCTCAGCAAGCTTCAGTTGCGGCGCCTCGCCGACGACCTGCGCTTCGGTTACGACTGCGCGCCGGCGCAACTCGGCTTCGAACAATGGCTCGGGTTGGTGAGATTCATCGACCGAATGCGAGGCTGATGCCGCTAAACGATGACCCCTTTCGCGATCAGTTCGTCGATGCGCGCCGGTGTTACGCCTGCCTCTACGAATACCTCGCGCGTGTGCTGCCCCACGTCCGGTGCGGGACCGCGCACTTCGACGCCGGCACCGCGGATGTGGAACGGCGCCGAGATGATCTCCATCGCGCCGCCGGTGCGATGCACGATGGTCGAGAACGCGCCGCGTTCGCGCAGCGCCGGATCGTCGATCACTTCCGAGAGCAGCGCGACCGGTTCCCAGATCAGCCCGGCCGCGTCGAGCTTGCTGCGCCAGTAGGCGAGATCGTGCGACGCGAACAGCGCGGCAATCTCCGGCACGATCGACGGGCCGTGTTCGGCCATGCCGACCAGCGTCTGGAAGCGCGCGTCGGCGATCCATTCGGTTTTGCCGACCATCGCGCAGAACTTGGGCCAGTACGGCAGCGCGGCCGGCATCACCAGCGCGAGGTGTCGACCGTCGCTCGTCGCGTAGAAATTCCAGATCGGATTGGCCGGCGCTTTCTTGCTCGTACGTTCCGGCTGAACGCGTTGGAAAAGTGCGGAGGTGACGTCGCTCGCGAGCGCCCAGACGCCGGTGCGCTGCAGGGTCACCTCGACGTATTGACCTTCACCGGTACGATCGCGCACGCGCATCGCCGCAAGAATGGCGGCGAGCAGATTCAGACACGTGGTGCGGTCGCCGAACCCGCCGCGCGAGATCAGCAGTCCGTCGTCGCGGTCGCCGAAGACGCTCATCGCGCCGGTGCGCGCCCAGAACGCCGTTTGATCGAACGCCTGCCGCTCTGAATCCGGGCCGTCGGTGCCGAAGCCCGAAAGCACCGCATAGATCGCCGACGGCGACAGCGCGTGCACGTCGGCGTCGGTCAGCCGGTATTTCGCGAGCCGCGGCGCGGTGAGGTTGGTGATGAACACGTCGGCGTCGCGGGCGAGCCGGTGCACCAGTTCGACGCCATCGGGGCTGTCGAAGTTGACGCACACGCCGCGTTTGCCGCGGTTGTCGAACTGGAAGCTCGGATGCACGAAGTCTTCGCCGAACAGACCCTGCAACGTGCGGCGATAAGTGTCGCCGCCCGGCGGCTCCACCTTGATCACGCTCGCGCCCATGTCGGCCATCAGCGCGGCGCAGCTGGGCGCGGCGAGCCAGCTCGCCACTTCGAGCACGCGAACGCCTTCCAATGGTGCGGTCATGAACTTTGTTCTCCCCGTTTTCGATCCCCTCAGCGCAGTTCACCCGCGACATGCCGATGTTGTCAAGGAGGCTCGGCCGGGAGCCGCCTTTGGAAACGCGCCAACGAGCCTATGAAGGGGCGCGGTTCGGCCCGGTCGGCCTGTAGGAAGTTCCTTACGCAAGAAGCGGGATGTGCGTCATGGCAGACCCTTCGCGTGCCATAGATCATCTGGAAAAAGAATCGTCTATCGAAAAGAGAAGGGAGGTTCGCATGGCCAGTTGGGTGATTCTCGCGATCACCGTGATCCTCGCCGCGGCCTGGGCCGGTTTCGCAGTACATGTGGTTACGCTCGTTTGTGCGGTGGCGCTGCTCGCCGCATATCTAGAGCCGAAGCAGGGCGACACGGAGGAAGCGCCGACGCTGGACCGTTGAGGTCGTGCTTATTGTCGGATTGCGGAACGTGCGGCAGAAACGCGGTTGATCGTCGTGAAGTCGGGGCGTAGGAAAGTCCCGGTACGAGCGAACGCGGAGGATGTCATGACTCACGCTTCCACGCGCGATACCAGCGCAACGTTTGTTCAATTCGCCGACCCGGATGCCGTGTTGATCGCGGAAATCGGTCGTGCGATGTCCGCCGCGCTCGATCGCGGCAACGCGGTGGTGTGCATTGCAACCAACGCGCACAGGCGCCTGCTGGAGGCGCAGCTCGAACGCGCCGGTGCCGATGTGCACCGCGCACGGCGCGAACAGCAATACGTCTACTTCAATGCGATCGACAGTCTGTCGCGCGTGACGATCGACGGTTCGCCCGACGTCGTTCGCTTCGCCGAAGTGATCGGTGGGCCGATCGACCGTGTCGCGGCGCGATTTCCGCAGGTGTGGATTTTCGGCGACATGGTCGCGCTGATGTGCGCTTACGGAAATCGCACCGGTGCGATCCGGCTCGAACGGTTGTGGCGTTCGTTCAACAAGGCGCGCCCGATCTTCCGCTACTGCGCCTATCCGCCGAACGTCTACCGCGGTCCGTCGACGCGCACCGAAGAGTCCCGCGAGCACTGAGCGCCGATCCGTTCGCGCGTAATTTCGGATAAGGTCGCCGGCATGGACTGGATACGTGCCGGGATACTCATTGCTTCACTGGCGTCGTGCTGGTTCGGATCGGCGTTCGCCGACGCACCCGCATTCGATCGCCCCGGCATAGCGTTCTCGACCGGCACGTTGCCCGCGCACAGTGTCGCGTGGGAACAAGGACTTCCCGATTTCGTCCATGCATCGGACGACGGCGTGAGTTCGACGTCGTATGCGTTCGACGGCACGCTTCGAGCCGGCGTGACCGACTCGGTCGAGGTGCAGATCGCCTCGTCGTGGAACGAAGCCGAGACGCACGCGCACGGCAACACGGAACGGTCCGATGGCCGCGGCGACCTCAGCTTCGCGATCAAGGCCGCGCTGCCGTCGTCACATCCCGACTTCTCGTGGGCGACGCTTGCGGCGGTCACCGACGCGGATGGCGCCGGGCATTCACGAATGCACGCACGACCTACGATCTCGGCGTGGCGCTGGGGTATTCGCTCAGCGAGCACGTCGCGGCCGAGTTCTATGCAAACGCCGAACGCGCCGACGGCGCGAATCGCTACGACATTTCACCGAATCTGAATGTCTCGATATCGAGCACCATCGCGGCGTTCATCGAAGCCGCAGCCGCGTATTCCGGACACGGACTCGACCAGGCGCTGGCGGGCGGCGGCTTCACGCTGATGCTGACGCCTTCGGTGCAGCTCGATCTGTCGGCCGACTTCGGATTGACGTCGCGCAGTCCAAACGTGCTCGCCGGTTTCGGGATATCGGTGTTCTTCGGATGAAGCCGATACGCCTGTCGCGCGCAACGTTGCGCGAGCTTCCGCGCCACATCCGGGTGCCGTCGTACGAGCCGGCGTCGGTCGTTCCTGGCATCGTCCATCTGGGTTTTGGTGGATTCCACCGCGCGCACATGGCGCGCTTCGCGCACGACCTTCTCGACGTCGAGTCGACGGCGCGCGAATGGGGCATCGTCGGCGCCGGGCTATTGCCTGGTGATCGACCGATCCGCGACGTACTCGCGGCGCAGGACGGGCTATACACGTTAGTCGAGAACAGCGGAACGAGGAAACCGCGACCGTAATCGGTCGCGATAACGGTACTCTTCGCTCGGCGACTACTCGGCGGCGCTGTTGACGACGATCGATCGTCCCCATTCGGATCGTCAGCCTGACCGTCACCGAAAACGGCTACTGCCTGAGTGCCGCGACGAAGCAGCTGGACTGCGATCATCCAACGATCGCCGCCGACCTCGAGCGGCCGAAGCGGCCACGCAGCGCGGTCGCAATAATCGTCGAATCCTACGACGGCGGATGGTCAGCGGTCGACTCGCGTTCACCGCGCTGAGCTGCGACAACATCCAGCACAACGGCGACGTGCTGCGCGGATGCGGTGCTGGCGCTTGCCACGCTGCGCGATCCGACGCTGGCGGCGTGGATCGCTGCCAACGGCGCTTTCCCGAACACGATGGTCGATCGCATCACGCCGGTGACGGCGCCGAGGCGGATATGCCATCTTGCCGAGCGCTACGGCGTCGACGACCGCTGGCCGGTGTTCTGCGAAACGTTCACGCAATGGGTGATCGAGGACGCTTTCGCGGCCGGGCGGCCGGCGTGGGAAGGGTCGGCGCGCAGTTCGTGGCCGATGTCGCGCCTTACGAGTTCATGAAGCTGCGGCTGCTGAACGCCAGCCATCTGGCGGTTGCGGGGCTCGGGCGAGCTGATCGGCTACGTCACATCGACGAAGCGATGGCGACGATCCGCTGATCACTCGGTTCATGGCGGCGCTGATGGATCGCGAGACCGGGCCGACGCTGCCGCCGGTGCCCGGCATCGATCTGCGACGTTACAAGCGACGCTGATCGAGCGCTTCGCCAATCCCGCCATCCACGACACCGTGGAGCGCGTCAACACCGACGCGCCGCTCAACGTGCTCGTGGAGCCGATCCGCGACCGGCTGGAGGCCGGGAGCGTCGATCTGCTGGCGCTCGCGCTGGCCGCCTGGCTGCGGCGGGTGCGTGGCGTCGACGAGCGCGGAGAGACGATCGATGTCCGCCATCCGTTCGCGGATCTGTTGCGCTAACGGCGATCGAGGGCGGCAGCGATCCGGGCCCGTTGCTCGGCATCGAACGCCTGTTCGGAGAACTGGCATGCGATGAACGCCTCGTGCGTGCAGTCGGCAAGTGGCTTGTATCGCTGTATGCGGTCGGCGCCGTCGAGACGCTCGCGCGCGCAGACCGGGAGTTGAGGTTCTGAAATCCCTTGGTCGAGCGGGTGCCTGCTCGCGTGGACAGCCAAGTCTCACTCGTCGGAAACAAGACAAATGATCGAAGTTCATCATCTCAATGCCTCCCGTTCGCGGCGCATCACCTGGTTGCTCGAAGAACTCGGCGTCGACTATCGGCTGGTGATGTACAAGCGCGACGCCACGACGAACCTCGCGCCGCCGGAGCTGAAGGCCATCCACCCGCTCGGCAAGGCGCCGGTGATCCGCGACGACGGCGTGGTCATTTTCGAGTCCGGCGCGATCGTCGAATACCTGGTGCGCCAATACGGCAAGGGCCGCTTCGCCCCCGCGCTCGGTACGCCGGACTACAACCGCTACATGCAGTTCCTGCACTACGCGGAAGGGTCGGCGATGCTGCCGCTGATGTTGCGTCTGTATGTCGGCCGTCTCGGCGATGCCGGTGCGCCGCTGCAACCGCGCATTCAGAGCGAAATGCAGAATCATCTTGGGTTTCTGAATGGCCGGCCTCGCCGGACGGAACTACTTCGTCGGCAACGATCTCACCGGCGCCGACGTGCAGATCCGAGTTTCGTAGCGCAGGTGGCCGTGACGTTCGGCGGGCGCGAGGCGTATCCGAATCTGACGCAATTCGTCGATCGGATCGAAGCGCGGCCCGCGTACAAGAAAGCGATCGAAAAAGGCGGAGCGTAGCGTGCGATGAGCCGGGCCTTCGTCAAGGAAGACGACACCGCGCCGGAGCCGCCGCGCCCGGAACGACCGATCAGCTCGGCGCCGAACCGCGTCACCGAACGCGGCGCGCAGTTGATCCGGCAGCGCGTGCATGAATTGAAGGACACGCTGGGCAGCAATCCGAACGAGGACGCCGCGGAGGCGCTTCGCCGCGACCTGCGATATTGGCAGTCGCGGCAGGCGTCGATGCAGGTGTTCGCGACCGCTGCTACCCCCGACACCGTCGGTTTCGGCTGCCGCGTCACGATGCGGCGCGGTGCCGTGACCAGCACCGTCACGATCGTCGGCGAAGACGAGGCTGACCCGCCGGCCGGCCTGATCGCATGGACCGCGCCGCTTGCGCGGGCGCTGGAAGGTGCAGAGCCGGGTGAGTCGGTCGAACTCGCGGCCGGTGGTCGCCGCGAGACGATCACCGTGCTTTCGATCGCAGCGGGCGACTGAACTCGCCCGTCAGGCTATTTCATCTCGAGTTCGTTCTGAACGCGGCGAACGCCAGGCACGGCGTTGGCGACCTCGGCGGCGGTGTTGCGAATGTCGGCCGAGTCGACGAAGCCCGAGAGCTGGACCACGCTGTCGGCGGTCGCCACATTGATCTCGTGCGACTTCGTGGTGGGATTGGTGATCAGCGCGTTCTCGACTTTCTTCGTGAGATCCGAATCTTTCTGCGTCTGATCCGCGGACTGCTTATCCGGACGCACCTTCAGGTTGTCGTGAACCGACGCCACGCCGTTCACGTCCTTCGCGGCTTTGACGGCGGTTTCACGCACGTTGTCTGAGTCGACGAATCCGCTCAACTGAACGATGCCGTTGTATACCTCGACGGTAATCTCGTGCGAGGCAGCAACCGGGTATGCGACCAGCGCATCTTCCACGGCATGTGTGAGTGCCGCGTCTTCGACGTGATCGGCCGCCCACGACATGTGTATCGAATTCGCCGAGGCGATCGCCAGCAGGCCAGCGGCGCAGGTGATCTTGAGAATCTGCACGGCCATGGTCGCGCTCCTGGTTTCAATCGATGCAGACATGTTCGACCGAGCGCGCGCGCGGACCCATCGGTGGCGGCCGATGTTCGGGTCGGCGTCGTCCTACGAGTTGCCTGCGACGGATGAAGCATACGGAGACTTGGCTAGCCGCTCGTTGCAAGATCAGTAGTCGTCGTCGGGGTGCACGCGAATGCCGGTAATCCCGCTGAGATCGTTGGCGATCTTCAGCAACTCGTCGCACCACGCGGCGTCGATTTCGAATCGTTTCAGCAGCGCCTGATAGCGCGGGTACTCTCCAGCTTCCTCAACATCGACCGAGTGAGGATCTCGCCGATGTTGGAGCGATAAACGGCGGGGTGTGCGCCACGAGCGACGTCTTCCTCCAGGTAATCGATGCCGGATTCGATCTCGCCGAGCAGAAACAGTACCCAGTAGTGATCGAGCGGCTCGAGATCGCTAGGGTCGGCGTTTCGGTAGTATTCCTTTGCGGTCTCCAGCTCGCGCCGCCAGAAGTAAAAGTAGAAGTGATCGAAATAGAACGACTCGCTTTCTTCGGTGGCAAGAGCCATCTGTGCGGCCAATTCGTATTGGCCGGTGCGGCTGTAAACGATCGCGCGCCCGCCCATGCCGAGCTGCGTCATCAGTTCGGCTGCTTTTTCGAAGCGGCCCAGCTGTGTGAGGAGTGACCGATACCGCGGCTGAATCCAGGTGCCGCTGAGATCGTGTTGCGTCCGCGACAAGTAGTACTCGTAGTAATCGCATGCGCCGTGATTGAAGCCCGCCGCGATCAGACACTCGCCGAATTGGATGTACTCGAACAGCCGCCATTCGGAATCCGGATTGCGGATTTTCTGTGACGCTTCCAGGGCCAGCGTGCGCTGGTTGGGTCGACTCGCCGGGATGAGGTCTCTGCGGGCCTTGATCCACGGAACCGGCGGCACGAATCCCGCAGCGCGGGCTTTGTCGAGGGCATCCTCGCCTTTCCGTTCCATCTCCGCACGCGGCAGCCCAACGCCGATGAGCCGCCAATAGCAGAAGTACAGCCACCAATAGACGCGCCCGTATGCAGGGTCGAGTTTGATCGCCTCGTTGAAGTGCGCGACCGCCTGTTCGAGCGTCTCGCGCGTGCCGGTACGCGCGGCGTGCAATCCCAGGAGAAAGACTTCGTACGCCTTCGCGTTTTCCGTTCCGACGTCGAGGAGCGGAGCCGACTGGTCGCCCACGAGTTCGATCTTGAGTGCGTTGATTACCTGGTGCGCGACGTCCTCCTGCAGTTCGAATATGTCGCGCAGTTCGCGGTCGTAGCGTTTCGACCAGAGGCTGGTGCCGTCGCCGACGCGACTCAACAGAAAGGTGATCCGAACGCGGTTGCCAGATTTCTGGATACTGCCGCTCAGGACGTGATCGACACGCAACCTGCTGCCCATGAGCGTCAGATCTGCATTCTGGTTCTTGAACGCGAACGACGATATCTGCGATGCGACGCGCAGCCCCTTCAGGCTGGCCAGTCCGGAAGTGAGTTCTTCCGAGATCCCATCGCACAGGTATTCGTTGTCCGGATCGTTGCTGCGATTGACCAGCGGCAGGATGGCAATCGACTTGTCGGTCGAAGTGACGGGTTGCTGTTCAGGAACCGTCGGTTGGCGCACTGCGTCTGGTAGCAACGAGCGCAGCGCATCGGTCAGCTTCTGCTGATACGCCGACTCGGAGTGATCGGCACGCAGAATCGCTTGTCTATCGCTCAGACTGAGTTCCAAGCCGGCCGTGAGTTGCGTCTGCTCCAGATGCACCGATAGAACCTTCCGCTCGCGCGACAAACTGAAGTTCAACTCTTTGAGGCAGTTCGACGAAGCGATGGATCTCGGTGTTACGAAATACAGGAACACTCTGCATTGCGTCAGTGCGAGCGCGACTTCGTCGCGCCAGGTTTGACCGGGTTCAATTCCTTCGTCATACCAGATGTTGAATCCGTGCGCTTTGAGTCGGACGAGTTCGGGATACACCAGCGCCGCATCGGCGTGCGCGTAGCTCACGAAGATGTACGGATCCTCGCCCTTATAAGCCCGGAACGGACGTTCCATCGAGAGATGCTGGTTACGTGTGTGCATGAAGGCTGGATGCAAATTCGTGTCGAAGCAAGACTCGAGTCTGGTTCGGCGATGCGACGCACTTGACACTGTCCGCCGCGATCGCTTCGACTGCACCACCACTTCAGGGGAGCGCGAATGGCACCTATTCCAAAAGGCGGCACGGTAGCGGTGACCGGCGCGGCCGGCTTCATCGGCGGCTGGGTCGTACGGCGACTGCTCGACAAAGGTTATCGGGTACGCGCGTGCGTTCGCGACGCCAACGATGCGGCGCGTACGACGTTTCTCAAGGAGATGCCCGGCTACGCGTCGGGGCGTCTGACGCTGCACGCGGCCGATCTCGACAACGACGGCTGCTTCGACGAGATCTTCAAGGGATGTCACGGTGTTTGCCACGTGTCGCACGTCAGCACGTACGACGATCATGCGTACGTGAAGCGCGTCTGTGATCACGTGATTGCCAGCATCAATGAATCGGGTAGCGTGACCCGCGTAGTCGTCACGTCGAGCATCGCGGCTGTGTTATCCGAGGTGGACATACAGGAACTCGTCAGGCGCCCGGTGATGTACGAGGATCGATACCCCGACGAACAGAATCCGAAACGCACGCCGGAACGCGGCCAGGGTTATTCGATGGGCAAGAACATCGCCCAACGAGCCTTCTCGGACGCGGCGCAACTGCACGGCGGCTGGGACGCGATCACGGTGTGTCCGGCCGATAACGTCGGTCCGATCCAGTCGCCGCACCAGAAAGACATGGGGCCGTGGCAGCACATCATCGAGAAGATGCTGCTCGGCAAGTACGAGCAGACCGGTGCCTACCGGCCGTGGATGATCGTCGACGTTCGTGACGACGCGGATTGCCATATCGCGATGCTAGAGAGCGTGCAGGTGAAAAACGGCGAGCGTTACATCGCATGGTCCACCGACACCTTCAACGTGGAGGACATTTGCGAGCGCATCGACCGTGTATTGCCGGAGTTGCGTCACGACACGCCGCAGGTGACCGATCCGTTTCCGGACCGGGTCAAAGCGCGCGAAGCCGAACTGCGCCGCATCTGGGCCGGGTGCGAGTTGCGCAACGATCGGATTCGCGCCGTCGCGCCGGTGACGTTCCGCCATTTCGACGAAACGCTTCGCGACTGTGTGGAGTCGTTACTCGCCGTTGCGAAGGTCCAGCCGAAACGCAGGGTGGAATGACATGAATCATCCGGCCATTGCTCCGGGTCGCGTGGCCGTCATCACCGGCGGCGCCAGCGGAATCGGCTTCGCGGCCGCGAAACGATTCATCGACGTCGGCATGAAGGTGTGCATTGCGGATCTCGACGCGGCCGTAGTCGAGGAGGCGCGGCAGGCGCTGGGCGCAAACGCGATCGGCGTGCAGACGAACGTCGCCGATCTGGCACAGGTGGAACGGTTACGCGACCACGTCATCGATGCGTTCGGCGAGGTCGCCGTTCTGATGAACAACGCCGGCACCGGCGGCGGTGGTGGCCCGTGGTCTGGATACGACGGTTGGCAACGCGTGCTCGGCGTGAACCTGTGGGGCGTGGTGCACGGCGTGCACGCGTTCTCGCAGCTGATGATCGAGCAGGGCACGCCGTGCGCCATCGTCAACACCGGCTCGAAGCAGGGCATCACCAATCCGCCGGGCGACACGGCGTACAACGTCAGCAAGGCCGGTGTGAAGACATTGACCGAGGCGCTCGCGCATCAGTTGCGTACGATCGAGAACTGCCGCGTCTCAGCGCATCTGTTGGTGCCGGGGTTCACGTTCACGGGGCTGACCCGTCGCGTCGCCGAGAAACCGCCCGCGGCGTGGCATCCGGAGCAGGTGGTCGACGAATTGCTGAAGCGGATGGCGCGCGGTGATTTCTACATCATCTGCCCGGACAACGACGTGACCACCGCGATGGACAATGCGCGCGTACGGTGGAATACCGACGACATCGTCAAGAACCGACCGGCGCTGTCGCGTTGGCATCCGGACTTCGCGGCGGAGTTTGCGCAGTACATGGCTTCGGAGACGAACGATGCGTGATCGCGATTCGGGCATCGCGCCGATCAACGGCGCCCGCATCTATTACGAGACGGCAGGAGAAGGCGACCCGTTCGTGATGATTCATGCAGGTGTCGCCGACGGCCGGCAGTGGAACAACGAGTTCGAATACTTCGCAGCGCGCTTTCGCGTGCTGCGCTTCGACATGCGCGGCTACGGCAACAGCGAACCGGTCGACGGCGAGTTCACTCATCTGGGCGATCTGACCGCGCTGCTGGCGTATCTGCATATCGACGGTCCGCTGATCCTGATGGGCTGTTCGATGGGTGGCGGAATCGCCATGGATTTCACGCTGGCGAATCCAGCGCGAGTGCGCGCGTTGATCATGGTCGGTTCGGGGCCGTCGGGGCTGACGCTGGACGTACCGCCTTTCGAATCCGCATCTGATCGCGGAAGCGGAAGCCGCAATCAAGGCCGGTGATCTCGATCGCGTAACGGAGATTCAGACGCAGGTCTGGTTCGACGGCATCGGCCGAACGTCGTCGCAGGTGAATCAGCAGATGCGAAAGCTCGCGCACGAGATGGGTCGCATCGCGGTTGCAAACGAAGTGAAGAAACTCGGCAAACGGTTGCCCGATGCCGAGGTGCCGGCCGCGCAGCGCCTGGCCGAGTTGCGCGTACCGGTGCTGACGATCGTCGGCGAGCACGACTTACCATATCTGTTGGCGGCGGCCGACCACATGGAGGCGCACATTGCGTCCGCGCGAAAAGTGCTGATGCGCGACGCGGCGCATCTGCCCAACATGGATCACCCGGCAGAGTTTCGGCTCGCCGTGGATGCGTTCCTGTCAGGCGTCGCGTGACGTCCGTGTTCAGAAGGCGAGGCGAGGTGGTTGCGCTGACCGGATCGGTCGCCGGCAAGCCGTGGTGGGTCGAACCGATGATGGTGGTCGAAGACTCGGCGGACGTTTCGGTGCTGTACATCGCGCCCGGCGCGATATACCGGATGCCGGACAGGCTCGTGCCGCTCTCCAGGTCCGATCGCGGCCGAGCGAGTTGGGAGATCCGCAGCAGCGGCAGATGGAAGCTGGTAGAGCAGACGTGGCAGACCACTCACGCGCTGACGTTCCTGTATCCGCAGAGGCATTACGCGATAAAGATCTTCTGGACCGAAGCGGACTGGCGACACTTGTGCTGGTACGTCAATTTCCAGCGTCCGTATCAACGTACCTTGGACGGCTTCGAGGCGCTCGACCTCGCGCTCGACGTGCTGGTGTCGCCCACCGACCTGAACTCGACGCGGTTGAAAGACGTCGACGAATATCAGGCCGGCATCGCGTGCGGCCAGATCACCGCTGAGGACGTCGCAGGTGTCGAGCGCGATCGAGCGTCGCTGAAGGATCTTGCGACGTTGCACCTGGAGGCATTCGATCCGAAGTGGGTCGGCTGGCGCCCCGACTGTGAACTGCCGGTGCTGCGAATCGGTTGAACCGGCGCCCGCACAATGCGCCCGTCATCCGTTAGCTGGTAGATTTGCCGACAACAATAAGGAGAGCCGCAACACATGAGAGCCTTCAGGTCACACACTCACTCTTCCATTCATTGCGTACGCGATCCTCGCTACTTCAGCTGTGCAATCCGCGGCGACGGAACCGGGTGTTCCCGAATCGATCACGACTGGCGGACAAGTACGACAGCCGCATCGGCACGCTGGAATTCAGAGACGGCATGCCGAACGCGGCCACGCTCGAGAAGGTCTACGACAACCTCGATCGCGCGCATGCGTTCGATGCGTTCGTGAACACGTTCCAGGGCGTGAACATGGCGGCGATCCACAAGGGGTTTCTCGCTGCCGGGGTCAAAGACAACGAGATCATGGTCTTTTCCAAACTGATGGATGCCAAGTCGCTGTTCCTGACGGCGAACGCAGACACCGTGTACTTCGTCGGCATGCTCGACCTGACGAATGGACCGATGGTGCTCGAAACGCCGCCCAAGGCACTCGGCACGCTGGACGACTTCTGGTGGCGGTGGGTAACCGACTTCGGTGCGCCCGGCCCCGACCGCGGCGAAGGCGGCAAGTACCTCGTGGTGCCACCGGGATACGAAGGGCCGTTGCCGGAAGGCGGTTACTTCATCTCGCACGCGCGCACCACGCACGTGGCGATCCTCGGCCGTATCGTTCCTGGAGAACAACGATCCCAAACCGACCGTCGATATGATCAAGGCGCGCACGAAGATCTATCCGTATCAGCCCGGCGGCGTGGGCACGAGTATCGCCGAATTCCTGACAGGCAAGACGAGACTCGGGCGTATCGAAGCGCCACCTCCGACGGTCTTCCACGAAGGCAGCGGTGTTTCGATGAACACGATCCCGCCGAACGATTTCAGTTTCTACGAACTGCTCGACAGCGTCGTGCAACAGGAACCCGCCACGGCCCTCGATGCCGAGCTGATGGGATCGCTGGCCTCGATCGGCATCGTCAAAGGCAAGCCGTTCGCGCCGGACGCGCGGATGAAGAAAATCCTCACCGAAACGCTGGCGATTGCCAACGCGACGGCGCGCAGCCTGTTCATGAATCCGCGCGATCCGTCCTGGTATTACTACCCCGATTCGGCGTGGATGAACTTCCTGTTCATCAGCGGCTCCGAATTCGAAACGCCGATTCCGATGATCACGAAGGAAGGCGTCAAACCGTTCCCGCCGACGGGCTATCGCACGCTCGACGCGCGCACAGCGTTTTTCTACGGCGTTACCGGCATCACGCCTGCGATGGCGATGCGCCTGCCCGGCATCGGCTCGCAGTACCTCTTTGCACTCGTCGATTCGAACAAACAGTATTTCGATGGCGCGAAGACGTACAAAGTGACGTTGCCGAAAGGTATCCCGCAGGCGAACTTCTGGTCGTTCACGCTTTACGACAACCAGACCCGCTCGATGCTCGACACGCCGCAACGCTATCCGCGCGCCGGCAGCCAGAGTTTTCCGTCACCGGCCGCCGAGGCGGGCGCCGATGGTTCGACCACGATCTACTTCGGCCCGAAGCAGCCCGCCGGCGTGAAGCGCGGCAACTGGATCCAGACGATGCCGGGCAAGGGTTGGTTCACGATCCTGCGGTTGTACAGCCCGCTCGAACCGTTCTTCGACAAGAGCTGGCGTCCGAGCGAAATCGAAATGGTGAAGTAAGGTCGAAGAGTCTGCAGATCATGCCGTGAAAGTTCATCTCGTCGACGGTACGTACGAACTGTACCGCGCGTTCTACGGTACGCCGCCCAAACGAGCGAGCGATGGCGCGGAGGTCGGCGCGATAAGAGGATTGCTGCGTTCCATGCTCGTGCTGCTCGGCGAGCCCGACGTTACGCACGTCGCAATCGCGTTCGACCACGTCATCGAGTCGTTTCGCAATCAGCTGTATCCCGGCTACAAAACCGGCGAAGGCATCGACGCGGATCTCTATTCGCAATTTGGACCGGCGGAGGACGCGACGCGCGCGCTCGGCATGGTGACGTGGCCGATGATCGAGTTCGAGGCGGACGATGCGATCGCAACCGCGGCGCTGCGGTTCGCGGAAGCAGCGGCTGTAGAGCAGGTGGTGATCTGTTCGCCCGACAAAGACCTCACGCAATGCGTGAGCGGCGATCGCATCGTGTGTCGCGATCGGATGCGCGGCACCACGCTCACGGATGTCGGCGTGGTCGAGAAATTCGGTGTGCCGCCGGAATCGATCCCGGATTGGCTCGCGCTGGTCGGCGACAGCGCCGACGGATTCCCCGGCATTCCGCGTTGGGGTGCGAAGTCCGCGGCGGCGGTGCTCGCGGTGTACAAAAAGCTCGAGGCAATTCCCGACGATCCGAATACGTGGACGGCAAAGGTGCGCGGCGCCGCCGTACTGGCGGACAACTTGCGTGCCGGACGCGCAGACGCAGAACTGTTCAGAACGCTTGCGACGTTGCGTTTCGACGCGCCGCTCACCGAATCGCTCGACGATCTGCGCTGGAAAGGTCCCGACGTTACCGCGCTGACGAAACTCGCCGCGCGGCTCGGCGACCCGCAACTCGTCGAGCAGGCGCGCAAGCTGGCGGTGTAGTCGCCGTCAGCGGGCAGCGGTCGCGATCTGTGTGACGATCGGCCCGAGTCGTTCCGGATCGTTGGTCGTGATCTGCGCAACGCCCGCGTCGAGGATGCGTCGCAATGCATCGTGCAGATTCGGAAACTCGGGATCGATCGTCCACGCGTCGACGCGCGCCCCGGCAACACCGACTTCTCGCACCAGATTCACGCCACGTTCGAGTGCGGCGAGGATCAATCTGGCTTCGAGGTAGTAGATCGACGCGCGCGGCGCAGTGGACAGCGTTCGGGCTGCGATCGCACGAAACGCGTCGGCATCGAGGTCGAACGTGCGCGGGTAGAACGCCAGCGGGTCGAATCCGGCGTGCAAGCCGGGCGTGGCGGCGACGAGTCGCGCTACGGCCTCCCACTCGTACGCGCTTGCGATGAACGCATCGGCGCAACCGTCGAGCGTGCTGCGGAATTGCTCGCACGCGGCCGTAGTCAACGCTTGCGCGCGCGTCTTCACGTCGAGTTGAACGAGCGCTGGCGCCGCGACGCCGATCGATGCCACCGTGGCGGTAACTTCGTCGAGGAACAGCGGTGCGAGTCGCGAGCACCGCACCAGCGGGGCTTCGTTGGCGCAGTTGCTCGATCTCGCGCGCGCGTCGCATCGGCAACGCGACCGTGTCCGGTCGTTTCCCGGTCGAGCGTTGCATCGTGCAGACACAGCGCGTGGCCGTCTGCGGTGAAAGCCAGATCGACTTCGCACGCCGCGCCCGCGCGCAATGCCGCGACGAGATTTTCACGCAGGAACGGAGCGTCCGACTTGCGCCGACGCAGCATGTGCCACTTCAGCCGCGGCGTTGGGTTGCGAACATTCATGCCGGAAAGCTAACAGCTCATCGCTTACGATGCATGACATGAGTGTCACGCGCCGCAACGTCCGACTGCTCGGCTGGTTCAACTTCTGCAACGACTTCCGCATCTACGGACCGGTGATGGTCGTGTATTTCGCGCAGGTCACCGGTTCGTATGCGGATGCGGTTCTGATTCTCGCGATCGCGAAAATCGGATCGTCGCTGTTCGAGCTGCCGACCGGCGTGTTCTCGGACTACGTCGGCCGGCGCAAGACGTTGCTCAGCGGGCAGGTCGCGAACATCCTGTGCATTGCCGCGTATGGTGCGGGCTCGTCGTTCACGTTGCTCGCAATCGGTGCGCTGCTCGAAGGCCTGTCGTTTGCGTTGTTCAGCGGCAATCAGGACGCGTTCCTTTATGACACGTTGAAGGACGAAGAGTCGCAGCAGGAGTTCGCCGAGTATCAGGGGCGCTTGAGCGCGATGTTCCAGGCGGCGCTCGCGGTTTCCGCGCTCGTGTCGGCGATCGTGTTGCTGTGGCTGCCGCTGAGGTCGCTGTTCTGGCTGTCGCTGGTTCCACAGACGGTGGGTCTGTTCATCGGCTTCTTCACGACCGAGCCGTCGCGGCACGGTCGTGTCGTCGAGACGAACCTACTCGCGCATTTGCGCGACGCACTGGTGCCGTTTCGCCAGGATGCAAAGCTGCGCGATGTCAGCATCGCGGCGATGCTCGCCTTCGCTCTGGGCGAAGCGAAACACATGTTCTTTCCGGCTTATTTCGCGACGCTGTGGTCGTCTTCGGGGTTGGGCATCGCGAGCATGCTGACGCACGCATTCGCAATGCTCGGATTCCGCGCGTCGGGACGCGTGATCAAACGCTTCCGCGAACTGCCGGTGCTGTTGTGGACGAGCATCAGCAGCATTCTGATCGGTGTCGGCGCCACGGCGACCGCGACCGTCGCGAGTCCCGCGATTTCTTCGCTGGCGTCGTTCGCTTACGGTCCCGGTATGGTGGCGCGCGACACGCTGATGCAGCGCTCGTTCACCGATCGCCAGCGCGCGACGATGGGCTCGTTGATTTCGTTGGGCGGCAACCTCTCTGTATGCCGTGGTCGTTTTCGCGCTTGGATGGTTCGCCGACCGCATCGGACCTCAGTATGCGTTGCTGTCCGCCGAGCTCATGACGGTCTCGGTGGTGCTGCTGTACTGGCGCCTCTTCGGACGGGAAGCGCGCGCGTAGTCGCGGTCCTGTTGGTACGCTCGCGCGGGCGACAGGAAACCGAACGACGCCGCAAGCGGTCTAAACAGTCGTTTCAGGAGAACGGACATGATTTTTCGACGCGCGACTGCGCTGGTGTGCTTCTTGTTCCTGGTTGGCTGCGAACCCGCCGGCGCGGTGGAAGGACCGGCCGCGCTGCCGAAACCGTTGGCCGACGTCGCGCCGGGCACCTCGGGCGAACTGCAGACGGCGGTGTTCGCCGGCGGGTGCTTCTGGGGCGTGCAGGCGGTGTTTCAGCACGTCAAAGGCGTGCAGTCGGCCGTCTCCGGATATGCCGGCGGAACGAAGAAGGACCCGTCCTACGAGGCGGTGAGCTCTGGTTCTACCGGCCACGCCGAATCGGTGGAAGTGAAGTTCAATCCGGCGCAGGTCTCTTACGGCACTCTGCTGACGGTGTTCTTTTCGGTGGTGCACGACCCGACTCAGCTGAATCGTCAGGGACCAGACCACGGCACGCAGTACCGTTCGGCGATCTTCACGACGAGCGCGGACCAGCAGCGCGTGGCGGAGGCGTACATCGCGCAACTCGACGCGGCAAAGGCATTCAAAGCACCGATCGTCACGAAGGTGTCTACGCTGGACGCGTTCTATCCGGCCGAGGCCTATCACCAGGACTATGCGACGGTGCACCCGAACAACCCGTACATCGTCATCAACGACGCGCCGAAAGTGGTGCATCTGCAGCAGCAGTTTGCCGACCTGTACACGAGCCAGCCGGTGCTGACGCGCTCACAAGGGGGCGCGTCGTGAGCGATTGGGCACAGCGCACCGCCGTAATCACGGGTGCGGCCTCGGGAATCGGCCGCGCGGCGGTGAAACGCGTGCTGGAGCAGGGCGGCCGCGTAGTTGCCGTAGACCTCGAACGCGCCGACATGTCGTGGATTGCGTCGCTCGACCGCGATGGAACGCGCACGCGCATCGTGAAAGGCGACGTCACGGTAGAGGCGACGAACGCAGCGGCGATCGAAGCTGCGACGGGCCTCGGTGGGTTGAACGCGGTGTTCCTGAATGCCGGCCTCGCGGCCACCGGCACGCTGGAAACGATCGACATGGCGACCTTCGACCGCGTGCTGCGCGGTCAATCTGCGCGCCGTCGTGCTCGGCGTGCGCGCCGCGCTGCCGGCATTGCGCAAAGCCGATCGGCCCGCGGTGGTGGTCACCGCGTCGGTTTCAGGGCTCGGCGGGGATCCGGGCTTGTGGGCGTACAACACCGCGAAAGGCGGGGTCGCCAACTTCGTTCGCGCCGCTGCGCTGGAACTCGGCCGCGAAGGCATCCGCATCAACGCCGTATGTCCCGGACCAACGCACACCGGCATGACGGCGGACATCCGCCAATCGCCGGTGTACGACGAATTGCGCCGCCACATTCCGCTCGGCCGCTGGGGCGAACCGGAAGAGATCGCCGCGGTGATCACCTTTCTCGGCTCCCCCGCCGCGTCGTTCGTCAACGGTGCGATGGTGCCGGTCGATGGCGGCGTATTCGCCGGCACCGGCCAGTTCACAGGCGGTGGTTTGCTCTAGCGGGTTGAGCTTCGAGTCTCGGCGGAGGTGCGTGTGTGCTGCGTCGGACTCGCTCGAGCCATCCCTGGTCGCTCAGTCCGGCGCCATCCATGGCGCCGGAGGTCCTCCGCAACACATACCCACCTCCGCCTCGGTTCGCGCCTCCACCGTTAGTCGTGTGTCGTGCGTGAACGCGCGCTAAGCGCGCGTTCATCTTCTCTCCGACGAACGAAGGCGCGACTTGGGATGTGGAGAGGTGGCGGGTGATCGGTGTTGCACGGACCCTTGAGCGACAGGGATGTCGCGAAAGGAGCGCCCAGGGATGGCTCGAGCGCGTCCGGCACACCGATCACCCGCCGTCACGTCATCGAATAGGCGCCTCCTACGCCGAGCATCACCGTCAGCGCCTGAATCAACGAGCCGCGCCATAGCGCGGCATCGTGGCCGCCGCAGAATTCGCGGTACGTGACGTCGTAGCCTTTGGCTTCGAGCAGCGCCTTCATGCGCCTGTTGGATTCGAGCATCAACGAGGGATGATCCAGCAGACCGATCTCGAGCCAGAAGCGCAGCGGTAGACGCGGCGATTCCTCGAACTTCTCGATCAGCCATTCGGGCGGGTAGCCGCCTTCGCTGCGCGGGACGTCGATTCGGTAGCCGGGACCCCACCACAGCGACGCGGCCTGGCTGATGACGTTGCCGAACACGTGCGGCAATCGGTATCCCATCCAGATCGACGCAAGTCCGCCGTAGCTCACGCCGGTGACGTAGTGATCTTCACGCGCGCGTGACACGCGATAGTTGTCGCGCAGCCACGGCAGTATTTCCTCTTCGATGAAGCGGGCGAACGTTTCGCTGCATGGCAGTTCGTCGTTGCGCGACGTCGGGGTCGGGTTGTCGACGAACACGGCGACCGCCGGTGCGATGCGGCCGTCGGCCAGTAGATTGTCGAGCATGCGATGCACCGGAATCTGAGTCAGCGCATTGCCGCCGTCGAAGACCACGAGCACCGGATACGCGCGATCGCTCGTTGCATACCCGGGCGGCGTGTACACCCACACGTTGCGCTCGTTAGCGAGCAGCCGGCTCGCGAACGTGTGTTTGTCGATCACGCCGCGCAAAACGTGTTCGCGCTTGTGCGCGGCGGATTCGTCGATGGCGTCGTGCAGCGCCAGCACCGACGTGACGAGGTCGGGTTCGCCGGTGCCTGCGCGGCTGACGAACCGATCGCGAGCGTGCGGATCGGGCTGCGCCTTGTTCGCGAGCAGAAACGCTTGCAGTTCGGCCAGTTCCTTCGCATTTGCCTTCGCCCACGAGATGAGCGGCATGTCCGGGACGAAGCTGTAACTCGTGCGCACGTCGTTGCGGTATCGATAGGCTCGCATGACAGACGCGCGTGCCGTCGATCTGCGCCATCACGTTGTCCGTGGCGTCGCCGAAGCCGGGTTGCAACACGACGTGGTGGGCATTGTCCGGAAGTCGCCACACATACGTGACGATGCTGTGTTGCGACGATGCCGGATCTGTTTCGATGAGCGGCGTACGCAGGCGCGCGATGTCGTTCCAGAACTCGGCTTCGCGCGACGGGTTTGCGCGAAGGGCCGAGAGCGTGGGGTGCAGGTAATCCGAAATGCGTTCGGCGACTTTCATCGAGTGCGAGCTTTCATTCGATTACGAGCTTGGTTCGACGGCAGGGTAGAGTAAGCGCATGGAGAACACCGCGCGATGACATCGACGGAGCTGCTCGACTATTACCGGTTGCCGGGTCCGTTCACCGCACTCGGTCGGTTCGGTGACCAGGTCGATGCGATCGCGTTCGACCCCGCGGCGGTCGCAAGCATCGTGCACGGGTTGCTGATGCACGAGGCTTGGGCGCCTGCGTATCGCGTAACGCTGTCGGACGAGCGGCGCGCCGAGAAACAGCTGTGCGGCGCGCACGCGATGCTCGATCGTGCGGAGCGTCTCGAGGTCGGCCCGCTGTGCAACGGCCGTACGCCGGATCGCCGCGTGGTCGGCGTGTGCAGACACTTCGCGACACTGTTCGTCGCGATCGCGCGCCGCAAGCAGGTGCCCGCCCGTGCGCGCTGCGGCTTCGCGAACTACTTCGAGCCCGGCAAACACTTCGATCACTGGGTGGCGGAGTATTGGAACGCGCAGCAGCAGCGCTGGGTTCTCGTGGATGCACAGGTCGACGCCGTTCAGGCGCGAATCATCAAGCCGCAGTTCGACGTGCTGGATGTGCCGCGCGATCGCTTCCTCGTGGCCGGCGACGCTTGGACGAAGTGTCGTAACGGCGCGGCGGATCCGAAGACGTTCGGTGTCGCCGGAACCGATCTGTGGGGGCTCACCGAGGTGTTCGGCGACGTGTGGCAAGACCTCGCGTCGCTGCAGAAGATCGAACTATTGCCGTGGGGCTGGTATGGGCTTGCTACCGCGGACGGCGCCGCCGAGCGTCATGCGGATTTCGTCGATCGCATGGCGCGAATCTCGAGCCGCGCCGATGCGCGCGCAATCGACGAACTGCTGCGACTCGCGGCCGACGACGTGCGGCTGGTCGTTCCGCAGACCATGCTCGATGCAATCGAGGCCGCTGAGGGGCGGGGATAGGAATCAGACCTGCGGTCCCTTGATCAGCACGATGTTCGCACGCGACGCCGCATATCGGTGTTGTGCCAGCTCCTGATACTCCTGCGAGTGATACCAGGCGTTCGCCGTTTCTTCCGACTCGAACTCGAGCAGAACCGTTCGCATGAAGTCCCACTCGCCTTCGAGCACAGTCGGCACTTCGTCGACCGAGAGCACCTTGCCACCATACTTCGAGAAGATCTCCATGAAGCCCGCTCCGTACTTCGCGTACGTCGTTCGATCGTGGATGTTCAGTTGTGCGATCACGTAGACGGACATTCTCGGCTCCCGATGCTCAGGCGGCGGTGTTGAACGCCGGGTGGAAGTGGATGGGTCCGACGGGTTTTAGTGGACCAAGCAATTTGACCATGAAGAACTCGGCCGGTTCGCTGGGCGGCGCGTTTGACGGCGCAAGGCTGAAGCCGAAGCGAACGTAGTACGCGGGGTTGCCGGTCAGGATGCAGCCGTTGCCGCCCAACGCGCTGATCGCATCGAGACCCGCATGAACCAGCTTGGCGCCTACACCGGTGCGCTGATGCGCTGGGATTACGGCGAGCGGTCCAAGCGCGTACCAGCCGGGTGAACCGTCCGAAGCGGCTGCCGGCGAAAAGGTGACTTGCCCGACGACCGTGCCCGCCAGCTCTGCGACCAACGACACCGACAGCGCATTTTCGCGGCGCAGCGTTTCTACCAGCTCGTCCTCGTCGCCATCGGCATATGGCATACCGGAGAAAGCCGTCCTGATGACGTTGCCGATCGCAGCGCGGTCGTCGCGTCGTTCGGGCCGGATGATCAGAGGAATCGTCATGGACTCAGCCTAACGGTTGCGCTGAGCCGCGTCACCTGTCTTGACGTTACTGAGGTCGATTTCCTTGCGCACCTCGTAACCCAGTTCGACCATGCCGCTCTTGTAGGCCTTCACGTCCACGAGGTGCAGCGCCACGTCCTTGTCCATCCCCTCGAAGAACGAAATGCCGTCGCCGATGAGGATCGGCACGATCGAATACCGAACCTCGTCGGCAAGCCCCATACGAAGACACGCACCGGAGACCGCGCCACCTCCGACGAACCAGATGCTGGCGAAGGCCGGCTTCAATCGGTCGTTCACCAGCCGCGCGAGGTCTCCTGAGTAGAACTCGACCGTCTCCCTGGTGCGCGGCAGCTCGCGACTGGTGAGGACGAAGGTGGGCTTGTCGCCGTAAGACCAGCCGAATCCCTTCGATTCGAAATCCAACGCGGTTTCGTAGGTTCGCGATCCCATCACGTAGCAGTCGATCGTCGCGAGGAACGTTTCCACGAACTCCGGAGTGAGGGTCTCCCCCTGTTCGAATTTGTCCGAGGTCTCGAGCCAGTCCACACGCCCGTCCCGTCGGGCGATGAAGCCGTCGAGGCTCGCCACCATGTGGATCGTTACGCGAGAATTCGTGTTCGCCATTGTCGGGCCTCCACCGGGTCAACGGGCTTCAAGTCTTTTCGCGATCGTAGTAGTCGACCGTGTTCTCCGCGCGAAACACTTTGCGAAGGCCAGCCTCGCCGCGCTGTCCGGTCACCACGAGGACCTTGTGCGAGTCCGGGTACTCGCACGTGTCGACATCGGCCAGCGTCGACACCGCGAGATAGCGCATCGTCGTGTTACCGGTGTTGATGATCTGGTGCGCGACGTCCGGTCCGCCGGTCGGGCATGCGATCACGTCGTGCTTGCGAATCGGATATCGCTTGTCACCGAAGCGCAACTCGCCTTCGCCTTCGATGATCAGGAACATCTCTTCCTCGCCATGATGGCAGTGGAAGGGGCACTGGGCCTTGCCCGGCGGCAAGACCGAAAGGTTGTAACCCAGCTTCTTCGCGCCGATGCGGCTACTGAACAGAGCGCGGCTCGACGTGTAGAGACCGTTTTCCTCGACGTCGTCGAACGTGACTTCGTCGAGATTCATGATCGGCTTCACCATGTTTTCTCCTAGTCGGCCCTTGGCTGGGACGTCGGCTGCGTGCGTTCGTTAGGCGGCACCATGCACTCCACTTCCGAACTCCACAATCCTCACGGGACGTACCCTGAGGACCACCCGCGTCCACATTGGTCGGAGGCGCACGTCTAGCGGCGTTCGGGCGCCGCAGCGAGCCGCGTCCAGTGCACGTGCGTCTCCCACGGCAGCCGATACTCGGCCGCGGTCAGCAGCGACCGTACCTGCTCGAGCAAGGGCAACCGGTCTTCGTCCGGGAGTCCGTCGATCCAGCCCATCGAGGCGAAGAACGCGACCAGCCCCGCCGGGTCCACCGTCTGTGGATTCGGCAGCCGCGCCTCTCGCGGTTCCTCAAACGCGGACTGCGCGAACGCATCGCGCCAGTCTCCGGATCCGTAGCCACTCCTCGAGAGGCCGAGATCGAGCGGCAGGTCCCAGCCCTTCGGCCAGTGCGGTTCCAGGAGCTGTTCGACGGCCGCGATAGAGGGCTCAGTCGGACCGGCCCGCACGTTCCACATCAGGACGAGCGTACCGAGCGGACGCAAGACGCGACCAATCTCGGCGAGAGCTCGCTCGTTGGCGAACCAGTGGAAGGATTGCGCAGCGAAGACGGCGTCGACCGACGCGTCCCCG
>CAWBBR010000025.1:0-339354 GCA_963787045.1 uncultured Gammaproteobacteria bacterium | reverse complement strand
GCCGCTGATGCTCGAATCGGGCGATGTGCGCCGGCGCGCCGCCGGCCGCGCGTTCCTGCAGCAGGCGATCGGCGACGATCGCGCCGCGCTCGAGCGGGGTTCGCCGGTTCAGAACGCGGCGCGCATCAAAGTGCCGCTGTTCATCGCGCACGGAAGTCTCGACGCGCGCGCGCCGGTACAACACGCGCGGGAACTTCGCGATGCGATGGCCGCGCAAGGTCGTCCGGTGGAATACCTCGAGAACGCACGCGAGGGCCACGGCTTCTACGACGTCGACAACCGCACCGAACTGTACGAGCGCGTGCTCGCATTCGTCGGCAGGTATCTGTCCGTGACCCCGCCGTCGTCGCGACAGTGACGGCGCGGCGGGATTCGCACGTCGTTTCGCTTGCCGAACCTGCGGCGATGGGCATAGCCTCTCCTCTCGCGTCCTCGATCGCGGTGACGACAGGTGACAACGCGCGGTTCGCTACACGACAACGCCGTTCGCCTCGTGCTGGCAACACTCCCGCTGTGGTATGCCGGCAACATCGGTGCTTCGACGCACACCTATTCCTTCAGCGCCAACGATCAGTATCTGACGCAAGCGAACGACTACCCGCGTTGGGTCGCGCTGGTGAATCGACAGGCGGCGCAAGCCGTCGAGATCGATGCATGCATCGACGACGCCACCAAATGTCCCACCGCCTTGAAGGGCTACCGCGATAATGTGCTGGCCGGACGTTCGCTAGCGCCCGATCGCCAGATAAAACTCGTCAATAAATTCATCAACAACCGGCGCTGGAGCATCGAACCGCGCCGCGACGACGAGTGGCGGACGCTGGAAGACTTCCTCGAGTTCGGCGGTGACTGCGAGGATTACGCGATCGCGAAGTACTTCGTGTTGCGCCAGCTCGGCTTCCCGATCGACGCTCTGCGGATCGCGATCACATGGGACGTGCGCGTGCAGGACTACCACGCCGTCACCGGTGCATCTCGACGATTCCGTACTGGTGCTCGACGTCGACGGTCCGCCGCGACGCCAGCAGACCGACTACCGATTCTTGTTCTCGATCAACGAAAGCGGCATCTGGGATCACAAGGCCGGCAAACGCCAGCTGAGCGATTCGCCCGATGCCATCCACAGGGGAGCACAGCAGCTATGAAGAGAACGATACTTGCCGCCGCAACGATTTCGCTCGCGTCGCTGGCCTCGGCGGAGCAGCCGGTCGCACAGAGCGATGTCGAAGCCCGCCTCGACGCGTTGGAACGAATCAACGTGACGGCGTATAAGGCACCGCAGGCGGACGACACGAAAGACGCGACCGTAGAGGCGATTCTGCAGACGGCGGATCAGGCCGAGCACGCCGACACCGACACTCAGTAACACCCGAACGGCAATCGCAACACGCATCGCGACGCGTCGTAGACGCGCCGCGGTTGCGTATGCACATCTCACTAGAGTGGAGCACCTACGATGGCGGCCTACGCAGATCTCGAGTCTCGTCTGAAGCGCTCGATCCGACGCCACAACGTGCCCGGCGCATCGCTCGCAATACTGAAAGGGAACCGCGTTGTTGCAACCGCCGCAGCGGGTGTCACCAACCTCGATACGCAAGTGCCGGTTACACCGGACGCCGTATTCCAGATTGGTTCCATCACGAAGGTATTCACAGCGACGCTGATCATGCAGCTCGTCGACGAAGGTTTGCTGTCGCTCGACACCCCGATCGTCGACTACCTGCCGGAATTTCAGATTGCCGACCCGGTGACCCGCCGCAACGTGACGGCGCGACACCTGTTGACGCACACGTCCGGCATCGACGGCGATTTCTTCGTCGATTCGGGGCGCGGCGACGACGCAATCGCGCGTCTCATGCCGATGATGACGCTGCTACCGAATCTGTTCCCGCTCGGCACGAAGATGTCGTACTGCAACGTCGGCTTTGCGGTGCTCGGCCGCCTCGTCGAGGTTTTGCGGCGGGAAACGTATGACCACGCCATGCGCTATCGCATCTTCAAACCGCTCGGCATGAAACAGGCCATGACATTGGCCGAAGACGCGTTGCGCCATCGCTGCGCCGTTGGGCACATCGCCGACCCGAAAGACCCCAAGCGGCAACGCGTCGCGTTCGTTACCCACCTTTCGCACGGCATGAAGGCCGCCGGGTCCACTCCCGCGATGAGCGCCCCGGATCTCATGAAGTTCGTCGCGATGCATCTCGCGCACGGCCGCATTGGAACCGGCGACCGCGTGCTGTCGGCGGCCTCGACGGCCGCAATGCAAAGGCGCCAGGTACGGCTGCAGAAGCAGGCGCCGCCCACGACCAATGGCTGGGGCCTCGGCTGGGCGCTGATGGACTTCGGCGGTCACAAGGCCATCGGCCACGACGGCGGCACGATCGGCCAATACTCGTTTCTGCGCGTGTCGCCGGAGAAACGCTTTGCAGTCGCGATGCTGACGAACGGCGGCGACGCAATCTCGGTGTATCGCGAGATCGTGTCCGAGTTGTTCGGGGCGGCCATTCGCCGACGCGAGCCGGTGCTGGCGTCGCCGGACGCAGATCTGCGCATCGAACCGGAGCGCTACATCGGGCGGTACGAGAACATCCAATCCGCTTACGTGGTCGATATGCATCGCAACACGCTGCGATTTTCGACGATTCCGAAAGCCGAACTGGGCATGCGGCTCACCGAACTGCCGATGGCGTTCATCGATCGCGAGACCGCTGTATTGCGCACCGGCAACCCGCAGCTCGACGGAATGTCGGCGCTGTTCTCCGACCTAGTCGACGGACGTTATCGGCTCATGCAGGTCGGGCTGCGGCAGTTCCGACGCGTCGACTGATACGCGTTAGAGCGCGCCGAGAAGGAAAGCCTTGGTCGAGAGGATTACCAGCGCACCCAGCGCCGCGGGCACGAGCACCTGACGGGTCTCTCGGCGCTCGGTGATCATCACTTCCACGGCATACAGAAGAATGAGCAGCGCGACGATGAACCTCGCTGGCTGCTGAAAGACGGGGCCTGCGGCTACCGCTATCACCACAACCGCCAGCCAGATGAGGTAGTCCATTCCGCTGGTTCGAAATTCTGCTTGTCGCCTGACAGGACTGTAGCGAACCGCAATCACCACCATCACTGCGACAAGCCCAAAGTAGGCCTGCTCGGCAGTCTGCTGCCACCCGTCGATCGCGGGGCCGTACCCGAAACTCAGGTAAACGACCAGCGCGACAACACTGAAGATCGCCCCCCGCCGAATCGCGTCTCGTGTCCGCGAGTTGATCCGCGACAGTCCGAGCATTGCGAAGAGACACAATAGGACCATCGCGGTCGCGGTTCCGCCGCGGGGCACCTCGTCGACACGGAAGCTTGCTACCACTAGGTATCCGGGTACCGCAATTTCTAGAACCCGGCGCGGCAGCTCGACGAGGAGAAAATTGCGGCGTTTCCCGCGCCCAAGCCAACGCCACGCCCCCCGCTCATCCCCACGCCTCGGGGCATACCACTCGAACTTCTCGGCGAGATACAGGCCGCCAAACACCACCATGCAACCGAAGAGATAAATACCCACAAGCAGCCAATCGCTCGCATGCCGCAAGACGACACCGCTCACTACAAAGAAAATCTGGATGCCGTAGATGATTACGACGGCTTCCGGATGCGTGAATCGCCGTTCCATCAAACGGTGGTGAACATGGTTCTTGGTCGCACGGAACCAGTTACCGTGTTGCCGAATTCGTCGATAGAGGACGTACAAGATGTCCGCGACCGGCAAGCCCAACAGCAACACTGCAACAGCCGGACTGAGTGACAGGTCCACCCGCTCAACCAACAGCACAGCCAGGACACCAAGCGAGAATCCGATGACTTGGCTACCGCTGTCGCCCATGAAGACGACGGCCGGATGCGTGTTGTATCTGAGGAACCCGAATACGGACCCAATCACCGCGACCGCGATGAGCACTGCGAATCCGCCACCCGCTTGGTGGGCGAGAAACCCCATAGCAACAAGGCTCAAAATCGCCTCGCCCCCTGCCAATCCATCGAGGCCATCCGAATGATTGATGGCGTTCGTCATTCCGACCAGCGCAAATACCGAGAACGCCATCGCCACAGCCGTGGGAACACTGGCGTCCTCGATGAATGGAAAACGTGTGACGTAGACGCCGGCCAACACCACCATCGGCAGCACGGCCAAAGCTTGCCCGGCAAATTTTACGTAATGACCGAGTTCCCTCCGGTCATCCCAAGCCCCGAAAACAAAGAGCACCAGGACGCTCCAAACGTATACGACGACCATTGGATCGGCGGGTGCCCAAACGAGAATCGCCAAAACGACGCCCGTAGCGATGCCCCAACCACCTACCCTGGGTATGGGATAGTTGTGCACTTTTCGCGCGGCAGGCTGATCGACCATCCCCAATCGCGGAGCCAATCGGATCATCAGCGGCACGATTGCGAGACTCGCCAGGCCCGCGGTGAACAAGGCAAATGCTGTTTCCAAACTTCAACTCCGAGTTGAACTACAACAATTCGGTATTCTTCAATTCGGTATTCTTCAGCATGTATCGTGCCAAGCAGACCCCTCGTGCAGATCCCTGAGAACCTCCGTGCGTAGTATTCCATAGTGGGGGCGATCGGCGATTGTCTGATTTTGTGAATGGGGCGTGGAACGCAACCAGCCGCATGGAACGGTGCAATCAACGTCGCTATGCTCACGCGTTCCGATTAGGGCGACGATCTTACTTTGAAGAGGAAGCTACGTTGCGCGGTCATCGGGACTGGGACTTTTGCGGAGGTCTGTCACCTCCCGGGGCTTCTGTCTCATCCGGACGTCGAGGTAGTCGCAATCTGCGGCCAGGCAGACCGCGCACGCGCGCTCGCCGGCAGGTTTGCCGTGAAGGCCGTACACACGACGGTCGAGGAGCTGTGCGCCCGCGCTGACGTAGACGCGGTGACAATCGTCACACGCAACGCGGACCATCACGCCGATGCCCTTACCGCGATCGGGCACGGTAAACACGTCCTCTGTGAAAAACCGCTTGGCATAGATCCCACTGAAGCGAAAGAAATGGTCGCGGCGGCAAATGCGGGCGGCATCGTCAATCAGGTCGCATTTGTGTTCCGCTACAACTATGGCGTACGAGAGCTACGCCGACGGGTAATGCGAGGGGACATCGGCGAACCATTTCTGTGTCGCGTTCAGTATGACAACTGGGACGGCCTGAGGCCCGATTGGAAAGCGAGTTGGCGTGATCAGCGTGCCTTCGCTGGAAGCGGGATGCTGTTCCATCTCGGTTCACACCTGTTCGACATTGCGCGTCACGTCGTCGGCCCGATTGTTGCGTCGATGGGGTTTACTCACACCGTCCCAAGGCTTAGGCCAGATGACCGCACCGGCGACCCGATCGCCGTAGAAACGGACGACCTCTTCAACGCTTGGCTCGAGCATGCAAACGGAGCACATGGTCAGATTCTCGCGAGCCGCATCACTCCATCGTTCACGCAGAACGGGTGCATGGAAGTGATTGGACCCGAAGGCGCACTCAAGGCCGGGCTCAGTCGGGGGGCCTCGGATTTTCTGAAGGCGTCGACACCGAAAGCGCCCGATTGGATAGACGTTCCGCTTACGGCCGAAGCGCACGACCGGCAACCCCATTCACTTCGTATGATGATGCACAGCTTTGTGGACGCCTGCCGGCGAGGCCATGTCGATCCGGACCTCGATGCAACGTTCGAGGACGGCGCCGCGGCGCAGTACGCCATGGCGGCCATGCTTGCGTCGCAATCAACGCGGGGATGGGTGCGTATCAGCGAGGTCTGACGGACTCAGCATCGGGCGCCGGCAGCCGGCGCATCTGGGGATTCAGGATCGTAGGCGAACGGAACATTGAGGTCTCCCGCGATGTCCTCGAATGTCCGGAGCGCATCACCGGTCAATTCAGTCTTCCAGCGCAAATCGAGTTCAATCCCTAGCCCGAGGCGCTCGTAGTGGTCGCTTGCGTAGAAGCGGTCGCCTTCGTTCACGCGACGACGGTGATCCGGCGGCGTACGTCCGAACCGCTCGCGTTGTCGGATCACCAGCGAATGCGTGCCGGCGTTGCCGGAGATCGGATGATGGTCGTGAATCCAATAAGTGAGCATCGAAGGCTCAAACCGCTCGCCGAGGAACTCGCAAAGCCGTGCGACCTCAGCCTCCGTGCGCGTGGCGAGATCTTCATACCTCACCCGCGTCTTGTGCGGAAAGGGAAACGACTCGTAAAACTGGTTCATGGAGACAGTACTTCGCTTCCACCGTTCGCTCGCCGAAGCCATGCCTCGGTCTGGATACTTTCGAAAGTAAGAGTTGGCCACTGCCCGACCATCCCGAGCCAGATAAATGAGGTATGGCCTGATGCTGCGCCAGGTGTACCGATACCTGATCTGACGCGCGAACCATCGCGCGCTCTTGCTCGAGTCAACGAGTACGGACTTGCCGGTGGCGGCAAACATTGGTGCGTACGGATTACGGAATGCGCGGACGCCCCGACTCAGGAGCTTGTGTCCAATACTCTTCTGTGAATAGAAGGGGGCAAGCGACGGAAGCGGCGCCTTACCATTCCAGAATTCACACGCGTCGCCGCAGATCGCGCAAATGGCCTGACGTGCGCCGTCCGGATCATCGATGAACTTGGAGACGACGTGGAATTCGGCCAACGAAAAGGCTCGCGAATGGCTGCCCAGGATGAGATCCAGCAACGTCGATCCACAATGGCCGGGGCCCATGATGAAGACGACTTTCCGTTCCGACATCCAACTCTCCAGAAACCCACATGCACCAAACAGAGTACCCTTATCAGCACCGATCAAAGCAGCAGGGTCACACACAGGATGGAGCCCTGCAGGCGACCCAGCCGCGTCCCCAGCCGCCACGCCAGATTCTTGGAGAAGGACGCTCGACCTAGCGCGACACGAGACATCAGTCGGCCGAGCGCGACCCATTCTCGAACCGCCGCGCCATTCGATATCTTCGGCATCCCCAGGCGCCGGTACTTCTTGTAGACCATTACCTGGCTGGCGCCCCACAAACGGGCTTGACGAAACCGTGCGACCGAATCGTTCCGATGCTGCACATGCACGACTGCTTCCGATGCCCAGCCAAGCGGCACCCCGGTAAGCTGGATCTTCCAGCAGTAGTCGGTGTCCTCGTGAAATCGAATATTTTCGTCGAAGCCCCCAACGGAATCGTGGATGTGCCGGTGAATCGCCAGACCACAACCACCGGCGCGTGGCAGAAAGTCGAACGACGGGTCTCGAATGAGCCCAAGGGCCTGGGGATGCACGTATTCCAGTGAGGGATTGAGTCTCGTCAGATCAAAGCGGCTCGCAACGAACACGTTGTCGAGCAACCCCTTTTGAAGTCCGGCGATCCAACCAGGCGCAACCTCGTCGTCCGCGTCGCAGAATGCCAGTACGTCGCCGGTTGACGCCCGCGCGCCAGCATTTCGGGCATGCGACGCACCCCGTCGATCAGATGCGTCGACGACCTTGAAACGGGGAAGAAATGCACCGTAGCGGCGTGCAATATGAACCGAATCGTCGGTTGATCCGTTGTCGGCGACGATCACTTCCCAGGGCTCGACCGTTTGCCGTGCCAACGCCCCGAGCTGACACACGAGCGTTTCCGCCGCGTTGTAACAGGGGACGATGACACTGATCTTCACGTTACACTCGATGGGACAGACTGGTCATCAAATTGTGCGGAGGGCCAGCGCGCGCGTCTATATGGCGTAAGTAACGCGATGGTTTAAGTAACGCGACCTGTAAACTACGCCGAAACAACAACAAGGGAATCCCCGGTAAATGAGCGAGCCTCGCGTGAGTGTGGTGATAACCGCGTACAACTTGGGCTGGTGCATCGAAGACACGCTGCGCAGCGTATTCAGCCAGACTCACCAAAACCTCGAGATCATCGTCGTTGACGATGCTTCGACCGACGATACCGAGACACGACTCGCCCCGCACGCGAGTCGGATCAAATACATCCGTCACGAGACCAACCAAGGACTGCTGAAAGGTGCAGAGGCAGGTCCAGCACGCAATTCGGGCATCGCTGCGGCGACCGGTGACTACGTGGCCCTTCTTGATGGTGACGATTTGTGGGAACCGGACAAAATCGCGATTCAGATCGAGGCAGCGCAACGTTTTCCGGAGGCGGGGCTCATCGTCGTCGACGGTGTCTCGTTCTCGCACGAGGATGGGCGAACAATACGGTCAACACTGCTATTCGACACCAGTGACCGCTTCTTTAGCGAAATGCCTGACGATGCGGTTGTTTCCGCGGATCTTTACCGTCGATTCCTGCACGACTGTCCGATCGACACACCATCGCAAGTAATGATTCCCAGACGTGTTTTCGAAACGATCGGCGTGTTCTCCGAGTGCCGCTGCGATGACTACGAGTTTTACATTCGGGCCAGCGCAGAATTCGAAGTGGCGGTGGTGAAGAGACGGCTCGTCAGGTACCGCCAACACAATGCCAATCTGTCTGGCGCTTCCGCGCTCCAGTTCTTTCGTTTTGTGCAGCCGAACCTCGACATCTGGAGGCACCATTTGCGGACCTGTCGCGCGGATGTCCAATCCCTGGTGAAGCAAAGGATCAAACGCGCACTGAGGGTCGCTGCGAACCGCGCGAGTGCAGAAGGCCGCGGGACCGGCCGCGCATGGGCGACGCGCTATCTGTTGGACCTGATCCGTCGAAACGCGGGATCTCCGGCGGTTGCGTACGTGGCTTACCGACTAGTGCTGCTCTACTGCCCCGCGAACACGGCGTCGCTGATCCGTCAAACGGTGGGCTTGGTGCGCCTGCAATTGCCTACGATTCTGCTGGCGGCCGATGCGTCGTTCGGTATCTGAAGCCGAGATCGCGATAGCTATCCAATCCCCGCAGCCAGTCGCCTTCGGTCTCTTTTAGCCAGAACCGGCGTTGAGGTCGTCCAAGCAAGAGCAGTTCCGGAACTGTCACGAAACCGAATCGGGGCTGCGCCAGCAAGTGCTCGACCGCGAGCAGCATAGCCTCCCGCGATGTTTCGTCGGCGGTCGAATATGCGAAGAGATGGTCGTGCATCAAAACGATGCTTCCGGGTTTCAACTGGCACTCCACCGCGTCGACAATCTCCGATGCATCGCCCCGGCGCCAGTCCGAGGAGCTTACGCTCCACGCGATCACGGCATAGCCCTTGGCAATCAGTGGGGGGTACGCTTTCCAATCGAGATCACCGAACGGCGGCCGAAACAGCTTCCGATGACTCACCGGAATGACCGACGCGCATCGCGCGACCTGACCCGAACGCTCCGAGGAAGGTATCGCCGGAAATGAGGGATGACTCCAGGAGTGGTTGCCGATTGCGTGTCCCGCCGCAGCAACGCGCGAGACGAGATCGGGATACCGTGCGGCCATCTCGCCCACCATGAAAAACGTTGCCTTGGCGTGATGTCGCGCTAGCAGATCAAGCAGGCGCGGCGTCCATTGAGGATGCGGGCCATCATCGAACGTCAACGCAACCGCCGGTACCTCGGTATCAACATGGGTGATCACGCCGAAGCGTCGCTCGATTGGGCCGAGCAATCGTTTGAGTATCCTCGAGATTTTCCGCGTTATGCGGCGCCGCAGTGTCGGCGCTTTTGGGTTGGGACCGTTCGGGACCATTACTCCGCGCGCCCTGTTCAGCCCAACGATTGTCGCCCTCCGCAACGCCGTGGGGAAGCGCTAAGCGGCCCGTCGGGGCGGAGGTGCGGCACGTCCCCCGCGATGACCGCGCATATGGCGTTGCTCCCACAACGCGAGACTCAGTAGCGGCCAAAGCCCCCACGCAAAATCGTGGGCACCGCTCAGGTGGAGCTGATAGAGCTTATGCAACGCCTTTCGATTGACCGACAGTCCCATGATCTCATCTCGCGACAGCACGGTTTCTTCGAACAGGCCGCGCAGCGACGTCCTCAGCCATTGGCCCATCGGCACTTCGAATCCACGCTTCGCACTGGTCTGGTGGCGGACCGCGCGAGCAAGCGCGCTACGCAACGGCAACTTCCCGAGTCGGTTGTCCATGTCGAGACACGCACGCCAGTCCACCTGCAACGCCACCTCGATCACCTCTCGATCGAGCAACGGCACACGAACCTCGAGCGAATGAAACATGCTTGCCCGGTCCACCTTCAGGAGCACCATAGTGAGGTGGCAAACGAATTCGTTCCATCGCAGCCATTGTGCCGCGGCATTCGGATCCGATCCGCGAAAGTCGAAGGCTTGATACCCCGTCGGAAACGCGGGCAATCTCGGGAAGACCTGTTTCAACCAATTTCCCGGCAGATGCGTGTGCTTCGCGATCTGCATGTGACCGAGAGACGCCCATCGCAGGTGGTCGGGTATGCTCCCAGCACCTAACAGACGGCGTGCCTGCCTCTGAGGTGCCCGAAGCGCATACGGCGCGCGAAAGTTCGGCGCAGATTGAATCATCGGTACCATGCGACGGACATAGCCCCAGAACAGCTCGTCGCCCCCGTCACCCGACAACACCACTTTGAAGTCGCGGGCGGCAAGCTGCGAGACGAGGAGCGTTGGAATGACGGAATAGTCGCCGAACGGCTCGCCGCACGCGTCGATCGCATCATTCACAAGCGCTCGTGCCTGGTCCTCGGTGACCCGTTCAATGGTATGTGCGACTGCCAGTTCGCGCGCATATGCCTCGGCGTCGGTCGTCTCATCGCTGCGCGGATCGCTCGTACCGATCGTGAAGGCCCGTACCCGCTCAGACGCAACCGCGCACATCTTCGAAACCACGAGCGGAGAGTCGATTCCGCCGGAAAGGAAGGCCCCAACCGGCACGTCACTTACGAGTTGACGGCGCACCGCCGAACCAACCGCCGAGTCGACTGCGTCCACCGCTTCCTCGCCTCGAAGCGACGGCACAGTCCTTTGCGGCAGTTTGAAGTGATGGCCCTGCCGTACCTTCGCGTTCGCGTCGACCTCCAGCCACGCGCCCGGTTCGAGCATTTCGGTGTGTTCAAGCACTCCATAAGGCGCGGGAATGAAAGCAAACCGCAGGTAGAGCCCTAGCGCGTTTTGCGACACCTGCAGGTCGTCTGCCCAGGGGTGCGCGAGCAGCTGGTCGTATTGAGACGCAAATACGATCCCGCGGGGCGAACGAAGCGCGTACAACGGCTTGATGCCCGCGTGGTCTCGCGCCAGCAAGAGGCGCCGGGTGTTGGAATCGTAGAATGCGAGCGCGAAGATGCCGTTGAATCGACTGAGTGCATCCGCGCCCCACGCGACCAATGCCTGCAGCACGACCTCGGAATCACCCGTCGATTTGAACCGAACTCCAGCGCGCTCGAGTTCCACCCGCAAGGCACGGAAGTTGTAAATCTCGCCATTGAAGACCAGCGCGTATCGCCCACAGTCGGTGACCATCGGCTGCTCTCCAGCAGCCGAAAGGTCGATGATCGCAAGTCGCCTAAAGACGAATGAGCAGCGGCCGTCATCGGAGATCCAGGCGCCTTGTCCATCGGGACCGCGCCGTCTCATCAGTTGGCTGATATGCGACCAATCCGCAAGCGACGGAGCATCTAGAAATGAAAGCTCTCCAGCGATTCCACACACAGGTCCGCTCCATCACTCGTCTTGTAAGACGGATTCCAGAAATCCAAATCAATCTCTGCCATTCAACACGAGGTCGGTCAACCCCCCTGTCCGAACTTTGTCGGAGCCTTGCATCAAAAGTCAGTTAGCCACGCCCTGCGTGTTATTGTCGACACAGTCGTTTTCGGCGCGGCCGGACAAGATAGTTGGCAATTCGACAGCCTAATCACGTGAAAGATTCAAACCGTACATCGACCCCGCTCGTTACGATCGCGATTCCAACGTATAACCGAGCAGAGAAGACGCTCCCGGAAACACTGCGAAGCGCGATTGCTCAGACGTACGCAAACCTCGAGATCATCGTCTCGGACAACTGCTCGACGGACGCCACCGCAGACGTCGTGCGGAATATCGGCGGCACACGCGTCGTGTATGTTCGTCAGCCCGAAAACCTCGGACTCGCCGGCAATCAAAACGACTGCGTCGAGCGTGCCAGCGGCGCCTATCTGCTGATCCTGCACGATGACGACCTGATTGACCCGGACTTCGTCGAGTCGTGCATGCACGCCGTCGGCGGTAACACTTCGGTGGGTCTCATACGGACTGGCATTCGAATCATCCGCGCTGATGGGTCCGTCATTTTCGAACGGCCGAATCGCGCTACTGCATCTGCATCAATGGCCGATCTGATGGTTGCCTGGTTCCGCAACGACACGATGCAGTACTGCTGCAACACCCTGTACAACACCCATGCACTGCGAGAGATCGGTGGTATTAATTCGCGCCACAATCTGTTTCAGGATGCGCTGGCGCAGGTGAAAGTCGCGGCGACTTATGGGCATGCCCACGTCGCCGGCGTCAAGGCGAGCTGGCGGCGGCACGCAGGAAACGCGGGGTCGGCGGCAAGAGCAAGCCTGGACAGCTGGTGCGAGGACAGCCTCGAACTCATGGAGGCGGTTTGCGAACTAGAGCCCCAGCGCGCCCCGGAACTGCGCGAGGCGGGCATGAGGTTTCTCTGCGCAATGAACTACGAGAACGCCGCACAGATCACCTCACCGATTGCACGGACGTTCGCATACCTGCGTGTTGCCCGCTACTTCGGATATGCGACGTCGCCGTTTTCCCGCCTCTATCGCGCAGAGCTGAAGCCGTGGTTGCGCTCGGTGAAGCGAAGAATCGTCGGGCCGGCATCGAGTTCCGCAGCATGATGCACGGCGCTCGATGAGGGTGGCTTTTTTCGTCGACGGATTCCCCGTCGTTTCCGAGACGTTCATCCTGAATCAGATCACGGGGCTGATCGATCGCGGCCACACCGTCGATATTTTTGCTCGTGGACGACGCCACCACGCCAACGTTCATTCCGCCATTCACGATTACAGTCTCATGGAGAAAACGACTTATCTGGATGCTTCCGGAACGCGGCTGCAACGGATAGCAGACGCGGCAAGACTGTTGGCCTCAAGCGTGTGGCTTGCGCCCAAAGGAATGCGCGTTCTGTTCAATCTAGTGAGGCACTATGGCGATTCGGCGCCATTCAATACCTTGAGCGTGCTTCGGATTGCGTCCCGCGACCTCCAGGACGGCCCCTACGACGTCATTCATTGTCAGTACGGCACACTTGGGCGCGCACTCGTCCGATTCAGGGACAGAGGATTGATTCACGGCCGACTGGTGACTTCGTTTCGGGGCCACGACATTACTCAAAGCGACAAGCTCAACGAGGGCTATTACGACGAGTTGTTCCTCAAGGCAGATTTATTGCTGCCGGTGAGCCACGACCTCGAAGCGCGCCTCGTTGCCTTGGGTGCCCCCGTTGAACGAACGGTTGTCCTTCACTCCGGCATCGATTGCAGTCGCTTCCGCTTCCGCGAACGAACGCGGACGGCGGGTATGCCCCTGGTCATCGTTACGATTGCGCGTCTGGTCGAGATGAAGGGTGTCGCTTACGGCATCGAAGCGATAGCCATGCTCATTCGATCGGGTGTGCAGCTGGTGTACCACGTTATTGGCGATGGGCCGCTTTACAACGAGTTGCGCGCCTTGACCGAACGTCTGGGCATTGCCGCGTGCGTGCAGTTGCATGGCGCGAAATCCAACGATGACGTTCTGCTTCTGCTCGACAGCGCTGATGTGCTCTTGGCCCCCAGCGTCACCGCCGCGAACGGTGAGGCGGAGGGCATTCCCAACGCGGTGAAAGAGGCCATGGCGACTGGTCTACCGGTTGTAGCAACGCGACACAGCGGGATACCGGAACTGGTCGAACACGGCGTCTCCGGCTATCTGGTTCCCGAACGCGACGCCGCAGCCCTGGCCGAAAGGCTCAACTACCTGAATGTGCATTCCGAGCTATGGCGCGATATGGGCAGCAAGGGTCGCGAAAAGGTCGAGCGCGAATTCGACATGCATTCGCTCAACGATACGCTCGTCAAGCTCTATACCGACCCGGGATATGCCGATCGCGCGGCACCCAACAAATGACCAACCCGCTGATTTCGATTCTTGTGTGCACCCACAACCGGGCTCACCTGCTGCCCGAGACGATGGCATCAATTTTCGCGCAAGCTTATCGACCCGTCGAAATCGTGGTCGTTGACGACGGGTCTTCGGACGGCACACCGCAAGTCATGGCGGAATACGGACACCGCATTCGATACCACCGTCTACCGATGAATCGTGGAATCTCAGAAGCAAGGACTGTCGCGTGCGGGTTGGCGAAAGGCGAGCTCATCGCATTCCAGGATGACGATGATTTGATGCCCCCCGAACGACTGACGCGTCTCAGCGCCGCATTAGCGCGCTTTCCGTCCGCTGTCTATGCGGTCGGTGATTTGGCAGTGGTGGATCGAGACGGCCACCCGACCGGCCATCGCTGGTTGCCGGCGCCCACAGCCGGTCAGGACACCGAGCCTCGCCTGATCGAGGACGGCTATTCCGCGGTGCTCTGGCCGACGCTACCGGTCCTACCGCATACGACGCTGTTTCGTCGTCTGGACGGAGAGCAGGTAGGCTGGTTCGACCCGCTGTTCCGCTACGCCGCTGAAGATAAGGATTTTTTTGCGCGCCTCGGTGAAATGGGGCCAATTGCGTACGTGCCAGAGATCGTGTCACTTGTCAGGCGCGGCCATACATCGCTGACGGCAAACTCGCTCCGCACCGAGTATTGGGCTTTGCATCTGTACGAAAAGCACATGCGGCGCGTGCGCTCGGATGCCGATCGGGCGCCGCTGTATCGCAGACTCCAATTCCGGGTCGGCCAATCCCTCGACCGCATCGCGCTCCATCGCGTGGCTGGTATCGACCAACCTGACTACTTTCCAATCGACTTTCCGCGCCACTGGTTGGATCTGCTGGGTCCGATGGGCCGCGCCAGATATCGGTGGCGCGTGTCGATCCGCCATCCGCTGCGTCGTTTGGTGCGCGGTTCTCAGTAGCTATCTCGGGGCGTCCTGCCCGCAGATCGCGTCGAGCCACTCATCAGCGATGTACTCCCAGGAGAACTGCTCGATTGCCGCCTCATTGCGGGCCGGCAGCAACGCGCCCTCCCGATCGTCGAGCACTCGTCTAAGCGGCTCCGCCCAATCCGAACTGGATGGAATCACCACCCCGGTTCCCGTTTTGCGCACAATTTCTGCAACCGCGGAGCGTTCCGGTACCAACGCGAGAATCGGACGCCCCGCGAGTAAATAGTGCGGCAGCTTGATGCTCATCACGGCCTCGGAGTTGGGCAGATTCGCGAGCAGTAGGAGGAGGTAATCGTACTGTCCCAACAGCCCGACTCCCGTCGAGTGGGTGGTCCGGCCGTGCAAAAACACACCACCGCGTTGCAGTGCCCCTACCTCCTGCACAAGTTCGGGCGCAACACCTCCGTGAACGTGCAATTCTACGTTGGTACCGGCTTCACGGAGTCGTCGGATCGTGTCCACGAGCGCTCCACCCGGGACGCGCGGTGGTTTGAACAACGTGCCCAGGAAGCCGATCGTGATCGGTCGATCGTCTGCGCCAGCCGCCCCGAGACGTCCGGCTTCATACGGGATGTCGTCGCGACAAAAATGGTGATGAATCGCCACGACGCGCGGTGCGCGGTAGGTGTCTTCGAGCACGCGCTTCGCGTAGTTGTTGGTCGTAATGTTGGCGTCGGCACTGCGGAGAATTTCCGCTTCGACCTCTCGAATCCTGGGACGATATCCCGGCGGCGCTGAAAGAAAGTAGTTCTCGTCATAGCTCCAGAGATCTTGCCAGTCCGACCAGCCATCGAATCGATGGAAATTGTCGCTTCAATCGCAAGCCAGCCATGCACACCGCGTGTGGTGGTGCACACGTGATCAGACACACGCGGCGACCAACGGCGAGATCGGCGGCTATCAGATCGCTCAGCTTGCGCTGTACCGCCCTTGCGAATAAGACCGAGGCATTTGGAAAGTACAGGCGATCCAGCTTGGCCGCCACCTTCCGCAGCCCAGCGGCTCTCAGCAATCCGAACGGATTCCGGAGCGGTCGTACGACCAAGGTCGGTTCGTGATCGCCCGCTCTGCCCTGTTCGCGACGAACGATGAACAATTCGCGAAAGTGCTCGCGCAGTAACGCGATCTTTCTGACTCGGTCGTTCGGCGGGGTCCCGGTGACGAGGTAGACGACCGTGTTCCTTGCCAGAGTCGCCGCTTCATGGACAAACGGCTCGAAGCCTCGATCGCGCTCCTCAGCGCGACGTCCCTGTCGGCGAGTGCCGGCCGTGTGTTCAGTCGTGACATCTCATTCGCACCAGATCTTCCATGGCGGATTCCCGCCGCTCCAGAGACCTTCGAGCAGGTGGCGGTCTCGCAGGCTGTCCATGGATTGCCAGAATCCCGCGTGTCTCCATGCGCGTAGTTCACCTTCGACCGACAGACGCTCCATAGGTTCGCGTTCCCAAGTCGTCCCGTCGCCATCGATGTAGTCCAACACTTGCGGCTCGAGCACGAAGAAGCCGCCATTGACCCATGCGCCGTCGCCGTTGGGTTTTTCGTGAAATCCGCTCACCGCGTCATCGTCTTCAGCCAACTGGAACGCACCAAAACGCCCGCTTGGCTGCACCGCAGTCAACGTTGCCAAGTCGCCCGTGCGCCTTGTGGAATTCCACCTGCGCCTTAAGGTCGATGTTGCCGACGCCATCCCCGTAGGTCAGACAGAACGTTTCATCCAGCAGATGACCTACGCGCTTCAGGCGTCCACCGGTCATGCTGCCTTGACCGGTGTCGATGCACGTGACCCGCCACGGCTCGGTCGCACGTGGCTGGATCTGCATCTCGTTGCGCTCTAGATCGAATATGACGTCTGAGCGGCGCAAGCAGTAGTTCGCGAAGTAGTCCTTGACCACCTCGCCCTTGTAGCCAAGACAGACAACGAAGTCGTTGATTCCGTGGGCCGAGTAGATCTTCATGATGTGCCACAGGATCGGGTGGCCACCGATCTCCACCATCGGCTTTGGACGCACTGACGTCTCCTCGGCGAGACGCGTGCCCAAACCACCGGCCAGGATGACTGCTTTCATCGGTTCGCTCCCTCTCTTGTTTTCGAAGCCTTGCACTCCCGAGGAGCGGTAGCTTATCGGGGAACGTCGCCCAAGCAGACGACGAAGTCGACCAGTTTGTGATTGCCGGCACGTTTGTGCGACGACAGGGATGTGAGGGGATGTGAGTTTTCCGACACAAACGTCCTCTCGACTGTCGGTGCTGCTTGGAGGCAAATTGCAGGTACTCTACCGCTGGCGGTCAGAATCGACCGCGGTATCTGACGTGCGTGCTGGAACGAAATCGATGTCCGATCAACCAGAACTCGCCTCAAGCAGCTCTCCAACGGTCGACGATGCTCAACTTGATGCGGGAACTCTTTCCTATCTGTAGGAGCATCACTGGCAATGGAGTCAGGCAAACGCTCGGGATCCTGGTCGGCAGGCATTCCGCTCGACGATCCATGAGGTTCCTTCCGGAACTCGAGTGCTTGATTGGACCATCCCCAAGGAATGGAACATTCGAGACGCGTGGATAAAGGATCTGCGCGGGCAGCGGCAAGTTGACTTCAAGCAATCCAACCTGCACGTGGTCAACTACAGCGTACCGTTGCGGCGTCGAATCGCGCGCGAGGAACTCCAGTCGCATTTGTACAGCGTGGGTGCAGAGCATCCGGACTGGATTCCCTACCGAACCTCTTACTACAACGAGACGTGGGGCTTCTGCGTCTCGCACCGTCAACTTCAAGCACTTACCGATCCGGAGTACGACGTGTGCGTCGACTCGACTCTCGAAGACGGCTCGCTGACATATGGTGAGTGCCTTGTTCCTGGCAGATCGCAAGACGAGGTGTTGCTCTCTTGCCACGTGTGCCATCCGTCGCTCTGCAACGACAACCTCGCCGGAATCGCCCTTGCCGTATCGCTGATCAGAGCCTCGAGTCTCGCTCGGACCTCCGATACTCGTACAGAATCCTGTTCATTCCCGGCACCATTGGATCGATCACTTGGCTCGCGCGCAATCAAGATCGCTTGCACCGCATTCGACACGGTCTCGTCATCAGTTGCGTTGGACATGGCAAGAAGTTCACGTACAAACGCTCGCGGCGCGGAGACGCGGACATCGACAAGATCGTCGAACACGCGCTGCGCGGGTCGACTACGCCATTCGAGATCCAGCCGTTCTTTCCGTGGGGATACGACGAACGACAGTACTGCTCGCCGGGTTTCAACCTTCCGGTTGGCAGCCTGATGCGTTCACCGCACGGCACCTTTCCCGAGTATCACACCTCCGCGGACGATCTCGAGTTCGTCGACGGCGGAGCATTGAGCGAGTCGCTGGCGATGTATCAAGACGTCGTCGCGATGCTCGGAAGAAAACCGCAGCTATGTGAACCAGCAACCCTATGGGGAGCCGCAACTGGGAAAACGCGGCTTGTATTCGGCCATCGGCGGCGACAGCAAATCTGCAGAACGGCAACTCACGATGCTATGGGTGCTAAACCTGTCGGACGGCAAGCACTCGGTGCTGGATATCGCTGAGCGCGCAGGCGTTCCATTCGGCGACGTCATTGGCGGTCGCACGCGTGCTCGAGCGCCACGGTCTTCTGCAACCCGTCGAGTCGTCGGCACTCACATGAGACAGCGACTCAAGCAAGTGCTCTGGGATGCCTCGCCGACCTTGTTCAATCTCGTCACGCGACCACGGCGTGGCCAGAATTTCTCGATCGGCATATTTGCCGGCAATACGCCCCTCGAATTGACTGCGCCCCAAGATCTCGTCAATCCGGTTCTCACCAGCGCGCACGTGACGGACGTTCCGGCAGCGTTCGTCGCCGACCCGTTCATGATTTTCCGCGACGGGCGCTGGTTCCTGTTCTTCGAAGTAATGAACAAAGTCACCAGGAACGGACAGATCGCCGTGGCGACCAGTGAAGACGGCCGCGAATGGTCGTACTTACGAACGGTTCTCGCCGAACGTTTCCACGTCGCGTACCCGTACGTGTTCATCGCTAATGGGCAGTTCTACATGGTGCCCGACACGCCCGATGTCGGAGTGCTGCTCTATAAGGCAGTCGACTTCCCCTTTCGCTGGGAACGCGCGCACACGCTGCTTTCAGGTGGGCGATTTTCCGACAGCTCGATCTTCGAGTACCACGACTCATGGTGGATGCTGACCGCGTGGTCGCTCGGGCGATCGAGCCTAAAATCCCTGCGTCTGTTCTACGCCGATACGCCAAGCGGTCCGTGGCAAGAACACCCGCAGAGTCCAGTGATCGACCCAAACGAAACGGGATCAAGACCGGCAGGTCGCGTGCTGGTCAGCAACGGTCGCAGCACGCGATTCGCACAAGACAGCGTCCCCGAGTATGGATCCCAGGTGCACGCTTACGAGATTCTGGAGCTGACACGCACTACGTACAGTGAAGTTCCACTGGTGTCGGGTAAACCGGTTCTCAGCGGCTGCGGGAACGGTTGGAACGCAGATGGCATGCACCACGTGGATGCGCATCGAACTAGACGGCGGCAGCTGGGTAGCATGCGTAGACGGATGGCACGCGATACGTTGAGCGCATCGACGATTCCGCCCATCGACGAATCTACCATCGACGAATCTACGATCGACATTCGATGCGACACCGCAATGGACGATCGCCTTGCGGCCGAGTGGGATCTCCTACTCGAGCGATCCGACGCGAATATCATTTTTCTGACATCGGGTTGGCTACGCGCCTGGCACGAGACGCTTGGACGCGACGACACGGTGTTGTTCGGGCAGGTGCGCAGCGACGGACATCTGGTGGCCGCCGGTGCTTTTCACATCGTTGCGGGCGTGGTCCAGTTCGCGGGCACTGGTCCTTCCGACTACTCGGACTTCATCATTCTTCAGAACGTTACTGACGCAAGTCGCGCAGACCTGACGAGCCGCCTCCTCCGCGCGGTAAAGCAACGAACGCCCCGATTTCGATATTTCAAACTTGGCCGGATTTGCCCGGAGAGCCGCACGCTACTGCTAGTCTCAGCCCCGTCACCGGGATTCCATTCAACAGCAATCGGACGCGTTGAAGCACCATACATGGACATGGCTCTCGTCAACGACCGTCTGCGCAAAAAGAGCCTGCGCCGGCACGAACGCGGCCTACAGCGCGAAGGTTCCGTCGAGTGTGCGACGCTAACCGCCGCAGACGAAGTGCTTGCATCGCTCGACGCGTACTTCTTCGAACAACACGTCAGACGTTGGGCATCAACTGGCATCGAGAGTCTGTTTAGCAAGGAATCATATCGAGAGTTCTATCGCTGCGTGACCCGTCGCCTCGGCCCGACTGGGCAAATTCGATTCACCACGATTCGACTCAGCGGCGTACCGGTGGCCGCGCATTTCGGATTTCTTCATGCAGGAAAGTTCATTTGGTATAAGCCGAGTTTTGAACCCACGCTCAGCAAACTGTCTCCCGGCGAAGTGCTGATCAAACACCTGATGGAGCTGGCCAAGAAGGAGAACGCTACCGAGTTTGACTTCACTATTGGAAGCGAACCGTTCAAGTACCGCTTCGCATCCGGTGTCCGCCAAGTGGTCTACCTTCATGTCACAGACTCGCTGCTCGCAGCGTACGCGCGGCGCGCGCGCGCACTGGCCGGAGGGACCGTGCGAAAGCTGCTGAGACGCTCTTAGTTGAAGATCGTAGAGGTCTTCGATAGCGGAACTATCGGTACCAATGAGTCCGGTCCAGTCAGTACCGTGATCACTCACCTGGCAAACGCCTGCGCCGATCTGGGTCAACAGGTGACGGTGGTGGATCTGCCATCTGCACGACCACGCTGCCTGTTGCGACCGGGGATCGTCGTTAGGGAACTGCCACTCAGCCGCTGGTCAGGTGCTCTCGCGGCGGTTATGCCGGTACCGACATCAATTCTATCGGCGGCGATGAGAGCGCGTTACATCAACGCGCTCGACAAGGACGAACGCTTCGATATCGTGCATGTACACAACACCATCGACGCATCCGCAGCAGCAGCGCTCTGCCGCGTGCCAATCGTTCTCACAGCGCACAACCTGAATTGGACTCTGGAGCCGACGCGCCATCGTGCGCTGGCGGCAGGGATCAGTAGGCAGCTCGATCGGATCGCACTCGCAACGGCGGGGCACGTTGTCGTACTCAACGAGCAGACGAAACGTGCGTTGCCCAACCGAAATGTCTCCGTCATTCCCAACGGAGTTGATCTGCGCGACTGGCCGAAGCTCGATCGATTCACGGCGCGCAAACAGCTGGGCGTACCTGTCGACGAATTTCGCGTGACCTATGTCGGGCGTGTTGCGCCCGAGAAGGGTACCCATACCTTCGTCCAGGCGGCGAACAAGGCCAAACTGGCGATTCCGCTCGTCGCCGACGCCATCGGATCGTTGAGCGGAAGGTACGGCGTCTCCACGGCGGTGACGTCGTATGCCGCGACGGTTCAAGCCGAATCACCCTCAATACTGTTCAGGGGATTCATCCACCGGGATGAACCCGAATTTCGGCTGCGGCTCGCAGCTGCCGACGCGGTCATAGTCCCGTCGATCACCGAGCCGTTCGGTCTGGTCGTGCTCGAAGCACTCGCGTGCAACGCTTGGGTAATCGGATCCGATACGGGCGGAATTCGCGACATCTTGACGGACCAGGTCGGCGATCTGGTTCCGGCGGGTGACGTCGATGCGCTTGCTCGCGCGATCGTGGCTTGTTACCACCGGGGACCTAGAGGCGCGGGTAAAACCGCTGCTCGCGCGAGAGCGCACGATTTCAGATGGGACCGAATCGCGAGCTGTTACATCGAAACGATGCACGAATTGGCCACCGAGCGGACGCTGTGAACGAAACGCGAACGATCATCCTTGGTCTCGACGGTTTCGATCTCGAATTCGCGAAGCGGCTTGCGAGCAAAGGCAATCTGCCCTGGCTCGCTGCACTGATGCGCAATGGCAGCCAGATCTTGACCAACTGCTCGACGTTACCCGGGTCCGAGTGGGCGAGTGCGGCGTGCGGCGTCAGCGCGGCACATCACGGATATCTCCACACGAGCCAGCTGCGTCTCGGTACTTATGAGTGCGTCGAGACGGATGCAACGATCGTCCGCAGCGGATCCGTTCTACGTTCCGCTCGCGCGGGCTGGCCACAAAACAATCGTCTTGGACCTGCCGGTCGATCGCCCACGCGCGTCGAAGAATCTGACGCAAGTCATCGATTGGGGCACCGAGTTCAAACTGTTCCGGTACTGCACTACACCTGCAGACATACGTAGCTTCGTGACCGCTTCGTGTGGCGATCATCCGTTCACGAACTACGGCACGACGATTCCGGATGAAGCGACGCTCAAGCACCTGAAGGAGAAGCTGATCAAGGGTACCGCGTTGAAGGTTGAGCTGACGCGTGCGTTCATGAAACGCGAACCCGATTGGTCTGTGGTGTTCGCTGGATTTGGTGAGATCCACAAAGCCGGACACTTCTTCTGGAAGTACCAGGACCCACATCACCCCGACTTCGAAGGTCCCGATCATCCGCTCGCGTCTGCACTCGGAGATCTTTATACCGTCCTAGATCGAGAGCTCGGGAGACTCTGCTCCTTCGCCGGAGACCAAACCAACGTCGTCGTCGTGGCTGACAGGGGCATGCGCGCGAACCATCGTGGCGACCACCTGATGCTACCCCTCCTGCGGAAGCTCGGGCTCTACGCACCAGCGACGGGAAAAGCCGATGCCGCCAGGGTGCAGAGCGCCGACGAATTGAGATCCGCGACGCGCAAGCCCGAACCCTTCTCGCGACAGATACGACGACTGAGTCCGGTCGCATTGCGCCCTCTTCTGAGGCGACTTGCGGGGTTGAAATGGACTGGCGCAGTATCAAGGTGTTCCCATTGCCAGACGTCGGCAACTCCTTCTTGCGAGTCAACGTGCGCGGACGTGAACCCGACGGCATCGTCGAGCCGGGCGCCGAATACGAGGCCCTACTGAATCGGCTCGAGCATGAACTGAAGTTGCTGATCAATCCCGAAACGAATGAAGGTCCGGTGGAACGGATCTCGTTTCCGCAACGCGAGTTCGACGGCCCGATGCGCGAATCGCTTCCCGACGTCTGTGTGGTCTGGTCTGACCGAGCGCCAATCCGCGCTTTGGAGTCACTGTCGATCGGTCGCATCGAAGGATCGCATTGGGAACAGCGCTCGGGAAATCACTCGAACGCAGGCGCGATCGTGGTCAGCGGTCCAAACTTCGCGACAGGTGGATTGCGATCAGGCGACCTGCGCGAGCTGGCCCCTACGCTTCTCACGCTTCATGGCGTTCCAGTCCCGCAACACTATGAACTGCATGCGATGGCGGAGCTCATCCAACGTCTCGCGTGAACTAGCCCATTACCGCGCGCCGATACACGTCCAACGTCTCCGCCGCGATCGCATCCCAGTTGTATCGCTCTACGACCCACTTGCGCAGCCTTTCCGCACGCGCTCTTCTATCCTCGTCGGGTGTCGACAACGCGAAAGCCTGGAGCCGCGATGCAAGCTCACCAACGTGCCCCATCGGGAAATAGTTGCCGGCGGGAAGCTCCAACTCCAGGTTTGCTGCAATGTTGCTAGCAATGACCGGCAGGCCAAAGCTCAGTGCTTCGAGCAGCGCGATGGGCAGACCTTCATGTGAGGATGGCAACACGAACAGACCGGCATGCCCGAATAGTTCCTGTAGCGCCCGCCCCTTCTGAAATCCGGTGAGCACGACGTTGGGGGTGGCGCTCGCGGCGGCCAAAACCTCGCGCGCGTACGCATCCGTGGCGTCGAAATGCCCAACAAGCGCGAGTTTCCAACCAGGCAATGCCGCTTCTCCAAACGCTCGAATGAGATCGAGCTGGCGTTTCTCACGCACGAACCGACTGACTTGAAGTACGTACTTGCCCGGTGCCAGGTCAAACGACATAGGCGCGTCACAGCTGGACGGGAGATCAGGTAAATCCACGCCATTGGGGATGAGCTGCGAGTCCCGTTCGTAGTCTTCGGCAATGAGCGTCTGAATCGTCTTGGAAATCGCAATGCGTTCGTTCGACAAGCGCACGCCTGCCCATTCACCCATCCGCAGCACCGCTCTTGCAAATGCGCCCCATTTCTCCCGGTTGTAGTCCGAACCGTGGTGCGTCATCACCACGGTCAGCCCCAACAACCGTGCGAGGGGGACGCAGATGCCTGGGCCGACCGCATGCACATGCAACAAATCAGGTCGCGTGACCGCCGCATAAAAAGTGCCGATCAACGTATGGGCGATCGTTTCGAACGCACCGCCGCGCGGTGACCAAAGCGGCTTCAGACGAACCCCACGATATTCGCGCACCTTGGCTGGCGGGTGATACGGCGACCGAACGAGCACAGTGATCGCGCATTGCTCTGCCAAACGAGGGTACAGGTATTCGGCGTGCCTCTCGATGCCGCCTTCCACCTCGGGGAGACCGCGCAATCCGAGCACCATCACTCGTATCGGCGTCAAAGCGAATCCTTCAGCTCGCGTTTCGGTTTAGCGATGGCTCAGCGATTGACAAACTTGATGAGCGGATACCTCTCCTCGACCGTGTCGAGGTGCTGCTGCACCTTCAACTTGTCCTTCACTCGCTTACCGAGAAACGATTCGCGCACAACGATGGGGCTCGGAGCGACGTCGTCGTAGTCAATATAACTTCCGAAGTCGACTCGCCCTCCGAACATTACCTTCAATTTGTTCACGACCACCCACATCATCGGCGCCGCTTTAGGCAGCTGCGGCGCCCAACGAGAACGCATGGCCGTGCGCGCGGTGGTCACCATCCAGCAGTTCTGCCGGCACACGCCGACTTTGGCAATGGAATCGCGAGCCCGTTCGCTGCCGATGATGTCTTCCCAGCTCTGCTCCGCGAGATTGCCCAGCGGAAGGTCCGATCGAACATTGCACGCCCAAACGTCGGACCACGGGTCGATGAAGGCGAAGTCGGTCCCCGCAGTGCACGGGATCAGCCGATCGTGACCGAGAATCTTCTCGATCAAACCCAGGTTGAGGTACCCCCTGAACCAGTTCTTGGGCTTGTTCGTGCGTAGCATCGAGGTGATCAGACCTTCGACTTCGCGCGCGACCTTTACGCGGTCGTAGAAATGGTTGTCGTTCTTATAGAACTGCCACGCGTTGTGCAGGGTTGACGTCGCAAGCTCCACGCCTTCTGCTCTGCGCCATTTCGTAGACCTGCACCAACTGTTCGGCATTCTCGTCCTGAATGACCATCGCGAAGCCGAGGTCAGTTCCGCCCGCCTCTCGAAGTTTTCTCAAGCCGGCGAGCTTGGTCGCAAAGCCGTTCTTTTCGCCACGAATCGCGTTGTTCGTCGCTTCGTTGCCTTCGACGCTGAAGCGAACCTTGACGTTCGGGTACTTCTTGATGATCGGAAGCAACCGATCCGGCTGTAGTCCGTTCGAACTGATCTCGGTGATTCGCGCCTTCGGATAGACGATATCGATAATCTCGTGAAGATCCTTTCGCAGCGTAGGCTCCCCGCCCGACACATTGAGATTGTCGAATCCGTTCGGCAATTTCGCCAAGGTTTCGAGCGTCACCTCTTCGCGCGGATCCGTAGGGTTTTGCCAGATGTAGCACATCTGGCAACGCGAGTTGCACCGGTAACTGGGTATTATCGTCAGATCCAAACTGCTCGCTCCTTTTAGCGCGCGACGACAGCGCCGGTTGGTCGATTCTGTGCGCGTTCGATGACATCAACATACAGTCGCATCAACGCTTCGTTGTGTAGATCCGAGGAATAATTTGCCTCGACGCGTTTCCGTCCCGCCAGACCGAGGTGGGCTCGCAATTCGTTCTCAGCCATGAGATGCAGAAGTTGTCCGCGTAGTGACGCCTGATCGCCCGGCGGAAAGAGCCGGCCTGTCTCTCGATCGACCACGAGTTCCGGAATTCCACCGATATCGCTCGCAACGACCGCTTTTCCGTGCGCCATCGCCTCCAGCACCGTCATCGGGCAGTTCTCATAACATTCGGACGGAACCACGACCAATGAGGCTTCTCGAACGACCGTCTCCAATTCTCGAGCTCCAAGGTGCCCCACAAATCTTGCCTTTGGATACGTCGCACGCAACTCCGCTTCCAATGGGCCGGTGCCTGCCACCACCAGGTCCACACGGTCTGCAATAGGCGCGTGCGCCGCCAACAAGGTCGCGATGCCTTTCTCGGGCGATAGCCGACCCATGTACAAAACGTAGCCGGAGTCTACATGACTGGGTTGCAGGCCGGTGGTGTCGACGCCGTTGGGTATGACCGTTACCTCTTCTCGCGCAAACCGATGCGGCGTGACCGAGCTGCGCATGAATTGACTTGGGGCAATGATTGCATCGACCTTCTCGTAGTTGGCCAGGAGCTTCTGAACCACGGCCTCAATATAGAGAACGGTACTCTTTCCGAGTGAGCCGTCGGCGCACCGATTCGCCAGAACTCGGGAGAATCCTCTGTCAGCGCATTCCGAGCACACCTTGCCGGCGCGCAATCTCAGGTAAACGGGACAGATCACTTTGTAGTCATGGAGCGTCAGTACGACTGGCACTCCGAGTCGCTTGGCCGCCCCGATAATCGAGGGTGTGAGCTGGTGGTAGATGTTGTGACAGTGCACCAAATCAGGCCGCGTCCGCTCGATCAATGCACTTATCTTTTGTACGGCCTCACCTGAGTGGATCAGCTTCAGCGCCGAGCGGACTGACGAGCCCGCAGCGCCTCGGTAGGTCTGGTTATCAACGAAATCGCCTGCATAGTCGCTAGGTACATTGCGCTCGTCTTCCATCGCAAAATCGATGACTTCGACTTGAGAACGGATGAGGAAGCGGCGCTCCTGGAACATCACCGCCTCGGAACCGCCGTTGTTGAAGAAGAACTTGTTGGCGATCAGTACCTTCACGAGCATCCAGCCGTACTGCGAGACCGCAACCAAGACTAGGAGCGATCCACCTGCGGAAATGTAATGAAGCTCACATAGTAGTTGATCGAGGTCGCTACAGGTGTCGCCCGTTTGTGAACCCACGTTTGTAAAAGAGGTTCCTCACATCTCATTTCGGATCCGGGAGGTACAATTCGAAACCTATGCAAAGCAGTCGCCTGATATGGCTTACGCCGGATCGCTTCGATTTGAAGCAAGACAAGAGCTCGTGGCTGGAGATGGCGCGATGCTTGAAGACATTGGGCTGGGACGTGTTAATTCTCGCGAGCGGGAAAACGCAGACATCCCCTGGATCGGACCCGTTCGACGGCTTCGTGCATAACGTGCGGGCAATCGACCTACCTTTCCTGTTCCGATTCACTGTCCTCGTTTCGATGGCCCGTTGGTTCATTCGCCATGCTCGAACAAATGACACAGTGTTGCTGAATCAGGATTCGCTGTGGCTGGTTCCGGTGCTCCGGCGTCTCGGCATCCAATTCGTGCATCTCGACTTCAGAACACTTCCCGTAGATGTGCACGGCTTCAAACGCCGCATTGATTGGCTGTTGTTCTGGCGCCTACCGATACGACTGTTCGGGCGCAACGTGGATGGATATTCATTCATTACGGAGCGTTTGCGTCACGAAGTGGAGAAGGAATTCGCGATTGACGCGGACAGCTACGTGATATGGCAATCCGCAGTCGACCTCGAGCGGTTCGCGTGCGCGACTCGCAGTGAACCTCGCGGGGGCTCAGTTCGTCTCTTCTATCACGGCGCAGTAACGCGCAAACGCGGACTCGGACTCGTAATCGATGCGATGGCAATGCGAGATCTGCCACCTGCGCTCGAGTTCGACATCGTTGGAGATGGCCCCGACCGAAAGGATCTCGAGGCACAGGTAGAACGACTAGGAGTTCAGCAACGCGTACGATTCAAAGGGCTCGTATCGTACGATTCGATCGCAGCAGAAGTCGCTCGAGCAGATGTCTGCATATGCCCGCTTCCGGACCGGTTGGAGTGGAACGTTTCGAGCCCGCTCAAGGTCTTCGAATATATGGCATCTGCTAAGCCGATGATCCTGACGCCCATCCCCGCTCATACCGACATCCTGCTTCATTCTCCATTCGTCATATGGACGCGCGGGTATGCACCCGTGGATTTTCGCGACGCGATTGCCGAAGCCGTTAGTCGCCTCGACGAGGTCACTTCCGCGGCGGCGAACGCCCCGAATGTGGCAAGAGGTCGGTTCGAGTGGCACGTGCAAGCGAGCAAGCTGAGCGCGTACCTGGAGCAGGCGCTGGCGCCTAACGCATTTCGTAAGGGGAAGCGGCCTAATTCGGAGGCGGCATGCTGAGATTTGTCTTTCCTGCCATCACGTTCATCAGCGTGCTATCGATCTATTTCATTTTGGAAACCTATCCTTCTCTGCCCAATCGCATCACGTACGTTCCCGATGCGATCATCGCGTTGATCACTGCCGTGGTGCTTTTGCGTCTGCTGGTAACCCGGAGACTGCTAGACGTGCCACTGCGATACTGGTTGTTGTTCCTCGGCTTCGTGTACATCGTCGTCTCTGGGAGCATCCTCAATGAAGTAAGGCCGGATGTGACATTTGCCGGAGTGAGGTTCTACTTCAAGTACGTTCCGCTGTTCCTGCTTCCATTTGCGTTCGACTACTCCGAGAAGGACGTCAGGCGCCTGTTGATTCTTCTCGCGGGTTTCGCGCTCGTACAGGTCCCCATCGCGTTCCGACAACGCTTCTTCGTGTTTACGGATGCAAAGACGTTGGGCAGTGGTGACGTGATCACCGGTACGTTGGGTGGTTCCGGAAACCTCAGCCTGTTTCTGGTCGGAGGGATCGTCCTACTGACCGCCTTCTATCTCGACAGGCGAGTCAGCCTCAAGACGGCCATAACGCTGGCCATCATCTTCATCCTCCCGGCAACGATCAATGAGACGAAGGTGACGCCGTTGGCGCTTGGCGTCGGGGTCCTTGCGCTTCTGTTCGCCCGACGCAAGACGTTGAACTTGCGGCAACTCGGCCTAGTCGCCGTGTCCGGCGGAGTGCTGTTGACTCTGTTCGTGGTGGTTTACGACCGGATGTACCTGTCGAAGCTCCCCGGCGCATCCGGCTTTGTTGATTTCATGTCCAACCCTCAATCGGTGCTGAACAGATACTCCTATAAGGGACTTCACGCCAACACAGCATCGTTAGCGCGCGACAACGACGTGGTAGGCGTTCCATACAAGCTGGTCGACCAGAATACCTGGATTGGACGCTTCGACAGCCTCGTAATGCCATTTCAGGTGTTACCGGCTCGCGATGGAACTCAGTTGATGCTCGGGCTTGGAATCGGAAACGTCAGCAGCACGTTCGGCAGCGGCGGAAAATATGTCTACTTGAAGGATCAGCTCGGCGCGAACATGACGACCATTACACAGCTGATTTGGGAAACGGGCGTGCTCGGTGCACTTATGGGCATCGTGCTGATATTCAATTTCGTCAAGGATGCGTTCGCTCTTTCCCGTCGGGATACAGCGTGGAGGACGATTGGTGCCGGGTGGTTCGGCGTCTCAGCAATCGTCCTGACTACGCTCGTCTATTCGAACTTCGTGGAGATTCCACAAATCAGCTGTCTCATCGCCTTCTTCTCCGGTCTCGTGGCGAGCAAGCTGCGCGTGCGAAACGACGTTCTCGCGCCCGCAGAGGGAACCCGCTTCAACCAACAAGGGCGCGCGCGGCGATCACACGCGCCCGCACTGAGATAGCGTTTCGCTCAAAAATGGCAACAATCTGCATCCTGCTTCCCGGGCATTGGGGTTCGACCAAGGGCGGCGCCGAATTTCAGGCACACACATTTGCGGACTACCTTGCTCGAACCACCAGCCATCGCATCGTCTATCTCACGAAACGTCCGCCGCCGGCTAATGTCGGTTCGTACAGCTATGAGGTTCGCGGTCTACAAAGTCACGCGACGCAAAGGTTCGGCATGTTCTGGGATTCGGTCGTGCTCTATCGTGCCCTCGAGCAACTCGAACCCGATGTCGTGATGCAACGCGTCGCGTGCGCATATACGGGGGTCGCCGCGTTCTATTGCGGGAGACACGATGCAAGTCTGATTTGGCACGTCTCGAGCGATCGCGATGTTGAGTCGAATCCATACCTGCCTGTCGGGCGCATACCCCGGGTCGTCGACGTGGCTTTCTTTCGATACGGCGTACGGCACGCGTCAGCCATCGTGACGCAGACCCACGAGCAGGCTAAGACGCTGGAAGGAGTTTACGGTCGAGCGCCAACCGCGGTAATTTCCAACTTCCATACATTGCCGCAAATGAGCGAAAAGGCACCACGCTTCACAGTCGTCTGGGTTGCGAACTTGAAGCCACTCAAGCGCCCCGAACTCTTCATACGCCTCGCTCGCGAACTCTCGCGGTACGACATCTCGTTCAAGATGATCGGACGCAGCGACGCGACTCCTTGGTGCCGCACGATCCTGCAAGAGATTCTCCAGACGCGGAACGTCGAGTACTTGGGAGAACTCGAGCAGGACGAAGTGAATTCGCAGCTTTCCCAGGCCCACGTGCTCGTGAACACGAGCCTCTATGAAGGGCTTCCCAACACATTCATACAAGCGTGGATGCGAGCGGTGCCAACGATCACCTTGGGTATCGACCCAGATGGGATGATTGTGCAACGTGGTCTCGGCGCTTGTGTCCCTCACTTCGAGTCACTCGTGGAGCGCGTGCTGAGCTATCACGCGGATCGTTCGAGGTTGCGCAGCGATGGCATGAGAGCAAGAGAATTCGCGACCAAACAGTTTTCCATGAACAACGCCCGCGACCTAGCGCAGGTCGTCGAAGGTGAGCTTTCACCGGCCGCGCAAGTCGACGCATCGCAGGCAAGATAGATCAATGCCGTCGAATGCTAAGTCGGTGATCTTCGTGGGCGGTACATCGTACAGCGGATCTACGCTGCTCGACATGATGCTGGCGAACGATGCTGCCGGACTTTCATGCGGCGAAGTCTACGCGCTCTTCTATCCGTACCGACGTCACCACGTGAACGTCGAAGACCTCGGTACCGCAATAGACTGGAAAGCAATCAAGGCGTCGGGGCCAGCCAACCTCTACGCAAACTTGTTCGATCGGTTTCCCGAATGCAATTTCATAGTCGATTCGAGCAAATCACCTTTGTGGATTGCAGACCGGTCGGTCGAGTTGAAAGCGCAGGGAATCGATACGAAGAACATTCTCGTGTGGAAATCCCCGGGCGAATTTCGCGAGTCGCGACGCAAACGCGGCAGGGAAAAAGGATGGCAGCGCGAGTGGATCAACTATCACCGATATTACTTCACGTTGATCAAAGACTGGCACAGCGTCCGATATCGAGACCTAGTTACCGACAAACAAATCTTGGAGCTGCTTTGCAAGCGTCTCTCGATTCCTTACTTCGCCGGAAAAGAGCAGTACTGGAACCGGGCACAACACACGCTGTTCGGAAACGATACGACGAAGATCCACCTTCATGAGAGATCCTCAGCGCAATATGAAAGCGTCAAGAGCGCAATAGACTCCGACTTCGCGCAGTCGAGGCAGTCCGAACATCGTACCGTTGCCTATGCAGCAACCGATGAGCTTCTGCACAGTGATGATCCGCGCGCGTTCGGCCAAATCCTCAATGTGCTCGAAAACTGCGCAATCGGAAATGAAGCCGCGCGGATCGATGAGGCAAGACTAAACGCCAAAGCGCTGCGAACCGGCAGGCTCTTTCATGCATACCAGTTCGCAAAGTTGAAGTCTGGGTTGCATTGGGTTGTTGCAGCAATTCGGCAGTAACGTTGGCGAGGGAACGATGGACGCAGCCTACTACTTCGCGGGGATTGGTTTTCTTGCCCTGGCAAAACTCAAGCACGTCGTGCGTGGATACGACTCTCCAAAGCCGTATTCACTGGACGAGGTAGATCGGTGCATCGACTACGACATCACGATCGCTAACCGATTCCTCGACAACCTCAACCGCTATCAGGCCGTTCCGATCGAAGGCAAACGCGTGCTCGAGCTGGGACCCGGCTCCGATCTCGGAGTCGGACTCATACTCGTCTCGAAGGGCGCGAAGAGTTACGTGGGGTTCGATCGCCACAATCTTGCCAGCAGCGTGCCCGCAACGTTCTATCGGCGTCTCGCCGAGCGCGTACCCGTCGAACTCTCAGCGCTTACAGACGGTCGCGTCACGTACGCAGCGCGACAGGATTTCGATTTGGCGGCAGGAGTTTCTCCGCCCGTAGACATCGTCTTCAGCAATGCCGCTTTCGAGCATTTCGATGATGTGCAGTCAACGATGCAGCAGCTCTCGCGAGTCGTAAATCCGCGTGCGCAGCTGATTGCCGAGATCGACATGCAGACGCATTCGCGGTGGATCAGGGACCTCGACCCGAACAACATCTATCGATATCCGCGGTGGCTGTACGACATTTTCAAATTTCCAGGTCAGCCGAACCGCTGGCGTCCAGACGACTATGCGGCAGAGTTGACGCGAAACGAGTGGCTGAACATACGCATGTGGCCGGAAAATCAGCTGAATCCCCGCAATCGTCCAAGATCCGTCCACGCGTCGTTTCGGGAACGAAAAATGGACTGGCTGTCGTTCGTGCTGTGCGCCACCAACAATGGTCCTGCGGGATGACGGCAGTTGCGCTCGAACGGAACTCCCCCGCGTCGCCCGTCATCGTGAACTCGCTCGATTGGATCTACGTCGCGAAAGGGATCGGAATTTTCCTAGTGGTGGTCGGACATTTCTCGGCGTATCCCGCGCCTTCTCCCCCGTATTGGAATGAACTCGTACGACTGATCTATACGTTCCACATGCCGTTGTTCTTCATGCTGTCAGGGTATCTATACAGCTACGGTAAGTACTCCTATCTCGAGTTTCTGCGCGTCAAGACAAAACGGCTCTTGTATCCTTTCGCATCGATCGCGGCGATATTTCTTCTGGTCAAACTCGCGACCGGCGCGTTTGCGAATCTCGCCCATCCTGTCGAATTCGAGAGCCTTTACGCGCTACTGACAAACCCGATTCAGTCATTCGTACCGTTGCTGTGGTTCGTACACGCACTGTTTTTCGTGTTCGCCATATATCCGTTGATGCGAATGGTCGCGAACGAATGGACGGTGCTCGCGATTCTCGTTGTGCTCGATGCGCTTGGCGCCGGTGAAATTCTCATCATCGGAAACGCACTGGCCTATGGCCCGTTCTTCGTGCTGGGCGTCATGCTGCGGCAGGGGCAACTTCAGGCAGTCCTGCGCGGCTCCCTGTTGAGTAGAACCCTGATCCCGGCCGTACTCTTTGTATCGGTCTACATTGCGTCGTTCGTTCTCGGGTCAATTCCCGAAGATTCGTACGCGGTACGACTCTGTCTCGGCACGTTCGGCTCGCTCGCCGTCATCCACCTCAGCCAACGACTCGACGAGTTGGGAAATCGTACGGTGATACGCGTCGTCATCGACCTGGGTTTCTACTCGATGGGAATCTATCTTTTCCACACTCTCTTCGAGAGCGGGGTGCGGATCGGTTCCTTTCAGGTTCTAAGGAACGACCAACTGCCCTTCGAACTCGTCGCGTGCGTCGCAATCGCGGCGGGACTCGTATGTCCAGTAATCCTCGAGAAGCGCGTGCTACGGCAATTCGCGCTAACGCGAAAGCTCATTCTCGGGCTGTCCTGAGTCCCGCGCCCTCAATCGACTGTCAGCATGAAATCTACGGCGGAAGCGCTCGCGCCACCAAGCGCGCCGATACTCGTTGCGCCCGTCGAGCGAGCGGCACCGCAATAGTCGGTGCTCAGCACCTTAACGAACTCGACGCCTGATACCTGCGACGTCTGGCACGTCGGCATCCATTTGCGATGCGCAAGCACCCATGTCCAGTCGCCTTCCTGCAAATAGTTATTGGTCATCGCGACCCCGCGACTTGCAGCACTAGACGATTTGGACAGCGTGAACCAACTGAACGTTGGAAAATCTCGCTTATCACTTGTGGCAAAGCCACGCGCGGCGAGCCCCAGGTTGGCGAAGCTGTCGTAAATGTCTCCCGTGCCGGGCGAGCGACAATCAGCGTCCGTCGGAGTTGCCCCTGCCCAATAGTTGTTCCGTGAAGTGACTTTAGAATCCACTATGGAGTCGCACGACGGCGTTCCGCTCGTGGTCGCAAAGATGTTGTTCGCGACTTCGATGCCATCGTCGTCGACCTTACCGGCGGTGCCATTGAATCCCCATGCGCCCTTCCCTGATGCACCGACGCACGTGTTTCCGACGAATCGGCCACCGAGCTTGTACGCAGCTGCGGCGGCGTCGTTCGCGATACCGGTGTTGAAACACTTTTCGAAGTTCGCGGACAGGTTGTTGCGGAACAATTGCTTCGTCGTATCCTCTGGGTTGTCCTCACCTGCCGTTGTCGAAGGCTCTCGTACGAAACTCATCGCCCAGTACGCTGCGACGTTGTTGTAGGCGGGATCACCGAGGCCGGGTTCGTTGATGACCGGCCCACCAGCGATGAGGTTCTGTTCCACCACATTCCGCCCGCCTGACGTGTAAATGCTGGCGCGGCGTCCGTTTGCAATCCGGTTCCCGCGGACCAACACCACTGACACACCATACGGCCCGATACCTTCGCCGTAGCTGTTCCAAACATCGTTGTTTTCAATGAGCGCGTTGCACGGGTAACAACGGCCCACGTGGACGGCGGCGCCCCAGCTGTTCCACGCCTGCGAGTCCTTCTTTGCGATGTTGGTGTAGTCGACAACATTGTCGCGAATGACGGTATATCGACCTTCGAGCACGTTCACCCCGGTACCCGCCGTATGGGAAACGACGTTTCGCTGGATCGTCACGTAGAAATCACAGGCGGCGCCAATCGCCGGAGTGCATTTCCCGGCCGACGGATTGCCTTCGAAGACAATACCGAGCCCGGCCGAGTCCTTAACAGTCAAGTCCTGAATGGTCACGTATTTCTCTGAGTGCACGTTCACCAGACCGACGTATTGACTTGGCGGCACCGCGCTGGCCGTGTTCCAAGCGCACTGGCTCGGCCATGACCTACACGCCGACTCGTAGGAGCCGTTGATCTCCGCGCGCGCTCCGTTGCTGTATACGTAGGACGAAGGCGACTCAGTCGGATTGTCAGGCGTCAACTGGAATGCCGTGCCGTCACTAACGTAATAAGTGCCGATAACTGCAGGATCGGCTTCACTGCGGCCTGGCCAATCGACCACTAGTACCTGATCGTGGCAAACGGTTCCCGCCTTGATCCAGACGTCGGACCCGGCTGAGTTGACGGTACTGTTTACTTTGTTCAGCGTTCGCCATGCGGTGGCGTAGCTGGTTCCAGCGGCGCTATCGTTACCTGCCGCACAGTCGACGAAGTAACCAGTAGCCGGGACTTGCGCCGGCGAGTCGCCAAATGCTTGCGCACCGAGCAGAAACCAAGCGGATGCGACGAGCGCGATGTAAAACACAAAAGTTCGCGAGACTTGCATGTGGACTTCTCAATACTCCGGGTAGGATTTCGAGCGAGCGTAGATCGGACAATTATCCCGCAAGCGTCAAAACCGATGTGTTGCACCGCCGTTCGAGATCACGGACAACTCCGTGATCTGCGATGCGTATTACTTACTTACAATGTTCGCTCATCGCCTAACGCTGCAGTGCGAACCGAGTCACAGATCAACGCCGCGCATGATACTGACCGGCGCGATCATGGTCTCGCGCAACGCGACGAATGGGGCGTGAGCCATCATCTTATTCGGAACGCAGATTTAGGCGGTAACGAGAATCGTGCGCGGTGGATCTGAGACAGTAACACCCGGAATTTCACGCAGCTTCGCTGCGGTTTCTCTCTTCATGTACGCGCCGCGCTCGTCGGCTGGGAGGTACGAGCCACCGGGATTGAGTTCGACCCGCAGCAGGCCACCCGGCACTAGTCGGTCGCGAATCTCCTGAAGGAAAAAGCTCCACTCATCTGGGCGCCAGGATCTCGCGGGTCCGTCGGAGTGGTAGTAGTAGAAGAACGACATATAGCTCGTTATCAGGTCGAACCGTCGACCAAAATTCGGCAACGGACCGAACGGATCGATGCGGTGGTCGTAGCGCTCGATTCCGAACAACTCGGTCAATTCGTTGAACATCCGGTTGTCGTCCAAATCGAGACCGACCACTTTGTGACCGAAGTGTCTCGCCACCAACAAGAAGTAGGGAACTCCACAACCGAGGTCCAGGATTAGCAACGGCTTGCTCGTGTGCAGTCCGGCAGCGACGGCTCTCTCCACCGCGTTCTCGATCCACATCGATGAATCGAGGTACTTCCGCGTTCCCGTGTGAACGATGTACGAGCCTTCGATTCCAGGATCTTCGACGAGGTACTTCCGCCGAATGCGCTCGAATTCTGTCTTCGGAATCTGATCTTCAACTGTCCTCGCAATTTTGCGGACGTATCGATACTGCGGCGAAACCAAGTATCGATAGAGCTTGTCGACCCCGCTTCCTCGAAGGTTGATGCGCATGAACGTGTTCGTCTCTCTGGCGTTAGCGACTTCTTAGCGAGGAGTCGATGGGTGCGTCAGTCATGCAAATTGGTAAGGAACTCTACCACTTCGTCCACTTCGGACTCTGACATCGAGACGCGCTGCATCGCGGTACCTGGCGCAAAAGCTTGCGGGTTGCGCAGGAATGTTCCGATCGTTTCTTTGGACCATTCTGCGTCGATGTGGCGCAATCCCTCCGAATATGCAAAGTCGTCCTGTCCTGCCACGCGGCGACCGACAACGCCCCAGAGATTCGGAGCCAACCCCGACGGTTGGTCTTTCAAGACTGTGTGACATGCTCGGCATGCCGCGACGATTTCTTCCTTTTTGCTGACGTCCGGTCGTAGAAAAACGAGTCCGCCGGGTTCGACCCTCAATGCGACCACGCCGTCTTCCATTTCCGCGATGTCTCGAATACGGCGATCCGAGATGAAGACTGGTTCTACGAACGCAACGTGCCCTTCGTCGAGGTGCACTCGAAACACTGTGCGCGCTTTCAGCGACGTGACGAGCAGGTCGCCCGCCCAATTATTGAACTGCGTTCCGCGAAGCACGATCAGATTCGACACACCAATGGACGGGAGCCAGCTCGTCAGAGGTTTCGTAAACCCATCGTGCGACCCGAGGTGTTGGTTGAGCGGATTGCGGAGGTAGAGACTGTCCTCATCGGTGCAGACATTGACACTGTCACAGGTTCGTCCATAGCTCACTGACGGCCAGCCATAGTCGCTTCCTTGCACGATGACGTTCAGTTCATCGCCTCCGTTGGGACCGTGCTCGGTGGAGTAGATGGTCCCCTCCGGCGAACGCGCCAATCCTTGCGGATTGCGATGGCCTTTCGTGTACACGCTGAAGTTTCGAGTATCGAGCTCGATCAGGATCGTCTTCCCATAAGTGTTGTCGTCGCGCTGCGAGAAAGCCGTACCGGCGACAATACCCGTATGTCCGAGGTCGCCCAGCGTCAGCAGCACCTGATTGTCGGTCAATGAGATCATGCGCCCTCCCGACTCTTCGGCCATGATCGGTTGGCCATCCCCGTCGAGCGACACGCAGGGGCTGGATTCGAAAACATCGCGCCAATTGCCGTCACTGACTAGTCGACGCTCGCCACTCAGTCCGACTGTCAGCGCGGATACTCGCACTACTGCACACGCCTTATCGACTTGCCAATAGAGGTACGATGCCAGAAGCTGCTGACGACCCTCTGATCCGGGTACGAGAAGCAGATCTTTGACGCCGAAGCGACGGGACACCGCATCGAAGTAGCCGGGCATATGGGAAAGCTGGCGCTTCGCTTCGGTGCTTTCCGCGAACTCGGCGGCGTTCGCCGGGATGACGAAAGGCAGGTCATCGAATTTTCCATCGGTTCCAGTAAGCCAGGTGTGACCAAAGCGATCGGCAACGATGAGATGATCACCGATCACCTCGATGGCTCCGTACGGTTCCTGGAACGGTGTGGCTACGTTAGAGATCGACAGATTGTGGAATATCGTGTTCGCAGATGTCTCCGGGCCTTTCGGCGGTTTCAAGCGCAGCGCATCGAGCCAACTCGCGGGCAGAATCGACTTGGCAACCGGTAGCGCCACGATACCCAGCGCCAAGCCGACACCGAGCACGAATAGATATCCCCACAGCGCCTTTGGCATCCGCATTCACTCGTCGCGTCCTTGTTCGATCACGTCGCGAATCACTTCTGCAGTCTTCTGATGGCGCACGACTTCGTTGTGTTCCGAGTTGATGAAGTGACTCGAGAACGTCCCTCTACACAGTTCATCGAAGCCGAAGAACGGGTCGGCCCACCAACCGGGGAGCCCCATCTGCTGGCCGAGCAGCGTCTTGGTCCTGAAAAAGACGATATCGCCATCGTAGCCGCCGGACCGGAAACGTCGAGCTGCACTCACCATCGTCGACGCGCAGTACTTGGGCCGCAGGTCTTTGGGCATCGACAAGCCCAAGAGCAGACAGAACTTCATCCATCGCTCGTCGATCCAATCCTCTACCGGTCCCCGATTGAACCTCTCCTTAGACATCAATCGATATGCGCGTCCGATCATTCTGATGACGCGCTGGTACGTAACGGATCGAGTTGCTCGAACGAACGGTGCCGGCTTCGACTCCGGCTCCGGGCAGGCCGACACCCTCACGTTGAGGTCGTCGCGCACTTCGTTCAGTTCACGAGATGCTTCGACCTCTGCAGGTTGGGGTACCAATAGTCGATGTGTCGAGGCGGCCAGGTTTGGAGCATCGGTGATGAACAAGGGTCCAACGACGTCACGGTTGCGCGCGCGCAGAACCTTCGCAACTTCGATGGCGATGAGCCCTCCGATGCAATGACCTCCAAGCCGAAACTCACCTTCGGGAAGGAAGCGCGTCAACTCCGTCGCGTACAATTCCGCCATCTCCTCGATCGATTTTCGTCCGCGGTCGCCGCTCCACCCGTCCCATTCAAACGCATAAACAGGCTGACGCTTGCCCAGGTTCGTCGCGAGATCGCGGAACAACACTACGTTTCCGCCGCCGCCATGAATCAGAAACAGCGGGAGTCGAGTGGCATCGCCGCGTTGGATCACGCGTAACGATCGATATTGCCCAAAATCGTGCCGTCCACCGGCATCGATGATCGCGGCCAGCGATTCAATCGTCGGGTTTTCGGCAAGCAGAGATAGCGGCAAGTCCAGGTCGAATAGCCGTTCGATGGCGAGGAATACCTGGACGGCCATTAGTGAATCGCCACCAAGATCGAAGAAACTGTCGCGCACGCCGACGTGGTCGAGTTCGAGCAACTCGCACCATACTTCCGCGAGCGCGGTCTGCGTGCGCGTGACCGGTTCCACCCGTGCGTTGCGCATTGCGTCGGTCGGCTCCGGCGCCGGAAGAGATCGAACGTCCACCTTCCCGCTCGGAGTAAATGGGAAGGACTCGAGCGGGACGACCGCTGAAGGGACCATGAAGTTCGGCAGGTGCGCACGCGCGAATTCGAGAACGCGATCCGAGGGGAAGTGATCTGCATCGTCGACGAGCACATACGCCACGAGGCGTTTTCCGTGGTTTCCGCCTTCAACGGCTGTAGTCAGACATTGCTTCACCCCCGGAAAGCGCGACAGTGCTGTGCTCACTTCGCCCGGTTCGACGCGATAGCCGCGGATCTTGACCTGATGATCGAGGCGTCCCAGGAACTCAATGCTTCCATCGTTCGCGTATCGCGCTCCATCCCCAGTTCTATAGGCGCGCGCACCAGGTCTCATGTCGAACGGGTGGGGTACGAAGCGTTCGTCGGTGAGGTCGTCACGCCCAATGTAGCCGCGCGCGAGATTGACGCCGGCCAAATACAATTCGCCCGCAACGCCATCCGGAAGCAACGCTCGATGCGCATCAAGAATGAACGCCTGATTATTTCGGATAGGTACACCGATGGGCGGAAAATCCGGCCATCGTTCCGCGTTACCTTGTAGAAGGTGCGCAGTGATGACATGCGACTCAGACGGGCCGTACTGATTGTCGAGAGATGCGTCCTCCAACGATCCAAAGAAGGCGCGCAGCGTGTCGTCGACGCGAAGTTGCTCCCCCGCGGTGATGAGCTCTTCTTAGCTCAGGAGGAGCGCGGCCAGTCGCCTGCGCTATTTCGACCATCTGTCGCAACGCTACGTAGGGTAGAAACAGCCGCTCGATGCGGTGTTGCTCAAGGTTCTCCAGTAACCGGCGTGGATCGCGTCGATCGTTGTCGGAGATCAGATGAAGATGTCCGCCCGAAGCCCAGGTGCTGAACAGTTCCTGAAAGGAAACATCGAAACTCAGGCTCGAGTACTGCAACACTCGTGCTTGTGCCTTGAACGTTTCGCGCGCGAGTTGCCACTCGATCAAGTTCGCTAGCGCGCGATGGGGCATAGCGACGCCCTTGGGGCGCCCCGTCGAACCTGACGTGAAGATGACATATGCGAGTGATTCGGGATCGATTGCTATCGGCACCGGCGACACTATTGCGTCCTGCGTTACGCTCAATGTGTCGTACGGCACTATCTCGATCAGGCTTCGCAGTTCAGCCAAGTTCGGCTCGTCATGCGATGCCGCAATCACAATCGACGTGCCGGAATCTTCGACCATCGCAACGAGTCGTTCAGTTGGGTACGACGGATCCATCGGGACGTAAGCGCCGCCCGCTTTGAGCACCGCAAGCACCGAAACGACCATTCCGATCGAGCGCTCTAAGCAGATGCCTACGCAGACGTCTCGCCCAACTCCGCGACCGCGGAGCGACGCACGCGATTCCCTCGGCCTGCCGGTCGAGCTCGCCGTAGCTCAACTTCATGCGGCCGAATGACACTGCAGGCACTTCTGAAAAACGAACTACCGCGGACTGAAACATATCGAGCACGGTCCGTCCGGACGCGGATGTCTCCGCCGGATTCAGCACCTCCAACTGGCGGCGGATTTCGTCGTGATCGAGGATCGGAACACCGTCGATCGAAGTTTCTGCGTCGGCAGCTATCGCACTCAGAAAACGAACGAAGTGGTTGCCGAAGCGCTGTATCCGCTGCGCATCGACAGTCTCCTCATCGAAAGCGATACGCACTGTCGCGATGCTCTGTTCGCGGCGCACCTCCAGGCTCAGATCACAGGGAGTCAGCGCACGTTCGAATTCGCGCGTTTCGGCGATAGACCAGCCATTCGAGTCCGCCTGCACCGCCCCATAGGAGATGAAACGGAACATCGCCTGAAAGACCGGATTGCGAGATGGATCGCGCGATTTTTGAAGTTGCTTCGCGATGCGATCGAAGGGAAGCCCTTCGTGCATGACATCTGCTGCGAGTCGTGCCTGCAAGGCGCGCATGAACGAAGCGAATGATTGCGGCTCGAAGTCGACACGCACGGGAACCACATTCTCGAACGGTCCAACGCAGCGTGCTTCCGACTTCGTGCGACCTTCGGTCACACGTCCAACCGTGACCGTGACCTGCTGCGACCATCGCCGCAACAACGCGAGATATGCAGCAAGACATACGTCCTGAAACGACACTTGCAAACGGGCGCACATCAGTTCGACTGCGAGGACGATTGGGGCGTCAATCGTGAGATATCGCGATTGCGCCGCGAATCTCTTGCGAGAGGGTCGCGGAGCGGCGCGCGGCAACTCGAGCGGAGCTGGATCGATACCCACCCTGTCGATCCAGTACTGTTCTGCCGCTTGCGCGCCGTCAACCGACAGTTCCGTCCTTTCGAAGTAGCCGAATTCCGCACCGACTACATTGCGATCGTGCAAGCTGCCAGGCGTTTCCTCAACGAACTCGTTGGCGAGGATATGCAGTGAGTCTGCATCGGCCACACAGGGGTGGGCGACCACGCACAAGAGACGCTGCGACTCCGTACGGAACAAGCGGGCCGCCAGGGAATGACCAACTCGCAAGTCGAGGCGCGTTTCGAGAAAGCGACGAACTGCTTTTCGCAATTCCTCATCGGAATTTCCGACGTCGACCACGTCGATATGCAATGCATCAGTGCCGCTCACGGAGCACACGGTACCGTTGGGCGTCGTTGTGAAGCGCTGTCGCAGAACAGGATGGCGCGCAATGACGCGTTGCATCGCCTCCACGATGTTTGCGTCCGTTATATTGCCGCGAACTCTCAGGACACAATTTAGGTACAGGACCGACGCATCGTCTTCGTATTGGTCGAGAAACCAATTGCGTTCCTGATTCCCGCTCAGATGTCGCAACGCCGCGCTCGGCGTCAGAATCTCGGCGGACTCACTTCGACTGGCGGTCGCCATCATTGTCGGATCAGTACGTTCACCGCCTATCCGCGCGCTACGCCGCTAAGCCGGTCATCGAGTGCGCCGACTCCACCGTTCGCGTGTCGAGTCCCGTCGTGCAGCATCTCCCACTCGAGCAACGGCCTGATGATTCCGGGCAAAGTACCGCCGAAATTCCCTCTCGAGCTGTCCAGCGCAAAACTGTCGACGACGTGGAAGCACAAGAGACTGCGCTCATAGCATTGATCGACCTGCACCGGTTCCCAGGCGGCGATGTAGACCTCCACCGTGTACGTGTCGATCTGCAAAAGATTCCCTGGAATCCACATCCGAACGGTGTTTTTTCCGACCGCCCAATCCTTTTTGAACAGCGTCGGATTGGTCGTGTCGACCGAGGAAAATACTTGGGTGCCATCGCCGTTCTGAACGCCGATGAGCACGAGAATCCCCCTGCGCCTCAATCACGTCGATCTCGAGTTCTACACAGAATCGCTGCCGAACGTCGAGGCAATCGGACACTTCTCCGTCTTCGGTCCGTAGTCGACCTGCGACGAGACGTGCAAGATCGCCACCGGGAGCGGTCTCGATCGGCCAGCTGCGCTCCGCCGAAAGACCCAGCCCTTCTCCCAGATACTCAGCTACCGTTTCGACTGCGGAGCCGTCCTTGACGACCCTGCCCTGTCGCAACCAGATGGCGCGGGTACACATGCTGGTGACGATCTGTGCCATGTGCGATACGAACAACACCGTTGCCCCGTTGCGCGCAACATCCGACATCTTGTCCAAACACTTCTTACGGAAACGCGCATCACCGACGGCAAGGACTTCGTCGACGATCAATACGTCCGGGTGTACGTGCGCGGCCACCGAGAACGCGAGGCGAACCCTCATGCCGGACGAGTAATGCTTGACCGGCGTATCGATGAATTTCTCCACCTCGCTGAAAGCAACGATTTCGTCGAACTTGGCCCGAATTTCCGACTGCCTCATTCCAAGGATCGAACCATTCAGGAAGATGTTCTCGCGCCCTGTCAGCTCGCCGTGGAAACCAGTACCGACTTCGAGGAGCGATCCGGTGCGACCATGGATCTCGGCCGAGCCCTCTGTTGGCGCGGTGATTCGCGACAGGATCTTCAGCAGTGTGCTTTTGCCAGATCCGTTCGATCCGATGATGCCGACGGCCTCGCCCTGATCGATGGTAAACGACACGTCGCGCAACGCCCAAAACGCTTCGTCCAGATCGGCCGCCGCGGCGGCACGGCCTGACAGCAGTCCCTTCATGCGCCGGAACGGAGCGGCACTAGCACGAACCAGTTTCTCCTGCAGCGTCGTCAGTTGATCCTTCGTACGACCGATGTGGTACTGCTTTGAAAGACCGGTGGCACGTATTGCTGTCTGTCTCATCGAACGATCCTAAACAACGTCCGCGAACGTACGTTCCATTCGCTTGAAATACAGTGCGCCGCACACCAACAGACAGGATGCGACCGTTGACGAAACGATGATCGACAGACCAGGCGCTGTATTGGTTCCCAACAGTGCCCAACGGAACCCCTCTATTACACCGACCATTGGATTGAGCGCATATATCGCCTGCCAGAACGGATCTTTAATCAAGCTCGCCGGGTAAACGACGGGGGTGGCGAACATCCACGACTGGATCAGGAACGGCACTGCGTATTTGACGTCGCGGAACTGCACGTTCATGGCTGCGAGAACGAAGGACACGCCCAATGCGGTTACAAGAGCCAACAAAAGAAGTAAGGGGAGCCAAACGACATTTGCGGTGGGTGCGACTCCGAAGTATGCCATCAGTGCCAAAAGCACTACGAACGCGAGCCCAAAGTCGACGAGGTTGCCGAGCGTTGCGGAGATCGGCATCGTAAGCCTCGGGAAATAGATTCGCGTCATGATTCCGGCACTTCCGACGAGGCTGTTAGAGGCCTTACTCACGCTATCGGCGAAGAACATCCACGGCACGAGCGCGGCGTAACTGAAGATGGGGTAGGGAATCCCGTCCGAGGGCATCTTGGCGATTCCTCCGAAAATGATGCTGAAGATCACCATCGAAGTGAACGGTTGGATAATCGCCCAAGCCGCACCGAGAATCGTCTGTTTGTAGCGCACCTGGATGTCGCGCCACGTAAGAACAGCACGACTTCGCGGTAGTCCCACAATTCCTTCAAGGAGAGTGCCGCCCACCCACGATCGGCCACGATGTGAACGATCGGAGGGAGCAAACGGCGCTCGAAATGCGCGTCGCTCATCGATTGTTACTCGTTGCCTTTCTTGATGCTCAGGACCGCGCGCTCGATCGTGGAGCGCCTCAGCCTCGGGCTCGCTGCCGAGTTTGCTTCAGTACCGACACCATCGACCACCTCATCGCGCGATCGGAACGGAGCACCCACCGGCGCGAAGCTGACTTCCTTGTCCCTTATCACCTGCCTGACGATGCGTGACCCAATCGTTGTAAGCTGCTCGGCATAGCCGTAAACCAACGCGGTATCGCAGATCAGATTGATCAACCGCGGTACACCGCCCGACGCTTCCCAAACCAGTGGGAACACGTCCTGCTCGAACAGGTCTGCCGATCCACCGGCTGTAACCAGACGGTGGCGCACGTAGCTAGCGGTGAGTTCGAGACTCCGAGCGGGCCAAGATAGTAATCGTACGAAATCCGCTGGGCGAACTGCTTGAGTTCAGGGCTGCGCAACACGTCCCACAGCTCCGGTTGGCCGATCAGGATGGTTTGCAGCACCATCCCTCTTTCGGTGTTCACATTCGACAGCATACGCAGTTGCTCGAGGTACTTCGGACCAAGATGCTGCGCCTCGTCGATGATCAGTGTGACCGGCCGTCCCTTCCTGAACTGCTCGACGAGATAACGCACGAACGCGTCATAGAGCTGGACCTTGTCCTTTCCGTGGTAGTCGAGATCGAACGCCAGCAGGATCCACTGAATGAACTCTTCGAAGGTTTCGCAGGTCGTGTTGCTGACCAGTCCGACTTCGACGTGGTTGCCGACCTTCTGCAGCAGACGACGTACCAACGTCGTCTTCCCTGCGCCAACTTCACCGGTTACGACGCAGAAGCCGGCGCGCGCCATGAACGCGTATTCGAGCAAGGCGAGTGCTCGCTGATGCTGTGGCGTCATGAACAACATATCGGGGTCTGGTACCGCGAGAAACGGCGCGCGCTGGAACTTGTAGAAGGACTCATACATCGTGGATCTACTCGCTACTACTTGAGTTCTGGAGCGCCGTGGTAGTAATAACCTTCAAATTGCAGTTTTCGAGAAGTCGACTGATTGAGCACCGTTCCGAGAATTGGAAAATCCTTCAGAAGTTCGATCGATTCCTTGAGCTCGTCGATCGACGTAACGCCTTCACGAACTACGACGAATAGCCCATCCAAGTAAGGCGCCAACGCAACGACATCGTCGCCAAGGCGCACGGGGGGCAGATCGACGACGACGATGCACCGATCTCGCCCATGCAGCTGCTCGATCAGCTGCCGCATCTTTTCCGAACTCAAGAGTTCCGGCACCGCCAACGTGGCTTCTTCCCGCCGTCCGGGCACTACGACCAAATTGGTAACGTTGGTCGCGACTGTGATTTCGCTGAACTCAACATCCGACGAGAGATGGTCGACGAGGCCCTTGGTAACCGGGATGCCAAGGTCGTCGGCCAAGCTCGGCTTCCGGAGGTCGCCGTCGATCAGCACCACCTTGTAACCGCCTTCACGTGCAATGCTGATGGCGAGATTGATCGACGTCAGGGTCTTGCCATCCTTAGGACCGGGGCTCGTCACACCGATGGTATTCTGGCCCTTCAGTTTGAGCGCTTGTATGACTCGCGTGCGCAAGAGTCGGTAACGGTCCGACACCGAAGGGTCTTCCTTGCCGCGACCGCATAGAATGTTGCGCGAGCGCAAGTGGGCTTCGGACAATTCGAACGTAGTGGCAGAAGCAATCGTCACCTCAGCGGGTGCGGCATCCGATGTCGGGCGCACCCAACCACGCACGCTGCGTTGCTCGCTCTGCGCACGTTCCAACGCACGGCTGATGTGGTCGAGGGGATGCTGCTCGACGGTCATCTCGACACCTGTCTCGATAGCACCGCCACGGTCATTTGCGGAATCACGGCGAGAGGTGCCACACCCATGATGTCGGCGACCGCGCGCGGACTGCGTATGGTTTTGTCCTGATACTCCACTACCGTTACGGATCCGAGACCGGCCGCGAATGCAAACAGCCCGCCCAATAGAATGATGCCTATCCGATTCGGGCTATCGGGGCCGGTCGGCAGATTGGGCGGACTGGAGAGCACGAAACGCTCAGCCGTCTTGCCGGATTCCAGTTCCTGCGCCAGCTTCGCTTCGATCTGTTTCTTCGTGAGCTCCGCGTACTTCGTCTGCGCGTTCTCGTAATCGCGGCTCAACGATTTGAAAGTCGCGTTCGACGACCGGCGTTTGAAAGAGTCGCTCTTCGTACTCCGCGAGTTTCCCCTTCAACATCTCCAGCTTGTCTCGTTCAGCCTTCAAATCCGCGGCGGAGGCATCGACCTGCGTTTTCAACGTCACGTAACGCGGATTGTCAGCTGGCGCAGCCAGCGCCTTCGGCTTGCCGCTACCTTGCACCATGGCCGACTGGAACGCCTTCTCGACCGACGCAACGGACTTTTCGAGCTGGACCACCTCAGGATGGTCGTCGGAGTATTTCTGTCGCGCCTGCCGCAGGTCTTCCTGGAGTTTCGTCAGCTCCTGCATCAATTCGTCGGTGCGCGCGCTCGCGCCGGTCTGACGCGACAACGAGCGGATTTCGCGAGTCAATCGGATGATGTCCGGGTGCTCCGCCGAGTATCGCGCCGACGCACGAAGATACTCCGCCGTCAGCGCGCTCAATCGCTCATCGCCGGTGAGCATGCGTTTGCCCGAATCATCCACCACGTCTTTGTATGCCGGCGTCAGCGACAACTCGGCGTTTGCCGAATCAATACGTTCCTGGTACCCGCGAATCGACTCCTCGCTCGCCGCAATGTCCTGCTCGGTCTTCTCGTAAAGGCGCAGGTTCATGTCCATCAACTCGGGAAGTTGCCGCAGTTCCTCCTGCTTGAAATTGGCTAGCTCACCCTCGCGCGAAACGATCTCATTCCGTAGCTTTTCGGCTTCGACGCCGAGGAACTCGGATACATCGGCTGCCCGCTCTTCTCGATCGGCCTTGTGTTCACGGAGGTACCACTCGACGAGCTCGTTGGCGACTGCCTGCGCCGTTTCAGGGGTATCCGCTCTGTACGCTATTGTGAAGGCGATCGTAGCTACGCGCTGCCCGGTCTGATCCGGACTGCTCGCCTGAACATCGACCATCTGAATGTCTATGTTCTTCGCGACGTCGTGAAACACTTCGTCGGGGTCCGATGCGCGTTTGCCCGGATACAAATTGAATTTCTCCGCAACTCGAAGCAGATTCTCGCGCGTGTTGATGCGCTGTCGCAGCTGTTCGATCTGCTCCTGCACGTAGCCCGTAACAGTCGTCTCGACGACGTTCGTAGGGATCGACTGGCGCTCGATCAAAATGGTTGCTTCGGATCGATAAACCGACGGCAGCAGGAACGCCAACGCGATTGCAAGGACGAATACACCCGCGAACGGCCCAATGAACCAATTCTTGCGGCGCAACAAGATGGCCCAGTATTCGCTGAACTCAGTAGGCTCGTTGCCTTCGCTCATGCTGCTAATGCCTCGGTACTGCGAGATCGACGCATCAAATGCGCCGCGGCGGCTGGTAGCTCAGGGTAATCCCGATCGCATTGCTCGATCCGTTGCCTTCCGATTGCCGATCGACCCATCGATAGAGGTAGTAGGCGCCGACGCGCAAGCTCTCAAAGAGCTCATACGTCAGTCGAGGACCCACTTCAACGTAGTCACGGTCGTTGTTGTCGTTGGCTACCTGGTTCGACGACTCTCGGGTGCGATAGGCGCGGCCATCGAAACTCAGATCCAGACGGTTCGACAGATTTGCCTCATACGTGAGTTCTAGCGTGTCGGACTTCACCAAATCACCGTACCCGCTTGGTTGCAAGGTGTGGGCGTATCGGGCCCGCAGAGACCCCACGTCCGTGGTTCGGGATGCGCGCAGGCGTACGAGATAGCCGGTGTACGTGTCTCCATCGCGGTCCGATTGTTGCCCGCCCAAGTCGATTCCCGCACGCACGCGTTCGGTGAAGTCGCGATCCCACCCGACCGAGAATTGATACGCGTCGGTCGAGTCGGGTTCCTCGTTGGGATCGAACCGCGCCGCGCCGATGCCAATACGCGCGATATCGCGTTGCGTCACGCGATTCAACAAATCCAGCGTCACTGACTGCGTGATGCTGTCTTGAAGCCCGGTCGCGGTCTCCTTGTCGTAATCGAGACCCAGAAAGCTATAGCCAAGTCTCACGTTCGACCGCTCGCTGACTTGATAGCTTGCGTACGGTGACGCCTCCGTGCGCGTGCGACGCACCTGCTCCTGTACGCTTCCGGCGTCGACGTCGGAACCCGGTCCTTCCGCGATTGGGACCCCGCTGCCCTGACTTGGCGGACCACCCGCTGGCGTGCCGACAGGGTCGAGAATGACACCGACCGTGCGCAACAAAACGTCGCGGCGGACGGAGCCATTGAATCCCCACTGTAGCCGTTGAGCCTGCGCTTTGGTGTGGATTTCTCCGTACTCGATATCCTCATTGTCGAGTTTGATAACGCCATCGTAGTTGGAGTACATCAAGTACTTAGCGCCCGCGACGGCGGCGAACTCGGACGTTTCAGTGACATTTCGCAGACGCATCTCTCCGCCGACTGTGGTCGCGATCGCGCTCTCTTCTTCGCCATCGGTCGAGAGCCTTATGTTGTCGTCGTATCGTGAGTCGGCAGTGGCGTTCACATCGGTCACCCAGGCGGCCTGGCTCTCCACACAGACGCAAGCCAATGCCGCCGAAAAGGCAGCGCGAAACACTCCAATGGCGTACTGCCTTCTTATTCATATCGACTCCGCAGGCCATACTAAGGGACAACTACGACGTCGTCGGTGCGCAACATGATGTTCTGCTGGAGGTTCTCCCCGCGCCGCACTTCGCCGAAGTTGAACTTGTGAACGACCTCGCGCCCGTCCTCGCGGCGGATGATCTTAATGTCGCCGTCCTTCGCGAACGGCGTCAAACCTCCCGCCAGGGTTATTGCTTGCAGCACGTCGACATAGCGTCCTACGGTGAACTGACCGGGGTTTCGGACCTGCCCCGTGACATAGAGACGCATCCCCTGCAGTTTGACAACCGAGACGGTCACCACAGCATCTGGAATGAACCTCTGCAGACGTTTGGCGATCTCGCCCTCTACCTCCGCGGGAGTCTTACCAGCGACCGTCACGTTGCCCGCAAGCGGAAACGAAACGCCACCGTCCGGGCGCACGATGACCTCCCGTTCCAACCCCTCTTCCTTCCACACGGAGATCTGCAGCACGTCCTCGGCGGCGATTCGATAATCTAGCGGCGCTGACGGTTCTCTCCGCCGCCGCCGCTATCGCAACGGACGGCTCCCGCCGCCCAGAGCGCAGCGAACAGCGTCGCGACTGAAAGAACGTGACCCCATCCGAAACCAAAACGACTCGAATCATTCATGCAATGCGTCCCCTTTTGGCTAACTGGCTACCCGCCAACCGTGTGATTCTCACTTGCGGCGGGGCGCGAGTCGATGCTGGACCGTCGGACGTCTTGCCCGTCTGCCGTCGGACGATTCTTATGGCGGCATCTGATCGGCGTCACCCGGACGCTGCGGAGAGTCTATTCAGCCGAAGGCCGCGTACGTACGTCCCTTATGTAAATGGGCTTCGGGGACGCGCTATTGAACGACCTTCGAGACCTCGTTCGATAGAACCCCGATCACGCCACTCTCGGTCAGCGGCGCGACCGCAAAGTAGTGAGTGCCGGGCGATAGACCCATCTCGAATTCCCGCGCATTCGGATCGGACACGACCGTAGGTTCCCCGTACGCGCCCGGCGCGATGCCGTGGAAAATGCGGAATCCCGTAATGCCCCCCATCGATACGTCGTCGGTGGCGCGCCACGACAGTCGCGCTGCGCGCAACGAGTACCTGGCTGCTGGAAACTGCGTTTCCGGCGGCACCGCTGCAACTGAGCACAAAGGTACTGTCAAGTGCAGTGGGAGTGACCGTTGCCTTACCGGCGAGCGGCCGGCTGCCGCTCCACGCACCCGAGGCGACGCACTGCGTCGCACCTTTACTAGTCCAACTCAGTGTCGTGGGGGTACCTGGGGCGACCCAGCCGGGCGACGCTTGGATCGACGATGTCACGGCGACCGGCGCGGGTGCCGGAATGCGCAGATCGACGCTGACGAAATCGCTACCAACGCCGCCGGGCCCGGAGCACGCGAGCGAGTAGCTTTGTCCAGCGCTCAATGGCCCCAGACTTTCACGACCTTGGGACGGTCGGGTGCCGGACCAGTTGCCGCCCGCCGTGCACTCAGTCGCGCCGGTCGAGGACCACGTCAACGTTGCCCCTTCGCCCGCGGACACGGTCGTGGGCGTGGCGCTCAGGTCGACCCGCGGCGCGACCGGCGGTGGAACGCCCGGAACGCTCACGCGTACTTCCTCGCTCGCGGTACCTCCCGACCCGGTACAGGTCAGTCCGTATCGCGTCGGAAGTGTCAACGGCGACGTAGTGTAGGTGCCCTCTAGCGGCTGCTCGCCGGTCCACGCGCCTGATGCCCAACAGGCCTTTGCTTCGATTGCAGCCCAGGAAAGTCGAGTGGTTTGCCCTGCACCTATTTCCGCCGGTGCAGCTGCCAAGGAGACCGCTGGCGCAACAGCGCTCGGCGGCGCTGCCGTCGACGCGAGGAGCAGCGTCAATCGCAAACGAGTCCGCGTTCGCTATGGTCCGAACCGAACCGGCCAACGTAACGCTATCGTCCTCACTGAGGCTGACTGCTATCACGCTGCGCAGTTCCGCCGCCGGAGTTCGATCGAAAAGACGCATCAGTCGGGGAATCAGGTCACCGGGAACTCGACCCAGCAGCGAGGTGAGGCGATCGCGGGTCTGCTGCATCACCAATGGAGTGGCCTCGACATCCAACACGCTTCCGGCTCCGGGTCGAACCTGCCGTATCGCCGCGTCGCAGTCGTTGCGTCGCGTCGGCATCATCAACTCTCAGCCGCTTAGTTACGGTCTCGACCAGAACACCGGCCGAAGCAGCAAGAAAGGTGGCGCTGATCTTTCGCGACGAGCCGTCGCCACTGCCGTCGAGCACGCCATCAGCGGCGAGATCGCAGCCAAGCGCAGTGATGACTGCATCGTCTTCGACCGCGTCGGCCGTGCCTGCCAGCGCCTGCCGGGTGCGTCGGATCGACTCGCCTAAAGCCTCGCTTGCCAGAACGAACGGTGCGACGCTCGCCGATCCCATCGGCGTCCACGACGGATGACCAAAGCGCTCAGCGTCGTAGCCCATTCCAAGGTCGGCGATCACCCGGTCCCAAGCTTGCACGAGCTTTGCGTGCTTCGCCGGTGTCGCCGCACATGCGGCAACCCGCGATACGAGCGTGCTGAACGGGGACAGATTTGCTGTCGTCTGATCAGGTCGCGCAATCACAGTTTCGAGAACGAAGTCCGGTGCGCGCTGAGTGACGAGATCGGTGCCTCCGACCGCCCGCAGCGTGACGGGGTACGTTGTATTCGCTGGCACCAATGCATAGAAGGTCGCACTCGATGCGGCAAGTGCCTGCGACACCGTTGCGCCGTTAGCGTCAACAACGTCGATCATCGCATCGATAACGGGACCATCGCCAACTGACCCGGAGACGACGACGTCTTGCTCACTTCGAACGCACTTCGTTCGATGGGTCAGACCCGTTGCCGCATCCCAGAATTGCCATCGTCCCGGCAGTTAAACATGCCAGCACGCACCGTCGAACCCAACGATACTGCATGGGGGTCTCTCCCTACAACGCACTGTTTGCGATCCCCCATTTGTTATGGATGAGAGTTTATTTGTAAGGAGAGTCCCCCGCGTGAACGGCTCGACAGTTATCAGAACTTTACGAAGCGATCAGCCACGAGGCATGGCTGCACTCGGCTCTCGATGGCGTGAGTTAGGCTGTTAGCAGACTCATGGCAAAAGGCGTTTCGACGCGGTGTTGGAACGGCCGATCTCCCTGTTGCCTTTATCCAGGGTCGCAAGAATGAAGTAGTACGTACCAGATCCCGGAAGATCGAGGATGTGTTCGCGCGCCTTAGGATCGTTGATCGTGACCTGGTTCTCCGGTGCGTCGGCGCGCTTGCCCCACAAAACTCGAAACGCCGAATGGTTGGAAGTATCGCCATCCCAACGCAACGTGGCGCGTTGCAACGCAACCTGGGTCATGGCGATTCCGGTTCCGCCTTGTCCTTGACAGGTAAGCGTAAAGGTCGAGTCGTTCATCAACCCTAGTACCTTCTGCGAGCCTTGGTTAGATTTCTTTCCGCTCCAGCCACCAGACGCTGTGCACTGTTGCGCGTTCGGTGCTGTCCACTCCAGAACGGTCTCTCCATGAACAGGAACCGATGCCCGTTGCGATCGCAACGTCACTTGAGGCGCATCGGCGGCGGCCCCGGCTGGAGGCGGTGTCGCGACAACCACCGTCACGCGTGCAATCGAGCCTGTTCTCGCGCCCGCACAGTTGAGCGTGAACGTTGTCGTCTGCGTCAGCGCAGGCGTGCGGAATCCGCCGCTCGCAGGACGCTGACCTGACCAACCGTCTGATGCCTGACACGACGCCGCATCGTGCGCGGTCCATGACAACCAAGTGTTGGTCCCCGATGCCACCGTAGGGGGATTGGCAACAAACTCCAGCGAATTTGTTTGACTTCCCTGCGACGTTCCATCGTTGTCAGAACCGCAACCCACCGCAAAGGCGAGCGTAATAGCCAGAGTAATCCATCGCCCAACCAAGAGCGGAGCCCCTTTTTTGATCTCGTGTGAAGAAGTTTAAGTGCAATCCGTGATGCACCTACGTGACACGATTCTCGTTTCAACAAATCCGACATGGACGAGAGTGTTACGAAGCTGCATCAACGGGAGACGGATAAACTTCGAGCGGCGCGCAGCCTAATGATTCCGCTGCACACGTTCAAGCAATGATATTCGCCCCATAGTAGATCTGTTGGTACGGATCACTTTACTCTCAGTGCTGGCGCACCTTTTGGAGCGTACTGACATCGTAGGCGACGAGACAGATTCAAGCCGATCATTTCAGGCCAATCGTCGGTCAACACGCCAGGTCTTTGTCGCGCATCACCACAGGTACTGGTAGGTGCCGGGCCACGGATCACGTTTGTCTGATCGCAGGGCCAACCAACTACAAGGGGGGCGTATCAAGAACTGCAGGACAGCATCGAACAGCCAACTCGATGCCGAGCCCAATCCGGACGTTTCTGCGCGAACGTCGCTTCTCTGCTCCGGCTGCTCGGCGTATGGTCTGCGCAGTACGTCCAGCAATTCGTTGACGATGGCGTAGTCGCCCTTCTCCGCCGCGTCGATGGCGAGCTGGGCGAGGTAGTTGCGCAGCACGTACTTCGGATTGGCGGCGTCCATCCCGGCGCGCCGCTCGGACGCGTCGAGGTCGTCGCGGCGCACGCGGTCGGCGTAGTCGCGCAGCCAGCGCGTGAACTGCGTGCGAACCTCTGCCGTGAGTTGTTCCGGCACATAGAACGCGTCGAGCAGCGGTTCGAGCAGTGCGGGGTCGGCCGCCGTCGATGTCCACCTGCGCGAGACGCCTGAAGAAGATCGGCATGTCGGTCTCGGCAAGCCGCAACACCGCGTCGAGTCCGGCGAACAGCTCCGCATCAGAAGCTTGGAACGCGCGCAGTCCGAGCTTGCGGGCCATCATCGCCTGCCACGACGTCGTGTAGTCGCGGGCGAACTCCTGCAGCACCGCTTCGAATGGCGCCGCCTCGTTCACCAGCGGATAGATCGCGTTCGCCAGTTGCAGCAGATTCCATTGCGCGATCGGCGGCTGCTGGCCGTAGCGGTAGCGGCGCGTGCCGGCGTCGGTGGTGTTCGGCGTCCAGTCCGGATCGTAGTCCTCGAGCCAGCCGTAGGGGCCGTAGTCGATGGTCAGCCCGAGGATCGACATGTTGTCGGTGTTCATCACGCCGTGCACGAAACCGACGCGCATCCAGTCGCACGATCATCCGCGCGGTGCGGCGGCAGACTTCGGCGAACCAGGCGACGTACGTCTCCACCGACGGCGTTTCGCCCGCGGCGAGCAGTTCCGGGAAGTCGCTGCGGATCGTGAAGTCGGCGAGGCGCTTCAGCAACTCGACATCGCCGCGCGCCGCGAGGATCTCGAAATTGCCGAAGCGCACGAACGACGGCGCGACGCGGCAGACGACCGCGCCCGGCTCGGGCGGCCGGATGGCCGTCGTAGAACATGTCGCGCACCACCTGCTCGCCGGTCGCGACCAGGCTGAGCGCGCGCGTGGTCGGCACGCCGAGGTGATGCATCGCCTCGCTGCACAGGAATTCGCGCATCGACGAGCGCAGCACCGCGCGGCCGTCGGCGGTGCGCGAGTACGGGGTTGGGCCCGCGCCTTTCAGTTGCAGCTCCCAGCGCTCGCCGCGCGCGTTGACGACTTCGCCGAGCGTGATCGCGCGACCGTCGCCGAGCTGCCCGGCCCAGTTGCCGAACTGATGGCCGCCGTAAACGCGTCGCGTACGGCTGCATGCCGGCGAGCAGGCGATTGCCGGCGAACACTTCGGCGAACTCGCGTGAGCGCGGCGAATCGATCACCGTCGGCGGCAGGTCGAGCAGTTGCGCGACTTCGCGCGAGTACGCGACCAGCTGCGGCGCGCGCGACCGGCGTCGGCAACACGCGCGAGTAATTCGCGCCGAGCACCTGGCGGCGGAGTTCGCCGGTTCCGGATCTGCCGGCAGTTCGCGAACGAAGCGGTTGTCGAAGCGCAGCTGCTCGAGCGGCGAAAGCGATGACGACGTGTTCATGCCCGCATGGTAGCGGGCCGGCCCATCAAGTGCGACGCGCCATGCCGTCGATCAACGCCTTCTTACCGGCATCTACCCACGGCCGGTCGGCCGGCGCTGCGCGACGAACCGGCGCGGTCTGGTATTCGTTTGCCCACGCACGCCGTATGCCGTTGGTGAGGTTAGGACCGGCGTAGTGCAGCGTGCGGCAGTGATGAAACGTCATACCGCCGGCTTTCAACGGCACCGGCACGCCGGCGCTCGTGTCGTACGGCACGTCGATTTCCAGAATGTGCACGGACGGATCGTTGCCGCCGCCGTGCTTGTGCGGCAGCACCTCGTTCTTGTGAGATCCCGGCAAGAACCACATGCAGCCGTTCTCGACGAACACGTCGTCGAGCGGAAACCACGCGCCGAGTGCGTAGTAGTCGTTGTTGACGCCCCAGTAAGCCTCATCCTGGTGCCACGGTGTGGCCTCACCGCTATTAGGCGTCTTGAAGATCAGATGACCCCAGTTTTCCACTTTCGCAGCGTCGACCTGCAGCAGCCGCGACGCGATGCGATGCGCGTTCTTCCACATCATGGTCTCGCGGATCTCGGGCACGAATCGTTCCGGGGCCAGCAGCTGACCGACTTTGGGTTCTTCGGTGGTGCCGTACGATCTCGTCAGATCGAACACGCCGTCGAGGAAGCCGTCGCGCGGCCGTGAGATCAGATCGTCGTAAACGGTGCGCAACCACTCGAGCTCTTCGTCCGTGGTAATGCGCTCGATCGCCAGGTAGCCGTTGCGTTCGTAGAACGCCATTTCGGCTTCGCCGACATCGACCTCGAACGCGCTCTGTAATCGTTTTCATATCCGCGTCGACCTCGCCTGACCAGATGTTGTAACTTGCGCGGGGGGCGTCCGGTAAAGCGTAACGGTTCGACCCGCCGAAATACAAACCTAGGTCGGAAATCCATTTCTAAAAGGGGGACTCACATGGCGGAGTTTTCGGGGCTCGGCCTGCATCTGGGCAACCTGTCGCGGCTGTCCAAGGCAGAAACACGATCGATCAGTCCGGAGAACTTCACCGGCGAGAAAGGCAAAGGCGGCATGTCCACCGACGGTCCCGCGGCGCAGGCGGCACGCGGCCTCGGTCAGGGCTGGAAAGTGTCGCCGTACATCGTCATGGAGCCCGGTGAGACGTTCACGCTGGCCGACATAGAAGGTGAAGGCGCCATCCAACAGATCTGGATGACGCTCGCCGCCGGCAAATGGCGCCACACGATCCTGCGCGTCTACTGGGACGATCAGGAGCAGCCGTCGATCGAATGCCCGGCGGGCGATTTCTTCGCCTGCGGTTGGGAGCACTACGCGCAGGTGTCGTCGCTCGCGGTGTGCGTGAATCCGGGCCGCGCGTTCAACTGCTATTGGGAAATGCCGTTCCGCAAACGCGCGCGCATCACGATGGAGAACCTCGTCGGACGAAAAGATCTACGTGTACTACCAGATCAACTACACGCTGACCGACGTGCCGGAGGACGCGGCGTATTTCCACGCGCAATTCCGTCGCACGAATCCGCTGCCGTACAAAGAGGTCTACACGATGATCGACGGCGTTAAGGGGCACGGCCACTACGTCGGCACGTACATGGCGTGGGGCGTGAACAACAACGGCTGGTGGGGCGAGGGCGAAATCAAGTTCTTCATGGACGGCGACAAGAACTTCCCGACGATCTGCGGCACCGGCACCGAAGACTATTTCTGCGGCGCCTACAACTTCGATCCCGGCACGATGGACCGCACGCATCCCGGCGGACCGGGATATGTCGCATTCAGCACCGCGTACGCGGGATTGCCGCAAATCATCAAGCCGGACGGGCTCTACCGATCGCAACAGCGTTTCGGCATGTATCGCTGGCACATCATGGATCCGATCCGCTTCCAGAAGAATCTGCGCGTGACGATCCAGGCGCTCGGCTGGCGCACGCATCGCGATCGCCAGTATCTGCCGCTGCAGGACGACATCGCGTCCGTCGCGTTCTGGTATCAAACGTTGCCGACGGCGCCGTTCCCGGCATTGCCCGATCGCGATTACCTCGAGGTGATATGACGCGCGGTCCCGTTCTACGAACTCGTCGGACTATTTGCTGACGAGCAGGTTCTCGTGTCCGCGAAAGAACGGGTTCTGTCCCCAATGCGGCTGTGCATCGCACAGCTGCATGTTCGGAAACTCCTCCAACAGTTTCTCGAAGGCGACCTTGGCTTCCAGTCGCGCCAGCGATGCGCCGATGCACAGGTGAATGCCGTAACCGAACGAGACCTGGCTGACTTTGTCCCGGCCGATATCGAATCGATCCGGCGCCTCGTTTGCACTCGGGTCCCGATTGCCCCCGGCGATGCTGACGAAGATGGAGTCGCCGCGCTTCATCCGCTTGCCGTGGAAATCGAGATCTTCGAGCACGAAGCGTTGCGTCGCCTGCACCGGCGGTTCGAACCGCAGCATTTCTTCGATCGCCGCCGGAATCCGGTCAGGATCGGCGCGAAGCGCGCCCCAGAGACCGTGTTTGAGCAGCAGATACGCGCCGTTACCGATCAGCCGCGTGGTTGTCTCATGCCCGGCTACCAGCAGCAGTAGGCAGGTGTTGTAGAGTTCGCGCTCGCTGAGGCTGTCGCCGGCTTCCTCGGCACGTATCAGCTGACCGATCAGATCGTCGCCGGGATCGCCGCGTCGCGCTCTTGATGATGTCCTTGAAATACCCGATCAACGCGTTGCTCGCCTCCGAGCCCTTCTCCACCTTAGTGGCGTCGTTGGTGCCTGTCCCGTCGATCAGGTCCTCGGACCACGCCTGGAAGCGCGCGTGATCGGATTCCGGCAGTCCCATCATCTCGGCGATCACGATCGCGGGAAGCGGCTTGGCGAGCGTGTCGACGATGTCGAACGTCGCATCGTTGCTCACACGACGCAGGCAGTCGTCCACAATCAGGCGAATCCGCGGTTCCAGTGACTGGATGAACTTGTGCATGAAGCCCTGCGAGACCAACCGTCGAATCCGGGAGTGATCCGGCGGGTCGAGATTCAGCATGCTCGGGTGTTCGAAACTCTCGCGGCGATCCTCGTCGAGATCGGGCAGGATTTTCTTGACGATTTGCGGGAACTTGCGCACGTCTGAACCGAACCGCTTGTCTCTGAGCACTTCCTGCACCAGGTCGAATTCCGTTACCCACCACGCCCGTAACGCGATCGAGTAGTGAATCGGCGCCTTGCTTCGCAGCCGGTTGTAAAACGGATACGGATCCTTGGTCAGCGCCGGGTCGAATATGTTCAGGCTCACGCCATGGAGACCTCGCTCCACGACGGACAATCCCTGCACCATCGCTTGCCCGATCTTCAACCGGATCTTTTGTCGAAGCTGCATAACCCACCGTTAGAGAGGATGCGAACCGAGCTTAGCAGGCACTCAACATACCTGACAGATCAACTTAGTCGCGCCAGCTCGCGTCCGCCTCCGCCACCAATTTCGTAATGTCGCGCGGCAGCAGCACGCCCGCCGCAACCGCGCGTTGCGCCGCCGCCTTGAAACGCGCGAGGAAACTCGACTTGTCTCCGTAAAGCGCGCGCAGCTTTTCTGCCGAGAACGGATGGCTCGACCCTCGGAGATAGGCGAACACGTCCTCCGCGAGCGGAATCGCGCTGTTCTGCGCGAGTGGAACGTCGGCCTGCGGCAACCGAATGCCGCCCTTGGCGATGCCGTGCGCGTCGCGCACCACCTCGGCCGGATCGCCCGCGAATTCGACGCGCGGCGCGACGGGCGGCGGCGTTCCTGCGGTCAGCCACCGCTGCATGTGATGGAACGCTGCGTCGTACAGCGGCAGTATCGGGATGCGATTGATGCCCTCCTGAAGCGGTACCACGCGCACCTCGTCGCGAATCAGTTTGTCCTGTCGATCGCGCTGGCCCTGCGCCGACACGTGGCAGGTACCGGCCGATTCCCAATAGCGGAACGTGTCCGTATCCGGCTGACGCACCGGATAGCACGCGATCGCCTCGAGTTCCGAGTTCACGACGAATACCGGCACGCCGTTGTCGTCGCGCAGCAGGTTGCTGCCTCTCATGCGGTCGCCCGGACGCATGGCCGGCGCCGCGTTGATGTTGACGACGGTGTCGCCCACTTCGAGCGCACTGCCCGAACCGAAGTAGATCTGCAGAATGAAAGCGTCGAACGCACGGCTGAGCGGCTGGATCGCATTGACGTACGTGGCGAGACGTCCGGCCGACTGCGACGCGCCTTGCGCGACGACGCGCTGCACCGCGAGCCCCGCCATCGGATCGATCGGGTGCTGCCGTCGATCCTTGCCGACCGCCAGCGCGCCTTGCGTGAAGATGTCGTACGAGTAGTCGTCGCTCGGAATCGTGAGCGCGCCGTAACGCTGCGGATCCCACGCCGCGAGTCCTTGCGGCTCCGGCGGCAGCCCCTCGACGCCCACCTTCTGCGTCGTCAGGCATACCAGCGCATAGCCGCCCTCGAACAGCTCGCGGCTCTCGGCGCCGAACAGGTCGTAGCCGGCGGTGACGTTGTTCCAGGTCAGCACGACGGTGCCGTTGAAGCGCGCCGCATCGGTTGGACGGTAGACGAGCATGCGGGTTCGGAACGGCGCAGCGCCCGCCGGTTCTACCCGCCAATGTCCATCGCGCGTCAGTTGTGCACCGGGTGCCAGCCGGTAGCGCGTGGCCGTGCCTTCGATCAGGTATTCGGCTTCGGCGTACCCGTACGCGGCGACGTCGAGCATCGAGGCGGCGAAGGGTCGGCCTCTGCCGCCGGTGATCGGTCCGGTGACGATGGGGCTCGTCGTTACCTGGTTCATGACTTGTTCCATTGCCTGGGTCAGCGATCGACTATCGGAGGACCACACGAAACTGGCAAGTGCGGTGTTGCGGCGCGCTCTTCCCCCGCACCCGCGCATCACGCAATACTTGGCCACAACCGCGGCGCTCACGCGCGCCATCAACCACGCTTCGAGAACGCCACCATGTCCATTCGCATCGACCCGGCCACCGGACTGAAGATCTTCAACACCCGCGCCGCCAAGGCGACCGACAGAATCGCCGGCAAGGGCTACTCGGTCATCGCCGACGAAGCGCTGAAGACGCTGCCGGAGCCGCCGCCCGGCGCGGCGTTCAACGCCGAGGAGCAGGCGCAAGTACCGCGCGTTCAAGGAGGCGCGGCGGGGCGCCGCCGACTACATGGCGATGGAGGGCGAGTTCGCCAAGTACCTCGAGGACGTCTACTCGGCCGCCCCGATCGACCGCGCGAGGCGCTCACCGACGAGTGCGAGATCCTCGTGGTCGGCGCCGGCTTCGCCGGGCTGCTGCTGTGGCACAAGCTGCAGCGAGGCCGGCTTCGACGACGTCCGCTTCTGCGAGAAGGGCGGCGACGTCGGCGGCACCTGGTACTGGAACCGCTATCCCGGGCATCGCCTGCGACGTCGAGTCGTACAGCTACCTCCCGCTGCTCGAGGAGATGGGCTACATCCCGACGATGAAGTTCGCGTCGGGCTTCGAGATCCTCGAGTACTGCCAGAAGATGGCCGAGAAGTTCGGCTTCTACGACCACTGCCTGTTCCACACCACCGTCGAGCGGACCGAGTGGGACGAGGACGACCGGCCGCTGGACCGTCGTACACCGACCGCGGCGACGCGATGCGGGCCCGGTTCGTCGATCCTGGCCAACGGCATCCTCACCACGCCCGAAGCTGGCCCGCATCGAGGGCATGGAGACGTTCGAGGGCGAGTCGTTCCACACCTCGCGCTGGAACTACAACGTCGACCTGGAGGGCAAGCGCGTCGGCATCATCGGCACCGGCGCCACCGCCGTGCAGGTCATCCCCGAGCTGGCCAAGGTCGTCGAGCGAGCTCTACGTGTTCCAGCGCACGCCGTCGACGATCGACGTGCGCGACCAGCGCGCGACGACGCAGGAGGAGATCGAGACCTGGGCGCAACGAGCCGGGCTGGGCGCGGGCCCGGCGGGCCCGGTTCGCCAAGATCTCCGCCGGGCCGCACCGCCATCAAGGCCAACGACGACTACCTTGCCGGCAAGGTCGCCGACTTCAAGGAGCGCAAGCAGCACGAGCGCGAGCTGTCGCCCGAGGAGCTGATCGAGAAGCAGCTCGACACGAACTTCCGGATCATGGAGCAGATCCGCGCCCGGGTCGACGCGATCGTCGAGGACCCGAAGACCGCCGCGGCGCTCAAGCCGTACTACCCGTACGGCTGCAAGCGGCCGACGTTCCACGACGAGTACCTGCCGACGTTCAACCTGCCGCACGTGCACGCTCGTCGACACCGCGCCGATCGGCGTCAGCCGAGATCAACGAGCGCGGCGTCGTGCACGACGGCGTCGAGTACCCGCTCGACGTGCTGATCTACGCCACCGGCTTCCAGTGGATGGCGACGTCGACGTTCAACATGATCGTCGGCCGCGGCGGCCGCACGCTGCAGCGAGAAGTGGCAGACCGAGGGCACCAAGACCTTCCTCGGCCTGCACAGCCACGGCTTCCCGAACCTGTTCATCGTCACCGGGCCGCAGGGCGGCGGCGGCAGCTTCAACTTCACCGACGCCATCGACGACGCACGGCGACTACGTCGTCTGGATGCTGCAGACGATGCGCGAGCGCGGCGACCGACATCGTCGACGTCACGAAGGAGCCGGAGGACGCGTACGCCGAGCACTGCCGCGACGCCGACATCGCCACCGCGCCGCTGCGCGACTGCCTCTCCTACTACAACGGCCACGGCGACGCGGAGCCCGGCAGCCTCGCCTACTACGGCGGCGGCCGGTGGCACAAGTACCGCGTGGAAGCGCAGACGACGCTGGAGCCGTACGTGTTCGAGGGAGCGCGCTGATGGCCGCGCAATCCGCAGCCCGGTTCGAGATCTCGCTGGCCGCGTGGTCCATGCACAAGCAGTTCTTCGCGAAGCAGATCGATCAGATGGGCATGCTCGACCTCACGCACGAACTCGGCATCGGCGCGCTGGAACTGGTCAACACGTTCTTTCCGTCGCCGCAGTACGCGTATCTGAAACAGTTCCGCAAACACGCCGACGAACTCGGCGTGAAGATTCCGTTACTGATGTGCGACGGCGAAGGCAGCATGGCGGCACCCGACAAAGCGAGCCGGCTGCAGGCCGTGAAGAACCATCACAAGTGGGTCGACATCGCGGCGGTGCTCGGTTGCCACAGCATTCGCTGCAACACCGGCGCGCGCGACGGCGACGCCGATGCGCTCGACCGCTGCGCAGAGAGTTTCCCGCTGCTGATCGAATATGCCGACGCGGCCGGCATCAACATCCTCATCGAAAACCATTGGGGTCCGTCGTCGGACCCGACGTGGCTGATGGCGCTGATGGATCGCGTACCGCACCAGCGTTTCGGAACGCTGCCGGACTTCGGCAACTTCCCCGCCTCCGTCGACGTTTACGCCGCCGTAAAGCAGATGATGCCGCGCGCGCTCGCAGTCAGCGCGAAGTGCTTCGACTTCGGCGCCGACGGCAACGAAACGAAGATCGACTATTCGCGCATGCTCGACATCGTCACCGCGGCCGGCTATCGCGGCTACGTCGGCATCGAATTCGAAGGCGAGCGGTTGTCCGAGCGCGACGGCATCGTCGCGTGCAGATCTCTCCTCGAACGGCTGCGGTAACGCGAATCCGTCACTTGGCCGGCCGCGGCGCGCGCGATCGTCTCGATGCAGATCGCCGACACCGCGGCGCCGTAGTCGAGATCGATGTTCATCAGCGTGTCCTTCGTGTCGTGGTACCCGCTGCGGTCGATGTCGTAGTTCTCCATGATCAGAGCGCACGGCGCGCCGATGTCGGAGAAGATCTGTACGTCGGTGTTGAACAACGAACTCTGTGGGTTGTCGGTGGTGCGCACCTGGCCGTCGAGAACCGGGTGCCGCGCGATCTCGGGCAGCGTTCGCGCGTCGGCGCTGCGAACGCCGCGGCCACGACCGATGCGTTGCGCCTGACGGTTCCATCGAGCGGCGCTGGCATTCCAGATCATCGTCGCGACGTGCGCCTGGTACGCGAGCTGCAGTGACGCGGCGCTGCGCCCGGGCGAGATCTGGAAGATGTCGCGAGCGCTGTCGCGGTTGTGCGCGATCATGTCCATCACCAGCACGGCGCGCAGTTCGACGGAAGAAAGGTCGATCCACTCGCCGTCGACGCGTGCTTTCAGCGTGCGCTCGACGACCGACTGACAGAATGCGCGGGCGCCCATGCAATCGGACGGAAACTCTTCGCCGGTCAGATGGATCAGCCAGACGTCGCGCTCGAGCTTGCCTTCTTTCGCCAGCTGCAGGTAGATCGGTGCGGCGAGCAGCAGCGTGGCGGTGGCCGATGCGTTGTCGTCCGCACCCTGCGCCGAGATGCGCGCGCCGCTGCCGCCGCGCGATGTCTCGTAAACGTCTTCCATGTACGCGGTGTCGTAGTGGTCGCCCATCACCACCGCCTGCGAACGGTCCTTGCCGGGGATCACCATCAATATGTTGCGCTCGTACTCGCGGCCGTCCTGATTGGCGACCCAGCCGCCGAACTGCGCGTACTCGAAATCGGTGTCCCACTTGAACGGCAGCTCGCCGACGTAGGCGACGCCTTCCATGCCGGCCGCCGCGATCGCCGCGCGGTACTCGCCGATCAGAAATTCGCCGAGCGCGTGCAGATCGCGTCGCGTGTGCGAGACGTGATCCAGCGTCGATGTGTCGTCGACCACGTCGGCGTTCGCTTTGTTGACGAACTCGCCGTGCGACAGCGTGACGAGGTGGCGCCAGTACGCTTCCTCGTACGCGCGCGTCGCCGTCGCGGCGTACGTCAGCGCTTTCGGCCAACGGCGACGACGCTGCGGTTCGATGCACTTCGTCAGTGCCTGTTTCAATCCCACGGCCACGTCGGGTGTCGCGCAGCGCTGCTCGACGATGCCGAGCCACTGCTCGATGCTCTGCTGATCCTGCGCCACGCGCAGCATCTGCTCGGCAAATTCGCGGTGGCAGGCGACCGCCCCACAGCTGCGCCATGTCGAGGACGTTCAGAATGTTCAGACTCGTCTGATACCGGTAGTGGTCCTTCGAGCGGTCGATCCGGGACAGCGCGTCGACGAAGTGCGGCCGATGCAGTATCCGCGGATACAGCTCCACCGGTCGTTCGTAGCCGCTGCGTTCGGGATCGTACGCGGTGAGGTAGCCGGGCAGGTCGACGTCCAACAGTTGCGTCACGCCGCGATCGGGTAATGCACACGCCGCGAGCGGCCGCTGCCAGAACACTTCGTGCGTGCCGACGCGCATCGCGGGAAACCGAAACACGTATAGAAACGCGCCACCGGCCAGAACACGCGCTGCCGCGCGCTTTATGTCGGCGCGGCTCGCTATCGGACCATCGAGAATCAATTCGCCGTGGCGCGTCCAGATCTGCGCGTTGCGCGCCATCGGCTTGTGGTACAGATCGAGATCGACCAGCTCCGTACTGAACAGTGTCGCTGTGACGCTCGATACTTTCTGCCGCTTCGGCACCGGATCTTCGTCGCGCGGCAGCCGCTCCCAACGGTGCGTCCGGGCATATTCGTTGACGACGATGTCGTCGTCGCCGGCCTCGACGGCATCGTTCCGTTTGTGACGCAGCCAACCGAACTGCGGCACGCGCAGGCCGAGCCCTTCGTGGCGCGGCACGAGCCGGAGCACCGGAAACTGAATCGCAAGCGGATGCTGCCGGCTTGCCGCGTTGTAGATCGGCATGCCCCAGAACAGCAGCGTGATCGGGCTCGGCAGCAGTTCGATGCGACCTTCGAGGTAGCCGCTGCGCACGGCCGCCGGCAGCGCGCTGAACGGCCTGAAGGTCAGCAGAAACCGCACGTTTTCGAAACGCGACGCGTCGCCGACGAGGTAGCGTTTCGTCCAGTTCGGCAGCGGTTCGACCGCCCACTGCGGATGATGCCGCGCATTGTCGGACGGCAGCACGCGAAAACCGGCGCGATACAGCTCGGCGGCGTCGCGTACCGTGACGCCGAAACTGCCGGCCAGCAGACCGGCGATCGTTTCGCGCGCGCGTCGCTGCGGCACTTCCTCACCGGGCGCCGAATAGAAGCTGCGCCAGAAAGCGCGCTCCGGTCCCTGTTCGCTCGCGCCGAACAGCGTCCACTGTGTGCGACCCCGATCGTTCTGCGTCTTCGACATCGACAACGCGAGCAACAGCACATGCCGCCGACGAGCCAGCTCAGCCGCATGCGAAGCGAGCTCCTCGGACCAGTACGGGTTGTCTTTCAGGTTGCGTCGGTTCGGGCCGGCAACGTGCAGCGCGTCGAGTTCCTTGTCGTTCAGGAACCGCAACAGACGTCCCATGACATGGTTCGCGACGTTCTCGAATCCGAGCCGGATCTGATACAGCTCGTCGAACTCCGAAACGCGCCAACCGTACGGATCGCTTTCGTCGAAGAGCGTCGAATCCAGTTCGCCGCACAGGCCGAGCCCGAGCCGCGGCGGCGGCATGAACTCGGAGTATGCGGGAAGCGGGAAGCGACCCTGTCCAACGAACCATGGAAAGCCGTCGGTCAGTGTCCGCCATCCAGCCATCGTGTTGGTTCCATCTGCCGAGTCGCTCGGAGGAGCGGAATCATCGTCGATGTAGGGGGCACCGTCACCGCTCGTGTCAGCGACTGAATTGCGATACGTTGCCGGACCAGCAAATGGGGAGACGATGAATGACGAGCCGCAGCCTTCGATTCGCGACGATGGGCGTACTGTCGATCGCACTCGCGTTGCCCTTCTGTGCGTTTGCGGCCAAAGAGCCTCCGCAGACCACGTTCGACGGGCTGCAGCTTCAGCCGAACACGAAACTGGGAGTCGTCTACCTGCGGCCGCAAGCCGAGTTCGGCGGCTACAAACGCGTCGCGCTGCTCGACTGCGCAGTAGCGTTTCGTAAGGACTGGCAGCGCAAACAGAACTCGACGAATCCACTCGCGATCTCGAGCAAAGACATGGACGACATCCGCGCCGCGCTGGGCAAGATGTTCTCGGACGTGTTCCGCGACGTGCTGGCGAAGGGCGGCTACGAGCTGACCGACAAAGCGGGTGACGACGTCCTCGTGGTTCGGCCGGCCATCATCGATCTCGACATCAGCGCGCCCGCGGCCGCTGAAGCGGGACGGTCGAAGACGTACTCCACGTCGGCCGGCGCGATGACGATGTATATGGAAGTCTACGACTCGAGTACGAACGAGATCCTCGCCCGTACGGTCGATCGCAAACAGGCGGCCGACTACGGACGCATGACGTGGCAGAACTCGGCCACCAACAAAACCGAAGCGCGCCGGATGCTGACCGAGTGGGCGGAGACACTGCGCGGGGGTCTCGACAGGCTCCGCGCGAACGGACCGGTTGCAACCCCGGCGCAGACGGCGCCCCAGTGATTTGCCCTACTTGATCACCAGCGCGTTCGGCGGGCTGCCGGTGCCACCGGCGATGTTGAGGGGCGCCGACACGAACAGACCTTCGTAGACGCCGTCGCTCGCGCAGTCCGCCGCCAGCTGCGTGGTCTGGAACATCTCGCCGATCGCCATACCGAATCGGCCGATGATCCAGTGGTGCAGGAATCCGTGCGGATCCATGAAGTTCGGCGGCGGCCACGATTCGAGCGCCGGATTGTCCGAACACAGCGCTGCGGGATGGCGGTCGAAAATCCATTCGGCCATCGCTTCGCTGCACTCGAGTCCCGGCGTCTTCAACATTGCCGTGATCGACATCTGCTGCTTCATCTGCGGCGACTGCTGCTCGTACCACGCGATCCAGCCGAGGTGGATGATCCACACATCGCCCGGTTTGAAGTCCACCTTCTGCGCGCGAACAGTGCCTTCGAGATCGGCGATGGTGACCACGTCGCTCGCACGCGCAATCGAGCGGTCGACCTTGAGCGGCGCGATAACCGGCGACGTCCAACACCACCGCGCGTCCGGCGATGCCGCGCCGCGCCCAGTGATCGATGCCGAGCCGCGATTTGTCGTGGCTTTCGCGCAGGTCTTCGTTCCGCACGCCGCCCCAGAAGCCGTGCTCGTAGTCGCCGACGTGCGTGAGTCCGTCCCACTGGCTCGATGCCTGCGTGAAGAAGTTGTCGAGGCAATCGTCGCCGTGGTGGCCCACCGGAATCTCCCGGAACACGGTGTGGCGGAACTTGCCGCGGCCGAACAGCGGCGGATTCGGCTTCTCCTGCTCCCAGTTCATCGCAAACACGGCGCCCTTGCGCACCAGTTTCGCGGCGGCCACGACGATGTCGGCGGTCTGCAGGTTGAACATGCCGACGTTGTCGTCGGCGCCGAACAATCCCCACGCGGTCTTCGGCGGGTTGCCGGGCACGACCGGCAGATCGCGATAACGGGGCAGCTTAGTGGGGACGTTGGGCATGAAAACTCTCCTTCTGAATCAGTGCGGTTTGAAGATGTCGTACGCCTGTTGAAGCGCGGCACGTGGATCGGCGCGCGGAATGAACTCGTGGCCGACCCACCCCGCATAGTCCTGGCGCCGCAACAGTTCGGCGATGGCGTGCCAGTTCACTTCCTGGCGGTCGTCGAGGTCGCGCCGGCCCGGTACACCGCCGGTATGAATGTGGCCGATCCATTCGAGGTTCGCCTTCAGCGTGCGCATCAGATCGCCCTCCATGATCTGCATGTGATAGCAGTCGTATAGAAGGCGCAGCCCGGGCGAACCGACGCGGCGCACGACGTCGAGTCCCCACGCGCTGCGGTCGCATTGCGCACCGGGGTGATCGATCTTGCTGTTCAGCGTTTCGAGCAGCAGCGTGACGTCGCGCGATCGCGCGTATTCCGCGAGCGGCGCGAGACCGGCAGCGCAATGCCCGATCGCCGCAGCATCGGACGCCTCGCCGCGCTTGCCGGAAAAAACGATCACGCACGGCACATGCGCGGATGCGGCGCCGTCGATCATGCCCGACACCGCGCGCGACACGGTGGCGTGGTTGGACGGATCGTTGAACCCCACGTCGAGGTCGTGGCCGGTCAGCGTGACCACTTCCAGACCCGCGTCGGCCGCAGCGCCCCATAGCGGTTCCGGCAGCATTTCGACGCCGTCGAAGCCGATGTCGGCCGCCGCGCGCAGCAGCGCTTCGGCTTCGGATGCCTCGCGGCCGTATGCGAACGACCACCATGCAAACGCCTGGCGCAACTCTGTCAGCCCGGTTCCTGCGAGCGGCGCCGCAAGCGCCGCATGCCGAGCAACCAGCGGTCGACGTCGTCGCCTTTGCGGCGCACGTATTCCTCGACCTCCGGATGCGGCAACACGTAAAACCGCTCCTCGCGCAGCGTTTCGACCACCGTGCGCGCGAGTTGGTCGGGCTCGATGATGCCGTCGGTCTGGCCGTCGCCGAGGCGGCGCGGCGCCATCGCGGTGTTCACGCCTTGCGGGCACAGCACCGACACCTTGATGCCATCGTCGCCGTGCGTGATCGAAATGAACTCCGCGAGTTTCACCGCGGCCGCCTTCGTAACCGTGTATGGCCCGGAACCGAGCGCGGCGAGCAGACCGGCCGCAGACGCGGTATTCAGCAGATAACCGCTGCCGCGTTCGATCATCGATGGCAACACGGCGCGCGCGGCGTAAACGTGCGCCATCACGTGCAGCTCCCACTGCTTCTGCCATACCGAGTTCGGTGCGTCGAGCAACACGCCCTGCCCCCCAGCGCCGGCGTTGGAGCAGAACAGATCGATCTGGCCGTGGACCTTGCGCGTATGCTCGACGAGCGCGATCACTTGCGCTTCGTTGGTAACGTCGCACGCCATGCCGTCGCACCCGAGCTCGCGCGCCGCGTTCGCCACCGCCGCCGCGTCGAGGTCGGCCAGCATCACTGCTTTCGCACCCTCCGCGAGAAACGCCTTGGCCATCGCGCGGCCGATGCCGCCGCTACCGCCGGTGATTACCGCGACTTTGCCGTTCAGTTCCATGCATTACTCCCTGTTCGCCCGGTCAACTCACCGCACACTCGCCGCCGTCGCACGTGATCACCTCGCCAACGGTATACGCGCCGGCACGGGAACTCAGAAAGATCGCGAGGCCTGCGATGTCTTCTGCCGTGCCGACCCGGCCGCGCGGATTGCCACGCCCGACGCGATCCCAGTCCACCGTGTCGCCTTCGACCTTGCCGCCGAATCCGACGCCCGTGCTGAGCATCCACGTCGGGAACGGGCCTGGCGCGATCGCATTGACGAGGATGTTCTGTTTCACGAGATGAGCCGCCAGTACGCGCGTCAGGTGATGCACGGCCGCCTTCGAGGGTCCGTACGAGAAGTTCTCGAACACCGGCGTCTTGATACCGTCGACCGAGCCGACGTTGATGACGCGCGCGGGGTCTTCATGGCTCGCGGCGCGACGCAGCAGCGGCAGCAATTTCTGTGTAAGGAAGAACACGCCTTTCACGTTCGTATTCATCACCTTGTCCCAACCGCTCTCCGGAAACTCGTCGAGCGGCGCGCCCCACGCGACACCGGCATTGTTGACGAGGATGTGCAGCTGCTCTTCGCGCGCCGCGAGTTCCCGCGCTACCGCTTCCACCCCGCTGAGCTGCGACAGGTCACCCGGCAATGCGATACACGTGCCGCCAAGCGTTTCGCTCAGGCGTTTCGCGGTCGCCTCGCACGCCGCCGCCTTGCGCGAACTGATGTACACCTTCGCGCCGTTGGCCACAAAACCCGCGGCGATCATCTCGCCGATGCCGCGCGATCCGCCGGTGACCAGTGCGGTTTTGCCTTCGATCGAAAACAGATTCTTGAACATCGACGTTCCTCTTGTCTGCAATTCAGAAATTCACACCGTCGGTCGACGCCGCGCGGTTACGCGAACAGGCACGTCGCCCGCAACTCGATGCTGCGGCGACTCGGCCGCCCCGGCGCAACGGCCGGATCGGAGAACGCCGAATGCGGCGTCCAGAACGTTTCGCCGCGCGTCACCCGATCGCTGTCGAACGTGCGGAACACGACCACTTCGTCGCGCTGCATCTCCGGAAACGCATACCAGCGGTGCGCGGACGGATCGCGCGGCGCGGCAACCGCCAGCGTTTCGAAGAAGAAACCGCCGCCCGCATAGTTGTGCACCGGCAGCGTACGCAGTTCGGCCGCCGTCACCGAACGCGCATCGCAGAACGCGATCGGCCTGTCCATCTTCGCCGGACCGATGTTGCGCCAGAACTGCACGATCGCGATCCGCCGCGCCTTAGCAACCGCGTCAGCGGATATCCCGGAACGCGCCAGCGCACGTACAGCCTCGTCGCTGCCGTCGCGGTAAAAGTCGCGCATCCGCTGACCGTAGCTTTCCGCGAAGTCCGAATGCACGAACTCGATCGGGCCGAGATCGGGATGCTTCGCGGCCTGTTCGGGATCGCGCTTGATGTGACCGGACACCAGCGCGTGGTCGCAGCCGGTGAGCGACTGGGCGAGCGCGCTTATCTCGGGATAGTGCACGCGTTCGATCTCTGCATCGTCGTCCCACGACGGCAACGCGGTAGCGTGCTGCATCAACTCGAAGCCGCACGTCTCCCAGCCGGGCAACGACGCGCGCCGGCCGTCGAAGATCGCCACCGCGGTGGGATCCGTCGCCTCGCCGAATCCGCTTCGCGCAACGTAGTTGAACCGTGCGCGGCAAAATACCGGAGCATCGGTGCTCGTCGTCGACATTTCGTGCATCTCAGTCACCGCTCTAGTTCGCTCGCCGGATGATACCGGGCACCGGATGTCGGCGCTGCGGCCGATTTGATCCGCGAGTATCCTCTTCGACCCTCCCTTTCGGAGCGCCGTTCGATGACCGCCGACCATCTGGAACTCTCATTGAGCGCCGAACGCTGGATCAGCACGCTGCAGCGTCCGACCGATCACGGCATCGCCTGGTCGCACAGCACCGAACGACCGGAGGTGGTGTCGCACACGTTGTACAACGGCAGCGCCGGCGTGCTGCTGTTCTACCTCGAACTGCACGCGGCGACCGGACAGCAGCGTTTTCTCGACGTTGCGCTCGCCGCGGCGGACGACCTGGTCGCGTATGCGGGCGCGACGCAATGGCAATCGTGCGCGATGTACACCGGCTGGCCGGGTCTCGCATTTGCGCTCGGCGAAGCCGCGCGTCTCAGCGGCCGGGCGCACTACGGCACTGCAGCCGTGCAGTGTCTGGACCGTTTGCGGGCGAGCGCACACCGCCTCGGTGCCGGCATCGGATGGATCGAACCGATGCCGTTCTCCGACATCCACGGCTTCAAGGGCGACCGCGAAATCTACGATGCGTCGGTCGGCGCCGCGGGCGCCGGTTTCGTGCTGCTGTATGCCGCTCGCACCGGTCTGCATCCAAACGCGCTGCAGTGGGCCACCGAAGTAGGCGACAGGTTGCTCGAAGTCGCGCAGCGCACCGATGCCGGGCTGAATTGGGCGCTCATGTCGGACATGCCGTTTCCATGGAACCCGGCGAACTTCGCCCATGGCGGCGCGGGCGTCGGCGCGTTCATGGCAATGCTGTATCAAGCGACCGGTCACCAACGGTTTCTCGATGCCGCGAAAGGTGCGGCGGCGCATCTGATGCACATCGCGCACACCATCGGCGACGGTCACCTCGTGCATCACCACGATGGCGACGGCGCGAACCTCTACTACCTCTCGGCGTGTCACGGGCCGCCGGGGACGACGCGCCTGTTCCACCTGCTGCATCGAATCACCGGCGACGCGACGTACTCGCAGTGGAATGACGGTGCATTGCGCGGGCTGTTGAGCACCGGCGCTCCGGAGACACGCTCGGACGGATTCTGGAACAACGTCAGCCAGTGCTGCGGCGACGCGGGCGTTGGCGACTACGCGACGCATTCGTATCGGACGACGCGAGACGCGCGCTATCTCGATCTCGCGCGACGGGAAGCCGTCGTGCTCGCCACGCGCGGCGTCGCGCGCGACGGCGGTCTCTGCTGGCCGCAAGCCGAGCACCGCGAGCGACCGAAATTCATCCAGACGCAGACCGGCTACATGCAGGGCGCCGCCGGTATCGGCAGCTTCTTCATCCATCTGCACACGACACTGGCGGGCGCGCCGATCAAGATCGCGTTCCCCGACACGCCGTTCTGAGGCGGGCTAGCGAACGTTCGCGAGTTTGACGATCGCCCCTGCCGCCTGCGGGTCGTTCGGGTCTTTCACCACGGTGATGTAGAGATCCTTTTCGTCGGGGCCGAACGCGACGTTGGTGGTGCCGTCGCCGGCAGCGACGTCGAATACGTGCAGCAGCTTGCCGTCGGGCGACAGCTTCAGGACTTTGCCGCCGCACCACTGCGCGACGTAGATGTTGCCGTCGCGATCGATCTTCATGCTGTCGGGGCCGATGTACCACGAATCGGTCTTGTTCCTGGTCAGAACGTTCAGCAACGCGAAGTTCGATCTGTGCGCCAGCGTGCCGTCGTCATTGATCGAGAATTTCTTGATGCTGTTGCCGACGGTTTCGCTCACGTAGAGCGTCTTCTGGTCCGGCGAAACGCCGATGCCGTTCGCGTAGTTGAGATCGTCCGCGACCTGAATCCACTGCGTACTGCCCGGCGCCAGATAGAGGATGCGACCGATCACGACCGTTGGCGGGTCTACGAAAGGACCGAAGACCGTCGCATATGCGCCACCGTTGGCGGTGACGACGACGTCGTTGATGCCGCCGTCGAACTTGCGTCCATCGGCGTCGGTGCTCCATCGACGCAGCTCTTTCCCGGCCATGTCGACTTCGATGATCGCGCCGGGATCGTTGGTGCATGCGATCAGGAACGTACGCTGTTTCGTCAGCGCCAGGCCGTTGTGGCCGCAACCGTCGGCGGCATTCAGCACCGTCGCCGTCTTGCCGTCCCATTTCGACAGCGCGTTCGATATCCAGCCGACGTAGTAGAGATTGCCGTCGACGTAGAGCGGTCCTTCCGGACCGAGCACGCCGGTCACCACGACGGTCTCGTCGGCGAACGCCGCGACGCAAGCAAACGCCGCAACGATTGCCCCGCCGATGTGCCTCCTCTCAAGACGCCACATAAGTTGCCTCCGAGTGCAGCGGCCACAGCGGCACGGCCGCGCGCTGTCGGGGAAACACTTCGACGTGATGCGTGGTCAGTCCCGGTGGATCGGCGGTGACGATTGCACCGGCAACGTCTTTGAATCCGGCACGAAAGTGGTTGCTCGATTTCAGCGCGACGATGCGGTACCGATTCACGTCTATGCCCACCGCCAGAAACGGTTCCGGGTCGAACGTCTGCGAGCGTCGCGATGCCACGATCACGTCGATGCCGTCGATCACCAGTCGCGCCATCTTGCCGAGCGCCAGCGGCGAGCCTTTCCCCATCGCCTGCATGACGAGGCGACCGTCCGATAGCGACTTGACGTAGGCGTGTGTTTCGATCGGCGCTCCGTGCAGCTCGTCGTACTTGCCGCCCAACGAAATCTGGATGGTGGCGCCGCAACCGGCCGAATGCGCCTGCGCGGCCACTTCCGCGTCGACGACGAAGCCAAAGCACGCACCCTCCAGTTTCGCCTCGAGCATCGCGCGCAACAGATGCGTGCCGTCTCCGGGCGTGCCGCCACCGCAGTTGTCCGACGTTTCATTGATCACGACCGGCGCTTCGCGTCCGGCCGCGCGCAATTCCGCCGCGCGCGTCAGTGCCTCGGCGACCGCTTCATCCGCAGTGAGGCTGCGCGCGCGAAACTGATCGCGCTCGTCCCACAACGATTGCGCGAGTCGCCGCGCGACGCGTCGCGCCTGCTCGCCGTCCCCTTCGGTGGTGACGACGACATACGTGCCGATGTGCGATACGTCGGTGTAAGGGAAGCCGTGAAACCAGCTGACGTCGATCACGCCTGGCTCGGCCTCGGCCGCCAACATCCGCTCCAAGGTGCGCTCGCCGATGCCCTCGAAAGTCGTCGTGGTCGGCAGCAACATCGGCACGTGCTCCACGTGCAGCACGGGTCTGAAACCCTCCGCGTGCATCCGTACGATCAACCTGATCGCCTCCTCTGCGCGCAGATGCATGTCGATGTGCGGATATTGGTGACACGCGAACACGCCATCGAGCGCATCGGCCATCTGCTGCGTGACGTTGCCGTGCAGATCGAATCCGGCCGTCATCGGCACCGCTTCGCCGATGACGCTGCGCACGGCGGTGCACAGGTCGCCTTCCAGATCTTCGATGCCTTCCACCACGCCAGCGCCGTGCAAAGAGAGAAACACGCCGTCCAGCGGCATCGCTTCGCGAATGCCCCGCACGATCTCGGCCTTGAACGCGTCATATGTCTCGCGCGCGACGATGCCGGATGGCTGCGCATCGCAGAACAGCACCGGCACCACCTCGATGCCGAGTTCCTCGCACGTTTTCAATGCGCCGCCCAGGCCGGTCTCGGTGCCGCGCGCGACGAACAGCCGTTCGCCGCGCAGCTGATGGAAATCCTTCGCTTCCGTGCGGCCGCGACAATACGTGTTCGTCTCGTGGGCGAGCCCTGCAATGGCGATCTTCATTCTGGCTTCCTCGGATTCCCGGCTGATGAAATCAGGCTTCGAAGCATAACCCGTCCGATCGTGAACGCGGCTGGGGCGGAACGTTGGACAAGGTCCCGCTCTGATACCATCCGCGCGGGGAACTCACGCGGAGAGATTCATGCGCCGTATCACTGCCGCCGCCATTCTGGCAGCGACGACGTTCCATGCTCTTGCCCGCGATTTACCCGCAGCGACCCCCGAGTCGGTCGGAATGTCGAGCGAGCGGCTCGATCGCATCGGTGCAGCGATGCACCGATACGTCGGCGACGGCAAGATCGCCGGCATGGTCGTGCTCGTGGCGCGCCACGGCAAGATCGTATATGCACACGCGGTCGGCGAGCAGGATCTCACCAACAAAACTGCCATGGCGCGCGACACGCTGTTTCGAATCTACTCGATGACGAAACCGATCACCGCCGTCGCAGCGATGACGTTGTACGAGGAAGGCAGGTTCCAGCTGACAGATCCGGTTTCGACCTATCTGCCGGAATTCAAGGATCTGAAGGTGTTCGAAGATGGCCAGGAGGTCGCCCCGAAGACGCCGATGACGATGCAGCAATTGTTGTCGCACACAGGCGGGCTCGCATACGGCTTCGACAAGGAGAATCCCGTAGAGCGGCAATACTGGGATCGCGAGGTTCTTCTCAGCCCCGATCTGCACGAATTTGCACAGCGCCTCTCCCGGATACCGCTGCGTTTTCAGCCCGGCACGCGTTGGTACTACAGTCTTTCATCGGACGTCGCGGGCGCGGTCGTCGAACGGATCAGCGGCGTGCCTTTCGATCAGTTCCTGAAGACGCGCCTTTTTGCGCCGCTCGGAATGCACGACACGTTCTTCGACGTCCCGGCCGAAGATCTGCAACGATTCGGTCCCAACTACCATTGGAACGCCGAGACAAAGACGCTCGAAGAGTTGCCTGTACCGAAGTATCCGATCTATCAGAACACCACGCTCTTTTCAGGCGGCGGCGGATTGGTGTCGACGGCGGACGACTACATGCGATTCTGCGAAATGCTCCGCGCCGGCGGTGCGCTCGACGGCGCGCGCATTCTGTCGCCGAAGACCATTCAGCTGATGACCACGAACATGCTCCCGGCCGTCCTGCACGATCCCGCGAACAAGACGCTGCCGAGCGAAGACGACTACTCTCGAGGCTACGGCTTCGGACTCGGCGTCGCGGTGCTGGTCGACGTGGCAGCGTCCGCCGTCGCGGGTTCCGTCGGCGAATACACCTGGGGCGGCGCGGCGGGAACCGAATTCTGGATCGACCCGGTCGAAGACATCGTGGTCGTCAGCATGATTCAGCTGATGGATTCGCCCTGGCCATGGCGCAACGAACTGAAGGCGCTGACGTATCAGGCAATCACGAAGCTGAACTGAGTAGACGCGATCGCGCGCTCACGTCTTTCCGCGCAGCGCGCGCATCCGCTCCAGAGCCTCTTCGTACGTCAGCCCGCCGTCGGCCAACCGATCCAGAATGTCGCGCGCCGACGCCGGCTCGGGTCGCACCGCTTCCGGCTTGCTCTTCGCATCCGGCGCGAGGCCGAGCCGCGTACGCAATGCGGCCAGTCGCGACTTCACGGTGGGATAGCTGACGCCGAGCGCCGACTCCATGTCGCGGATCCGCCCTTCGCACAGGACGAAGATCCGCAACAGGTGCAAGTCTTCGGCCTCGAGGTCCGAAAACTCGTTCGTCGCATAGCGCGTGGTCACCTCGATGCCGCAATCCGCACACCGCAGCAACTTCGGATACAGCCGCCCCTGGCACGCCGGGCACGGCGTATGCACTTCGTCAGGCAACGTTGCGCGCTCCGAGCCGGGCAAAGTCTTCTGCCGTCTTGATGACGAGATTCGTGAAATCGACGTTCTTGAACGTCAGGTTCGACGCATCGAATCCTTCGAGACGCGTGCCGTCGAAGCGACAGTCTTCGAATCGGCAATCCTTCAGGATCACGCGCTGCAACTCGACGTCGCGAATCAGTCCGAGCGCGCTCGGGTCCAGGTGCTCCGACCAATCGGTCTTCTTGAACGTCACCCGTTCGAGACCGCTGCCCTTCAAGAACGAGGCCGTCGACCCGCAGACCGCTGATCTGCGTCTCGGCAACGACCGCGTCTTCGAACAACCAGTTACGGCCGAGCACGCCATTCAGCGACAAGCCTTTGACGATGCTCTCGGTTCGTATGACTACGGTCTTCAGCTTGGTGCCGTTGAACCGACAGTTCTCGACGCCGCTTCCCGATATGCCGAGATCCCGGATCTGCGTGCCGTTGAAGTGCGAACCGGTGAGCTTGCCCTTGCCCACCGTGAGGCTTACGAGGCCCGCGCCGTTGAATTCGTTGTCGGCGAGTTCGCCGTTCTCGATCAACGCGCCTTTGATCGAGGAACCGCGTAACCGCTGGCCCGTTACGCGAGAGTCGCTCAGCTCGATGTCCTGCATCGAAGCGGCATTCAGTTCGTTGTGCGAGAACGTCGATCGATTCAGACGAAGATCGCGCAGATGCGACACTGCGAGGTCGTTGGCCTCGCACACGAAGTCGTGACCGGTGGGCGCGTCGGCGCGCGACAAGACCGCGCTGTTCGAATCGTCGCCCCATACGGAGCCTTTCAGATGCAGACCCGACTTCAACGCCCACCGCAGCGTTCGCGCCCCGGCGCCCATCGCGCGCTCGATGTCCTCGCCGAGGTCGTCGAACACTCGCTCGAATCCACGTCCGCGGCCGCGGTGTCGATGATGTCGGTGGCGGCGCCCTTCCCAACGATCGCTACCACTGCTCGAGTGCGCTTCCTCACGCGGGCGGGGGTCGGGCTGCGGCTCCTGGGCTTTCTCGCGCGATGCTTCGCGCAGCGCGCCGATCATTTCGGTCGCCTGTTCGGGGGTAAGCGTGCCGTCTTTCACCATTGCCAGAATTCGGTCGATCTCGTCGTTCACTCGATGTCCTCCTGTGGGATTCGACGAGCCCGATCCTAATCCTGACAAATTGAATAATTCAACTATCCAATTAACTATTTTAATAAAGTGATAGAGGGCGGTGCGCCGAGAAATCTCCCTCCGGTGCATCGGCGCACCATGCGTTGCAATGGTGCAGCGCGGACACTCCGGCGAGCGGAACTCGGCCATTTCCGATCGAGTGTTCGCTTGGAGACGAAAGTCGACATCTGCTCAACTAATTGATTGTATTCAAGTAGGTGGTCTGTGTTGGCGCCGTAAACAAAGTGGGCGAGGAATCTCAACCGACTGCCGCCGAAATCCGCTACCATTTGCTGCAATGCAATGGAGACCGCAGTCATGGCCGCAGGAAGCGCCAAACGACCGGACCCGACGTTCGCCCCTATCGTTACCCTGGAAGACGGCACCCGGGTCCGTCTCGAACTGATCGGACCCGCCGATCGCGCCGATCTCCTCGCCGGGTTCGAGGGTCTTTCGCGCCGTTCGCGATACCTGCGCTTCTTCTCGGCGATGCCCACCCTTTCGGCGCATCTGGTCGACAGCCTGCTCAATACCGACGCCGATCATCACGTCGCGATCGGCGCACGCCTGATCGACGCCAACGGCCGTGTTGAGCCGCCGATCATCGGAGTCGCTCGCTATTTCCGCTCGGAAGGATCCGACGACACCGTTGAGCCGGCGGTGGCGGTAGTGGACGAATTGCACGGTCGCGGTCTCGGCCGCGCACTGCTGAAAGCGATGACGCGCCATGCGCGATCGCGCGGCATCGTGAAGATGCGTGCGCACGCGCTGGCGGACAACGAACGGATCCGCCGGATCCTCACCGGGTCCAACGGCGTTCTCGTCGAACGCGACGGACCCGTCATGGTCTACGACGTGGACATTCGATCGCAGCGCAATCGCGACAATCTGGTCGAGCTCGGCAAGATGTTCAAAGAAACGCAGCCGAACGACGCAACGTCGAAGCACGGACGACGCTAGGGCGACGTGGCGGTGGTGCCGGGGTAGTGGTAGCGGCGCGGTCCCACGCGAGTCGCGCCAGCGTTGCAAGCGATTCTCGAGCACGAGATAGATCACCGGCGTCAGATACAACGTCAGCATCTGCGAGACGAACAGACCGCCGACGACCGCCAGCCCCAACGACTGACGTGAGGCGCCGCCGGCCCCCCACCCCAGCGCGATCGGCAACGTGCCGAACAACGCGGCGAACGTCGTCATCATGATCGGACGGAATCGCAACAGACACGCCTCGCGGATGGCGGTCTCGGCGTCCAGCTGCCGGCTGCGCTGCGCTTCGAGCGCGAAATCGATCATCATGATCGCGTTCTTCTTCACGACGCCTACCAGCAGAATCAGGCCGAGAAACGCATACAGGTCGAGCTGTTTTCCGAACAGCAGCAGCGTCAACAGCGCACCCAGACCGGCGCTCGGAAGACCTGACAGAATCGTCAAGGGGTGCACGGCGCTTTCGTACAGAACGCCGAGCACGAGATAGATCGTCGCAATCGCGAGCACCAGCAGCAGACCCATTCCTGCCAGCGACGACTGGAACGCCAGCGCCGTGCCCTGGAAGCGACCGAGCAGCGTATCGGGCGTGCCGAGTTCCGCTTTCGCGCGTTCGATTTCGGCCACGGCATCGCCCAGCGATTTGCCGTGCGCGAGGTTGAACGACACCGTTGCCGACGGCAGCTGTCCGACGTGCGAAATCGTCAGCGGACCGCTCACGTTCTTGAACGCCGCCAACGCCCGCAGCGGTACCAATGCGCCGTTCGTGCCGCGCACGTACAACAGCCCGAGCGCGTCCGGATCGCGCTGGAATTCCGGCAGCAGTTCCATGATCACCGCGTACTGATCGGTGCGTTGCGTAGATGGTCGATACCTGGCGCGCGCCATACGCGGTGAACAGCGCCTGCTCGATCTGGTCCGCGCTCACGCCCATTCGCGACGCGCGTTCGCGGTCGATCGTGATCTGCACTTTCGGATTGTCGAGGATCAGGTTCGTGTTGATGTCGACCACGGTGCCCGAGTGGTTCAGCCGATCGACCAGTTTCGGCACCCATTGGATCAGCTCGTTCATGTCGGCATCGAGCAGCGCGTACTGGAACTCGCTCTTGCTGACGAAGCCGCCGATGCGCAGCGCCGGCTGATTCTGCAGATACACCTTGAGGCCCGGAATGCCGTCGAGCCGCGGTCGCAGGCCTTCGAGCACCTCCTGCGCCAGCGGCCGATCGGCCTGCGGCGTCAGCGCCACCAGGATGCGGCCGTTGTTCAGCGTGCCGTTCGGTCCGCCGGTGCCGACGAAGCCGATGGTCCTGGCCACGTGTTTGTCCTCGGCGATGATGCGAATTGCCTGCTGCTGCTTGCGCGACATCGCGTCGAACGAAATGTCCGGCGCGCCTTCGGTGGTCGCCACCAGCATCCCGGTATCGTCATTCGAGATGAATCCCTTGGGTACGAACGTGTAGAGCGCACCGGTAAGCAGCAGCGACACGAGCAGCGTGAGCAGCGCCGTCGAGCGATGCGCAAGCACCCAGTCGAGCGAACTCCGCATACGCCGCTTTCACGCGATCGAAGCGCCGATCTTCGTCTGGAGCGCCCGACAGCAGCGGCCGCAGCAGCTTGCTGCACAGCACCGGCGTCAGCGTCAGCGACAGCACGCCGGAGATCAGAATCGCAGTGATGATCGTGATCGCGAACTCGTGGAACAGCCGTCCGACGATGCCGCTCATGAACAGCACCGGTATGAACACGGCCGCGAGCGAGATGGTCATCGACACGATCGTGAAGCCGATCTCCTTCGCGCCGTTCAGCGTCGCCGCCAGCGGCGATTCGCCGTGCTCCACGTGCCGATTCACGTTCTCGAGCATCACGATCGCATCGTCCACGACGAAACCGACCGACAGCGTCAACGCCATCAACGACAGGTTGTCGATGCTGAAGTCGAGCATGTACATCACCGCGAACGTGCCGGCGAACGACAGCGGAATCACGATGCTCGGAATGATCGCGGCGCGGACGTTGCGCAGGAACACGAAGATCACCAGCACGACCAGCACCAGCGACAACCCCAGCGTCACTTTCACGTCGTGTACCGACGAGCGCACCGTTTGCGATCGGTCGTAGACGACATCCACCGACATGCCGGCCGGCATCTGCGCGCGCAACGCCGGCAGAATCGCTTTCACCGAATCGACCACGCCGATCGTGTTCGTGCCCGGCTGGCGCTGAATCGCGAGAATGATCGCGCGCGTGAGATCGCCGCCCACCCACGCCGCCGCCTTGTCGTTCTCCACACCGTCGAACACCCTGCCGACGTCGTCGAGGTGCACCGGGGCGCCGTTGCGATACGCGACCACCAGGCGCCGGTAACCTTCCGCGTTGTGCAGTTGTCCGCTCGCTTCGACGGTGATCGCCTGTTGCGCGCCGTTCAGTGTTCCCGTCGGCAGGTTCACGTTGGCGTCCTGCACCGCCTGCATCACTTCGTCGACGCCGATGTTCCGCGCCGCCAGTTGATTCGGGTCGAGTTGAATCCGCACCGCGAACTTCTGCGGCCCGTTGATCTGCACCTGCGCCACACCGGGCAGCGTCGAGATGCGTTGCGAGAGAATCCCCTCCGCGAACTCGTCGACCTTCGACATCGGCAGCGTCTGCGACGTCAGCGAGAGAATCAGAATCGACGAATCGGCGGGATTGACCTTGCGGAACGACGGCGGCGTCGGCATGTCGGGCGGCAATTGCCGCGCGGCGGTGGCGATCGCCGTCTGCACGTCCTGCGCGGCTGCGTCGATGTTGCGATCGAGCGAGAACTGCAGCGTGATCTGCGCCGTGCCTTCGGCGCTGGTCGACGTCATCGAATCGAGCGACGCGATGGTCGAGAACTGTTTCTCGAGCGGCGTCGCCACCGCGGTAGCCATCGTTTCGGGACTCGCGCCAGGCAACGACGCGCTGACCGAGATGGTCGGGAAAGTCCACCGCCGGCAGATCCGAGACCGGCAACGACATATAGGCGAGCGTGCCGAAGAACGCGAGGCCGAACGTCAGCAGTGCGGTCGCGACCGGACGGCGGACGAACAGCTCGGAGATGTTCATACGGGTTTGTCTACGGGGAAAATCGAAATGCGCGCGTTCGGGCTGAGCCGAGACTGGCCGTCGACGACGACCATCTCACCCGGCTGCACGCCGGTCACGATCGTCCACTCGTTGCTCGAGCGCCCGACTTGAATCTGGCGCTGTTCGGCGATGGATTCGTTCACCACGTATACGAACTGGCCGTGCGGACCCTCGCCGATCGCCACCGTCGGAACCACGATCGATTTGCCGTCCATCGGCAGCGACAACGCGACCGTGACGAATGCACCCGGCCATAGCGCTCGCGATTGATTGTCGAAACGCGCGCGCAACCGGATCGTGCCGGTCAGCGCATCGGCGGCGTTGTCGATGAACGTGAGCGTTCCGAGCGATTCGACGCGCTCGCCGCCGGCGCCGGTCGTAATCGCGCGCACCTGCGGCGTCGACGTCGCAAGAGTGGCGCGCACCAGTTCGAGTTGCTGTTGCGGCACCGAGAACGCGACATCGACCTGATCGAGCACGTTGAGCGACACCAGCGGCGTCTGCGCCACGGCCCGGATCATGTTGCCGACCTGTTGATTGACTCGGCCGATCTTGCCCGACACCGGCGCGACGACGTTCGTATAACTCAACTGCAACGCCGCGTTGTCCACCGCCGCGCGATCGGCGTCGACCGTCGCTTTCGCGAACTGCAGATCGGTCTTCAGCTGCGTATACGCGTCTTCGGAAATGAACTTCTGCGCCAGCAGCGATTTGCCGCGATCGGCTTTCGATTGCGCGTTGACCAGCGTCGCCTCGTCGCGGGCGAGCGTGGCTCGCGCGATGCGCAGCTGAATGTCGAGCGGTGCGGGATCGATCTGCAGCAACGGTTCGCCGGCCTTCACCTCCTGGCCGTCGGCGACGAACACTTTCACGATCTGGCCGTCCACGCGGGACTGAATGGCCACGCTGCCGGTCGACTCGACCGTGCCGACTTCGTTCAGTACGACCGGCACTTCGCGTTGTTCGACGGCTGCGACGACCACCGGGATCGGCGGCGGGTCCTGCGACGCGGCGCCGCCGCTCTTGCTGCACGCAGCAACCAGTATGCAGATGGCGACACCCGCCAGAACACGGTACTTCAACATCGACTCCCGAATCCCTTCCCTATACGCGCGAGCGTCCGGACTCCGGCGCCGCACACTCGCACGATCCGTGACCTTGCCGCCGCGACCACACCCGCGTCAGACTCCCGAAAGCGTAATCATGACAGAGAATCATGACAGATCCGGCGCACATCCCTGTGATCGACATCAGTCGTCTCGACGACGACCCACGCACATTGCGTCAGATTCACGAGGCGTGCCGCGACTGGGGGTTCTTTCAGATCGTCGGTCACGACGTGCCGGCGGATCTGCTCCACGCGATGCACGCCGGCATGCGCGCTTTTTTTTCTTTGCCGGACGACGCCAAACGCGCGATCGAGCGCACCGCGACGAATTCGTGGGGCTTTTTCGACCGGGAGCTGACCAAGAACACGCGCGATTGGAAACAGATATTCGACGTCGGTCCCGATGAGACCAACGGACCGCTCGCCGGTTCCGTCGCGCAATGGCCGCGCGACCTGCCCGATTTCAAAGGCACCATCGAGGCGTTCTACGCGGCGTGCGAAGCGCTGAGTTTCCGCATGCTCGGCGCCATCTCGCGTTGCCTGCAGATGCCGTCGACGCATCTCGATGCCGCGTTTGCGCCGCGCCACAGCAGCTTTCTCCGGCTCAACTACTACCCGATCTGCCATGCACCCGCCGCGCCGGAAACCCCGCTTGGCGGCCCGGGCCAGTTCGGCATCAATCACCACACCGATTCCGGCGCCGTCACGATCCTGCTGCAGGACGACCAACCGGGGCTGCAGGTGTATCGCCGCAATACGTGGACCCTGGTCGAACCGAACCCGGAAGCGCTCGTCGTGAACATCGGCGACGTGGTGCAGGTGTGGTCGAACGATCGCTATCCCGCGGCGCTGCATCGCGTGATCGCGAACAGCACGACCGAACGCTACAGCGCACCGTTCTTCTTCAATCCGGCCCCGAATGCCGACTACGCACCGCTGCCGAGCGTCCTGAGCGAATCCGAACCGGCGCACTACCGACCGATCAACTGGGGGGAATTCCGTGCCAGCCGCACCGCCGGCGACTACGCCGACTACGGCGCCGAGATCCAGATTTCCGACTATCGCATCGTCGCCCATTGAAGGAGAGCGCAATGCCCAACATCGCGATCGAGGTCGCCCAGCAACTCTTTGAACGCATCGAGCAGAAGCAGGTGGACGGCATTGCCGCGCTGTATGCCGACGACATCCTCGTGTGGCACAACTTCACCAACGCGACACAGTCGAAGGCCGACAATCTGAAGACGCTGGGTGGCTTGACGAAGAACGTCGCGCAGATCCGCTACGACGTGATCGAACGCGTATCGCTCGGCGACCGCGTGATGCAGCGCCACGTGCTGCGCTGCCGCGTCGCCAATGGGGAAGAAGTCGCCATTCCCGCATGCATCTTCGTTTCGGTGCGCGACGGCAAGATCACGCGCATCGACGAATACCTCGATACCGCACAATCGAATGCGCTGGTGGCCGCCATCCAGCGCTCCAACAAGTAACTTTTTACTACCGACCAACGAACGAGGGGGAATCGACATGCCACGACTCAGACAGGTAACCCGCGCACAGGCCACCGGCAACATCCGCAAGTACTACGACCAGTTGTTCGGCGACCGCGATCCGGTTGCGCAACCCGGCACCGCGACCGGCACGCCCGGCCACTGGTGGACGGTGTTCGCGCTGGTTCCGCACATCTTCGACCACGCGACCAATCTGTTCGGCATGGTCGCCGACAAGAGCACCAACCCGCTCGACGCAAAGCTGCGCGAACTCGCGATCATGCGAGTGGGCTACACGCAAGCGAGCAAGTTCGTCTACTCACAACACTGCAAAGCCGCGCGGCGCTTCAAGATCAGCGAAGCGCAGATCGCCGCGATTCCGTCGTGGCAGGTCTCCGACGCGTTTTCACCGGCGGAGCGCGCGGTGCTCGCGTACGTCGATTGCCTGATCCTCGAAGGCGGTCGCGTTCCCGACGGCGCTTTTGCGGCGCTGCACAGCCACCTGTCGGACGAGAACATCATGGAGCTGACCTATCACGCGCTGACGTACAACCTGCACGCGGTCACGTGCAAAGCGCTGCGGCTCGAGTACGACGACGTCGACGAACGGATCCGCGAAGTGCCGATGCCGAACGCGTCGTAGGATCGGGCAAAACGCCTGGAAAAACCCGGCGCGGTTGTAGATGATCGGCGCCGACATCGATCCATCTCGTTGAGGATGCTCACCATGGCCCGTAAACAAAACACGAAGTTCGAGATTCGCGGCGTGAACCACCTGGCGCTGACCTGCAAAGACATGAAGCGGACGGTCGAATTCTATTCCGGCGTACTCGGCATGCCGCTGACGAAGACGATCGACCTGCCGCGCGGCATGGGCCAGCACTTCTTCTTCGACATCGGCAACGGCGACTCGCTGGCGTTCTTCTGGTTCCCCGATTCGCCCGAGTCGCAACCGGGTGTCACGCACCCCGCCAACCTCGTTACCCGCGGGCCGATCACCACCGCGAACGCGACGATGAATCACGTCGCATTCGACGTTTCGCCCGACAAGATCGAAGAGTACCGCGAGCGCCTCAAGAGTGCCGGCGTGGACGTGACACGGGTGATCAACCACGACGATTCGGAGAACGGTGCGAGCGCGGAAATCTCGCCGTCGACGTTCGTCCGCTCGATCTATTTCCTCGACCCCGACGGCATCCAGCTCGAGTTCGCCGCGTGGACGCGCGAGATGAACGACAGCGACGTCAATCTGCCGCCGCATTCGAACGCGGCCGGCTGATCAGTTCTTAGGCTAGGCTAGGCCTTCAGTTCCACCGTTGCAGCGCCCGGCGACGTCACGTCGCCGGCTGCGTTGCGCACGAACAATTCGATGCTCACGAGCCGCAGTTCCGCGTCGATCGCGGTGATCCGCCCACCGGAAACAAGCGTTTCGCCCAGGTACGTCGCTTTGCGGTTGCTGTAGCTGAAGCGCAGCAGCGTACCGTCGTCGGCGAGCCAATTCGTGACGCACTGTGCCAGCCAGTCACCCTGCAACGGACCGTCGATGACGATCGCCGGGTGGTGCTCGACCTGCGTCGTATACGCTTCGTCGTAGTGGATGCGATGCGGATTCCACACCGCCGCGTTGTACAGGAACAGGCTGACGTTGGTCGGCGTGTGGCTACGCTCCGGTAGCGCATCTCCCACTTTCAGATCGGCGATGCGCAGCGTCATCGCGCGATACCCGTCTGGATTTCTTCGAGCACCAGTTCGCCCGCAGCATCGGTGACGCGCAGCGCCCGCACCGTGAAGATGAGCGGTCCCTGGCTACCTTGTTTCTCGTACATGTCGACCACGCGCTGCACTCCGGTCAATCGATCGCCCGGACGAATAGGACGCTGAATGACCAGTTCGGTGCCGCCCGCCATCACGCGTTGCAGCGGCAGCTTCGGACCGGTGCCGCTGCCGCGCGACAAGCCGTCGGTGCGTAGTTCGGCGATCGGTCGCAAGGCGCCGAACAGATTGAAGATGAACATCGGCGGCGCTTCGTCGCCGCGCAGATACTTCTGTTGCGTCTGCTCGGTCGCGATCGCGTACTTCACGATGTCGCGGCGGCTCACTTCGACGTGAATCGGCGCTTCTTCCCGGCCGATCCAGGCGCGGTGTTCTTCTGTGAGCAGGTCGGGCATGGCGTGACTCGCGCGACGTCGTCGGTCAGTACGTACCTTGCATCGTGGGCGATGGCCCGTCCAGCGGCCGATGTTCAGCGTGCATTCAATATCGACCGCAACAGCGGCGCCAGTCCCGAAACACCTGTGCCGCCGAGCATTTCGTCGGCAGCATCGCGTGCGTAGCGGTCGCTATGCGGCATTGCCACACCGCGCCCCGCCCAACGCAGCATCGACGCGTCGTTGACACTGTCACCTATGGCAAGCACTGCGTGCTGCTCGATACCGAGATCGTGCGCCAGCAACGCAAGCGCATTGCCTTTACTCGCCTCTCGCGCGTGCGCAGCGGTGACCGAGGGAAAGTCCAACAGGCTTACACGGTCGCCGTAGAGACCTTCGAGGTGACGATGCACTCCGTTGGCGTGCTCCAACGTGCTGATGATGTCTATGCCGGTAGGGATGACGCCTGCGCGGTGTGCGTCGGCTCGATACTCCGGCACGACGCCCGATACGCGGCCGTATTCGGCCGATGCTTCGTTGGGGCGTGAGACGAGGTAACGCACCGCGTCGAACCACGCGTACGGCCAGTCGTGTTGCAGCGCGTAGGCAACGAGTTGATCCGCGACACCGGCATCGATGGCAAACCGGTGCAGCAGACTGCCGTCCATTCGGTGGATGCTGGCGCCTTGCTGGCAGATCAACGGGCCGCTCAGGCGCAGGTGACGTGCGATCCGAGCCGTCCCGGGATACATGCGGCCGCTCGCCAACACCACCGCAACGCCACCTTCGACCAGACGCGCGATCGCCTGTGTTATTTCGGCGTCGGGCACCGCTTCATGCCCCGCGCCCGGCGCAATCAGCGTGCCGTCGATGTCCAGCGCGACGAGTCTCGTATCCTGCATGCGGTGAAAACCTACACGGGATAGACAATCGTATTCGGCACGAGCACCGAGTCGTACACGCAACGCTTCTCCACGAACTCCAGCGCGCCGTCGTCGCGTCGCTGCAGCACGTCGAGGTAACGACCCACGCAGAGAATGCGCGGCAACTCGTCGGGCAGCACTTCCATCACGCTGAAGTGCGCAACCGCGTCGATTCGTGCGCCTTCGAGTGCCGTCACTCGGACGTTCGTGATCTGGTGCCGCAGATAGCGCGGCTCGTGCATGATCGTCTCGGTGGCGGCGCGCACGCGATCGACCAGCATTCCGCGGCTCTCGCAGCGGATGATCGCGAGCGGCAGACCGCGATCGTAGTTGTCGCGCGGAATGACGAGATAAAGACACTCCTCCGCAAACAGATCCGGCCAGTCGCGCAGCGGTCCGTCGTCGAGCAGCGACGCGTAGCGCGAATGGAGAGCTTCGAGTTCGAACTGAAGGGCAACGTCTACCGCCATTTCAGAAGCCCATCACCGCGCGATAGTGCGAGTAGAACGCGCGCAGCGCCGTCTCGGTAACCATGTGCTGCGTGTCCTGCGAGTCGCGCCCACCCATGAGCAGCACGCCGGCATCGGCGGGGTGGCGCATCACGCCGTCCTGGTTCAGCTTGATCACTTCGCTGTCGTCGCCGGATACGAGCCCGGCGGCGCTCATCAGGTTCGCCTGCCGCAAGCGGCGGCGCGTCATCGCTTCGTCGTCGTCGGCATAACCGAAGAACGTCCAGTGCAGTTCGAACGAGCCGGGGCCGCGCGGCTGAATCTGCCGCAGCGCGAGCGTGTTCGACTGTTGTTGCACGATCAGGTTCGGCCAGATCGTCTGCATCACCACGGTAGCGTCGTCGGGAAATTCCTTCACCGGATCGAGCAGCCGTTTGTCCTGCAATACGAAATCCTCGCGCAGATTCGCGATGTCGCGCGTCGCGGCGGTCGCTTTCGCCTCACCGCGTTGCGAGATCAACAGGGCATGCCGCCCGGTCGGGTCCATGCGCACCTGCGACTTCTGATCGGCGCGGAACAATCCGAACGTCACCAGGAAAACGTGCAGCAGCGACGCGTGATACGGATCCTTGATGTTCTCGAACATCAGCTTCCAGTTGCCGGGTATCAGCTGGCGCGAGTAGCCGAGCAGTTTCAATCCGCGGCCGTCGAACACGCGGTCGAAATACTGCGTATTCACCTCGCCCAGATATGTTTCGAGCGCCGGCATGCTCTCGCTGAACGAACCGAAGATCACACCGTTGCGCGTGCAGATGATGAGCCGCGGCAACGCATAGTCGGTGCGTTCGAAGTCTTCGGGCATGCCGCCGAGCTGGTTCACGCCTTTGATGAACGGCACGCCGCGCAGCGCACCGGTCGCGTCGTAAGACCACTGGTGATAGGGGCAGACGAAGAACCGCGTGTTGCCGAACTCGTGCCGGCACAGCTTCACGCCGCGATGCGCGCAGCGATTCACGAAGCCGCGAATCTCACCGTGTTCGTCGCGCGTGATCACCACCGACCGGTCGCCGACGCGCGTCACTTTGAAGTCACCGGGATTCGGAATCTCGATTTCGAGACCGACGTACGCCCAGCCCGCGCCGCTGAAGATCCGGTCCATCTCCATCCTGAAGATCGCCGGATCGGAATAGATCTGGTACGGAATCCGCGTGTTGCCGCCTTCCGGCCACACCAGATCGGAAACATTGCTCATAGGCTCGCCGATTGACGCCGCTGGGTCGACCGATAATACTTTTATGCCAAAGCTTTTCAATGCCGCGCGCACTTCGCAGGGGCTGATCATGAATCGACCCGACGTGTTGATCGTCGACGGCGCTCCGCCGCCGCATTGCGATCCGGAACGCGCGAAGCCGGCGCGCGACTGGCCGCCGGTACTGATCAAGCGCGCCGATATCGATCGCGAGATCGAACGGCTCGCCGACCTGCCGCGGCCGGCCAACGGACGCCGCACCGCGCTGTTCGTGCATCCGAATGCGCCGGATCCCGGCCGTGGTCTCACGCCTGGCGTACAGGTCGCGCTCGAAGTGCTGAAGCCCGGCGAACAGACGGTGCCGATCCGCCACAACTCCACGCAGGTGAACTTCTGCATCCGCGGCCGCGGCACCACGCTGGTCGGCGACCGCACGATCGAGTTCCAGCAGTACGACGTATGGAACCATCCGTCGTACGCGACGTACCGGCACGTGAACGATTCGAACGAGCTGCACGTCCGTTTGACGTATTCGAACGCGGCGCTGCTCGAGATGATGCGCGTGCACCTGATCGAGGAAGACCCTCAACCGGCTCGTCAGAAGGAGCATGTCGAAAGGGCGAAGCCGATGCATCTGCCGACGTTCCAGATCGGCGACGACGGCGCCGCGCTGATGCCGTACGAAACGCTCATCAACCCGACGCCGGTGCCGTCGACCGTGCTGCACTGGCCATGGCAGACGGTGAAAGCCAACCTCGACAAGCTCGAGGCGCTCGGCGCGCAGTACGTCGGACGGCGTCTGTATCTGCTCTACAACACGAAAACCGAGCGCTTCAACGGCACCACGCCGAACTTCTTCGCGACGATGACGATCCGTCCGCCGAGCATCGTCGACCGGCCGCACCGCCACGTATCGTCGGCGATCAACTACTACTTCCACGGGTCCGGCTACAGCCGCGTCGAGGGCAAGCGCTACGAATGGGCCGCCGGCGATCTGATGGTCTCGGCGCCGGGCTGGGCCGTGCACAATCACGCGTCGAACGACGAATCGAGCGTGTACGAGCTGACCATTCAGGACCAGCCGCTGAACATCTACATGGAGTCGCTGTTGTGGCAGGAGAACCTCGACCAGCCGCGGGCGCATCCTCGGCACCGATCCCGGCTTCGCCACGAATCGCGGCTAGCGCCGGGATGCTGAAGCTCGATACTGAGGCGCTCCGCGGTTCGATCACGCCGCTGATCACGCCGTTCCGCAACGGTGACGTCGACTACGCCACGTACGCCTCGTTGGTAGAGCGGCACATCGCCGAGGGCGGCCACGGCATTCTGGTGAACGGCACGTCGGCCGAACCGAGCACGTTGACGGTGGACGAGCGCAATCGCCTCGTCCAGACGGCCATCGAAGCGGCGAACGGCCGCACGCAGATCGTCGCCGCCACCGGATCGCAATCGTTCGCCGAGTCGCAGGCGCTCACCGACTTCGCCGCCAAGGCCGGTGTCGACGCACTGCTGATCGTCACCCCTTATTACATCCGTCCGCCGCAACGCGGTCTCGTCGAGTATTACGCCGCGCTCGGTGCGCGCAGCGACCTCCCGTTGATGATCTATCACATCCCGGGGCGCGCGGCGGTGAACATCGAGTTGCCGACGCTGGTCGAAATCGCCGAGCGCGTGCCGACGCTGGTCGGCATGAAGCACGCGTCCACCGATCTCGCGTTCGTCTCCGACTGTCTCGCGCGCCTCGGCGCGGATTTCCGTATCTTCGTCGGGCTCGAGGAACTCAGCTTTCCGATGCTGGCGCTCGGCGCGTGCGGCCTGATGAACGCGGTCGGCAATCTGGTACCCGGGCCTGTGGCGCGCCTCTATGAAACGACCGCGTCCGGCGATCTCGAAGCGGGCCGCCGCGCGCACTACGAACTGCTCGAACTGAACCGCGCCGTCTTCTGGGATACCAATCCGATACCGATCAAGTACATGGCGAAGCGTCTCGGCATACTGCCGAACAACGAACACCGGCTGCCGATGGTGCCGGCCACGCCCGAGCTCGAACGCCGTCTCGACGCGCTGTTGCGTTCGACAGGTCTGCTGCGCGACTAGCATGCATTACGATCCGCGCATCGACCTGAAGCCGGCGCCGCTGCGATTCAATCCCCTCAACGCGCTCGTTGCGCCGCGACCGATCGGCTGGATCACGTCGATCGATCGCGAAGGTCGCCTCAACCTCGCGCCGTTCTCGTACTTCAACGCGTTCTCGTCAGACCCGCCGATCGTGGGCTTCGCGCCGAACGCGCACGCGAACGGCGGCAGCAAAGACACGCTGCGCAACGTCGAGGCGGTGCCGGAATTCACCGCCAGCATCGTGTCGGCCGATCTGGCACTGCCGATGAACGAAACGTCGCGACAGCTGCCGTACGGCGAGAACGAGCTGATCGCGGCGGGCCTCACCGCCGTTGCGTCGAAATACGTGCGCACGCCGCGCGTCGGAGAAGCACGCGCCGCGCTCGAATGCCGCGTGTTCGACATCGTCGCGCTGCCGCCCGGAACGGACGGCCGCGGCAGCCATCTCGTGCTCGGCGAAGTCGTCGGCGTGTACATCGACGACGCGCTCATCGGCAGCAACGGTCGGATCGATTCGATCGCGCTCGGGCAAGTTGCGCGCCTCGGCTATCACGACTACACGAACGTCGCAGCGATCTACGAAATGCGACGTCCGGACTGACCATGGCGGCCGCGAAACCATTCGGCAAACCGTTCGACAACGACCCGCTCAAGAGCTACGGCTACCAGACGCGCGCCACGCATCGTGCGTTCGACCGCGCACTGCAGCGGCACATCGGCCACGCGCTGTCGAACGGCTTCTGGTACCTGCTGCGCGTGCTGTGGCAACGCGACGGCATGTCGCAGCGCGAACTGGCCGACGAAGCGAATCTCGCGGAATCGTCGACGATGCTGATGCTCGAATCGATGCAGCAGGCGGGATTGGTTCGGAAGCGGCGCGACGCAATCGACCGGCGTCGCAGCAACGTCTTCCTCACGGCAAAAGCGAAACGGTTGAAGCCGAAGCTCGTGCACAACGCGGCCGACGTGAATGCGATCGCGACGCGCGACATTCCGCAACGCGATCTCGATACCTACCTACGCGTGGCCATTCAGATGCGCGCGAACCTCAACTGCAAGCGCGGACGAAGCCTGATGACGAATCGCATGAACCCACTGCTGCCGGTGATGCTGGTCGGCAGCTACGCACAGCCGGATTGGCTGATCGACCGGGCCAAACTCGACGCGCGACTACCGCCGCGCGTGCGCGCAAAGGAGTTATGGCGCGTGTCGGCCGAGCATCTCGAAGAAGCACAGCGCGACGCGACGCTCGTCGCGCTGTTCGATCAGCTCCGCGCGGGCGTCGACGTGGTGACAGACGGCGAGATGCGCAGGGAGAGCTACTCGAATCTGTTCGCGAACGCGCTCGACGGCGTGGACCTCGACCGGCCCGGCGAAGCAATCGACCGCACGGGACAACCGGTTCCGGTGCCGCGCATCGTCGGGCCAGTGCGCCGTCGCACATCCATCGAAGCTCCGTTCGTCGCGTTCCTCAAAGCGCACACCGACAAGCCCATCAAGGTGACGCTGCCCGGCCCGTTCACGATGACGCAGCAGGCGCAGAACGACTACTACCGCGAGCCCGCTGAACTCGCGCTCGCGTACGCGGCGGCGGTCAACGAGGAGATGAAGGACCTGTTCGCTGCCGGCGTGGACATCGTTCAGCTCGACGAACCGTACGTGCAGGCGCGTCCCGAGGCGGCGCGCGAATATGCGGTCGCGGCGATCGACCGCGCGCTCGAAGGCGCAACCGGCACGACGGCTCTGCACGTCTGTTTCGGCTACGGCAAACACGTGGCGAACAAGCCGCACGGCTATGCGTTCTGCGAAGAACTCGATGCGTGCGCTGCCGACGACATCTCGCTCGAATGCGCCCAGCCTCGGCTGGAGATGGAACTGCTCGAACTGCTGCCGTCGAAGCGTATTCACGTCGGCGTACTCGATCTGCGCGATCGCACCGTCGAAACAGCCGAGATCGTCGCACGATCGGATCCGGGCCGCGCTGCGACACGCGCCGCCCGAGCGCATCGTCGTGGCACCGGACTGCGGCATTGAAGTACCTGCCGCGCGACGTCGCGTACGGCAAGCTCGACGCAATGGTGCGCGGGCGCAACATCGTACGCGGCGAACTCACGTGAACCTCGTAGACTGGGAACTGCTGAGTTACGTCGTAACGGCGATCGGTTTACCGGTCGCGATCGGTGTTTTCCTGTATGAGCAGAAGAGAGAGCGGGAAAACGAAGAAGAAGAGGTCTTTCAGCTGGTTTCGGACAACTACCAGGACTTTCTGAAGGTGGCGCTCCAAAACCCGGATCTGCGGCTGTTCTCCCCGGAAGAAACGCCATCGCTGAGCGACGAGCAGCGGGAGCGCATGCATATCATCTTCAGCATGCTCGTGTCGCTTTTCGAACGCGCTTATCTGCTGCTCTTCGAACCGGGCATGTCGTCGAAGCAGTTGCGGCGCTGGTCGTCGTGGGAGGACTACATGCGCGAGTGGTGTCAGCGCGAGGATTTTCGTTCGAGACTGCCGATTTTACTGAGGGGTGAAGATCCCGAGTTCGTCGCCTACATCGAATCGCTTGCGCGGCGCGGCTAGCGGCACATCGTAGGCGGCTTTCGAGGAGCCGTCGCTCAGTTCCAGCGTGGTGGGCGTTTCGCGAGGAACGCAGCGATACCTTCTGCGGCATCGCCTCCGCGCAACAGTTCGAGCAGCTCCGTCGCACCGTTGTCGAGCACGCTCATCAACGGCTCCGTCGACGACTCGAGCACCAGGCGTTTCACAGCCGCGACGGCGCCTGGTGCGGCGCGACGAAGATTCGCAAGTTCGCGCGCGAGCGCCGCCTCGATCCCGTCGTTGGGAACCACCAGGTCGACAATGCCGACGCGGTGCGCTTCGGCCGCATCCAACACGCTCGCAGTGATCGCAATCCGCCGAACGGTCGCCTCGCCCAGACGTCGCACTAAAAATGGAATGATCTGCGACGGGATGAACCCATGTCGCGGCTCCGGCAATCCGAAACGCGCGTTCGTGCCCGCGATGACCAGATCCGCACACGCGGCCATGCCGAAACCGCCGCCGACGCACGTGCCTTCGACGACGGCAACGACCGCCTGTGGCAGCTCATTCAGACGCTGCAACATCTCACCGAAGCGACGGTAGCGCGCCTTTTCCGGGTCACTTCCGTCCTCGGCGCGCGGCGGCGTGTCGACCATCATGTTGAGGTCGCCGCCCGCGCAGAAGTGGCCACCCGCGCCGCGCAGCACCACCACGCGCAAATCGGCCCGACCGGCAAGGTAGTCCACGGCCACACCAATCTCCTGCATCATCGGCTCGTTCAGCGCGTTGCGTACGTGCGGGCGATCGAAGACGAGGTGCGCGACGGCGCCGCCGATGTTGATATCGGTGTCGATGCGGATATGGTCGAAGGTCGGCTCGTTCATGCGCGAATTCAGTGGTCGGACGTGCAAGCGTATAACGAGGCTTCGCACAATGCGCCATACTGCGCGCTCGTCGGAAAACCAGGGAATATTCGTGCCATCCATCGAACGCGAATTCGTGTCGCTCGTTTCGCCGACGGCGCCGCGCAACGGCGCCGGCTTCTATCCCTGCCAGGGCCTGTATCACCGGCCGAAGGACAAGCGACCGAAGATCGCGTTCATCGCCACGCACTACAACGTCGACTTCAGCGAGCACTACCTCGGCGACTTCATGGCGCAACGCGGCTTCGGTTTTCTCGGCTGGAACACGCGTTTTCGCGGCAACGAAGCGTTCTTCATTCTGGAACACGCGCTGATCGACATCGGCGTCGGCGTGCGCTGGTTGAAGGAACAGGCCGGCGTCGAACGCGTGGTGATTCTTGGCAACTCCGGCGGCGGCTCGCTGATGGGCGCGTATCAGTCGCAAGCAGTCGACCCGAACATCACCGGAACGGCGGGCGCGAAACTGCCGCCGGCAGTGAACGAACTGATTGCGGCCGATCTCTACGTCTCGCTGTGCGCGCACGCGGGCAGACCCGAAGTGCTGACCGCGTGGATGGATCCGTCCGTCACCGACGAACGCGATCCGACGCTGATCGATCAATCGCTCAACATGTTCAACCCCGACAACGGTCCGCCCTACTCCGCCGATTTCATCGAGCGCTATCGCACCGCGCAGGAAGAGCGCAACGACAGGATCACCGACTGGGTATGGTCGCAGCTCGATCAGCTGAAGCGTCTCGGCCTGTTCGATCGCGCGTTCATCCTGCAGCGGACGTGGGCCGACCCGCGCCTCATGGACGGCGCGCTCGATCCGTCCGATCGCCCCGTGGGCGTGTGCTACGCGGGCGATCCTAAGGTCGCCAACTTCTCGCCGCGCGGCATCGGGCTGACGAATACGCTGCGCACGTGGCTGTCGATGTGGAGCCTGCGCGCACTCGCATTGTCGCGGTGCGCCACACCTTGCCCGCATCAAGGTTCCCGCGCTGGTCGTGCAGAGCATGGCCGACACCGGTGTGTTTCCAAGCGACGCGCGCGGCATACACGATGCGTTGGGGGCCACCGACAAAACGCTGCAGTTCATCACCGGCGATCACTATCTCGAGAATCCGAAGAACGCGCGCGACGACGTCGCCGATCTGATCGGCGCGTGGGTGGCCCAGCGGAGCTGAGCGGCTCCGCTCAGTCGCCGGCAAACGATCTGCGAGGAACCGACGTGAAGAGTCTCGTCATCGGCGGTACGGGTCCTACCGGGCACTTCATCGTCAACGGCTTGCTGCGACGCGGCCATACGGTGTCGATCCTGCACACGGGCCGGCACGAAGTCGCCGAAATACCCGCGCAGGTCGAACACATTCACACCGATCCCTTCGACGGCGCCGCCCTCGAAGCCGCGCTTGCGGGCCGCGCCTTCGACCTCACGATCGCGGCGTACGGCCGGTTGCGCAGTACGTGCGAAGTCATGCGCGGCAGAACGGAACGGTTCATTTCGATCGGCGGCGTACCGGCGTATCGCGGTTACTCCAATCCCGCTGTATTGACGCCGCATGGACTGCCGGTTCCCATCGCTGAAGATTGGGCCAAGTCGACCGACCGATCCGAAGACGAGAAGGGCTACCGTGTGTTCCGTTCCGAAGCCGTCGTGTTCGAATCGCATCCGACCGCGACGCACTTCCGCTATCCGCTCGTCTACGGTCCGTACCAACTCGTGCCGCGCGAGTGGTGCATCGTTCGACGCATACGCGATCGGCGCCCGTACATCGTGTTGGCCGACGGCGGCCTGACGCTGCATCACTGCGGTTATGCCGAGAACATCGCTCACGCCGTTCTGCTCGCGGTCGATCGTCCCGACGCCGCAGCCGGTCAGGTCTACAACTGCGGTGACGCCGATGCGTTGACGCTGCGGCAAGTCGTCGACGTCGTCGCGGACGCGCTCGATCATCGCTGGGACGTCATCTCGATCCCGTACGAACTCGCCGCCTGCGCGCGGCCGTTGGTCGGACAACCGACGAATACGCATCGCGTGTTCGATCTGACGAAACTGAAGACGGAACTCGGTTACACGGACGTGGTTGCGGCCAGAGATGCGTTCGCGCGCACCGCGCGATGGTTGAACGAGCATCCGCCGCGGCCGGGCGGATCGGAGGAGCGCAATCTGCAGGATCCGTTCGACTACGCGGCCGAAGACGAACTCGTCAGCGCCTGGACGCAGGCGCTGACGACATTCCCCGCAGTGCAGTACGCCGTCGAACCGGGATACACCAACGCGTACAGCGGTCCGGGCGCGCCGACACGCAAAGGAAGCTGGTAGTCGAGCGTCGGCTCAGCCGTGCACGCCGACGATGTGATGGTGCGAGCCGTGCCGGTTGCGGATCGTCTGCGGTCCGAGCGAGCCGAGCGCGAGGCCTACCCACGCCATCAGGAAGCCGGCCAGTTGCGCAGGGAACGTGTCACCGGCGGGTGTCGCGAGGAACAGCACCCACGTCAGCACGCCGAGCACGATCGAGAAGATCGCGCCTTGCGTGCTCGCGCGCTTCCAGTACAGGCCCGCGACCAACGGCACGAATGCGCCGACCAGCGTGCACCTGGTAAGCGCCCGAGACCAGTTCGTAGATCGACGTGCCCTGCAGCGCGATCGCGTACGTGCAGACGCAGACGCGCGAACACCAGCACCGGTACGCGCATCGTCAACAGGTCTGTCTTGTCGCCTTCGCTGCGGGCAGAACTGCCGCCAGATGTTCTCGACGAACGTCACCGACGGCGCCAGCAGCGTTGCCGAGGCGGTCGACTTGAGCGCCGACAGCAGCGCGCCGAAGAACAGCACCTGCATGACGAACGGCATGTGCTCGAGCACCAGCGTCGGCAGCACCTTCTGCGGATCTTCCTTGAGCAGCGTCGTCGCCTGCTCCGGCATGATGATCAGCGCGCTGGTGACGAGGAACATCGGCACGAACGCGAACAGGATGTAGCAGACGCCGCCGATCACCGGGCCGCGCGTGGCCGCTTGGACGTCGCTGCGCCGACATCACGCGCTGGAACACGTCCTGCTGCGGGATCGAGCCGAGCATCATCGTGATCGCCGCGCCGAAGAACGCCACCGTGTCGGTGAAGGTCGGTTCCGGCCAGAACTGGAACAGGTCCTTGCTGGTCGCCAGCGCGATGACCTTGTCGGCGCCGCCCGCCTGGTCGGCCGCGAACATCGCGATGATCGCGAGGCCGATCACCAGGATGATCATCTGCATGAAGTCGGTCACCGCAACCGACCACATGCCGCCGAACAGCGTGTACGCCAGGATCGAAGCGGTTCCGATGATCATGCCGACCGGTATCGAGATCGCGCCGTCGGACAGCAGATTGAACACCAGGCCGAGCGCGGTGACCTGCGCCGACACCCAGCCGAGGTAGCTCAGGATGATGATCAGCGAGCACACCACTTCGATCGTGCGACCGAACCGTTCCCGGTAGTAGTCGCTGATCGTCAGCAGCGTCATCTTGTAGAGCTTCGCAGCGAAGAACAGGCCGACCAGGATCAGACACGTGCCGGCGCCGAACGGATCCTCGACGATGCTGTGCAGGCCGCCCTGCACGAACGTCGCGGGAATGCCCAGCACCGTCTCGGCGCCGAACCACGTCGCGAACGTCGTGGTAACGATCATGATGAGGGGCAGATGCCGACCCGCGATCGCGAAGTCGGCGGTGTTCTTGACCCGCTTGGCCGCCCACAATCCGATCGCGATCGTGACCAGAAGGTAGAGGATGACCAGTGTCAGCAGCATGGACGGTTTTGGAGGCCTCTACCGATCAGGAACGACCGTTCTTGGTGAGGATCGCGTCCACCATGCCTTGCGGCACTTCGGCGTAATGGTCGAACTCCATCGTGAACGTGCCGCGGCCGCTGGTGGCCGAACGCAGGAAGTTGATGTAGCCGAACATTTCCGCCAGCGGCACGAAACCCTGCACGAAAGCCTGCGGGTCCTTTCTGGCCCTGGTCGGTCACCTGGCCGCGGCGACGGTTGATGTCGCCGATGACGTCGCCGAGGTACGTCGGCTTCGATCACCACCTCGATGCGCATGATCGGCTCGAGCAACTTCGGGCTGGCTCGCCTTGTGCGCTTCGCGGAAGCACGCGCGGCCGGCGATTTCGAACGCGAGCGCCGAGCTGTCCACGTCGTGGTACTTGCCGTCGAGCAGGCGCGCCTTGAAGTCGACCACTTCGTAGCCGGCGATCTGGCCGCTCTTGCGACTCGGTGTTGATCGCGTGCTCGACCGACGGGATGAATTCGCGCGGGATGCGCCCGCCGACGATCTCGTCGATGAACTCGACGCCGGTGCCCGTCTCGGCAGCGGCTCGAAGATCATCTTCACTTCGGCGAACTGGCCGGAACCGCCCGACTGCTTCTTGTGCGTGTAGATGTGCTCGACGGTGCGTGCCGAACGCTTCGCGGAAGCTGACCTTGGGCTTGCCCATGTTGGCTTCGACGCCGAGCTCGGTGCGCATGCGGTCGATCGTCACCTCGAGGTGCAGCTCGCCCATGCCGCGCAGCACGGTCTGGCCGGTTTCCTGGTCGACTTGCAGCCGCAACGACGGGTCGGCCTTCACCATCTTGTAGAGCGCCGTCGACAGTCTTGTCGATGTCGCCGCGCGATCTTCGGTTCGACCGACACGCTGATCACGGGATCCGGGAAGCGCATGCGCTCGAGCAGCGCCGGATGCGCCGGATCGCACAGCGAGTCGCCGGTCTCGGTTTCCTTCATCGAAACGAACGCGCAGATGTCGCCGGCGCGCGCTTCCTCGATGTCCTTGGTCACGTTCGCCTGCACTTCGACGATGCGTCCGACGCGCTCTTTCTTGCCGCGCGTGACGTTCGCCAGCGTGTCGCCTTTCTTGATCACGCCCGAATAGATGCGCACGAACGTCAGCGTGCCGAACTGGTCGTTGATCACCTTGAACGCCAGCGCGCGCGCCGGCGCGTCGTCGGTGACTTCCTGCTCGCCGATGACGTTGCCGTCGACGTCGACCATCGAGATGCCGCCGTTCTCGCCCGGATACGGCAGGTAGTCGATGACGGCATCGAGCAGCTGCTGCACGCCCTTGTTCTTGAACGACGAACCGCAGAGCACCGGCACGAGCTTGCCGCTCACCGAGCCCTTGCGGATGCATGCCTTCAGCACGTCCGGATCGAACTCGCCCGTTTCGACGAGACGCATGAACGCATCGTCGTCCATCGCGAGCGCGGTCTCGAGCAGCTCCTGGCGCAGTTCGGGAATCCGGTCGATCCATTCGTTGTCGCGTCGGCAGCGCGAACTTGAAGCGGTCCTTCAGCTGATCGAGCGGGACCGTTTCCCACTCGGCGTCCTTGTCGTCCGACTCCCAGACGTAGCCGCACGCCGGCCACGAGGTCGACCATGCCGACGAATTCGTCCTGGCTGCCGATCGGGATCTGGCACAGCACCGCGTTGGCGCCGAGGCGTTCGCGGATGCCCTTCACGCAATGCGCGAAGCTGGCGCCCATGCGGTCCATCTTGTTGACGTAGCAGATGCGCGGCACGTTGTACTGGTTGGCGAGGCGCCAGTTCGTCTCGGTCTGCGGCTCGACGCCGGCAACGCCGTCGAACACCACCACTGCGCCGTCGAGCACGCGCAGGCTGCGGTTCACCTCGATCGTGAAGTCGACGTGTCCCGGGCGTGTCGATGACGTTGATCTGGTAGCCCTTCCACTCGGTGGACACGGCGGCGCTCTGGATCGTGATGCCGCGCTTGCGTTCCTGCTCGAGGTAGTCGGTGGTGGTGCTGGCCTTGCCGTCTTTGGTGTCGTGCACCTCGATGATCTGGTGCTTCTTGCCGGTGTAATACAGCACGCGCTCGGTGGTGGTCGTCTTGCCCGCATCGATGTGCGCGATGATGCCGATGTTGCGGTAAAGCTTGAGCTCTTTTTGCCTAGCCACGATTTAGCCCTGTTAAAAATTCTTGGTTACGCCAGTGAACTCGCACCGGGTGTGGAGCGATCGCGACGTGCTTGAAAAAACGAGCGCGGAATGTACATGGTTATGTCTAGTCGGATCAAGAAGTTGCTGTGATTAAGAGGTTCTATTTCACACGGCGGCGAACCGTCTCCCGCTTGCCGCCACGCGTCTTGCGGCGCTTCGCGGCCGGGCGGATCATCGCAATCAACGACTTCCGGTACGACGCATCATGGAATCACTGCTGGACGATCGCGCGGTATGCCAGCGCGTACTCGATCACATCGACGGCAAATCCACCGATATGGGCACCGAAACGTGGCGCGAGCCGGTGGTGAATTACCGCTCCGAGCAGCGTTTCGGCGCCGAACTCGACCTGCTGCGGCGCTTGCCGGTGCCGTTCTGTCCGTCCGCCGCGCTGCCCGAAGCAGGCTCGTACGTCGCGCGTAACGCGGCGGGGACGCCGCTGGTCGTGGTGCGCGGCGACGACGGCCGCGTTCGCGCATTTCGGAACGCGTGCCGGCATCGCGGTATGCGTCTCGCCGAAGGCAGCGGCTGCACCAAAGCCTTCGTCTGCGGCTACCACGGCTGGGCTTACCGGCTCGATGGACGCCTGCACCACATTCCGCACGATCAGGGTTTTCCGGACGTCGACAAGGCCGACCACGGCCTGGTGCCGGTGCCGGTCGAAGAGAAATGCGGGCTCGTCTTCGTGACGCAGATTCCGGGTGCCGCGTCCGAAGGCGCGCTCGACGGTCTGCCGGATCTGATTTCGAGCGACCAGCGCATCTTCGCCGCGAGCGAAAACGTCTCCGACGTGAACTGGAAGCTGTTCATGGAGGCGAACCTCGAGGGGTATCACATCAAGCCGACGCACAAGACGACGTTCTTTCCGTACGGCTACGACAACCTGACGCTGATCGAGACGTTCGGCCGCAACAGCCGCGTGACATTTCCGTTCCGGCGCATCGAGAAGCTCCGCGCGTTACCGCCGGAACAACGCGACATCGCCGGCTACGTCACGTACGTGTATCACCTGTTCCCGAACGTGATCATCGCGGTGCTGTCGAATCACACCACGATGTCCGTGCTCGAACCGCTAACGACCGGACAAACCCGCTTCCACACCTATCGCCTGACGAATCGCGGTGAGGCGGTGAACGAAGGACCCGATGCGAAAGCGACGCGCGATGCCGAATTCGTCAGCGACACCGGCGGCAAGGAAGACGCGGCGGTGATTCGCGGCATTCAGAACGGCATTGCGAGCGGCGCGAACGAGCACTTCACGTATGGCTACTTCGAAAAAGCCATCGTGCACTTCCACAAGAATCTGCACGGCCTGCTCGGCGTGCCGGTGAAAACGTTGGGCGTCGCACCGGTGATGCCGATCGCATCGTCGCAATCGGCCTGAGACCGCGCTGCGCGACCTCGTTCTGATCCACAGTCCGCTCGTCGGCGCGGCGTCGCTCTTACCAACGGCTCGAGCGCTCGAAGGTCGCGGCTGGCGGTGCCGCGTACCCACACCTGCGACCGACGCGAACGGTCCAACGCCGTGGCGCGAATGGGCGGCGCGATTGGTGGATCAGCTCGGCGATACAGATCGACCGATCCTGGCCGCGCATAGCGCCGCGGGTCTGCTGCTGCCATCGCTGGCCGCGCGCACCGATGCGGCGATGCTGATCTTCATGGACGCGCGCGTGCCGCCGTCGGACGGCCGGGTTGCGCCGGCCGACGCGGAGTTCCTGCGCTTCATCGACACGCTGCCCGCGGAACGCGGCCGCTTGCCGCCCTGGTCGCACTGGTGGGGTACGCATCGTCTGCAGCAGGCGATCGTCGACGCGGCCTTGCGCGCACAGTTCGAAAGCGACCTGCCTCGATTGACGCGCGCGTGGTTCGACGACAGCGCGGAGGTGCCGCCATGGCACGCGCGACGCTGCGGTTATCTGCGCCTCTCGAAGACGTACGCAACGGAGGCGCGCGATGCCGCGACGCGAGGCTGGCCGGTCGTCGAAATCGACGGCACGCACCTCGATCCGGTGATCGAAGCGCACCGCACCGCGGATGCGCTGCTGGACCTCATCGATCGATTGGATCTCGAATCCGAGAATCAGATGCGCCGGTCGAGCCTGTAGATCAGTCCGGCCGCCACCCAGTTGTCGTCGGCTTTCACGTCGTACTTCTTGGTATACGCCTCGGCCACGCGCGTGCGCTCGGCGTCGTCGGTGACGGGCACCGCCTTGAGATCGAACAACTCGGTGCCCACGCGCACCCGCACGTTCGGATCTTCCGCGATGAACGGCGTCCAGCGCGTGCCTTTCGCCCCGGTCGCGATGTAGAGATCCGGACCGATCCCTACGCCCCAGATGTTGTGCGAGTACGGGTCTTTCGGGACGGAACTCGACTTGAATCGTCTTGACGGCCGGCAACCGACGACCAGTCCGCCGGCGCGGTTGCGGCCGTTCCTTTGAGCGCGCCGCCCGGCAGAATCATGATCGGATCGCCGCACGAAGCGACCAGCGCCAACAAACCCACCAACAGAACTCGCATCGCGTTTCTCCCCCCAACGATCAAGCTAAGTTGCGTCACACAGAGTATTTTTGTTTGAGTTCCCGCTTCAGTACTTTGCCCGTCGCCGTGCGCGGCAATGGGCCGTCGGAAATGAGTACCTGGGTCGGCGCTTTGAAGCGCGCCAGCCGCGTCGCAACGAACGCCTGGATTTCCTCGGGGTCGATCGTCTGATTCGGGCGTGCCTCGATGACGGCGGCCACTTCTTCTCCGAGCATGCGATGCGGCAGACCGATGATCGCGACGTCCAGCACCGCCGGGTGTTCGAACAAGACGGCTTCCACTTCGGCGCAATAGACGTTTTCGCCACCGCGGATCACGACGTCTTTCTTGCGGTCGACCACATAGAAGAAGCCGCTCGGATCCCGATAGCCGAGATCGCCGGTGTGGAACCAGCCGTTGGTGAACGCCTCGGCCGTTGCTTCCGGTTTGTTCCAGTAACCCTGAACGACGTTCGGCCCCTTGATCCAGATCTCCCCGATCTGTCCGTCGGGCACGTCCACGCCGCTGTCGTCGACCACCCGCGCTTCCGCCACGGGCGCCGTTCTGCCGACGCTGTCCGGCCGCGCGAAATAATCGGCGCCGCCGTTGCTGATGATCGCCGACGTCGTTTCGGTGAGACCGTAACCGTTGCCCGGTGCAACGCGCTTCGCGAACTGCGAACCGATCGTGTCGATCAGGTCCGGCGGCACCGGCGCGCCACCCGACGCGATGCCGGCGAGCGAACTCAGTTCGAGGTTGCGCTCTTTGGCGCGTTCGAGCAGTTGTCGCACCACGGTCGGCACGCCGGCGATCGACGACACGCGTTCGCGTTGCACGAGTTCGAGCGCCTGGTCCGGCTGCCACTTGTACATCAGCGCGACCTTCGCCCCCAACGCACTGTTGACGTACAAGCCGCTCAAGCCGCCGATGTGGAAGAACGGAAACGTCTGCAGCGACACCGATTGCGGTGGATTCGCCGGCGGCGTCACACCCGCGAGCCGCGCCGACACCGCACCGCCGAGAAACGTATTGGTGAGGTTGGTGACGTGGTTGCGATGCGTCGCCAGCGCGCCTTTCGGGCGACCGGTGGTGCCGGATGTGTACATGATCGTCGAGTAGTCGTCGGGACTGATGTCTACTTCCGGCAGCCGATCGCGATCGAGATAGTCCTTCAGCGCGTCGTCGAGCGACTCCGCGTGCGGTGAGCCCACCGCGTCGCGCACGCCGAGCACCACTTCGAGCGGCAACTTCGACAGGTACGGCGCGATGCGTTCGACGCGCTCGCCGTCGAGAATCGCCGCGCGCGCGCCGGAATCCTCGAACGCATAGTTCAGTTCGTCGCCGGTCCACCACGCGTTCAACGTCACCGCAACGGCGCCGATCGCCTGACACGCCCAGAACGCCAGCACCCATTCGGGATAGTTGCGCATGCCGATCGCCACTCGATCGCCTTTCCGGATGCCGCGGTCGTGCAGCAAATGCGCGAGCGCGCGGACGCGCAGATGCAGGTCGGCGTAGGTCCAGCGCTCGTCGTCATAGATCAGGAATTCGCGGTCGGCGAACGCGCTCGTCGACTCGAACACCGCGCGCATCGACGGCGGCGCGTTCGCGTACACGGTCATCGGCACGCCAACGACCGTGGTTTCGCGCGTCTCGAATGCACCGCCCTTGGCGGTCAGTTCGGCGATGATCTGCTGTCTATCCATCTGACATTCCTGCGTTGCTTGCTGCGTACTGCGTTCAATGATGGCCACCCTTTTTGCCATGGCATAGACTCCCGAGCCAGCACTATTTTCCGGGGGGAGGTCGGATCATGTGGCTACGTCTACGCCAGATCGCATTGGTGGCTCCGGAACTCGAGCCCGCCGTCGACGAACTGAAATCGCTGTTCGGCCTCGAGGTGTGTTTCCGCGATCCCGGCGTCGCGCACTTCGGCCTCGTCAACGCGCTGCTTCCGCTCGGCAATCAATTCATCGAAATCGTCGCACCGACCCGCGACGGCACCGCTGGGGGGCGCTATCTCGAACGCCGCGGCGGCGCCGGCGGTTACATGGTGATCACCCAGTGCGACGATCACGCGCCGCGCCGTAAACGGGTGGAGCAACTCGGGGTGCGCATCGTCAATCAGTTCGAGACGCACGAATTCCGCAACATGCAGATGCATCCGAAAGACACGGGCGGATCGTTCTTCGAGATCGACCAACAACTCGGCGAAGGCGCTCACGACGCCGATGGTCCGTGGGAGCCCGCCGGCGGCGCGAACTGGAAAGCGGCGCTGCGTACCGACCGCGTGACGCGGATTGCGGCCGTGGAAGTGCAGGCCGACGAACCCGCGGCCGTCGCGGCGCGCTGGGCGGAGATCGCCGAAATGCGCGGTGAATGGCGGCGCCAAACCGTCGATCGAACTCGACAACTGCACCGTGCGGTTCGTGCCGTGTGCCGACGGCCGTCCGGAGGGGCTGGGCGGGCTCGACATCGTCGCGCGCGATCGCGCCGCGATTCTCGCCACCGCGAAAGCGCGTGGCACGAAGGTTAGCGGCAATCAGGTGTACGCCTGCGGTATGAGGTTCAACCTGGTATGACGTACCGCGACATCGAACTGACCATCGACGACCCGGTGGCGGTGCTGCGCCTGAATCGCCCCGACAAACTGAACGCGTTCACGTACGACACGCTGCGCGAAATCCGCGCTGCGATCGATGCGTGCGCAACCGACACGCGCGTGGTCGGCATCGTCATCACCGGCAACGGTCGCGGCTTTTGCGCCGGGCTCGACGCTGCGACGCTTGCAGCCGTCACCTCCGCACCCGCCGCACCGCGCGCCGAAGAGTCCGCTGCGTCTGGCGAGCTACCCGGCATCTTCAGCTATCTGTTGCAGGTGCCGAAGCCGGTGATCTGCGCGATCAACGGTGTCGCCGCGGGCGGCGGCCTGATATTGGCGCTGATGAGCGACCTGCGCATCGCATCGTCGGCAGCGAGCTTCACCACGGTATTCCTGAAACGCGGGCTCATCGCCGAGCACGGTTCGAGTTGGCTGCTGCCGCGTCTCGTCGGCGTCGGCCGCGCGCTCGATCTGTTGTGGATGAGCGATCGCATCGACGCCGAAACGGCGTTGCGTTTCGGTCTCGTCGAATCGGTCGTCGAACCGGATGTGCTGCTGTCGACCGCATGTGACTACGTGCGCCGCCTTGCGGTCACATCGTCGCCGGCCGCGGTCGCAGAAACGAAGCGGCTGCTGTATCGGCATCTCGGCACCGGCTATGAGGAGGCGCTGCGCGAGGCCGATGCCAGCCAATGGAAGTTCGTCGGCGCACCCGACGCGCGCGAAGGCGCCGCAGCACTGATCGAGAAACGACAACCTACGTTCGCACGACTGGGAGCAAGGGAATGAACAGCAGAAAACGATCAAGTTGGACGTCCAGACGGCGGAATCGGCTGGCTGGTGCATGAACCGTCCAGAACGCATGAACAGCATGACGAACCAGATGCTCGTCGAAACGCACGATTGTCTGGCCGAGCATCGCGCAACGCACCGACGTCCGCGTGCTGGTGCTCACCGGTGAAGGTCGTGGCTTCTGCCCGGGCGCCGACCTCAAGCACTACGTCGCGGGCGAAAGCGACATCGCGAGTTCGCCGACATCACTTCTGCGTGCCGGTGCTGCTGCACGAGATGCCGCAAGTGACCATCGCCGCGATCAACGGCACGTGCGCCGGCGCGGGTCTCGGCTGGGCGAACGCGTGCGACTTCCGCTTCGCCGGCCGACGGCGCGATATTCAGCACGGCGTTTCTGAACGTTGCGTCTGCCGGCGACATGGGCGGGCCGTGGACGCTGCCGCGCATCGTCGGCGCGGCGAAAGCGCGCGAACTCTATTTCCTGCCGGAGAAATTCGGCGCGGCGGAAGCGCTGCAGTGGGGGCTGGTGAGTCGCGTCTTTCCAGTTGCGATCAGTTGCGCGGCGAAGTCGGCAAGATCGCCGCACGCCTGGCGGCCGCTCCGCCGCATGCGTTGACGAGAAATGAAGCGCAATTTCGTCGACGCGGAAAAGCTCGATTTCGCGTCGTACATCAAGCTCGAGACCGAACGCCACTCGAAAGTGATGGCGCACGCCGACGCGAAAGAGGCCTTCAAAGCATTCGTCGAAAAACGCCCGCCTCGTTTCGGCGGCTAGTTCGGATGCGCAGCTAGTCCGACTGCGGCAGCAGCACGTGCACGTACTGCTGTCGCTGAAACCGAAAACCGAGTTGCTCGTAGATCCGCGTCGCGGTTCTCTCCGACGGACTGCCGATCGCCACGTACAGGAACGCACGTTCGCCGCGCGCAAAGATCGCGTTCGTCACGTTCGACACGAGACCGATCGCGTAACCGCGACCCCGTCCGTCGGGATGCGTGCATACGCCGCTGACTTCGACCCAGCCCGGCGGTTTCAAGCGTTCGCCGGCCATCGCGACCAGCCGCCCGCCTCGCGCCCGTCGCGAACCCCGATATACGAACCGAGTTCGACCGTGCGCGGCGCGAACGGTCCGGGCTCGGTGAGTTTCACCAGCGCAACCATATCGGATGCGTCGGATCCGCCGAGCCGCACGTGCGGCACCGTCAGCGCTTCACATGGCGCCTCGCAACACAGTTGCCGCACGACGTTGGTGCGCATCAAACGAAAGCGGTTGCGCGGCAACTCGCGCGTGTCGCACAGCAACGCAACCGGATCGCGCCCGCACAACGTCGCCAGTTCGTCGAGCGCGTCGGTCGTGCACTCGCGCACCGCGGCGAGCGGCGAGATCTCCGGCTGATAGCGCGCCGAACGATCGCTGCGCTCGCCTTGCGTCGCTTGTCGACCGGTCAGCGCATGCCACGCAGGATTGTCGAGTACGTCGCTCAAATCTTGGCCGCCGTTTGGGAAGCCGACGAAACTATCCACTCCGCGTACGATGAGCAACCCGTCTTTCCGGAGCGGCACATGAGCACGCGCGTCGTCGACATTCACGCCCACCTATTGGTGCCGGCGGTCGAAGCGCTGGTCGCCGACCGACCGGAACGCGCAGCGGCGCTGCACCAGCAGGCGGTGGCCGCGGGCGTCGCGTCGACGCAGCACAACCGGCAGCTGTTCGCGAGCGACTACCTGCCGAAGTTGACCGACGTCGCAACGCGACTCGCCGCGATGGATGCGATGGGTGTGGACATGCAGGCGGTCAGCCTGTCGCCGACGCAGTACTACTACTGGGCCGACCGCGACCTCGCGCAGGCGATCGCGCAAGCGGCGAACGAACACCTCGCATCGCTCTGCGCCGCGCACCCCGATCGATTCGTTGGGCTTGCGACCGTCACGCTTCAACATCCCGATCTCGCGGCCGAACAACTCACGCACGCAGTGAAAACCCTCGGTCTGCGCGGCTGCCAGATTTCGACGCTGATCGACGGCGCCGAACTCGCGGACCGGCGCCACGATCCGTTCTGGTCGCGCGCCGAAGCGCTCGGTGCGGTGATATTCGTGCACCCGCTCGGCTGCACGCTGGACGAGCGTGTGCAGCCTTACTACCTGTCGAACATCGTCGGCCAGCCGATCGAAACGACGCTCGCGCTGTCGCACCTGATCTTCGGCGGCACGCTCGACCGGCATCCGCGCCTGAAGCTGTGTGCCGCGCACGGCGGCGGCTACCTGCCGAGCTACATCGGGCGCTCCGATCACGGCTACGCAGTTCGCCCCGAGAGCCGCACGATGGCGCACGCGCCGAGCACCTACCTGAAGCGCATCTGGTTCGATTCGCTGGTGTACACGCCACAAGCACTCGAACACCTCGTGCGGATGGTCGGTGCATCGCAAGTGGTGATCGGCACCGACTATCCGTTCGACATGGGTATGACCGACCCGCTGCAACAGATCGCCCAGGCCGCGATCTCCGAGGCAGATCGCGAACGCATCCGCGGCGCCAATGCGCTCGAGATGCTGACGATCGCGCCGCCGGCGTGAATCGAAACTTCGCACCGCTTAAGATGGGTCGACACGATTCGAAACGGAGTACACGACGATGGCATCCCAACCGCGCGGCATCAACGCCGCATTCGGCGGAGTGAAGACGACGCTCGCAGAGCAACGCGAGATCTGGCTGGAAGCGCTCGACGAAGACGCGATCTGGGAAGGCCCGACGTTCGAAACGCCGATCTACATCGTCGGCCGCCGCGCCTGCGGGTTCTTCATGGAGCTACTGCTCGAAGTCGTGCCGAAATTCTCCACGCAGTTGATCGCGGCGTATCCGACGTCGGAACCGGACACCGTCATCATCGAATCGACCGGCGGCGGCGACACGATCTTCGGCGGCAAATACGAACAGCGCTATTTCTCGAAAATCACCAGCCGGAACGGCAAGGCGTTCCGGATGCGCGAGTACTGCAATCCGTTCCAGACCTACAAGGCGTTCGGGAAGGAACGGTGGGAATCGCGGATCGCGGCGATCATGAAGGAACACAATGCGCCGTGGCCCGCATCGCAGGCGCCCGACCCCGCACGGCTGCCGGGCACCTGATCGACGTTACATCCTTTCGATGATCGTGGCGGTGCCCATGCCGCCGCCGGTGCACATCGCGATCAATGCGGTCGACAAGTCGCGCCGTTCGAGTTCGTCGAGCGCGGTCTGAATCAGCATGCCGCCGGTCGCGCCGATCGGGTGGCCGAGCGCGATAGCGCCGCCGTTCACGTTCAGCCGCTCGTCGTCGATGCCGAACTCGCGTTTGAACTTCAGCACGACCGCCGCGAACGCTTCGTTCACCTCGAACAGATCGATGTCGTTTTCGACATGCCGGCTTTCTTCAGGCAGATCTCTGCGGCCGGCGCGGGCGCCGTCAACATGATCACCGGCTCGGCGCCGGCGGTTGCGCTCATTACGATGCGCGCGCGCGGCTTCAGGCCGTGCGCCTTCGCATAGTCGGGCGACGCCAACAGAACTGCGCTGGCGCCGTCGACGACACCGGACGAGTTGCCGGCGTGGTGGACGTGATTGACGCCGTTGATCTGCGGATACACCGCCTGACAGATCTGATCGAACGTGCGCTTGTCGTTGGGCGGCGCTATCGCGCCCATCTTCACGAACGCGGGATTGAGTCCGGCGAGGCTTTCCATCGTGGTGCCGGGCCGCGGATATTCGTCGCGGTCGAGCGCGAGCGTGCCGTCGTCGTTGTAGATCGGCACGACGCTGCGCTTGAAACGACCGTCTGCAATCGCCTCGGCGGCGCGCGTCTGGCTCTGCACGCCGAGCGCGTCGCACGTCCTGACGCGTGAAGCCCTCGAGCGTCGCGATGAGGTCGGCCGAGATGCCCTGCGGCACCAGCGGATACTGCGCGTACAGGTGCGCGTTGTTGGCGGTGAAGCCGTCGACCGACAGCGACGCCGGACGCGACATCGATTCGACGCCGCCGCCGATCACGCACTCCTGGTGGCCCGCGAGAATGCCCATCGCCGCCACCGTGACGGCCTGTTGGCCCGATCCGCAGAACCGGTGCAGCGAGACGCCGGGCGTCGTCACCGGCCAACCGGCGTCGAGCACCGACATGCGCGCGATGTCCATCGCGTGATCGCCGACGCCGGAACCGGTACCCATCACGACGTCTTCGACGTCTTTCGGGTCGAAACCGACGCGGTCTTTCAGCGCGTTCAGCACCTGCGCGAGGATTCGTTGCGGATGGATGTGGCTCATGCTGCCGACACCCGGCTTGCCGCCGCCGCGCGGCGAACGCACGCCGTCGATGATCCAGGCTTCTCTACTCATGGTGACCTCCAAAAAAGGAACGGCCATCCTACCTTGTTATCTTCAGGCGCGAATCCCCTGGGCCTTCTCGCGCTCCGGTATGCGACTCAGCAACTTGCGCAACTCGCCGAAGTCGAGCGGTTTCACCATGTGCGCATCGAAGCCGACCTCGAGCGAGCGGCGCCGGTCTTCCGTCTGACCCCAGCCGGTCACTGCGATGAGCAACGTATCTTTGCCCCACTCCTGTTCGCGCAGCTTGCGGGCCAGCAGATAGCCGTCGAGTCGCGGCATGCCGATGTCGAGCAACGCAACGTCGGGGCGGCATGCGGTTGCCAGCGCAAACGCCTGCTCGCCGTCGTGCGCCGCATGCACCGCGTGCCCCTCGTGCCGCAACAGCACATCGAGCGTAGCGAGCGCATCGTGGTTGTCGTCGGCGATCAGAATGCAGTATTTCGGCTGAGCATTCGCGGCGTCGACCCCCGCAACCGTGTGCGACTCGACTTGCGCCTTCTCCGCGAACAACGGCAGCCGCACCGTGAACTCGCTGCCCTGATTGACTCCCGCGCTGTCCACGCTGATGGCGCCGCCGTGCAGATCGACGAGCTTGCGCACCAGCGCGAGGCCGATGCCCAGCCCGCCCTGCGAGCGGTTGAGCGTGCGATCGACCTGGCTGAACAACGCGAAAATATCTGGTTGCTTGTCCGTCGAAATGCCGATGCCGTTGTCGCGCACGCGGATCTCCACAGAGTCGCCGTGCACACGCGCCAACACCGCGATCTTGCCGCCGGAGTCGGTGTACTTCGCGGCGTTGTTGAGCAAGTTGCCAACCACCTGAGTCAGGCGCGTGAGGTCGCCTTCGACGACGAGCCGCTCCGGCGGAATGTCCACCGTCAGGTCGTGCCGATGCTCGGCGATCAGCGGCGCACTGGTCTCCAGCGCCCTGGCGATGAAGGTGGCGACCTCCACCGGATCGCGCCGGAGATTGATCTTGCCGCGGGTGATGCGCGACACGTCGAGCAGATCGTCGACCAGGCGCGTCAGATGCATCGCCTGCCGCTCGATGATGTCGCGCGCCCACGCGAGCTGCGGATCGTCGACCTTGCGATTGCGCATGATCTGCACGGCGTTGCGAATCGGCGCGAGCGGATTGCGCAGCTCGTGCGCCAGCATCGCCAGGAACTCGTCCTTGTGACGATCGGCCTCCTTCAGCGCGGCTTCGGCGCGACGGCGCTCGGCCACCTCGCTCTGCAGAACGCGGTTGGTCGCTTCGAGCTCCGCGTTGGCGCTGCTGCAGCGTGCGGTTCAGTGCTTCGAGTTCGCGGGTTTTCTCGGCCTGCAGCGTGCTGTTCGCCAGCGCGAGGCGCTCATTGGCCCGTTCCAGGCGACTGATTCAGCTCCTGCAGCTCGCGACGCTTGCAGTACAGCTCGACCAGCACCGCGACCTTGCTGCGCAGGATCTCCGGCACGACCGGGACGTAGACGTAGTCGACGGCGCCGAGCTTGTAGCCCTTCAGCCGGTCGAGCTCGGTCATGTGCACGCCGGTCACGAAGATGATCGGCGTGTTCTCGAAGCGCGGATGCTCGTGGATCAGGCGCGCGGTCTCGAAGCCGTCCATGTCCGGCATGCTGACGTCGAGCAGCACCACCGCGAACTCGTCCTTCATCAGCTTGCTCGAGCGCCTCGAGGCCCGGAGTCGCGCGCACCAGGTTCTGGCCGAGCTCGCCCAGGATCGGCTTCATAGGTCAGCAGGCGCGCCGGCTGGTCGTCGACCAGCAGGATGTTGACCTTGTCGTTCATGCGCCGTGCCCGCTTCAGGCTGCGCCGTCAGCGATGCAGCCACATGCGCACCAGCGACAGCAGCTGGTCGGTGTTCACCGGCTTGGCGACGTAGTCCGACGCGCCGGCCTCGAGGCACTTCTCCCGGTCGCCCTTCATGGCCTTGGCCGTCAGCGCGATGATCGGCAGCATCCGGAACTTCGGTTTCTCGCGGATCCGCCGCATCGTCTCGTAGCCGTCCATCTCCGGCATCATGACGTCCATCAGCACCAGCGACAGATCTCGGTCGCGTTCGACCAGCTTGATCGCCTCCTGCCCGTTGGTCGCGGTGATCACCTGCATGCTGTGGCGCTCGAGCAGGCTGTTGAGCGCGAAGATGTTGCGGATGTCGTCGTCGACCACCAGCACCTTGCGGCCGAGCAGCGGCTCGTCGCTCTCGTGCAGCTTCTCGATCATCCGCTGCTTCGCGCTCGGGCAGGTCGGCGATCACCCGATGCAGGAACAGCGCGGTCTCATCGAGCAGCCGCTCCGGCGAGCGCACGCCCTTCAGCACGATGCTCTTCGCCTTCTTGCGCAGCTCGCTCTCCTCCGTCTCGGACAGCTCGCGGCCGGTGAACACGATGATCGGCGTGTCGCGCAGCCGCGGATCCCGCTGCACTTCGCTCAGCAGCTCGAAGCCGGACATGTCCGGCAGGCGCAGATCGAGCACGACGCAGTCGAAGTGTCCGTCGCGCATCAGCGCGAGCGCCTCGGCGCCGGTGCCGGCGCTGACGATCTCGACGTCGTCGTGCCCGAGCAGCTCCGCAATGCTCATCTGCTCGGCCGGATCGTCCTCGACCACCAGCAGGCGGCGTACCCGCGGCTGCGTGAAGTCGTCGATGCGGTCGAGCGCTTCCTCGAGTTCCTCGGTCGTGACGGCTTGGTCATGAACGAGAACGCGCCGCGCTCGAGTCCGTACTGGCGCTCGTCCTCGATGGTCAGGATCTGCACCGGGATGTGGCGCGTTTCGGGGTCGCGCTTGAGCTGGTTGAGCACCGTCCAGCCGAGCATGTCCGGCAGGAACACATCGAGCGAGACCGCCGTCGGCGGGTACTTGCGCGCCAACGTCAGCGCCTCCGCGCCGGTTCTTCGCCAGCAGCACCTTGAAGCCGCGGTCGCGCGCGAGACTCGAGCAGCACCTGCGCGTAGTGCGGATCGTCCTCGACGATCAGCAGCACCGGTCGCCCGGCGCCAGATCGTCCGCGATCGTCCGGCATGTCCTCCGGCGCGCGACCGGCAGCGCGACCGGCTGGAACGCGGCGTGCCCTGGTGCGGCTTCGGCTGCCGGTGCCTGTTCGTAGGCGGCGCCCATGATAGGTCGAGCGGCAGATACAGCGTGAAGGTGCTGCCGCTGCCGGCGACGCTGCTCAGGCGGATCTCGCCGCCCAGCAGATGCGCCAGCTCGCGGCTGATCGCGAGTCCGAGACCGGTGCCGCCGTACTTGCGCGACGTGCCGGCATCGGCCTGCTGGAACGCCTCGAAGATGATGCGCTGTTTCTCCGGCGGAATGCCGATGCCGGTATCGCTGACCGAGAATTCGACCACCGACGCGGACCTGGCTCGAGGATCGGGTGATCCGGCGTCCAGCCGCTGTTCGCGCAGGCCGCACGTGCAGGCGCACGCCGCCGCTGCTCGGTGAACTTGAACGCGTTCGACAGCAGGTTCTTCAACACCTGCAGCAGGCGCTTCGAGTCGGTGGTGATCGCGCGGCCCAGGCGCGGGTCGAAGTCCGTCGTGAACGAGAGCTTGCGCGCGTCGGCCTCGTGGCGGAAGTTGCGCTCGATGCGTCTCGCGCAGATGCGTGAACAGCAGCTCCTCGCACTCCACCGTCACCGTGCCGGACTCGATCTTCGACAGATCGAGGATGTCGCTGATCAGATTCAGCAGGTCGGTGCCGGCGCCGTGAATGGTCTTGCGCGAACTCCACCTGGCGTCGGCAGCAGATTGCCGTCCGCGTTCTCCGACAGCTGCTGGCCGAGGATCAGGATGCTGTTGAGCGGCGTGCGCAGCTCGTGCGACATGTTGGCCAGGAACTCGGACTTGTAGCGCGACGTGAGCGCCAGCTCCGCGGCCTTCTCCTCCAGCGCGCGGCGCGCCAGCTCGATTTCCTGGTTCTTGCGCTCCACCTCGGCGTTCTGCTCGGCGAGCAGCTTCGCCTTGTTGGCCAGCTCCTCGTTGGTCTGCTGCAGCTCGGTCTGCTGCGCCTGCAGCTCGCCGGCGAGCTGCTGCGACTGCTTCGAGCAGGCCTCTCGGTACGCATCGTCGCTTCGATCGTATTGAGCACCACGCCGATAGCTGCCGGTGAGCTGCTCGAGGAACGCCAGGTGCGAGGCGGTGAACTCCTGCAGCGGAGGCGAGCTCGATCGACCGCCTTCACGTGGCCTTCGTACAGCACCGGCAGCACGATGACGTTGCGCGGCCGCGCGCTCAGCAGCCCGCCGCGCACGTGGATCGGATCGTCGCGGAATGTCCGTCGAGCAGCAGGCGTTGCGCGATCGGCCGCGCCTGCCCGACCAGCCCTCGCGCCAAGCCGATAGCGGCGCGGCTCCCGGCTCTCGTCCGGGTCCGCGTAGCTGGCGAGCTGCTTGCAGGTGCGGCGTCGCTGTCGCTGCCGTCCATGACGTACACGATGCCCTGCTGCGCATTGACCAGCGGCGCCAGCTCGGACAGCAGCAGCTTGCCCACCGTCACGAGATCGCGCTGACCCTGCATCATGCGGCTGAACTTGGCGAGGTTGGTCTTCAGCCAGTCCTGCTCGGTGTTGCGCTCCGTCGTCGCGCGCAGGTTGCCGATCATCGCGTTGATGTTGTCCTTGAGCTCGGACACCTCGCCGCGCGCCTCCACCTGAATCGAGCGGGTGAGGTCGCCCTTGGTCACGGCGGTGGCCACTTCCGCGATGGCGCGCACCTGGTTGGTCAGATTCGCCGCCAGCAGGTTCACGTTGGCGGTCAGATCCTTCCAGGTGCCCGCCGCGCCGGGCACGTGCGCCTGGCCGCCGAGGCGGCCCTCGACGCCGACTTCGCGCGCCACGCTGGTCACCTGGTCGGCGAAGATCGCCAGCGTGTCGGTCATGCTGTTGATGGTGTCGCGCGAGCGCGGTCACCTCGCCCTTCGATTCCACCGTGAGGCGCTGGCGCAGGTCGCCGTTGGCCACCGCGGTCACCACCTTCACGATGCCGCGCACCTGGTTCGTCAGGTTGTTGGCCATCACGTTGACGTTGTCGGTCAGGTCCTTCCAGGTGCCGGCGACGCCCGGCACCACCGCCTGGCCGCCGAGCTTGCCTTCGGTGCCGACCTCGCGCGCCAGGCGCGTCACCTCGGCCGCGAAGCCGTTCAGCTGGTCGACCATCGTGTTGATGGTCTCCTTCAGCTGCAGAATCTCGCCCTTCACGTCCACCGTGATCTTGCGCGACAGGTCGCCGCGCGCGATGGCGGTGGACACTTCGGCGATGTTGCGCACCTGGCCGGTCAGGTTGCGCGCCATCGAGTTGACGTTGTCGGTCAGATCCTTCCAGGTGCCGGCGACGCCCGGCACGATCGCCTGGCCGCCGAGCTTGCCTTCGGTGCCGACCTCGCGCGCCACGCGCGTCACTTCGGCCGCGAAGCTGTTGAGCTGGTCGACCATCGTGTTGATGGTTTCCTTCAGCTGCAGGATCTCGCCGCGCACGTCCACCGTGATCTTGCGCGACAGGTCGCCGCGCGCGATGGCGGTGGCCACCTCGGCGATGTTGCGCACCTGGCCGGTCAGGTTGCTCGCCATCGAGTTGACGTTGTCGGTGAGGTCCTTCCACACGCCGCTGACACGTCCTTCACGTCGGCCTGGCCGCCGAGCTTGCCTTCGGTGCCGACCTCGCGCGCCACGCGCGTCACTTCGGCCGCGAACGCGTTGAGCTGGTCGACCATCGTGTTGATGGTTTCCTTCAGCTGCAGAATCTCGCCGCGCACGTCCACCGTGATCTTGCGCGACAGGTCGCCGCGCGCGATGGCGGTGGCCACCTCGGCGATGTTGCGCACCTGGCCGGTCAGGTTGCCGCCATCGAGTTGACGTTGTCGGTGAGATCCTTCCACACGCCGACTGACGCCCTTCACCTCGGCCTGGCCGCCGAGCTTGCCTTCGGTGCCGACCTCGCGCGCGACGCGCGTCACTTCGGCGGCGAACGCGTTGAGCTGGTCCACCATCGTGTTGATGGATTCCTTCAGCTGCAGAATCTCGCCCTTCACGTCCACCGTGATCTTGCGCGACAGGTCGCCGTTGCGCGATGGCGGTGGCGACTTCGGCGATGTTGCGCACCTGGCCGGTCAGGTTGCCGGCCATCGAGTTCACGCTGTCGGTGAGATCCTTCCAGGTGCCGGCGACGCCCGGCACGACGCCTGGCCGCCGAGCTTGCCTTCGGTGCCGACCTCGCGCGCCACGCGCGTCACTTCCGACGCGAACGAGCGCAGCTGATCGACCATCGTGTTGATGGTTTCCTTCAGCTGCAGAATCTCGCCGCGCACGTCCACCGTGATCTTGCGCGACAAGTCGCCGCTCGCGATGGCGGTCGACACTTCCGCGATGTTGCGCACCTGGCCGGTCAGGTTGCCGGCCATCGAGTTGACGTTGTCGGTCAGGTCCTTCCACGTGCCGGCGACGCCCGGCACGACCGCCTGGCCGCCGAGCTTGCCTTCGGTGCCGACCTCGCGCGCCACGCGCGTCACTTCGGCCGCGAAGCTGTTGAGCTGGTCCACCATCGTGTTGATGGTGTTCTTCAGCTCGAGAATTTCGCCCTTCACGTCGACCGTGATCTTGCGCGACAGGTCGCCGCGCGCGACCGCGGTGGTCACCTCGGCGATGTTGCGCACCTGGCCGGTCAGGTTGGTCGCCATCGCGTTGACCGAGTCGGTGAGGTCCTTCCAGGTGCCGGCCACACCCGGCACGATCGCCTGGCCGCCCAGCTTGCCTTCGGTGCCGACCTCGCGCGCCACGCGCGTCACTTCGGACGCGAACGAGCGCAGCTGATCGACCATCGTGTTGATGGCTTCCTTCAGCTGCAGAATTTCGCCGCGCACGTCGACCGTGATCTTGCGCGACAGGTCGCCGTTCGCGACCGCGATCGTGACCTCGGAGATGTTGCGCACCTGGCCGGTCAGGTTGCTGGCCATGGAGTTGACGCTGTCGGTCAGATCCTTCCAGGTGCCGGCCACGCCGTCGACCGGCGCCTGACCGCCGAGCTTGCCTTCGGTGCCGACCTCGCGCGCCACGCGCGTCACTTCCGAGGTGAAGGCGCTCATCTGCTCGATCATCGTGTTGACGGTGTTCTTCAGCTCGAGGATCTCGCCGCGCACGTCGACCGTGATCTTTCTGGACAGGTCGCCGCGCGCGATTGCGGTGGCCACTTCGGCGATGTTGCGCACCTGGCCGGTCAGGTTCGACGCCATCGAGTTGACGTTGTCGGTGAGATCCTTCCACGTGCCGGCCACGCCCGGCACCACCGCCTGTCCGCCGAGCTTGCCTTCGGTACCGACTTCGCGCGCCACGCGCGTCACTTCGGAGGAGAACGAACGCAGCTGATCCACCATCGTGTTGATGGCTTCTTTCAGCTGCAGGATCTCGCCGCGCACGTCGACCGTGATCTTGCGCGACAGGTCGCCGTTCGCGATCGCGGTGGCCACGTCGGCGATGTTGCGCACCTGACCGGTCAGGTTGCCGGCCATCAGGTTCACGTTGTCGGTCAGGTCTTTCCACGTACCGGCCACGCCCGGTACCAGCGCCTGGCCGCCGAGCTTGCCTTCAGTACCGACTTCGCGCGCCACGCGCGTCACTTCGGACGTGAACACGCTCATCTGCTGGATCATCGCGTTGACGATGGTCGCCGAACGCAGGAACTCGCCTTTCAGCGGCCGCCCGTCCACTTCGAGGCGCATCGTCTGCGACAGGTCGCCTTTCGCGACCGCGGCAACCGTGCGCGTCACTTCGCTGGTCGGGAACAACAGATCGTCGATCAGCGTGTTGACCGAACTCTCCATCGCGCCCCACGCGCCGACGCGCCGCTCCATCGCGACGCGGTGACGGGTGCGGCCGTCCTTGCCGACGTTCTGTCCGGCCCGCTCGAGCTCGTCGGCCAGCCGCTGGTTCTGCGCGACGATGTCGTTGAAGGCATCGGCCAGCTTGCCGGCCAGGCCCGTCTTGTCGCTCGGCAGACGTACTTTGAAGTCGCCGTCGCGAACCGACTGCAGCGCGCGCAGCAGCTTCTTCAGATCGATCGCGTCGTCGCGGACTGCGGCGGCGGCGAGTTTGCCGGTGGAGCGCTTCACTTGTGACGCGGGCGTAGCCATCTGTCCTCCAGATGCGGGTGATTGCGCGCGGTCGACCGACCCGCACGCCGAAAAAAAAGGCACGCGACGCGGCATCGACCGCGTCGGCATGCGGACTTTATACAGATTGCGGAAGGGCCCCTATCGACCCGGAGGATGTCCGGCTCCAACCTGTCCGACAACTGCCGGCAAAACGCGCGCCAAATTCGTTCCAAGGTGCAAGCGGGCGCAGCCCTCGACTCTATGTGGGACTACCGGCCATTGCTCGGGCTTCCCGAACGGACGATCCGGTAAATCCTGCAGCGCCGATGAAAAATTTACATTGCGCCGGCGGATTCGCCGCGGGCTGCGAGGCGGCGCGTGGTCCGTCACAATCGGGGTCGCTCGTCCGTCTATCTGGAAAAGATCGCTCAGGAGCACTTCGATGATTCGCCCGTTGCTTCACTCCATCGTCCGGCGTTTCGAAAAGCGATACGGCTACGACGCCACTTATATGCACGAGATCGCCGACACCTCGGTCGGCGCGTTCATGAAACTCGGACTGGCGCAGGCCATGAATGCGCACCGCGAGGGCGTGTCGCTCGACGCGCTGTTCGCCGCGCGCATCACGTCGGTGCGTTTCGAAGACTGCGGGCCGTGCGCTCAACTGGTGGTCAACATGGCGCTGGAAGCCGGCGTTAAGCCGGCGATGGTGCGCGCGATCGTCGCGCGCGACTCCGAACGTCTGTCGAGCGACGCCGTATTGGGTATGCGGCTGGCCGATGCGGTGCTCGCGCACGAGTCGACGGACGCCGCGCGCGAAGAAGTGCTCGCACGCTTCGGTGAAAAAGGACTCGTGACGCTCGCGTATTCGATCGCGGCAACGCGCATCTATCCGACGATGAAGCGCGCCCTCGGCCACGCGCACACCTGCGAACGCTTGAGCGTCGGCGACGAAACCGTCGTCGCCGCGCGCGCCGCCGCATGAGACCCAACGACGCTCGGATCGACGATTTCGAGGCGCACCGTCCGCGCCTCATCGGGCTTGGTTATCGCATGCTCGGCACCGTCGCCGAGGCGGAAGACCTGGTGCAGGAGACGTACCTGCGCTGGCATCGTGCCGCGCGCGAAGAAATACGTGAACCGGGCGCGTGGCTCAGCACCACCATGGCTCGGTTGTGCATCGACGCGCTGCGGTCGCGCAAAGCGCGCCGCGAGGACTATGTCGGTCCGTGGTTGCCCGAACCGTGGCTCACCGCCGAACCGGAGAACGACGACGCGCCCCGTCAGCTCGAACTCGCAGATGACCTGTCGGTCGCCTTTCTGCTGTTGTTGGAGCGGCTCGGACCCGACGAGCGCGCCGCGTTCCTGCTGCACGACATCTTCGAGGCCGGATACGACGACATCGCTTCGTCGCTCGGCAAAACCGAGACGGCGGTGCGGCAGCTCGTCTCCCGCGCGCGCCAGCGCGTGGCCGAAGACCGGCGCCGCTTTCAGGCGACGCGCACCGAGCAGTTGGAACTCGCGCGCCGCTTCAAGCTCGCGCTGGTCGCCAAAGACGAAAGCGTTCTGCTGTCGTTGTTCAAACCCGACGCGACGCTCGTATCCGACGGCGGCGGCAAGGCGCTCGCCGCGCTGCGGCCGATCTACGGCGCCGACAAGGTCGTGCGCTTCTTCATCGGCGTGACGAAGGGTCGCGACGCGGACGATTTCCGCTTCGAGGAATGCTGGATCAACAACGCACCCGCGATTCTGATCCGCGAGGCGAACGGCGACGTGTTTGCCACGTTGTCGTTCGAAGTCGACGATCGTCGCATAGCGACGGTCTACTCGATTCGCAATCCGGACAAGCTCGACCGGATCGGGCATCATCGGGAAAACCCTACGGAACACTGAGCATGACCGCATTCCCGACCCCGAACTTCAACGTCGACCTGACCGGACAAGTCGCGCTCGTAACCGGCACCACCTCCGGTCTCGGCCGCCGCTTTGCAATCGTGTTGGCGAAAGCCGGCGCCAAAGTCGCGTTGACCGGCCGGCGCACGGAACGGCTCGACGAACTCGCGAAAGAGATCCGCGCCTTCGGCGGCGTATGCGCGCCGATCCGCCTCGACATGACCGATTCCGACAATCTGATATCGGTCGTGGCGGACGCCGAAGCCGCGCTCGGTCCGGTGACGATCCTCGTGAACAACGCCGGCATTCCCGATGCGCAACGCGCCCACAAGATGTCGAACGAACTGATCGACGCGGTGTTCGATACGAACCTGCGCGGACCCTACATCCTGTCGTGCGAAGTGGCGCGTCGGTTGATTGCGAAGGAATTGCCCGGGCGCATGGTGAACATTTCGTCAATGGGCGCGTTCAACTACAACGGCGGCGGCGCCGCGCTGTACTCGATCACGAAAGCCGGCATCGTGCGGATGACCGAAGCGCTCGCGGTCGAGTGGTCGCGCTTCAACATCAACGTCAACTGCATCGCACCCGGCGCGTTCGCATCGGAAATGATGGACGGGATGCTGCAGCGGATCGGCGACATCACGAAAGCGTTTCCGCGCAAACGCCTCGGCGACCCGGCGCAGATGGACAGCACCCTGCTGTTCCTCGTCTCGCCGTCATCCGAATGCGTCACCGGCGCCGTCATCAAGATCGACGACGGCCAAGGGTCGCGTTAGGCGATTTTCGGACGGAGCTTCGATTCACGGCGGAGGTGGGTGAATGCTGCTTCGGACTCGCTCGAGCCATCCCTGGGCGCTCCTTTCGCGCCATCCATGGCGCTCGAGGGTCCTCAGCAACATTCACCCACCTCCGCCTGGGTCGCGCCACCGTCGTTAATCGTGTGTCGTGCGTGAACGCGCGCGAAGCGCGCGTTCATCCTCTCCGACGAGCGAAGGCGCGACTTTGATGTGGAAGGTGGCGGGTGATCGGTGTTGCGGACCCTTGAGCGACAGGGATGTCGCGAAAGGAGCGCCCATGGATGGCTCGAGCGAGTCCGCAACACCGATCACCCGTCACCCACCCCTAATCACGAAATCGCACCTTACCGCGGTGCGAACCTCTGGCCGCCGTCGACGCGAATCGTGCTGCCGTTGAGCATCGGGTTTTCGAAGATCGCGATCGCCATGATCGCGAACTCGCGCGGCTTGCCCATCCGGCGCGGGAACGCGGCGTCTTTGGTCAATTGGAGTTCACCTTCTGCGGGGATGCCGGCGGTGAGGCCGGTTGCGAAGAGACTCGGTGCGATCGTCATCACGCGGATGCCGAGCGCGCCCAGGTCGCGCGCCATCGTCAGCGTCATTGCCGCGATGCCGCCTTTCGCCGCGGTGTAGGCCACCTGTCCGATCTGACCTTCGAACGCGGCGATCGACGCAGTGTTGATCATCACGCCGCGCTCGCCTTCGGCATTCGGTTCGTTCTCGCTCATGTGCTTCGCGCCGATGCGATTGACGTTGAACGATGCGATCAGATTGAGATCGATGATGCGGCGGAAGTCGTCCAACGGATGCATCGCGCCGTCCTTCGCGATCGTGCGCTTCGCAACGCCGCCGCCCGCGGTGTTCACGACGAAGTGCAAACCGCCGAGCGCCTTCACGGCTTCGCCGATCACTTTCTCGGTGCCTTCGTAGTCCATCACGTTGCACGGGTGGAACGTTCCTTTCAGACGCGCGGCCTGTTCGGCGCCTTTCGACTTCTCGAGATCGAGAATCGCCACTTTCCCGCCCTTCGCGACGAACGCTTCTGCGGTGGCGAGCGCCATGCCGGAAGCGCCGCCGACGATGATTGCCTTGCTGCCTGAAATCTCCATGTCCGCTCTCTTCGGTTTTGAATTGAGCCGCGGATGATACCGGGCTATCCGGCGCGCGAAAATCTCCGCCGCGAGCTACGCCTTTGATCCCTCGCTTCACGGATGCAACTACCGCCGTGTCGCATTCCCTTCAGCTTCGGACCACTGGTCTCGACGGCTTGCCAAGTTTCCTCGCCCCTCGATGCAGGTCGTTGTCATGTGCGACCTCACGTCCGATTGCTGCAACTTCCACGGATGCGTCGAAATCGCGACGCGATGGTTTCACAACAAAGCGCCATGGAAAGCCGTACAGAAAACCCTAGACCAACGCGGAGCAGGTGCAAATGATGATGTGACGCTGGTCACATCCACGGCCGACGAGGTGCGCAAAGGCAGCCGTAACGGACAGGGTGAGCGGACGATCCGCGTTCTTCGCGCCCAATACGAACCAGCATGACAGCTGCCACGCGCACTGCCGACAGTTCTCCATACGACGTTGCCCACTGTCCGCCGCGGCTACGCGGTGCGCGGCTCTGAGTGCGGTACGAGTATGCCGCCGTCGCCGAACTGGCCCACCACGCTCACGGTCAGACCTCGACGTGCAGGTGATCGGGTCGTCTACGCCCCTGAGGAGGTCGTTACTCACGAATTCCACTCTCGTTGCGTTTCGCTAACGCGCGCGAAACCGATAGCCGTGCGGCGAGTCGGTCAAGATCGCCGACCGGTACCTACAAGATTCGTGACGTCACCCGTGCCGCCGGGACTCGGCAGAACGTCGGCGGTGACCGCATTCCGTGGCCGTCGGTCACGCTGACGCCCGCCAACGAGCGCGGCTTCAGGCGCGCTTCAGGAGTGCAGCTGCGATCGAATTTCTGTCCACGTGCACGGCAGGGTGCGCGTGGACCGAGCACCTCAGCGCATCTCAGTCGGAACGCGAACCGGTCAGTCCATGCCGGCATTGACCGATCGTCGACAATCGGCAGAACGCGGGTTGCTTTTGCGGTACCAGACGGCAGGGTGGCGGCTCCTCGGCGCTGTCATGGTAATCGCAGAATGACAAAGTACGTGCATTGCTTCGTTTCGATCGACCCTCTCCTGGTTCCTCATTGCGATGGCCCTGGCCTCGTCGAGCAACGCATTCGCGGCATCGGTACCTACCATTACGATGACCGCATCACCCGCATTTCTGCGTCCGGCGCAACGTCGAAGCTGACGTGGTCCTCCACGAGCGCGACGAGTTGTACCGCGTCGGGAAACTGGTCCGGCGCCAAAGCGCTGTCCGGCACGGCGACTACGGCCCGCTCACCGCGAACGCCGTGTACAAGCTGACCTGCACCGGAGCGGTGGCTCGACGACCGTCAGCGAGGTACAGCGACATCCGCGCCGACGCTTACGTTGACGGCTTCGCCCACGATCGATCGCCTCCGGTGCGACTTCGAAGCTGACCTGGTCGACGACGAACGCGACCAGCTGCACGGCGTCCGGGCGGCTGGTCCGGCACGAAAGCGATCGTCCGGAACGCAGACGCACGAGCGCACTGACCGCAGAACACGAGCTATCACGCTGGCCTGTGCACGGCTGCGGCGGCTCAGATCGCGCGCACGGTGACGGTCGCGATCGGACGTCAACGGTACCGACGGTCACGCTGACCGCATCGCCCGACATCCGTCGCAGCGGCGGGCGTCGAACCTGACGTGGACCGGCACCAACGTCACGAGCTGTACCGCATCGGGTGCGTGGTCCGGCACGAAAGCGAACGATCGGGTTCGCAAAGCACCGGCGCGCTCACCGCCAACGCGAGCTACACGCTGACGTGCACGGGCACGGGTGGTTCGATCGCGAAAACCGCGACCGTAACGGTATGCGGCACAGCCGCACCGACGGTGACGCTGACCGCATCACCGACGCAGCGTGTCAGTCCGGTTCTTCCTCGCAGTTGACATGGAGCACCACGAACGCGACGAGTTGTGCAGCGTCGGGTGCATGGACCGGGGTCGAAAGGCACGTCCGGCACACAAAGCACCGGCGCCTTGACGGCGAACTCGAGTTTCACGCTGACGTGCGCGGGCAATGGCGGCTACCACCGCACGTACCGCGAGCGTCTGGTGACGGTCACCGCCGGGTGTCCACCGCCGCGAGCTTGTCGGCGAACCCGCCAGCGTCGCGCGAAACACCAACTCACGCTGACCTGGTCCGGCCTCAACGTGACGACGTGCAACGCATCGGGCGGATGGACGGGACCGAAGGCGACCTCCGGTTCGCAGAGCGTCGGGCCGCTCACGCAGGACACGACGTACTCGCTGAACTGCTCCGGCAGCGCCGGCAACTCGGTGGCGATGACGACCGTGACTCTGCGTGAAGCGGCGCTGTCGTGGCAGGCGCCGACGAAGAACGTCGACGGTACGGATCTACCATCGCTCTCCGGCTACAAGATCTACTACGGCACCGCGCCGAAAACGTATACGCAGACGGTCTCGGTGAGCGGCGCATCGACGTTGCAACGCACGATCGCGTTGACGCCCGGCACGTGGTACTTCGCGTTGTCGGCGGTCGACTCGCAGGGCGTGGAAAGCGCGAAGTCGAACGAGGTGAGCAAGGTCATCACCGTAGCTCGACCCGATCAGGAACGCTGTTGGATCTCCGGCGGCACGAAGGCTTTCACCGGCGGCGCCACGCCGGTGAAGCGTTCGACCTCCACCAGGGCGTGCTGTCCTGAACAGCCTTGCGACAGCTTCGACGTGCCGATGTCGCGCGTCAGCATGTTCGGGTTGCCGTGGATACACATGGCGATCTCGGCACGCGGATCGGCCGGGTCGAACCAGGCGCCGGTCGACAGTTGCACTACACCGCGCCTCACGTCGGTCGTCAGCACGGCGCCTGCGAGACAACTACCGCGATCGTTGAACAACCGCACCACGTCGCCGGCAGCGATGCCGCGCGCCGCCGCGTCGTCGGGATGCAACCGCACCGGTTCACGGCCGGCAACTTTGGAGGCCTGGCTATACGCGCCGACGTCGAGCTGGCTGTGCAGCCGCGACGCCGGATTGTTTGCGACCAGCGCCAACGGGAACGTTGCGGCGCGCGGCGCGCCGAGCCACTCCTCGCTCTCGAGCCACGTCGCGTGGCCGGGACAGTCGGCGTAGCCGAAGCCGGCCAGCGTTTCGGAATAGAGCTGGATCCTGCCGCTGGGCGTTTTGAGCGGATTTGCCACCGGGTCGGTGCGGAACGCTTCCAGCATCACACGTTGCGCATCCGTGTCGGGTACCGCGAGCGAACCGTTCTTCCAGAACTCCTCGAAGCTCGGCGTCGCGGCGTTCAGTTCGCCGAATGCTTCGCGGATGCGGTCGTACATGTATTCGAGCCACGCGCGCTCGTCGCGACCTTCGGTGAACGCATCGCGCACGCCGAATCGTTCGGCGAGCCCGGCGAAGATGTCGTGATCGCTGCGCGCGCCGCCGACCGGCGCAACCGCGCGATGCATCGCGACGATGCGCGCGTCCGCCCGGCCGGAGCCGATGTCGTTCCGCTCGAGCGACGTGGTCGCCGGGAACACGAGATCGGCGTGGCGCGCCATCGGCGTCCAGTACGGCTCGTTCACGATCAGCGTATCGGGACGTGCGAGCGCGCGTCGCAGCCGATTCAGATCCTGATGGTGATGAAACGGGTTGCCGCCCGCCCAATACACGAGGCGGATGTCCGGATACGTGTAGTCGGCGCCGTTGTACGCGAACGTCTCGCCGGGCTGCAGCAGCAGATCGGCGATTCGCGCCACCGGAATGAAATCGCGCACCGCATTGCGGCCTTCCGACAGCGACGGCAGATTCAGGCTCGCCGTGGCATTGCCGACGTCGCCCATCGATCCGTAACCGTGACCGAAACCGCCGCCGGGCAGACCGATCTGTCCGAGTAACGCCGCGAGCGACAGCGCCGCCCACACCGGTTGCTCGCCGTGTTGCGCGCGCTGCAGCGAATACGAAACGGTGATCAGCGTGCGCTTGGCGGCCATCTCGCGCGCCAGCGCGCGCAGATCGTCCGCCGCAATTCCGGAGTGGCGTTGCGCCCACTCGGCGGATTTCACGACGCCGTCGTGCTGGCCGAGCACGTACGCGATGAACCGATCGGCACCGTGACAGTAGCGCTCGAGGAACGCGGCATCGTGCAGACCTTCGCTGACGAGCGTGTGAGCGAGGCCGAGCATCACCGCGACGTCGCTCAGCGGCGCGAGCGGATACCAGCGCGCCTGCGCCTCCGGCACCACGTCGTCGCGCAACGGCGAGAAGTGCGCGATCTGCATGCCGCGGCGGTGCGCCGCATCGAGATGCTGGCGCAGATGATGGCGGGCGTTGCCGCCCGGCGCGACGAACGTGTTTTTCAACGGCAAACCGCCGAATGCCACCATCAGATCGGTATGCCGCGCGATGACGTCCCATGCAGTGGCGCGACGGAATACCGTCGCCGAGCTGCCGACCAGATGCGGCAGCAGCACCAGCGACGCGCCGATGCTGTAACTGTTGCGGTGCGCGGTGAAACCGCCGATCAGATTCAGGAAACGATGCAGCTGGCTCTGGCTCTGATGGAACATTCCGGCGCTGGCCCAACCGTACGAGCCGCCGAAAATCGCGCGATTGCCGTGCTGCGCGACCACGCGCTTCAGCTCGTCGGCCGCGCGGTCGAGCGCTTCGTCCCACGAGATCGCCACGAACGAATCGTTGCCGCGATCGCGCGTCGGCCCGGGTCCGCGCTCGAGCCAACCGCGGCGCGCCACCGGCGTTTCGATGCGCACCGGGTGGCGCAGGCTGCCCGGCAGATTGCCGAGCAGCGGCGACGGATCGGGATCGTGCATCGGCTGCACGCTCGCGATGTCGCCATCGCGCACCGTCACGTCGAACGCACCCCAGTGCGAACTGTGCGGAACCGTATGCGAGTCCGTCATCGTGCCAACCTCACGGCGTCCAGTTGACCATACCGTTCGACGCCGTCCACAGCACGATTGCGCCGAACACGATTCGATACCACGCAAAGATCGTGAAGTCGTGCGTCGCGATGAAGCGCATCAACCAGCGCACGCACACGAACGCCGAGACGAACGCGGCAACCATCCCCACCGCAAACACGCCGATGTCGTGCACGTCGAACAGCGCCCGGTGTTTCCACGCGTCGTAGGCGCCGGCGCAGATCAACGTCGGCACCGCGAGAAAGAACGAGAACTCGGTGGCGGCGCGCCGCGACAGACCGAACAGCAGACCGCCGATGATCGTGGCGCCCGAGCGCGACGTGCCGGGAATCAGTGCGAACGATTGGGCGATGCCGATCTTCAGCGCGTCGCGCCACGTCATCTCGTCGACCGACCTCACCCGCACCACGTGCTTGCGCCGTTCCACCCACAGGATGACCAGCGCACCGACGATGAACGCGATCGCGACCGGCACCGGTTTGAACAACGCCGCCTTGATCGCGCTGTTGAACGCGAGCCCCAGCACGGCGGCCGGAAGGAACGCGACGATCAGATTGACCACGAACGCGCGCGCCTTCGGATCGGATCCGAGCCCGAGCAGCACGCCGGTGAAGCGCGCCCGGTATTCCCACAGGATCGCCAGCATCGCGCCGGTCTGGATGACGATCTCGAAAACCTGACCTTTCTGATCGTTGAAGTCGAGCAGATCGCCGACCAGGATCAGGTGACCGGTCGACGAGATGGGCAGGAACTCGGTGAGGCCTTCGACCACACCGAGCACGAGCGCTTTGATCAACAGCATGATGTCCATGGGCGCGGCATTGTACCTGTCGCGCGCACGGCGTCGATGCCGCGCCCGACCATCTTGGCGATATCATCGGCAGCCGATGTTCGACGGATGACGAATCGATGGCACGCCGAGAGATCGGACTACACGCATCCGCAATGTTTGGATACTATACTCCCCTATAGTATCGAGACGATCCATGACGAAAGCCGCACTACACGAGACACACCCGCAGATTCTCAAGCGTTTGAAGCGCGCGGAGGGTCAGGTTCGCAGCGTCATTGCGATGATCGAGTCGGCGCGGCCGTGTCTCGAAATCGCGCAACAGCTGCAGGCCGTGGAGAGCGCCATCCGCGCGGCGAAGAAGACGCTGATCCACGACCACATCGATCATTGCCTCGGCCAGGCCGCGGACGGACGCACCGCGCGCGCTTCCATCGAGGAGTTCAAGACCGTGACGAAGTACCTGTAATGGCCATGAACGAGGCATTGCTCGGGAGCATCGCCGCTACCGGCCTGACGGTGGCATTTCTGCATGCGGCTTTGCCCACCCACTGGCTGCCGTTCGTGCTGGCCGGTCGGCGCCAAGGCTGGGCGCGCAACAAGACGCTCGCCATCGCCGCGCTCGCAGGGTCCGGCCACGTGCTGTTCACGATCGTGCTCGGCGCGATGATCGCGTGGTTCGGCATCGCGATGGATTCGTGGATCGGCAACGTATTCCCGTATATCGCGGCAGGCATCCTGATCGCGTTCGGCGCCTACTACCTCGTCAGCGGGTCGGACGACCACCATCACTTCGTTGGGCACGCGCATCACCACGGCCATCATCATTCGCACGATCACGATCACCCGCACGATCACGATCATGACCACGCGCACGAAACGGACGGTCACGTTCACGCGACCGCGCAGCGCAACGGCCACGAGCAACACGACGTCGCGCAGGCGCAACTCAGCGACCGAGCGGTCATCACCGGTCTGCTGGCGGCCCTCACGTTCTCGCCGTGCGAAGGCTTCCTGCCGGTGTTCGTGGCCGGCGCGAAATTCGGCTGGTCGGGGTTCCTGGTGTTGTGCGTGACGCTCGCCGTTGCAACGCTCGCTGGAATGATGCTGCTGACGTGGCTCACGCTGCTCGGCTTCGAACAGGCGCGTTTCGAACGTTTCGAGCGCTACGAAGGCAAAATCCTCGGCGGTCTGCTGATCGCGCTCGGGCTTGCCGTGTTGATAGTGGAGACCTGAGATGGCGCATCACGATCACGCGCACGACGGGCACGCACACGGCCACGACCATCACGCGCACTTCGCGCACGCGCATCACGCGAGTGAACAGCGATTGCGGCGCGCGTTGGTGGTGTTGTTCGCGTTCACCGTCATCGAAGCGGTGGGCGGATTCTGGGCGAACTCGATCGCACTGCTCGCCGAGGCCACGCACATGCTCGCTGATTCGGCGTCGCTGCTGCTCGGCATTCTCGCGATTCGCTTCGGTCGTCGCGTTGCGAGCGCCGATCGCACGTACGGTAACCGACGGTTCCAGACGCTCGCGGCCTACACGAACGGGTTGACGTTGCTCGCGCTGACGATCTGGGTGCTGGTCGAAGCAGCGCGCAGGCTGCTCGCGCCGCCGGACGTGAATGGCGGCCTGATGCTGGCGGTCGCGGCCGTCGGCGCCGTTGCCAACATCGTCGCTTACCTGCTGCTTTCCGGCGCCAGCTCCCTCAACGAACGCAGCGCACGCGCGCACGTGATGAGCGACGTGCTCGGCTCGGCCGCCGCGATCGTTGCGGCGTGCATCATTCTCGTGGCGGGCTGGCTACCGGCAGACCCGCTGCTGTCGATCGCGGTGTCGTTCCTGATCCTTCGTTCCGGTTGGCAGCTGACGCGCGATTCCGCACACGTGCTGCTCGAAGGCGCGCCGGCCAACTTCGATGCGCAACAGGTGGAGAAGGAGCTGAGGCAACTGCCCGGCGTCTGCGACATCCACCATCTGCACGCGTGGTCGCTGACAGGTGAGGCACCGATCGTGACGCTGCACGCGCAAATCTTCGAATATGCCGATCGGCAGCAGACGCTGGCGGTCATCCTGGAGAATCTCGGCACGCGCTTCGGCGTCGAACACGCCACGGTGCAGATCGAAGAGGGTCCGTGCGCGGCGCCGAGCGACGATTGCCACGCGAGCGTGACCATCGAACGCACCGCGAGCCGCTAGCGGACTCAGAGACGCGGCAACGACCGCACGGCGTCCCACAATCGTTCCGCCGCCGGTCCGTCGATCGCGGCGGCGTCGACGATCGAGCAGTCGAGCCGTTCGGCCTCGACATACTTCGACAACGACAACAGCGCGCCGACGAAATCGTCATGATCGATGTCGAGATCCGCGGGATTTGCAGCTACGCCGCTGCGCACCACGATGTCGCGCGCCCATCCGGGATCGTTGGCCTGCAGCGTGCTCATCGCCACCACGCACATTGCGACCAGTTCGCCGTGCAACGGATGGGCGCTCGTGCGGTGTTCATACGCGTACGCGAAGAAGTGCTCGGAGCCTTCCTCGAAGCGCGAATGGCCGAGCGCGCTGCACGCGCTGCCGATGCGCCGGTACGCAGACGCGAGCCAGCGCACCGCGTCGGGCGTGACGGCGTTGATCGCCTCTGCGCGTTCGTCGAGTTCGACCAGCAACTGACGACCGAGCGATGCTGCAGCCGCGTCCCACGGCGCGCCTTCGCCCCGATCGACCGCGAATCGCCAGTCCCAGAGTCCGGTGTGGCAGGAAAGGATGTCGCCGACGCCGGAACGGTTCATTCGCTTCGGCGCCGAACGCACCAGATCGATGTCGAGCACCACGTATTCCGGCAACACCCGGCCGATGTAACGCACGCGTCCGTCGCTGCGCACGCCGATCGCGTCGGTGAAGCCCGCATCCACCGACGTGATCGACGGAATCTGGATCAGCCTCTTGCCGGTTTTCCACGCGATGAATTTGGCCGTGTCGATCGCGGAGCCGCCACCGAGGCCCACCACCGTGTCCGAGTCGGGCTCCTGCGCAACGAGGCTCTCGAGGTGCGCGAGTTCCATCGACGCCACGATGATCACGCGCGCGGGCGGCGCCACACGCGCGGCAACCGACGACCACGGCGGGTCGTTCGCGCAGATCGTGTAACGGCCGATGCCGGCGAGCACGTCGGATACCGAGCGCTCCTCGATGCGGATCGATTCCGTCATCGGCCGCGCAATTCGTGCGCGTGCGTGCGTATCTTCGCCAGCGCTTCGACCAGACATGCCGCGTCGTCGCGCGATCCCATCAGCAGCTGATGCTTCATCCACAACGTCGTCGCGGCGGTGTTGCTCGCCACGGGGAGATCAAGCGCCGGATAACGCGGCCAGCGGCTTCGGTCGCGATGGCGCGGCGCAAATCCGTTCGCTGCTTCGAACGCATCCAGCGTGTGCACGGTGGGATAGCTTGCCGTCATCGGAATGCCTTCCGCTTCCAACGCCTTCTTGATGGCGTCGCGCCCTGCACCGAACTGCGCTTCGTCGATGCGGACCACGTAGCAGTAGTAACCCTGCGCAGTCGTGCGCTGATCGCGCGCTTGCGGAAACACGCCCGGCAGCTTCGACAGTTCGGCGTTCAGATACAGCGCGTTCTCGTTGCGCACGCGATGCTGTTCCGGAAACCGGTCGAGTTGCGCCAACAGCATGGCGCCTTGCCACTCGGTCATCCGGTAATTGCCGCCCAACGCGAAATGGCTGTAGAACCATTGCCCGGGCCGACGACCGCAATCGGTGTACGAGCGGATCGACGCGGCATGTTCCGGTTCCTGGATCGTGATCGCGCCCCCTTCCCCGGCCGTCATCAGTTTGGATTGCTGGAACGACCACGTGCCTGCCGCACCGAACCCGCCGACCGGAGTACCGCTCCACGACGAACCGTGCGCATGCGCACAATCCTCGATCAGTACGAGCTCGTGCCGGGAGCAGATCGCCGTCAATCGGTCGAGGTCCGCCGGATGTCCGGCGAGATGCACCGCAACGATCGCACGCGTGCGCGGCGTGATCGCGGCCGCCACCGCGTCGGGATCGATGCAGAACGTATTCGGATCGACGTCGACCAGCACCGGCACCGCGTTCACGCACGCCACCGCGGACGCCGATGCGAAGAAGGTGTAGTCGGTGACGATGACCTCATCGCCCTCGCCCACACCGAGGCCGAGCAGCGCGACTTCAAGGGCGTGCGTACCGTTGGTGACGGCCACACAATGGCGCGAGCGGACGAAACGCGCCCACGCCGCTTCGAACGCCGGCACTTTCGAGCCTTCGGTTGCCCACCATTTGCCGGACTCGAGCGCATCGAGCAGGTGCTCACGCTCGGCCGAATCCCATTGCGGCCAGCGCGGATACGGCGCTGTGCGAACCGGAGTACCGCCGGTGATCGCGAGTTGACCCATTGCTTCGTTACCTCTTGTCGATGCCGAACACGCGTTCGAGACCGCCGAACCGCACCACCCGAAATTCCTCTGCCGCAGCCATACCGTGGCGACGCCCTGCGGCCTGTGCGCCGCCGCGTAGCAACGGCTCCATGAAGGGGCGGAGGTCGCCATTCTGCGCACGCTCGAGTTGCGTAAGTTCGTGCCCACCGGTGCGCGCCTGAAGCCGAAGCTGATTGACGTAGTGACGCAGCATCGTCTCGTGCGCCAGCGCCGCATCGACTTTGCGGTCAATGGTCGACGAGATGTCGACCGGCGTCGTCACTTCGACCACCCGCCTGCCGAAATACCAGCGCTCGTAAACGCCGTGCGGCGCCAGCCCTTCGTCGAAGTGTTCCGGATGGTGTTTGTCGAACTGCGCGGTCCAGTAGGTTTCGTCCACGGCGTACGCCACCTTGATGTGGTCTTGATTGTCTTCGTGGAACGCGCCGTACGGATCGAACGACATCACCGCGTACGGACGCACGCGCCGAACGTGATAGATGAAGCGCTCGCGCAGCGCGATTTCGCTGGCATCGCCCAGCCGGTCGGTTTCCCAACCGAGCTCGACGATCTCGTCGATGCCGAGGATGTCCGCAGCCCGGCGCATCTGCGTGGTGTTCGCCGCGATCGTATCGCCCACGCTCATGCCGACCGAGTCGTAGCGGTCGTCCGTAACGCGCAGCATGACCAGGCGCGCGCCGCGATCCGCCATCAACCGCAGCGTGCCGCCGCAGAACAGCGCCGCGTCGTCGGCGTGCGCGACGATGATCAACACCGTGTGACCGCGACCGGGCAGTTCGCTCATGGCGCCGGCGCGTCGATCGGCCGATGAAACATCGCTTCGTGGTAGGTCTTCTTCACACCGGGCACGACTTTGAGGTTCGGCGAGTTCTTCGTGTACCACACCGCCGACAGCCCCGGGAACGGAAACGGCACGATGTACTGCTTCAATTCCGATTCGCGATCGAAACACTTCTCGATTTCGCCCAACTCGTTCAGCACGCAGTACTCCATCTTCGGGTCGTACAGCGATCCGGGCGCACCGGCCTTCGGCCGCACCTTCACGGTGCGCTGAACGCCTTTGTCTTCGACGACGATCTTGCCGTCGGCCTGCACGCGCTTGAGCAAACGCAGCTGTGCCAGGTACTGACGATTGCTCGGGTCGACGAGCAACGCGAATTCGAGATCGTTCGACGGCACCGCATACACGCGCGCGGGACAGTTGCCCCAATCGAAATCGAAACGCGCCGCAAACACCTGATACGGTTCGGTGGGCGTTTCCTTCGGCGGCTTGGTCGTCTCGATCTCGAGCAGATCGCCGACTTTCGAATGACAGCCGAACCCGAGCAGATCGAGTTCGTCATCGAGCTGAGCCGACGCCACGTCCATGTAGAACCGCACGCGCAGCCGGTTCGATTCATCGAGCGACAAGCGCATCACCGGGTTCTCGAGCTCGTAGCGGCTGATGCCGTCGGAGACATCTTCGGCGACCGAGGAATTCCATTGGCCCTCGTAGTCGCCGAGATACGGCTTCACCGATGCAATCTGATCCTTCGAAAGCACACCGTTCTTGATCGTGGCCGCCACGACGGACCCGGCGATGCAAACCATCGCGGCGACGAGCATGAGTTTTCGTTGCAGCACCATCATCGACTTCGACACCCGAGGTCCGGAATCGTACCACTACGCCGCGACGCGCCTTTCCGCGGCGCGCGTTCTTGCACTTCTGCATCCGCAGCGGCAAGGTTGCAGGCAACGCCGAGATCGCGGATGAGATGGTAGAAGGAACGGCCGACATTGCAGTATCCGGATCGACGGCTCGATGCAGCGGCCGCTGGACCGCGCAAATGCTCGACGGCATCGAACATCGGCTCGACTCGATCGTGTGGCCTGCCGGACGAGTGCATTTCGATCTCAGTGGCGTCGAATTCGATACCGTCGGCGCGTGGCTGTTGAATCGCACCGCGCGCGACCTGCGTCGTTCGGGCCACGAAGTCTCGTTGGACGGGGCCGACCCGGCGGCCGAGCGGCTGCTGCAACTCGTCGAGGCTAACAGCGGCGCGTGCGACGAACCGGTGAACGTGCACGTGCCGGGGATGCTCGAAGAGATCGGCCGCGAATCGGAAGAGCAATTGCACAGCTATGGCAACTTCTTCGCGTTCATCGGCGAGACCGCCAGCACCGCACTGGCATCGCTGTTGGATCTGCGCAGGATGCGCTGGAAGCAGATCGCAACGGAACTGCAACTCGCCGGCGTCAACGCGCTGCCGATCGTCGGCTTGTTGGCGTTCCTGCTTGGTGTCGTCATCGCCTATCAGGGCGGCACCGTGCTGCGCGACTACGGCGCCAACATCTTCATCGTCGACATCGTTGCGCTCGCAATGGTGCGCGAACTCGCACCGTTGATTACCGCAATCATCGTGGCCGGTCGCACCGGCTCCGCGTACACCGCGCAGATCGGCACCATGATGGTCACCGAAGAGATCGACGCGCTGCGCAGCATCGGCATCGCGCCGCAGGAATTGCTCGTGTTGCCGAAAATGATCGCGCTGGTCATCGCGCTGCCGCTGCTCACCGTCTATGCGGACTTCATGGGTCTCGTCGGCGGCATCGTGATGTCGCACTCGCTGCTCGGCCTCAGCGCCCACAGCTTCGTCGATCGGTTGGCGGAAGCGGTGTCGGTGAAATCGTTTCTGAGCGGCGTCGGCAAAGCGCCGGTGTTCGCGGTGTTGATCGCGTTGGTTGGGCTGCTTCCAGGGCTTTCAGGTATCGGGCAGCGCGGAAGGGGTCGGCCGTCAGACGACGATCAGCGTCGTGCAGTCGATCTTTCTGGTAATCGTCATCGACGCGGCGTTCTCGATCGCCTTCAATCATCTCGGAATCTGAGATGCTCGATCAGGACAGCACGCAAACGCTCGTCGCGGTGCGCGGTGTCGAAATGCAGTTCGGAGAGAAGCGCGTGCTCGACGGCGTGGATCTCGACGTGACGCGCGGAGAAATCCTCGCCATCGTCGGCGGTAGCGGCAGCGGCAAATCGACGCTGTTGCGGCTGATGTCGATGCTGACACGGCCTACCGCCGGTTCGATCCGCGTGTTCGGCACCGAAGTGGCGCAGATCGACGATTCCGCGGCGTTGCCGTTGCGCAAGCGCATCGGCGTGATGTTTCAGAACGGCGGGCTGTTTGGCGACATGAACGTGCTGGAGAATGTCGGCGTGCCTTTACGGGAGCACACGCGTTTGACCGACGCGACCATCGAACAGATCGCCGACATCAGGATCTCGCTGGTCGGGCTCGACCCCGATGCGGCGATCAAGTATCCGGGCCAACTGAGCGGCGGCATGCGCAAGCGCGCATCGCTCGCGCGCGCGATGGCGCTCGATCCGGAGCTGTTGTTTCTCGACGAACCGACGTCGGGGCTCGATCCGCTCAGTTCGGACGCGATCGACGAGCTGGTACTGGAACTGAAGAACTCGCTCGGCCTGACGATCGTAACGGTGACCCACGACATGGACTCGCTGTGGCGGATTGCCGACCGGGTTGCGTTGTTGGCAAACGGGCGCGTTGCGGTGGAAGGAACGATGGAAGAACTGGCGAAATCCGATCACGGCGTCGCACAGGAATTCTTCGGCGGCCGGCGCGGACGCGCCAGTGAACATGCGGCGGTGCAGCGGTGACTTCGAAGAAGACGTACATACGGATCGGCCTCTTCGTGGTGGTGCTGACGACCGCGCTGATCTGGGGCACGTTGTGGCTCAGCGCGGGTGGCGCGCCCGGCGAATTCGACTTCTACACCACTTACATGAACGAGTCGGTGTCGGGGCTCAGTCCCGACGCGGCGTTGACGTATCGCGGCGTGAATGTCGGAAAGGTCCGCGAAATCACCATCGACCCCAACAATCCCGATCGGGTGCGTCTGCTGCTGCAGGTGAAACACGGCGTGCCCATCAAACAGGACACCGAGGCGACGCTGGCGATGCAGGGGTTGACAGGTCTTGCAACCATCGACCTGCTCGGCGGATCGGCGAATTCGCCGCCCCTGACGATGACCGACGGCGAGCCGTACCCGGTCATCCCGAGCCGGCCTTCTCTGCTGGTGCGGCTCGACTCGGTCGTTTCGGACCTGCTCGGCAATCTGATCGCCATGAGCAAAAAGGTGAACGAGATGCTCGACGACGACAGCCGCGCCAACGTCGCGAAAACACTGGCGCACATCGAGGCCATCACCGGCACGTTGGCCGGCGAATCGAATCGGCTCGGCGCAATCGTCGGCGACGCGGAAGCGACCATGAAGAACGCGCGACAAGCGAGCACCGCCCTGCCCGACCTGATGCGCGACGTCTCGCATTCGACCCAGACGCTGGCCATCATGGCGGAGCAGTTGCGCGCCGCCGGTGAAACGATCAATGCCACGTCCAAGACGCTGCAGCGCACCGCTGCCACCAGCGGCACCGACGTGCAGCGATTCACCGCGTCGACGCTACCCGACATCACCGCAATGACGCGCGATTTGCGCGACGCGTCCGAAAACCTGCGCCGCATCAGCGAATCGATCGAGCGCGACCCGAGCGTGCTGTTGTACGGGCGCGCCGAACAGAAGCGTGGTCCGGGGGAGTGATCAGGAGAGCGATGAATACGCCCAGTCGATCCGGCGCGTTGCGCGCCTTCATATTGTCGTTGGTCGCCTCGGCGCTGGTCGGTTGCGCGCTGTCGGGGCGACCGGAAGCGCCACCGGTCGCGACGTACGTATTGCAGGGCAACGCAGGCGCTTCAACCGCGACTGACTCAGGACCGGACCTCGTGTTGAAGGTCAGTACGCCGGACGCGGCTCCGGCGTATGCGTCGTCGCAGATGGCGTACACCGAACAGCCCTACCGCATCGACTACTTCGCCAGAAACGAGTGGGCCGACCCGCCGTCGCGCATGCTGAAAACGCTGCTGACGCAGCAGCTGACGAACTCCGGCATGTTTCGTTTCGTTTTTTCAGACTCGGCCGGCGTCGACGAAACGTTGCGGCTCGATTCGGAGCTGATCGAGCTGGTGCAGGCATTCGACGCGGCTTCGAGCCAGGTGCGCGTAACGATTCGCTTCGACCTCGTCGACGTAGCGCAGCGAACGATTCTGCTCAGCGAGACGATATCCGCGTCGGAACCGGCAGCGCGGGATCCATATGCCGGCGTCGTCGCCGCGAACGCCGCGGTGCAGCGCGTGCTCGATCAGCTTGTGAGCACGCTGCGCGGACGGGTTACTTCGCTGCGCTCTTCAAATCCTTGATCGAACGCTTCGCGTTCGCCTCGATCGTCTCGGTATTCCACAAGTCGGCGAACTGAAACGACCGCGGGCAGTGAAAATACGCTTCGTCGATCGACAGCAGAATGCCTTGGATCAGCCCGGCGTTTTCGTCTCCATTCGACACTTCCGGTTCGATACCCATCGCGTCGAGTTCGGTCGCCTCAACTACGCGAACGCGCCCATTCACGCGAGCCGTCACGTCGGTGCCGGGAATGATGAAGATGAAGCCGGCTTTCGCATTCGACTCGAAATTCTGGAAGCTCTGAAACAGACGATTGCCGCCCACGTCCGGAATCAGCAGCGTGCGATCGTCGATCACTTTGATGAAGCCGGGTCGCCCGCCTTTGGGTGAGGCGTCGCAATCGCCGTTCGCGTTGCTGCTCGCCATCACCGCGAACGGCGAGTGCTCGATGAACGCGCGTACGTAAGGTTCGAGGTAGTCCTTCACCTTCTTTTCGGCGAGCGGATGGGCGCCGCCGAGATCCTCGCGCAACTGATCGATTCGACTGGCGCGGCTGCTCATTTTTTCCTCCTTTACGCCTTCCCGATTGACGAAAGCAAATAATAATGAGAATAATTCGCATTCGCAATGATCACTGAACCTCTTTATAGGGGCGCCCCTCGAAAAGTCGACCGAAATGAAGAGGAGCAATGGAATGACACCACCGAAAGAACCTATGCCACGCGCACAGTCACCCACACCGAAATTCTTCTGGTCCGTTGGCGCGCTGGGCCTGTGTCTGCGCATTGCAGTGATCGCGCTCGTCGGCGCGATCGCCCACTGGGTTCACGCCAGCATGATGTGGGGAGTCGGCAGCGTCTGACCGCGTCGAACTACGCCGCAACGACGACGCGCGCCGGCTTCAACGCGCCTCGAACCATCCCGTCGGTGAATTCGGCGACGTGCGCGTGTCGATTGCCGACGGCGACGGCGCCGCCCAGCCGACCGCGTTGCACAACACGCGCGCGATCACCGGATCGTGGTAGATCGGATACGTCTCGTGGCCGGGGCTGAAATAGAACACCCGCCCCTTGCCGCGTTTGAAGCAACAACCGCTGCGAAATACCTCGCCGCCCGAGAAACTGCTGACGAAAACGAGTTCGTCGGGGGGCGGAATGTCGAAGTACTCGCCGTACATCTCGTGCTTCGGAATCACGATCGGATGCGGCACGCCGGCGGCGATGGGATGCTGCGGCGCGACCGTCCATAGCAGCTCGCGGTCGTCTGCCTCGCGCCAGCGCAGATTGCAGCGCGTACCCATCAGTCGGCGGAAGATCTTCGACAGATGCGCGGAATGCAGAACGATCAGTCCCATTCCGTCGAGCACGCGCTGCGCGATGCGCTCGACCACGGCGTCGTCGACCTTGTGATGCGCGAGGTGTCCCCACCACAACAGTACGTCGGTCGCATCGAGCCGCGCCGCGTCGAGGCCGTGCTCCGGTTGCTCGAGCGTTGCGGTCGCAATTTCGTTTCCCGGCAGCCCTTTCGCCAACAGCCGCGCGATGGTGTTGTGCATGCCGTCCGGATAGATCGCCGCAACCGCGGGATTCTTCCGCTCGTGAACGTTCTCGCCCCACACCGTGATGTTCATGATTTCGTCCACCGTGATTGCCAGCCTTCGGGCGGCTGTTCTTTCGCGAACGGCCACTCCGTTCCGAACGTGTCGAGATAGGCGACGTCGCCGACCGGTTTGCGTCGCACAGGCCCTTGCTTGTCAGTCGGATAGCCGATCGGCAGCAGGCAATAAATCTGATTGTTGTCGGGGATGCGCAACATCTCGCGCAGTTCCGCTTCGTGCGACAGCGGAAAGTTGAACACCGATCCGCCGAGGCCGAGCGCCCGCGCCGCGAGCAGCAGGTTCTGCACCGCCGGGAACGCGCTGCCGCCCGGCGTGCCGTGCCGACCTTTCAAGCCGAGCACCGCAATGATTGCCGGACACTCGGCGAGATGGTGCACGAGGTGCTCTACGCTTCTCAGCGAGAGTCGCTGCGAGCGTGGCAATTCGTCGATCGCGGCTGACGCGTCCGGCCGATCCGCATAGCGCGCGATGTAACGCTGCCACGGCGTCTGCGACCACTGCTGCATCTGCGCTTTCACGGACGCATCGCGAATGATCACGAAGCGCCAGTCCTGCGCATTCTGTCCCGACGGTGCGCGGATCGCCGCGTCGAGCAACTGGAACAGCACGTCTTCCGGAATCGGATCCGGTTTGAAGCGGCGCAACGCGCGCGCGGTATACAGCGTACCGAACAGCGGGTGATCGGACATGGTCAAGGCTTGCTCGCGCCCAGCAATTGCGCGCCACCACGGCCTTGTTGGATCGCCGGCACGTACGTTGCGAGGCGTTTGTCCGTGGCCGGGTCGGTGAGGTCGATCGTGCGGCCCTCTTCTGCCGACAGATACGCGGCCATCGTCAGCCGGACGATCTCGCGACCGTACGCCCAGTCGAGCAACGCCGGATGTTTGTTCGTGAAGGCCTGCACCGCATCGACGTTCTCGTCGACGTATCCGTACAGATCGGGCTCGTTGGGTTGCACCGCGAGCAAGCCCTGGCTCGCGGTCGATTTCTCGAGCGCGAGTTCGGCATCGGCGACGCCCGCCGCAGCAGCGTCGCCGATGAAGATCTCGAGCGGCGACCGCAAACTGTTCGCTTCGAGCGCATAGCCGGGGCCGAGACCGTCGAGCAACAGCCGCAAGCCCTGCTTGTCGTACATCCACGACACCGTGAACTGACCCTGCACGCGCTGCCCGGTCTCCGGATTCAGGAACGTCACGATGCCGGTCGCGAAGTCCTCCGCAGGCGTCTTCGTGTAATCGACGCCGTGCTTCGCCCGCAGTTCTTCGCGATAGCGCGGCAAGCCCCACTTCAACAACGCCACTTGCGCATTGACCGACTGCGGCACGAGAAACGTCGGCGATTTTCCGGGCGGCGTCAGCACGTACCACGACAACGCGATCGAATGACAACCCATGTCCGAGAGCACGCCGCCGCCCTGCTGCGTCGGATCCCAGAACCACGCGTTGTGCGGACCAGCGTGTTCCTCCGCGGAGCGAGCCAGCGCAAGGGGACCCATCGCGCCGATCACGCCGCGCAACTGCCGCAACGCGCTCTGCACCGACTTCATGTGGATCTGATTTTCGAAATATGCGGTCGGCGCGCCGATCTGTTTCGCGAGCGCCATCACGCGATCGGCCTCAGCAAGGTTGCGCGCCAGCGGCTTCTCGATGATCAGCCCCGAGAGTTTTGCGCCGGAAGCAACGGCCTTCGCGGCCTCCTCCAGCGCAGGAACGCGCGTGAAGTTCGGCCCGAAGAACGCGAGCACGTCGCAGTTGCGCGCGAGCTCGCCGATCGTCTTGTAGATGGTTCCCGCGCCAAGACCGTTGTCGCGAACGAACTTCGCCAATCGCTCCGGCGGCGAGCGCGAGAACAACCCCGCGACCTCGACGCCGCGCACGCTGACGAGCGAGCGCAACTGAAATTCGGAAATGAAGCCGCCGCCGATGATGCCGTAGCGAAGTGTCATGGTGTGATCAATCGTCCAGTGTGTCGTCCGGTAGGCCCGCTGCTAACGGTTCCGGTCGGGTGCAGGTGGTATCGAGGTTTACGTGCGCGCCGATCTCCGACGCACGAATCGAACTTTCCATTAGATCCAGCACGTGCAGCGCCAGTTCGCCCGATGCACGGTGCGGCCGATGACGTTGCGCGCCGCGCACCATATCGGCAAGACCGATGCCGCGGCTCTGCTGCGCGTTGCCGTGCGTCAGCGGCACGTCGTGCCATTCGTCGCGAGAGTGTTTCTTGATCTGCACGCGGCCGCCGAACGTGTTCGGATCGGGTACGGCGAGCGTGCCTTCGGTGCCGTAGATTTCGATCCAGCGGTTGCGCGTCGCCTGCACGTCGAAGCTCGTCACCAGCGTGGCAACGGGACCCGACGCGAAATCGACGACGCTGGCGACGTGCGTCGGCACCTGCACCTTGATGCGTTCGCCTTTCATCGGTTCGCTGCCGATGACGCGTTCCGAGCGCGAAATCCGCGCCGAACTCGTGATCCGGCGCGCCGGGCCGAGCAGCGTCACCAGCGCGGTGAAGTAGTACGGCCCCATGTCGAACATCGGTCCCGCGCCGTATTCGTAGAAGATCTGCGGCCGCGGATGCCAGCCCTCCGGCCCCGGCGACAGCATGAACGCGTTGGCGCCGACCGGTTCGCCGATCGCACCGGAATCGATCAGGCCGCGGCACGTCTGGAGTCCGGCGCCGAGAAACGTGTCTGGCGCGCAGCCGAGGCGCAGTCCCTTCGCGCGCGCAGCCGCAACGAGGCCGCGCCCTTCCTTGACCGTTAGCGCGAGCGGCTTCTCGCAGTACACCGACTTGCCGGCATCGAGCGCCGCCTGGCTGACGCCGACGTGAGCTTGCGGAATGGTCAGGTTGACGACCAGATCGATGTCGGGATCAGTGAGCAACGTGTCGACCGATAGTGCGCGCGGAATGTCGTGCGCGGCGGCAAAGTCCGTTGCGCGTTCGCTCTCGAGATCGGCGCAAGCGACCAGATCGATGAACGGCAGCGCGTTGAGTTTGTCGGCATATACCTTCGCGATCACGCCGCAACCGACGATGCCGACACGCGTTGCGGCTTCGCCCGACACGCGCTACGCCCGACCCGCGGCGAGACCGTGACTGGTCAGGTAGCGGTGGCTCTTCTCAACCGCCGCGAACATGTCGGTGGCGCACTGATCGAGTTCCACCACGTGCCACTTCGCGCGACTCGCCTTCGCGATCGCCGCCACGTCCATTGCGCCGTCGCCGACCGCGACCATCGGCGCTTCATGATCCGTCGCAGGACCGTCCTTGATGTGCAACAGACGCGCGCGGTCACCCAGATTGCGGACCACACCGGCCGGATCGGCGCCGCCGACTTTGGCCCAGTACGTGTCGACTTCCGCAAACACACTCGGGTCGAGCAGCCGGAACAGCATCGCGTGGGCGGTTTCGTTGCCGATGCGATTGGAGAATTCCCACCAGTGATTGTGATAGCCGAGCGACATGCCGCGTGCACGCGCCTTCTCGTTGAATGCATTCAGTCGTTCCGCGCACGTGCGCACGCCGTCGGCATCGGCGAATTTATCGGGCGGCAGAAACGCCACGACCAGGTCCTTGTTGCCGATCGCCTCCTGCAGATCGAGCACTTCCGCCGTTCCTTCCGGCTTCGGCAGCGCCACGTGTCCGCTCGAAACGACGAGCCCCGCATCCGCGAGGCAGCGTTTGAACGCGACCGGCGTCAGATCGTGCAACCCGGCCGATTCGACGCCGACGTAGCCGATGCGGCCGAGCCGTTCGAGTATCGGCGCGAGACCCTGCTTCGCTTCTTCGCGAAGCGAATACAACTGAACGGAAATCGGTGGTGTCATCGCGGTCTCCCAGGAATTGTCGGACGATGTCGCAACGTACGTCGGCGCGCAAGTCTCGACAATGCGTTCGCCGTCACCTCGCCCGGCGTGCCGCGATGTAGCAATATGCAATGCTTTGGCACGCGAACCGACCGGGGGTCTCATGGAATACGGCATCGTTTTTCCGCACAACGAAATCGGCACCGATCCGGGTGCGATCAAAGCGTTCGCGCAAGGCGCGGAAGCACTGGGCGCGACGCACCTGTTGATCTACGACCACGTGATGGGTGCCGATCCGAATCGGCCCGGCGGTTGGAAGAACCGACCGTACGACAAAGACGTCGCGTTCCACGAACCGTTCACCACGTTCGCGTTCATCGCCGCGGTCACATCGAAGATCGACATGATGAGCGCGGTGTTGATCCTGCCGCAGCGACAGACGGTACTGGTCGGTAAGCAGGCGGCGGAAGTCGCGATCCTGTCGAACGGCCGCTTCCGGTTGGGCGTCGGTACCGGCTGGAACACCGTCGAATACGAAGCGCTGAACGAGGATTTCCACACGCGCGGCGCACGCCAATCCGAGCAGGTCGATGTGCTGCGCAAGCTCTGGAGCGAAGACAGTTTCTCGTACGCGGGCAAGTGGCACACCGTCACCGCGGCGAGCATCAATCCGCGGCCGAAGCAAACGGTCCCGGTCTGGTTCGGCGGCGGCGCGCCGGCGCTGCTCAAGCGTTGCGGCGAACTCGGCGACGGCTGGATTCCGATTCAAGGGCCAACGCCCGAAGCCGCCGAGGCGCTGAAAACCATTCGCTCATACCGCGAAGCGGCCGGCAAATCGTGGGCCGGCTTCGGCGTGCAGGCTCAAGCGCAGTTTCGCGGCGGCAATCCGGAACGCTGGCAGAGCCATGCCGGCAAATGGCGCGACATCGGCGCGACGCACCTCGCGGTCGCATCGCAGAACGCCGGTCTCATCGGCGTAGATGCGCACCTTCAAGCCGCCGCGAGTTATCTGTCGGCCGTGCGCGAAATCGTCTGACTTGAGTACCGTTCGCAATCGCGCGAAGGATCAGCTGCCGTCGGTGCTGCTGACCCTGATGAGCATTATTCAGGCCTTGGCGCTCGAGTTTCTGTGGGACGACGTCCGCGTCGCCGAGCGCGCGCTGCGCTGGGATGCCGTTTCCACCTGGCTGCAGATCGTCGCCGACATGCTGGGCATCGTGCAGGTGTGGTTGATCTACACCAGCGCGACGATGCGCGTCCGTTGGACGCCGTCGATGCGCGACCTGATCATTCCGTTTCTGATCGGCATCCTCGAGTTCATCCTGATCGACCTGACGGGGCCCGATAACCGCGGTTTGTGGTTCCTCACCCTAGCGGCGGTATACATGCTCGCATCATGGGACGCACAAAGCGTATTCGTCCGCGCGCGGCAGGATCCCGACAACGCCGAGTTCTTCAGGCGCTTTCGTCCGGCCAGCGGCTTCGATCGCTACGAAGCGTCGCTCGTCATCAGCGCACTGGTGGGTCTTGGGTTGTACGCCGAACTCGTCGACGATCCGCCGGAACTCGTGCTGGGCGGGCTCTTGTTCGCGTGCGCCGTACTGATCTACCGCATGGAAATCGCGCGGCGATTCTGGGATCGCTCGATGTCGATCGAGCCGTTGGCCGACGACGAGCAATTGTCGAGCGCGGACTGACCCCGATCAGTGCCGCGTGACGAGCGCTGCCTTCGGTCCCTGCAGCGCTTTCAGCATCCGCTTCGTCGGGCCGAGCAGGTAGTCGATCGGTTCGTCGGTGAACGTCGCGTTGTATTGCAGCGGCGCACTCGCAAGCAACGCTTCGCAATTGCGCGAGAACACGATCGGCCTGCCGCGCGGCTTGTCCGCGTTGACCACCACCATCGCGATCATGTGTCGGTATTCATCGGACGGATTCGGCACGCCGCGGTGCCACAGGTGCGAATCGCGCAACAGCACGTCGCCTTTTCTGAATACGCCGCGTACCGGCGCCGCTTCTGCACGACGCGCTGCGATCGCGTCGTCCGGCACCGGCGTGGGCACGACGATCGCGTGTGAACCCGGCCACAATTCGACCGCGCCGTTGCGCTCGTCCACGTCCTGCGGAACCACGTTGACGACCACAGCCGACGTAGGCTCCGCAACGCCGTTCGAGGACGGCGCATGCAAAGCATCCAGATGCAACTGCTGGTACGTGCTGTCAGGACAGTTCGTGTTGCCGTTGTAGAACTCGCAATACGCGCCGTCGCCGAGAATCGTCCGCAATGCGTCGCAGATCAGCGGGTTCGCGACATAACTCGCGAACACGTACGGCGCGATCGGTGGCGGACCTTGCTGCAGGTGACCTCGATCGCGCGGATTTCCTCCGACGCTCTCGCAGAACGCCAACAGGTCGAGTGAGTCGCGATCCATGCGGACCTTCAGCGCATCGAGCGGCGCATGATCGACGATCTGATCGATGACTAGAACACCGTCGCTGCGCATCGCGGCCAGCACGCGTTTGCGATTCGCACCGGACAGCGTTCCGCGACGTCGCTCCGCCGGCGAGGGATCGATATGGATCACGCTCCGGCGCTCTTCGGCGGCGCCACGCGTTGCGCGATCGAACCGAAGATCGATTCGCCGCGGGCATCGCGCATCTCCAGGCGCACCGAATCGCCGTAGCGCAGGAACGGCGTCACCGGCGAGCCGGTCCGAATCGTCTCGATCGTGCGGATCTCCGCGATGCAGGTATATCCGACCCCGCCGTCCGCGATGCCGGTGCCACGCTCCAGGTCCTGGCGATTCGACACGGTGCCGGAACCGATGATGGTGCCGGCGCACAGATTGCGCGTGCGGCTGGCGTGCGCGATCAGATCGCAGAAATCGAACACCATGTCGACGCCGGCGTTCGGCCGCCCGAACGGCGCGTCGTTGACGAACGCGAGCAGCGGCAGATGCACGCGGCCGCCGTCCCACGCATCGCCGAGTTCGTCGGGCGTCACCGCCACCGGCGAGAACGCCGATGCCGGTTTCGACTGGAAGAACCCGAAACTCTTGTCGAGTTCGCCCGGAATCAGGCCGCGCAGCGACACGTCGTTCACCAGCATCAGCAGTTGAATGTGCGACCCCGCATCGGCCCGCGACGTGCCCATCGCGACGTCGTCGGTGACCACGGCGAGTTCGCCCTCGAGATCGATACCCCAGCTCTCGTCGCGCGCCACGATGTCGTCGTGCGGCCCGATGAAATCGTCGGAACCGCCTTGATACATCAACGGATCGGTCCAGAACGTTTTCGGCATCTGCGCGCCACGGGCGCGGCGAACCAGTTCGACATGGTTGACGTACGCGCTGCCATCGGCCCACTGATACGCGCGCGGCAACGGCGAACTGACCGCACCCTCATCGAAAGCAAATGTGTTCGCGCAGCGGCCGTCATTCAAGGCGATCGACAGTGCGTCGAGTTTGGGCGCCGTATCGCGCCACGCATCGAGCGCGGCTTGCAGCGTCGGTGCAATTTCCGCGGCGACGACCGCGCGCGACAGATCGCGCGATACGACCACCAGCGTGCCGTCGCGACCGTGCTTCAGCGAGGCGAGCTTCATGCGGCGTTTTCCTCGTCGACCGATTCACGCGCCTTCTCGAGTGCATCGCGCAGCACGGCGCCATTTCCGATGTGATTCGCCAGAAGCAGTACCAGCCGCGCGTTCAGCAGCGTACTGTCCGCGTCCGACAGATCGCGATGGGCGTCGATCAGCGCGGCGTAGAACGCGTCCGCATCGTCGAAGTTCGGCTCGACGTTGAGAGCACTCACGCAACCTCCTTCAGTTCACATCCGAGCGCGCGCCGTAGCGCGTTGCCGACCGCGGCGCTGTCGAGACGACGCCAACGCGCCGCCACGTGCTGGTCCGGTCTAATCAGATACGCCGCTCCTCCAACCAGATCGTAACGGCGCGTGACATCGCCGGAAGCATCGGTGAGGTCTACGCCGAGCTCGAGCACTTTCACGTCTCGAAGCGCGCGCAGATCGTCCGGTACCGGCAGACCTGCGACGAAGAGAACGAACGATCCGCCGAACGTTTCCAGCAACCAGCTCGGTTTGCCGTCGATCGCGATCGCCGCATCGGGACACGGCGAGCCGGGTCGCGCGAGCGGCGTGAATCGATCGACGTCGGCGGTATTCAACGGTGAATCGTCATAGCGACAAGGCGCCGACAGGCGGCCGCTGTTGACCAGCGCGCGCGCAAACGGATAACGCTTCGCGAGCCGCAGCACCGAGTCGCGGAAGACGTGGCTGATGCGGCTCTTCGGCGTGATGAAGTCCGTCGCGCGCGTCGAGTGCGCCAGGTTCTCGGCGGCGGCGGGCTGTCGCTCCACGTCATAGGTCGACAACAGCGCATCCGGCGCTTCACCGCGGATCACCCGCGCCAGCTTCCACACCAGATTCTCCACCCCCTGCACGGCGCCGTTGGCGCCTCGCGCACCGAACGGCGACACCTGATGGGCCGAATCGCCGACGAACAGCACGCGACCGTGCACGAGTTGATCGAGTTTCCTACAACGGAACGTATACGCGCTCGCCCATTCCAGATCCCACGTCCTACCGGCGCCGAGCATCGCGTCGATGCGCGGTCGGATGTTCTCGATCCGCAGCGCTTGTGCGGTATCCGCGTCGGCGCCGATCTGAAAGTCGACGCGCCAGACGTTGTCGGGCTGCCGATGCAGCAACACAGAATGTCCCGGATGAAACGGCGGGTCGAACCAGAACCAGCGTTCCGTCGGAAACTCGGCGTGCATCGAGATGTCGCAGATCAGGAACTGATCGTGAAATTCCTGCCCGCGCGCGACGGCGCCGATCGATTCGCGGACAAGGCTGTTCGCACCATCGGCGGCCAGCAGGTAGTCGCACGAGAGCGAGTAGCGCCCATCCGGTGTTTCGACTTCCACTCGCGCGCCGTCGGTGCGTCGTTCGATGCGCGTCACGCGATTCTTCCACCGCAGATCGACGAGCGGCAGCTCGCCGATCCGATCGACGAGGAACTCTTCGACGTAGTACTGCTGCAGATTGATGAACGCCGGCATCTTGTGCCCGCCTTCGGGCTGCAGATTGAACTGATACACCTGCGCGTCGCGGAAGAACACCTTGCCGACCTGCCACACGACGCCCTTCTCGAGCATCGGCGCCGCGCAACCGAGGCGGTCCCAGATTTCGAGCGTGCGCTTGGCGAAGCAGATTGCGCGCGAGCCGGTCGACACGGTGTCGTTGTCGTCGAGCACGACGCTGTTGATGCCGCACTCGGCGAGCGCGATGGCCGCCGTCAGTCCGCTCGGCCCGGCACCGACGATGACGACCGGATGATGGCGCGGAACGGCGTCATCCTGGTCGGCGCTGCGGCGGTACGCATAAACCGGGTTCTGATGGCCGCTCGACACGGATGCGGCCCGTCAGGCGAGCTCGTTCTGCAGCGAATGCCACATCTGATCGTCGCGCTCGGCCGTCCAGATGCGCGGATCGCGGAATTCGCCCGCTTCGTCGTAACAGCGCGTGATGTCGAACGGCAGACAGTGCTCGAAGATCACCCAACGGCCGTACTTTGGCGCAAGCTTCGCGTACGTTTCCTTGTAGCAGTCGGACAGCGACCGTCCATTCGCCCGCGCTTGTTTGACACTGCCGTACATGTCGGCGAGAAACGCGCGCGTGCCTTCGATCGCGTCGCGCGACCTAGCCGCGCTCGTCAGCGCGTCGCCGCGGCCGGGCACCAGTCGCTCGGGCTTCAGTTCCAGCAGCCGATCGAGCGTCGTCGGCCAGTCTTCGTGGTACGCATCACCGGTGTAAGGCGTAGCGCCGAATTCGACGAGGTCGCCCGAGTACAACACCTTGTGTTTCGGCAACCAGACGATCGTGTCGCCTTTCGTATGACCGCGGCCCGGATGCCAGATCTGCACTTCGACGCTGCCGAGGTGCAACGTCAACTTGCCGTCGAACACGACGTTCGGCCAGGTGAGACCCGGCACCGAATCGACGCCCTCGAACAGGCGCGGGAAGCGTCCGAGCTCGGAGTCGAAGTCCTGCTGGCCGCGCTCCACGATGAGGTCGTACGTATTGCGGCTCGCGATGATGTTCTGCGCACCGTATGCCGACGCACCGAGTACGCGCACCGCGTGATAGTGACTGAGCACGATGTGTTTGATCGGTTTGTCGGTCACGGACCGGATCTTCGCGATCACATCCTGCGCCATGATCGGCGTCGCCTGCGTATCGACGATGAGCACGCAATCGTCACCGATCACGATGCCGGTATTCGGATCGCCTTCTGCGGTGTAGGCGTACGCGCCCGGCGCGAGCTCCGTGAATGAAACCTGCTTCGGCGCGAGATCGCCTTTCGACGCAAACTGCTTTGTCACGATGCCCGTCCTATGTGTTCGATGCGGTGCATTGGTAACATCCGTCCGCGCCGCGGACAATCCCTTTCGCGCTCGAGCAGGACCTGAACATGCCGACACCGTTTCGCATCGACATTCCGGACAGCGAGATTGCCGCGCTGCACGCGCGCCTCGACGCCGCACGTTGGCCCGATCAGATCGGCGAACCGTGGGTGTACGGCACCGACATCACGTATCTCAAGGAACTCGTCCGCTACTGGCGCCACGACTTCGACTGGCGCGCGCAGGAAGCCAAGCTGAACCGGTTCGATCAGTTCCGCACCACGATCGGCGACCACGACCTGCACTTCATCCATCAACGCTCGACGAACACGCACGCGCAACCGCTGCTGATCACGCACGGCTGGCCGGGATCGATCAGCGAATTCGTCAAGATCATCGAACCGCTGACGCAGCCCGAACGATTCGGTCGCGACTGGCGCGACGCGTTCCACGTGATCTGTCCGTCGATTCCCGGCTACGGTTTTTCGCGCGCACCGCGACAACCGGGTTTCCAGCCGCGCGCCTGCGCAGAACTGTTCATGCAGCTGATGGATCAACTCGGTTATCCGCGGTACTTCGCGCAAGGCGGCGACGTCGGCTCTGCGGTGACGACGTGGCTCGGCGCGCTCGGGGGCGATCACGTAAAAGGCATCCACCTGAACCTCGTGTTCGCGCGGCCGCCGAAAGACAACCCGATGGACGGCGTCACCGAAGCAGAGCAGCGCGCGCTGACCGAACGGCAGGAGTACATGACGAACGAAGTCGGCTATCAGCACATTCAAGGCAGCAAGCCGCAAACGCTCGGCTACGCGTTGAACGATTCACCGGTGGGCCTCGCCGCGTGGATCACCGAGAAATTCCACAAGTGGACGCACCACACCGGTAACCACGAAGACGCGATCACCAAAGACGAGATCCTGACCGACGTCAGCATCTATTGGTTCACGCAGAGCATCACGTCGTCGGTGCGCATGTACTACGAAAGCCGTCGCTACGACGGCAAACCGTTTCCGGAGCGCGTCGACGTGCCGACCGCCGTCGCGAACTTTCCCGGCGAGTTGTTCCTGCCGCCGCGCGCGTGGGTGGAGAAACAATTCAACGTCGTGCACTGGTCGCATCCGGCGCGCGGCGGTCACTTCGCAGCGATCGAAGCGCCGGATCTGCTCGTCGACGACATTCGCGACGCCTTTCGCCCCTTACGCTAGGCCACATACATGCGCTATCTCGCGATTCTTCTGTGCCTCTTTTGCGTCAATGCCTGCGGCAACGATGCACCGGCGGCGACCACCGATGCGGGTGTGAACCCGGCAACCGCTGCTCCGGCCGACGCGCCACCGCCCGACGCAAACGAACCGCTGCAGACAGAGCCATGGCACTACCCGCGCGAGCGCATCGTCGACGGCAATCGCGTAATCGTATACACGCCGCAAATCCGCTCGTGGCCCGACTTCTCGCACTTCGAAGCCGTGGCTGCAATCGAGTTTCACCCGAAGGATGGCAGCGCTCCGCACTACGGAACTACGGTCATCTCGGGCGACACCGAAGTCGATCTCGAAAAGCGCCTCGTCATCGTCACGGCGCCGAAGGTCGACGACGTGACGTTCGCTGGAACAGGAACCGACGCCGCCGACGTGACGATGACGAACATGGTGTTGCGCGAACGCGTCGAAGTGCCGCTGGACATGTTCCTGCTCTACCTCAGCGACGACGTGCTCGAAACGCCGCCGCCGAAGGGATTCAACACGGCGCCGCCACCGATCCATGTTGCCGACTCACCGACGTTGCTGCTGTTCATCAACGGCAAACCGGTGCTGACCCCAGTCGAGCAAACCGGACTCGAACTCGTCGTGAACGCGAACTTTCCCGTGTTGCGCGATACCGCGTCCGGCGCGTACTACCTGATCACCGGTCCGCAACGGCTGACGGCCAAGAAACTCGAAGGACCGTGGACGAAAGCGACCGAGCTTCCCGCCGGATTCGCGAAGATCGATCCGAAAGGTCCGCAGGCCGCCATCGCAGCGGCGGCTGCCACGCCGATCGGCGACGCGCCGCTTCCGAAGGTGATCAATTCGTCGGTGCCGGCCGAACTGATCGTCACCGACGGGAAACCTCAGCCGGAGGAAATCCCGGACACAGGCGGTCTTGCGTTCATCGCGAACACCGACAGCCCGCTGTTCGTTCTCAAAGGCACGTACTACTACCTCGTGTCGGGGCGTTGGTTCGAGACGAAGAAGCTGGCGAAAGGTCCCTGGAAGTTCGTCCCGAACCTGCCGGATGCGTTCTCGAAGATTCCGGCCGACCACGAAATGGCAGAAGTTCGTGCATCGGTGCCGGGTACCGTCGAAGCGAAGACGGCCGCGCTCGAAGCGTTGCTGCCCACGCGCAATTCGATTGCAGTCGGCGCGGCACCGGACGTGAAAGTCGCCTACGGCGGCGAGCCGAAGTTCGAGCCGATCACCGGCACGCAGGTGTCGCGCGCCGTGAACAGCGGCAACGACGTGATCCTGTACGACGGCAGCTACTACCTGTGTTACGAAGGCGCGTGGTACATCTCGACGTCGCCGAGCGGACCGTGGACCGCCACCGCGACGGTGCCCGATGCGATCTACAAGATTCCGCCGGACTCGCCGTCGTATCCGGTGACGCAGGTCACCGTGTACGAATCGACGCCGACCGACCGTCGTCTATTCGTATCCGCCGTCGTACAGCACCGGCATCTACGTCGCGTACGGTGTGCCGTGGTACGGCACCGGCTGGTATTACCCGCCGTACATCTACTACCCGTATTACTACCCGTACTGGGGCGCGTCTTACGGCCATGGCTACTGGTACAGCCCGATGACCGGTGCATACGGTTCGCGCTCGGTCTGGTACGGACCGTACGGCGGCTACAGCTACAGCCAGGGTTACAACCCGAACACCGGCCGATACGGCTATGTCGAAACCGCGTGGGACGGCGACGACTGGAAGAGCCACAGCGAGAAGTACAACCCGCGCACCGGCATCTCGAGCGAAACGTCGCGCCACTACAACGCCGACAAAAACACGTCGCACACGGGACGCGAGATCCAAGGTCCGAACGGCAACGCGATCGGCATGGAACGTCGGGTCGACTTCGACAAGCAGACCGCGACCACGAACCGCAAGACGTCGAACGGCGGTGAGTCGACGACGACGCGCACCTGGGATGGTCAAGGCAACACGACGACTTCGGGCACGATCAAGAGCGGTGACGGCCGCACCGCGACGATCTCCGGATCGCATCAAAACGGCGAAGGCAACACCACGATCAGCGGCTCCGAAGGCGGACAGGCGTCGATCGATCGGAGCGTCGGTCCGAATGGCACCGTCACGCGCGACGGCACGTTCAGCAAGAACGGCCAGACGATCGATACGGAGACGACGCGCCGCGGCGACACCTCGGTGACGAAGGCCCAAGGCAGTAACGGCGGACAGGCGGCATCGATCTCGCAGGGCGGCAACCGGACCAGCGTCGTTCAATCCGCCAGCGGCGACATCTATGCCGGGAGCCAAGGCAACGTCTACAAGAAGACCGATAACGGCTGGCAGCACTACGACAACGGCAACTGGCAGGACGTACCGAAAGCGGATCGACCCGCTTCCGCTTCGTCCAATGGCGAATCGCGCCGTTCCGCGCAGGCACCGGAGTACTCGAGCGAGTCGGTAAGACCGCGGGCGGACGCCGCGCAGCGGGATCGTAGTGGAGCATCGGGAACGGGTGGCTTCGGCGGCGGCAGCTACGGTGGCGGCTATGGCGATCGCGGCGGTTACGGCGGTGGCAGTTACGGCGGTGGCCGCGACGACATGCGTCAACTCGATCGCGACGCGCGGGCGCGCAGCGGCGGCTACGATCGCTTCGAACAGCGCCGTTCGATGTCAGGGGGCGGAATGAATCGCGGCGGCATGCGCGGTGGCGGCATGCGCGGCGGCGGTGGCGGTCGCCGACGCTAGCGTCGCTACATCGGCGAACGGCCATTCACGAGACCGAGCCCTTCGGTCTTGTACGCCAACAACTGCAATAAGGTGTCCGAAGCGTCTTCCCGAACCGAGGCATCGAGGGCGAGGAACCAGTTCTCCTGCGTGCGATAGATCGGCCGCGTGTACCAGCCGAACAATCCGGCGCGATGGGTCGACGCCGTGGTGTTACGACCCGTGCGATGCCACACGCGGCTCTCGAACACCATCATCGTGCCGGGCGGGGCTTCGATCGGCACCGACTCATCGACATCCGACGGCATCGGATTGCGACTGCGCAAGTGACTGCGCGGCACCACCCGGGTGCCGCCGTTCTGCGCGCTGAATTCGTCGAGACACCACGCGACGTTCATGCCTTGCGGCGCAGGCGGCCACGGCTCCGGAACGAAAATCTGATCGGCGTGCAGCACGCTGGCGTCGGCACCGGGACCCACGATATTGGCCGACAGATTGCCGAGCAGCGCGGGCCAGCCGATCACCGCACGGATCAGGTGCAGCGCCGCGGGATGCTGCACGAGGTCGGCAAAGATCGGATCGCGATTCAACACGTTCCACACACGCTGATTGGCGTCGCCGTAATCCAGGCCGAAGCGCGGTTGTTCGCGCCCCTGCGCGCGGTCGTCGGCAGCCGCTTTGTACAAGGCCGTCCGCGCCCGCTCCAGCTGGTCCGCGCTCAACACGTCTTCGACGAGACACAGGCCGTACGTTGCGATGTCGTGCTCGGCCCGATCGAGGTCGCGCGTGGGCTTCGGAAGCAGGTTCACGGGTTCACTCCCCCAACAACTCGCCGATCGGCTTCAGTTCGTCGACTCGATCGCAGACCGCCTTGATCGCCAGCATGATCGGCATCCCGAGCAGCAAACCCCATATGCCCCAGAGCCATCCCCACGCCAGCACTCCGACGAATACCACGACCGGGTTCATGCTGCTCGCCCGTCCGGTCAGCCACGGCGTCAGCACGTACCCGACGATGCTGTGGATCACCAGGGAAGCGCCGGCGACGATCAACGCGGCCTGGAACTCGCCGAATTGCACGAAACCAACCAGCGCCGAGCCTCCTGTAACGGCAATCGCACCGAAATACGGAACCAGATTGAGTACGCCCGACAAGATACCCCACACCGCTGCATGCGCTAGACCGATCCACAGGAACGCGCCCCAGGTCGCAACCCCAACGAGCACACTGAGGAGCAACTGCACCAGCAGATAGCGCTTGATCTGGTCGGTGATCTCGTCGAGCGCCTCTACCGTGATGCGCTTCTTGCTGAAGGTGGGCCCGGCGATGCTCGCCATCTTCCGCCGGAACGTGTCGCCCGAGACGAGCAGAAAGAACGTGACGAAAAAGACGACGGTCGCCTGGCCGAGCAACGCCACCAGCCCGAGGGTGCCGCTCCACAGATGTTCCTTGATGTCGAACTTGGGCGCTTCGATCTGCACGCGCGTCACGCCGCCTGACGGCTTCGCCGTGCCGGTGTCGGCGGCGGCCTGCTCGATCTGCGTCGCCGCAGCCTGCATGTTCGCGATCGCGCTGTCCGGCGTGTGCGTCTGCGGCCGCAGCGCCTGGCGGATCTTCTGCGCGGTGTCGGGCAGCGACTCGATCAACGCATTCGCATCGTCTTCCATCGAATACATGGTCGCCACGGTGCCGCCGATGATCGACACCAGCAGCACCGCCGCGCCGATCGCGCGCGGTATGTGCCACCTCTCCAGCCGATCGACGATCGGCGTCAGCGCGTAGCTGAACATCAGGCCGAGCAGCACGGGTATGAAGACTTCCGCCGCCCAGTCGAGCAGCCACAGCGCGGCGCACACCGCGACCACCGCGAGCGCAACGCTGCGCACGACGATCGGAAACCTGTCGTCCGCTTCGGTCGCCGGTGTGTCTTCGCCCGTCTCCACGCCGCTCCGCCTTCATCGAGTGCACGAAGCATGCTATTGGATTTGCCCGGACGACGGGCAACTAACTGCCTTTTACGTAGCCCATGCCTTCGACGATGAGACCGTTACGCACGTGCATCAGGTTCACGCCGCGTACCGAACTGGCGTGGTCGTCGCCCCATCGAAAGCGCCAGCGAATCGTCGCGCGTTCCCCGGCGACCATCACGTCTTCGAGGTCGAAGCGCGTGCCCGGTGTAGTGACGATGCCTTTCCACAGCGCCAGGCACGCCTCGCGGCCGACGTGGCGCGACCCATCCGGCGCCGGCGTCGAATTCTCGAGCACGCAATCCGGCGCGATCAGATCGTCGAGCAACGATGGATCGTGCAGCTGGAACGCGTCGTTGAAGCGGCGGATCACCGCCGCGGTTTCCACCTCGATCGGCGAGGTCATCGCTGCGCCGCCGCTTGTACCTTGGCTTGCGCGTCGCGATACAGCGCGAACTCGTCGCCGAATGCTCTCGCCACGTTCGGGCGCTGCTGCACGCGCGCGAAATAGTCGCGCACCGCCGGCCATTGCGCGAGATCCACGCCGGTGAACGCGGCCCAGTTGAGCACCGTCACCAGATATGCATCGGCCACGGAGAACTGCGGCAGCAGAAATTCGTTGTCGCTCAGGTGCTGCTGCAGCACGCCCATCCGCAACGCGATCTTGTCGCGCGCATACGCCTTTACGGCATCGTTGGCGCGCGGATCGAGCAACGGAATGAAGATCGCTTTGTGAATCTCGGTGCCGATGAAGCCGAGCCACTGCTGCAACCGTGCCCGCATGAGGCCCGAAGCGGGCGCGAGTTGCGCCGCCGGAAACCGGTCCGCCACGTACTGCAACACCGCCGCGTTTTCGGTGAGCAGCGCGCCGTCGTCGGTCCGCAGCGCGGGCACTTGGCCCATCGGCGCTACCGCAAGGAAGTCCGAGCCATCGGAGACTCGTTTCGATCGCGTATCGACCTGGGTGAACTGCGCCTGCGCATCGGCTTCGTACAGCGCGATCCGGGTCGCCAGCGAACAGGCCAACGGTGAGAAATAGAGGTTCATGTACGTCTCCCTTTGTTTTGTACAAATCAGTACATAAATACAATACCGCCATATCTGATATCATTTCCACCGATTTGACGATATTTTTGTACCGATGGGGATCGATGTGACGACAAACGAGATCCGCCGCGGCCGACCGCGGTCATACGACCCGGGCGAGGCACTCGAACGCGCCACCGAGGCATTCTGGCGGCAGGGCTACTCGGCCACGTCGCTCGACGCGTTGAGCGAGGCCACGCGCATGAACCGGCCCAGCCTGTACGGCGCATTCGGCGACAAGCACGCGTTGTACGCGGCTGCGCTGGAACGCTACATCGCCGAGGGACGCAGCCAGATGGAAGCGGCGCTCGACGACGAACTACCGCTGCGCGACGCGCTGATGCGCGTCTACGACGGCGCGCTGGCCATGTACTTTCCGACGAAGGGCGCGGCGCGCGGCTGCTTTCTGATCGGTACCGCCGTTACCGAATCGATGACGGATGCAGACGTGCGCGAGCGCCTCGGCCGCGGCTTGCGCGAGTTCGACCGGTTGTTCGAACAACGGCTGCGCGTTGCGCAGGCGCAAGGGGAACTCGCCGCATCGGCCGACCCGGTGGCGCTCGCCGGTATCGCGTCCGCCATTCTGCATTCGCTCGCGATGCGCTCCCGCGCCGGTGATGCTCGCGCTGCGCTGCGGGCGCTGGCCCAGTCCGGCGTGGCGCTCATCTGCGGTGCCGCTTCGGTGACGCGCGCGACGCGGACGAAACGCAGGGCGCGCCGCATGGTTCGCGCCTGACGTTCACCCTTCGAGCGCGGCCACTTCGGCCGTCAATCGCGCCGACATTTCGGTGCCGCTGCGCAACAGATTCATCAACAGCCCGATCATCAACCGCGGCCGCTCGCGTTCGAGGTTCCCGAACGCGGTGGTCGTGAGCGCGTAGCACTCCACCGCCGAGTCGGCGCGAACGTCTGCAGAGCGCACGCCGCCGGCGATCAGCGCCGATTCGCCGAATCCCATCCCCGGCGTCAACGTGGACAGACGCTTGTAGCCGCCTTTCGGCAGTTCCACCACCACGCTGACGTCGCCCTTTACGAGGAAGTACAACGCATCCGCAGGGTCGCCGCGATGCACGATCGACGCACCCGGCTCGTACTCGCGCCGCTCGACGATGCGTTCGAGATACGCAACGTCCGACGCGCTGACGCCCGCACAGAGGCGATGCTCCAGCAATCCACCGCGCGGCGTGGCGGCGCGGCGCACCGCATAACGCTCCAGCAATTGTCTTTCGCACCACTCGAGGCCGAGATCGAGCTGCGGCTGAAAACTCACCGCGTCGGCCGCCCTCGGGTCGAGTTCCGCGCCGAACGACGCGAGCAGATCGCCGCGCCGCACGCGCGTGAATACCAGGTGGCGGCCTTCGGCGGCGCAGCGTTGCGTCAATGCGGCGAGCATCCGGGTCGCCGGCGCGTCGACGTGCGCAACGCGTTTGAAATCGAGCACTGCGAAGTCGATTGCCGCGCCGCTGTCGATGATCTCGCGCACCACGCGCTCCACCGTCGTAAAGCGCAGGTCGCCTTGCAGTTCGTAGATCGCCGCGCGCGCGCCGTGTTCGTCGAGGAGATGCGCTTCGTTGGCCGGTCGGCGTCGTTTGGAGCGCACGGTGGCAAGCGTGTAACGGGCGCGGACCGTGGATACCGAAGGGCGCGGCGGATGCAGGAAGTGCAAGCCGAGGTCGTTCGACAGCGCTTCGCACACCGCTACGCCGCGCACGCTGTTGCCGCGCTCGTCCAACGCGGGCGAAAACACGCCGATGCCGAGTTGTCCGGGCAGCACCGCGACGATGCCGCCGCCCACGCCGCTCTTCGCCGGCATACCGACGCGGTAAACCCATTCGCCGGCGAAGTCGTACATTCCGCACGTCGTCATCACGCTCAGAATCTGGTCGACGAACTCGGAGCGCACCGCGCGCGCGCCGCTCACCGGATTGACGCCGCCGTTGGCCAGCGTCGCACCGATCATCGCCAGGTCGCGGCAGTCGATCAGAATCGAACACTGCTTGAAGTAGAGTTCGAGCGCCGGCTCGGGGTCTTCGCTGACGATCCCGTAATTGCGCAGCATGTGGCCGATGGCGCGATTGCGGTGCCCGGTCGCGCGTTCCGATTCGAATACCGCGCTATCGATCTCGAGCGCGCGACCGGCGTAGGCGGAAATCGCATCGACCACGCGCGCGACTCGCGCTTCGGCCGTGGCGCCCGCCACGAGCGACGAAGTCGCAATGGCGCCGGCGTTGATCATCGGATTCAGCGGCCGGCCGGTGCCGGGTTCGAGACTGATCGAGTTGAACGCATCGCCGCTCGGCTCGACGCCGATCGCCTGGCGCACCCGTTCGCCGCCGCGATCCTCGAGCGCCACGCCGTAGATCAGCGGCTTCGAAATCGACTGGATGGTGAACCGCTGCCGCGTGGCGCCGACTTCGTAGACGTGACCGTCGACCGTCGCGATGACCAGGCCGAACCACGCCGGATCGGCGCGGGCGAGTTCAGGGATGTACGTCGCGACCCGACCGGTGTCGAGTTTCGACAGCCGCGCATGCAGTTCTTCCAGGTAGCGCCGGATCGGCGACCGGGTCGGGTCGTTGGGGTTGTTGATGGTCACGCCGACAACGCATGCAACATTTGTGCGCACTTCTGCGTGCGCTTCGGCGCGCCCGAATTCCAGGGCTGGATCGCAATGTCGCGACGAATTGCACCGAAATGGAACGGGCAACGCACCAATAGGTGACATCGCATACGAGGATCGACGGGATCAGTTGCTGGTCGTGGCGGTACCGAGGATCACCGCGGTGGAACAGTTGTAGACGGTGCTCTTGGTACCCATGCACCAGTTGATGTCGTTGTTCGACTGCGGCCGATACACCGGCTTGTCGCCGTCGTTGCGATTGCACAGACACCGTCCGCAGCTGCTCTTGCCGCAACAGTCGTTGTAGCTGATGACGTAGCGCTTGCCGTCGGCCGGATTCTCGCAGGTGCCGATCCAGGTGAGCGGCGACATCTCCGTGCCGGGCGGACATTCGTTACGCGTGCCGCCACAGCAGCTGCACAGGAAGCCGTCGATACCGCAGTAGCGCCAGTACTCGCACGTCGACGGATCTCCCGGATCCGCCGGATTACCGGTGCTTTGCGGCGGCACGTGCGACTCGCCACCACCATGGCTTGCCGCGCGCGCGACCGGCAACAGCGGCACCGCCGCCGCGCCGACCAGACTGGTCGCCAACAAGCTCAAGAAACCGCGACGGGAACTGCGCCGCGCAACGCCGCGCGCCCTGTTCTCCATCCATCGATCGAACCAGAGCATAGTTTTTAGGCCTTCACTCGATCCGGTGAATCATGTACGGCGTTTCGCCGACGCCATAGATCGTGTGCATGTACGTGCCCGCATTTGCGTCGTACACATCCACGGTTCCTTCGACATTCGCAACGAGCATGCGGGGCGACGCGTCCGCGGTGACTTCGATGGCGATGGCCGCGGTCTTCAGCGCGATCTTCGCGACGCGCGCCTTGCGCGCCACGTCGAACACCCACACTTCCGTCGCCGGGTCTTTGTGGCTGCCGGTGTAACCGTTCGGGATCATGCCGACGAACAGGCGACCGTCGGGATGGCCGGCGCTCCAGTGCCAGCCGGCCGGACGCCAGCCGTCTTTTCTCTCCTGCTCGGTCGTCAGCCACCACGTATCGGCGACGCGCGCCACTTCCTTGTCTGCGGCGATCACCTGAACGCGGCCGAGGTAGCTCGGGAAATACCAGTTCGATCCGATGCGGCTCGATTTCTCCGTCAGCGGATCTTTGTCGATGTCGATGAACGGCTTGGAGTGGCTGCTGCTCTTCTGCGCGCCGTGCTCGTCGAGCGTGATCGCGAGCAGGCTGCCGTCGCCGCACAACATGAAGAAACCGCGCTCGACGGTGGCATAAACAAGCGCACAACCCGGCGTGGGTATCTCGCCGACGAACTGCCGCTTGTCGAGATCGACCACGCTCACCGACATCGCCGGGTTCATGTTGAACACGACGAGAAAGCGGCCGTCGGCCGTGAGGCTCGCACTGGCTTTGTTCACCACCGAGTTGGCGCGCTTGGTCGGGATCTCGATTTCGGCGACCACGCCCAGCGTCGCCATGTCGTAGACCGTCACGAGGTCGGCGCGCGTGCCGCGGCTGCCATGGCTGTAGTACGTCTCGCCGACATACAGTTCGTTGCGCGCGGCCGACATGTCGAGCGTTGCGAACTGACCGGCGCTCAACATGCCGAGAAACGCCTGCGAATCCGCATCGACCAACGAGAACTTCGAGTCGATGAGATTGCTGAATGCGAAATCGTGCACCAACGCGAGGTGCGGACCGTACGGCGTCGCGACTTTCGCAACGCCGAGCACCGATTCAGCCGGAAGGTCTGCAGTCGTCGAAGCCGCGACGCAATACAACAGGCAGAGCGAAATCCATCTCTTCATCTGGAAACCGTTCGTGTCCAGGAACCGTTCGTTTGCAGGATTGTATAAATGTTCAACGTCAGCGAACCTAGCCGCCGTGGGGGGCGCGTGTCAATTCATCTAACAGGGAGAATTCAGGATGAGCGGCAGATGGCGCAGTTGGGGAGCGGTGGCGCTCGTGATAGCGGTGATCGCTCCAAACGTTCGTGCGGCCGAAGCGTTGATGGAGGAAATCACCATCACCGCGCAGAAGCGTGCGCAACCGTTGCAGGAGGTCGGCATCGCGGTCACCGCGTTCACCGGCCAGCAGATCGAGCAACTCGGCTTTCAAAACAGCATCGACATCGTCGCGCACACGCCCGGCATGACGTTCGGCACGCCCACCGCTCAAGGCAACAACGCCAACATTGCACTGAGGGGCGTGGCGCTGAACGATTTCAACGACAACAACGAATCGCCGGTGGCGATCTACATCGACGAGGTTTACGTCAGCGCCATCGCCGGTGCGACGTTCCAGTTGTTCGACCTCGATCGCGTCGAAGTACTGCGCGGTCCGCAGGGCACCCTGTTCGGCCGTAACGCGTCCGGCGGTCTGGCGCAGTTCGTCAGCGTCGCGCCGGGCAAGGAATTCGACGGCTACGGCAGCCTGACTTTGGGGCAGAACGGTCAGGTCAAATCCGAACTGGCGGTGAACGTGCCGATCAGCGATCGCGTCTCTGCGAGGCTCTCGGTCGCACAGGACAAATACGAGGGCTACGTCCACAACCGCATGCCGGGCGTCCACAATCCGAACGATGCCGACAACAACGCCGGTCGCCTGCAGATCGCGTTCGACATCACCGACGACCTCTCCCTGCTCGTCAAGGCGCACGGTTTCCGAACGGACAATCGCGACGGTTCGTGGCAGCACCAGTCGACGCAGTCGGGCGGCGGCCAGTTCGGCGACAAGAACATCAAGCTGCCGGCCGATGTGGTAAACCCGAATCCCCTCGTTGCCAACGGGCCAGGCAACGACGTCTTCGGCTACCGCGATACCGACAGCGATCCATGGGCCGGCGACTACGATCGCGACGGACCGTTGAAAATCGAGAACTGGGGTTACAGCGGACGTTTCAACTGGAACATCACGCCGAATCTGGAACTGACATCGATCACCGCGTGGGACAAGTACACCCGGTTGTTCGGTGAGGACACCGACGTCGGTCCGACGCCGGGACTGGTGCCGACGTTCGACTCCGACATCGGCCAAGTGACGCAAGAATTCCGGCTGGCTGGTTCTTCTGAACGGTTGAACTGGGTGGCGGGCGTCTTCTACTTCAACGGCAACGTCGGCGGCATCATCGACCTCGGCGCGTTCGCGCTCACCCCAACGGCGCCGTTGTGCCGCGGCGGTCCGTGTGCGCCCCCCGGCACCGAGTGGCTGATCTACTACAACGCGAACTATCACCAGGACACCGAGTCGTGGGCCACGTTCGGCCAGGTCGAATACGACCTCTCCGACAAGTTCACGCTGATCGGCGGCTTGCGTTACACAGACGAGAAACGCGACCTCGGGTTCTACGCACAGGACCTCGCGGGATTTCCGGAAAGCATCGGCCTGCCGAACAACGTCTACATGGATTTCACGCGCCCCGTCGTCGGCAAGCTGACGCAGAACGACAGCGACAACATCACCGGCAAGGTCGAACTCGACTGGCACGTGAGAGACGACGTGCTCGTATACGGCTACGTATCACGCGGCGCGAAGTCGGCCGGCTTCAACACAGGCCTGCTGGACAGCAACCTCATTTTCAACAACGTCACGCCGAAGCAAGTGCCGTTCAACCAGGAGACGCTGACCGCCTACGAGATGGGATTGAAGAGCACGTGGTGGGACGGCCTGATGCGGCTGAACATGGCGGCGTACTACTACGACTACACCAACTTCCAGGCGTTCGCGTTCCAGAACCTCGGCCAGTTGATCTTCAACACCGACGCCACGGTGAACGGCGGCGAACTGGAACTGACCGTGTCGCCGACCGAGCGGTTCGAGGCGTCGTTCGGCGCCAGCTGGATTCACGAAGCCGAAGCGCAGGACATCCCGAGCTACACCGACCGCATTCGCGACCGCCGCATGGTGCTGGCGCCCGAATGGCAGCTGAACACGATCCTGCGTTACTCGTTCCCGCTCCCGCACGGCGCGAATCTCACCGCGCAGTGGGACGGCTTCTATCAGACGCAGACGTACTTCGACATCCAGAACTATCCGATCTCGAGGAGCGACAACTATCAGGTGTGGAACGCGCGGCTGATCTACAACTCGCCGGACGACAAGTGGAACGTTACGGCGTGGATGAACAACGTGTTCGACGAAGAGTATCTGCAGTACAGCTTCGACTTCACGAACTCGTTCGGTTTCAACCAGCTCGGTTACGGCAGCCCGCAGTGGGCAGGCCTCACCGTCGGATACAAGTGGTAGCACGCTGCGTCGCAATCGGGTTGCTGCTCGTCAGCAATATCGGCAACGCGGACGCACGCCTCGACTACATGATGAGTTGCCAGGGTTGCCATCGCGACGACGGTCGCGGCAGCCCCGGCAACGTTCCCGACTTACGCGGCGAACTCGGCCTGTTGCTGAGCGAACCCGGCGGACGCCGCTATCTGGTGCAGGTGCCGGGTTCGCGCAATGCCGCGATGGACGACGCAGCGTTGGCGGCAGTATTGAACTGGATGGTGCCCGAGTTCAGCGCCGCGACGCTGCCGGCCGATTTCGAACCGTATTCCGCCGACGAAGTGCATCGCTTCCGCAACGAACCTGCGGGCGACGTCGCCGCCGAACGCGCAAAGCTGATGGAGGAGATCGATCAGCGCAATCGTTGAGCGTGGCTTTCACAACGGCCGCGTTCCCTGTCTAATTTCGTGCCCGTTCACAACAGGACCGATCGCACGATGGAAACTTCGCAACTGCATCGCACACTCCGCCAGCACCGTTGGCGTTGACGCTGCACCTCAGCGCCGTTTGGACCGTCGTCGCGGCGCTGCTGACGATCGAACTCGGCCGACGCATCAATAGAGCGCTACCGTGGCTCGAGCGCGGCAGCATTCCGCCGTCAGTGACGGCCGGCCTGTTCGTTTCGTTGGTGCTCGCGGGATTGCGCGGCGGCGGTTGGATCAACGTGCGTTTCGACGTTGCGCCGCGCGACCTGCTGTTGCTGGTGTTCTTTGCATCGCTCGGCTTCGGCGCACACCTCGGGCGAATCGCAACGGCGGGCCGCGGCGCGCTCGTCATCTGTCTCGGCATCGCCTTGACGATCGTCGCGCAGAACGGCGTCGGCATACTGGTTGCCAAGGCGTTTGGAGAGCCGCCCGGGATCGGACTCTTTCTCGGCAGCATCGCGTACGCAGGCGGTCACGGCACGGCCGTCGCGTGGTCGAGTACGCCGTATGCAGCGGCGCTGCCCGGCGCCTTCGAACTCGGCATCGGCAGCGCCACGCTGGGCCTCGTGCTCGGCGGATTGATCGCGGGACCCGTGTCCGTGTGGCTGGCGACGCGCGACCGTTCGGCGGCGCGACACGCGACGTTGTTCGAGAGCGACGGCGCGAGCGAATCAGAGCGCGATCACGCGTTCTCGTCGGATCGTTGGCTGCCGTGTCTGTTGTGGTTCGCGTTGGCGCTGGCGTTTGCCGGCGAGATCAAGGGAGCCATCGCGTCGTCCGGCCTCGAACTTCCCGCGTTTCTCGTCGTGCTGCTGGTCAGCGTAGTGATCACGAATGTCGCCGATGCGGCGCGGCTGCCGCTCGACACCGAAGTGACCGATCTGATCGGGACGATCGCATTGCGCATCTTCCTTGCGATTGCCATGCTCTCGCTCGACTGGGTCGAGTTGGTGAAGCATCTGCCGTTGTTGTTCACCGCAGCGATCGCACAGGTCGCGGTGACGGTCGGTATCGCGGTGCTGGTCGTCTACTCGCTGTTCGGACGAGGTCCCGAGGGCGCGGCTGCGACCGGCGGATTCATCGGCATGAGTCTCGGTGCGATGCCGGTGGGCCTCGCCGTGATGCGGCGGCTCGGTCTGCAGTTCGGCGATACGCCGCGCGCGCTGCTCGCGATCACGCTCGCGGCATCGCTGTTCACCGACGTCGCGAACGCGCTCGGCATCACCGGCTTCTTTCGTTGGCTCGGCATGTGAGGATCAGTTAGATGACACTACTCGCGCGGATTCTGGTCGGCCTCGTCGCCGTGTTTTTCCTGGTGTGGGGACTGCGCTTCTACTTTTCGCCCGACGCGATGGCGGCCTCGTTCTCGATCGCGCCGTCGGGCGTGCCCGGTCTTTCGACCGTGCGCGGCGATCTCGGCGGCATGTTCGTGGCGGTGGGTGTGCTCGCGGCGGCCGGACTGCGGCGCGGCTCGCATCGCTTGCTGTACACCGCCGCGACGATCATCGGCGCGGTGGCGTTCGGCCGATTCGTCGGCTTCGCATTCGACGGCACGCCGATGACGTCGGTGGTGCCGTTCGTCGCCGAACTCGTGTTCGTCGCGATACTGCTGTTCGGCGCGTTGCGTCTGCGCGCGGAGACCCGGCCATGACGCTCGGCTTCTCGAACGACAAACTCGACAACATCCAGGCGTTCGTCAAATCGTACGTCGACGACGGCAAGTTGCCCGGCTACCTCTGCCTCGTGTCTCGATACGGCGAAGAGGCCCACTTCCTCGCGCTACGGCAAACGCGACGTCGAGCGCAACACGCCGATCACGCGTGACACCGTGTTCCGCATCTACTCGATGAGCAAGCCGATCACCAGCGTCGCGCTGATGATGCTGTACGAAAAAGGCGCTTTCCAACTGGACGACCCGGTCGCGAAGTACATTCCGCAGTGGCGTGATCTGAAGGTGTTCGCCGGCGGCGACGAGAAGTCGTATCAGACGAACGCGCCGGCGCGGCCGATGAACGTGAAGGACCTGCTGACGCACTGTTCTGGACTCACGTACGGATTTCTCGGCACGCACCCGGTCGACGCGATGTACCGCACGGCGAAGATCGGCGGCGGCGCACCGGGCGCGACGTTGTCGGGAATGATCGAAGACCTCGCGCGCATTCCGCTGCAGTTCTCGCCGGGCACGCAATGGAACTACAGCGTTTCCACCGACGTGCTCGGTTACCTCGTGCAGGTGCTGGCGGATCAGGATTTCGACCAGTTCGTCGCCGATAAGATCACTCGCCCGCTCGGCATGGACGACACCGGTTTTTTCGTGGCGCCGAAGAATCACGACCGATTCGCCGCGTGCTACGACCGAGTCGCCGCCACGAACTCGCTGAAGTTGCAGGACGACCCGAAGAAGAGCCCGTACCTCTCGCGCCCAACGTTCCTATCCGGGGGCGGCGGCATGGTTTCGACGATCGACGACTACCACACGTTCACGCGGATGTTGCTCGGCAAAGGTGCGGCGAACGACGTGCGGATACTTGGCCGCAAGACCGTCGAATACATGACGCTGAACCATCTGCCCGGCAACAAGGACCTCGCCGCAATGGGTCAGCCGATCTTCAGCGAAACGCCTTACGACGGCATCGGCTTCGGACTCGGGTTCTCGGTGATACTCGATCCGGCAACTGCGAACGTGCTCGATTCGCCCGGCGAGTTCGCATGGGGCGGCGCCGCCAGCACGTATTTCTGGATCGATCCGGTCGAAGAGCTGATCGTCATCTTCATGACGCAACTGCTGCCGTCGTCGTCGTATCCGATCCGGCGGCAGTTGAAGGCGCTGGTGTATCAGGCGCTGATCGATTGATTCGAGGAGGCGCACCAGGCGTCATCGCCCCTTAGTTCGACCGGTTTTTACCGGAGACGTAAGACCCTTGCTCTGATGCCACTGTGCGAGCGACATGTCGGGATAGTGCTTGAAGCGAGGGTCGTCGGGATTGCCCTCGATCTTGACCCACGGTGCCTTTGACCCGACCAGGCAGTGCACGTTTTCGGGTGGAATCGGAAGCGGTGTGTCGATCGCGCCGGCATGAGGATGCACGAGTTCGGGCCACGTTGGATCCCAGAGCCATAGCGCGCTTCCGCATCGAGTGCAGAAGTGTCGCCGCGCAGTACTGAGGCGCGTACCGGTGCGTCCTTTGGCGGGAAGGCGCGCGCGGTAGATGCCCAGGAATCGCTTGCCGGTCACCTTCATGGTCTGCGCGTCGGCACCGAGATTGATCGCATAGCCGCCGGTACCCGCGGTCTTTCGGCAGATCGAGCAGTAGCACCGCATGAATGGAACCGGCTCTGCCGACTCGACCGTGAACTTGATCTTGCCGCAATGGCACGAGCCTTTCAGATGCATGTCGCTCTCCTGAGTTCAGCGCTCGTGGTCGAGACCAGCTAAGGCTCGATTCGAATAGGCGTACCGTCAGCGACCACGCGAGAGATCTCCTCGATCTCAGAATCGGTAACGGCAATGCAACCATCCGTCCAATCGACGAGCGTGTGCAGCCGGCCAACATAGCCGCGCCCGTTCTTCATGCCATGAATCATGATGAGTCCGCCCGGCTCGTAACCGCGCGCGAGGGCATTCGCAGTATCCGAAGCCGACGGATACGAAACGTGCAGGGCGCGATGAAAGCTGCTATCGGGTTTGTGATAGTCGATGACGTAGTTCCCTTCCGGCGTGCGTCCATCACCCAACCACTGCTTGGGGCCGATCGGTTCAGCGCCCAGAGAAATTCTGTATGACCGGACGAGGTCCGAACCATGATAAAGATCCAGTCTTCGGTCGGCTTTTCGCACGACAACATGGTCGACGCGCACATCGTCCGGCAATGCCGGCGCGGGCAAACGCGCCCACAGGACAATCGCCACGACGATTCCCAGTACGCTGATGGCAATTCGACGTATCACTAGCGCCTACAGCCAATTCAGCGCGCGCATCCCCAACGACGCCGGACTCGACCAACGCGTCAATCTCGGCGTCGCCGAGACCATGCTCGCGCAACACCTCGCGACTGTGCTGGCCCGATCGTCGGCGCGCGCGACGGCGTCCTTTGCGCTTCGTCGTGAATGCGGAACGGCGACGCCAGCGTTCTGTCGTAACCCGGCTCCGTCGAATCCGTCCCCACAACGAGACCGTTGGCGAGCAGCTGCGGATCGGTAACGACATCCGCAACACGCGCGACGATGCTGAACGTGATGTCGTTCGCCTTGAGCGCCGCGTCGGCCTGATCGATCGTCATCGCCGCGAAGCCCGACTGAATCAGCGCGCGCAACGCGTGCCGATATTTGAGCGCCGTGCGGATATCGGCGAACCGCGGATCGGCGGCCCACTCCGGATGTCCGAGCGCTTGCGTAAGTCGCGGGAATTCCTGCTTCGGCACCGCCAGCGCGAGCATGAGGTGACGACCGTCGCCGGTGCCGTAGATGTTGCTGAACGGATTCGACCAGCCTTCCTCGTCGCGTCGTTCGGTCGAGTCGAATCCGGCGAGCACGCCCGCCAGCGTCAAGCCGTTAGCCCATGCACCGGTGACCGCGAGCGAGGTCGACACCATCGCGCCCTGGCCGGTCTGTTCGCGCCGATACAGCGCCATCATGATCGCGCCGAACAATGTCATCGCCGTCGCGTGGTCGCCAACGCCGCCGGCCGGGGGCGCCGGCGCAATGCCTTTCTCGTGCATCACGTCGAGGATGCCGGTGCGCGCGAACCAGCCGGTGATGTCGAACGCGCGCCGCGCCGATTCTTCGCCTTCGAGTCCGTAACCGGAGATCTGCGCATAGATCAGCCGCGGATTGCGGCGCCGCAGCGTTTCATACGACAAATCGTAGCGCTGCAACTGGTCGGCGCGCATGTTGAACAGAATGACATCGGCGGATTCGACCAACCGCAACAGCACGTCGCGGCCCGCGCCCTTCGTGAAATCGAGCGCGAGGCTGCGCTTGTTGCGGCTCGTCAGTTGCCATGTGTAGTCCACCGGGTACGTCCCGGAGATCCTGCGATGGCCATCGCCGTACAGCGGTTCGACTTTGATCACGTCGGCGCCGTAGTCGGACATGATCGTCGCGGCGCACGGTCCCGCCAGAAACGACGCGGCGTCGATGACGCGAATGCCTTGCAGTGTCGGTGTCATGAGAACTCCTCAGTCGGCGATGGCGGCGAATACCAGATCGGCGAGTCGTTGGTGTCGTTCGGTGGAGCGCGACTCTTCCATCAGTCCGGTCGACAGGAACGCGAAGCTCAGCTCGCGCGCCGGATCGACGAAGAACGTGGTCGATCCTGCGCCGACGCCGCCGAACGTGCGCGGGCTCGCAAGCGATCCGAACGGCGTCGGATCGCAGCCTTCGCCGCGCAGGAAGAAACCGAGACCGAGATACGCCGGGAACACGGACCAGCCGCGCGCTTCTACCGCGTAGTCCCAGATGTCGTTCGGCATCGTGCCGGTGTGATTGCGCGTCGCGAGATCGAGCATCGGACCGGACAGGATGCGCGCGCCGTCGAGCTCACCGCCGTTGCGCAACATTTCGGCGAAGCGCGCGAAGTCCGCAATCGTGGTGACGTAACCGCCGGCCGGTATCTCGGTATCGGGTCGTAGCAGGTCGCCCATCGACTCGAGCATGTCGGGATTCAACAGTCCCGGTGCACGATCGCGCACCACCACCGGACACAACCGCGGCCGCAACTCGTCAGGCAATCCGAGCGCCGACGAGTGCATTCGCAGCGGTTCGAAGATTTCTTCCTTCACGATCTCGCGGAACGCGCGCGAGCCGCCGTCGACCCGCCGCACCATCTCGGCCATTACGGCGTGTCCGGGCGAGATCGAATAACGCACGCGCGAGCCCGGCACGGATTCCGGCGGGGTCTGGCACATCGCCGCAACGAACGCCTGCAGATTGCCCATGTTCTCGGGCGGCATCGGCGGCGGCATCGACGCGATGCCGCTGGTATGCGTCAGCAGTTGCGCGAGCGTGATGCGGCGCTTGCCGTTCGCCGCGAATTCCGGAATCACTTCGGCGACCGGCTGATGCAACTGCAACAGTCCTTTCTCGATGTACTGCAGTACGGTCACCGCGGTGAACTGCTTGCCGGACGAGAACGTGACGAACACGGCGTCGGACGAGAGCGGCGCGCCCCGGCCGCGATGTGCATAACCCTGCACCGTGTCGAACACCAGACGGCCGCGGCGATGCACCCTCAGCGCCGCGCCGTCGTATCGATTGGCCGCGATGTCGCGCGCGATCGCCTCTTCGACGCGCCGCAACCGCGCGCCATCCATTCCCAACGATCCCAGTTCCTTCACGCCGAACTCCCCACACCGAACGTCCGCGTATACTGCCGCAGCAGCGGGAGATCAGCATGCAGGATTTCGACGGCAAAGTAGCGTTCGTCACCGGCGCGGCGAGCGGAATCGGATTGGGCATCTCACGCGCGCTGGCCGGCGCCGGCATGAAGGTGATGCTCGCCGACATCGAAAAAGCCGCGCTGGAAAAAGCAGCCGAAACCTTGCGCGCGGATGGCGCAACCGTCGCCACCATCGTTTGCGACGTGGCGGATGCGCGCTCGATGGTCGCGGCCGCCGACGCAACCGTCGCCGCCTTCGGCAAGGTGCACGTGCTGTGCAACAACGCCGGCGTCAGCACCGGCGGGCTCGTCGAGGAATGCGACGACGGCGACTGGGACTGGGTGATCGGCGTGAACTTCCTCGGCGTGCTGAACGGCTGCCGCGCTTTCCTGCCGCACATCAAACGCCATCGCGAAGGCGGCCACGTGGTCAACACGTCGTCGATGGCGGGGTTGCTCGGTGGCATGGCCGGCTGGGGTCCGTACAACTCCACCAAGTTCGCGGTCGTCGGTCTGACGGAAGTGTTGCGCCAGGAAGGCCGCGAAGGCGGCTACGGTGCATCGGTGCTGTGTCCGGGCGGCGTCAACACCAACATCTACGAAGCGCCGCGCAATCGCTCGGAGCGATACGGCCCGCAAAAGTCGAAAGTCGCTTTCATGGACAACCCCGACGAACTGAAGAGCGGGCTCGATCCGCGCGTCGTCGGCCGGTTGGTGCTGGAAGCAATCCGCGAGAATCGGCTGTACGTCTTCACCGATCCACGCTTTCGCAAGCTGGTTGAGAAGCGCTACGAGCGGATCCTCGTCGACTTCGAGTGGGCGGCGAACTCACAGGCGCTGAACGAAGTCGCGGCGCCCGGATCGAAACGCAGCCGCTGAATTCGAGCGACCAGAATCAGGCGATGTCGATGCCGACCGGGCAGTGGTCGGAACCCAATACGTGCGGCCAGATGAACGCATCACGCACGCGCGCCGCTCCTGTCGGCGAGGCGAGCACGTAGTCGATCCGCCAGCCGACGTTCTTCTCGCGCGCGCCACCCCATTGCCGCCACCACGTGTAGTGACCCTCTTCGCCGGGATGCCGCGCGCGGAACGTATCGACCCAGCCGGCCGCCATCCAACGCGTCATCTCGGCGCGCTCTTCCGGAAGAAACCCGCTCGTCTTTTCGTTCGTCTTCGGTCGCGCCAGGTCGATCGCTTCGTGCGCGGTGTTGTAGTCGCCGACGACGAACACCGGACCGCGCCGCTTCAGCTTCTGCACCCGGTCGAACAACGCCGAATAGAAATCGAGCTTGTACGGAACGCGGCTGTTGTCTCGCTCCTTGCCGCTGCCTTTCGGGAAGTACGCGGTGACGACCGAGACGCGACCGAACTGCGCGATCAATAACCGACCTTCGGCATCGAATCGGGCGTCGTGCAACGTGGTCTCGACCTTGTCGGGCTTTACGCGCGAATAGATGCCGACGCCGCTATAGCCGGCGCGCTCCGCCGCCGCGAAATGCGCGTGCCATCCGCGCGGTGAGCGGGTTTTTTCATCGAGCTGCGCTGGAAAGGCCCGCACCTCCTGGATGCCGATGATGTCGGCTTTCGACGACTCGAGGAATCGATCGAAACCTTTCGCGGCGCAAGCGCGCAGACCGTTGACGTTCCAACTAACGATTCGCATGAGGGGCACTACTCTTCGTTCGACTCGAGTTCGTTCAGCATCCGTCTCAATGCGAAGTGCTTGTAGCTCACCATGACGAGTTCGCGGACTTCGTCCCAATCCACTTCGTCTTCGACGTCGAGTTCGATCCAGCCGTTGTGTCCCATGTACGCGGGAATCTGGTAACGCTTCTCGAACGTCAGCATCGCCTGCATGTCGTTGCCGACCCAGAACTGCAGCTTCAGTCGCGCGCCGTATCGATGCACGCTGCAGAACGTCTTCTTCCCCGCGCGCCAGATCGGGTTACCGAACGCGGTTCCTTCGGACGACTCCGGCAAACCGAGGCACAGTTTCCGCAACGGCGCGAGCACCTGTTTGGCACGCTTCGACGCCATCGGATCGAACTTGTCGGCGTCGATCGTTTTCGTCGGCGGCTTGATGACGATCGCCGGACCGAGATCGACCGTGAGTTTCTTCGGCGCCACGTTGAGATACGCCTCGCGGACGTGATGCGCGACGCGCTTCCAGTCCAACCCATGGTTCAGATGCACGCCGAGCCAACCGCGCGGCCCCACGTACGGCGGCACGAAGAAGTACTCGGGTTCCGATTCGGTGTAGCGCTGCTGCGCGCCCGGCGGCGCGCTCAACCACAGCGATATGCGGCCGTCGCCGTGATGATTGACGACGTGCGACGCGAACGTCTTGCCGCGCACGCGATAATCCGGCGAACCGTGCGACATCGCTTCGGTCGCTTCCGGAAACGACAGACAGATCTCCCGCACGGCGGCGGCGATGTCTTTGGCCATGATGTCTTCCTCGCGGGCGGGCCATGAAATCACAGTCGCGAGCGGCGTCACAACCCGACGCCTCGCGGTGTGACTCGGCGCGCCATTGGCGATAGGGTTGCACTCGAGACCACTGAACGAACACGCTGATGGATGGCCTCGAGAAAGTCGCTTACGCCCTGCTCGGCTTCGTCAGCCTGCTCTACCTCGCCGTCATGGTGGCCGGGCTCGTCGCGGCGTTTCCGTGGGGCATCGTCGGTCTCATCGCGATCGTCGGCATCGGGTTGCTGCTGATCAAGGTGATCCGCGAGCGGATCCGCAACAGCGAAGACAACTACTACTCGAAGAACGTCGACCAATGAAGATCACCACGCAGGACCGGTTCGAAGACGCGACGATCGTCAGGACCCTCGGACTCGTGCGCGGCAACACCGTCCGTTCGCGGCACCTCGGCAAGGACATCATCGCGGGTCTGCGGTCGCTGGTCGGCGGCGAAATCATCGAATACACGAAGCTGCTCGCCGAGGCGCGCGAGCAGTCGCTCGACCGGATGGTGGCCGAGGCGAAGAAGCTCGGCGCCGACGCCATCGTGGCCGTCCGTTTCGTCACCGCACCCGCCATGCAGGACGCCGCCGAGATGCTCGCCTATGGCACCGCGGTGAAGCTCGGCAAGACGCAGGGCTGATGGCGCGGCAAGAAATCCGCAATCCGCAATTGATCGGAAGCCCTCAGTGTAGGACCATCCGCGCCTTGCCCCTTCGACCCTCCCGAATCTCAGCAGGAGAATCCATCAGCCAATGACTGACACAGCGGTTCTGGTCCACGACTACTTCGATAACGCCACCTTCGGCCGCATCAAATCGTTCGCTGATACGCATGAAACGCCGTTCCTCGTCGTGGACCTCGCGACGATCAATCGCCAATACGACGATCTGACCCGCTACTTTCCGCGCGCCAAGATCTACTACGCGGTAAAAGCGAATCCGGCGCCGGAAGTACTGACGCTGATCCGTGACAAAGGCGCCTCGTTCGACATCGCATCCACCTACGAACTCGACAAGGTGCTGGCGCTCGGCGTGTCGCCCGACCGCATCAGCTTCGGCAACACCATCAAGAAAGCGAAGGACATTCGCACCTTCTATCAGAAGGGCGTGCGGATGTTCGCCACCGATTCCGAAGCCGATCTGCGCAACATTGCGAAGGCAGCACCGGGTTCCCGGATCTATGCGCGCATCCTGACGGAAGGCACGTTGACTGCCGACTGGCCGCTGTCGCGCAAGTTCGGCTGCGAAAGCGACATGGCGATGGACCTGCTGATCCTCGCGCGCGATCTCGGTCTCGAACCGTACGGCGTGTCGTTCCATGTCGGCTCGCAACAGCGCGAGATCGGCGCGTGGGACGCAGCGCTCGGCAAGGTGAAAGTCATCTTCAATCGGCTGTGGGAAGAGGACAAGATCCAGCTGAAGATGATCAACATGGGCGGCGGTTTCCCCGCCAACTACCTGCATCGCACCAACGAACTCGCGGTGTACGCGGAAGAGATCGCGCGGTTCCTGCACGAAGACTTCATGGACGAATTGCCCGAAATCATCATCGAGCCCGGTCGCTCGCTGATCTCGAATGCGGGCGTGCTGGTCAGCGAAGTGGTGTTGATCTCGCGCAAATCGCGCACCGCGCTGCACCGTTGGGTGTACACCGACGTCGGCAAGTTTTCCGGCCTCATCGAGACACTCGACGAATCGATCAAGTATCCGATCTACACCGAAAAGAACGGCGAACTCGAGAACGCGATCATCGCTGGGCCGACGTGCGACAGCGCCGACATCATGTACGAGAACTACAAGTACGGCCTGCCGTTGAATCTCGCGACCGGCGACCGCCTCTACTGGCTGTCGACAGGCGCCTACACGACGTCGTACAGCTCGGTGGAGTTCAACGGCTTCCCACCGCTGAAGGACTACTACGTCTAGCGCGCCTCGATCAGATCGTTAGGCCGCGGCGCTCTTCAGCATATCGAACAGCAGTACCTCCGCGTCGGCAGTCGCTTCGATGGTCAGCGATCCCGTATCGCTGACCGCCGCACCGTCGCCCTGCCGCAACGTTTCGCCATTCAACAGCACTTCGCCGCGCGCGACCTGAAGCCAGGCGTGGCGTCCTTCGCGCAGCGCGTGCGCCACCTGGTCGCCTTTCGAGAGTAGCGAAGCGTACAGATCGACGTCCTGATGGATGGTGATCGATCCTTCGCGCGCGTCGCGCGATCCGACCAGGCGCAGGCGACCGCGGCGGCTGGCAGGCTCGAACTGCTTCTGTTCGTAGCCGGGCTCGGCGCCGTCGCGTTCCGGCAGGATCCAGATCTGCAGGAAGTGCACGCGCTCGGTTTTCGAATGATTGAACTCGCTGTGTCTGATGCCGGTGCCGGCCGACATGCGCTGTACGTCGCCAGGGCGAATCACCGAGCCGGTGCCGAGACTGTCTTTGTGCTCGAGCGCGCCTTCGAGCACGTACGAGATGATCTCCATGTCGCTGTGACCGTGCGTCTGAAAACCTTGACCGGGTTCCACCTGATCTTCGTTGATCACCCGCAGCACGCCGAACCCCATGTGCCTCGGGTCGTGGTAATTCCCGAACGAGAACGTATGTCGGCTCGCCAACCAGCCGAGGTTCGCAGAGCCGCGCTGTCCCGAGCGTCGCAATTGCATCATTTGGGTCCTCCGATTCCCTGCATGAATCGCGATGATGGGCGCGACGTTCGCAGGGTGCCAGCGCTTGTGTTTTCGGTGGATCCTTGCTTGTATCGCCGTCTGCCCGATCAACACCCCCGCAGCACCGGATTCGCCGCGCCCAAGGAGTCGCCCATGGCCTACGCCCCCGCCGATCGCGCGTTCTACGACGCCGACAGCCACATCATGGAGCTGCCGAATTTCCTGCTCGAATATGCCGACCCGGACGTGCGCGACAGAGATTCCGCCGGTGAACTACAGCGCATCGATCGTCACCGACGAAGAGGTCGCGGAGATCGTGGCGCGCGGCGGCCGGCACAGCGACGCGCACGTCGCCGAGCTGCTCGCCCTCGGCGACCAGCTGATCGAGAGCTCGAAGGAGATCCAGGCGCTCGGCGCGTTCGATTCGAAAGAGCGAACCATCGCGCTCGACATGCTCGGCTTCAAACGCCAGCTCGTATTCGCAACACACAGCGTTGCGGTGCCGTTCTCGCCGAGTTCGAAGATGGCGCCGGAAGTGCGCTACGGTTCGGCGCGCGCACACAACCGCGCGATGGGCGAGTTCTGCCGCAGCGACGCGCGCCTGCTCGGCGTCGGCGTCGTGCCGCTCGACGATCCGGCGCTCGCCATCGCCGAACTCGAGCATGCGATCAAACAAGGTATGAAGGCCGTGTGGGTGCCGCACCGCCCGTGCGGCGACAAGGCGCCCGGTCACGTCGAGTTCGATCCGTTCTGGGCGCGCCTCGCAGAGGCGCGCGTGCCGTTCGTTCTGCACGTCGGCGGCGCGCCGCTGCAGCTGAACAAGGCGTGGTCGAACAACGGCCGCCCGCCGACGAAGGACTGGCTCGGCGGCGGCGAGAACGTGCGCAGCAAAGACATCGCGATCCTGCACGAAGGTCCCGAAACGTTCTTGAGCATGATGCTGATCGACGGCGTGTTCGAGCGTTTCCCCGCGTTGCGCGGCGCCAGCGTCGAACTCGGCGCCGGCTGGGTGCCGTCGATGCTCACGCGTCTCGACTGGGTTGCCGCGCATTGGAGCAAGGCGGACAAGAACCTCGCGAACTTCAAACGCAAGCCGTCGGAACAGTTGACGGAACAATGCGCGTTCACGCCGTACGTGTTCGAAGACGTGGGCATGCTGATCGATCAGTCGAACGCGGATCTGTATCTGTTCTCGAGCGACTACCCGCACATCGAAGGCGGCCGCAATCCGATCGCGCGCTTCGAACGCTCGCTGGGCGATCGCGCTCGGCGCGATCCGCGACAAGTTCTATGCAGACAATTTCCTGCGCATCTTTCCCGATCGGCGCGTAGACCCGCGCTGGCGGCATGAATTCAAAGCACGGAGACTGACGAAAATGGCACGACTCAAGTTCGGCGCATTCCTCGCGCCACACCATCCGATCGGCGAAAACCCGACGCTGCAATTCCGCCGCGACCTCGACCTCGCCGAGCACCTCGACAAACTCGGTTACGACGAATTCTGGTGCGGCGAGCACCACTCGACCGGCTGGGAAATCATCGCGTCGCCCGAGATGTTCCTCGCGGCCGCGGGTGAGCGTACGCACCGCATCAAACTCGGCACCGGCGTCGTGTCGTTGCCGTATCACCATCCGTTCAACGTCGCGCAGCGCATCGTGCAACTCGACCACATGACCGGCGGCCGGGTGATCTTCGGCTCGGGTCCCGGTGCGCTGCCGTCGGACGCGTACATGCTCGGCATCGATCCGATGGTGCAGCGCGACCGTCAGGACGAAGCGATCGGCGTGATCCGCAAGCTGCTGAGCGGTGCGCCGCGTTTCAGCCACGAGAGCGACTGGTTCACGCTGCGCGACGCGCGACTGCAACTGTTGCCGCTGCAGGAGAATCTGCCTTTCGCAGTGGCGTCGATGGTCAGCCCGTCCGGCATGACGCTGGCCGGCAAACACGGCACAGGCGTGCTGTCGATCGGTTCGATGTCGACCGCCGGTATCGCGGCGTTGCCGTTGCAATGGAGCTTCGCGGAAGAGGCCGCCGCGATCAGTGGCGCAACGATCAATCGCGGCGAGTGGCGCATCGTGATGACGTGGCACATCGCCGAAACGCGCGAACAGGCCCGCAAAGAAGCGCGCGACGGACTGTTGCGATGGCACAACGAATACACCGTTGGCACGCTCATGCGACCCGGCGCCGTCGCGTTCAAAGACGCCGACGATGCCGTCGATCAGACCGCGTTCACCGAAGGCTCGGCCGCGGTCATCGGCACGCCTGACGACCTCGTCAAGTCGCTGCGCGACATGATGAAGTTGACCGGCGGTTTCGGCACCGTGATCGGTTTCGCGCACGACTGGGCAAATCCCGAAGCGACGTTGCGCAGCTGGGACCTGATCGCCCGCTACGTCGTTCCGGAAGTGAACGGCATGCTCGACAGTTACCGTGAATCGCAGCGTCACGTCATCGAACATCGCGACATCTTCGAGCGCGCCGGCGCTGCGGTGATCTCGAAGATCATGCAGAACGAACGGGCCGCGAAAGCGCTGACCCAGGAAAGCAACGCCGCGTCCGCGATGCCGGCGCACCACGCACCGAAGGTCTGATCGGGGCGAGGCTCCGGTATTTCGATGCAGTACGACTATCTGATCGTCGGCGCCGGCTCGGCCGGCGCGACGCTCGCCGGACGTCTGTCGGAGAACGCCGCGGTGCAGGTGGCGCTGATCGAGGCCGGCCCGGACCATCGCAGCGCGGAAGCGCCCGACGCCATGCGCAGCCCGAATCCTTCGCGGATCATCAACGCGCCCGAATACGAGATGTTCCGCTGGGACACGTTGCAGGCGCGACGCACGACGTCGCAAACGCCGCGCCTCTACTGGCGCGGCCGTGGTCTCGGCGGTAGTTCCGCCATCAACGGTCAAATCGCGATCCGCGGCGTGCCGGAAGACTACGACCGCTGGGCCGCGGCCGGGTGCACCGGTTGGGGGTTTGCCGACGTGCTGCCGTACTTCAAGCGGCTCGAAACCGATCTGCGCTACGGCGACGCGGACTACCACGGCAACGACGGACCGATACCGATCTACCGCGCACCGATGTCGAACTGGGGACCCGTCGACCTCGCGTTCGGCGAGGCGGCGGTCGATCTCGGATACCCGTGGGCGCCCGATCACAACGCACCGGGCGCGCTCGGCGTGTCGCCTTATGCGATCAACAGCCGCGAGCATCGCCGCGTCAACACGAACGACGCGTACATCGAACCGAGCCGCGGCCGCAACAATCTGGCGATTCTGTGCGACACGCAGGTGGACAAGGTGCTGTTCGACGGCGATCGCGCGATCGGCGTGCGGTGTGTTACGAACGGCCGCTGGCACGACGTCCTCGCCAACGAGGTGATTCTGTCGGCCGGCGCGGTGCATAGCCCGCCGATCCTGATGCGCTCCGGCATCGGTCCGGCCGACCACCTGAGAGATCTCGACATCGACGTGCGGGTTGCGTTGCCGGTCGGCGACAGCTTTCAGGATCATCCGATCGCCGCGTTTCCGATCGTGCTGAAGGAAGCTGCGATACCCCCGCCGGACTTTCGCCACACGAATTGCTGCGCGCGGTATACGTCGGACCTGGGCGGCGCCGGGCCCGGCGACATGATGCTGGTCGCGATGAACCGCCTGGGCGACGGCCTCGGCCGCCACACGCGCGCACCGACGCCGAACTTCGGCCTGATCGGGGCGTGGGTGAACGAGTGTTTTTCGCGCGGCACGATCCGCCTCGCCTCTGCAGATCCGTTGGCGCAGCCGATCGTCGAAGAGAACATGCTCGACGACCCGAGCGATCTGCTGCGCATGCGCGACGGCATCAAGCGTCTGATCGATCTCGCGCACCGGCCGGGATTCGCCGACATCGCCGAATTCATCGGCACCGGCGCCTCGACTGCCGGCATCGACACGCTCGACAGCGACGCCGCCATCGACGCGTGGGCGTTGCAGAACGTCGGCGATGCCCAGCACGGCACGAGCAGCTGCCGTATGGGTGCGACGGACGATCCGCTCACCGTCGTCGATCCACAGTGTCGCGTGCTCGGCGTACAGGGTCTTCGCGTCATCGACGCGTCGATCATGCCGAGCGTAGCGTGTGCGAACACGCACCTCACCACAGTGATGATCGCCGAGCACATGGCGGACCGACTCAGGAGTGCATGACATGCCCGATTCGATGCAGGATCAATTGCGCAAGATCGGTTTGATCAACGACAAGAAGTTGCGCAAGGCCCAACGCGTGAAGCACGCCGCCGAGATGGAGCGGAAGGCGCATGGCAACGCGCCGGACGATCCGGCGGTGGCTGCGCAACGCGCGCGCGCAGAGAAAGCAGCGCGCGATCGCGCGCTGAACGAAGAGCGCGATCGGCAGGCGAATCTGAAAGCGCTGCACGCGCAGATCCGACAATTGATCGAGCTGAACCGCCAGCCGCGCGACGGTGGCGAGATTCCGTTCAACTTCGCCGACGGTCGCGCCGTGAAGAAACTGTTTGTGACGAAGCGTCACCAGGATCATCTCGTAAATGGACGTCTCGCGATCGTGAAGCTCGACGACAAATACGAGTTTGTACCGACCGCGGTCGCACAGAAGATCCGATTGCGCGATCCGAGCACGGTCATCGTCTGCAACGATGCCGAGCAAGCGAAACAGTCCGACACCGACGATCCGTACGCGGACTACAAGATTCCGGACGACTTGGACTGGTAGGCAGCAGCGTCGAGTTCGCGAAGGACTAGTTCGTCATCCGCCGCAGCACCGGCTGCTCGATGCCCTGACTGCGCAGGTAGTCGTCGTAGTTGCCCTTGAAGTCGACGATGCCGTCCGGCGTCATCTCGATGATGCGCGTCGCCAGCGACGAGACGAATTCGCGGTCGTGGCTGACGAAGATCAACGTGCCGGGATAGTTTTCGAGCGCGAGGTTCAGCGACTCGATCGATTCCATGTCGAGGTGGTTGGTCGGTTCGTCCATCAGCAGGATGTTCGGCTTGCGCAGCATCAGCTTGCCGAACAGCATGCGGCCTTCCTCACCGCCCGAGATCACCTTCACCGACTTGTTGCTGTCTTCCTTCGAGAACAGCAGCCGTCCGAGCGTGGCGCGCAGCGTCTGTTCGTCGTCGTTTTTCTGTTTCCATTGGCGCATCCAGTCGAACAGCGTGGTGTCGTCGGCGAAATCGTCGGTGCGATCCTGCGCGACATAGCCGATCTCGGCATTCGCCGACCACTTCACGATGCCGTGCTCCGGCTGCAGTTCGCCGACGAGGCACTTCAGCAACGTCGTCTTGCCGATGCCGTTCGGACCGATGATCGCGATGCGCTCGCCGACCTCCACCATCAGATCGAAATTCTCGAACAGCGGCGCATCGTAGCCCTTGGTGAGGCCTTCGAGTTCGAGTGCCAGTCGATACAGCTTCTTGTCCTGGTCGAAGCGGATGTACGGACTGACGCGGCTCGACGGCTTCACCTCTTCGAGTTCGATCTTCTCGATCTGACGGGCGCGCGATGTCGCCTGTCGCGCTTTCGACGCATTCGCCGAGAAGCGGCTGACGAACGCCTGCAGATCGGCGATCTGCGCCTTCTTCTTCGCATTGTTCGACAGCATGCGTTCGCGCACCTGCGTCGATGCCGTCATGTACTCGTCGTAGTTGCCCGGATAGACGCGCAGCTCGCCGTAGTCGAGATCGGCCATGTGCGTGCAGACGCTGTTCAGGAAGTGGCGATCGTGCGAGATGATGACCATCGTGCAGTTGCGCTCGTTCAGCACGCCTTCGAGCCAGCGGATCGCGTTGATGTCGAGGTTGTTCGTCGGTTCGTCGAGCAGCAGCACGTCCGGATCGCCGAACAGCGCCTGCGCGAGCAGAACGCGCAGCTTCCAGCCGGGCGCCACGCCGCTCATCGACCCTTCGTGCTGCTCGAGCGGAATGCCGACGCCGAGCAGCAGTTCACCGGCGCGCGCTTCGGCGGTGTAACCGTCGAGCTCCGCGAACTCGACTTCGAGATCGGCCACCTTCATGCCGTCTGTCTTCGCTCATCTCCGGCAGCGCATAGATCCGGTCGCGCTCCTGCTTCACCCGCCACAGCTCCGCGTGGCCCATGATCACGGTGTCGAGCACGCGAAATTCTTCGAACGCGAACTGATCCTGGCGCAGCTTGCCGAGGCGAACGTCGGCGTCGATCGACACGTTGCCCGACGGTCGGCGCCATGTCGCCGCCGAGGATCTTCATGAACGTCGATTTGCCGGAGCCGTTGGCGCCGATCAGACCGTATCGGTTGCCCTCGCCGAACTTGACCGAGACATTCTCGAACAATGGCTTGGCGCCGAACTGCATCGTGAGGTTGGCGGTGGAAATCACGGGTATTCCATTCGAAGAGTGAGTGGGAATTCGCCGATCTCTGGCGAGATCTCGGGCGGAGAGCCCTAAAGCGCGCGCCCTTTTATCACTTTCGGGGGGCCGACGCCAACGAATGCGTCGGCGTCGGGCTATATGAGCGCGACGACCAGTGCGCCGATCAGGCAGATCGCGATGCTCGCGAACAGCGTACGGCGGGCCAGCGAGACGGTGCCGTCGTGCGCGGTACGCAGTTCCAGCAGGATCGGCGCCAGCGTGTTGTACACCCGCACGCGGATCACTTCGCGGCTGCGCCGATCGTCGGCCGAGTCGCCAGCGCGTTGCGCCAGCTGCTTTGCGACCGACTTGAGCAACCGTTCCGCCTCGGCGATGCGCCGCTGCCGGTTCGGACCGATCTCGAGCGACATCAACGGATTGCGCAATGCCCGGTTCAGATCGAGCAACAGATCTGCATCGGAATCGATCGACGACACGGTGGCGCTCCTTTCATTCCGTTCCGCAACAGGCTGCGCGGCGCGTCCATGGATCACGCAGGTACTCGGGCTAGGCTACCATCGCCGGCGCGCGCCGCACTGGCGCGTGCCGCCAAAGATGAACGCCGTCACGAAACCGGAGCAAACCGCCGCTAAGACGCGGCGATCAGGCGCGTCGCATACGCGATGGTGCCGTGTGTCAGTACATGGCGGCGACGGAAGTTCTCGGCCGCTTCCGGCGGCGGCGCGCGCGAGACCTGCCACGATTCGAGTCCGTCGTACCACGTGCACAACAGCATGAGACCGGTCGCCGCGCGGCGATCGCGCAGACAGAAGAGACCCTGCGGCTCCGCCTGATACTCGGACGTCGCCTCGAATGTGGTCCACGCGTCGAGCGACAACCGGGCGATCTCGTCGACGTCGGCGTTGTCGACGTCGAAGAAGCGAAACACGTACAGGCCCGGTCGCGTCAGCGCGTCAACGGTGACCGGTCGCACCGTCGGCTCGAACAGATGTCGTTCCACGACGGCACCCGGAACACCGGCGAGCTGTGCATCGAGCAGCCGCGCGTGATCGATCGCTGCATCGGCCGACGTCATCAACACCAGTTCGTTCGAACCGATTCCGAACAGACCCGACCACGTTCCCCAGCGATGCACGCCGGCGCCCGCCAACACCGGTAGCGTCGTCGCCGACAGGTGATCGAACAGCGGCTGCCAGTTGCGCTGCGTGCCTTTCAGGCGCGTGTAACTGAACGTCGGCCTATCCACTACAGCATCCATTACAGCGACTCCCATGCGACCGGTTGCGATGACCAAACGGCATGACGCGTCGGCCGCAGACGCAGCAACGTAGGGCTGCCTCTGAAGACATCGACCGACGCGTACTGCGGGTACTTACCGCGCAGCGCCGCAACGATCCGCTGCAGCAGCGGCGGTTCGAGTTCGGTCACGACTTCCGCGTTCGCGTCCACGCGCACCCACCACAACCGATCCCAATCGTCGTCGTACGCGTCCAGCAGCAGGCTCACCGAGGCGTCGGTGGCGACATTGCGCATCCGTTGGAGAATGCCGTCCCGCTTCGGCTTGCCGTCGATCGGCGAATAGATCGCACCGTCGAGCGCGACGAACACGATCGGAACGACGTGGGGTTGACGCTGCGCACCGATGCTCGCGAGGCGACCGACGGGCCAGACGTCGAGCAAATGGGACAGCTGCCGTTGATCGAGTTGCACGATTGAACCCCGCGATGGCAGCGTAGTATAGGACTGCAATCACGAAGGGGCTTCCGATGGCATTTGCAAACGAGCGCGCGCATTTCGGTATCACGATGTTTCCAACGGACTATTCGATTCAGCCGGTCGAACTCGCCCGTGCGGTCGAGGAGCGCGGCTTCGACTCGTTGTTCTTCCCGGAACACACGCACATCCCGACCAGCCGCAAGACGCCGTTCCCCGGCGGCGGCGAACTGCCGAAGCACTACTCGCACACGCACGACCCGTTCGTTGCGTTCGGCGCGTGCGCCGCAGTGACGAAACGGATCCGTCTCGGCACCGGCATCTGTCTGGTGATCCAGCGCGACCCGATCACGCTCGCGAAGGAAATCGCGTCGGTGGACAGCATGTCGAACGGCCGCTTCGTGCTCGGGATCGGCGCCGGCTGGAACCGCGAGGAGATGTCCAACCACGGCGCCGACTACAAGAATCGGTGGGGACTGGTGCGCGAGAAGATCCTCGCAATGAAGGCCATCTGGACCCAGGACGAGGCCGAGTTTCACGGCGAGTTCGTCGACTTCGACCCGATCTGGTCGTATCCGAAGCCGGTCCAGCGCGGCGGCCCGCCGGTATGGATCGGCGCCAACTCGAAATGGGTATTCGACCGGGTGGCCGAGTATGCAGACGGATGGATGCCGATCGGCGGGCTCGGATCGGGCAACTTCGAACGCTTGAAAGCGGCCTGCGACGCGCGCGGCCGCAAAGTGGAAGACATCACGCTCGCGCTATTCGGCGCGCCGACGTCGCAGGAAACGCTGGTGGGCCGGATCGGTCAGGGTTTCGACGAGTTGATTTTCAACGTCGATTCCGAACCCGCCGACGCGGTGCTGCCGAAACTGGATCGGCTCGCGAAACTCGTCGCATCCGTTCGTAAGGGCTGATCGCGAGGATCAGCCACGCCGAATCGTTCCGATCAGCGGGCGACGATCACTCGTCGTCGGGCGTTTCTTCGTCGATCCACACAGGAGCCCACGGTTTGCAGAACGCGATGTACGCGCTGCCGTGGAGCTCGATCGGGTTGCGCGGATCGGATTCGTCGCCTTTCGACAGCGACCAGGCGCCCATGTGCGCCATACCGTTTTTGTTGTCGCGACTCTTCGACCATCCGTTGCCGTGAAGCTCAGCCATGTCACATCCCTTTACACAGTTGGCGGATCGAATGTAGGGGACCGCCTCGCCGAAGAACGTTAACCTCGTCGCAGATTCTCGATTCATGTCGACTGCCGCGACGCAAACTCATCTTAGCTGTAAGGCACCGTTGCGCAAACCGGAACAGCCGTACCGCGTGAGAGATTTTCGCCTGCGTCGACCGCGGCGATCGATGCCGCCGATCTACTGATCGGCGGTACTTGCGGTGACCGCCGTCGGCGGCGTACCGGGTAGCACGACGGCCACCACCCTGCGATTGCGCTCCCGCCCCTCTTTGGTCGCGTTAGTGGCGATCGGCTTGGTTTCTCCGAACGCCTTCGCCGACACACGAGCGGCATCGATGCCGAGATCGGTGACCAGCACCTTCGCCACCGCTTCGGCGCGCGCCTTGGACATCTTCATGTTGTAAGACGCCGGGCCTTTGTCGTCGGTATGACCTTCGATGACGACGGTGGTTTCCGGATACTGCGTGATCAGCGCCGCGACCTCCGCAAGCGCGCTTCGCGGATCGCCGATGATCTTGGCCGAGGCGTTTTCGAAGGTCAGCAGCAGGGTGTACTCCTGTGCTACCGCAAGCCGCGGTCGACACCCGGCTCGCGTCGACCGGCTCCCCGTACGGGCTGTCGGGACAGAGGTCCGTCGGGCCGACCACGCCGTCGCCGTCCGGATCGACCGGGCAGCCCGCGGCATCGACCTGTTTGCCTTGCTCGGTATCGGGACAGTTGTCGGCGGTATCGACGACGCCGTCGCCGTCGGTGTCGGGCGGCGGCGCCGTCGGTTGGGGTTCGGCGCCGTCCGACGACGACAGCTGCGCATCGGGGACCGCGGCGGCTGCATCCGAAACCGCGCTGGGGTCTGCGGAGCGACTGCTGAATCGGCCGCGTCGTCGGTCGGCGCGGCAACCGCGATTTCGGGTGCATCCGTCGAACGATCCGGCAACCCTTCACCGCAGCCGAGCAGTGAACACAGCATCAGGCCGAACATCAGCGGGCGCACGCGGAACTCCTATTCACGTACCGCAAGATCGTTCATGCCGCGGTGTCCTGGAATTGTAATTCATAGAGTGTTCGATATACCCCGGGACGCGACAGCAACTGTTCGTGCGTGCCGACTTCCTTCACTTCGCCGTGCTGCAGCACCAGTACGCGGTCCGCTTCCTGGATCGTCTGCAATCGGTGGGCAATCACAATCGACGTCCGTCCCTTCGTCAAGACGCGCAAGGCATCCTGTATCAACAATTCGGTTTCGGTGTCGATACTGGCTGTCGCTTCGTCCAACACCAGGATTTCCGGATCAGCCGCCAGCACGCGCGCAAACGCGAGCAGTTGCCGCTGGCCCTGAGACAGATTCTGACCGCGCTCGATCAGCGGCTCATCGTAGCCACCCGGCAATCGCATGATGAAGTCGTGTGCGTGGACCAGGCGCGCCGCGGTTTCGACTTGCGCGCGGGAGATGCCGGGATTGCCCAGGCTGATGTTGTCGGCAACGCTGCCCGAGAAGACGTGAAAGTCCTGCAGCACGATGCCGATCCGCCGGCGCACTTCCGACGACGGAATTTCCATCAGATCGATGTTGTCGAGGAACATCTGGCCGGGCGCGAAATCGTAGAAACGCGCCAACAGGCGAATGATGGTGCTCTTGCCGGATCCTGTTGCGCCGACGATCGCGAGCTTCTCGCCCGGTTCGATGTGGAATGTCACGTTCTTCAGTACGCGCGGGCCGTTCGAATAAGCAAAGTTCAGACTGCGCACGTCAACGGCCCCACGCAGGCGCGCCGGCAGCATCGCGGGTTGCGCCGGCTCGTAAATGCGCTCGTTCCAGTCGAGCGCCTGAAAAATCCGTTCCGCGCTCGCCATCGCGCGGAACAACACGTTGTACTGCTCGCCTACCGCGACGATCGGACGGAACAACATGTCGACGAACTGCGTGAACAGCACGACACTGCCGAGCGAGATGGTCTGTTGCAGCGCGTGGCCACCGCCGAACCAGATGATCGCGCCGACCGCGGCCGAACCGAGGCTGTCGATGAACGCGCCGTAGAACGTCTCGAGCTCCACCGCCCGGTTCTCTTCGCGCCGGTTTTCCTGGTTGATCTGCGTGTAGCGCGCGAGGTTGCGGTCTTCGCGCCGGTTCAGCTGCACCACCTGAATGCCCGACAGGTTTTCCTGCAGGTTCTGATTCAGTTGGGAAATGCTCTGGCGGATCGCGCGATACACGGTCCGCGTACCCCGCCGGAACAGATAGGTTGCGAACGCGACGATCGGCACCGACAGCATCAGGATGCCGGTCAGCCGCGCATCGATTGCGAGCATCAGCGAGAACGCGACCAGAAACGGCACGAACTCGCCGATGAGCACGCCGAACCCGGACAGCAGCTGAAACAACACCTCGATGTCGTTGGTGACGCGCGTCATCACGCGACCGACTGCGACGTGGTCGTAAAACGAAGCCGGGCGCGTTTCGAGGTGCGAAAACAGGTCGTAGCGCAGATCGCGCAACGCATTCAGCACCGACTTCGCGAGATAGACGCGGTGATAGTGGGCGGCGATCGCCCAAGCGGTCGTCGCGATCATGTACAGGAAGCAGGCCGCTAACAGGTGTGTCATGCCGGTAGAACCGACGAGCCAGTTCGTGGCCGCATTCATGCCGAAGTCGGGCAGAACGACAGGGCGAGGCGCCTTCAATAGTCCGTCGATGACGACGCGCGACACGATCACCGGCATCAGAATCGCCAGTACCGATGCAACGAGCACGAGCAGCCCGCTGATTGCCGCCTGGCGCCAATGCGGACGCACCCACACGAGCAATCGCGCGATCAACCTCGCGTTGAACGATTTGCCGGCGAGTTCCGCGTCGAATATCGCGTAGTCACGCGGCTGTGCGCTCATCGGACACCCGCCTCTGCTTCGTGCAGTTCCGACAGCAGGCGCCCGCGACGCCGCTGCGTGCGCTCGAGTTCGGCGTACCAGCCGTCCAGCCGTATCAAGTCGTCGTGGCTGCCGATCTCGGTGATCGCGCCGTCGGTCAGCACGATGATCCGATCGGCGTGACGGGCCGTAGAAACGCGATTCGACACGAGGATCGTCGTCATGCCGCGGCGCGCCGCGCGCAGCCGCCGCAGAATGTGTTCTTCGGTTTCGGTGTCGACGCTGGAGAAGCAGTCGTCGAGGATCAGCACCGGCGGCGTTCTGATCAGGCCACGCGTCAACGTCGAGCGTTGCTTCTGTCCACCCGACAGCGTGACGCCGCGTTCCCCAACGGGCGTATCGAGGGCGTCGGCGAACGCGACGATCGTGTCGCGCAGGTCAGCGTCGCTGGCGGCGGACCAGATCAACGCGTCGTCGCGCTCCGGATTGTCGTAACTCAGGTTGTGCCGCAACAGGTCCGCGAACAGGAAAGGATCTTGCGGCACCAGCACGACCTGGTGACGCAATTGTCCGAGCGGAAAGTCTCTGACATCGCAACCATCGATCAACAACGTACCCGGCGGCGGATCGAGCAGTCGAACGAAGCAGCGCAGCAGTGTCGTTTTACCGGACCCGACCCGACCGAGCACCGCGATGGTCTCGCCGGCGGCAATGTCGAGATCGATGCCGCGCAGCACTTCGCCGCGCGCGCCCGGATACGTGTAGCGCAGGCCGCGCAGCTCGATGCGACCGCGAATCATCGGCGGCACCGCTTTCGCACCGCGGTCGGCGATCTCGGGCACGTGATCGAGCACTTCGAACAGCCGTTGCGCGCCCGACGCGCCCTGCTGCCAGAGCGTCACCATCTGTCCGGCCTGCCGCACCGGCCACAACACCATCGACACGTAGCTGAAGAACGCGGTGAACGTACCGATCGACATTTCACCGGACGCGACGAGGCTGCCGCCATAACCGAGGATGATCACCGTCGACAATGCGCCGACCCACGGCATCACGCCTTGAATGAACGAGTTCGTGCGCGTCAGCGTCATGAACCGCGTCGCATAGTCGAGGTTCACCGCGTCGAAACGTTCGACCTCGTGCGCTTCCTGAACCAGCGCCTGCACCGTGCGGATGCCGTTGAGGTTCTCCTGAACCTGCTCCGACAACGACGCGAATCCCTCCTGCACCTTCAGCGACTGTTCGTACACGCGTCGCGCGAGCCACCACCCGAGCAACAGCAGGATCGGCAGCGGCGTCAGCAGCAGCAACGTCAACGTAGGCGCCAGCCGAACATGCAGCAGAGTCCGATCACCGCCGAAAAAATGATGACGAGAATCGTGCGCAGACCCATGCCGACGAGTTGCCGCACCAGGTTGATGTCGTTGATTGCGCGCGCCATCAGATCGCCGGTCGGATGACGCGCGAAGAAGCCGGGACCTTGATGCTGCAGGTGGTCGTAGATTCGTTTGCGCAAGTCGTAAGCAACCGAAACGCCGATGCGACGGATCACCCGGCGGCTGACGATGATGCAGGCGAATTCGCCGAGCACGCACAACACGATCGCGAATGCGGGCCACGCAAGCGCGGCTCGCGCCGCGGCGATGTCGATCGAGCCGGCGGCAACCAACGAACTGCCTGAGGCGATCCGATCGATGCCGTCGCGCAGAAACAACGGAATGGTTGCTTCGAACACGCGCGCCGCGAGCAGGCCGCACATTCCGCCCCAGAACGGCACCTTGTAGCGATCGTGGTACGGCAACAAACGCCGCAGCGGTGTCGCCATTGCGACTCCTCGTTACCATCTGGGAAGTGAAATGACAGCGCGCGGCGAGGGCCGCGCGCGCCGAGCATGATAGTGGGAAACGCCACAACTGCCAAAACGACCTATCGGCGCTACGGCTGGATCAATCCGAGAATTCGATTTGCGACGCTTGTCGCGTCGATTGCGGCGCTCGTGTCGAGCGTCAAGACCATCGCCTCGGACTCCATTGGCGTTTCGTAGTGCGCGAGTTGCGCATCGAGCACCTCGACCGTCGCCTCGGAGGGGTCGCGTCGTTCCGCGTTGCGTCGCTCGATACGCTCGACCAGCACGGCGCGCGATGCGACGCAATGCACGACGATGCAGGCGACGCCGCTACGGACAGCTGCATCGATGAATGGCGCGCGCCGCGCGGCAGTCAGGAAGGTCGCGTCGACGATCGCGCGCTCACCGCCCGCGACGAGCGCTTCCGCCGAACGCTGCAAGTGCTCGTAAAGCGCGTCGCTGCGATCGGCCGCGTACAGGCCGGAGTCGACACCGGATTCCGATCGCGCTTGCGGCGCGATGCTTTGCCATTCGCTTGCGTTCGACGTCGGAACGAATCCGCACGCCCTCCAGACACTGCACGAGCCGTTCCGCGATCCAGGACTTTCCGGAGCCGGAAACGCCGCACATCAGCACGAGCCCGGGACGCCGTACCAACGCGCGTTCGCGCGCGAAATCGATGTGTGCATGAAACCGCTGCAATAACTCCGCGTCGTCGGCACGCTGCGCCTGCAGCGCCGCCACCTTCGCCCGCACCATCGAACGGTAAACGAGATAGAAGCCGAGCAGCGCACCGGCGCGATAGTCGCCGGACTGCTCGAGATAGCGATCGAGGAAGGCATACGCCAGGTCGCCGCGGCCGCGAACCGCGCAGTCCATCATCAGGAAAGCGGCGTCGCTGATCACGTCGATCCAGCGCAGCGCCTCGCTGAACTCGATGCAGTCGAACGCGTGAATGCCATCGTCGAGCCGCACGAGATTCGACAGGTGCAGGTCGCCGTGACACTCGCGCACGAAACCGTCGCGGCGGCGTTGTTCGATTGTTGGTCCGAGTTCGGCGTGTCGCACGTTGCTCCACGCCTCGAGTTCGTCGATGTGGTCCGACCGCAACGACGAAAACACCGACTGGCGTACCTGCAGATAGTTCTCTGCGATCGGATCGAGCACCGCCTCGGCGCTGCCGAACTTCACGTCTGCAGCCACTCGCGGCAGGTCGTCGTGCACGGCCGCGAGCGCACTGCCGAACTCGGCGAGTTCCTCGGGCCTCAGCTTTCCGGCCGCCAGCAGACGGTCCAGTTGCATGTCACCGGGGAACTGCCGCATGCGCACGGCGTATTCGATCGGCTCGCCCTCACCGCCGAAGCGAGCCGTTCCGTCGGTCAACGTGATCGGCACGACGTCGAGATACAACGACTCCGCAAAGCGGCGGTTGAGACGGACTTCTTCCTCGCAGTAGCGGCGCCGCAGCGTCAGCGTCGAGAAATCGAGGAATCCGAAATCGACCGGTTTCTTGATCTTGTAGACGAACGTGCCGGTGAGGAGCACCCACGATATGTGCGTCTCCACCAGTTCGATGCTGTCGCAGTCATGCAGGTAGGCATCGGGACGCAGCAGGTCCCGGAGTAACGTCGTGATTTCCGCCGTCAGGCTGATTCGCGTCGGTCCGGATAGACCGCGTTCACCAGCACGTCGAGTACTTCGAAAATATGGGTTCCTCTGAACCGCGGGTCGTTCCGGATTTCTTCATCAAAGAACTCGATGTACTCGCCGTCCTTGATGACCCGCCCAGTTCGCCAGGCGACCCATGCATTGACGAGTGCAACTTCGTCGTGCCTGGTCATCTGTCCTCCATTACTTCTTTATCTGCGTCTGCGGTCTTCCCCAACCGCCGAACGTGTCCCCCTGAGGGACGCGCAGCATATCAGTCTCAAATTGCGGACCCAAGTCTCATTCCGAATGTAGTTCGACATTTTCGCGCCGCCTACACTCATGAATGAGTACGTCGACATCTGCGCTGGTTCTGCTCGTAGCGCTGATCGCCTGGGCTGCGTTCCTCGCACCGGTGCGAACGCGCGCGATCGCGGGGCATCCACTCGCAAGCGGCGAGACGCATCGGACACTGTCCGGCTCAGCGGAGGCCCGCACCGCTGCGTCTCCCGACGAAGTGCGCGGCAGCGACGTGGTGCTCGAAGACTATCCGCTGACCGACGCAGCGCTCTCGAGCCTGCGACGCGGCGATCGGATCGCGTTGCCGAATCCGGACGGCGGCACCATCGAACTGCGTGTCGAACGCGCCGACGCCGAGAACGGCGGCCGTCATCTGCTTCTGGTTCACGGCGGCCTGGTCAGCACGTTCACCGAAGCCCGCGGCGCGTTCTTTGGAACATTGGCGACACCGCGCGGCGTCTATGCTCTGGAAGGCGACGTCCGCAGCAGCCGGCTGACGCGACACACGCTGCTCGATCAACGGATGAACAACCATGCGCTCGACTATCGATACGTACCGGCGACTTAGTCGCCAATCACCGGCCATCGCGCTGCTGGTAGGGCGCTATCGGCGTGTGGAGGCGGAGGCGGCGGCGAAACGACAGTCGCCAGTCCGAGCGGCGGACCGGGCGTGCCGCAATCGGTGCCACCACCGACACCGTCGACCCGCATAGGCATCGACGTGTTGGCGCTCGTCAGCGCCTCGGTAGCGCACCAATACGCAGACCCCGCGCTGCGCGTGCAGCACCTGTTTGCAGTCGCGAACGACGTGCTCGAGAGCGCGAACGTCGATCTCCAGTTCCACGTGGCGCGGATCGAGACCGTCGACTATCCGGACGGACCGGACGCGCCGACGGCGCTCGACGACCTGACGTTCGGCACGGACCCATTCGGCGGCGTCGCGGCGTTGCGCGATGCGACGCACGCGGATCTGGTCGTGTTGATCCGTCCCTATGCGAACGACGGCTATTGCGGCTACGCGTGGACCGCCGGACTCGGCACGGCAGGCGATCTGTCCGCCCCCGCGAACGCCGACTTCGGCTACGCCGTCGCGGCTTCGGACTGTTCGGACTACGTACTGGTGCACGAACTCGGACACACCCTCGGGCTGGTGCACTCGCGGCGCGAGTCGCCTGCCGGCGGCAGCCTGAGCTATGGCGCTGGTTATGGTCGCGACAACGACTTCGTGACGATCATGGCTAATCCGACGATGTTCAATGCCGTGCAGTTGCCGGTGCTGTCCGATCCGCAGCGCGACTGCGACGGGATGCCGTGCGGGGTCGATCAGGCGGATCCGGTGAACGGCGCTGATTCTGTCCGAGCGTTGCGCGTGACGATGGGTCAGGTCGCGACGTATCGCTGAGGTCGAACCGTCGCGTCAGCGGTGCTCGGTGCCGCGACCGCGCGGCAACGTGACGACCGGAGCGGGCGCGACCTGGCGCTCAAATCCATCAATTGCTCCGCGAGATCGGCGCCTTCGACGAGGCGCTCGATGAAGCGCTTGATCGCGTCGTAGTCGAAACTGCCGCACGCCTGCTCGAGCGTATTCAGCGCACCGCGCAGTTCCGACCACGGGATGTAACTCTCCTCGGCACGCATGATCTTCCGATGCTCGGTGCCGGACGACGCATCGGCGATCAGCAGCTCTTCGTGCAGCTTTTCGCCGGGCTGCAATCCGGTGAAGTGGATTTCGATGTCGCCATCCGGATGCTCCGCGTCGCGAATGGTGTAGCCCTTCAGGCGAATCATCCGTCGCGCGAGGTCGAGAATTCGCACCGGTTCGCCCATATCGAGCAGGAACACGTCGCCGCCGGTCGCCATCGCTCCGGCCTGCAGCACGAGCTGCGCTGCCTCCGGAATCGTCATGAAGAACCGAGTGACGTCGGGGTGCGTAACCGTCACCGGTCCACCCTGCTCGATCTGTTCGAGAAACAGCGGCACCACCGAACCGGACGACCCCAGTACGTTGCCGAAGCGCACCATGGAGAACCGCGTTCCGGTCGTGTGTACCTGTAACGCCTGCAGCACCAGTTCCGCGAGCCGCTTCGATGCGCCCATCACGTTCGTCGTGCGCACCGCTTTGTCGGTGGAGATCAGGATGAAGTTGGTGACGCCCGCCTCCAGCGCCGCTTCCGCCGCGTACAGCGTTCCGAACGTATTGTTCTTCAGACCTTGAATCACGTTGCGCTCGACGAGACTGACGTGTTTGTACGCGGCGGCGTGATACACCGTGTTTATCTGATAGCTGGTGAACGTGCGCCGCAGCAGCGCCGCGTCGGTGACGGACCCCAGCACGGCCAACGTCGGCACATCGAGCGAATGGCGCTCGATGATGCTGCGGAGCTCGCGATGGATTTCGTAGAGGCCGTATTCGTTTTGATCGAGCAGCACCAGCATGCGCGGCGAGCCGTGCACGATCTGACGCGACAGTTCCGAGCCGATCGAGCCGCCCGCGCCGGTGACCAGCACCGCGTTGCCCCGCACGCTGAGGTACAGCAGCTGCGGCAGCGGCGTGACCGCGTCGCGCCCCAGCAGATCTTCCACCGCGACGTCGCGCGTGTTTGCAACGGTCTGCCCCTCGACGAGGTCGGCCAGGTCCGGAATCAATCGGACGTGGACCGCGAACGGCTCCAGGAACTCGATGATGCGCTTGCGGTCGGCCGCGGCATCGGACGGCACCGCGACGAGCACCTCTCGCGCCTGAGTATCGGTCAGCAGCGCCGGCAACGACCGCGGCGGATACACGTAGACGCCGTTGATCGTGCGCCGTTGCAGTAGCGGATCGTCGTCGAGAAACGCGACGGGCACCCGATCGCCCTGCTGCTGCAGCGTTCGCGCGAGTTCGACGCCGCTCTTTCCGGCGCCGTAGATCACCACCGGTGCCTTGGCGCGGAAACGTTGCGCGAGCCAGGTGAAGTAGCTGCGCACACCGAAGCGGGTACCGCCCACATACACCAGCGAGAGCAGCCAGAAAATGATCGGCACCGAGCGCGGGAAACCCGGCAGCGGCGTCATGTACGCGACCAGGCTGATCCCGATCGCCGTGATCGTGACGCCTTTCACCACCGCGAGCATCGCGTGGTTGCCCATGTAGCGAACGACCTGACGATACAGCCCGAGGCGCACGAACACCGGCAGACAGATGACGGCGCTTGCCACGAAAGCCGGCCAGAACTGTGCGACGCTCGGCGAGATCTCGCCGAGCCGCAACGCCAGCGCCGACCACAACGCCACCGGCAGCATCACGGCGTCGGTGACGACGGCGATCAGCTGCTTTTTGCGCCGCGACAGGTGCTCGACCATGGCGACCGTAGTTTCGGAGAGAGTCGGCTTCACGTCGGCACCCCGTTTTCAGCGCGGCCGGCGCCCATGCGTATGCTCGCGACCAGCAGCGGCATCACTGCAACGGCGAGCCATACCAGGCTCCCGCGCGGGAACGCGACGCAAAGCCACGATAGCGGCAGCAACCAGACGACGGCGAATCCAACGAACATCGATGTGGTCCGTCCATGACCGAACCGCTGCGCGCACTTCTGGTACAGATGACTACGGTGCGCGGACGCGAATTTCTGACCGGTCGCGATTCTGACACAGAGCGTGTAAGTGGCGTCAAACCAGAAACCGGCGAGCAGTATCAGCGACGCGATCAACGGCATCTGATGTCGGGCATCCATAGTCAGGCCGAGAATTCCGACCAGCAGACCCAGCAAGCCGCTGCCGACGTCGCCCATGAAAATCCGCGCGGGCGATCGGTTGAACCACAGAAACCCTGCCGCCGATCCGAGCAGCACCCACAAGAGTTCCGAAACGAACGCCGCCGGTCGGCCAATGAGCAGTACGCCCGCGCAGAAGACGATGCATTGACTCGTGGCGATGCCATCGATGCCGTCCATGAAGTTGTAGAGATTGACCATCCACAACACGATCAGGAAATCGAGGCCGACGACGAGCCAGGCCGTGTGGATCGAAATCGGCGGGACTACGAGCGGAATCGCGATCGGCAACGCGCTCAACGCGATCGCGACCGCGATGGCCTGTATCGGCAGTCGCACCCGCGCACTCAGATCGCGCAGATCGTCGGCAAGCCCGAGCAACGCGAGCATTCCGCCGCCGCCCAGCACCGCCCAACACAGCGGATCCTGGCCGATGCGATATCCGCACCACGCAAGCACCGGCAGTGCGATGGCAACGCCCCCCATCGTCGGCGTTGGAGTCGTGTGCGAGCTGCGCTGATTCGGGATTGCCAGAACGGATCTGCGCACCGCCACTGCGATGGCGATGCGGGTCAACAACACGGCGGCCGCCATCGCGACGGCCGCTTCGATCATCGGTGAGTTCGCCACCATGCGATGACCTCGTCGATCGCGTTCGCCTGCGCGAGCGCCGGGGTCCAGCCGAGCGACTGGCGCGTTTCGTCGTCGGCGATCACCAGCGGCTCGAACAGGCGTTGAAACAACGCTTCGCGGCCGGTCATGTGCGTGGCGGCGCGCATCAGCCGCCGCGGCACCGGCAACAGACGCGGCGAATGTCCGAACGAACGCGCCATCTGCGTCACCAGTTCCCGGACGGAACAGTCGCCGTCGTCGCGCGCATGCAGCACCCTCCAATCGGCCGTATCGCGCGCAACGATGGTCAGCAGATCGACCAGATTGGAGCGCGCGATCAGACTGCGCGGCGCGTCGGCACGACCCAACGGCAACGGCCAGCCGCGCGCGACGGCGGCCAGCAGCGTCGCAAAGTTGCCTTTCACGCCCGGTCCGTAGACGAGCGGCGGACGCACGATGGTAACGCGCGTACCGCCGGGCCGCCGCGCATCCTCGAGGCACCGTTCCGCTTCGAGTTTGGTCTGCGCATAGACGTCCTGCGGATCCGGATCGTCGTCCGGATTCAGCGGCACTTCACTGACGTCGCCGAGCACCTTGATGCTGCTGAGATAGATGAAGCGGTCGACCAAATTGCGCTGCGCCGCCCCGAACAACAATCGCGTCGTCGCCACGTTGTCGCGCCGATAGAGCTCGTACCGTTCGAGTTCGCTGCCGCGGTCCTCGCGGTGCGCGCGACCGGCCAGGTGGTATGCCACCGATACGCCGTCGAACCATTCGTCCATACGTGCCGGACTCTCGGCCGCCAGGTCTTCGCAATAGATCAAGCTGCGATCCGAATAGAAGGCCTCACCGCGCCCGACCGCGCGCACCTTCCATCCGAGCGACCGCAAGCGCTCGCACAATGCACTGCCGATGAAGCCGCCGGCTCCGGTCACGAGGGCCAGGTTCATGCTCGCAGCAGCTCGTCGTATATGAGGAACGTATCGCGCACGACATCGTCGATCGAATAGAGTCCTTCCGCGCGCGCGCGCGCCGCCTTGCCGAGCTTGCGTCGCAACACCGGGTCTTGGCCGAGCCGCAACATCGCATCGGCCAGTGCGGTGCTGTCGCGCGGCTCCACCAGCAGCCCGGTGATGCCGTCGCGCACCACTTCGCGACACCCCGGTACGTTCGACGCGATCATCGGCCGCCCGATGCCCGACGCTTCGAGCAGCGACTTCGGCAGACCTTCGCGGTACGACGGCAGACACACCACGTGCGCACGACCGAGAAACGCGCGCACGTCGCTGCGGTGGCCGAGCCACTCCACGACGCCTTCGGCGTGCCACGCCTTGAGTTCCGACTCGGTCAGCGACGACGGATTGCCGCGGTCGACTCCGCCGAGCAGCTGAAAACGCCAAGTGGGCTGCAGCAGGCGCACGCTGCGCGCTGCCGCTACGAATTCACGAATGCCCTTGTCGCTCAGCATGCGTGCCACCAGCACGAACGTGACCGGTTCCGGCGGTTCGGCGGTGCATGGGAATTCGTTCAGGTCGATGCCCGAGCCGCGGATCAGATACGTCAGCTGCTCCGGAATCACCGTGTTCTCGACGAAACTCTGCAGATCTTCCCTGTTCTGGAAAATGAACCTCATGTTGTCGTGGCTGAGAGCGATTCTGTACAACAGATTCACCAGGCCGCGAACGACGCGCGCCGTGAATCCACGCTGCGTGAACACGAAACCCATGCCGGGAATCGCATTCACCACCGCCGGCACCCGCGCGAAACGCGATGCCAGCGTACCGTAGATGACCGGCTTGATCGTCACGTGATGGACGAGGTCGGGCGCTTCGTCGCGGTAGATGCGCAGCAGCGCGAAGAACGTCTTCATGTCGCGCAGCGGATTCAGGCCGCTGCGAGAAAGTTCGAAGACGCGATAGCGAATGCCGAATTTCCCGAGCGTGTCTTCTCCGGTCGACTCACCACATGCAACCACCGGCTCGAATCCGCGGCGCTGCGCTTCCTGCGCGAGGCGCAATCGATGTGATCTGAAGAATCCCGCGTCGTTGACGACGAACAGGACCTTACGACGGTCGTGGGTCACGAGAGGTCTACGGGACTGCGCTATATGCCTCAGTGTAGCCCGGCGCGTTCAAAACCGGAGCCGCGGCGTGGCCGTCCAACTCACTGCTCGATTCGCGCGGCATAACGATTCAGGTTCGCGTTTGCCGCGAGTATAACCGTGCGAGTTCCGCGCGCTAACTTGGGTTGTGGGGCGCAAGCGCCCCACTCGAGGCGGCGCTACTTGACGGTGAGATGCGCGCGGTTCGCATCGACCACGCGTTCGCCGATGCCTTTGACCTGCGCGAGATCGTCGACCGATCGGAACGGTCCGTGTGCCTCGCGGTACTCGACGATCGCCTTGGCACGCGACGCGCCGACGCCGTCGAGCGCCGCCGCGAGCGTCTGGGCGTCGGCGGTATTGATGTTCACGGACATCGGCGCCAGCGGCGCCGGTTTGTCTGCGGCAAAAGCGGGTCCACCGATCGCCAGCAGCAGCGCGATCGCAATTGCATTCAACAATTTCAACATGACGTCTTCTCCGTTCTCCAAGGGTGGGTTCGCCGCCGAGCGCGGCGAGCAGTAACCCTAGGTTCGGAACGGTCGATGCGTGCACAGCCGGACGCGCGCGACCGCGTGCGAAATCGCATGCCGAGACTGCCGGTGTCGCAACGTGCCGGCTGTCAGATCGCGTCTGCGACGTAGCTGAATCGGCCCCATTTGCGGCATCCGGGGCACTGCCACATCAGCCGGCGTGCGGCGAATCCGCAGTCGCCGCACCGGTACAGCGCGCGATGCGCCAGCGCGTCGTCCGCGAACGCGATCATCAACGTCGCGTGTCGGACGGCCGCGGCATCGCCGTGCCGCAACTGAAACGCGGACAACGCGCGCAGCGCCGAGATCGACGGGAATTTCGCGAGCTGCTGGGTCAACAGCGTTTCGGCGCGTTCGGTCTCGCCGCGGCCTTCGTACTGCAACGCCAGTGCTGATGCCACCCGCGAATCGCTCACCGCGGCAAGGCACTGTTCCAGAAAATGCGCGTACTCATCGGGATCTGCCAGTTCGGTGCAGGCGCGCGCGTAGAGGTCGATCGCTTCGCCGGCGAGACCCGGCGTCGTTTTTGCCATGTCGCGGAGCGCTTCTCGCGCACTCGCCCACTGACCGGCATCCAGATCCAGTTCTGCGCGCGCGAGACCGATGCGCGGGCACGCGCGATCGTGTTGGCGCGCCTGTCCCAGTCGATGCCGCGCACCCACGAGATCGCCGTTGCTTCGCAACTGCTCCGCGAGTTCGCAGTGGAAGTGCGCGAGCGCCGTGCGACCTTCGCGGTCGCCGCGCCGCACGATCTGCGTCGCGATCTCGATCGCGCGACTCCAATCGCGTTCGCGTTGATACACCTCCAACAGGTGTTCCAACGCGACGCGGTCCGTTGCGCCGCCGCGGTCGACGAGGTCGCGCAGCAGCTGTTCGGCGCGATCGAGCAGGCCGGCGCCGAGGTAGTCGCGCGCGAGTTCGAGCTCGGCAAGCGCGCGGTTTTCGGCCGATAGCTGCGGGCGCGCGAGCAGGTTCTGATGGATGCGAATGGCTTGGTCGAGTTCGCCGCGGCGCCGGACCACCGCGCCGAGCGTCAGATGCGTATCGATCCCCGCTTCGTCCACCGGCAACGCGTCGATGAATCCGTCGATCGCGATGTCCGGTCGGTCATCGAGCAGGTAGTTGATGCCTTGAAAGTAGTTGCGACCGAGGTCGCTGATCCTGCGCACTCTGCGGCGCGCGCGTTCCCTGCGCCCCAACATGAACCCGAGACCGATCGCGACAACGAGGATCAGGTAGAGATCGAGGTGTTCGATCATCAGACGCCGGTGACATCACTTTTGGCACGCGCCAGTTCGGTCTGGCTGCGGTCGAGGTCGCGTCGCAACCGACGATTGCCGGACAAGACGCGCAACACCTGTACGCCTGCGCTCATCCAGCCGACCGCTACGCCGAGTCCGAACGCGCCGATGATCCACCAATAGATGCTCAGTTCCGGCGTGGACCAGCCGAGGAAGCGAAGGGCGACGCCGCTGCGGTTGTCGATCACCGCAAGCACGCTGATCACCACGATCAGAATGAATGCGATCGTCGTGATCCAGCGCGAGAGTTTACGCATGAGGCGTCAGCGCGATCGGCTTTCGCCATCGGCGCGGGTGCGACCTACAGGGGCGGCCGGCGTCGGGTACTCTTCGAGGCTTTCGTTGACGCGGTCTCTGAGTTCTTTCCCGGGTTTGAAATGGGGAACGTACTTGCCCGAGAGGCCGACCGATTCACCGGTCTTCGGATTGCGGCCGATGCGTGGCGCACGATAGTGCAGCGAGAAGCTGCCGAAGCCGCGGATTTCGATGCGATAACCCTGAGCGAGCGTCTGAGCCATGTGCTCGATCATGGTTTTGACCGCCAACTCGACATCCTTCGCGGACAATTGCGATTGGCGCGAGGTGATGCGTTCGATCAGTTCCGACTTGGTCATGGCAGTTGCGTTCACTGCGCAGCGTTCAAGCGTTGCACGCTACCACAGCCAACGCAGGCGTCAAGAAAAAAATCCTTATTTTTCATGCAGTTGAATGTAAGTCGCAGAATGCGTGTCGGAGAAGCGACGAGGGGCCGTGGTCGGCCCCTCGGATTCAACGGTCGGATCAGCCCTGATCCTGCCCCATCTGCGCCTTGATGAGGTCACCCAACGTAGTTGGGCCAGGGCGCTCGCTCTCTTTCTGCTTGTGCTCTTTCACCGCACTGCGCTCGTCATCGATGTCCTTCGCCTTGACGGACAAACCGATGCTGCGGTTCTTGCGATCGATCGAGATCACTTTGACTTCGATCTCCTCGCCCACCTTCAGCACGTTGCGCGCATCTTCCACGCGATCGACGCTCAGCTCTGACGCCTTCAGAACGCCGATCACATCCGGGGCCAACTCCACTTGCGCTTCCTTCGGCTCGACGCTCAGCACCTTGCCTTTCACGACGCTGCCGCGATCGTTCGCCGCTGCGTAGTCGGTGAACGGATCCTGATCGAGTTGTTTGACGCCCAACGAGATGCGCTCGCGTTCCGGATCGATCGACAGCACCAGCGTCTCGATCTCCTCGCCCTTCGAGTAACGACGCACGGCGGTTTCGCCCGGCTCGTTCCACGAAATATCGGACAGGTGGACGAGACCGTCGATGCCGCCTTCGAGACCGATGAAGATGCCGAAGTCGGTGATCGACTTGATGTTGCCCTTGATGCGATCGCCTTTCGCGTATTTCTGCGCGAACTCGCCCCACGGATTCGGCCGGCACTGTTTGATGCCGAGCGAAATGCGGCGACGCTCTTCGTCGATGTCGAGCACCATCACTTCGACCTGATCGCCGACCGAGACGACCTTCGACGGATGGATGTTCTTGTTCGTCCAATCCATTTCCGAGACGTGCACGAGACCTTCGACGCCTTCCTGGATTTCGGCAAAGCAGCCGTAGTCGGTCAGGTTCGTGACAGTCGCCATCACGCGCGCGCCTTCCGGATAACGGCGCATCAGATCGACCCACGGATCGTCGCCGAGCTGTTTCATGCCGAGCGACACGCGGTTCTTCTCGCGATCGAACTTCAGGATCTTGACGGCCACTTCGTCGCCGACGTTGACCATCTCGCTCGGATGACGGATGCGGCGCCACGCCATGTCGGTGATGTGCAACAGACCATCGACACCGCCGAGATCGACGAACGCGCCGTAGTCGGTGAGGTTCTTGACCACACCTTTGACTTCCTGGCCTTCCTGCAACGACGACAGCAGCGCTTCGCGCTCGACGCTGTTTTCCTGTTCGAGCACCGCACGACGCGACACCACGACATTGTTGCGTCGTTGGTCGAGCTTGATGACTTTGAACTCGAGCGGCTTGCCTTCGAGGTGCGCGGTTTCGCGCAACGGGCGGATGTCGACGAGCGAACCCGGCAGGAACGCACGGATGTCGGTGATGTCGACGGTGAAGCCGCCTTTGACTTTGCCGTTGATGATGCCGGTGACGACTGCGTTTTTCTCGAACGCTTCTTCGAGCATCATCCACGACTCCGCGCGACGCGCCTTCTCACGTGAGAGGCGTGTTTCGCCGAAGCCGTCGTCGACGACTTCCATCGCGACTTTGACCTGGTCGCCGATCTTGAGCTTGAAGTCGCCCTTGTCGTCGACGAATTGAATGCGGGGTATGACCCCTTCGGATTTCAGTCCGGCGTGTACAACGACCCAGTCGCTGTCTATATCGACCACCGTGCCGGTCACGATGGAGCCCGGTGCCATCTCGATGGTGTTCAGGCTTTCTTCAAAGAGATCCGCAAAACTTTCGCTCATGCCAAATGATTCATCGGTTGTCCTAAATTAACGACCGGGAATTCCCCGCCGCACCTATTTCTTCTTCGAAGGCCGCTGCTTCGACGTCTTCTTCGAACCCGGCATGAGCCCGCGATTTCTCGCGAGTTGCCACACCTGTTCGAACACGCCATCGATGGAAAGCGAGGAGCTGTCGATCACCACCGCATCGTCTGCCGGCTTGAGCGGTGACACCGCTCGTGATCGATCGCGCTGGTCGCGTTCCCGGATGCTTTCGAGAAGGGCGCGGAGACTAACACCCAAGTCCTTATCTTTCAACTGCTTATACCGACGCTGGGCGCGCTCTTCGGCGCTCGCGTCGAGGAAGATTTTGAGCGGCGCATTCGGGAACACCACGGTACCCATATCTCGCCCGTCCGCGACGAGCCCGGGCGCGCGCCGGAACGCGTGCTGCGTCTGCAACAGCGCCGCACGAACCGGCGGCAACACCGCCACCCGCGAGGCCGCAATGCTGACCGTTTCGTCGCGGATCGCCTTGCTGATGTCGGTCCCGTTCACCCGCACGACGACCTCATCGTCTGACACGACGTCGAAACCCGTATCGAGTTGCGTCGCGAGCTGCGCGAGCGCGTCCGCATCGTCGAGTGCGACGGATGCGTCGAGCGCCGCCCACGCGACCACGCGGTAAAGCGCCCCGCTGTCGAGCAGGTGCCAGCCCAATCGGCGCGCGAGCCGCACCGCGAGCGTTCCCTTTCCGGACCCGCTGGGTCCGTCGACCGCGATCACGGCGATTTCAGACATCGACCGACCCATCCGTTCCCATCGTCCGCACCCGCGCCGCCTGCGCCCTCGCCAACACCGCTTCCAGTTCGTCGAAGCGCCCGCTGCGCAGCAACTCGACCAGGCGCGCCATCGATGCCGCCCAGCCGTCGTATTGCGCCAGCACAGCGGCGCGATTCTCGGAAAGGATCTGCCGCCACATCGCCGCATCCGACGCCGCAATGCGGGTGAAGTCGTGCAGCCCGGGGCCGGCAAAGTCGGCCGGTGCGCCAGCGTGCGGCTGGTCGACCCAACCCATGAACGCATATGCGACCAGATGCGGAAGGTGGCTGGTCAACGCGACCATTTCGTCGTGAATCGACGCGCTCGTTTCGACGACCTTCGCACCGGTTGCACTCCACCAGTCGCGCGCCCGCGCGAGCGCCTGCGGATCGGTTTCGGGTTGCGGCGTCAGGATGACCGGACGATCGCGAAACAAGCCTGCGTCCGCCGCGGCGGGTCCACGCTTTTCCGAACCGGCCATCGGATGGCTCGGCACGAAACACGGCGGCATGACGCCGCCGTCGCGCAGCCCGGCGAGCACGCTGCCTTTGACGCTGCCGACGTCGAGCACGGTTGCGTTCGCCCGGATGGATACCGCGATCCGCCGCACGAGCGGTGCGATCGCGTGGGTCGGTACCGCAACGAGCACCGCGTCCGCGGCCGCGATCGCGACATCGAGATCCCGTACGACCGCATCGATGTGTCCGCGCTGCAATGCAACTGCAGCGGCAGACGCGTCGGAATCGTGTCCTTCGATATATCCGAAGCGACCCGCTTCGCGCATTGCCAGCGCAAACGAGCCGCCGATGAGTCCGGTTCCGATGATGAGAAGGCGGGGCATGGCCGGGTCAGACGACTCGCGCCAGCGCGTCGAGGAATCGCGCGTTTTCCTCGTGCAGCCCCACCGTGATGCGCAGGTGATTCGGCATGCCGTAACCGGCGATCGGTCTAACAATTACACCAAGGCGCAACAGCTTCTCGTACACGGGCGCCGCCGGACGCTTGAGGTCGATGCACAGGAAATTGCCGCCGGAACGGATGTACTCGACACCGAGCTGGTCGAGGCCCCGGTGCAGCTGTTCCATGCCTTCGTCGTTGATCTGGCGGCTGCGTCGCACGAATTCCTGATCGCCCAACGCGGCTTCGGCACATTCGAGCGCCAGCGACGAGACATTGAACGGCTGTCTGACGCGATTGAGCAGATCGGCGATATCGCGATGCGACACACAGTAGCCGACGCGCATACCGGCGAGACCATAGATCTTCGAGAACGTCCGCGTCACGACCAGATTCGGGTAGCGAGCGAGCAGTTCGATGCCGTTCGGATAGTCGTCGATGCTCGACGTATTCGAAGTACGCCTCGTCGAGCACGACAATCACGTGTTCCGGAACGCGGTCGAGGAAGCTCGTTAGCTGCTGCCTTGTTCACCCACGTGCCGGTGGGTTGTTCGGGTTCGCAACGAACACGATGCGCGTCTTGTCGGTGATCGCACGCGCCATGGCATCGAGATCGTGGGTCCAGTCTTGCGCCGGAACGGTGACGAGTTTGCCGCCGTGCGCGATCACTGCGAGCGGGTAAACGACGAACGCGTGCGCCGAAACGATGCCTTCGCTTCCCGGCGACAACGCGACGCGCGCAACCAGTTCGAGCACGTCGTTGGAACCGTTGCCGAGCGATATCTGGTCCGCATCGACACCGAGGTGTCGCGCGAGCGCATGTTTCAGCCGATAACCGCTGCCGTCCGGGTAGCGCGACAGCGTGGTGGAAGCCCGCGCGATCGCGGCGTGTACCGCGGGGCCGGGTCCGCGCGGGTTCTCGTTGCTCGCGAGCTTGATGACGTCCGTTACGCCAAGCTCGCGCTCCAGTTCTTCGACCGGCTTTCCGGCCTGATACGGCTGCAACGTCAGCACGTCGCGATTCGCCCAACGGTCGACGAATTGGGTCATACGACGTCCTGCGGATACGAACCGAGCGATTTCACCTCCATCGACACGGCGCGCACGTCGCGCAGAACCGCTTCGATCTCCGGGGCCGATTCGTGTCCGTCGAAGTCGATGAAGAACACGTACGTCCAACTGCCGGTCCGCGATGGTCGCGTTTCGATGCGCGTCAGACTGATGCCGTGCCGATGGAACGGCTCGAGCACGCGATACAGCGCGCCGGGTTCGTTGCGCGTCGACACCAGAATCGACGATTTGTCGCGGCCGCTCGGCCCGACCTTCTGCCGTCCGATAACGAGAAAGCGGGTCTTGTTGTCTGGATGATCTTCGATGTTCGCCGATAGAACGCGTAAACCGTATCGCTGCGCCGCCATGTCGCCGGCGATCGCCGCGCAATCGTTGCGTTTCGCGACCATGCGCGCGGCTTCGGCATTGCTGTTCACCGCAACGCGCTCGATGCCTGGGAAGTGCGAATCGAGCCAGCGACGGCACTGGCCCAACGACTGCTGATGCGAATAGATCGTCGCGATCGCCGTCCGTTCCGTGGTCTGGGCCACCATCAGCGAATGGTGGATCGGCAATTCGACTTCGGCGCAGATCCGCAGCGGCGACGTCATGAAGCAATCGAGCGTGTGATTGACCATGCCTTCGGTGGAGTTCTCCACCGGCACCACGCCGTAGTGCGCCGCCTCGGCTTCGACTTCGCGGAAAACTTCGTCGATCGTCGCGAGCGAACGCGTCGACGCGAAATGACCGAACTGTTTGATCGCCGCGGCTTCCGTATACGTTCCGGACGGTCCGAGATAGGCGATCGTCAGCGGCTGTTCGAGCGCGAGGCAGCACGAAATGATCTCGCGGAACAGATGCGCCATGTCGCTATCGGGCAGCGGGCCGGTGTTCTCGCGTTTGACGCGGGTGAGGATCTCCGCCTCGCGCTCCGGACGATAGAACACCGGCGCTTCGTCGCCGGAATCCGCGGTCTTCACCTCCGCCACGCGCAGCACACACGCGGCGCGCGCGTTGATCAGCCGCTGCAGCTCCCGATCGATCGCGTCGATCTGCGCGCGTATGTCACGCAGTTGATCGACTTTGCCGTCTTTCTCGTCGGCCATCACTGTCCGACTCTGCGACAGCAGAGTCGGTCTCGCCACTCGGACACGGATTCAGATTTCACGCGCCATGTTCCGCTTCGAACGCCGCCATGTACTCGATCAATGCATCGACCGCCGCTTCCGGAACGGCGTTATAGAGGCTCGCACGCATTCCACCGACGCTGCGATGTCCTTTCAAGGTCTGCATGCCGGCCGCCTCGGCGCCTTTGACGAACGCCTTGTCGAGCGATTCGTCGGCCAGCGTGAACGTCACGTTCATCAGCGAGCGATCGCGCTGCACCACCGGACATCGATAGAAGTTGCTGGAATCGATGGCCCGATACAGTTTCTGCGCCTTCGCCCGATTCCGCTGTTCCATCGCCTGGAGGCCGCCCTGACGTTTGATCCAGCGGAACACCAGTCCGGCGATGTACCAGGAATACGTCGCCGGTGTGTTGTACATCGAATCGTTGTCGGCGTTGAGCTTCCAGTCCAGCACGCTCGGCGTATCTGCGCGAGCGCGCCCGAGCAGGTCGCGACGGACGATCACCAGTACCAATCCGGCCGGCCCGATATTCTTCTGCGCGCCGGCATAGATCGCGCCGAAGCGCGAGACGTCGATCGGCCGCGACAGCAGCGTGCTCGACATGTCCGATACGAGCGGAACGGATCCGACGTCGGGAACGTCGTGGTATTCGACTCCACCGATCGTCTCGTTGCCGATGATGTGCACGTACGCGGCGTTCGGATCGAGTTTCCACTCGGCGCGCGGGGGAACCCGATCGAAGTTGGTCGCTTCGGAACTCGCGACCACGTTCGCACGGCAATAGTGCTTGGCCTCGCTGATGGCTTTCTTCGCCCACGCGCCGGTGTTGACGTGATCGGCAGCGGTTCTGTCACCAAGCAGATTGAGGGGCACCGCTGCGAATTGCGCGGTCGCACCGCCCTGCAGAAACAGCACCGCATAGTCGTCGGATACGCCGAGCAGTTCGCGCAGATCCGCTTCGGCGCGCTGCGCGATCTCGACGAACTCGTCGCTGCGGTGGCTCATCTCCATCACCGACATGCCGGTGCCGCGGTAATCGAACAGTTCCGCTGCAGCTTCTTCGAGCACTTCCAGCGGCAACGCCGCCGGACCCGCGGAGAAATTGAATGCGCGTTTCATCGGTTCACTCTTCTTCAGGCGCGCCGCTGTCCACATCGTCGCCCGCGTCGGTCGCATCGTCGATATCCATTTCCGCTCGGTCGCATCGTCGCTAACCAGTCGTCGCGCGTCGCATCGTCGCCAACCACCGTCGCGTCGTCGCCGTTCACTTCGGACTCGACGAGGCGCGCGATCCGCACCAGACGCTCGTCGTCGCGGACCGCAATCAGCCGAACGCCTTGCGTGTTGCGACCCACCAGCGAGACCTGGTCGGCGGGAATCCGCACCAACGTACCCTGGTCGCTGATCAACATCAGTTCATCGCCGTCGAACACCTGCACCGCACCGACCAGCGCACCGTTGCGTTCGCTGACCTGCATCGCGATCACGCCCTGCGTACCACGACCTTTGAGCGGGAAGTCGCTGACGAGCGTGCGCTTGCCGTAGCCGTTTTCGCTGGCCGTCAGGATGTAGCCGTTTTCCTGCGGGACGATCAGCGCGATCAGACGATGTCCGCCGATCAGCCGGATGCCGCGCACGCCGCGCGCCGTTCGACCCATCGCCCGCACGTCGGATTCCTTGAATCGCGCGGCTTTGCCGGAACTCGACAGCACCAGCACGTCGCAATGTCCGTCCGTCAACGAGACGCCGACCAGCGTGTTGCCTTCCTCGAGATCGAGCGCGATCAGCCCGCTGGTGCGCGGCCGCGAGAACTGCTCGAGCGGCGTCTTCTTCACGGTGCCGTTCGCGGTTGCCATGAACACGAACGCGTCGGCCGTGAAATCGCGGATCGGCAGAATCGCCGTGATCCGCTCTTCGACATCGAGCGGAAGCATGTTGACGAGCGGGCGCCCTTTCGCGCCGCGGCTCGCCTGCGGTATCTGGTACGCCTTGATCCAGTACACCTTGCCGAAGTTCGAGAAGCACAACAGCGTGTCGTGGCTCGACGTGACGAGCAGGTGCTCGACGAAGTCTTCGTCTTTCACCGCCGTCGCCGCCCTTCCGCGACCGCCACGCCGTTGCGCCTGATAGTCGGTCACCGGCTGAGTCTTCGCGTAGCCGTGGTGCGAAACGGTAACCACCATGTCTTCTTCGGTGATGAGGTCTTCGACCGACAGATCGAGGTGGCTGCTAACGATCTCGGTGAGGCGATCGTCGCCGTACGTCTCGCGGATGGTCTTCAGTTCGCCGCGGATGACGTCGAGCAGCCGCTCGGTGGACGCGAGGATCGCGAGCAGTTCGGTGATTTCGTCGAGGATTTCCTGGTATTCGTCGATCAGCTTGCTTTGCTCGAGCGCGGTCAGCCGGTGCAGACGGAGATCGAGGATCGCCTGTGCCTGTTCTTCCGACAGGTAGTAGAGCCCGTCTCTGAATCCGTATTGCTCGTCGAGGCCTTCCGGCCGGCACGCATTGCTGCCGGCGCGCGCGAGCAACTCGGTGACGTTCGCCGACGTCCAGCCTTGCCCCATCAGACGCGCGCGCGCTTCGGCGGCATCGGGCGACGAGCGGATCAGTTCCACTACTTTGTCGATGTTCGCCAATGCAACGGCTTGTCCTTCGAGGATGTGGCCGCGTTGGCGCGCACGGCGCAACAGGAACACCGAGCGACGCGTCACCACTTCCCGGCGGTGTTTGACGAACGCTTCGAGCACCTGCTTCAGATTGAGCACGCGCGGCTGTCCGTCGACGAGCGCGACGCAGTTGATGCCGTAGACGCCCTGCAGTTGCGTCTGGCTGTAAAGATTGTTCAGGACCACTTCACCCGACTCGCCGCGCCGCAACTCGATGACCACTCGCAGGCCGTCTTTGTCCGACTCGTCGCGCAGTTCGGTGATGCCTTCGATCTTCTTCTCTTTCACCAGTTCGGCGATGCGCTCGATCAAGCGCGCCTTGTTCAGCTGATACGGGATCTCGGTGATGATGATCGTGTCTCTGCCGGTCTTTTCGTCGGTTTCGACTTCGGCGCGCGCGCGCACGAAGATGCGCCCCCGGCCGGTCTTGTAAGCCTCGACGATGCCGGCGCGACCGTTGATGATCGCGGCCGTCGGAAAATCCGGGCCCTTGATGAATTCCATCAGCCCATCGATCGAAATCTCGGGATCGTCGATCAGCGCGAGGCACCCATCGATCACTTCGCGCAGATTGTGCGGCGGAATGTTCGTCGCCATGCCGACCGCGATACCGGTCGAGCCGTTCACCAGCAGATTCGGCACGCGAGTCGGCAATACTTCCGGAATCTGCAGCGTATCGTCGTAGTTCGCGACGTACGGCACCGTTTCTTTGTCGAGGTCTTCGAGCAGTTCGCCAGCTATCCGCGACAACCGCACTTCGGTGTAGCGCATCGCCGCCGCCGGATCACCGTCGACCGAACCGAAGTTGCCCTGACCGTCGACCAGGCAGTAGCGCATCGCGAACGATTGCGCCATCCGCACGATGGTGTCGTACACCGCGCCTTCGCCGTGCGGGTGGTACTTGCCGATCACATCGCCGGCGATTCGAGCGGACTTGACGTACGCTCGGTTGTACGTGTTGTTCAGCTCGTTCATCGCGAACAGAACGCGTCGATGCACGGGCTTCAAGCCGTCGCGAACGTCGGGCAATGCGCGTCCGACGATGACGCTCATCGCATATGCGAGGTATGACTTCTTCAGCTCGTCTTCGATTGCGACGGGCAGTGTTTCTTTCTCGAATTCGGCCATGGATTGAGCTGTAAACCGGAGGGTGCGAAAAACGCGCTAGCTTAACACGATCGCTTTCGAAACCGAGCCATCGGCCATGGCCGCGACATATAATCGCGCGATGCCGACGCCCACCGCCGACCTCATTCTCGATCCGACCTGGATACTGCCGATCGTGCCGGCGCGCACCGTGCTCACCGGCCACAGCATCGCGATCAACGACGGAAAAATCATCGCGATCGGCGCTACGGCCACGATCCACGAACAGTTTCACGCGACCGCGATCCAGCGTCTCGACGGACAGGTGCTGATGCCGGGCCTCGTCAACGCGCACGGTCACGCGGCGATGGTCTTATTGCGCGGTCTCGCGGAGGACATGCCGCTCGATGCATGGCTGCGCGACCGCATCTGGCCGATCGAGGCGCAATGGATGTCGCCGGATTTCGTCGCCGACGGCGTCGCGCTCGCGCTGCTCGAAATGCTGAAGTCCGGCACGACCTGCTTCAGCGACATGTACTTCTTCCCCGAGGTCGCCGCCCGCGTCGCGCAGGAAGCCGGCATGCGCGCGCAGATCGCGTTTCCGTTGATCCAGTTTCCGAACGCGTGGTCGAGCACCGCCGACGAAGGTTTCCACAAGGGACTCGCGCTGCACGACGAGCACCGCGACGACCCGCTGCTCCGCGTCGCATTCGGCCCGCACTCCGCCTACGCGCTCGGCAAAGCCGATCTGCTCAAGGCGCTGACCTACGCCGAAGAGATCGACGCGCCCATTCACATGCACGTTCACGAGACGGCCGCCGAGGTCGAAGCGGCTCACCGCGAACTCGGCACCAGCCACATCCACTACCTCGCCGAACTCGGTCTGCTGGTGCCGCGTCTGCAGGCGGTGCACCTGACGCAGGTCGACGACGAAGAACTCGAACTGCTGGCCGAGTCCGGCGTGCGCGCGGTGCATTGCCCGCAGTCGAACCTGAAGCTCGGCAGCGGCGCGTGCGACATCGAGCGTTTCAGACGGCGCGGACTCGTCGTCGGGCTCGGCACCGACGGCGCCGCCGCCAACAACACGCTCGACCTGTTCACCGAGTTGCGCGTGGCCGCACTTCTGGCAAAGACGATCACCGGCGACCCCACCGCGCTCGGCGCGTTCGACGCGCTGGAACTCGCGACGCTCGGCAGCGCCCGCGCGCTGGGACTCGACGCGACGATCGGCTCGATCGAAAACGGCAAGGCTGCGGACCTGATCTCCGTCGATCTGACTTACTCGGCGGCGTTACCGGTACACCGTCCCGAAGCGACGTTGGTGTACGGCGCTTCCGGCAGCCACGTTCGGAATGCGTGGATCGCCGGCCAACACGTGCTGCTGGAAGGCAGACCGACCACGCTGGACGAAGCCGCCATCCACGCGCGCGCGATGCGCTGGTCCACGCGGCTCGCGGCGCTGGCCTGATGTCGCCACCTTCAAATCGAGTTCGAGACGAATCGTGACCGAGAACGTCGACCAATCTGAAATCGCCAAGTTCGAGTCGCTGGCGCATCGCTGGTGGGACCCGGAAGGCGACTTCCGCACGCTGCACGACATCAACCCGCTGCGTGTCGACTACATCGAGCGACGCTGTGAACTCGTTGGTAAGCGCGTGGTGGAAATCGGTTGCGGCGGCGGCATTCTGGCCGAGGCGCTGGCGGCGCACGGCGCGCGCGTACTCGGTGCCGATCTCGCGGAAGGAACGCTCGCCGTTGCGCGTCTGCACGCGGTGGAGTCCGGCGTCGACGTGCAATATCGCCAGGTCAGCGCAGAGGCGCTCGCGGCAGAAGTACCGGGCACATTCGACGTGGTCGCGTGCCTCGAGATGATCGAGCACGTACCCGATCCGCAATCGATCGTCAGCGCGTGCGCGACGCTGGCGAAACCGGGCGGCCACGTATTTTTCTCGACCATCAACCGCAATCCGAAAGCCTGGGCGCTCGCGGTGGTCGGCGCCGAATACCTGTTGAATCTCGTGCCGCGCGGAACGCACGACTACCGCAAATTCATCCGTCCTTCCGAACTCGCTCGCGCCGTGCGCGACGCGGGGCTGGTTACGCGCGAGATCATCGGCATGACGTACAACCCGCTGACGCGCAAGGCAGCGCTCGGCCCAGACGTCGACGTGAACTACTTCCTCCACGCAATCAAACCCGAAGCGACCTGATGTACTCCGAACTCGAAGCCGCCCGTGCCAACTGGCGGTATCAACCCCCGGCTGATCTTCTGGCAGGTCGAACCGTGCTCGTCACCGGCGCCGGCGACGGCATCGGCCGCTGCGCGGCGCGCACGTTCGCCGCCCATCGCGCCAACGTCGTTCTGTTGGGACGCAACCAGCAGAAGCTCGAGACGGTCTTCGATGCAATCAAGGCCGAAACCGACACCGATCCGACGATCGTGCCATGCGACCTCGAAGTCGCGACTGCCGACGCGTATGCGGAGTTGAACGATCAGATCGTCGACCACTATGGACAGCTGGACGGGCTACTCCACAACGCCAGTATGCTCGGGCCGCGCGTGCCTCTCGAGTTCTACGACGCTGCGAGTTGGCGACGCGTCATGCAGGTCAACGTCGAAGCGATGTTCCTGCTCACGCAAGGCGTGCTACCGGCGCTGCGGCGCGCGACGGACGCGTCGGTCGTGATCACGTCGTCCAGTGTCGGCCGGGCCGGCCGCGCTTACTGGGGCGCGTATGCGGCATCGAAATTTGCCGCAGAAGGGTTCGCACAAGTGCTGGCCGACGAACTCGCAGACGAAGGTCGGGTTCGCGTTACGACCCTGAACCCCGGCGCGACGCGCACGACGATGCGCACCACCGCTTATCCCGGCGAAGATCCGATGACGGTTCCGCCACCGGAGGCGCGCATGGACATCTATCTGTTTCTGATGGGACCGCAGGCGCGCGGCCGGCCGGAAATTCAGTGGGACGCCAGAGACTGGGCGCCGTGACGGAAAACCGAGCGCGCAGATCTGCGCAACCGGGTCGTCACGCTCTGACGCGGCGCAACTCCGGATACGGAATCAGTACCGACGCTGCCCCACGCCGCGCGCCGCGCTTTTCGAGCCGGGGTTTCGGCAATCCGAGCACGCGATAGAGCTCTGCAACGTCGGCAGCAGACACCTCGTCCCAACTGCCGCGGCGCAACGACGCCGGCAGTACCACCGGACCGTACCTGACGCGCTTGAGGCGCGACACGCGCACGCCTTGCGACTCGAGCAGGCGCCGCACCTCGCGATTGCGGCCTTCCATCAACGTCACGTGATACCAATGGTTGTAGCCGGTGCCGCCGTGTCGCTCGATGTCGGTGAATTTTGCGATTCCGTCGTCGAGCAACACGCCTTCCCGCAACGCGCGCTCCATGTCTTCGTCGATGACTCCGGCGACGCGCACCGCGTACTCCCGATCGATCCCGGTCGACGGATGCATCAGCCGATGCGCCAGTGCGCCGTCGTTAGTCAACAGCAGCAGTCCGCTCGAGTTGATGTCCAGACGCCCGACCACCACCCAGCGTCCGCCGGCCAGCTTCGGCAATCCGTCGAAGCACGTCGGACGCCCTTCCGGATCGCGGCGCGTGCACACCACGCCGTCGGCTTTGTTCATGATCAGAACCCGCGCGGTGGTTTCGGCGCGATGATGCAGCGGCGCGCCGTCGACGGTTACCTTATCTTCGGCGCTGATCCGGTCGCCCAGTGTCGCGCGCCCGCCGTTGACCATGACGCGACCCGCTTCGATCCAGCGCTCCATCTCGCGCCGCGAACCGAGACCGGCATCCGCCATCACTTTGTGGAGCTTTTCGGTCTGCGGAACATCGACCGCCGGAGCGGGAGCCGCGTCGCGAGGCGTCTTGCGAGGCGAACGCGCCTTCTTCACCGCTCCTGTTCCGCGCTCGGCGCGTCGAGGAACTCAACGTCGCCGGACGCTTCCTCGATCGTCACGTTGTCGGTCGGAAATTCGACCCGTGGACCTTCGACGTATTCCGGACCCGCGCCCGCGAGTTCCGCTTCGATCGGTTCGATCAGCGCCCTGATTTCCGGCAGCGTCGGCAGTTCGTCGAGGCTCTTGAGGTTGAAGTAGTCGAGGAACGTCTTGGTCGTTCCGTACATCGCAGGACGCCCGGGCACCTCGCGATAGCCGACGACGCGGATCCAGTCGCGCTCGAGCAACGCCCGCACCATGTTCGAATTCACCGCAACGCCGCGCACCTGTTCGATGTCGCCGCGCGTCACCGGTTGTTTGTAGGCGATCAGCGCGAGCGTTTCGAGCACCGCCCGTGAATAGCGCGGCGGCCGGTCTTCCCACATGCGGCTCATCCATGGCGCCAGTTCCTGGCGCACCTGAAACCGGTAACCCGATGCCACGCGCTTCAGTTCGATGCCGCGACCGGCACAATCTTCCTCGATGCTCTCGATCACCGACTTCAGTGCGGCCTTGTCGCACTCGCCTTCCGCGAAGAGCCGCTCGAGCAGATCCAGGGTGAGTGGTTCGTCGGCGCACAGCAGCGCGGCTTCGACGACCTGTTTGATGCGTTGCTGTTCCAGCATTTGGTGTCCCGAAAATTAGTTGGCGGCGGCGCGCAGATAGATCGGCGCGAAAGCTCCGTTCTGAACGAGATCGATCAGCCGTTCCCTGATCAGCTCCATCAACGCGAGGAACGTGACGATCACGCCGAGCCGTCCCTCGCGCACGTTGAACAGGCTCACGAAGGGGACGAACTCTTCCGGCGCATCATTGACGCGCGCCAGCACGTCGGACATCCGTTCGCGAACGGACAACGGTTCGAGCTTCACCGCGTGACGGGTGTACATCTCGGCACGGTGCAGCACACGCGACAACGCGATCAGCACTTCCTTCAGATCGACTTCCGGCTCGACCTGCTGACGCGTCAGCTCGGGTCGCTCGGCATACGCGCGAAAAACATCGCGCTCGAGACGCGGCACCGTATCCAGTTGCTCCGCCGCACTCTTGAAGCGCTCGTATTCCTGCAGCCTGCGGATCAGTTGCGCGCGCGGATCGTCTTCGTCTTCGAGGTCGAAGCTGGGACGCGGCAGCAGCATGCGCGACTTGATCTCGGCGAGCAGCGCGGCCATCACGAGATACTCGGCGGCGAGTTCCCACTGCAGCGCCGTCATCAGTTCGATGTACTGCATGTATTGACGGGTGATCTCGGCGACTTTGATGTCGAGGATGTCGAGGTTCTGCCGGCGGATCAGATACAGCAGCAGATCGAGCGGTCCCTCGAAGGTTTCGAGGAATACCTCGAGCGCATCGGGCGGGATGTACAGGTCGGTAGGCATCTGTGTGTATGCCTCACCGCTGACGATCGCATAGAGCTCCTCGGAGTCGTCACCGCGTTGTTCGCGCAGCGCGCGCAAGCGATCGCCGGGCGCCGGCGCGTTCACCTCGGTCAGCGGCTGGTCCGACACTTCACTGCTCACCGGTGCGAGATTCCGATTGCGGCACGCACCTCGTCGAGCGTCTCGCGCGCCACCTCGCGGGCTTCCTCGGATCCTTCCATCAGGATGGATTGCACCATGTCTTTGTCCCGTTCGTACTGTAACGCGCGCTCGCGGATCGGCGCCTGCTCTGCCTTGATCGCGTCGATCAGCGGCCCCTTGCATTCGAGACAGCCGATGCCTGCGGTTCGACAGCCTTCGGCCGCCCACGCGCGAGTCTCGTCGCTCGAATAGATCTGATGCAACGCGAACACCGGACAGATGTCGGGATTGCCGGGATCGTCGCGGCGCACCCGCGCCGGATCGGTCTTCATCGTCTTGATCTTCTGTTCGATCACGTTCGGCTCTTCGCGCATCCGGATCGTGTTCTCGTACGACTTCGACATCTTCTCGCCGTCGAGGCCGGGCACCTTGGCGTCGTTCGTCAGCAACGCTTTCGGCTCGGGCAGAATGATCCGACCGCCGCCTTCGAGGTAACCGAACAGCCGCTCGCGATCGCCGATCGACAGGTTCTGTTGTTCGGCCAGCAACGCGCGCGCTTTCTGCAACGCATCGATGTCGCCGCTCGTCTGATACGTTTTGCGCAGGTCGCTGTACAGACGGCCCGCTTTCTTGCCCATCTTCTTCACCGCCGCTTCGGCGTGCTGCTCGAAGCCGGGTTCACGGCCGTAGATGTGGTTGAAACGACGTGCGATCTCGCGGGTCACCTCGACGTGCGCAACCTGGTCCGCACCGACCGGCACGTTGGCCGGCGCGGTAGATCAATATGTCGGCCGACTGCAGCACCGGATAGCCGAGGAACCCGTACGTGGACAAGTCGCGTTCGCCGAGCTTCGCCTGCTGATCCTTGTAGCTCGGCACCCGTTCGAGCCAGCTGACCGGCGTGATCATCGACAGCAGCAGGTGCAGTTCGGCGTGCTCCGGCACTTTCGACTGCACGAACAACGTGGCCGATCCGGGATTGACGCCGGCGGCCAGCCAATCGACCACCGTATCGAACGTGTACTGCTCGATGTCGTACGGCTCGTCGTAGTGGGTCGTCAGCGCGTGCCAATCGGCGACGAAGAAAAAGCACTCGTACTCGTGCTGGAGGCGAATCCAGTTCTTCAGAACGCCGTGGTAGTGCCCGAGGTGGAGTCGGCCGGTCGGCCGCATCCCCGATACGACCCGACGTTCCGAGTCATTGGTACTCAATCCGCGTCCTTGGAATTTTGTTCGCGGCAGTATACCCGACGGATCACGCGCGGCGGCCGCGATCCGCGATCACTCGAACGCGCCGAGTCCGGGGCGGACCACCACCGGCGGCACCTCGGTGAGATCCACGACCGTCGTCGCAGTGAAGCCACACGCTCCCCCGTCGATGATCAGGTCGACGCGCCGTTCCAGTTCCACACGAAATTCCTGCGGGTCGGTGAGTGCCTCGGTCGCGTCGGGCAGAATCAGACTCGTCGACATGATCGGTTCGCCGAGCGCCTCGAGCAGGCCCTGTGCGATCACGTGTTCGGGAACGCGAATGCCGATCGAACGCCGTTTCGGGTGCACGAGCCGCTTCGGCACCTCACGCGACGCGTGCAGCAGGAACGTAAACGCACCCGGCGTGTAGTGCTTGAGAATCCGATAGCTCGCGTTGTCGACGCGCGCGTAGATAGACAACTCCGACAAGTCGCGACAGACGAGCGTGAAATGATGCAGCTTGTCGAGTCGTCGAATCGCCCGAATCCGATCGAGTGCGTTCTTGTCGCCGATGTGGCAACCGAGCGCATAGGTCGAGTCGGTGGGATACACGATCACGCCGCCGCCACGGACGATGTCTGCGGCTTGCGCGAGCAGCCGACGCTGCGGATGCGTCTGATGTACGGAAAAGTACTGGCTCACGGCGACTCAGCGGATGATTTGCGACTGCCGCAATGGTTCCGAAACGGTTCCGAAACGGTTTCTTTAGTGCAGCCGATGAATCTCTTATCATCGCGCGACCGCAACTCAGTAGCCTTGCATGCAGCTGGTCGAATTCCTGCCCATTCTAGTCTTTGTCGCCGTCTATTACGCATTCGACATCTTCTACGCGACCGCCGCGTTGATGATTGCGGTGACAGCGCAGGTCGTCGTGCTCTGGCTGATGAAGCGGCCGATCTCCGGGCAGACGAAGGTCACCTTCTGGCTGTCGTTGGTGTTCGGCGGTCTGACGCTGTTCCTGCACGACAAAACGTTCATTCAGTGGAAGCCGACGATCGTCAACTGGGCGATGGCCGGCGCGCTGTTCGGCAGTCACTTCTTCTCCCAACGCAATCTCGTGGAACGCGTCTTCGCCCACCAGCTGAGCCTTCCCGCAGGCGTATGGTCGCGACTGAATTTCGGTTGGGCCGCCGGCTTCTTCGTCGCGGGCGCACTGAATCTCTACGTGGCGCGAAATTTTTCGGAGGCGTTCTGGGTCAACTACAAATTGATCGGCGGCATCGCGATCACGCTGATCTACCTGCTGATCACCGTCGCGTATCTCGGCTTCAGCGGGTACCTCAACGACGCGGTTCGCGATCCCTCCAAAGACACCGGCAAACCGCTGTGAATCTTCGTATCGCCTGCTTGATTGCAGCCGCCCTGCTCTGCCCTGCCGCGAGGGCCGCAACGATGTGGATTTCCGACGAGTTCACCGTACCGGTGCGGAGCGGGCCGTCCGACGGTCACCGCATCGTGAATCGCGGTCTGCCCAGCGGCACCGAGTTGGAGGTGTTGGGCGTCGATACCGCTGCCGAATACACGCACGTGCGTACCGCCGCCGGAGTCGAGGGGTGGATCAGTTCGCAGTATCTCGTGAAGCAGCCCATCGCTCAGGTGCAGCTCGTGGCGGCCAACAACCGCATTCAGGCGCTCGAGCGTCAGCTCGCCCAACGGGGTGAGGCACTGACCGAACTGAAGAGCACCAGCACCGAAGCGGCATCGACCGGCGATCGGCTCGCCGCCCAAGTGGCGAAACTCGAAGCCGAATTGGCCGACGTGAAGCAGGTATCGGCCAGCGCGCTCGAAGAGCACGCCCGCGTCCAGGAGCTCACCGGCCTGAATGCGCGACTGCGCGCGGAGGTCGACGACCTCACCGAAGAGTCGCAACGGCTCGAGAGCAACACCGAGCAACGGTGGCTACTCATCGGCGGCGTGCTGGTTCTCGGCGGAATGCTCGCCGGCGTTGCGATCAAGGCGCGGCCACGTCGCAGCGGCTGGTCGTGATCGAACTCTCCGTCAATCTGAACAAGATCGCGCTGCTGCGGAACTCGCGCGGCGGCGATCAACCGAGCGTGCTCGAAGCAGCCGGCATCGCGATCGGCGCGGGCGCGTACGGCATCACCGTACATCCGCGACCGGACCAGCGGCACGTGCGCCCGCACGACGTCGCCGATCTGGCGACCGCGCTGCGCGCGCGGTATCGCGGCGTCGAATTCAACATCGAAGGCAATCCGTTTGCCGGCGCGCGCGACAACGGTTATCCGGGATTCGACGCATTGATCGAGTCGGCGCGTCCCGACCAGTGCACGCTGGTGCCCGACGGCGACGATCAACTGACGTCCGACCACGGCTGGGATCTGAGCCGCGACACCGGTCGCCTGGTCGAGTCGATCAAGCGCTACCAGGACTGCGGTGCCCGCGTGAGCCTGTTCATGGACCCGGTTCTGCAGCAGATCGATCGGGCCGCCGCGATCGGCGTCGAACGGATCGAGCTCTACACGGGCCCCTTTGCGGAGACGGTCAGGGCGCATGGCGTGCAGAGCGCGGAGGCGAAGCAGAGTTGCGCCACGTTCGCCCGCGCCGCCACTCACGCCGCGTCGATCGGCCTCGGTGTGAACGCGGGCCACGATCTCGACCTGGTCAATCTGCCGCTGTTTCGCCAGATCGCGGAAGTGCAGGAAGTTTCAATCGGTCATGCGCTGATCGGCGACGCATTGCGCATCGGCCTCGCCGCCGCGGTGGCGGCCTACATCGGAGTACTACGACCATGACAACGTTGATCAGAGCCGGGCTGCGCGCCAGCCTGGCGTGCGCACTAGTAGGATTGTTGGCAGCGCTGGCTTCAACGCCGGCGTCCGCCGCCAATGAACGCGTCGTGTTGAAGACCTCGAAAGGCGCGATCGAAATCGAACTCGATTCGGCCAAAGCGCCGATCACGGTGGCGAACTTCCTGAAGTACGTCGACGCGCACTTCTACGATGGACTGACGTTCCACCGAGTGATCGACGGCTTCATGATTCAGGCCGGCGGATTCGACGTGAACATGACCGAACGCGCGACGAACGCACCGATCGCCAACGAGTCCAAGAACGGTCTCAGCAACGTAATCGGCGCGGTCGCCATGGCGCGAACCAACGACCCGAACTCGGCGACCGCGCAATTCTTCATCAACGTCGCCGACAACAAGAGCCTCGATTACCGCGCGGGTCAGCCCGGCTACGCCGTGTTCGGTCACGTAACGGCCGGCATGGACGTGGTCAAAGCGATCGCCAAGACGGAGACGGGCACGGTTGGCCACATGGACGACGTGCCACTGCAACCGGTCGTCATCATTTCGGCGCGACGCATCGACAGCAAATCACCATGACCCGTCTGTTCGCCGCGGCGGCTACCGCGCTGTTTCTCGGCGCCGTCGTCACCGAAATTCACTCGCGCCTGTTCGCTGGCCGCTACTTTGCGCTGCTGGTCCTCAGCGTCGTTGGTATTTTCATCGGCAGCCTCGCGACGCATCGCATCTTCGCGCGCATCGAATCCACCACAGAAGACGACGCGGTTTCGAGCGCGGTGAGTGCCGCGCCTGCTGACGACGCGGACGACGATCGCGAGACCGGTCGCGTCAAATGGTTCAACCGCACCAAGGGATTCGGCTTCATCGTTCGCGATGGCGGCGGCGAGATCTTCGTGCATCACCGCAACATCCAGGGTTCCGGACGGCACAGCCTGAAAGACGGCGAACTCGTCCGTTTCAAGGTCGCGCAGCACGACAAAGGCCTGCAGGCAGAGCACGTTTCGGTCGTGCGCGAGTCATGAGCCGCAACCTGAGAGCACTGTTGGACGAGCGCGTGCGCGCCGCGATGGCAGCGGCCGGCGTGCCCGACGCCATTGCCGCGATCACGCCAGCCGCGCGTCCCGAGTTCGGCGACTATCAGGCCAACGGCGTGATGCAGGCCGCGAAACGCATCGGGCGCAACCCGCGCGAGCTCGCCGCCGACGTCGTCGCAAAACTCGACCTCGCCGGAATCGCAGAGCGCGTGGACATCGCCGGCCCCGGTTTCATCAACATCCGCTTGAGCGATGCGCTGCTCGCGGACGCTGCCAACCCGGCCACTCCGCTGCTGGCGACGGTGGCGACGCCGAAGACGATGGTCGTGGACTACTCGGCGCCGAATCTCGCGAAGGAAATGCACGTCGGCCATCTGCGCAGCACCATCATCGGCGACGCCGTGGTGCGCGTGTTGAGCGCGTCCGGTCACCACGTGATCCGACAGAACCACGTCGGCGACTGGGGCACGCAGTTCGGCATGTTGCTTGCGTACCTCGAAGAGACAGGCAACGCCTCCGAGGTGTTGACCGACCTCGAACAGTTCTATCAGGCCGCGAAGCAACGCTTCGATGCCGATCCGACATTCGCGGAGCGGGCACGAGCGCAGGTCGTTGCGTTGCAATCCGGGGATGCGAAGACGAATGCGTTGTGGCATCGGTTCATCGACATTTCGATGAGTCACTGCGAGGCGGTATACGCACGGCTGGGCGTTTCGCTGACGCGCGCGGACGTGCACGCCGAAAGCGCCTACAACGCCGACCTGGCCGATATCGTTCGCGCGCTCGACGACGCAGGACTGCTGACGGTCTCCGACGGCGCGAAGTGCGTATTTCTCGACGAATTCAACGCGAAGGACGGAACGCCACAACCGGTCATCGTGCAGAAGTCGGACGGCGGCTATCTGTATTCGTCGACCGATCTCGCGGCCGTTCGCTATCGATCGAAAACGCTGCATGCGGATCGCGTGCTGTATTTCGTCGACGCGCGACAAAGCCTGCATTTCCGACAGATATTCGCGGTGGCCCGGCGCGCCGGCTTCGTCGCCCCGAACACGACGCTCGAGCACCATCCGTTCGGCGTGATGCTGGGCAAAGACGGCCGGCCGTTCCGTTCGCGCGACGGCGGTCTCGTGAAACTGGTCGAATTGCTGGACGAAGCGCAGCAGCGCGCATACGAACTGGTCACCAGCAAGAACCCCGCTCTGCCCGAGAGCGAACGCCGCGACATCGCGCGCGCCGTCGGAATCGGCGCAGTGAAGTACGCAGATCTGTCGAAACACAGGACGAGCGACTACGTTTTCGATTGGGACACGATGCTCGCGTTCGACGGCAACACCGCGCCGTACCTGCAATACGCGTACACGCGGATCGTCAGCCTGTTTCGGCGCGGGCAGGTCTGGGCCGAGCAACTCGAAGGACGCGTGGCGATCGACGCGCCCAGCGAGCGAGCACTGGCGCTCGCGTTGGCGCGCTTCCAGGAAATCGTCGACGACGTGGTGGCCGATGCGTTACCGCATTACCTGTGCGGCTACCTGTACGAACTCGCGGCGCGTTACATGCAGTTCTACGAGCAGTGTCCGGTGTTGAACGCAGAGGCCGACGTCAGAACCAGCCGCCTGTTGTTGTGCCGCAGAACCGCAGAGACGATGAAGCGTGGGTTGTCGCTGCTCGGCATCGACACCGTCGAGCGCATGTAGGCGTTCCGTTCAAAACGCACGACAAAGAAAAAGGGCCCGAATTCGGGCCCTTTCTTCTTATGCGTACGAGTCGACTCAGGCGCGCGACAACTTCGGCACCGTGTACGACTTCAGGTCCACGACGAACTCGCGCAACGCCTGAATTCCGGTTGCTTCGGCGTCGATGCACCACTGTTTGAAATCGCCCAACAGCACTTCTGCGTCGCCACCGCGCCGCGCCCACACGTTCTGCAGGCGCTGCTTCATTTCGTAAATCGTCTTCAGCGCCGGGCTGCCGTCGACTGCGCGCGTAATGTCGTTGCGCCCCGCTTCGTCGACCAGCGTCTCTTCGCGCGTCAGCAGCGTTTTCGCGCGCATCAGCACAGCACGAGTGGCGGCATCGGCGCGCTGTACTTCGTGCTCGACTGCCGGTGCGACCACGCGCTCGGCGTAGTTCGCCATGACGCGGAAACGGTCGTTCAACACCGCCCACAGCGTGTCTTTGTCGATGAGGCTCTTGCCGGCGACTTTTTCCACGATCGGGCCGGTGCTCAGCGGACGCGCGAGACCGAACATTTTGAACAGGTTGATCCACACCCAACCCAGATCGAACTCCCACGCCTTGACCGAGAACTTCGCCGAGTTCGGATACGTGTGATGATTGTTGTGCAGTTCTTCGCCGCCGATCAGGAGACCCCACGGCACGAGGTTGCGCGCGGCATCCGGGCACTCGAAATTGCGATAGCCCCAGTAGTGGCCGACGCCGTTGATGACACCGGCTGCGAGGAACGGAATCCAGACCATCTGGATCGCCCAGACCGTGAGACCTGCAACGCCGAACAGCGCGAGGTCGATCACCATCATCGTGCCGACGCCGGAGATCTTGAACTTGCTATAGACGTTGCGCTCTACCCAATCGTCGGGCGTGCCTTTGCCGAAACGTTCGAGCACTTCGGGTTGCGCCGCGGTGACGCCGTATAGCTCGGCACCCTGCCAGAGCACTTTCTTCAATCCGAAAATCTGCGGGCTATGCGGATCGTCTTCGGTTTCGCAGTGGACGTGGTGCTTGCGGTGAACCGCGGTCCATTCCTTCGTCAGCATGCCGGTGGTCAGCCACAGCCAGAAGCGGAAGAAATGCTTCAGTACCGGATGCAACTCGAGCGCGCGGTGCGCCGAATACCTGTGCAGGTACACGGTGACCGAAACGATCGTGATGTGGGTCATTACGAGCGTGTACAGCACCATCGTGCCGAACGACGCGTCGAGGAAACCCTTGTACAGAAATGACAAATCCACTCGGTTTAACTCCCTTGAGGACGGTCCATGAACCGTGCAATGGCCGGCATTGTGTCAACTACCACCCTGAAACGCCACCGCGCCCGGGGACTGGCTGGTTAGTATAGGGATCCAGGCTCCGCTGCGGCGGCCCGTCGCCCGCCGGTGAGACCTGGATCATGGGAAGAGGCTGACAGCGGTCCGCCTGACTGATGAAAAGCGCCATGTATGACACGCTGATCGACCCAAAAGTTCTATTCGAACATCGCGAAAATCCCGCCTGGTGCGTCATCGACTGCCGCGCGTCGCTGACCGACCCGGCGGCCGGATCCAGCGCCTACGCGGCCGGCCACGTTCCTGGGGCCGTATTCGCCGATCTGGCGACGGATCTTTCCGGCCCGTTGATCCCCGGCGTAACGGGTCGGCACCCGTTGCCGGACCCGCGCGTGCTCGCCGCAACGTTCGGCGGTTGGGGTGTCGACGCGGGCACCCAGGTGGTCGCGTACGACGCCGGCAACGGCGCCTATGCGGCACGGGCCTGGTGGCTGTTTCGCTGGCTCGGTCATGCCGCCGTTGCGGTGCTGAACGGCGGCATCGCCGCCTGGCAGGCGCAGGGTTATCCGCTGCGCAGCACCATTGAGCATCGAGCCCGTGCGACCTTTCCGGTTCGCGAGACGCTGACGCGGGTCGTCTCGGTCGCGGACGTGATCGAGCGCGGCGCCTCCATGGATCTGGTGGATGCACGCGCCGAAGCGCGCTTTCGCGGCGAAGTGGAGCCGATCGACCCGGTCGCCGGGCACATTCCCGGCGCGCGCTGCGTGCCGTTCGAAGGCAGCCTCGATGCCGACGGCCGCTTCGCCGCGCCCGAACTGTTGCGCCGGCGATTCGAAACTCCTCGGTCGCGCGCCGACCGCGAACTGGTCTGCTACTGCGGGTCCGGCGTCACCGCGTGTCACAACATCCTGGCGATGCGTTATGCCGGGCTTCCCGAAGCGACGTTGTACGCAGGTTCGTTCAGCGAATGGATCCGCGATCCGGCGCGTCCGGTCGAGCGGTGACCGACCCGGGCGCGACGAATGACGAACCCGCTGATTCCGGCCCGGTTGAGTTGGCAAGGGGACCAGCCGTTCTCGCGCCAGTTCGGCGACATCTATCACGCGCCCGACGGCATCGCCGAGGTGGAGCGCGTGTTCGTCGAACCGCAACGCCTCGCCGAACGCTTTGCCAGCGCGCACCGCGTCTTCACGGTCGGCGAACTCGGCTTCGGCACCGCGCTCAATTTCGCGGTCGTCGCGCAACGCTATCTCGAGCGCGCGTCACTCGACGCGAGGCTGCATTTCATCACGGTCGAGAAACACCCGATCGCGCCGCGAGAATTCGCGATGCTCGCGGAACGGCGCGCGGGAGCGTTGCCGATCTATCGCGAACTCGCACGCGCGTATCCGCCGCTGCTGACCGGCTGGCATCGGCGACACCTCGCCGCCGGACGCATCACGTTGTCCGTGTTCTTCGGCGACGCCGCGGCCGGATTCAGCGACATCGTCGGCAGACAGCGTCTCCCGATCGACGCATGGCTGCTCGACGGGTTCGCGCCCGACCGCAACCCGCAGCTGTGGCGCGAGTCGCTGTGGCGCACCCTGGCGGAGTTGTCAGCGGACGGCGCCACGATCGCGACGTTCAGCGCCGTCGGCGCCGTTCGCCGCGCGCTGGCCGAGGCCGGATTCGCAATGCGAAAAATCGACCAACGACCGCACAAGCGTCACACGCTCGCCGGCGTGTTCGCGCCGACGCACCGCATGAAATACGAACCGCCTCGCTCCGTGGCCATAGTCGGCGCCGGTCTGGCCGGCGCCGCTACCGCAAGGCAACTCGCCGATCGCGGCATGTCAGTTACGCTCTACGACACCGCGCAGACGCCACCGAACCGCATGGCGGCCACGCTGTTTCATCCGCGACTGCTGCCGGACGGCAGTATCGGCTCGCGGCTCCGCTGCACCGGATACCTGTACTCGGCGCACTGGTACGACGGTGCATGCGCGGCGCGGCCCGGCGGCGCGCTGCAATTTCCCGGGCCGAACATGCCGCCGGCCCGGCTCGAACTGGCTGCCGACGTGTTCGGACCGACCGGCGATTGGGTCATTCCGGTCGATCCCGCCACGGCGTCTTCGCTCGCCGGTCTACCGGTGCGCAAGCATGCGTTGTTCTTCCCGCACGCGCGCGCGCTCGATCTCGGCGCGTTCAGCGACGCACTCATCTCGCATCGATCGATCGACTATCGTCCAGACACGACGTGCATCGGAGTATCCAGCGATCCCGCTCATGCCGTTGTCACTACTCATAACGGCGCATCGGACTACGACCACGTCGTGTTGTGCGCGGGCGCGGGCGCCAACGGTTTCGAGCAGGCGCGGTACGTCGAAATGTTGCCGGTATGGGGGCAGATCGATCGGATCGAATCTGGCGCGGGCGCCGGCGATGCCGCTGGTCGGCGACGGCTTCATGACGTCGATGGGCCAGCACTGGGGCGTGGGCGCCACGTACGAACAGAAGCCGTGGGAGGAAGCGCGAGCGACGGAGTTCAATCTCGCGCGCTTCCACGCGTGGTGGCGCGAGCTGACCGGCGCAGATCCGCTGGCGCGCCACATCGCGCGATTGCGCGGCAGTCGCGCCGTTGCGTCGGACCGGATGCCGGTGATCGGGCGCCTGTTCGACGCAGACGGAGCGCCGCTTCCGCGGCTGCTGATCAACACCGCGCATGGGTCGCAAGGCACGGTCAGCGCGCCGTTCGGGGCGGAATGGATCGCGAGCGAACTCAGCGGCGAATTCGCGCCGTGCACGCGCGCGGAACTGGATGCTTACGGATCGATGCGTTTTCGGTTGCGGCAGGCGCGGCGCGGTCCGCGCCACGGCGGCCGCGCCTGACGGCGATTACTGTTCGAACACACGCACGTTCATCACGCTGCCGATCCGGTTGATTTCCGGCAACAGGTCGGCCGGAATCGGTGCGGCCACGTCGATCAGATTGTACGCAACGTCGGCGCGGCTCTTGTTGATCATGTCGATGACGTTGATGTTCTTGTTCGCCAGCACCGACAGGATCTGTCCGAGCATTTTCGGAACGTTGCGATTGGTGACCGCGATCCGGACACCGTCGGTGCGTTCCAGGCTCGACCGTAGGAAAGTTCACCGAATTGCGGATGTTGCCGTTGCGAAGGAAGTCGATCAGCTGATCGGCGGCCATCACCGCGCAGTTTTCCTCCGCTTCCGCCGTGCTCGCGCCGAGATGCGGCGTTGCCGAGACGTTGGGCAGTTGCGCCAGCAGCGGCGACGGGAAGTCTGAAAAGTAACGCGCCAAACGACCCGATCCGAGCGCGCGCGACAGCGCCGCCTCGTCGACGATCTCCTGGCGCGCGAAGTTCAACAGCACGGTGCCCGGACGGAACGCCTTGAGCGATTCGTCGTTGATCATGTTGCGCGTTTCGTCGAGTAGCGGAACGTGCAGCGTGACGTAGTCGGAGCGCGCGAACAGCGTCGGCAGGTTTTCCATCTTCTGCACGTCGCTCGGCAGGCGCCACGCGGCATCGACCGAAATCGCCGGATCGTAGCCGAGCACGTTCATGCCGAGCCGCAAACCCGCTTCCGCAACGAGCGCGCCGATCGATCCGAGGCCGACCACGCCGAGCGTCTTGCCGTAAATCTCCTCGCCCTGGAACCGCTTCTTCTCCGCCTCTACGCGCTTGTTCAGCTCCGCCGGGTCCGTCACGTCCTTGATCGACGCGACATAGCCGAGTCCACCGAGCACGTCGCGCGCCGACAGCAGCAGCGCCGCCAGCACGAGTTCCTTCACCGAGTTCGCATTCGCGCCGGGCGTGTTGAAAACGACGATGCCGCGTTCGGTGTAGTGCTCCACCGGCACGTTGTTCACACCGGCTCCGGCGCGCGCCACTGCGCGCAGGTTAGGCGTCACGTGATCGGCGGTGAGAACGTGGCTGCGCAACAGAATCGCGTGCGGATCGGAGATCTCGGTGCCGACCTCGAAACCGTCGCGCGGGAACCGCTCGAGGCCGCGCAACGCGATCTGGTTGAAGGTTCGAACCTTGTACATGTTCTATCCGGTAGCGGGCAAAGGCGCGTATTGTAGAGACAGTCCGTTGATGCTGCGATCCAGCCTTGTAATGAGCCGCATCGATCCGCTACACATCTTCATCGCGGTGGTCGATCACAAGAGCTTCACGCGCGCCGCGGAGCTGATGGGCTTCACGCCGTCCGCCGTCAGCAAGCAGATCAGCCAGCTCGAGGATCGCCTCGGCACGCGCCTGCTGCATCGCACGACGCGCTCGGTGATGGCGACCGAGGCGGGCCAGCTGTACTACGACCGCTGCCGACAGATCCTCGAGACGCTGGACGAAACCGAAAATCAGATCCGCGCGTTGGAGAATGCGCCTGCGGGCCGCATCCGCGTTCTTGCGCAACCGTTCTTCGGGCGCAGCGCGCTGGCGCGGCTGTTCCGTACGTTTCAGCAGAGCTACCCCGACGTGTTCATCGACCTCACGCTGTCCGAGGGCGTACCAGCCGTGTCGCGCGACGCATTCGACGTATCGATTCTGTTGGAACGCGCGGAGGAGGAACGCCTGGTGTCGCGCGAGCTCGCGCAACTGCCGACGATTCTGTGTGCATCGCGCGGTTATCTCGAACGCTGCGGCCGACCCCGCTGCGAAGCCGACCTGGTCGGTCACGGCTTCATCGAAATCACCACGCCGAGCCACGCCGACACGCCGCGCTGGTCGAAAACGCGCGCCTTCGTCGTCAACGACGTCGACATGGCGTACCACGCGGTACTCGAAGGCATGGGCATCGGCATGCTGCCGCTATATGTCGTCCGCCGCGACATCGAACGCAACCGCGTCGATCAGCTGCTGCCCGACCTGCAAGTGGCGAATCAGAGCGTCTGGCTCAGCTACCCCGAACTGCGTCGACAGTCGGCCAAGACGCGCGCGTTCGTCGATTTCCTCGCGACGACGCTCGCGGCGCCCCGCACCGATCCCTGAACTTCAGCCAACGTCCGCGAAGAGGGGCTTCTCGAGTTCCGCCCAGTCGGTGATGCCGTCGTGCGGAAGCGCCTCGAACTCCAGCACGCCGAGCTGCTGATACAGCGGTCGTACCCGGTCCGTCAGCAGACCGATGCGCTTGAGATTCGGTATCACGCGCCCGAACAGCAGCTGCGCGAACGTCTGACGGCTCTCGGAATTGCCGCTCAGCGACAGCAGCATCCGTTCGCGCGCTTTCTCCACGTCCCAGCCGAAGTGCTCGAAAATCTCGGTGGCCGCAAGGCGATCGCGCATCACCACGCACGCTTCGTAGGCGAACTGGGCGCGGTCGTCGATCTGCTGCGGCGTCAACGTCTTCACGTACTCTTCCAGGTAGTTCACGCCAAACGTCACGTGCCGCGCTTCGTCGCGCACCACGTAGTGCACCAGATTCCGCAGCAACGGATCGTTCGTGGTCATCTTCGCGGTGTTGAACGCCGCGAGCGCAAGCCCCTCGATGATGATCTGCATGCCGATGAATTTCAGGTCCCAACGCGCGTCGGTGAGGATCTTGTCGATCAGCAGTTTCAGATTGCGCGACATCGGATACATGATGCCGACGCGGTGGTGCAGGTAACGGTTGAACACTTCGACGTGGCGCGCTTCGTCGAACGTCTGCGACGCCGCGTACAGCTTCGCGTCGAACGACGGCGCGCACGACGCGAGTTGCGATGCGACCAACAGTGCGCCCTGTTCTCCGTGCAGAAACTGCGACAGCTGCGACGCGAGCCGGTGCCAGCCGAATTCCACTTTCTGCGCTTGCGTCATCGCTTCGTACGGCCCATAGCCGATGAACGGATTGAACGCTTCCTTGTTCGGAAACTCGCTGCGCGAGTATGGAATCGTCCAGTCCAGATCGGTGCTCGCGTTCCAGTTCAGTTGTTTGCCGAGCTCGTACAGCTTTTCGACGCGACCGCGCCCTTCGGTGTAGTCCCAGTTGTAGGCGCCGGTCAGCGGGGTCTGGAAGATCTCGACCACCGATTCGACATCGGCGGTGGTCATGCGGCTGGCGACGTCGTCCGCTGCAGGAAGGAAACGGACCTCGCGGGCCTGGTCTGCGCGATAGGTGATCTTCATGCGTCGTACTCCTCGTTCCGGTCAGGCCGACTTATCGTAGAGCGGTTTGGACAATTCGTCCCAGTCGATGTTGCCATCGTCCGGGAGCGCTTCGAATTCGAGCAGGCCGAGCTCTTCGAACTTCGGCCGGATCGCGTCGGTCAGCAGGCCGATCCGCTTCAGGTTCGGCACGACGCGCGCAAAGATCATGTTGCGGAAGCGTTGCCGATGCTCACCGCCGGTCGCGATCGCAGTGGCCTCTTCCACCGGCCAGCCGAACTGCCGGTACACGTCGGTCGGAATCAACCGGGTGCGCATGACGACGCACGCTTCGAACGCGAACTGCGCCCGCTCTTCGCGCTCTTCCTGCGGTCAGCGTCTGCACGAACTCCTCGAGGTAGTTCACGCCGAACGTCACGTGTCGGGCTTCGTCGCGGATCACCAGATGCACGATGTCGCGCAGCACCGGGTCCTGCGTGCTCTGCTTCATCGTGTTGAATGCCGCGAGCGCGAGGCCTTCGATGATGATCTGCATGCCGATGAATTTCAGATCCCAGCGCGGGTCGGTGAGAATCTTGTCGAGCAGCGCCTTCAGGCTGCGGGAGATCGGATAGGTGAATCCCACTTTGCGCTGCAGGTAGCGGTTGAACACTTCCACGTGGCGCGCTTCGTCGAACGTTTGCGAAGCCGCGTACAACTTCGCGTTGAACGACGGCGCGCACGATACGAGTTGCGACGCGACCAGCAACGCGCCCTGCTCGCCGTGCAGGAACTGGCTGATCGCCCAACTGTGCTGGTGACGCATCCATTGGATCACCTGGTCGGTGTCCAGCGCTTCCCACGGCGCGAACCCCTTGAACAGACTGTTGGCGCGGTTTTCCTGCACCATCTTGCGCTGCTCGTCGGTTACCGGCGGCCGCGCGTGGAAATCCGGCGTCTGGCTCCAGTCGATGTCGACGGTCGCATTCCAGTTCAGCTGCTTGCCGAGTTCATACAGCTTGCGAATGCGGTCGTCCTGGGTCGTGTAGTCCCAGTTGTAGGCGCCGGTCAGTGGTGTGTTGAACAGCTCGGCGACGTGTTGCACCTGCTCGCCGTCGAGCCCCAACTCGTCGTCGAAGTCGGCAACGCTGGGCGCTGGGCTTTCGAAATGCGTCAGCGTGCGAGGGGTGTCCACCCAGCGAATCGACATCGAATCACCTCGAAACGTAGAATGTGAGCCTCGGCTCAGGTTCGTGAAAATTATGAGCGTCGACTCACATTGTCAAGACGCGCCTCATCCTCGAGAAGCGGCGCAGCGCCGCAAAACGCCGCGCCAGCAGCGCGGTCAGGAGACTCTCGACCTTCTGGTCGCCGCAACCGCGACGTTGATGGACGAGGTCGGCTACGAACAGCTCACCACCAAAGCGATCGCTGCGCGCGCCGGCACGTCGATCGGCTCCTTCTATCAGTTCTTCGCGAACAAAGAGGGCGTCGTGAACGAGTTGGTGCAGCGCTACCGCGGTCAGGTGCGCGCGTATCTGGCAGGCTCCGTCGGCGACCCGCGCGGCGTCGGCATCTCTTCGGCCTGGGTGTCGCACGTCATCCTCGGACTCGCACAAATCTATCGGAACATGCCCGGCTTCCGCGGCGTGTGGTCGGGCCGGCATCGCACCGGACCGCTCGGCGAACAGGCGCACGCGTTGCGCCAGGAAGTGTTCGACGCGCTGGATCAGGCGCTGGGCGAAGCCTTCCCCAACGTTGCGATGGAGGCGCGTCAGCGATGCCTCGGCATCGCGCTCGAAACCGCCTACCAACTGCTGTCGAACGTCGACGACAAGAAGCTGGTGTTCGATGAACTGCAACGGATGCTCGGCCCGTATCTGGCGTCGTATTTTTCCGTCGCGCCCGAAACGGCCGCAGCGGCAACGCTTACGTCGATTTCGCGTAACGGCAGATGACGTCCGCCACGGCGTCCGTGCCATCGCCGAGTCCCGCCTCTTCCAGCGCCTTGGCGAACTGCGCTCGATCCGCGTAGATCGCGCGCACCTCTGCTTCCAGCCGCGCGGCGTCGAGTTTCTCCTCGGCAACGACCCGGCTCCAACCGTGGGCCAGCGCGTAACCGGCATTGCTGATCTGGTCGCCGCGGCTCGCGCTGCGCGGCAGCGGAACCAACAGGTGCGGCTTACGAAGCGCGACCAGTTCGTACAACGAGTTGGCGCCGGCGCGGCTTACCACGATGTCGGCGGCCGCCAGCAGATCGCCCCACTCCGCCCCGACATACTCGAACTGGTGGTATCCGGCGCGGTTGGTCAACGACGCGTCCGTGCGTTTCGGGCCGCACACGTGCGCAAGCGTCGCAAAGCCGAGCAGGCCGTCCAACGCGTCGCGCACGACGCGATTCAACGCCTCGGCCCCCAGACTACCCCCAAACACCACGACTAAGGGGCGATCTTCAGGCGCATCGACCAACGCCCGGCCTCGCGCAGGAATTCCATGCGACAGTTCCGGACGCAGCGGCGTGCCGGTGTGAATCACCGGGCGGTTGCGCACCGGAAACTCGGTGACCTCGAACGTGGTGCAAACGGCTGCCACGAACGGCAGCGACAGCCGATTCGCAAGGCCCGGCGTCAGGTCGGACTCGTGCGCCACGATCGGAATCCGCCAGATCCACGCGCCAACCACCACCGGAAATGCGGCGTAACCGCCCTTGGAGAATACGACCGACGGCCTGAGCCTGCCGATCAGCACGATCGCCTGAACGATGCCGACCGCTATCCACCAGAGGTCCGCCACGTTGCGCCACGACCAGTACCGGCGCAGTTTGCCGGATCGAATGGAGTAGAACGGCACGCCGAGCGGCGTAATCAAACCGCGCTCCGGTCCTTCGTCGGAGCCGACGTAACTGATCGTCGATCCCGCCGTCGAGAAATGCGCAATCAGCGGAATGTTCGGTACGACGTGGCCCGCCGATCCGCCGCCCGTGAACAGTACGTGGCGCGGCGCCTTCACAGGCCGAGCACGTCCTTCGCGAGAGGAATGGTCAAGCGTCGTTGCTGCGCCAGCGCCCCTCGATCGAGCCGGTCGAAGGTTGCAATCAATTCGTCCATGCGACGCGGCGCGCGTCGCAGAATGAAACTCAGGACGTCGGCGCCGAGCTCGAAGCCGCGCTGCGCCGCAAGGCGTTCGATCGCGTGCGCGCGATCCGCGTCGTCGAGCGGACGAATCGCGAACACATGCGCCGCGCGCAATCGCGATGCCAGATCGGCAAGTTGGAAGTCGAGTTCCAGCGGGCCTGACGGCGCCGCCAACAACAGTGTCGAGCCGCGGCTGAGCAGCTGCTGATACAGGTGCAGCAGCGCCTCCTCCCACTGCCGCACGCCGATCCAGCGATCGGCATCGTCGATCGCCACGAGGCCGAATTCGCCGAGCCCGTCGAGCACGTCTACGCCGCCGGCCATCAGCCGCGACGGAAGATAAGCCGCCGCACGCCCCGCGCCGACAGCGGCGTGGCACGCACCCTGCAGCAGATGCGACTTTCCCGAACCGGATTCAGCAACGAGCCACAGCACCGCGAAATCGTCGCCGCGCGCCCGCCGGCCGATTTCAGCCACCAGTTCCCGGTTCGGACCCGCCTCGAAGTCGTCCAGCGTGCAGCGCCGTTCACTCGCGAACTTCAGCACCAGCTGGCGCGTTCGCTCCTCGTGCGCGTTCACGACGGCTCACCGCTTCTGTTGGCGCCATCGGAACGCCGCTCCGACACCGCGCGACGACTCCAGGTTATGACGTAGTCCGCGCCGGAAACGATCGCGAGCGCGGCTACCAACCAGAATCCATACGGCTGCGCGATCGATGCCGCTATCGAACTGACCACCGGGAACTCGCACAACGCGAGCAGCAGCAACAACAGCACCACGATCTGCACGGCGGTATTTGCTTTGCTCAACAGCGTCGGTGCGAACTCGATGTGCTTGAACATCAGGCGATACGCCGCGGCACCGGCCAGAATCACCACGTCGCGGCCGATCGCGATACCCGCCACCCACAACGGCAGCGCGCCTTGCACCGTCAACGTGATGAACAGAACGCCGACCAGAATCTTGTCGGCGAGCGGGTCCACGGCCGCACCGAACCACGTGATCCAGCCGAATCTGCGCGCCACCCAACCGTCCACGGCGTCTGACGCACCCGCCACCGCCATCAGCACCAGCGCCTGCACGTAACGCCCTTCGATGAGGCACCACGCGGTTGGAATCACCAGCAACACGCGCGCCACCGTGATCACGTTGGGGATCTGGCGCAACAACGGCGACGTCATTGACGTGTATCGCCTCGCCAAACCAGCACGCGCCGCTCGGCACCTGCTTCGATCTGCTCGGACGGCGCCAGACGACCGTCGAGCGCCAGCAGATCGCGCAAGCGATCCCACGGCGTACGCGTATGCAACGACAGCATCACCGCATTCACGCTGACTTCTTCTATCTGCACCGAATCGATGTACTCGAGGTGGCCGAGGTATTTCAGCAGCGCGCCGTACTGCGCGACGTCGGTGATGCCGTCCACCCGAATTCGCAAACGCTCCTGATTGCCGCCGCCCACCACGGCGTAACGCGCAACGAGATCCGCCACCAGACGATCGACTACGGCGGCGCCGGCCGCATCTGCGTTCGGCGAGTCGAAGCGGAATTTCGTTTCGGTGCCGCGTTGCGACAACTGCCACTCCACCGCCCATGCATCGTTGGCACCGTGCGTCGCGCGACCGACGAGTATCTGATCCGGACGGTAACGCTCCGATGCCCGCTCGATCGCCGGCGAAGACACGCCACTCGCAACGACACCGTCCGTCACCGACGACTGATCCTCGAGATCCATCGCCGGAACGACCAGCGGCAGCCCGCGTTCGCGCGCGTGGGCACGGATGCTGCTCAGCAGCGGACTCTTGTCGTTTACGCCGAGCACCGAACGGTTCGCGCCGTCACTGACGGCAACCCATGCGAGCGTCGTCGGCCGGTTCGAACTCCACAACGGCAGGCCGGCTTCCGCGACGAGCTTCTGGATGGCGTTCTCGGCGAACCGCACCGATAGCATCGGTACTTTTGCCGGTGTCGCGCCAGTCGGGTTGTCAGCTTCGCGGTAGCGGTATTCGACGTAGTAGCGTTGCGGCGATTCGAGCGCGGTGGTCACGGCCGGTGTCGTTGGCACGTCGTTCAGCCCGGTGATGCGCTTCAAGGCAACCAGCAGCGCCTGACGGAATGCGGCGCTGCGCACCTCGGCCGATTGATCGGCCACCGGAATGTCGACGTCGTAAAGCCAATCGGCAGTGGCCGCTCGCACCGACATCGGCGCTGACGCCAGCACAGCGATTACCCAGCAGAAGACGACTGCGAAGCGGCCCATGCCCCCAATCCGATTCGGCCCGACTGGGCCCTCGCGAGGGCGCAAGTGTACTTCAATTCAAACGGCGGGTGAGCTTGATGGGCCTTTGGTAGACTGCGCGCTCCGCGCAACTCGGACATCCACTTGAGCCGCCAATTGACCTATCGCGACGCCGGCGTCGACATCGATGCGGGCGACGAATTGATCCGCCGCATCGGGCCGGCCGCGCAACGCACCAAACGTCCCGAGATGATCGCGGGCATCGGCGGCTTCGCGGCCTTGGCGGCCTTGCCGAGTCGTTATCGGCAGCCGGTGCTCGTCACCGGCACCGACGGCGTGGGCACCAAACTGAAACTCGCGATCGATCACGATCGACACGACGGCGTCGGGCAGGACCTCGTGGCGATGTGCGTGAACGACGTGTTGGTCACGGGCGGCGAGCCATTCCTGTTTCTCGACTACTACGCAACGTCGCGCCTCGATGTCGACGTGGCCGAACGCGTGATCAAAGGCATCGCGCGCGCATGCGAGCTGGCGGGCTGCGCGCTGGCCGGCGGCGAAACGGCGGAGATGCCCGGGTTCTATAAAACGGGCGATTACGACCTCGCCGGGTTCTGCGTCGGTGTCGTCGAACGCGACCAGATCATCGACGGGCGCAACATCGCGGCCGGTCATCGGTTGATCGGCCTCACCTCCAGCGGTCCGCATTCGAACGGCTATTCGCTGATCCGCCGCATCATCGCCGACCAGGCGCAGATGCCTGCCGGCGAACTGCTCGAGTCGCTGCTCGCGCCAACGCGCATCTACGTGCGTTCGATCCACGCGGTGCTCGCAAAGATGCCGATCGCCGGCATGGCGCACATCACCGGCGGCGGCATCATCGAAAACCTGCCGCGCATGTTCGAAGGCGGCTCGGTGGCGGCGCTGATCGATCTCGACAGCTGGCAGCGGCCCGCGGTATTCGGCTGGCTCGCGCAAGCGGGGAACGTGGTCGAAACCGAGATGCTGCGCACGTTCAATTGCGGTATCGGATTCGTGCTGTGCGTCGCACCCGGCGACGTCGCCGAGGCGATGCAAACGCTCGAGGCGGCCGGCGAGGCGCCGACACTTATCGGCGAGATCGTCCCGGCCGGCGAGCGCCAACTCGCGTCGGGCCAATTGCAGCTGAACGCCGACTACTCGTATCGTCTCGGCTAACGGTTCCTCAGGGGCGCGGCAACGTGACGCCGCGCTGGCCCTGATACTTGCCGCCGCGATCCTTGTACGTCACTTCGCACGGCTCGTCGCCCTGGAAGAAGAGCATCTGCGCGACGCCCTCGTTGGCGTAGATCTTCGCCGGCAGGTTCGTGGTGTTCGAGAATTCCAGCGTCACGTGGCCTTCCCATTCCGGTTCGAGCGGCGTCACGTTCACGATGATGCCGCACCGCGCGTACGTCGATTTACCGACGCATAACGTCAGCACATCGGCCGGAATCCTGAAGTACTCCACGGTGCGCGCCAGCACGAACGAATTCGGCGGGATGATGCAGATGCTGCCGCGGTGGTCCACAAAGCTGCGCGCGTCGAACGCTTTCGGATCGATCGTCGCCGAGAACACGTTCGTGAACACTTTGAATTCATCGGCGCAACGCACGTCGTACCCGTAGCTCGAAGTGCCGAACGAGATGACCTTTTCGCCCGCGACGGTCCGCACCTGACCGGCTTCGAACGGTTCGATCATCTTGTGCGTTTCGGCCATCGCGCGGATCCAGCGATCCGATTTGATGCTCATCGTGCCTCCGGTTGTTCGGTGTGCTTGCTCAGTCGTCGGTCATCGAAATCCGCGGCGCGGCAGCGGCGCCCCGCGAGATCTGCCACAGCCGCGCGGCGAGGTGTCGCGCGCCGTCGCGATACGCCAGCGCAAGGCGGCCCTCCGGATCGGCTATAACCGTCGGTCGTCCGGAGTCGGCCTGCTCGCGGATCTCGATCGCGAGCGGCAACGACGCCAGCAGCACGGTGTCGTAGTCGCGAGCGATCCGCTCGCCGCCGCCGGCGCCGAAGATGTGGCTCTCGTGGCCGCACTGCGGGCATATGTGCAGCCCCATGTTCTCGACGATGCCGAGTACCGGCACCGTGACCTTGCGAAACATCTCGATGCCTTTCGCTGCGTCCTGCAACGCGATGTCCTGCGGCGTCGTCACGATCACGGCGCCGGCCACCGCCGCGCGTTGCGACAGCGTCAGTTGGATGTCGCCGGTGCCGGGCGGCATGTCTACGACGAGATAGTCGAGCCGGTCCCACAGCGTTTGGCCCAACATCTGCGTCAACGCGCTCGATGCCATCGGTCCGCGCCAGACCATCGGCGTTTCCTTCGTCACCAGGAAACTCATCGACATCGCCTGCAGGCCGTGGGCTTTGATCGGCAGAAAGAACTTCTCGTCCTTCACTTCGGGCCGCTGGCCGACCGGCACGCCGAGCATGACGCCGAGGCTCGGTCCGTAGATGTCGGCATCGAGGATGCCGACTTTCGCGCCTTCCCGCGCCAACGCGAGCGCGAGGTTGACCGCGGTAGTCGACTTGCCGACCCCGCCTTTCCCGGACGCAACCGCGATGATGTTCTTCACGCCCCGGAGATTCGGGCTCGCGCTCAACGTCGGCGTCTCGCATCCCAACGTCAGTTCTACGCGCGCACCAACGGCGGTGCTGAGTCGCTGCGTCAGATCGTCCTTCAGACCTTCGGCCGGATAGCCGAGCGTGACGTCGACCTGCACCGCGGTCGCCGCGCTGTTCGACGCGACGCAGCGCGCCGAGCGATTGCCACGTGACGCCGAGGTAAGGGTCCGCGAACCGATCCAGCGCTTCGATGGTCGCCATGACGAATCAACCCGGGTTTGAGAGAGCGCGCATTATAGGTTCGGTCAAGGAAAAACCAAGCGATGATGCAAACGCGGGACGGCTGAGAGTATAGTCGCGCCTTTCGCGAATCCGCACCGGCCTCATCGATGTCCGCGCCCCGCAAAATACTGGTCACCAGCGCGTTGCCGAACGCGAATGGATCGATCCATCTCGGGCATCTGCTCGAGCACATCCAGACCGACATCTGGGTGCGATTTCAGCGGCTGCGCGGCAATCAGTGCCTCTACGTCTGTGCCGACGACACGCACGGCACAGCGACGATGTTGAAGGCGGAGCAACTCGGCGTTCCCGCCGAAGAACTGATCGAACGGATCCGCATCGAGCACGAGAGCGACTTCAAGCGCTTTCTCATCGCGCACGACAACTTCTATTCGACGCACTCCGAAGAAAATCGTCGGCTCTGCGAGGGCATCTACACGCGCCTGTCGGAAGGCGGTTACATCTTCACGCGCGACGTGGAGCAGCTGTTCGATCCGGAGCGCAAGCTGTTCCTGGCCGACCGGTTCGTCAAGGGCATATGTCCGCGCTGCGGCAGCGACGACCAGTACGGCGACAACTGCGAGGTTTGCGGCGCTACTTACGACGCAACCGATCTGAAGAATCCGCGCTCGTTGATCTCGGGCGCGACGCCGGTGCTCGCCAGTTCCAAGCACTACTTCTTCGATCTGCCGCAGTTCGCCGAAATGCTGAAGAAGTGGGTGTTCAGCGGCACGCTGCAACCCGAGGTTGCCAACAAGCTCGCTGAGTGGCTCGATGCCGGGCTCAAACCCTGGGACATCAGCCGCGATGCGCCGTATTTCGGCTTCCTGATTCCCGGTACGACCGACAAGTACTTCTACGTCTGGATGGACGCGCCGATCGGCTACATGGCGAGCTTCCGGAACTACGCCGATTCACACAACGAAGTGTCGTTCGACGAGTTCTGGCGCCCCGACGCAACCACCGAGGTGCATCACTTCATCGGAAAGGACATCGTCAACTTTCACGCGCTGTTCTGGCCGGCAGTCCTGCAAGGCTCGGGTTACCGCAAACCGACGCGCATTCACACGCACGGCTTCATCACCGTCGACGGCACCAAAATGTCGAAGTCGCGCGGCACGTTCATCAACGCCGGCACGTATCTGAACCACTTGAATCCGGAGTATCTGCGCTACTACTTCGCGACCAAGTTGAACGGCACGGTCGACGACATCGACATCACGTTCGACGATTTCGTGCAGCGCGTTAACTCCGACCTCGTCGGCAAGATCGTCAACATCGCGAGCCGTTGCGCCGGCTTCATCAACCGGTTGAACGACGGGCAACTCGGCGCATCCATCCACGATCCGCAGTTGTGGCGGGCGTTCACCGACGCGGCACCGGCCATCGCTGCATGGTACGAGTCCGGCGAATACAGCAAAGCCGTGCGCGAGATCACCGCGCTGGCCGACCGCGCCAATCAGTACATTGCGCAGCAGGCGCCGTGGACGCTCGCAAAAGAAGAAGGACGCGGCGCCGACGTTCAAGCGATCTGCACGCTCGGCATCAATCTGTTCAAGGTGCTCGTCGTGTATCTGGCACCGGTACTGCCGGATACCGCACAGCGCAGCGTGCAGTTCCTGAACCTGCCCGGTTTGAGCTGGGCCGACGCGCAGACGTTTCTCGGTGAACATCGCATCAACGCATTCGAACCGCTGCTGACCCGCATCGAAGCCGACTCGGTGAACCGCATGATCGAAGAAACACGCGGTACGGACGGTCAGGCGGCCACTGAACCGGCAGGCGCGAGTGCTGCGGCAGTCGCCAAGCCGGCCACAGTCGCAACCGCGACATCGGATGCAGAACTGATCGACATCGACGCGTTCAATCGCATCGACCTGCGCGTGGCTCGAGTCGTTTCGGCCGAACACGTCGACGGCGCCGACAAGCTGATCAAGCTGGTGCTCGATCTCGGCGATTCGCGCCGGCAGGTCTTCGCCGGCATCAAGAGCGCGTATGCGCCGGAGTCGCTCGTCGGTCGTCTCACCGTGGTCGTTGCGAACCTGAAGCCCCGCAAAATGCGCTTCGGCGAATCACAAGGGATGGTGCTGGCGGCCGGTCCCGGTGGTGAAGACATCTTCCTGCTGTCGCCCGACTCCGGCGCGGTACCGGGCATGCAGGTCCGCTGACGACCGCCGGAATGGTAGACGCCTTCCCGCTGCTGATCGGTGCCGTGCTCGCCAACAATTTCGTCCTGACGCAGTTTCTCGGCGTGTGCCCGCTGTTCGGCGCGGACGGCCGCTTGGACAACGCCTGGGCGCTCGCACTTGCGACCGCATTCGTGCTGACGCTGTCGGCCACGGTGAACCACCTGATCGAACAATTCGTCCTGGTGCCGCTCGACCTCGAATATCTCCGCCTCGTCGCGTTCATGGTGGTGATCGCGGCGCTCGTGCAGGGCAGTGACGTTCGCGATCCGCGCGATCGACCCGGTACTGCATCAGGTGCTCGGCATCTATCTGCCGTTGATCACGACCAATTGCGCCGTGCTCGGGGTGGCGCTGCTCGCCTCCAGTCGGCACTTGAGCCTGTTTGCGACGATTCTCTACGCGCTTGGCGCCGCGTTCGGTTTCACGCTGGTGATCACCATGTTCGCGGCGCTGCGCGAACGGCTGGACGAGGCGCGTATCCCTGCGCCATTTCGCGGCGCACCGATCCAGTTGGTGACGGCGGGATTGATGTCGCTCGCGTTCATGGGGTTCAAGGGTATCGGGGGCTAGATGGCGCTTGCCGGAATTGCGGTGCTCGGCCTGCTGACGGTCGCCTTAGGGGGCGTACTCGGTTTGGCGGCGCAGCGCGTGCGGCCCGCCGGTGCGAAACTCGTCGATGCCATCGACCTGCTGTTGCCGCAAACGCAATGTGAACGCTGCGGCCATCCGGGCTGTCGCCCCTATGCAGAAGCGGTGGCCGCAGGGGCCGCGATCAATCGCTGCCCGCCAGGCGGCTCGACAACGATCGCCGCGCTCGCGTCGCTGTTGAACCGGCCGATCGTCGCGCTCGATCCTGGACCTGCAGCCGATGGATCCGAGCGCCGTCGCGCTGATCGACGAGTCGCGCTGCATCGGATGTGCGCTGTGTCTGCCGGCCTGCCCGGTCGATGCAATCTCCGGCGCCGCCGGACTGATGCACACGGTGATCGCGCGCCACTGCACGGGCTGCGAACTGTGCATTCCGGCGTGCCCGGTCGATTGCATCGCGATGGTCGCCGATGCATCGCAGCCACCCGAAGCGAACCGGAGAACGGATGCCGACGCGGCGCGCGCCGCCGATGCGAGGCGACGCTTCGAAGCACACCGAGAACGCGCCGCCGTTCGGGCGCTCGCGGCCGAGGAGCGCCGTCAGCAACGGCAGGCGCGGCTGGCGGCGCGTCGCTCCTGGGACGACGCGTGATCCGCCCGGCATCGCCACAACAGACGACCGCGTTCGTGCTCGTTGCTCTCGCGCCCGGCGCCATGATTCAGGCGACCACGTTCGGCGACGGCGTGCTCGCGAACGTCGCAATCGCCGCGGTCACAGCCGTTGCGGTGGAAGCGTCCGTCGCGAAACTGCGCGGCTCTGCGCCGATCGACGTCATACGCGACGGCAGCGGCATCGTCACCGCGGCGCTGCTCGCACTCGCGCTGCCGCCCGCGGTGCCGGTCGGCATCGTCATCGTCGGCGTCTTGATCGCGATCGGCATCGGCAAGCACGCGTTCGGAGGCGCGGGTGCCAACCCGTTCAATCCGGCGATGGTCGGGTATGCCGCACTGCTGTTGTCGTTTCCCGCCGCGCTCGCCGCATGGCCGGACACCACCGGTGTTGCCATCGACGGCGTTACCGGGCCGACCGTACTCGACGCGTTCAAGCACCGCGGCGGGCTCACGGTAGCCGACGTCTGGACGTCCGCGCACGGCTTCGGGGCGCTCGGCGGCAGCGAGTGGGAATGGCTGAATGCCGCATATCTGTCGGGCGGCGTCGCGTTGATCGCGCGCGCGCGTCGTCGATTGGCGCATCCCGCTGTCGATCCTGGCCGCGCTCACGCTGGTCGCCGCGATCAACTACGACGGCGGCAGTTCATCCAGCCTCGGTTCGCCGCTGTTTCATTGCTTCAGCGGCGGCACGATGCTGGGGGCGTTCTTCGTCGCGACCGACCCCGTAACCTCCCCAACGACCGCACGCGGGCGCGTCTACTACGGCGTTCTGATCGGGGCCACGCTGTTTGCGATCCGCACTGCGTCGGCGTATCCGGACGGCATCGCGTTCGCGGTTTTGCTCGGCAACGCCGCGGCACCGCTGATCGACCGGGCGGTCGCACAGCGCCACGCGGGTGCCGCGTGAGCACGGCGACAACGGCGTGGCGTCTCGGCTTGCTCGGGGCGGCCGTTGCGGCGGCGCTCGGCGGCGTCGATGCGCTGACGCGAGCCCGCATCCAGGCGAACGAGCAGCGCGAGCTGTTGCGTCCGCTGGTCGAGATCACCGGCGACCCCCGGCTCGCCAACCTGCGCGGTAATACCAGCCCGCCGCTGACGATCTGCGCGACTTCGGGCGCGCCGTTGTACCGCGTGTTCACGCGCAGCTGCGCGCGGATACGCAGGCCCGATACAGCTGCTGATCGGCGTCGATGCGAAGGGCGCACTCACCGGCGTTCGCGCGATCAGCCATCGCGAGACCGCCGGCATCGGTGACGCGATCGACGCGGACAAATCACCGTGGATCCGCTCGTTCGACGGGCGTTCTCTGGCTGACGTTGCCGATGGCGGTTCGATCGACGCGATCAGCGGCGCCAGCGTAACCTCGCGCGCAGTGATCAACGGTGTACACGACGCGCTGGCCGAGGCAGCCGGCGCACCACCTCGGAACTGTTCGAATGTCGTCGATGAGTGAGACGAAAGCCGCCTGGCGCAACAACCCCGTATGGCATCAGCTGCTTGGCCTCTGCCCGTTGCTCGCGGTGACGACCAACGTCGCTGACGCGCTTGCGATCGGCGTCGCGACCTTCGCCGTGCTGGTGACGTCCAACGTTGCCATTTCCGCCCTGCGCAGCTTCATCCCCGCTGCGGCGCCGTTGCCCGCGTTCATGCTGGTGATCGGCATGTGCACCACAACCGTCATGATGCTGATGCAGGTCTACGCGTTCGACGCCTCTCAGCGAGTGGCGCTGTTTCTGCAGATAGTCGTCTCCAACTGCATCATCCTGGCGCACGCGGAACGCGTGGCGCGTCATGCGTCGCCCGGCCGCGTGCTGATCGACAGCGTCGTCACCGGTGTCGGCTTCGTTGCGGTATTGCTCCTGGTCGGCGCGACGCGGCAGGGCGTTGCGTACGGCTTGCCGCTCGCCGCTCTTCCGCCGGGCGCTTTTCTGACCGCCGCTCTGCTGCTCGCGGCGAAAAACGCGCTGGCGTCGCGCGCATGAACGCCGAGAAGCGACATCTGATCTTCGAGCGGCTGCGCGACGCAACACCCGCTCCCGAAACCGAACTCGACTACGCGTCGCCGTTCGAGCTGTTGCTTGCCGTGATCCTGTCGGCACAAGCAACGGATGTCAGCGTCAATCTCGCGACCAAGAAGCTCTATCCGGTCGCCAACACGCCCGCAAAGGTGCTCGCGCTCGGCGTCGAAGGTCTAACCCCGTACATTCGCAACATCGGCCTCTACAACACCAAGGCGCGCAACGTGATCAAGACGTGCCAGATCCTGATCGAACGACACGGCGGCGAAGTGCCGCGCGATCGCGCGGCGCTGGAGGCGCTACCAGGCGTGGGCCGGAAGACGGCGAACGTCGTGCTCAATACCGCGTTCGGCGAGCCCACCATCGCGGTCGACACGCACGTGTTCCGCGTCGCAAACCGCACCCGCATTGCGCGCGGCAAGACGGTTCGCGAAGTCGAAGACCGGTTGGTGAGACTGGTGCCCGCGGAATTCAAGGACTCGGCCCATCACTGGCTGATTCTGCACGGACGTTATGTGTGCACCGCGCGCAAGCCGCATTGCGGTGCGTGCCCGATCGAAGACCTCTGCGAATATCCGCACAAGACCGAGTACGAACGTTAGAGGTCGACCAGCTCGACGTCGTCGACCGTCAACGCCTCACCCAGGAAGTGCCGACCGACCCGCGCGAATCGTTCGCGACCGTCGGTTGCCAGCAGATGTCTGCGCGCGCCTTCGTCGGTTCCGGTCAGTCGCGCGAGTCCCGAGGCAACGAGTGTCAGAGACGACCGCGGCCGCGGTCGTTGCCGCGGAATCGACCAGCGTCAGCGCGGGACCGCCGACGCGTTGTATCACCGGCGCGAGAATCGGGAAGTGCGTGCAGCCGAGCAGCAGACAATCCGGATGCGACTCTTCGCGCAACCACTCGCCGAGATACGCTTCGACCACGCGCTCCGGCACATCCCCGGTCACCCAACCTTCTTCCGCCAGCGTCACGAGCAGCGGACACGGTCGCGCCAGAACGCGGGCGTCGGCGCGCCGCGACAGGATCGCGCGCTGATACGCGCCGCCGCGAACGGTGCCTTCGGTGCCGATCACCGCGATGCGCCCGCGCCGCGAGACGCGACACGCCGCTTCGGCGCCCGGATCGACCACGCCGAACACCGGCAGCGGTGCATACGCATCGCGCAGCGCATCCAACGCGACGGCCGAGGCGGTGTTGCACGCGATCACCAGCGCTTTCACGCCGCGGTCGACGAGGGCACGCGCGGCCTGCACCGCATATTTCTGGACGGTGCCGGCGCTCTTCGTACCGTAGGGAAGCCGCGCGGTATCGCCGAGGTAGATGAAGCGTTCGAACGGCAATGCAGACTCGAGCGCTTTCAACACGGTGAGACCGCCGACGCCGGAATCGAATACGCCGATCGGTGCGTCGTTCGACTGGAGTGAGCGGAGAGAATCTAACGATGGCAAAGCGGCGCGGCCCGAACGGCGGTGGCCGGCATTCTACTGGCTGCGTTCGTCTTTGCGACCCAGCTTCAAAACGTTACGCCAGAACCCGCCACCGAACGGATTGGATGGATTGGCCGGCCGGGCTCACCGGCACCTCGCGTCGCGCGGAGTTCGTCGCCTTACTGGATCCCTCCGCGCCGGTTCGCCGCGATACTGGTTCGCTTCGCGGCTGTGGTCGCATCGACGCGCCGCGCGGTGCGGTCGCAGGCGTGCGAACCTGTTGCGACGGCATCGGCCGCGCCGTGCGGCGTTTGATCGGCTCGATTCGGTCGACGGTTTCGTCGGGCACGATCGACGCGGGTGCGTCGCCCGCGCCGGGCTTTCTGACCGACCTTCAGACCTTTGATCTTCCTTTCGATCAGGAGATCTTCCTTGCGCTTCTGCTTCGCCGCCGATGCGATGTCCACTCCGCAACGGCCGCAGTATTCCGACTCGAGTTGCAGGTGACCGCAACGCGGGCATTCGTGATGCGCGGCGGTAATGTCCTTCAACGTCTGATCGATGTGTTTGTCGATCTTGAACTTGGCTTTCTCGTCGGGCGAGAGGTCCTTGATTCGCGCGATTGCGCCGAGGCCGGCGAGTTCGGCTTGTAGTTCGTCCGCGGCTTCGCGCGTGAGGTCGCTGCGAATGACGACGGTGCGGCCGCTGAAGAGCTGCGACACTTTGCGTTCGTCGAGCCCGAGACGGCGTACGAGATTTTGTCGAACGGCGGATTCCGTGGCGCCTTCCGCCACGTCACCACTGAACAACACCTGGAAGCGGTTCATCGATCACTCCGAACTACGAGGCCTGCCGGTCGGCGCGAACGCGCGGTACCGGGGAGAGCCCAAGCGACTTTCGGCTGGATCAATCCAGCCGCGTCCTTCTGATAATAGGCGCGACCGTTACGTTCGAGCGTGATTAGGTTCGCATCGCAAAAGCCGTCGGTCGGCCGTTCCGGACCGCCGACTCCGAATCCGTTCGACCGGTCACACGGCGTCCGCGGCGCTGACGACGCGCGGCATTCCCACTAATATGCGCCTCTTTTCCGGAGCTCCTCATGGCCGCCAACATCCTGCAGCGACTTCCGGTCGGGAAACGCGTCGGTATCGCGTTTTCCGGAGGGCTCGACACGAGCGCCGCGGTGCATTGGATGCGCTCGAAAGGCGCGATCCCGTGCACGTATACGGCCAACCTCGGGCAGCCGGACGAAGCCGACTACGACGAGATTCCTCGGAAGGCGCTGGCTTACGGCGCCGAAACCGCGCGATTGATCGAGTGCCGTCCGCAGCTCGTGGCCGAAGGCATCGCGGCCATCCAGTGTGGCGCGTTTCACATCTCCACCGGCGGCGCGACGTACTTCAATACCACGCCCCTCGGTCGTGCCGTTACCGGAACGATGCTGGTGGTCGCGATGCGCGAAGACCAGGTGAACATCTGGGGCGACGGCAGCACGTACAAAGGCAACGACATCGAGCGCTTCTACCGCTACGGGCTGCTCGCGAATCCTCAGCTTCAAATCTACAAGCCGTGGCTCGACCAGCAGTTCATCGACGAACTCGGCGGACGCACCGAGATGTCGCAGTACATGGCCGCGCATGGCTTCGAGTACAAGATGAGCGTGGAGAAAGCGTACTCGACCGACTCCAACATCCTCGGCGCAACGCACGAAGCGAAGGATCTCGAGTATCTCAACAAAGGCATCGACATCGTGCAGCCGATCATGGGTGTGGCGTTCTGGCGCGACGACGTGGCCGTGAAGCCGGAAGTCGTGACGGTGCGCTTCGACGAGGGACAGCCGGTGGCGCTGAACGGCGAGACCTTCGCGAGCGCGCTCGATCTGTTCACGCGCGCCAACGAGATCGGTGGGCGGCACGGCCTCGGGATGTGCGATCAGATCGAGAACCGGATCATCGAAGCGAAGAGCCGCGGCATCTACGAGGCGCCTGGAATGGCGTTGCTGCACATCGCGTACGAGCGCCTCGTTACCGGCATCCACAACGAAGACACCATCGAGCAGTACCGCGCCAACGGTCGCCGGGCGGGCAGATTGCTGTATCAGGGTCGCTGGTTCGATCCGCAGTGCATGATGCTGAGAGAGACGGCGCAACGCTGGGTGGCGCGCGCGATCACCGGCGAGGTGACGTTGCAACTGCGTCGCGGCAACGACTATTCGCTGCTGGATACCGTCAGCCCGAATCTGACCTATCACCCGGAGCGTCTGACGATGGAAAAAGGCGCGGGGGTGTTCACCCCGCAAGACCGTATCGGGCAACTGACCATGCGCAACATGGACATCAGCGACACGCGAGAGAAGCTATCGATCTACTCGAAGGTCGGCCTGCTGGGCACCGGCTCGGACGGCGCACTGCCGCTGCTGCCGAGCGGCGAACGCGACGAGAACGACAAGAAACGCTGATCGCTCAGCGTTTCGCGAGCTTGCCCGGGCCTCGTTCCAACCGCACCGTAGTGCGTCTGTTCTGTACGCGCCCCGCCTCTGTTTCGTTCGAAGCGATCGGAAACCGCGAACCGTGGAAGCGATATTCGATGGATTCCGAACCGCAACCGGCGCCGATGAGATAACCCGTTACCGCTTTCGCGCGCTGCTCGGACAGGATGCGGTTCTTTCGCTCGCGACCCGAACTGTCGGTGTAACCCTCGACGTATATGTGCGCGACCGTTCGATCGGCTTTCACGTACTCGGCAATCAGATCGAGACGCGCCTTAGCCGCATCGTTCAGCGTCGCGCGACCCGGTGCGAATGCAATCGTACTGCGCTCGAGTTGCTTGAACGACGCCGGCACGAGTTGCGCAACGCAGCGTGCGTACGAGTCGTATAGCGGCCTGAAGCTCACGGCCGAGAGCGAGATGCTGACGTCTTGCGATGCGAAGCGAGGCTGCTCGCCGCGATACAAGGCGCGCAGCATCGACTCGGCGAGCGGTGCGTCCGCGACGATCTGCGTGCGGCCGCGAAACCTCCGCGCGACCGAGCGATTGCTCCGGTGGGTGCGCAGCGAGCCACGGCGGCGCAAAGCTCGTCACGTCCAGCGCGCCGCCGAGATCGACACGCCACGCCGACATTTCGAATTGCAGGCTGCCGCCCGCCTGCTGCACGAAATGCGCCTCGCCGAAGTTCGGGATTTCGTGAGACAGCCGGCACGCGGTGCGACTGCCCTCGAACTGCCAGGCGGCATCCGCCGGCGCGGCGCCGAATTCGAGCGGCGCTTCGGCGGCCGCTGCGCACCACACCAGAACGAGAGCGATCGAGGCAATGCTTCGCGCCACGGGAATTCCTGTGCCTTTAGTTGGCTATCGGCACCCGCCGCCGATTCTTTACCCGGCGTGCGGCCGGCGCTCGCAACCGGCGTGGTAAGGTACCCGCTCATGTGGAGAGAGCAGTGTCCGAAAGAAGCCAGATTGCAGACCGCTTTCGCGGTTTTCTGCCAGTCGTCGTCGATTTGGAAACCGGTGGCTTCAACCCGAGCGGCGACGCCATTCTGGAACTCGCCGCGGTTCTGCTGCACTACGACGGCGAGCGCCTGACGCGCAATCAGCTGTTGCACTACCAGGTGGCTCCGTTACCCGGCACCAACATGGATCCGGCCTCGCTGCGCTTCATCGGCATCGATCCGTACAACCCGGCTCGCAAGGCGCGTGCCGAACCGGAAGTGTTCCAGGAGTTCTTTCGGGAGGTTCGGCGGGCGGTGAAGCACGGCGGCTGCAGCCGCGCAATCGTGGTTGCCCACAACGCGGCCTTCGACCATCAGTTCATCATGTCGGGCGCCAACCGCAACGACATCAAACGCAATCCGTTCCACCCGTTTTCATTCATCGACACGGCGTCGCTCGCCGCCGTTGCGTACGGGCAGACGGTGCTCAGCCAAGCCTGCGGCCGCGCCGGCATCGCCTACGACAGCAATGAAGCGCATTCGGCGCGTTACGACGCAGACGTGACGGCCGCGCTGTTCTGCGCGATCGTCAACCGTTGGCAGGATATGGGCGGCTGGCCGCTGCGCGAGTGAAGGCTATTTCGCGGCGGTGGCGGGCGTGGCCGCTTTGGCCCGAGCTGCCGCGCCGGCGATCAGCGTCTTCAGCTCGCCCGACTGGTACATCTCCGTGACGATGTCGCAGCCGCCGACGAGTTCTCCTTCGACCCACAGCTGCGGGAACGTCGGCCAGTTCGCATAGGCCGGTAGGTTCGCACGAACATCCGGGTTGCTGAGGACGTCGACATACGCGAATCGCTCGCCGCAAGCCATCAAACACTGCACGGTCTGCGCAGAGAAACCGCACTGCGGCGCCTGCGGCGAACCTTTCATGTACAGGATGATCGCGTTGCTATTGATCTGCTCTTTGATGCTGTCCAAAACGTCCACGTACGCTTTACCTCATGAACACAAACACGCAGCATTGTATGCCACGTAGTCAGCTCCGCTCCAATAACCAATACCCACACCGCTCATGAACGAATTCGATAACGTCGTCGAACGGCGCGGTACGGACAGCTCGAAATGGGGCAAATACCAAGGCGTGGACGTGTTGCCGTTCTGGATTGCGGACATGGATTTCCGCGCGCCGCAGTTCATCCGCGACGCCCTGCAGCGTCGGCTCGACCACGGCATCTTCGGGTACAGCGAAACGCCGGCCGAACTGGTGCACGCGGCGGTCGCCTGGCTCGATGCGCAATTCGATTGGGAGGTGAGCCCGGACTGGCTGGTCTGGGTTCCAGGCGTGGTCACCGGCATGAACCTCGCCAGTCGCGCCGTTGGTGCCCCCGGCGACTCCGTAATGATGAACGTGCCGGTGTACTACCCATTCCTCGCGGTGCCGGGCCACAGCGGGCGCAACGCCATCGAAGTGCCGTTGATGCTCAACGGTCCCCGCTGGGAGATCGATCTCGCCGCGATGGGCGATGCGATCGACAACCGAACGCGATTGTTCATGTTCTGCAATCCGCAGAATCCGACCGGCCGCATCTATCAGCGCGAGGAACTCGTCGCGTTGGCGCGTTTCTGCGAGCGGCACGATCTGTTGATCTGTTCCGACGAAATTCACTGCGACTTGCGCCTCGACAACGACCGGCCGCACATCCCCATAGCAACGTTGTCAGCGGACATCGCCGCGCGGTCGATCACGCTGATGGCGCCGACGAAGAGCTACAACACGCCCGGGCTGTGTTGTGCGTTCGCGGTCATTCCGGACGCGGCATTGCGGCGGCGTTTCAGCGACGCGCGCGCCGGTCTCGTGCCGAGCATCGGTGCGCTCGCCTACACCGCAGCGCTGGCCGCATACGAAGATCCGTCCGACTGGCTCGATCGGCTGCGCGCCTATCTCGCCGCGAACCGCGATGCGCTCGAACAATGCGTGGCGCAACTGCCCAATGTTTCGATGACGCACGTCGAAGGCACGTATCTCGGCTGGATCGATGTGCGCGGTCTTCAGCTCGATCATCCCACCCGCTACTTCGAAGCGCATGGGCTCGGTCTCTCCGACGGCGCGCAGTTTCATGGACCCGGCTTCGTGCGCTTCAATTTCGGATGTCCGCGCGCGACGCTCGACGAAGGGCTGCAGCGATTCAGGCACGCGGTTCTCGCGGCTCAGTAGGAACGTTAGTCGGTGGTACCCCAGCCGCCGCCTCCCGGCGTTGCGATCGTCAGTACATCGCCTTCGTGGACATCGAGCGCGACTTTCGGCGCCACTTCGACGCCGTTCAGCGCATTCGACCCGCGTGCACCGGCACCACCGCCGGCGAGACCCCACGGCGGTCGCGTACGACGTTCGGTCAGCAGTGTGACTTCGGCCGGTTCGAGGAACGTCAGTTCGCGGACGATTCCATCGCCGCCCCGGAATTTCCCGGTGCCACCGGAATTGCGGCGCACTTCATATCGGGTGACGCGCAACGGATAGTGAGTCTCCAGGCTCTCTACGGGCGTGTTCAGCGTATTCGTCATGTGCGAATGCGCCGCCGAGACACCGGCGCCGTGCGGATCTGCACCAATTCCGCCGCCAATCGTTTCGTAGTAGTCCCACCGCGACGCGTCGCCATGTCGCCCCATAGCCACGTTGTTCATCGTGCCCTGGCTCGCGGCCGGAATGCGGTCCGGTAGCGCTCGGGCGAGCGCACCCAACAGGACGTCGACGATGCGCATCGACGTCTCGACATTACCCGCCGCGACGGCCGACGGATGCCGCGCATCGACCAGACTGCCGGGCTCGGTGACGATGTCGACGCAACGGAACGCACCGCTCACCGCCGGCGTGTGCGTCGGCATGAGACAACGAAACACGTAAAGCACGGCCGCGGCCGTGACCGACAACGGACAATTGATGTTGCCGCGCACCTGCGCGGAGGTTCCGGTGAAATCGGCGGTGCAACGGTCGCCGTCGACCCGAAGCCGCACGCGTATCGCGACATCGTTCGTGCCGGCCCCGTCGTCGTCCATCCAGTCTTCGAACGAATAGACGCCGTCGGGAATTTCCGCGATTGCGCTGCGAGCCAACCGGTCGGCGTAGTCGTTCAGTTCAACCACCGCCGATCCGAATGCAGGCGCCGTCATCTGATGCACCAGCGCCTCCACGCGTCGCACTCCGAGACGGCATGCACTCATCTGCGCGAAGAAATCGCCGAGGCGTTCGTCGCCGAGATATTGCTCGGCGGAGGCGTGCGCGCGACCGGCGAGTCCGTCGAACAGCGCACGTGCGGGCGCGGTGAGTTCACCGTCGCGTTGTGCGAGCAACGGCGATATCACGATCCCCTCTTCGTCGAGCGTCGTAGAGACCGGCATCGATCCGGGTCGATCCGATCCGATGTTTGCGTGGTGCGCTCTGCACGCGGCAAATCCGATCAGCGCGCGATCGTGAAAGATCGGACAGACCACCGTTACGTCCGGCAGGTGCGTGCCGCCGAGGAACGGATCGTTCAACAACACCAGATCGCCGTCGCGCCATTCGAACCGTCGCACGATGCCGGCCATCGCGTAGGCCATGCTGCCGAGATGCACGGGAATGTGCGCAGCCTGCCCGAACAGAGCGCCGGCGCGATCGAACAGCGCGCAGCTGAAGTCGAGTCGATCTTTGATGTTCGGCGAGAACGCGGCGCGCCGCAGCGCGACGCCCATCTCGTCGCAGATCGCCTGCACGCGGCTGCCGAACAACGCGAGCGCAATGCCGTCGAAGGTTGAACTGGCCATATCAGTCGACTACCATTGCGCCCTTTCCAGGGGCAGCACTTGCTGCCTTTTGTCGTTTAGGAGCCTGCTGAAATCGCTCTCGTCGCAGAGAGCGAAACCGACGAGGGTCATGTTCATGGCAGCACTCATGGATACCTATGCGCGACTGCCGGTGGCATTCAGCCACGGCACCGGCGCGTACCTGTACGACGAGCAGGGTAACAAATATCTCGACGCGCTCGCGGGGCTCGCGGTTACCGGTCTGGGTCACGCGCATCCCGGTGTGGCGGCCGCCATCACGCGTCAAGCGAACTCGCTGATGCACACGTCGAACCTGTATCGAATCTCGCTGCAGGAGTCGCTCGCCGATCGCATCACGAAGCTGGCCGGAATGGACCGCGTGTTCTTCTGCAACTCCGGCGCGGAAGCGAACGAAGCCGCCATCAAGATCGCGCGCCTCTATGGGCACGGCCGCGACATCAACAAGCCGCACGTCATCGCGATGGAAGGTTCCTTTCACGGCCGCACGATGGCGACGCTCACCGCCACCGGCAATCGCAAGGTTCAAGCGGGCTTCGAACCGCTGCTCTCCGGTTTCGTCCGCGCGCCATACAACGACGTCAAAGCGATCGAGACGATCGCGGAAAACAACAACGAAGTGGTCGCGATCCTCGTCGAACCGGTGCTGGGCGAAGGCGGCATCGTGGTTCCTGACGACGGTTATCTGCCGGCGTTGCGCCGCATCTGCGACGCGAAGGGCTGGCTCTTGATGCTCGATGAAGTGCAGACCGGCAACGGCCGCACCGGCCGTTATTTCGCCTATCAACGTCTCGGTATCCTGCCGGATGTCGTCACGCTCGCGAAAGGTCTCGCGAACGGCTTGCCCATCGGTGCGTGTCTTGCGCGCGGCATCGCGGCGGAGACGCTCAAGCCCGGCAATCACGGGTCGACGTTCGGCGGCAATCCGCTCGCGTGTGCCGCCGCGCATGCGGTCATCGATGCGTTGGAGAACGACGGACTGATGGAACGCGCCGCCGTCCTCGGCGACCGCATGCTGAACAGATTCAAAAAGGCGCTCGCCGGCGACAATCACGTAGTCGACATCCGTGGCAAAGGCCTGATGTTGGGAGTCGAACTCGATTCACCGCAACCGCATCTCGTCAAAGCGGCCTTGGCCAAAGGGCTGCTGATCAATGTCACCCACGAACGCGTGATTCGCCTGTTGCCGCCGCTGATTCTCTCCGACGAGCAGGCCGACGAAATCGTCGACCGGATCGTTGCATTGATCAAGGAACCGGTACCGGGTGCGGCGTGACCCGACACTTCCTCACGCTGCTCGATTTCAGCCCTGAGGAACTCTCGCGGCTCATCGAACGGGCCATCGAACTCAAGCGAATGCGCGGCGCCGGCACGATCTACGAGCCGCTTCGAGGCCGCACGCTCGCGATGGTCTTCGACCTGAAGTCGACGCGAACGCGCGTCGCGTTCGAAGCGGGCATGCAGCAACTCGGCGGACACGCCATCTTCTTGAGCCCCGCCGACACTCAACTGGGGCGCGGCGAGCCGATCGAAGATACCGCGCGCGTACTGTCGGAAATGGTCGACCTGATCATGCTGCGCACCCGCGATCACCGCGATGTCGAGACATTCGCTGGCGCCGCGTCGGTGCCCGTCATCAACGCGATGAGCGCGCGGTCGCATCCGTGTCAGCTGTTGGCAGACATCCAGACGTTCGTCGAAAACCGCGGCTCGATCCAGGACGCAACCGTGGCCTTCGTCGGCGACGGCTACAACATGTGCAATTCGTACATCGACGCGTCACGCCAGTTCGGCTTCAACCTGCAGATTGCCTGCCCGAAAGGGTTCGAACCTTCGTCGGAACTGCTCGCGAGCAGCTAATCGCGTGACGATGGTCGATACGCCGCAAGACGCCGTTCGCGGCGCCGATCTGGTGGTGACCGACGTGTGGTCGTCGATGGGACACGAGGCCGAGGTCACCGAACGCCGCAAGAGATTCCTGGGCTATCAGGTGAATAAACAGCTGCTCGATCTCGCCGCGCGCGACGTCATGCTCATGCACTGCTTGCCGGCGCATCGCGGCGAGGAAGTCAGCGACGACGTATTGGACGACGCTCGATCGGTGGTGTGGGCAGAAGCGGGAAACCGCCTGCATTCGCAGAAGGCACTACTCGAGTTTCTGAGCGTGGCGCGAAGCTAACGCTTCAGTTCAGTCGCAGGTTGGAAAGCAGCCCGGGTTTTTCGATGCCATATCCCTGCGCGTAGTCGACGCCGATCTCGCGCAGCTGAGTCAGGATCGCATCGTTCTCGACGAATTCCGCGATCGTCTTCTTGCCGAGGTAGTGGCCGATCTCGTTGATCGAACGCACCACGGCGTAGTCGCTCGGGTTGTTGTTCAGATCTTTCACGAACACGCCGTCGATCTTCACGTAGTCGACCGGCAGGTTGCGCAGATAGGAGTACGACGACAGGCCGGTGCCGAAATCGTCGAGCGAGAAGCGGCAACCGATGATCTTCATCCGGTTCATGAAGTCGCGCGCGTTGTCGAGGTTGGCGATCGCCGCGGTCTCGGTGATCTCGAAGCAGACCTTGCTGGTCGGCGCCTGCATGCGCGAGAACTGCTCGAGCACGAAATCGGCGAATGATTCGTCGTTGACGGAGTGGCCCGATACGTTGATTGCGAAGCCGCCGAAATTGTCGAGCGAGCTGCGGTGATCGGCCATCCACGTCAGCACGTTTTCGACGACCCACCGGTCGACCATGGTGACGCGGTTGTATGTCTCGGCCGCTAGAATGAACTCGCTCGGCGGCATCAGGTCGCCGAGTTCGTCGCGCATGGTCAGCAGGATCTCGTAGTGGCTGCCGGAACCGTTCGATGCAATCGGAACCGGCGCGATACGCTGACAATTCAGAATCAGGCGGCCGTCGTCGATCGCCTTGTCGAGTTGTGTCACCCATTCCATGACACCGCGGCGCCGCATCATGCGCGCGTCGCCGAGTTCGTATTCCTGCACGCGGTTGCGGCCGGCGTCTTTCGCCGCATAACACGCTTCGTCCGCTGAGCGCATCGCGGCGTCGGCGTTCGGCGTGCCTTCGTCGATGAACACCACCCCGATGCTCACCGACAGCGAATAATGGCGATCTTCCCAATCGAATCGCTGTTCGCGCACCAACTTAAGCAGGCGTTCAGCGATTTCGCGCGACGGCTCGTTCTCGATGTCGGTGATCAGCACCCCGAATTCGTCGCCGCCGAGGCGTGCAACTTTGGCGGGCACGTCCTTCAAACCCTCGACCAGACGTTGGCCCACCATCTTCAGCAGTTCGTCGCCGGCGGTGTGACCGCTGCTGTTGTTGACGATCTTGAATTGGTCGAGGTCGAGGTAGAACAGCACGTGTTGCGCGCTGGTCGCCTTCGCACTTTCGATCGCTGCGGCGAGATTGCGCTCGAACTCCTTGCGGTTCAGCAGCTTCGTCAGATCGTCGTGCGCCGCCTGGAACGTCAGTTGGTTGTGCATGTTCTGCAACATGCGTTGCGACGCGCGCTCCATCAGCGGCAGATCGAAGTCGTCGAGCAGCGTGACGCGCCCTTCGTGCAGGCCGTCGGCCATCTCCTTCAACGGAATCTCGCGCGACTTCACGCCCTTGCGGTTCACCAGCACGAAGAACGCGTAGTCGTCGCCGATGAATGCTACCGAGAGGATCAGCGGGCGGCCCTGTTCGTCCGACATCGCCAGCCATTCGCCGACGCTCATGCGGCGCGCTCGATCGATCGCACGGCTCCAGTTCTTGCGGATGTCCTCGTCGTCGGTCTCGATCGCCGGAGAGGAGTCGGGCAGCAAGCCTTCGAGGCCGAGCGCCTTCTCGGTCTCGTTGGCGCCGATCTTGGTGACCTTGACCTTCGTTTTGGCGCCGGTCGTGTCGCCTACGAGCGCATCCGACAGTCCCATGACCAACGGCGTGCGTTTGCCGGGCTCGAACGAAATGCTGTTCAGCCCGGCAACGACGCGCTTGAGCAGCGTTTCGGGTTCGACGAAACCGGTCTCGCCCGGCTTCGACGCACCGGTCAACTGCGCCAGGACTTCCTCGGCGGTTGCCGCGGCATCGCGCCACTCGTTGCTGTTCGGGCCATGTCGCAGGTGGGTGTGCACCAGCAGGTTGCGCCAACCCGGATTCATCAGTCGCAGAAACAGTTCGGGTACTTCTTTGCCGGCGAGTCGCGGCTCCAATTGGCGCGCGACCGCGCGGCGCGCGCGCGCCAGTTTCTGCTGACCTTCGCTCGCTCGAACCGTACGTTCGACGTTGCCGCGATAGGCTTTCGCCTGCCGTTCGACCAATGGACTCAGTTCTTCGAGGACGTCTTCGAATACTTCCGGGTTACGGTCGTAGTCTTTGACGATGCGTTCCAACAGTTCGTCTACGCGGTGCCCGACCTCGCGATCGATACCGACCCTGACGTCCTGCGCGTTACCCAACTTCGCCAACTGGTTCAACACCTCGACCGCCGAGTGCGGGCGTTCCGCGTCGTGGTCGAGGAATTCCGGGTCTTTCGTGGCGAGTTTGTTGAGCGTCAGCTCCAACCGTTTCACCCAGCCGCGAATACCCTCGGTGAGCAGCTTGTCCTGTTCGATCGAATCGACCAGGTTCTCCATGACATCGAGGGTGTCGTACATTTCTTCGCCGAACGCTTTCTTGCCGCCGTGTCGTGCCTTCAGCACTTCCATCAGGCGCGGCTTCAGGCGGCTGTCCGTCACCGGCGCATCGCCGAGTTCGGACTCGATCTGCGAGATCGCCTGCAGGATGTCGTTGGGGTCGTAGCGTTGATCCGGCGCCGCATTGGGGGCCGCGAACTCCACTTCTTCGGGCGCGCCCTGCATCCGCCGCGCACGCCGGCCGAGGTTCAGCAGTTCGCGCGCGGCCTTATAGACCTCTGCGGTGCCGCCTTCCTTGTTGGGCGTAAACGGATTGAACGAGCTGCGCGGCGCTGTTGATATGCCATCGGCGGCCATCGCCGCCTCGCGCACCGGACCTTCGAGTTCCTGATAGTTCTGCGTGGGTTCTGGTCGGGCTTTCGTAGTACCGCGACGCATCGTTCGCTGCATCGCTTCGCGCAGCTCTTCCAACGACGGGAATACGCCGCTCTCCTCCAGCATCTTGCTGATGGCCGGATACAGGTTCGCCAGCACCGTGTGCAGGACGATCTCGAATTCCTTGTAGATGTCCTGACGCACCTGGCGCCGCACGTCGATGCCGGACAATGCATCGTCGAACGCCCATGCGAGCGCCGCCGGTCCGATCGGCACGACGTCTTTGTGGCCCCACGGCTTCGCGATCATGCCGAGTCGCGAACGGATCTCGAACAGAATGTCGCTGAATCGGTTTTCGGTCTTGGAGATGACTTCCGCGACCGCCAACCATTCTTCGAACTCTTCGGTGTCGACGATCTGCAGCTTCGCGCTGCTGCCGGTCTCGCGACGGCGGCGCTTTTCGAGCACCGACTCGAGATCGGAAATCTGATCGATCTGTGCAACCACCGAACGGCCGAACTTCGTACGAATCGAGTCGCGCTGTTTTTCCAGCTGATCGAGGCCTTCGAAGTACATCATCTGTACTGCGTTCGTTCCGGCATCGCGCGCTTTCAGCAACAGATCGCGATCGCACTTCTCGAAAAACAGTTTCGAAACGCGGTTGACGCCGCGCGTGGCGATCCGGCGCAACTGTTCTTTGACCTGTTCCGCGTCCTGATCGCGAATACGACGATCGCGCAGGAACGTTTCCGGGATTTCGGCCGGACCTTCCGTTTGCGGCGCTTCGGATTCCGCCTGGGGTTTGCGACCGCGCGCGAGATCGGCGGCGCTGTTCGTGACCATGCCGGACGCAACTGCGAAGTCCATCAGCACTTCGAACGCTTTCGGCTGCAACGGCGTCGGGAATCGAATACCCATGCCGCTGCCGGAATCGAGCACGCGCGAAATCTGCGCCTGCATCCGGAAATGTTGTTCGCCCTGCGGCGTCGGAACGGAGAAATGCAGATTCAGCGGATCGCCGGCGCGAGGTTCAGCGCCGGTGGATACCAGAGAGCGCGAACCGCCGGTGCCGACCAGCAGCATGCCGCCTTGGCAGAAGTCGCGAATCGTGCACAACCACGACCGCCCTTTCTGCGGGTGTACGAGCGCGCCGATCGAGATGGGTTGTCGCGCGTGAGTTCGCCGGTCCACGTCCTTCTTCTCCGGCTTCGGTGCGCTGAATGCACACCGGAATGCGGCCGTGAGAGCCTAACTGATTTAAGGGGCGTGGGTCACCTGCCGGCGGCAGGCGATATGGCCCGTGTCTCAGTCTCAGGAGCAACCACGACACGGTTCCTGCCCTGAGTTTTCGCTGCGTACATCGCCGTGTCCGCTCGACTCATCAATTGCTCGACCGCTTCGCGTGCGCGATAAGCGGCCACCCCCACTGAAGCGGTGACGGCAAAGTCCGGCGCTTTCGGATCGATCACCATCAACTGCGTCTGGCGACGCAGGCGATTCGAAACCTGTACGGCGTCCGCGAGCGTGGCGTTCGTGAGCACCATCACGAATTCCTCGCCGCCGATGCGCGCGACGAAGTCCTCTTCGCGCACGACCTTGCGCGCGATGTCGGCGAACGCGCGCAACACTTCGTCGCCTTGCTTGTGGCCGAAGAGGTCGTTGACGCGCTTGAAGTGGTCGAGGTCGACGTAACACAGCGCGAATGCCAGCGTGCCGCGATCAGCAAGCGCCTTCTGGCGATACAGGTATTCCATCAACTGGCGGCGGTTGTACAACCCCGTTAGATCGTCGCGCATCGCCATGTCGCGAACGCGCGTCAACGCGCGCTCCAGTTCCTCCGTACGTCCTGTGAGTTCCTCGCGCAAACCCGCGATCTGGTCGGCCACGAACAGCGCGATGACGAGGAGCAGCGAGTAACACGACCAGACGAGGAACTCGTCGGGCAGGTTCGCGCTCTGACCATGCTGAATGTGCAACACGAAACCGAGACTCGCCGTCGCCCAAGTCGACACCGCGATCAGACGCAACCGCGAACGTCCAAGATGCAATGCGGCAAAGTTCAGCCCGAGCAACGTGAGCGTCAGCAAGGCAAGGCGCAGCGGGGCGTTTCCGAACGTCGCTGTCGCGACGCATCCCAGACTGGCCCACAGCGTAACCGGGAGCCCCAACGACGCCGTCGTGTCGCGCAACCTGAAATCGGCGGCGATCGACAACGCCAACAGCACCAGGCCGACGCCGAATACCACGGCGCCGAGCGCAACGGCCACGTCGGTGATGTCGAGCCGACCGGACGTCGACCCGCCCCACCACAGCGCGATGAACGCTGCGACCCCGGCGCCGGTCAGCAGTGACCGCCGTAGGCGCGTCACTGCATGTGCGACGTGATGTTGAAGAGTTGCGGCCATTACCGATCTGCACCCGAACTGTCGGCCATTCTAAGTGACGGCCGTTTCATCGATGTATCCCGCGCAGAACGCCTTGTAACCGCTTTGTAACGCGCGGCGCGAACGCATTCGCGATGCGTTCGCGAATGCGTTCAAAGGCTCGCCCGTCCCAGAGTCTTAGAGACCGCATTCGCCCAACCGTTCAGCAGCTTGTCGCGCACCGTCGCGTCCATCGCGGGTTCGAATCCGCGTTGCAGTTGCCACAGCCCCGCCGCGTCGCTCAGCGACCCGACCAGACCACCGCCGAGTGCGGCGAGCATGCCGGCGCCGAGCGCGGTCGTCTCGGTGATCACCGGCCGTTCGACCCGCACGCCGGCGATGTCCGCCAGACACTGGCACAGCCAGTCGTTGGCGACCATTCCGCCATCGACTCGAAGGCGTGTCACGGCGGCACCGTCGGCGGCGAGCGCTGCCAGCAGATCCGCCGACTGATATGCGACGCTCGCGAGCGTGGCGGCGATCACGTCGTCGCGGCTCGTATCGAGCGACAGACCGCAGACGAGTCCACGCGCATCGGGCCGCCAGTGCGGCGCGCCCATGCCGGTGAAAGCGGGCACCACGTACACGCCGCCCGCCTCGACCCCGCTACGGCGCGCCGCCGCTTCCGTCTCACCGGCCGATTCGACGATCCGCAGCGAGTCGCGCAGCCACTTCACCGCCGCGCCGGCAACGAAAATGCTGCCTTCGACCGCGTACGTCGTGCGACCGCCGATGCGGTAACCGACGGTGGACAACAGACCGTTCGTCGAGCGAATCAGCTGTTCGCCGGTGTTGGTGACGAGAAAACAACCGGTTCCGTACGTGCTTTTCGTCATACCGACGTCGAAGCAGCCCTGTCCGATCAACGCCGCCTGCTGGTCGCCTGCGACGCCGAGAATCGGCACGGCGCCACCTAGCCACTTCGGGTCCGCCACGCCGAAGTCACCCGCGCAGTCGAGCACCTCCGGCAACAGATTCGCCGGGATGTCGAAGTAGCGGAGCAATTCGGCGTCCCAGGATTGCGCAGCAATGTTGAAGAGCTGCGTTCGCGACGCATTCGTCGCATCGGTCGCGTGCTTCGCACCCGACGTCAGCCGCCAGATCAGAAAGCTGTCGATCGTGCCGAAGCGCAGCTTGCCGCCCGCCGCGCGCGCGCGCAGCCCGGGCACGTTGTCGAGCAACCACGCCACTTTCGTGCTCGAGAAATACGGATCGATCACGAGGCCGGTCGCAGTCGCAATTTGTTCCGCCATACCGTCGGCGCGAATCTGATCGCAGCGCGGCGCCGTTCGGCGGTCTTGCCACACGATGGCGTTGTAGACAGGAAGCCCCGTGTCGACGTCCCACACGACGGTCGTTTCGCGCTGATTGGTGATGCCGATGCCGGTCAGCGTGCGCGCCTCTATGCGGGCGTTAGCAAGTGCACCGCGCGCAGCAAAGAGCGTTGTATCCCACAAAACCTCGGGGTCGTGCTCCACCCAACCGTCGTGCGGGAATATCTGATCGAATTCGCGTTGGGCGCTGCCGAGCACGCGACCCCGCGCATCGAATACCAGCGCGCGCGTGCTCGACGTGCCCTGATCGATCGCCAGTACGCAGTCCACTCGCGTTCCTCCGCCCCCCAAAACGCAAAACACAATATCTAGTGGTCGAGAGCGCGGCAATAGGCACCGAAAAGTCGTCGGATCGCGCGCTGGAACGGTGCACAGGACATGCACCGCGTCGTCACAGGTTATCCACAGCTTTGCACCTTGCATTGCGCAGCCGCACCGCATTATCTTGTATTCCCCTCGTCGTCCAACCCAACATGTTGGGGTATGCCTGGGTCGTCGCCCACGACGCGATCGCGCGAAACGGGCGGCCCGAATGGCCCGGGAATACAGGTTGAACGAGGTGGATCGGCGCGCCGGAGCCCAGAAAACCGCAAGCACTAGATGTTGTGGTCGGCGCGCAGGGAAAAAACCAAGAAACGGACCGATTTCGAACAGTACCGGGGAGTCACGCCAGCAATGCAAACGGACACGCTACAGCGCACCAGCGTCACACAGGATTCTCAGCCCGCCCTGCCTCCTTCCGCATCGATCGCGGCCACTGCGCCAGGTCAGCTGCGGGTGATCAAGCGCAACGGCACCGTCGTCTCGTACGACGACAGCAAGATCGCCGTCGCCATGACGAAAGCCTTTCTCGCGGTCGAGGGCGGCACCGCCGCCGCGTCGTCGCGCATCCGCGAACAGGTCCGCGCGCTCGTGGACCAGATGAGCGCGACATTCGAGCGACGCTTCCCGTCGGGCGGCACGATGCACATCGAAGACATTCAAGACCAGGTCGAACTCGCGCTGATGCGTTCAGGCGAGCACAAAGTCGCCCGCGACTACGTGCTGTATCGAGACAGCCGCGCGCGCGCCCGCGCCGAACGCAAGCCGGTCGCGAAACCGACGCAAACATCACTGTCGATCACGCGCGCCGACGGCACCCGCGCGCCGCTCGACGTAGAGCGTTTGCGACACCGTCGTGAGCGAAGCATGCGCCGGGCTCAAAGACGTGGACGGTGAGCGGATCATCGTCGAAGCGCTGAACAACATGTACGACGGCATCTCCGAGAAAGACGTAGCGACGTCGGTGCTGATCACCGCGCGAACGCTGGTCGAGGAAGAGCCGAACTACACGTTCGTCACCGCCCGCATCCTGCTCGACGATCTGCGCGCCGAAGCGCTGGCGTTCCTCGGCGTTCAGGCACGCGGCGCGACGCAAGGCGACTTCCGCGCCACGCAGTCGCAGATGCGCGACGTCTATCCGGTGGCGCTGAAGGCGTTCATCGAACGCGGTGCCACACTCGAACTCGTCTCCGCCGATCTGCGCAAGTTCGACCTCGACGCGCTCGGCGCGGCGCTGAAACCGGAGCGCGACCACAACTTCACGTACCTCGGCCTGCAGACGCTCTACGACCGCTATTTCATCCACAGCAACGACGTTCGCTTCGAACTGCCGCAAGTGTTCTTCATGCGCGTTGCGATGGGCCTCGCGCTCGAAGAAACCGATCGCACCGCCAGGGCAATCGACTTCTACGACCTGCTGTCGTCGTTCGACTACATGAGCTCGACGCCGACGCTGTTCAACGCCGGCACGCTGCGCCCGCAACTGTCGTCGTGCTTCCTCACCACCGTGCCGGACGATCTCGACGGCATCTACCGCGCGATCCACGACAACGCGATGCTGTCGAAATGGGCCGGCGGTCTCGGCAACGACTGGACACCGGTGCGCGCGCTCGGCGCCTACATCAAAGGCACCAACGGCAAGTCGCAGGGCGTGGTGCCGTTCCTGAAAGTCGTCAACGACACCGCCGTCGCGGTCAACCAGGGCGGCAAGCGCAAAGGCGCGGTGTGCGCGTATCTCGAAACGTGGCACCTCGACATCGAAGAGTTCCTCGAGCTGCGCAAGAACACCGGCGACGATCGCCGCCGCACGCACGACATGAACACCGCGAACTGGATCCCCGATCTGTTCATGAAGCGCGTGTTCGAAGACGGCACCTGGACGCTGTTCTCGCCGAGCGACGTGCCGGAGCTGCACGATCTATACGGCCTCGCGTTCGAAGCACGCGTACACGAACTACGAACGCAAGACCGAGTCGCGGCGAGCTGCCAGCTGTTCAAGCGCGTCCGCGCACAGGATCTGTGGCGCAAGATGCTGTCGATGCTGTTCGAAACCGGCCATCCGTGGATCACGTTCAAAGACGCCGTGCAACATCCGCTCGCCGCAGCAGCACGTCGGTGTGGTGCATCGTCGAACCTGTGCACCGAGATCACGCTGAACACGTCGCGCGACGAAATCGCCGTGTGCAACCTGGGCTCGGTCAACCTCGTGCAACACGTCACGAAGGACGGCCTCGACCTCGACAAGCTGCGCCGCACGGTGCGCACCGCAGTGCGGATGCTCGATAACGTCATCGACATCAACTACTACTCGGTGGCACAAGCGCGCACGTCGAACATGCGTCATCGTCCGGTCGGCCTCGGCATCATGGGCTTTCAGGATGCGCTGTATGAGCTGCGCATTCCGTACAGCTCCGACGCAGCCGTCGAGTTCGCCGATCGAGTCGATGGAAGCAGTCAGCTACTTCGCGATCGAAGCGTCCAGCGATCTCGCGAAAGAACGCGGCAGCTACGCGAGCTTCGAAGGCTCGCTGTGGAGCCGCGGCAGCCTGCCGCTCGATTCGCTGCGTCACCTCGAGCGCGAGCGCGGCAAGCAGTATCTCGAAGCGAACTACGATTCGACGCTCGACTGGGAAACGCTGCGCCGCAAGGTGAAGACCGACGGCATGCGCAACTCGAACGTGATGGCGATTGCGCCGACCGCGACCATCGCCAACATCACCGGCGTGTCGCAGTCGATCGAGCCGACGTACCAGAACCTGTACGTCAAATCGAACCTGTCCGGCGAGTTCACCGTCGTGAATCCGTACATGGTGCACGACCTGAAAGCGCTCGATCTGTGGGACAAGGTGATGGTCAACGATCTGAAGTACTACGACGGCAGCCTGCAGGCGATCGATCGCGTACCGGAAGATCTGAAGCAGCTCTACGCGACCGCATTCGAAGTCGAGCCGCGCTGGCTCGTCGACGCCGGCGCTCGGCGCCAGAAGTGGATCGATCAGGCGCAGTCGTTGAACCTGTACATCGCCGGCGCATCGGGCAAGAAGCTCGACGTGACGTATCGGATGGCATGGATTCGCGGGCTGAAGACGACGTACTACCTGCGTGCGTTGAGCGCGACCAGCACCGAGAAATCGACGGTCGAGCGCGGCAAGCTGAACGCCGTCTCGTCGGAGCGATTCAGAGTCGCGTCAGCGGCGGCGAGTACGAGCACGGTCACCTCGTGTCAGCATCAGCGACGACCCGGCCGAAGTTCCGCTCGCGTGCTCGATCGATAACCCCGACTGCGAAGCGTGCCAGTAGCCATCAAGGAGGATGACGACGATGTTGACCTGGGATGACTACGACGGTTCCGAGGAGAACGACGTACCGGCTCCGGTGGTCGCTCGCGCGGCTGCACCGCAACCGACTCCGATCAAGCGAACCGAGATCGCCGAACCGCATCCGATGAAAGTAGCGGAAGTGGAGATGCCGAAGCCGTCACCCGCACCGGTGGACGACGGTCGAACCAACCTCGAGAAAGCTCAAGCGGCTGTCGCTGCGCTCGATGCGAAAGCCGAGTTCCGCGCCAACGAAGGCTCGTTAGAGCGCGTGACCGTCGATCAGAAGCGCATGATCAACTGCCGCGCCGACCTGAATCAGCTGGTACCGTTCAAGTACGACTGGGCATGGCAGAAATATCTCGACGGCTGCGCGAACCATTGGATGCCGCAAGAGATCAACATGACGGCCGACATCGCGCTGTGGAAGACCGAAGGCGGTCTGTCCGACGACGAGCGCCGGATCGTCAAGCGCAGCCTCGGATTCTTCTCGACCGCGGACTCGCTGGTGGCAAACAACCTGGTGCTCGCGATCTATCGGCTGATCACGAATCCGGAATGCCGCCAATACCTGCTGCGACAAGCGTTCGAAGAAGCGATTCACACGCATGCCTATCAGTACGTGATCCAGTCGCTCGGCATGGACGAAGGCGAGATCTTCAACATGTACCACGAAGTCCCCGCGGTCGCGCGCAAGGCGTCGTGGGCGTTGAAGTACACGCGCGACTTGTCCGATCCGACATTCGTGACCGGAACGCTCGAAACCGACAAAGCGCTGTTGAAGAACCTGATCGCGCTACTACTGCGTCCTCGAAGGCATCTTCTTCTACTGCGGCTTCACCCAGATTCTGTCGATGGGTCGCCGCAACAAGATGACCGGCACGTCGGAGCAGTTCCAGTACATCCTTCGCGACGAGTCGATGCACGTGAACTTCGGCATCGACGTGATCAACCAGATCAAATTCGAGAACCCGCAATTGTGGGACGACGATGTGCGCGATTGGGCGTTGCAGACGATTCTCGAAGGCACGCAGCTCGAGATCGAATACGCCCGTGATTCGATGCCGCGCGGCGTGGTCGGTATGAACGCGAACATGATGGCCGAGTACCTGCAGTTCATCGCGAACCGCCGATTCGCGCAGATCGGCCTGCCGGAGCAGTTCCCCGGTGTGAAGAATCCGTTCCCGTGGATGTCGGAGATCATGGATCTGAAGAAGGAGAAGAACTTCTTCGAAACGCGCGTCACCGAGTATCAGACCGGCGGCGCACTCACCTGGGATTAAACACCCGATCCATCCAGGCGTTCATGGGCCACTCGAGCATCGCCAGCACAGTGATCTATACCGAGATCGCGCCGCAGCGGTTCAAGGGCTTTTGGAAGGACTGACCAGGTCGAAAAAGAGCGAGGGGGGGGTCTGGTGTGACTATTCCGCGCGTTCTACACGCAAGTCTTGGAGTAGGTTCCACCGCACACGGAGCGCTAAGGCCTCGATGGTGTGCGTACTGTCTCTGCCGGGTGAAGGTAGACCTCTCGCTTCCAACTCCTCGTTGAGACAGTCGTGGTAGGCCAAGCGGATTTCGCGCACCCAATCGGGTACAGACTCATCGAGACTCGATAGGCGCCTGAAGCTCTGCTGGCATTCCAGGATGAGTATGTCGTCGCCGAGTTCCGACAGAGCTGGATGCCGCATGTTGTCCCTAACTCCCAACGTCCTTTTCACAATCGTACGACTGGCATACGCCATTGCATGTGACCTAGTCCTCCGCTCGGCAACGAGGTTGTAAAAAAAGAGGGGGTGGGGTGAATCGTTCCTCCAACAGAACCTGACCAATGATGACGGCTAGCGATTGTGTGTCGCCGCCTCAGTCCGCGATCAACGGCCGCAGGTCCATATGTACAGCGTCTTCAGCTCGAATTTCGCGTCGCGCATTGCTTCCCATCCGGCGCCCGCATTCGGCAAGCGCTCCCGTTTGGTCCGCAAAGAAGCTGAATAGGAACTGCGTTCGATTCGTTGCGCCTAGATTCGCAAGAGGCACTCGATATGGTCCCAGGCCGGTCACCTGCTGCACTCGCGAAGAATGCGACCGCGCGCGTCAGAATGGTCTACGCTTTCATCTGTTGTTGCACACGGACAGCGCGTGATTACGAGCAAAGGGCGCACGAACGAGCGCGGGCCGTGGATTGGGAAAACCATCTTGGGCGCGTACGTTCAGTACAGACGCAGGATCGCGGAAGCTGACGAGACGGAATACGCAATCTACGCCACCATGGTGGAGATTTCTGTCAACGGATCGCGGCCGCGTAGATTTGCAGACTTCGATGTCACTGACACACCACTGCTCGAGATCGCGGTAAGTCAGTTGCTCGCCTCAGCTCCGTCGTTTATTGAATAGCTCTCTGCGACCTTCGGCCTGAGAGTAGTTTGGGTTCTTAACCTTGATCCACGTCGTGTCGCCGCTTCGCCCCTGACGGGACCAACTGGGTTTTCCTCGCGCGATTGCAAAAGGCAGAGCGGTAGCGCCCTGGCGAACATTGAATGGCAGACGGTGTGGTGCGCAATCGCGATGGCGTGGCGCGCAATCGCAACGCTCGGGAATGAACCGAACGGCGTGTGAAGTGCACAAACTGGTTCGAATCAAACCCGAAGCCGTCGCCTGTGATGCAAAGGATTGCTCTTATCTTCGTCTTGTCGACCTTGTCTCTGATGCTTGCCGGTGCACCCATCTTCTTGGTGCGCAAGTGCCTGTCGCCTCAGAGACCGGAACAAACGGAGGCCGTCGTGCGCCTTTATGGGATCTCCGGAAGCAGGCGGTACTACTCATTGAGTCCGCGTGATTCCAACGCAATGCAGTCTTCCGAGCCTCGTGACACACGCTACTGCGCTAGCGAATCGCGGATTGCACCCATGAGGTACTCCGCAATCATGTTGTTGTTAGTTGGCCAGATGTTGAAACGCTGTGCGAGGCATTCGGTATGGAAACTCGTCGCAAACACAATGCTGATAATTGGCGTCGCGCTTGTGGCCACCGACTTCGTGACATGAGCTTGATACACCACTGGCGGCGCTCTTACGTGGGACTGATCGCACCAACGGCACAACACAGGTGCCGTCAGCGCTGAGATTACGCTAGTGATTCCACCGCGCGCTCCTTAATTCCGTGGTTGGGAATTCGGAGGTAAGTGGCGTTTACCCACATGAACGGTTGAATGAATGGCCCTACAAGCACCAGAAACAGTACGGTCGTCATGCCCATCGGTCCACCGAGAAGCCAGCCTGACGTGAAAAGCCCCACCTCGAGCGTCATCTTTGCGCGAAAGAACGACCAGCCCCACTTCTCGATCATGGTGATGGCCACGAGATCCATGATTCGGATACCGATTCCGCTCATGATGATCAGTGCCGATGCGTACGAGCATGATAGCAACGCGACGACATCGAGGCCGATGGCACTGAGGTTCACAGTGCGGCCGAATAGTTCGATGTCGAGAATGGGTAACGCCCCAATGGTGAAACGCTGAAGCTGGATCGCGTTCCAGAAGTCGAGGAGGAAGCCAACTGCGGCCGTGCTCACAAAAGGCGATAGCGGCGGTAGCTTCCGATTCCAGATCATCCACCAAGCAAGAAACGCGATAGCGACAATGGATGACCACATGCCGAGGCCTAGCCCCAGGTGAATGTTCATACCGATCACCAGTACGTCGAGAGGGTCGGTACCGAGTCCTGCGTCGATGAAGCACTTTGCGCCGAGCGAGAACAGCACAATGCCGGCGCAATAGACCAGAGTCTGATAGCGACGCCAATTCAGAGGCTCGTTGAGATACTCGCGGATGATTTGCACATCGTGATTGTGCCAGTCGCGGGATCCTCTGTGCCGCGCCACGCTGTTCCAATTGTCTGTCGGATGTGAGTGACACGACTACGACCGACTACCGCTATGGTGGCCGAGCGGAGCCTCACCGATGAACGGCCATGACTCAAGGCGCGATCAGAACGATCAGAGATTTGCTTTCAAACGTGCGTCCGCTGGTGTCTCCGGCACACGCAACGATCCGTATGCTCTTCTTCTTCAAGTATCCCGCGTTACGCAGTTGCGAACGCAGGTCATCCAGACGAAACCATGCGACGCAGGTCGTTCCCTTTGGTAGATGATACGGAAACGCAACCGTGGAGTGGCGCGGTGACGCCATCGCAATCGTTCGTCTGTTGGGGAGGCGCAACACCGGAGCTCGAACAACAGCCGGCTGATTGCCCCGGTTGGAAATGGCAACGAGCAACATCGGCTCGTCGTCGTATGGCGCGAACCCCTCGCCCAACCTCACTCGGATGGCGGATCGAGTAGTGAGATAGGCCCAAGTAAGGAAGGCTGCGGCGAAGATGGCGCCGAAGATGGTGCTGACGCTCGGAAGCGCAGGGTTCACGCTGGTCGTCACGGCTATACGACGCGATTGAGGATGCGCCCGCGTCGGCGATGAATGTGTATCTGGATTGTACAAGTCGAGAAGTACTTGACCGTGGGATTGAATCCCATCCTTCACGACGCGTCGTGAGGAGGCGCCTCAATCGTGGTCGTTTGAATCCGTACTAAGTCCGGCGGCGATACACGGATCCGTCAATCGGATCGGAGAACTCCGTGTGCGCATCGTTGCAGATCAGCGGCCTGCCTTTGTCCATGCGTCGAAACTCCGATATGCCTTCGATCCAGTCGCCCGGCTTGTCGAGTGACGACGCGTCCGTCTCGGTGATGATTTCCTGAACCGTGATTGCGCCCAGGTCATTGAATGCGCGAAAGCGTGCTCCGTGACGGGTGCGGCTCCTCTTTTGCGGGTCAGCCATGCTTTGAATCCTGATGAAGTCTTCAATTCAGATCGGTGGATCAACCACACGGCGAGCCTGCGACGCGGTCACAGAGCTCACTCAATCGATGGTCGTCCATTGGCGCGATTCCGGACACTAGGTTTCGTGTAGTTGTGCCATTCGCCGGGATTGCAACCCACCGATACAGGTATCTATCTGCGGCCAGAGCCTAGAGACTGGCGACACCGTGCATTTGTCACTCCTCGCGACCCGCAAATGAAAAATCATCCATTAGTTCGAAGCGGCGGCTGGCTCTGCGTCGCACAGAGCGACTGCGTCATCACGAGGGTGTATCCCGAGGGCTCCGCGGCCGGGGTTTGCCAGGTCGTTTCCGATACGCGCAAACCCGCCACTCACGACGTGGACTGGGATGGCGCGGCGTGGTTTTTCCCGGATCGGTCGGTCGGCGGTCGTACCCTGGATAGCAGCCCATTCGTCAAGAAACTTCAGCGCGGCCGGCAATAGGTGAAAGGCGATGCGCAAACGGTCGGCGTCAGATATCGAGACAGAGCTATCTCGCGCGCGTGCGCGACGAGACACCCTGCAATCGCGACTGCAAACACTCACCCGCCTTCATCCGACTCCGAACAAGGTTGAGCGCCAGAATCAGCTCGCGATCTCCGACGAGCTGCCGCTTGTCGGCGCCGAGATCCGCAGACTCGCGCGTGAGATGAAGGAGTCGCACTCGGCCCAATGATCGGGCCTGCTCTGAGAGTGCGTGAGATCGGGTCGAGGTTGCGGCATAGTAGCGCGGCTGCTTCATTCCGTTGGGAGAGGGTTATGGTGCCGGCTCGTCGTTCGCTACGTCTGATGTTTCTGTTCGTTGGTGCGCTGTTGATCGCCGCGTGCGACCGGCAGCCCGCGACACCGCCGCCGGCTCAACCCGCCACACCGACACCGCCGCAGCCGCGCCCGCGCCGCTCCGGCGACGACGCTCGTCGCCGGCCATCGCAGCGGCGGTCGCAAATCCTGCCCGTCCCGCCGAAGACGTTGCTCGCGACGCCGACCGTAAACCCGCCGAGACACTCGCGTTCTTCGACGTTAAACCGGGCGAGGTCGTGTTCGAGTTCGTCGCCGGTGGCGGCTACTTCACCGAACTGTTGTCGCGCACCGTTGGCGACTCGGGGCGCGTGGTGGCTTCGCGCGAAGAACCGAAGCGCATCGCCGACGGCCGCTTACCGAACGTCACGTCCGTGCCTGATGCGGAGTGGGGTCTGGCCCCGGATTCGGTCGACCTGATTTTCACGGCGCTGAACTATCACGACGTCGTGAACCTCAAGGTCGATCGCCCGGCGCTGCTCAAGAATTTCATGACGATCCTGAAGCCGGGCGGCATCTTCGCCGTGATCGATCATTCCGCGGAAGCCGGATCAGGAGATCGCGATGTCGGCACGCTGCATCGCATCGACGAAGCGTTCGTCGTATCCGAGATCAAGGCCGCCGGCTTCGAGCTCGTCGGTACCAGCGACCTGCTGCGCAATCCGAACGATGCGCGCACGCTGAAGGTGTTCGACCCGGCGATCCGCGGCAAAACCGACTGTTTCGTGCTGAAATTCCGTAAGCCGCCGGCCGGCTAGAACGAACTCGAGAAGGAGAAACAGATGCGCAAGTTCGTCATTGCCGTCGTCGCTCTGATCGTTTTGGCGGGTATCGCGTACGCATTCTGGCCGAAGCACCAGGAACCGCCTCCGGTTGCCGATCAATCGACGCTGCGCCAGACGCCCCTCGGTCCGGTCGTTGGGTTCACCGGCGCGCGGGGCGCCAATGTCTGGCTCGGTATCCCCTATGCGGCACCGCCCGTCGGCGAGCTGCGCTGGAAAGCACCGCGGCCGGCGCAACCGTGGACGGCGCCGCGCAACGCGCTCGCGATCGGCAACATGTGCGTACAGTTTCCGTCGCTGCTGTCCGGTGCCGGTCGCTCTCCGAAGTCGAACGCGCCGGTCGGTAACGAAGACTGTCTGTACCTGAACATCTGGGCGCCACCGTTCTCGCCGAGCGACGTACCTTCCGGCGACAAAGCGCGTCCGGTGATGTTCTGGATCCATGGCGGCGGCAACAGCATCGGGCACGGTGGCAGTTATTCGGGCGCGCATCTCGCCACCGATCACAACCTGCTGGTCGTCACGTTCAATTACCGGCTCGGACCTTTCGGCTGGTTCTCGCATCCGGCATTGCGCAGCGCGGATGCGTCTGCCGAAGACAACTCGGGGAACTACGGTCTGCTCGATTCGATCGCCGCGTTGCGTTGGGTGCGCGACAACATCGCGGCGTTCGGCGGCGACCCGAACAACGTAACCATTTTCGGTGAATCGGCTGGCGGCGGAGACGTGCTCGCGCTGATGGCATCGCCGCTGGCGAAAGGGCTGTTTCAACGCGCCGTGGTCGAAAGCGGCGGATTCTTCGCGGCCCCGCGCACCGTTGCCGAGAACTACCACGACGACGCGGCACCCGGTCACCCGTTCAGCAGCCGCGAGGTGGTCAATCGTTTGCTGATCCGCGACGGCAAAGCCGGCGACGCCGCGGCAGCCAAGACCGCGCAGAACGCGATGAGCGACGAACAGCTGCGCACGTTGCTGATCGGCACCAAAGCGGCCGACATCATGACCCTGTACGAAGGCGGCGGCTTCGGCATGATCAGTGCCCCGGAAATGTTCGGCGACGGCGCGGTGCTGCCGCTCGAGCCAGACGCAACGAAACTGTTCGCCGACCCGTCCCTTTACAACGCGGTTCCGGTGATCCTCGGCACGAACCGCGACGAACCGGCGCTGTTCATGGTGCGCGACCCGCGATGGGTCGAGAACCGCCTGTGGATCTTCCCGCATCTCAAAGACGAAGCGAGCTACTTGCGACACGTTCGATACGGCGCCGACTCGTGGCGGATCGGCGGCGTCGACAGCATCGCCACCGTGCTGTCGAAGTCGCAACCGGGACAGGTGTTCGCTTATCGCTTCGACTGGGACGAGGAATCGTCCGTGATGGGCTACGACCTCGCTACCGCGCTCGGCGCCGCGCACGGGCTCGAGATCGCGTTCGTGTTCGGCGAATTCGAAGGTGGGCTCGGGCTTTCGTATCTCTATCCGAAAACGCCCGCGCGCGACGCGTTGTCGAAAAGCATGATGTCGTATTGGGCCGAATTCGCGCATTCCGGCAATCCCGGAAAAGGCCGCGACGGCGCCGAAGTGCAATGGTTGCCGTGGGGTACCGACGGAAAGACCACGATCCTTCTCGACACCACGCCGCCGGGCATCCGGATGTCGTCGGACGTGATTACCGTCGACAGCCTCAAGCAGAAGCTGATCGCCGACACCAGCATCACCGATCAGCGCGAGCACTGCGAGCTGTATGCCCAGACATTCCGGTGGGAATGGTTCGACAAGGATCAATATCTTCACCTCGGTAAAGAGGGGTGCGCCGCGTATGACCCGGAGTCGTTCAGACGCTTCTAGGCGGTCGCCATGGCATCGATCGGCCTGCGCGTAAAAACCGGCAAAGCGATGGCGATTGCCATCGGCGGGGAACGCGGCGCGCCGATCGCGATTCTTCGCGAAGAGGTTGCGCTGGCCGACCGTTCGATCATGGCATACGGTGCATCCATACCACCTCGAAATCGAAGGTCGGCCCGATGCGGTCGCCGGCGCGGTGCGCACCGCGAAACGGATCGGCGCGGCGGCATTGAAGCGCCTCTTCGAAACCGTCAGGCAACAGGAACGCATCGAATTCGTCACGGTCGTCGTGAACACGCATACGCCGCCCGAACGAATCAGCAGTCCCCACATGCGCGCGCACGGCAAAGAGGGCTGGCTGTTCCGCGAAATCTGCGAGCAGGCGGCGGAGACCTGCGGCATCGAGCCACTCACCATGTCGCTCGAAGAGATGCCGCTCGACGGACGCGACACGCAGCGAGCCCTCGCTGCCATGGGCGAAGCGTTCGGACGCCCGTGGAGTGCCGACTGGAAACTCGCCGCCGCGGCGGCGTGGACGCGCCTGCGCTGAAACCTAGCGTTTGTTCTTGTTGAGCTCGTAGTTTTCGAACGCGCGTTGCACCATCGGCCTGCGCCGGCCTTCAGGCACCTTCAGCGCGTAGTTCGGATCTTTCTCGCCTTCCGACGACAGAATGTGCAGCGCGTGCGCGGCGGAGATGTGGGCGGCAAACCCCTGTTGATCCTGCACCTGGTTCACCGCGAGTTTGATCATGCGCAGCTGAAACGGATCGTTGGCGGCAATCCGGTGCGCGTATTCGAGCGTCTCGTCCATCAACGCGGCGCGCGGCACCACGCGATTGACCAGCCCGAGGTCCGCCGCCTCCGCCGCATCGATGAAGCGGCTCTCGTACAACAATTCCTTTGCGCGGCGCGGATGCACGTCCCACGGAATCGAGAAGTACTGAAAGTTCGCCGCCAGGAACATCGCATCGTCCGCGGCGAAGATGACGTCCATCGCCGACGCCACCATCCATCCCGCGAAGATGCAGTAGCCCTGCACCGCCGCAAGCGTCGGCTTCGGCAGCTCGCGCCAACGCAACGTTTTGTCCACGAAGTGCTCGCGCGAGTGCGCATATCGACCACGCAGACCGTCTTCGAGCGGTCGGTGTTTGCGATCCTCGAGTTCGTCGGCGGAGCCCAGGTCGTGGCCGCCGGAGAAGTGCTCGCCGGCAGCGCACAACACGATCACCCGTACGTTCCGGTCGTCCACCGCTTGCGCGAACGCGGCATCGAGCTCTTCCAGCAGCCGGCGACTCTGCGCGTTGCGAACGCTCGGCCTGTTGGCGGTAATGCGCGCCACATGGCCGTCTACGGTGTATTCGATGTCGTTGAACTTCATGCTTTTCCCCGTTCAGCCTGCCACTGGTAGTGTTCTCATCAGGTCGCCGAGCTTGCGACACGTCATCGACAACAGAGAAAAGTCCTGCGCGGTGGCGCGTTGCGGCACTTCGATGACTGCACGCCAACTGCGCATGAATGCGCCCTGTCGCGCGATCCATCGATCCACCGCATCCGATTCTCCGCCACTCACGCCCTCCTCGACGCCGATCCGCGCGGCCAGCCCCGCGTGATCGTTCATCAGGTCGTCGAGCAGAAGATCGCGTTCCATCGCCTGCCACAGACTGGATGGCACGACTCGAGACAGTTGATCGACCAGCCAGTCGATCGACAACGTTGCGTTCAGATTGGCAAAGATCGTCGCGACGGTCTGCGGCGCCGCACCGCGACGCTCCGCTGCGTCGATCACCGGCAGCGTGGTCACCAACGCGCCGGCATTGCCGCACGACTCGGCCACCGCGCTCGGCACGCCGGCCCGGGTCCAACGTTGCAATTGATCGTCGCGGCGGGCGCGTCCGGAACCGCCCATCAACGCGAGACGCGACGCCGACAGCAGCGCGATGCCGTCTGCAAAGTGCTGCGCCAACGCGCCGACATCGAGTGCATTGCGACGATGCCGCAACAGCCACCGCGTGGAGCGGCGCGCGAGTTGGGTCAACTGCAGCAGCATGTCGAGCCGCGTCTCGCCGTCGACCCGTTCGAGCGACTCGATACTCCGAAACGTCTCCCGAATGCCGAAGCAGCGGGCCGCCGCGTAGTACGCGCGCACGATGTCGTCCGGTTCTCCACCGACGGAATCGGAGAGGTGCACCAGCGACGAAATGCCCAGGTGATGCACCACGTCGTTGGCGACGATCGTGGCGACGATTTCCCGGTACAGCCGATGCTTGCGCGCGGCTACTGCATGACGTTCGCGGATCACCGGCGGAAATTCCTCGAACACCGTTTCCGAAATCACCGCGTCGGCGTGAATCGACGAGCGGATCAGCCGTTCCTTTATGTGCGTCTTCGCATAGGACAGCAGCACCGCCAGTTCGGGGCGCGTCAGCACCTTGCGCTCCGTCAGCACGTCGTCCGACGGCACGCCTTCCAGCATCCGGTCGAGCCGCTGCTCCGTCTCCATCCGCGAGATGAAGCGCTGATACTCCGGCAGCCTGTCGCGCGAATGCCGTTCCGCGATCGACAACGCCTGCGCCTGACGGAAGTTGTTGGTCAACACCAGGCTCGCGACGCTTTCGGTCATTTCGATCAGCAGCTGGTTGCGCTGCTTCATTGTCAGATCGCCGTCCGAAACCAGGTGGTTCAGCAGAATCTTCAGATTGACCTCGTGGTCCGAGCAGTCGACGCCGCCGGCGTTGTCGATGAAATCGGTGTTGACCCCACCGCCGGCCAGCGCGAACTCGACGCGCGCCGCTTGGGTGAGCCCCAGGTTGCCGCCCTCGCCGATCACGCGGGCGCGCAATTCGCCGGCATTCACTCTCACGCTGTCGTTCGTGCGATCGCCGACATCGACGTGACTCTCTTCGCTCGCTTTCACATAAGTGCCGATGCCGCCGTTCCAGATCAGGTCGACCGGTGCCTTCAGCAACAGATGAATCAACTCGTCGGGAGAGCAGCTCTCGACTTCGATCGCGAAGCGCTCGCGCATCTGCGGCGAAATCGCGATCGATTTCTGCGCGCGCGGGAATACGCCCCCGCCCACCGAGATGAGCGCGCTGTCGTAGTCGTTCCATCCGGACCGCGGCAACGCGAACAGTCGCTCGCGTTCGATGAAGCTGCGCTCCGCGTCGGGAGTCGGGTCGATGAAAACGTGCTGGTGGTTGAACGCCGCCACGAGCCGGAGCGATCGCGAGCGCAACAGTCCGTTGCCGAAGACGTCGCCCGACATGTCGCCGATGCCGAGCACGGTGATCGGGTCGGAGTTCGCGTCCACGCCGCGTTCGTTGAAGTGGCGTTCCACCGAGATCCACGCACCGCGCGCGGTGATCCCGATCTTCTTGTGGTCGTATCCGTTCGAGCCGCCGGAAGCAAAGGCGTCTCCGAGCCAGAACCCATACTGCGACGACACCTCGTTCGCGTAATCGGAAAACGTCGCCGTACCTTTGTCTGCGGCAACGACGAGATAAGGATCGTCGCGATCGTATCGGCGGACTCGCTGCGGCGGTACGACCACACCGTTGACGATGTTGTCGGTCACGTCCAGCAGCCCGCTGATGAACTGCCGATAGCAGGCGACCGCTTCTGCCATCAAGGCATCGCGTGCGGCCGGTGGATGGCGCACGAAGAATCCGCCTTTCGCGCCGGTCGGAACGATCACCGCGTTCTTCACCGTCTGCGCCTTCACGAGTCCGAGCACCTCGGTGCGGTAGTCTTCCAGTCGATCGGACCAGCGCAGTCCGCCGCGTGCAATCGGCCCCGCGCGCAGGTGCAGACCTTCCACGCGCGTCGACAGCACCAGGATCTCGCTGATCGGCACCGGCGCCGGCATGCTCGCCAGCCGCTGCGGCGCCAGCTTCAGCGACAGGTGATCTTTCGGTGCGCCATCAGGCGCCCGTTGGAAGTAGTTGGTGCGATCGGTCGCTTCGATCAATTCGAGCAGCCGCCGCAGTATCCGGTCTTCGTTCAGCAACTCGACACGATCGAGGCGCTCGAGAATCTCCGCATGCAGGGCTTTACCGTCGCCGCTCGCCTCCGGGTCGAAACGTTCGACGAACAGCTGCATCAACAGCCGCGCCGTTTCCGGATGCTTGAACAGCGTGTCGCTGATGAACTCCTGTTCGAAACCGAACAGCGTCTGCTTCATGTAGCGCGCGTAGGCGCGCAGTACGATCACTTCGCGCCACTCCAGGCCGCCAACGAGCACCAGCCGATTCAGCGAATCGTCGTCGGCGGTGCCGTGCCAGATGCGCACGAACGTTTCCTCGAATCGCTCCGCCACCGCCGCGATGTCGATCGGGCGTCCGGCGCACAATTCGAGGTCGTGGATCGAGACCGTGCGCGTGCTGCCGTTGATGCGGTATGGATGCTCGCCGATCGCGCGCACGCCCATGTGCTCGAGCGCGGGGATCAACTCCGACAGCGGCAGCGGCTCGCCGAGATGGAACACGCGGGCAAAGAACATGTCTTCCGGGATCTTCAGGACCGCGGTAGAGCCGCATCATCAGAGTGCGCTGCTCGCTCAGCCGCTCCATCTCCTGCATGTCGGCCACCGCCGCGCGCGGTGATCGGTTCTCGCGATAGCCCGCGGGAAGTTTCTCGAGATATGCCTCCGCGAGGCGTCGCCCCGCGACCTCGCCGCATTCCTGCATCAGCGCCTGGCGCACGTCCTGCAACCAATCGCTCGTGAGCGCAACGATCGAGCGCTGCAGTTCGTCGATGTCGACCGGCTCGTTCGTACCGGGTGGCACGCGGATGACGAACTGCAATCGCACCAGGATCGATTCGGAGAAATACGCATCGAACGGCGCGTCCTCGGCGCCGAGCTTCGCCATCAACAGCTGTTGAATGCGCACCCGCAACTGGGTGTTGTAGAGATCGCGAGGCATGAACACGAGACACGTGTAGAAGAGTCCATACCGGTCGCGGCGAAGGAACACCCGAGTGCGGCGCCGCTCATGGATCTGCGTGATCGCCATCGCGTTCGCGAACAGTTCATCCTCCGAACTCTGGAACAGTTCGTCGCGCGGATAACTGGCGAGCACGTGCGCGAGGATCTTGCCGTCGAATCCGTCGGGATCGAGTCCGGATCGGCGGCGGATGTTCGCGACCTTCTTCCGCAACAGCGGTATCAGGTCGGGACGCTCGGTGTAGACGCTCGACGTGTACAACCCGAGGAAACCCTGCTCGCCGACCACTTCGCCGGCGGCGTTGAAGCGCTTCACCGCGATGTAGTCGGGATAGGCCGGGCGATGCACCTGCGAGCGCGTGCCGGATTTCGAAAACGCGAGCAGCGTGCGTTCCAGCAGAAACGCGCGCGTATCGTCCGGCTGGTCGGCCAGCGATCGTTCCGACGACGGTTCCCGGTTGCGCAATATGCCGAGTTCGCTGTCCGGAACCTGCTTGATGGTGCCGCCGCTGAAGTCGAATTCGCGGTAGCCGAGAAACGTGAAGCTGCCTTTGTCGAGCCACTCCAGAAACGCGATCGACTCTTGCACCTCTTCTGCCGACAACGGCGGCGGCGCCGTCTTCAGCGCCGCGGTGATCGCATGCAGACGCGCCTTCATGGCCGGAAAGTCTCCGACGCCGGCGCGGACGTCTTTCAGGATCGAGTCGAGTTGCTCGGCCAGCGGCGCCAGTCGATCCTCTTCCAGCCGATCGATCTCGGCGTAGACCAACACCTCCGCCCGCGCGTCGCTCGACTGTGGATCGATGTGCAACAGCTGCCCGTCTGCGTCGCGCACCGCCGCAAACACCATGTTCTGCAGGTGGTGCGTGATCAGGCCGCGATGCGAGAGTTCCATCAACACCGAATCGGTGATGAACGGCATGTTCGGGTGTGCGATCTGCACGATGGTGTGGAGCGACGACCAGCCGTCGCGTTCGTACAGCGGGTTTTCGACATCGATGTCGACCGCGTCCCAGGCACGTCGTTGGAAATGCCGGAAGCAGGCGATCGTCATGCCGGCCGCGTCTTCGGCGTTGCGCCCTTCGAGATCCTCGGGCGCGACGCGCGACCAGAACTGGCGGGTGAACGCGGCCGCCAGTCCATGCTCGCTCGCGTCGAGCCGGTTACGGATATGATCGAGCACAGCCACCAGGAAGGAGGCTTTCTTCTGCATCGCGGATGTCGTCCGATGGGGACGCGCCAGTATAGGCCGAGTAGACCCGTCGACGATCGCCCAGTAACCTCCTCGCACGACCGCCCGCGATGCTCGAACCGAGTCACCGTATTGCTCAGCTACCGACACGGCTTTCACGCCGGCAACCTCGCCGACGTCCTCAAGCACAGCACGCTGATCGCGGTGCTCGATGCAGCGATCACCAAGCCCACGCCGCTCGCCTACATCGATACGCACGCGGGCGCGGGTGTGTATTCGCTCGGTGACGACGGCGAGCACTGCAGCGGCATCGCGCCGTTGCGCCAGCGTTCGCGCGACGCGATGCCGCGCAGCGTCGCCCGTTACCTCGACTGCGTCGGATCGTTCAACACCACGCCGTCGATTCGTCGCTATCCAGGCTCGGCGATGATTGCCGCGCATCTGCTGCGCGATGGCGACCGCCTGTTGTTGTGCGAGCGACATCCGGCCGATCACCTGGCGTTGACCGATGCGCTGCGCGCCGACCCGCGCGTGCAGATCGAATGTACCGACGGCTACGCGCAGTTGAAGGCCGCCTTGCCGCCGCGCGAACGACGCGGCGTGGTCCTGATCGATCCCGCATACGAACTCGCAGACGAGCCGATGCAGTTGATCGACGGACTGCAATCGGCGCTCGCGCGATTCGGACACGGCGTCTATCTCGTCTGGTATCCGCTCCACGGCAAGCACGACCCCGCGGTGTTGAAGCGCCGTTTCAAACGGCTTGCGCCGCCGAAAACGCTCAATGTCGAGCTCGATCCGCGCCAGCCGGCATCGCGCGGTGCCACGGGTTCCGGTCTGCTGATCGTCAATCCGCCATATCAGGCCGTCGCCGAAATCGAACTGCTGACGAGCTTCCTTGGGCGCGCGCTAGCGCCGGACGGACGCGCCGTTTGCGAGTGGCTGGTTCCGGAGTAAACGATGGTTCAACCGACGCAGCATGCCGTCGAGCGCTTCGATCTCGCGCATCCGCCCGCAGGGTTCATCGACGATCCGTTCCCGTGGTATGCGGCGCTGCGCGAAACCGACCCGATCCATCGAAGCCCGGATGGTTCGTACCTCGTGACCCGCTACGACGATTGTCTGCAGGTGTACCGCAACTCGAACTTCAGCTCCGACAAACGACGCCTGTTCCGGCCGAAATTCGGCGCGAGTCCGCTGTTCAACCACCACACCACCAGCCTCGTCTTCAACGATCCGCCTTACCACACGCGCGTGCGCGCCACGCTGGCGGAAGCGTTGAAGCCGAAGACCATCGAACCGACCATCGCGGTACTGGAACGCGTCGTCGCCCATCTGCTGGACGAGCTCGCGGAGCGCCTCGCCGGCGGCCGCGAGGTCGATCTGATCGAACACTTCGCCTCGCGCGTACCGGTCGAGATCATTTCGAGCCTGCTGACGGTTCCGGAGGAAGACCGCGACAACCTGCGGCGCTGGTCGCTCGCCATTCTCGGCGCGCTGGAACCCGAATTGACCGCGCAACAGCTCGAACTCGGCAACCGCGCGGTAACCGAGTTTCTGGACTATCTGCGCGCGCTCGTCGAGTACCGTCGTTCGCACCCGTCGGGCGCGCCGAACGACGTGCTGTCCACGCTAACGGCTCTGCACGATCGCGGCGAGCTTCGCGAAGCCGAGCTGCTGCACAACTGCATTTTTCTTCTGAATGCCGGGCACGAGACCACCACCAACCTGATCGGCAACGGCGTGCATTGTCTGTTGAGCGAACCGGGCGCCCGCGCGCAGCTGCACGAACGGCCCGCGTCCATCAAGGGCGCGATCGAAGAGACGTTGCGCTTCGCGAGTCCCAATCAGCTGGGCAATCGGGAAGTGTCGCAAGCGACGCAGATCGGTGGAGTCACTTTCGAACCCGGCGCGCAGATCACGTTGTGTATCGGCGCCGCGAATCGCGACGCGGCGCAGTTCGACGATCCGGAACGGTTCGACATCGAACGCACCCCGAATCACCACCTCGCGTTTGCTAGCGGCATCCACGCGTGTGTCGGCATGTCGCTGGCGCGCATCGAAGGCAAAGTCGCGATCGCCGCTCTGCTCGAACGTTTTCCGAACCTGGCAGTGGCGCGGCCGCCGCCGGTGCGGCAGCGCATCCGATTCCGCGGATTCGAGCGGCTCGACGTTTCAGCCGCGGGCTGAGCGGCCGAAGCGCCGGTAGAACGCAGCGTGGGGCTCGGGTAGCACACCGACCTCGTTTTCGAGCGTCTGCACGTAGCGCGTCGATCGTTCACCGACTTTCGCATACAGCGTTTTCGTCAGTTCGCTCGCAGCACGCCCGGGCCAATCCCGCGGCAGCAGCGAATCCGGTAAGTCGGGATCGGTCAACACGATGCGACGAAACTCGTGGATCAACAGCGTGCGCACTACGAAGCCCGTCTGCAGATCGAACCGCGCCGACGGATGTTGCAGCAACGGTTCGAAGTCGGCGATGAAGCGTCGATAGCGTTCGGCGAGTTCCGCCAGATGCCAGCGCCCCTCAGCGAGTTCGGCGATGGATTCCGACTCGGCTTGCGCGTCCATCACCAGCACGTGCCGTTCGAGGTCCAGCTCCTCGATCAGGTCGGTCAAACCTTGTCGGTCCGACGAAGGTCGCGCAAATACACCCGGCGCCAATTGCCCGAACCCGATCCAGCCGAGGCTGGTCCGCAGCGTCTCGCGTACGCGCGCCCGAAACATCGTGCAGGATCGCGAGCGTCCAGGTTCCGTCCCACGCCGGACGCGCGCTCGAATAGACGCGCGCCGCCGTGCGTTCGTACTCGCGCTGGCCGTGAGCGGTGAACCGGTAGTAGCTGCGGCGTCCGATGCGCTGCACCGCCAGCCAGTCGTCCTGCACCAACCGATATACCGAGGTGCGAGTCAGTCGTTCGTTGATCGCGAACAGATCCAGCAGCTTGATGAGGCTGCCAAGCCACAGGCTGCCGCCGTGCTGCGACACACAGTCGCCGAAGAGCGTGACGATCAACGATTGCGCGGCGGGTTCGCGACGTTTCAGCAGAAACGCCACCGTCGCTTCAGGCGTCGCGATCGCCTCGTCCCGTCTCACGCGTCCGCGCACGACCACTGGCTCACACCGCGTCGTAGTCGATCACGACGCGCTTCGAAATCGGATGCGCCTGGCACGTCAGGATGTAGCCGGCCGCCAGTTCCGCTGCACCGAGCGCGTGGTTGAGATCCATCTCCACCTTGCCTTCGAGCAGCTTTGCTTTGCACGTTGCGCAAACGCCGCCTTTGCACGAGAACGGCACCTCGAGGCCTGCGTCGAGCGCGCCGTCGAGCACGTTCTCGCCGTCCGCCGCCAGCTCGAAGCTGATCTCACGCCCGCCGGCGCGCACGCGCACTTCCGACAACGCACCGGCAAATTTCTCTGCCCGCGCCTGGTGTTTCTCGATGACCGCTTTCGCGTCCTGTGCCGAGGCGTGAAACAGCTCGTAGTGGATGCGTGCTTCGTCGATACCTTCGCGCCTCAAGCCACGCGACACTTCGGAGATCATCGCTTCCGGCCCACACAGGAAGAACTGATCGAATGCGCGAATGCGGATCAGCTGGCGATTCAACTCGCCGCCTTTGCGATTGTTGATGCGGCCGTTGAGCACGTCCGCCTCCTGCTGCTCGCGGCTCATCACGTTGATCCACTGCAGGCGGTCGAGGTACGCGTTCTTCAGGAAGCACAGCTCCTCGCGAAACATCATCGTTGCGGTGCGCCGGTTGCCGTACAACAGCGTGACCCGGCTGCGCGGTTCGCGCGCGAGCACCGTGCGGACGATCGACAGTATCGGCGTGATGCCGCTTCCGGCGGCGATGCACAGATAGCTGCGGGCGACGTCCGGCTGCAGCGGCGTCGTGAACTCACCGGCCGGCGCCGCAACGTCTACGGTCATGCCGCGCTTGAAATTGCGGTGCACGTGTTCGGAGAACTTGCCGCCGTCGATGCGCTTCACCGCGATCGTCAGATCGGGATCGCCGACCGCCGAGCAGATCGAGTACGACCGCCGCAACGTCTCTCCGTCGACCACGTCGCTCAGCGTGAGGTACTGCCCGTGCTCGAAGCGAAACGATGCAGCAACGTCGTTCGAGACAGCGAACCGCACCGCCATCGCATCGTCGGTGAGCATGCGCGTCTCGACGATCGGCAGCTTCACGAACGCCTCAGTGCGGCTTGAAGTAGTCGAAAGGCTCACCGCAATCCTCGCATCGATAAAGCGCTTTGCATGCCGTGGAGCCGAACTCGGAGATCGGCGTGGTACGCGTCGAGCCGCACTGGGGGCACGCGGTGGTTTCCGGCGGCGCAATGCCGTAGTCATGTAACGCGCGGCGCGCAGCGCTCGACAACCAGTCGGTGGTCCATGCCGGGCTCAACCGTCGCTCGATGGTCACGTCGCGGTGGCCCGTCTTCCGCCAGGCGCTGCCGCACCGCATCCTCCATCGCCTCCATGGCGGGACAGCCCGAATACGTCGGCGTCACCACCACGACGATGCGGTCCGCTTCGCGGCGGATGTCCTGCAGCACGCCGAGCTCCCACAAGCTCAACGCGGGCACTTCCGGATCCATCACGCAGTCGAGCAGCGCCCAAAGCGATTCGTCAGGCGATGCGCGGCGCGCCGCCAGCCGCGCCGCATGCGCGACCGGCACGATGTCGATGTGCCGTTCGTTCACCACCGCTGCCCCGGATACGCCCGCTGCATGAACTGCATTTCCGCGAGCAGGAAGCCGAGGTGTTCGGTGTGAACGCCGTCGCGGCCGCCGCGAATGCTCCACGCGTTGTCCGGCACGCGCAGCGTCGCTTCCGCAAACGTCGCGGCGACTTCCTCACGCCACACCGGCTCCAGAGATGCGCGATCACCCGCAACACCCGCCGCGGTCAGACGAGCCTCGGCGCCAGACGGCTCGAACAACTCGCGCGTGTAGCCCCACAACTCGTCGGCGGCGCGCTGCGCCCGATCGTGACTCTCGGTCGTGCCGTCCCCCAACCGCAGCATCCAGTCGCGGCTGCGGCGCAGGTGATAAGTCGATTCCTTCAGAGTCTTCTCGCCGATGGCCGCGAGCGTCGGTTCGCTCGACGCCGCGAGTGCGGTCAGGAACGGCACGTTGAACGCATCGACCAGGAACTGGCGCACCATCGTGAACGCGAAATCGCCGCGCGGCAGCTCGTTGATCAGCAGATTGGTGAATGCACGCGTATCGCGCCCGAACGCGATCGAATCTTCGTCGCTGCCATCCGCCGCGACCGCCGCGGCGTGTCCGTAGAACATGCGCGCGCGGCCGATGTGATCGAGCGATACGTTCGCGAGCGCGAGTTCCTCCTCGAGCGACGGCGCATTGCTGACCCATTCGGCGAGCCGCTGACCGAGAATCAGCGCGTCGTCGCCGAGCGCGATCGAATACGCGCAGAGATCGCTCGACGCGGCGCTGGACACTACAGATTGCTCACTTCGTCCGGCACTTTGTAGAACGTCGCGTGCCGATACGGTTTGTCGTCCTGCGGATCGTAGAAGCTCGCGCTGTCGCCTTCCTGCGACGCGACGATGTCGCTGCTCTTCACCACCCAGATGCTGACGCCTTCACCGCGCCGCGTGTAAACGTCGCGCGCGTACTCGAGCGCTTGCGCAGAATCTTCCGCGTGCAGGCTGCCGACGTGGCGATGATCGAGCCCGCGCTTCGAGCGGATGAACACCTCGTACAGCGGCATCGCGTCCGTCGTCACGATACGGCCTCTGCGCGATCGCGCACCGCTCGTTTTGCGTGATACGCGCGAGTCGCTTCGCGCACCCAAGCGCCGTCGTCGTGGGCGCGCACGTGATGCGCCAGCCGCTCGCGATTGCACGGCCCGTCGCCGCCGACCACCCGCTGAAACTCGCGCCAGTCGATTTCACCGAACGCGTAGTGGCCCGTCGACGGATCGAGTTGCAGCTTTGGATCGGGAATGCGAATACCGAGAAACTCGGCCTGCGGCACCGTCTGATCGACGAATTTCTGCCGCAGTTCGTCGTTCGATTGCCGCTTCAGCTTCCATTGCATCGACTGCGCGGAATGTGCGGACTCGGCGTCGTGCGGCCCGAACATCATCAGCGACGGCCACCACCAGCGGTTCAGCGCGTCCTGCGCCATTGCGCGTTGCTCGTCGCCGCCGCGACACAGCGCCAGCATGATTTCGTAGCCCTGGCGCATGTGGAAACTCTCTTCCTTGCAGATCCGCACCATGGCGCGCGCATACGGTCCGTACGAGGTCCGCTGCAGCGAGATCTGATTGACGATCGCCGCGCCGTCGACGAGCCAGCCGATGGCGCCGACATCGGCCCACGTCAACGACGGGTAATTGAAGATCGATGCGTACTTCGCGCGCCCTTCGTGCAGCGCGTCGACGAGCGACTCGCGCGTGGCACCGAGCGTTTCCGTAGCGCTGTACAGATACAGGCCGTGACCGGCCTCGTCCTGCACTTTCGCGAGCAGAATCGCTTTGCGCTTCAACGTCGGCGCGCGGCTGATCCAGTTGCCTTCCGGCTGCATGCCGATCACTTCGGAGTGCGCGTGCTGCGACATCTGCCGGATCAGGTTGCGGCGATACGCATCGGGCATCCAGTCTTTCGGTTCGATGCGCTCTTCCGCGGCGATCCGCGCATCGAAGCGGGCCTGCCTCTCGGAATCGTCGAAATCAGGCATCGCGGGACCCTCCCAAAGCGATACAGAATTGCGGATCTATGCCTCAATTCTGAATCATACGGCGCAAGCGCCTCATGTCAATGCGCGGCGCCGTCCTTCGTCAGAAACAGCGACATTTCGCGCATGACTTCCGCGAGTTCGTCGGTGTGCGATTGGAAGAACGGCAATGCCGGCACCGGCGCGTAGTCGCTCTGGCGGTGCACGTCCGCGTCGAAACCCCCGCTCAGCGGAATGGTCGCGACGTAGTCCTTGTCGATGTACGCGAAGCCGGACCATTCGCTGGCAATCACGCGCGTTCGATCGGGCACGCTGCGCACGACGTCGACGCCGAGCGCATAGTCCGCGGCGGGGTTGGTCACGCCGAAGGCCGGCAGCAACGTCGGCACGATGTCGAGATGGCTCGTCACCGTATCGATCACGCGCGCGGTCTGTCCCGGAATACGCATCACCATCGGCACATGGATCTGCTCGTCGACGAACGCCGAGCCGTGCCCCCATCGACCGTGTTCCAGCAGCTCCTCGCCGTGATCGCCGGTAACGATCACGATCGTGTTCTGCATCAATCCGTTCGAGTTCAGGTAGTCGAGCAAACGACCGATCTGGCTGTCGACGAAGTGCGCGGCGTTCACGTAGCGGTTGCGAATCAGGCCGATGTCCCGCGCGGGATCCATCAACGCGTAGTTCATTGCGTCGCCATACGGTTTCGCAATCGCGTCAGCTTCAGGAAACTGATACGGCGCATGGGTGCTTTCGAAGAACAGAAAGCGCATGAACGGTTTGGCGGTGTCGCGTTTCGCAAGGCTGGCGATGATCGCGTCGACGTTGTGCACGTCGCGATGCCAGAACACTTCGTCTTCCGAATACTCGTGACGGCGCTCTGGCGGCACGTCGACGAAGATCGTCCGATCGAACTCCGGATACGAGAACTTCGCGCTGGTGAACACTTCGATGTCGTAGCCGAGTCGCCCGAGCACGTCGAAGAAGACCGGGCCGCGCTGCTGCTCCAGGACGTGCGACCAGTACGGGCCGTGCAACGAGTAGAACATCGTGAACATGCCCATCCGCGTGCGATTGCCGCCGCTCAAGTGATGCGTGAACCGCAGGTTCTCCGCCGAGAACGCCCACAGCCGCGGCATCGTCGTCTCGCTCAACAGATCGAACCGCATCGATTCGACGGCGAGCCACAACACGTTCGGCGGCGTTCCGTTCGACGCGATCTCGATCGGCTTGCGCGGATACGCGAGCGTGCCGCGCTGCGACACGGACGCGATCAGTGCCGGCGCGGGTTCTATGCCGATGCGTTTTGCGGCCGAGCGGAACGTAACCGGCTGATAGAACGGAAACAGCCCGGACGCGCGCAACACCTGGCCGTTGCCGGAGAGATCGGCGTAGCCGTACAGCCCTTTGTCGCACAGCACGATGGCCAAGACGGCGGCAACGATGATCCAGCGGCGACGCCGTCGCACGCGCATATCGCGGCGTTGTAACCACGTCAGCAATGCAAGCACGGCGCCGAAAATCGCCGCGATCGCAACGGCCACCGTCAGCCACGTTTCGGTCGACGCTTCCAGCGATGCGATACCGCCCGGCGTAGTAACCAGGTTCCAGACGAACCCGTTGATGTGGAATCCGTACAGCTCGTGAATGCGCGAGTCGGCGAGCAGCGTCGCCGCAACGAGCGTCGCAACCAACGCGAACAGCATGCGCAGCGTCCACGTAAGGCGCGACGCGACGATTTGCGCGGCGCTCCAGGTAACTCGTCAGCGCCGCGACGACGAACAACGGCGCCGCGATCAGCAACGCCTGATCCAGCCACGCGAAGAAGACGAACGCGGCTTCGAGCGCGTCCGCCGGACGCCAGGCGATCGCGGACCATGCGAGCGCAAGCAATACGACCGCGAGGCCGAACACGCTCGCGCGCCACAGCACCGGCGCGAGCGGGCGCGGGAGTGCCTGCGTGGACGTTCGGGTTGCCTCGCCTACGGTCGACATGCGGTTGACATGCGGTTGCGTTGCCGATGACTCTCTGCGGCGCGCAGATTAACGCCCCCGGAGGTTGCTTGCCCGAGATCATTGCCTACGACACCGACCGCGCGTCCGCGTATCACCGCCATCACCGCAAGAATCTGCGCACGCGCATCTCGACCGCGCGGGAGCGTCACCTCGTCGGTCGTGCACTCGCCACGCTCGCGAACACCGACACCGTGCTCGACCTCGCATGCGGCACCGGTCGGTTCTGGCCGGTGATCGACGCGCGCGCGTCGTCGATCGTTGCGGTGGACAACAGCGACGCGATGCTGCGCGAGGCCGTCGCACATGCCGCGCCGAACGCGCATCGCACGGCAGTGTGCGGATCGGCCTTCCAGTTGCCGTTTCGCGACCGTGCATTCGACGCGGTCGTCTGCATGCGCTTCCTGCACCACCTGGCACATCGCGACGATCGATTGGCCGCGCTAGCCGACATCCGCCGCGTCGCGCGGCATGGCGCAGTCGTTTCGCTGTGGACCGACGGCAGCCGCGCAGGTAAGCGGCGCCTGCGCGACCAGAACATCGCGGAGCTGCCGCGGGGGTTCGGCCGGCGCGTCTGCGTCGAACGCACCACGATCGAGCGGGATTTCGCCGACGCGGGTTTTTCCAGGGTCAGAGGCTTCGATTTCGCACCGGGGCTGTCGATGTGGCGCGTTTATGCGCTCCACTGCGCGGACTGACGCGGTCGTATTCCGCGAAATTACGCGCCCGGCATTGCGTTTCGATTCTCGGCCAATAGACTAGCCGGCTTTTGATCGCAGGCTCTCAGAAACCCCGATGTCGCACGCCGCTACGAATCCGAAGTCGCAACGCCCGCACGAACTGAATTTCGACGTGAACGGCTTGCGCCTAACGGCCAAAGCATGGGGCGATCCGGCTGGCGTTCCGACGCTCGCGCTGCACGGCTGGCTCGACAACGCCAACACGTTCGACCGCCTGGCGCCATTGCTCCCGGAACTCGACCTGGTCGCGCCCGATTTCGCCGGTCACGGTTTCTCGTCGCATCGCACCGCCGGTGTCCACTACACGTCGCTGCTCGACGTGCAGGACGCGCTCGCGATCGCGAACGACCTCCGCTGGGATCGCTTCAACGTGATCGGTCACTCGATGGGTGCCAGCGTCGCGTCGGAACTGGCAGGACTCTTTCCGGAACGCATTCTGCGCGCGGTGTTCGTCGACGGTTTCTCGCATCACGAAGGCAATGCCGACGACGGCGTTCTGTCGAATCGACGCGCAATCGAGCAGATGCTCGCACCACACAAGACACCGCCGGTGTATGCCGATCTCGACGCGATGATCAAGCGCGTGACCGAAGCGACCGACCAGAGCTGGGACGCGGCGGCGACGCTAGTGGCGCGCGGGCACCGACTCGTCCGCGGCGGCTATACCTGGCGCACCGATCCGCGCATCCGCTTCAGCACGCCGCAACGCCAGAACGACGAACAGCTCGACGCACTGATGAAACGCTCGACCGCACCGACGCTGTTGATCGTCGCCAACCAGGGCGACCGCTGGTATCGCCCCGGCATCGAACGCCGCGCGGCACACCATCCTGCGCTGCGTATCGAGTACATCGACGGTCCGCATCACGTGCACCTCGAGGACGCACCGCGCGTCGCGGCTCTCGTTCGTGAATTTCTCGAACTAGCCTGAAACGACGTTGTCGGGCGTTCGCCGATTGTCTGCATGGATCGCGGTCTGCGTGAATCGCGTGGCCACCAGCGGTGCATGAATTGCGTCTGAGTGAGCTCTGCCGCGCGTTCGCGGCGTCGCCAGGCCAGACAGGCGCGGCAAGAGCCAGCGTTCGAAGTCGTCGACGAACTCGTAGACCACCGGCACCAGCACCAGCGACAGAACGGTCGACGTGATCAGCCCGCCGATCACGGCGATCGCCATCGGCTGGCGGAACTCGGACCCCTGCCCGATCGACAGCGCCGTGGGCAGCATGCCGGCCATCATCGCCAAGGCTCGTCATCACGATGGGCCGCGCGCGTTCGCTGCAGGCTTCCAGCAACGCTTCGCGCTGGCTGTGCCCCTCGCGTTCGCGCTCGATCGCGTATTCGACCAGCAGGATCGAGTTCTTGGCGGCCAATCCCATCAGCATCAGGAAGCCGATCAGCGACGGTATGCCCAGCATGGAACCGCCTAACAGCAGCGCCAGGAACGCGCCGCCGACCGCAGTGGGCAGCGCCATCATGATGATCACGGGTTTGAAGAAGCTGCGGAACAGCAACACCATCACGCAGGTAAACCAGACCGATCGCCTCCGCGAATGCGATGAGGAAACCGAGCGTCAGCTGCTGCAGCGCCTGTTCCTGGCCCTGCGATCGCACGGCCGAGCCGGGCGGCGGGTGTCTTCAGTGATCGGCAACGCCTCGACCTTGTTCAGCGCGTCACCGAGTTGCACGCCGCCGGTGAGGTCGGCGCGTATGGTCAGGTTGCGCCTGCGATCGAAACGGCTGATCTGCGCAGGACCCGCCTGAAAATAGACGTCTGCAACGCGTCTCGAGCGTGGTTGTTCCGCCCATGGCGGTCGGAATGCGCATGTTCTTGATCACCGACAGATCGGCGCGCGCGTTCTGCGGCAACCGCACGCGGATGGGGATGCGGCGTTCGCCTTCGTTCAGCTTGGCGACGTTGGCGTCGATGTCGCCCACCGTGGCGATGCGAGCCGCGGCTGGCGATGGTTGCGACCGAAACGCCCAGGCGCGCGGCTTCGTCGGCCTTGGGCCGCACGACGATTTCGGGGCCGCTCGGCGGCGTGGTCGGGCGCGCGGATCGACGATGCCCGGTATCGTCGCGCATCTGCCGCTGCAGCGCCAGGCCGGCGGCTTCGAGACCTTCGCCGGTCTCGCTGGTCAGGATGACGTTGATGCCGGCCGAGCCGAATTCGGCGTTGTCGAACGTCAACCGCGCGTCGGGAATCTCGAGCAGCTTCGGCCGTATCCGGTCGCGGATGGCGCTGACGCGCGAGTCGCGGTCGTGCCTTCAGGATCGACGTCACCGTTCCTTTGGTGACCCCGGCGCTGGAGGTGAAGCCGCCCGGGCCGCCGCTCGTGCCGCCGTTGCCCACCTGGGCGAAGACCGACTCGGCCTCCGGCTGCGCGGCCAGCAGATCGTCGAACCTGGCTCGACGATCGCTGCGCATGTCGCCGATGCGTCGAACCGGGCGGCGCCTCGATCGCGACGCTCAGAGAAGTTCGGGATTGCCCTCCGGCTGCACGCCCTTCGGCAGCGGCACCACCAGCGCCATGGACAGGAAGAACAGAACCGTCGCCAGGATCACCGACGCCCACCGATGATCGAGCGCCCAGTCAGGCGCGGCGATAGCAGCACCGGCAGCGGCTGGCGCGTTCTTTGGCCGGCTTCGGCTTCGAGGAAATACGCCGCCAGCAGCGGCGTCAGCAGCCGCGCGACCACCAGCGAGAACAGCACGGCAACGGAGACCGTCACGCCGAACTCGCGGAAGAACTGGCCGGGAATGCCCGGCATGAAGACGACCGGAAAGAACACCGCGGCAATGGCGAAGGTCGTCGCCACGACCGCCAGGCCGATCTGGTCGGCGCCCTCGATGGCGGCGTCGTAGGGACGCATGCCGCGGTAGACGCGCTTTTCGATGTTCTCGATCTCGACGATGGCGTCGTCGACCAGGATGCCGATCACCAGGGTGAGGCCCAGCAGCGTCACCATGTTCAGGCTGAAGCCCGAGCAGCTTCATGAAGACGAAGGTCGGGATCAGCGACACCGGCATGGCGATGGCGGTGATCACCGTGGAGCGCCAGTCGCGCAGAAACAGGAACACGACCAGCGCCGCCAGCAGCATGCCCTCCAGCAACGTGTGCCAGCGTGGCGATGAAGCCGGCGCGGGTCTGGTCCACCCGCGACAGGATCTTGGTGATCGTGACGCCTTCGTGCTTCTTCAGCAGCTGTTCGATGGCCGCCGAACGCCGTCTTCAGTGGTGACCTCGCTGGCGTCCTTGATCTTGCTGACCTGGAAGCCGACCACCGGCTGGCCGTTGAGCAGCGCGAAGCGAGCGCACCTCGGCGGAGCCGTCACCGACGTCGGCGACATCGGAGAGCCGCACGAAGCGCCCGCCGCCGGTCGGGATGGTGAGGTTGCGAATCTGCTCGACCGTGACCGCGGCGCCGAGAATGCGCAGCGTCTGTTCGCGACCGCCGACGGTGACGCGGCCACCCGGCGCATCGAGACTGGCGACCGCCAACGCCTCGTTCACCTGTGCGGCGGTCAGCCCCTGCGCGGCCATGCGCTCGGGATCGACCAGCGACGTTGATCTCGCGATCGACGCCGCCGACGCGGCTGACCTGCGCGACGCCGGGCGCGGCCTGCAGCGTGCGCGCAATGGTGTCGTCGATGAACCACGACAGTTCCTGTATCGACATCGCGGGCGCCGAAACGGCATAGGTGATGATCGGCTGGTCGTCGATCTCCAGACGCTGGACCAGCGGCGGATCGACATCGCGCGGCAGGTCGGCGCGGGCCTGGTCGGTCGCGCGTGCGCACGTCGTCGAGTCGCCTTCTGCAGGTCGGTGCCCAGGTAGAACTGGACGACGGTCGTCGAGGAGCCCTGCGTGATCGTCGAGGCGATGTTCTGAACGTTGGAGAGCCCCGCCATCGAGTTCTCGATCGGCCGGGTGATCTGGCTTTCCATTTCGGCCGGCGCCGCGCCGTTGCGCGTCACGCTGACCGCGACGGCGGGGAACTCGACGTTGGGGAAGTTCTTGATCGGCAACTTGAAGTAGGAGAACAGGCCCATCACCACGAGCGCAATGAACAGCACCGTGACCGGGATCGGGTTCCTGATTCCCCAGGCTGAGAGGCGAAATTCGTTTGGTTCGCTCATTGCGATCTGAGCCACCGGTTGTGACGCTTCAACCGGCACGATCTTGTCGCCGGTCACCAGCATGGCCGCGGCCTTGCGCGACCACTCGGGAACCGATGGGCGGCCCGCTGACCAGTTCCACATAGCCGCCGCCGCGTTGGCCGGTGACGATGGCCTCACGACTGATCGTGTTGTCGGCTCCGACCAGCATCACCGCCGCGCCGTCGGCGTCATACAGGACGGCGGTCTCCGGAACGGCTACGGTCGCGACCGACACGCCGGTAAAGCTGGCCCGGGCAAAACCGCCTGCACGGATCGACTCCGTGACGGGCAGTTCGATGCGAACCTTGCCCAACTTCGTGTTTGCATCGACCCGCGGGCTGAGGAGACGCACCGTTCCGTCGACTTCGGCTCCGTCCGCCAGGATGACCTTCGCGGTGGAACCCACTTTCAGTCGCGACAACGCGTTCTCGGAGACATCGGCCGACAGCTCGATCTGACCGTCTTTGGCGATGCGGAACCACGGACTGCTTCCGCCGCCCATATCGCCGACGCGCACGTTGCGTTCGATGACCAGCCCGGCGTACGGCGCCCGGATGGTCATTTTCTCCTCGCGGGTACGCAGGTCACGCGCCATCGCTGCCTGCGCATCGGCTTGGGCGCGCGCGGCTTTCGCGGCAAATCGGCGCGCGTCGATCTGCTCCTGCGCAAACACGCTCGCCTTGTCGAGATCCTTGACCCGCGCCGCCTCCGCCTCGGCCCGCTGAGCCTGCACCTCCAACTGGTTGGCGAGAGCGGCTTGTTGTTCGACCTGCGACCGCAGCAGGGTATCGTCGAGACGAGCCAACGGCTGGCCGCCGGTCACCCATACACCTTCCTCGACCAAAACCTCGGCGACGCGATAGCCGTTGAGATCGGAGAACACGGCCGTATCCTCGCGCGGCATGAGCGACCCGGACGCGATCAGCCCACCCTCGATGGCGCGCGCGGCGATCACCACCACGCTGACGGATTTCGAGGGCACCTCGGCCGCCGTAACCGAATGCTCTTCGTCACAGCCCGTCAGAGCCAACCCGACACTGAAGAACAACCCAGCGATGCGCGCCGAGCGCGAGAGTAAACGCATTGTCGGCACGGGCTATCTACGAGCCGTTCGAGAGCGGAAACACCGGGAATTCACGTAGCGCACTTCCTGAAAGACAAAGACCACCGCAGTGGATCCAACTGAGTATCGCCCAACAGCCCGGTGAGGGGGAAGCCGATACCGACCTCCTCCTTCCCGATCACGCTGTCAGCGTCGCAAGCATCTGCCGCAACGCGTCGACGAAACGTTCCGGTTGATCGAGAAAGACGTGATGCTGCGCGTCTTTCACGCCGACTGCCGGAAAGTCCTGCGGGATCAGCTCTCGCATGTATTCGAGCGTACGCTTCGAAAACAGCTCGCTGTTTTCGCCATAGATCACGCCGACCTTACAGCGCAAACCCTTGTAGTCGTCGGCGAATCGTTCGGAGCCTTTCAACGTATCCAACAGATCGTCGTCGAATTTCCACGTCCAGCCACCGTCGGCGGGCATCAGCGAGTGCCGCGCGATGTAGTCGAGAATGTACTGATTCTCGCACGGTTGCGGCGGTTGCAGCCGGAATCGCGCGAGCGCGGTTTCCCGATCCGGGTAGCGTTTCGCCCGTCCGCCCATGGGTGGACGATCCGGAATGGGTTCATCCGGATGCCTGATGCCGGAGTCCACCAGAACGAGGCCGGCGAAGCGATCGGGGAACAGATTGGCGGCTTTCACCGACATGTAGCCGCCGAAACTGTGCGCCACAACGATGCTGTCAGGGCCGAAGTCGGCGTCGTCGAGCACCCCGCTGATCTCGGCGGCGTAAGTCGCCGGATCGTATTCATAGCGGAAGTCGGAGTCGCCCATGCCGGTGAGGTCCATCGCGGCGACGCGATACTCACCGGCAAACTGAGGGGCGATGAAGTCCCACCACCGCGAGTGCGCGTTCATGCCGTGAATGAACAATAGACCGGGACCGCTCTCGCCATCCCAACGCCGATACGCGACGTCGCAGTCTTCGACCTCTACACGCTTCTCGTGCGACTCGGTCTCGACCGCCTTCCAGAACCAGTCGGGCACCGTGCTCGAACTCGGGCGTTCCCATCTGCTCATGGTCGCTCCACGCTCTTGTCTACAACGCTCCGAAACGCTTCAAGTGATGGTCGACGTTGCCGAACATCGTGTCGATCATCGTCAATCGCTTGAAGTAGTGGCCAATGCTGAGTTCTTCGGTCATGCCCATGCCGCCGTGCAGCTGCACCGCCTGCTGGCCGACGAAGCGTCCCGACTTACCGACCTGCACCTTGAACGCCGATACCGCTTTCTGCGCCTCGGGGCCGTAACCTTCCGCGAGCCGCATCGCCGCCATGAACATCAGCGACTTCGACTGTTCGTACTCCATGAACATGTCGACCATGCGGTGCTGCAGCACCTGGAACTTGCCGATCGGTTGACCGAACTGCACGCGCGTCTTGCAGTACTCGACCGTTGCTTTGTACAGCACTTCCATGCAGCCGACCGCTTCCGCGCCGATTGCGAGCGTCGCCTCGTCGATGGCTTGTTCGAGCACGTCGATGCCGCGCCCCACCCGACCGAGCACCGCGGTCTTCGGCACCGTGACGTTGTCGAGGTGTATTTCCGAAGCGCGCAACGCATCTACCGTCGGATAGTCGCGGCGCGTGAGACCGGCGGCGCTCTTCTCGACGATGAACAACGAGATGCCGCCGCGGCCGCGTTGCTGGCCCGACGTGCGCGCCGAGACCACCAACAGATCGGCAGAGGGGCCGTTGATGACGACCGCCTTGTGGCCATTCAACACGTAACCGTTGTCGGTCTTCACCGCGGTGGTCGTCAGATCCGCGAGGTTGAAACGGCCTTGCGGTTCGGCGAAGGCGAACGCGCCTTGCAACGTGCCATCCACGATGTGTGCCAGATACTTTTCCTTCTGCGCGCGATTGCCGGCGAGGCGCAACATGCCGCCGACCAGCACGACCGTCGGCACGAACGGTTCTACGACGAGTCCGCGGCCGAACTGTTCCATGATCAACATGGTTTCGATCGGCCCGCCGCCGAATCCGCCATCCGCTTCCGCGAACGGCACACCGAGCCAGCCGAGTTCCGCGAACGTCTTCCAGTTCTTCGCGCTGAAGCCGGCCTCGTTCTTGACGAGCTTCTGGCGCGCGTCGAACGCGTAGTCGTTCTGAATGAAACGCTCGACGCTGTCCTTCAGCAGGCTCTGTTCGTCGGAAAAGGAAAAATCCATGGACCGTCTACCCCTGTGACAATGTGTTCTCGATGGCGCGCCGGACTACAGCCCGAGAACCGCCTTCGAAATGATGTTCTTCTGAATTTCGTTCGAGCCGCCGAAGATACTCGACGCGCGGCCGAAGAGCATTTCCTTCAGCGCCGCCACGGCGAGCTCCGGTCCGATCGGCCCTTCGTTGTCGATCAGCCGCTGTTGCGGATACGGCACGCCGTAGTAACCGTACGCCTCGACCGTCAGATCGCTGATGCGCTGGCTGATCTCGGTGCCGCGGATCTTCAGAATCGACGATTCGGGTCCGGGCGCACCGCCCTGCTCCACGCTGGCAAGCGTGCGCAGCTCGGTCACTTCGAGCGCCATCAACTCGATTTCGACCTCGTCGATCTTGCGCTTGAACGACGGTTCGTCGATGAGCCGGAGGTTGTCGAGCGCCGTTTCGGCCGCAATACGCTTCAACTGCGCGATCTGCACCTGCGACCGCGCCACGCCGGCGATACCGGTGCGTTCGTGCGTGAGCAGACCTTTTGCGTACGTCCAGCCCTCGTTCTCTTCGCCGATGCGATTCGCAACGGGCACGCGCACGTTGGTCAGCGTCACCGAATTGACGTGATGCTGGTCGCCGAGGATCAGGATCGGGTGCACTTCGATGCCCGGCGTCTTCATGTCGATCAGCAGGAAGCTGATGCCCTGCTGCTTCTTTGTCGCGCGCGTATCGGTGCGCACCAGACAGAACATCCAATCGGCGCGATGCGCGCTGCTGGTCCAGGTCTTCGAACCGTTCACGACGTAGTGGTCGCCGTCGCGCACTGCACGCGTCGCCAGCGCCGCGAGGTCTGAACCGGCGCCCGGTTCGGAGTATCCCTGACACCATTGCACGCGCGCTTCGCGGATCGGGCCGAGGTGCCGCGCCTGCTGCTCTTTCGTGCCCCACGTATAAAGGACGGGCGCCAGCATCCGCGCGCCGAACGGGCTCATCTGCGGGCAGCCTGCGCGCGCCGTTTCGCGATCCCAGACGTAGTGCTGCGTCGGCGTCCAACCGGTGCCGCCGAATTCCACCGGCCAGCTCGGCACGGACCAGCCGCGCGCAACGAGCGCATCGAACCATTGCCGCACGGCCGGTGTTGCCGTGGACGCGTCGAAGACGTACTCGTCACTGCGTACGTGTGCCGGCCAATGCAGGTCGATGAACGCGCGCACCTCGGCCTGGAACTCGAGATCGGCCTCGCGCAGCTTCAGATCCATGTGCCTTCGAACCCGTACGAAAAAATCGTGGAATGGTATGCCGCGGCTCGGCGGGCTGACAAGGTAACGGCCTTCAACGCCGTTACGGCCGTCGGACCGTTACGGAACCGGCGAAGCGTTGGAAAATGCGGGACAGTAGAGGCAACATAGCCCGCTCGCCCGCCCACCGGTCAAAATCGCATGAGTTATTCGCAAATCCTGTACGACGTCGAAGACGGCGTACTCACCATCACGATGAACCGTCCGGAAAAGCTGAACGCGTTCACGGGCGTCATGATGACGGAGATGATCGACGCATTCGATCGCTCCGACGCCGACGATTCGATTCGCGCGGTCATCGTCACCGGTGCCGGTCGTGCGTTCTGCGCCGGCGCAGACCTCGTCTGCCGGTGGCGCCACGTTCGATGCCGATGGACGGGCCGACCGGCCGAGCGGACTGAATCGCGACGGCGGCGGTCTGCTGACGCTGCGCATTTTCGACAGCAAAAAGCCGGTGATCGCCGCGGTGAACGGACCGGCGGTCGGCATCGGCGTGACGATGACGCTCGCGATGGACATCCGCCTCGCGGCCGACGTCGCGCGGTTCGGTTTCGTATTCGCGCGCCGCGGCATCGTGCCGGAAGCGTGTTCGAGCTGGTTCCTGCCGCGCGTGGTCGGCATCAGCCGCGCGCTCGAATGGGCCTATTCGGGCCGCGTTTTCCCTGCGGACGAAGCGCTCGAGGGTGGCTTGGTGCGCAGCATCCATCCGAAAGATCAATTGATCGCCACCGCGCGCGGTATCGCGCGCGAGATCGCCGACAACACGTCGGCGATCTCGGTATCGCTGATCCGCCAGATGATGTGGCGGATGCTCGGCGCCGATCATCCGATGGAAGCGCACAAGCTCGATTCGCGCGGCGTGTACTACACCGGTCGTTCGCCGGACGCGCGCGAAGGCGTCGAGGCGTTCCTCGAGAAACGCCCGGCACATTTCCCCGGAAAAGTGTCCAAGGATTTACCGGAGTTCTATCCCTGGTGGGAAGAACGCACGTTCGAATGACATCGACGGAATCTGTTTTCGCCAATCGGAGTTCGAGACATGGCCACACCGCAAATCGCTCAAAAGGCACCGTACCCTGTCGATGTACAGGCCGGTAAGAAGTACTTCTGGTGCGCGTGCGGGAAGAGCGCCAGCCAACCGTTTTGCGATGGATCGCACAAGGACACCGCGTTCACGCCGGTGAAGTACGAGGCAGAAAAAGACCGCACGCTGTATTTCTGCGGCTGCAAACACACCGCGGGCGCTCCGCTGTGCGACGGCAGCCACAACAAACTGTGACCGGAAACCGGTCACGGCCCTTCGCTTCAAGGCAGCAGCGATATGTTGTCGAGACTTTTCAAGAATCGAGCACGATTCGATGACCCGAACCCTGAAGCCAGGCGCGCGGCCGTGCTCGCGATTCCCGACGACGAAGCGAAGAACTTCCAGGACGATTTTGCGGAACTCGCCCGCTCGGACGCCGATGCGGGCGTCCGCCGCGCCGCGCTGTCCAAGCTGCTCGACGGCAAACACCTCGAGCCGTTCCTAAACGACGCCGATCCCGAAATCGTCCGCGCTGCGGCCGAGGCAATTGCGCGCGACGTCGATTCCGCCGAACTGTTGAGCCGCCCGCAAGTACGCGCCGCGGCGATTCGCATCGCGCGCGATCCGGAGAGCGTGTCGCGCCTGATCGGCGACGTCGCATACGACCAGGAGTTGATCCGCCTCGCAGTGGACAGTCGCAGCCCGAAAGTGCGGCTCGCCGTGGCGGACAAGCTGATGAAGGAATCGTCGCTGGTCGAACTCGAACGGCTGTCGCGCGACAAAGACAAGAACGTCAATCGGCTTGCACGGAGCCGCCTCGAAGAAATCAAACACGCGCGCGCTGAACTCGACAAGGCGTTGCGACGCGGCGAAGAACTCGTGCATGCCGTCGAAACGCAATTGAAGTCGGAGTCGGATCCGTTGTTCACCGCGCGTCTCGGCGTGGTGAAACACGACTGGCTCACCAACGTCGAGCGTCACCGCGCCGCAACGCAACTGTTGGCGAACCATGGCGTGGCGGCGGCGACTCTCTCGGAACTCGCGCAACGTTTCGATGCCGGGGCGGCTCGCCTCGATGCGCAAGCCGCAACGCTCGCACCACCGACACCGGCTGCGCCAACCGCAGCACCCGTTCGCACACCTGAGCCGGCTGGCAACGAGGCCGCGTTCGAGAGCGCGCTCGCTTCGCTCGAATCGCTGTTCGACGCAATCCGCCGCGGGGAGCGCGACGGCTACGCAGCGATCGAATCGATTCACGTCGACAGCCGCACGTATCAGGATCGTTGGTTGGCCGAAGCCGATCACCGTCCGCCGCCGGAACAATTGGCGGCGCGCTTCCACGCGATTACGCACAGCCTCTCGCTGTTGTACGAGGCGGCCGACCGGGTCGGCGCGCATGCAGACGAACTGACGCAGGCTGAAGCAGCCGTTCCGGCGGGTCCCGCCGCCGAGTCGCCCGAAGAATTCGAGGCGCTCTGGTCTGAACAACGCCGCGTGCGCCAGGCCGGAGAACGTCTGGTGCGCACGCTCGAACGGGTCGACTGGCCCGCGGACCTGCCGCGTCCGCAGCGGTTGCGCGACGCCGATCAACTGCGCACGCGGCTGACGGAATACGACGCCGCGTGTCATGCGCTGCACGAGCAACTGGTGCACCGGCTGCACGACGTCATCGGCAAGCTCGAGGCCCAGATCGACGCCGGCAATCTCGCGAGCGCCGCGGGGCTCGAAGGCGAAGGCAAACGCCTGTTGCACAGCCTTCCGGCCGGTACGGCAAAGCGCGTGCAGAGCGACTTCGTTGCGTTGTCGGTACGCGTGCAGGAACTGAAGGACTGGCGCACGTTCGCGACGCATCCGAAGCGCGAGCAATTCCTCGCCGAGATGGAAAAGCTCGCGGCCGAGCCGCTCGAACCGACGCTCCAGGCCGAACGCATTCGCGACCTGCGGCAGGCGTGGAAAGATCTCGGACCAGTGACGAATCACAACGACCGGCGGCTGTTCGACCGTTTCAATCACGCCGCCGAAATCGCGTTCAAACCGTGTCGCGAACATTTCGACGCACAAGCGGCAACGCGCAAGTTCAATCTCGAACAGCGCCGCAAGATCTGCGCCGATCTCGAAGGTTATCTCGACGGGATGCAATGGGATCACGCCGATTGGCGCGCGGCCGAACGCATTCTGTACGCGGCGCGCGAAGAGTGGCGCAAGTTCCATCCGGTGGACCGCTCGCCGGGCCGCAAGCTCGAAGTGCAGTTCGATGCACTTACTGCGCGCCTGCACGCCAAGCTGAAAACCGAGTGGGATCGCAACGCGGAAGCGAAGCAGGCCATCGTCGACGAAGCCAAGGCGATTCAAGCGGCGGGAGGCGACCCGCGCTCGGCGATCGACAAGATCAAGGCGCTGCAACAACGGTGGCGCAACATCGGCATCGTGCCGCGCCGCATCGATCAGAAGCTGTGGAAGGAATTCAGGCTCGCCTGCGATGCGGTGTTCAGCCAGCGCGAAGCCGCCCGCACCGAACAACGTCAGGTGTTCGAATCGCAACTCGCGCGCGCCGAGCAACTGTGCGCCGAGTTCGAACAAGCCGTCGAAGGGGCGACCAGCGAAACGGCCGACGGGTCGCTGCTCACCGATTTCAATGCACGCTTCCAGGCGTTGGGAGAGCTGCCGCGCGATGCTGCGCGCCGTATCGAGCAACGCTTCCGCGACACCGAACGCAGCTATCGGCTGTTGCTACGGCAGGCGCAACACGACGCGGTGATGCGCGGCGTGGACCGGCTGTACGACATCGACATCGCGCTGTCCGACCTCGAACGCGCGCTGATCGACGGCGCGAGCGCATCCGACATGCCGGAACGCCTGCGCGACATCGACGGACTCGACGCCGATCGACCCGGAGCATTCGCCGATCGCGTCAAAGCGCTGCTGCGCGGCGATGCCCAGGCATTGAAGTCCGCCGCGGCCGCAACCTCCGCCGCGCGCCAGCAAGCTCGCGATCGAAATGGAAATCGCCGCCGGTGTCGAAACGCCCGGCGAGTATCAGCAGGATCGCCTCGCCCTGCAGGTCGACCGACTGAATCAGGGCATGAAGCACCGGCGCGTCATGGAAGAAGCCCCGATGCAACTCGCGGAACGCTGGTGCCGAACCGGCCCCGCAGCCAACGACGACAGCGCCGCACGTGAACGCTTCTTCCGCGCGTGTCGGATCGCTTTGGAATAGACGCTGGTTTCGAAGGCGGTGATCGACGGGTGATCGGTGCGCCGGACGCGCTCGAGCCATCCCTGGTCGCTCCTTTCGCGACATCCCTGTCGCTCAAGGGTCCGGCGCACCGATCACCCGCCGCTCACTTACCGATTCCCTGATCCGACTCGACTTCGTTCTTTGGATGAACGCGCGCTGCGCGCGCGTTCAGGCACGACACACGACTAACGGTGGAGACGCGCCGGAGGCGAGGTGCGTGGCGCGGCCGGTATCGAAGCTCAACCGCCTAGCGATCTATGTACTGCCGGGCAACTCCAGAATGACGCGTGCGCCGCCCAGCGGTGATTCCTCGATCGTCAGGCCGCCGCGATAGCTCGCCGCGAGTTCGGCTACTACCGCGAGACCGATCCCGTGGCCGGCCTGCACCGTGTCGCCGCGTGCGCCGCGCGCGAGGACCTGCACGCGTTGGTGGGGTGGTACGCCGGGGCCGTCGTCGTCGATCGTCACGCGCACGATCGCGCCGCCCTCGGCGCCGATCACCACTTTCGATCGACAGTACTTGAATGCGTTCTCGAGCAGATTGCCCAACATTTCCATCAAGTCGCGCTCGTCGCAGCGCAACACGAGTTCAGCCGGAATGTGCTGCTCCGCGACAACATTTTTCGCGATGTAGGCGGTTCGTAGCGCCTTGATCAACCGTTCCGCCAGCGGCGCCGGTGCAGTCCACCCCGCCAACACGACGGGTCGCGCCGCCATCGCGCGCGACAGCTGGTGCGCAACGGTCGTTTCCATCCGGTCGAGCTGATCGCGCAGCAGCTTCTGGTCCTCGGCGTCACCGGACGACAACGCGTTGCGAAACACCGCGAGCGGCGTCTTGAGACTGTGCGCGAGATCGTCCATCGCGGTCCGATAGCGGTCGCGACTGCTGATTTCGTGATCGATGAAGCGATCGATGTTGCGCGCGAGACCGGACAGTTCGGGCGGATAGTCCTCGCCCATGCGCTCGCGACGCCCCGCCTCGATCGCTTCGATGCGCGACGCCATGGTCGCCACCGGTCGCAAACCCCACGCGATGGCGAGCACCTGCGCGCCCATCAGCGCGATCACCACCGCCGCGAGACCGAACATCAACGTTCTGCGGAAGCTCGCGATCGCGAGCCGGAACGGCGCCTGGTCGGCGATCACGCGGAACGTGAAGATCTGATCGCCCTCGGTCTCCCAGATCACGCGGTAGAACATCTCGAAACGGCCATCCGTTTCGCGAAACAGAAAGCTGCCTGGCACCAGCTTCCGATCGGTGGGCGGCGGCGCGAGGCGCAACCACGCGAGGTTGCCGTATTGCAGCGATGGCGACCGCCAGATCACGTTGCCTTGCGCGTCGCTAACGGTTGCGTAAAGGCCCGACTCGGGCTGCTCCAGCCGCGGCTCGAGCGGCGACGACGGAAATCGCAGCGTCGTGCCTTCTTCCTCTGCAGCGCCGAGCAGCGAATAGATCAACAGCTTCAGCTGCTCTTCGGCGCCGGCGACGACGCTCGCGGTGAACGATCGATCGAGCACCCAACCGGTGAGGCCGAGTCCGAGACCGAGCACCAGCGTGCTCGTCAGCAGCAGGCGTGCGCGCAGACCGATTCGCGACGTCTGCGCCAACGTCTAACTCGATTCCTCGGGGGAGAAACGGTAACCCTGACCGCGCACGGTGCGGATCGGATTCAACTTGCCTTCGGGGTCGAGCTTGCGGCGCAGGCGACCGATGAACACTTCGATGACGTTGCTGTCGCGATCGAAGTCCTGTTCGTACAGATGGTCGGTGAGTTCGGTTTTCGAAACCACGCGCGCCGCATTCAACACGAGATATTCGAGCACGCGATACTCGAACGCGGTCAACTCGATGGTTTCGTCGCCGACGCGCGCTTCCTTGCGCGCGGTGTCGAGCGCAAACGTCCCTACCGTGATCACCGGCGATGCGTGACCCGCCGCGCGGCGCATCAATGCGTTCAGCCGCGCGCGCAGTTCCTCCATGTGAAACGGTTTCGTCAGGTAGTCGTCGGCGCCCGCTTCGAGCCCGACCACCTTGTCCTGCCAATGGGCGCGCGCGGTGAGAATCAGGATCGGCAGACTGCGGCCGAGTTCGCGCAGCGCCTTGATCACCGCGATGCCGTCTCGCTTCGGCAGACCGAGGTCCACGACCGCGGCGTCGTATTCGAACTCGCGGCCGAAGTAGACGCCTTCGTCGCCGTCCGCGGCAGCATCGACCACGTTACCGGCTTCCTTCAGGTTCTCGACGAGCTGGGCGCGCAGTCCCGCATCGTCTTCGATCACCAAAACGCGCATCGGGATTCCTTTGGGGGATCAGTTCGACTCTCTCAAGTTGCCGCGCGAATCGACCGACACGGTCTTCACCCGGCCGCCGTCGAGCAGCACTCTCACCTTGTATACGTTGCCTTCCTGCTTCACCGATACGACGCGCCCGTCATACGCACGCTTCACGATCGAGGCCGCCTGATCGGCCGAAATGCCGTCGTTTTCGGAACCATGGTCGTGGCCCCCGCGGTCGGCACCGGCCGGCAGACACGTCAGTGTCAGCGCGGCCGTCAGCACCGCAGCAAGCAACGATCGTGAGCGAATGTTCATGGTCGCATTGTACGCTGAGCGTTCAGGTCATCCACACAGTGCGGTCGTTAGAACGCCGGCGTCACGTCGACGCGTACTCGCACCGTGTCGCCCGGCGGATTGCGGGTGAACGTCGAATACGTCTGGCCCATATACGTGTAGCGCACGTTGTAGCCACTGATGCGTTCTTCCTCGTGCACGTCCTGCACTTCGGAACACACCTCCTGGGTTCCGTAGGTCACATAGCGAGGCGTCGCGTTCCGACGCGCAACGTCGTAACCGGCTGCGCCGCCGAGGACCGCACCGATCACGGCGCCAGTCTGGTTGTTGTGGTGGCCGTTGGCGACCGCAGAACCGAGCGCACCGCCGGCAATGGCGCCCAACAAAGGAATCGCCACGGACGTACCGCCACCGCTTCCGGTCTGCACGCGCTGTTCGTTGCACTGCTCGCGCGGCACCGTATAGCTGACGGTTTCGTACACCGGCTGAACGCCGACGACGCGGGCCTGCTCATAGCTGCCTGCGAACGCCATCGACGGGATCAGCAATCCGGCGGCGAGCGTGCGGAAGGGCTTCATAACGGTTCTCCTGTGTTTCGTCTTACGAACAATCCTGACCGCCACGATACGGTTCCGGCCCTGAACCGAACATGAACGACCAAGCATCGGCTCAGTGCGCGGATTTCGTGATCGAAGTCTCGATGGCGTGATCCCGGTCGAGCGTCACCGTCAGATCTGCGCGGTTCGGCAAGTCCTTCAGCATCCACAGCGTAAGCCGCTCGTAGTGCGCGGTGAAACGCCGCAGCTGCTGCGCGCTCATGCGCCGTTCCCGCGGCAGCTGCAGTTCCTGTTCCGCGCGCCAGCGGCGCGCGGCATCGAAGTCCGGCGCTTGAAGGAACACGAGCCGATCGAAGCGAGTGAACAGCGTCTGATAGTCGGCGAGCGCTTCGTTCACGAAGCGGCGCCAGCGCCCGTCCGGATCTTCGTCTCGCTCCAGTTCATTCACCGGTGCACCGAGATCGTCAGCCGCTTGCGGTTGAGCGCCGAGACACCAACCCTCGATGACTACCACGTCGGCGGTGTCGGCCATCGGCCATATGCTGCGATCGATGCGGTCGTCGAGACCCTTGTCGAACTTCGGCATCGACGTCGGCCCTCGCGTCACGCTGTCGAGCGTCGTCGCGCACAACTCGATGTCGTGCGTGCCCGGAACGCCGCGCGTGATCAGCAATGGATGTACGGTCCGCGCCAGCTCGATGCGTCGCGCGCGTTCGAGATAGAAGTCATCCAACGAGCACGTTACGGCGCTGATCCCCGACAAGACCAACTGCTCCGTCAGGACCTCCCCCAACGTCGATTTACCACTGCCCTGCGCGCCGGCTATCGCGATGTACATCGGCCGTTTCGCGGCCGAGCCGAAGTCAGCGGCGATCGCTCGCGCCACTGGCAGCCAGGTATTTCTCGCAGACGGTGACATCGGCTAAGGTTAGCGACGTCATTACGGAGTCACCACCATGTCCGCGCGCACGCTTCAGATCACGCCGCCGCTGTACGAATACCTGATGCAAGTCGGTGTGCGCGAGTCCGCCACCGCCGCCGCGCTGCGCGTCGAAACCGCGAAGCTGCCGATGGCGATGATGCAGATCTCGCCGGAGCAGGCGGGCTTCATGCAGATGATCGTCAAACTGTTGGGCGTGAAGCGCGCGCTCGAGGTGGGCACGTTCACCGGCTACTCGGCGCTCGCGGTCGCCGAGGCCATGCCGAGCGACGGCAAGCTCGTCGCTTGCGACGTGTCCGAGGAATGGACGTCGATCGGCAAGCGTCACTGGGCGATGGCCGGCGTCGCCGGCAAGATCGATCTGAAGCTCGGACCCGCCGTTGCAACGCTCGATCAATTGATCGCCGCCGGCCAGGGCGACACGTTCGATTTCGCCTTCATCGACGCCGACAAGAGCAACTACGACAACTACTACGAACGCGCGCTGAAACTGGTGCGCGTCGGCGGCCTGATCGGCATCGACAACACGCTGTGGAACGGCGCGGTGGTCGATGCATCGCGGCAGGACGCCGACACCAAGGCGATTCGCGCGTTGAACGCGAAGGTGCATGACGATTCGCGCGTCGACACCGTGCTGTTGCCGATCGGCGACGGGCTGACGCTCGCGCGACGGCGCTGAAACGCCGGATTTGTAGGACGGATCGCCATTTCTCGCGCTCGGCGCGCGAGGCCTTGCTTTACAATCGGCGCGCCCGCCGACAAACCGGAGACTCCGTTGAACCGTTTTCTTCCGCAGCGCGCGCTGCTGCTGGCACTGCTGCGTCGAACGCAATCGATCGTCATGCTCGTTCTGCTGGCCGCGTGCGCAACGCTGCCCGCCAGTTCGACGACGATCATCAAGAGCCCGAACGATCACCGCGAGTACCGGGCCGTGACGCTTCCGAACGGTCTGATCTCGGTGCTGGTCTCGGATCCGTCGACGGACAAGTCCGCCGCCGCACTGGCCGTTTACCGCGGCAGCTACGACGATCCCGAAGGTCGCGCCGGTCTCGCGCACTTCCTCGAGCACATGCTGTTTCTCGGCACCACGAAGTACCCCGACGTAGACGACTATCAGAACTTCATCACGACGCACGGCGGCACGTTCAACGCTTACACCGCGTCGGACCACACGAACTTCTTCTTCGACATCCAGACGCCGTTCCTCGAAGGCGGGTTGGACCGATTCGCGCAGTTCTTCATCGCACCGACGTTCGACGCCGCGTATGTGGAGCGGGAGAAGAACGCCGTCAACTCCGAGTATCAGCTGTACCTGAAGGACGACGACTGGCGCGCGGGGGCGGTCGAGAAGCAGGTGATGAGCCAGACGCATCCGGGCGCCCGCTTCTCGGTCGGCAGCCTCGACACGCTGAGCGGCGACGTGCGCACCGACCTGGTCGAGTTCTATCGCACCCACTATTCGGCCGATCAGATGGCGCTGGTGGTGCTCGGCAGCCAATCGCTCGATCAGCTGCAAGCGTGGGTCACCGAGAAGTTCTCGGCCATTCCGCGCCGGCCGATTGCCAAGCCGGCGCCGATCGGGCCGATGTTCGAGCCCGGCACGCTGCCGCGAAAACTGACGTATCAGACGGTGAAAGACTCGCGCCAGGTGACGTACAACTTCCCCGTGCCGAATCTCGATCCGTATTTCCGCGAAAAGCCGGGCGCGTTCGTCGCCAATCTGCTCGGCCACGAAGGCGTCGGCAGCCTCCACGCGCAATTGAAGGCGCGCGGCTGGATCGAATCGTTGGGCGCGAGCGCCGCCCGATTCGACGCGGACAACGCGCTGGTGATGGTGTCCATCGAACTCACCGAAGACGGCTCGGCGCACATCGACGACATCACGCGCGCTCTGTTCGACTACATCGCGTTGATCCGCACCGACGGCATCGCGAAATGGCGCTATGAGGAACAGGCGAAAGTCGCCGGGCTCGCGTTCCGATTCCAGGAGAGTTCGTCGCCGATGAGCTTCGTCTACAACACCGCGCCGAACCTGCGGCTGTATCCGGTGAAGGACGTGCTCGAAGGCCCGTATCTGATGGAGCACTACGACGAAGCGCTGATTCGCCGTTACGTCGACGCGCTGCGCCCGGACAACCTGCTGCTCGAAGTCAGCGGCCAGAAGGTCGACGCCGACAAGATCGAACCGTGGTTCCAGGTGCCGTACGGCGACCAGAAGCTCGCAACCAATCTCGGCGGCGGCACGCCCGCGGAGTTCGGTCTCGCGCTGCCGCCCCCGAACGAATTTCTGCCGACCAACCTGAAACTCGAGACGCAGCCGGAATCGGTACCGAAGCGCGTCGATTCGACGCCCGGTCTGGCGCTGTGGTGGGCACCCGACACGAGCTTCGGCACGCCGCGCGCCACGATGTACCTCAGGCTCGACGTCGCCGGCGGATTCCGCACGCCGACGCGACGCGGCCTACGCGAACCTCTACGCCCGCCTCGTTCTCGATGCGCTCAATACGTTCGCGTATCCGGCCGAAGTCGCCGGTCTCAGCTACGACATCGACGTGCAGTCCAACGGTTTCCTGATCAGCGTCGCCGGGTACGACGACAAGCAACCGTTGCTGCTCGGTCGCATCCTCGATGTCTTCGCGAACATCGCCCCGTCGCAGGAGAAGGTGGCCGACTATCGCGAAGAGCTGCGCCGTTCGTGGCAGAACTTCGTCGCGGGCCGCCCGTACGAACAGGCGCTGGCAACTCTGTCGCAGGTGATGATCGCGGGCGGCTGGCCGCCGGCACAGTTGTCCGACGCGCTGGCCGACGTAACGCCGGAACGTCTCGCGGCGTGGCAACGCGACCACCTGAATCACTATGGCGCACTGGTGCTGATGCACGGCAACGTCAGTTCGGAGGAAGCCGCGCATGTGGCGCGCGTCGTCACCTCGACGCTGCATGTAGACGCGGTAGATGCGTTGTCGAATACCGTCGCGAAATTGCCGACCGGTGACTTCACCTATCCGCTGACGATCGACAACGCGGACTCCGCGATGGTGATGTACCTCCAGGGCGCCAACGAGTCGTTCGCGGAACGCGCATTGTTCGGCCTGACGAGTCAGGTGATGCGCAGCGCGTACTACAACGAACTGCGCACCGAACAACAGCTCGGCTACGTCGTGCTCGTCACGCCGTCGGTGCTACGCCGCGTGCCGGGCATCGCGTTCGTCGTGCAAAGCCCGGTCGCGGGACCGAACAAGGTGCTCGACGTCTCGCAGTCGTTCCTCACGCACTATCGCGGCGAACTCGCGGCGATGTCGGGCGAAGAGTACGCGGCTTACAAACAGGGTCTCATCGGTCGTCTGCGCGAACGCGACAAGAACCTCGCCGACCGCAGCCAGCGTTACTGGAGTGACCTCGACGTCGGCTTCACGACGTTCGACTCGCGCGAACAGATCGCGCAACAGATCGAGCTGATCGATCAGCCGCATCTGCTCGCGTTCTACGACCACCTGCTCGAACTGGTGCAGAAACAGCGCCTGGTGATCTACAGCCGCGGCAAGTTCGATGCCGTTCCGCCCGGAACGCCGATCACCGACGTGGGCGCATTCCGACAGGCTGCAGGATTCGTGCCGGCAACGAACGGCACGCCGTAGAAACCGTGGAGTCACGAATGCTCGATAGACGGCTGTCACTGTTCGGAATCTGCGTCGGTCCTCGCGCTAACGAGCACCTACGCCCGCGCGGCGGGTGACCTGGCCAGCCTCTTGAGTGCAGCTGCGCCGGACGCAAATCCTGCGGTGCTGCAGTTGGCTGCACGCGCTGCAGACTGCGCGCATCGCAAAGGGCAGCTCGCCGCGGTCGGCAATCTTGCGGTGATCGACTATTCCAGACCCTCGAGCGAACCGCGGCTGTGGGTCTTCGACGCGGCCCACGGTCGACTGCTGTTCGAGGAACTCGTCGCACACGGGAAAGGCACGGGCGATCGGCTCGCGGAGAAATTCTCGAATCAGGAAGGCAGCCACATGACGAGCCTCGGCCTTTTCAGAACGGCCGAGGCCTACCAGGGAAGCAACGGATATTCGCTGCGTCTGCTCGGGCTCGAAGAAGGAACCAACGACCATGCGCTGGCGCGCGCCATCGTAATGCACGGAGCCCCGTACGTGAGCGAGGCGCTCGCCGCGAGTATGGGGCGCATCGGACGCAGCTGGGGCTGCCCGGCCTTGCGTCCGGAGATTGCCCGCTCGGTGATCGACACGTTGAAAGACGGCGCCGCGGTCTTCGCCTACTACCCCGATACCCAGTGGCTGCATCGGTCGCAGTTCCTGAGCTGCGACGCCACACCCGCCGGGTGATGCCGTGATCAGCTCGGATTGCCCGAACTGATCACGGTGAGTTTCGATCCGGAGTTCTCCTCCAGGACTGGCGCGCCGGTCACCAGGAGAGTCGTCCCGGGAACCAGCAGCGGGTACAACGACTTCGCAAAGTCCTGCGGCAGACGCAGCCGCCCGCCGACGACACTGGATAGATCGCTGCCTGCAGCATCGCCATAGCCCGGCATCGGAACGGCCATCCAATTGCGCGCCGCCGCGCCGGCAACCAGCACGCTGGCGCCCGATCCTTCGCCCGCTTTGACGATGAACGCGTGTGTGCCCAATGGCTTTTGCGGATCGGTCACCGCGACCTGCGCGCGGCCGATTTCGACGCCGTTGCGCAGCACGATCACCCGCTGGTCCGCCGCGCTGATCAGGATTGAAACCGGTCCGTCCGGCGACTTCTCGGGCTCCCAACGAGACGCTTCACCCGCCTGCAGACGGGCGTCGACGTCATCCGCGCCTTTCGTCGCATCGACGGGTGCCAGGGCAGACGGATGCACCACGTCCACCGGAGCCGTCTTGGCGTTCACGATGACGACGGTCATACCCAGGTGCGACTGACCGAACAGATCCGCGGCGAACTTCGAAGGCAGGTGCACACAGCCATGCGACGACGGATACCCGGGCAGTCCGCCCGCATGCAGCGCGACACCATCCCAGGTGAGTCGCTCCTGGTCGGGCATCGCCGCATCGTTGTACAGCGACGAGTGGTGGTCCGCGTCTTTCTGCAGGATCGTGAAAATTCCCGTCGGTGTCTCGTGTCCGGGTTTGCCCGTGCTGACCGTGGTGAAGCCGATCTCGACGCCGTTGCGGTACACGTAGGCACGCTGCTCGGTGAGGCTGACCACGACGACCATCGGACCCTCCGGAGCCGTGCCCGGATCCCACACGAACTGACCGGGCTTCAGCGCCGCGGGAGCCGTGTCGGCCGGGCTCGACTCCTTCGCGCCCCAGAACGGAACCGCCATCGCCACGTTCGAAATCAGCGATAACACCAGGAACATCAATAAAGGCTTCATGTCGCTCATCGTTGCACCTCGGTTTTTCTCATCATGCACCAAGCACGCGCCGAAACGGCGGCAGTGCGTCCAGCAAACGCGCACCGTAGCGTTGCGTGACGATGCGGCGGTCGAGCAGCGTGATGCGACCGTGGTCGCCCTCGTGTCGTATCAGGCGGCCGCACGCTTGCACGAGCCGCATCGCTGCGTCGGGTAACGAAATCTCGAAGAACGGATTGCGGCCTTGCGCCTCGAGCCATTCGGCCATCGCTTCGTCGAGCGGATCGTCCGGCACTGCGAACGGCAGCTTCACGACGATGACGTGGCGGCAGTAGTCGTCGGGCAGGTCTACGCCTTCGGCGAAACTCGCCACGCCAACGACATAACTCGACCGCCCCGCGTCGATCGCTTCGCGGTGCGCGTTCAGCAATGCCTGCTTGCTGCCGCTGCCTTGCACCTTCAGCTGATCGACGAGCGCCTGCGGCAGCCGGCGCACCACTTCGTTCAGCTGACGCCACGACGCAAACAGTACCAGCGCGCTGCGATCGAGCGCGAGCAGGCCGGGCAACAGCTCGGTGACTTCGTCGGTGTGCGCGGACGCATCGCGCGGGTCGGCGGTCATCGCCGGAACGTTGAACGTCGCGATGTTCGGATAATCGAACGGGCTCGGGATGCGCTGCACCACCACGTCTTCGCCGAGCCCGGCGCGTTCGAGGAATCGATCGAAGCGCCCCAGCGCCGTGAGCGTCGCCGACGTGCAGATCACCGCGTACGCCTGCGACCACAACGCATCCTCCAGCAGCGAACCGGGCTGCATCGGCGCGGACACCAGGTCGAAGTCGTCGCCGTTGTCGAACAGCAGACGCGTTGCCCAGCGCGCGCGCGGCTCTGCTTCGTCGTTGGCGCCGTCGCGATAGTCGAGCAGCAGCGCGGCGGAGCCGCCGGCGCGATTGACGTGCTGCCCGACGATGCCGAGCCAGTCTTCGGCTTCGTGGCCGTGTTCCCAGCTGCGTTGACCGTCCACCACTTCCTGCAACAGCCCGTGCACCGCATCGACCTGCATGGCCAGGCCTTCCATGTCTTTCGCGGCGTCGGCGGCGAGGTCGCCGACCGCCGCCGGAATGCGGCCGAGCGGGAACCGGAACAGATGGCGCTCGTCGTCGCGCGACACGTATTCGAGCGCAGCCGCGTGTTCGATCAGCCGACCGATCGGCGTGGCGAGCGCGGTGGTCGACGCCGCGATGCCGTGCACCAGCGACATCAGTTCCGGCGGCCGTCCGACCCGCTGCGCCAGCGTACCGACGCTCGAGTTGATCTGATCGAGCCACTGCAGCGCACCGCGCAGTCGCAACCGGTACGTGAAGTGTTGCTGGGTCTTGTCCGGCAGATGGTGGGCTTCGTCGAGGACGTAGATGGTGTCGGCCGGATCGGACAGCACCGCGCCGCCGCCCAGCGCGAGGTCGGCCAGCACCAGGTCGAGATTCGCGACCACCACGTCGGCTTTCTCGAGACCGCCGCGCGCTTTGAAGAACGGACATTGACGAAAGAATCCGCAACGGCTGCTCGAACAGCCGCGGTGATCGGTGGTGACGCTGCGCCAGTGCGCCTCATCGACGCCGTCAGCCCAGCTGTCGACGTCGCCGTCCCACGTACCGCGCGCAAACGCGCCCAACAGACCCTGGTACAGCACGCGCGCATCGCCCGACACCGGTTCGAACATCGGCAACGCGTCCTGTGAGTCGCTGCGCAGCCGATCGTCAAGACGTTTCAGGCAAACGTAGCGTTGGCGGCCTTTCGCCAGCGCGAAACCGAACTCGAGTCCGGTGCGCGCCGCGAGGTCCGGCAGATCGCGCAGCACGATCTGTTCCTGCAACGCGACCGTAGCGGTCGCGATGACGAGACGTTTGCCGAGCGCCTTCGCGATCGGTATCGCCGCGACGCAATACGCGGCGGTCTTGCCGGTGCCGGTGCCGGCTTCGATGGCTGCAATGCGACGTTCGCCTTCCGGCCGCGTCAGCACGCGCGCGATCGTCGCGATCATCTCGCGCTGGCCGCGCCGCGAACGAAACTCGCGCGCGCCGAGCCACGTGCGATAAGCGACCTGAATGCGCTCTTTCAACGCATCGTCGAGGGCGGCTTCAGTCATCGGAAAACGCACGCGGCATGGAACGGATCGATTTCACGCGGCACGAAGAGCGCGTGAGCCTACGCCGTATGACGCGTCGCTGACCAGTGGCGAATCGCTGCCGCGCCGCTGCGTTCGACGCTCGACTTCCTTAACTAATTATATTAGTCTAATGACGAATATGAATAGGTACGCGATCATGTTGACGCTCACGATCGGATTGGCATTGGCGGCGGCCGCGACCCACGCAGAGATGCTGGATCGGCCCGACGGACAGGTGGCGTATGAAGTCATCGGTTCGCGCGGACCGATCGTGCTGTGCGCACCCGGCATCGGCGACGTGCGCGCGCAGTACCGCTTTCTCGCACCGGCGATCGTCGATGCGGGCTATCGCGTGGTGCTCATGGACCTGCGCGGCCTCGGCGACTCAACCGCGGACTTCGCGAGCTACTCGGCCGATGCGATCGGCGACGACATGGTTGCGCTTCTGAACAAACTCGGCGCAGAACACGCAACGATCATCGGCAATTCGGCGAGCGCGGCGTCGGCCGTGTGGGCCGCCGCGGCGCTGCCCGACGTCGTCTCGAACATCGTGCTGATCGGACCGTTCGTGCGCGAAATGCCCGCGCCGTGGTATCAGCGCGCATTGCTGAACGTGGCGTTCCGCGGCTTCTGGGCTCGACCCGCATGGCTCGCGTACTACTCGTCGCTGTATCCAACCGACAAGCCGGACGACTTCGAGACTTACAAAGCAGCGCTCTCCGCGTCGCTCGACGGACGCATGCGCGTGGTCAACGCCATGCTGTCGGCGTCGAAAGCGGCGAGCGAAGCGAAGCTCGACCACGTGACGGCGCGCGTGCTCGTGGTGATGGGCTCGCGCGACCCCGACTTTGCAAACCCGGCGGACGAAGCGCTGCTCGTTGCGAAGCGTCTGAACGGCGGTGTGCTGATGGTCGACGGCGCCGGCCACTATCCACACGCCGAAATGCCGGACAAGACCGCGCCGCCGATCGTCGCGTTCCTGCAACACGGAGCGACGGATGGGCGCTAAAGCCGGTTATTCGCAGGACGACGTCGTCGCCGAAGCGGTCCGCCAGGTGGACGAACACGGCTGGCACGAGTTGTCGATGGGCGAGCTCGCCGCACGGCTCAAGATCAAGACGCCGTCGCTGTACAACCACGTCGACGGCGTGAGCGGCCTTCGACGGATGCTCGCATTGCGCGCGGCCGCGATGCTCGACGACGCAATGCTGCGCGCCACCGTCGGCAAGAGCGGCGACGACGCAGTGCGCGCGATGGCCCAGACACATCGCGCGTTTCTGAAAGAGCATCCGGGTCTCGCCGAAGCAACCGTCGCCGCGCCGCCGAAGCGCGACCGCGCGTGGAACGAAGCAGCCGATCGCGTCGTGAAGACGTGTCTGCTCGTTCTCCAGGGCTACGGCCTCGATCGCGACTCGGCCCTGCACGCACTACGCGGCCTGCGCAGCGCCATCCACGGTTTCGCAACGCTCGAACGACACGGCGGATTCGGGCTACCGCTCGACGTCGATCGCAGTTTCGACTGGCTGATCAACTCGCTGATCGACGGTATCCGGGCGTTGCGTACGATGATGGAGCTTCGATTCGCGGCGGAGGTGGGTGAATGCTGCTTCGGACTCGCTCGAGCCATCCCTGGTCGCTCCTTTCGCGCCATCCATGGCGCTCAAGGGTTCCGTAACGGGACGAAGCAACATTCACCCACCTCCGCCTGGGTCGCGCCACCACCGCTAGTCGTGTGTCGTGCGTGAACGCGCGCAAAGCGCGCGTTCATCTCCCTCTCGACGAACGAAGGCGCGAGTTCGAATGTGGAAGGTGGCGGGTGATCGGTGTCGCCGTTACGGAACCCTTGAGCGACAGGGATGTCGCGAAAGGAGCGCCCAGGGATGGCTCGAGCGCGTCCGGCACACCGATCACCCGTCACCAACCCGATCGAAATCACGGGCCCCTACGTTCCCAACGCCGCCCACGATTCGCCACCAGTGCGCCGACCAATGCGGTCCATCCGGTCTGGTGCGCGGCGCCGAGACCTTCGCCGGTGTCGCCGTCGAAATATTCGTAGAACAGAATCCGGTCGCGCCACTGCGGATCGTTCTGAAACAGCGCCGACTGTCCGTAGATCGGGCGGCGGCCGTTCTCGTCGAGCAGGAACAGTTTGAGCAGCCGCCGCTCCAGTTCGTCCGCCACTTCGCCGAGCGTCGCCTGCTTACCGGAGCCGGTCGGCAATTCCACCGTGAAGTCGTTCGCCGAGACACTCGTGCAGATTCCGCAACGATTCGAGCGCGAGGAAATTCAGCGGAAACCAGATCGGGCCGCGCCAGTTCGAGTTGCCGCCGAAAATGCCGCTCGACGACTTCGGCCGGCTCGTAATCGAGGCGAGCCTCACCGTTGGCCAACGGCACCACGAGGGGGTGGTCGCGATGGAAGCGCGACAGCGAACGCAGACCGAACGGCGAGAAGAATTCGTTCTCGTCGAGCATCCGCGAGAGCACGCGCCGCAATTGCGACGTGTCGACGAGCGTCGCGAGCTGGATGCGCCAGCCGGTTTTGAACTCGTCGAGGTGCGCGAGATCGCGCCGGTGCCGCAGGAACCACGCCGCACGCGCGCGAAAGTCCGGCAGGTTTTCCCACAGCGCCGGCTCCAGTCGCACCGCGGCGAACACCGGCAGCAGGCCGACCATCGAACGCGCGCGCAACGGTCGCGACGATCCGTCGGGCATCCGCAACCGGTCGTAGAAGAAGCCGTCCGCTTCGTCCCACAACTCGCCCATCGCCTCGGCGATCGCGGCGAAGTGCTCGAAGAACTTCAGCGCCACGCCCTCGTACGAGTGATCGCGGTTCGCCAATCGCAGCGCCATTTCGAGCATGTTGAGGCAGAACTTGCCCATCCACGCGGTGCCGTCGGACTGCTCCAGCACGTCGCCGTCAGGCAGCATTGCGGAGCGGTCGAACGGGCCGATGTTGTCGAGGCCGAGAAAGCCGCCTTCGAAGATGTTGTCGCCGAGCGCGTCTTTGCGGTTCACCCACCAAGTGAAGTTGATCAGCAGCTTGTGGAACGCGCTCGCGAGAAATTCGAAGTCGGTGCCGCCGTCGATACGAAACACCGCCAGCGCGGCCCACGCGTGCACCGGCGGATTGACGTCTTCGAATTTCCATTCGTACGCGGGAAGTTGACCGTTCGGATGCATGTACCATTCGCGGCACATCAGCAGCAGCTGGTGCTTTGCGGCCGCGGGATCGGTGTTCGCGAGCACGACGCAGTGGAACGCCAGATCCCATGCGGCGTACCACGGATACTCCCACTTGTCCGGCATCGCGATGATGTCGTGGTTGTTGAGATGCCGCCAATTCGCGTTGCGGCCGGTCTTGCGCGCGGCCGGCGGCGCCGGTTGGGTCGGATCGCCGTCGAGCCAGCGAGCCACGTCGTAGTGATAAAACTGCTGGCTCCACACCATGCCGGCGCACGCCTGCCGCATCACCGCGGCCTCTTCGTCGGTCGTGTCGCGCCATGCGCATCGACGCGTGGTATTCGTCGGCCTCGCGCGCGCGGTCGGCAAACGTGCGGTCGAAGCCGGCAGCCAGATCGAGCGCGGTTTCGACATCGCTGCGCGCCAGTCGCAACCGCAGCTCAACGGTCTCGTTGGGCGCGACCGTCTCGCGGTACCAGCACGCCATCTTGGTGCCGCGACGCTCCGGATTCACCGTGGCGGCACCCGTTACGACGTGGTCGTTGATGCCGTCTTTCGGATACGGCGCCTGCGCCGGGCCGGCGAACACCCGCGCGAAGTTCGTGTCGTTGTCGCAGAACAACAACTGCGGCGCGCCGCGGCTGCCCTCACCCGCTTCGAGCAACCATCTGCCGATGCGTTCCTCCTCGGCGACCGCACATGCACGGCCGTCGACCGCGTGGATCGACGGGCGCACCGCGTTCAGATCCCACGCCCATCGATTGCGGAACCACAACGTCGGCAACACGTGCAGTTCCGCCGCATCCGGTCCCGCGTTGCGGATGCGGATGCGCACGCACACGTCGTTCGGCGCCGCTTTCGCGTAGTCGACCTCGACCTGCCAGTAACGGTGCGCGTCGAACGCGCCGGTATGTTCCAGGTCGAACTCGCGCTGCGTGCGGTCGCGCCGCGCATTCTCTTCGCGCAAACGCGCATACGGGAACTCGGCCTGCGGATAGTGATAGCGCCATTGCAGCCACGACGCGGTCGGCGTGGCGTCGACATACCACCAGTACTCCTTCGCGTCTTCGCCGTGATTTCCTTCGGTGCCGGACAGACCGAAGATGCGTTCCTTCAGAAACGGATCGCGGCCGTTCCACAGCGCCAGCGCAAAACACATTCGCTGTTCGAGATCGCAGATTCCGGCGAGACCGTCTTCGTTCCACCGGTAAGCCCGCGAGCGCGCGTGGTCATGCGGAAAGTAATTCCAGGCATCGCCGTCGGCGCTGTAATCCTCTCGCACGGTGCCCCACGCACGCTCGCTCACGTACGGACCGATCGCTTTCCACTCGCCGGGCTCCCGGTACGTCGACGTCGCCAGGCGTTCGTGTTCGGCGGTGCGCGCTTTCGATGTCACGCTCGACCGCCGTCACGCGAACCGGCGACGAGGACTACCACCGTGCGCGCCGCTACCCGGTACGTCGGCGTACTCAGCGTCGGCGCGTCATTCCACGAACTGATGTCGTGCGGCGATGCGAGCGCGGTGTCGACGCAGCGCCGCCAACCGGTGTGATCGGTGCCCGGGTCCGGAAGCTGAAAGTCGAGCGGCTCCCAATACGCGTTGACCATCGCGTGCAGCAGCATCCGGTCGCCGACAAGCCGCGTCGTGACGGCCAGCGCGTGCGACTGTTCTCCCCAGTCCGGCGCGTCGAGTTCGACGCCGTGCCACTGCACGGCGTTGTCGCGCAGCAGTTCGGCGAGCGTGGTCTGCGCGCGTTCGATCGGCAGGCGCCGGTTCAGCCGGAATGCGATCAGCTCGCGCGTGAACCGCAACACGTCGGCGTGGCGTTCGAGCAATGTCCAGTCGAACCACGTCGTCGCATCGTCGTGGCAGTAGGCGTTGTTGTTGCCGCGTTGCGTGCGACGCACCTCGTCGCCCGCGAGCAGCATCGGCGTGCCGACGGCGAGCAGCGTCAGTGCGAGGAAGTTCTTCACCTGACGGTTGCGCAGTGTCTCGATCGCCGGATCGTCGGTGGGACCCTCCACGCCGCAATTCCAGCTGCGGTTGTCGTCCGCGCCGTCGCGATTGCCCTCGCCGTTTTCTTCGTTGTGCTTGACGTCGTACGAAACGAGATCGTTCAGCGTGAAGCCGTCGTGGCACGCGACGAAGTTGATGCTCTGCTCCGGCTCGCGGTCCTGGTGCGCGTAGACGTCGGGGCTGCCGGTGAGCCGGTACGCCAACGAACGGACCGTGTCGCGATCGCCTTTGACGAACGCGCGGACGTCGTCGCGGAACTTACCGTTCCATTCCTTCCATGTTTCGCCGGCGAAGCCGCCGACCTGATACAGCCCGCCGGCATCCCACGCTTCGGCGATGAGCTTGACGTGCGCGAGCGCCGGGTCCGATTCGATGTCGCGGACGATCGGCGGCGACACCATCGGCTGCCCGTCCGCATCGCGCGATAGAACGGCCGCCAGGTCGAACCGGAAACCGTCGACGTGCATCTCGCTCGCCCAGTAGCGCAGGCTGTCGAGTATCAACCGCCGCACCACCGATTCGTTGGCGTTCAGCGTGTTGCCGCAGCCGGTGTAGTCGGCGTAGTCGCCGTCCGCTTCGAGCAGATAGTACGTGTCGTTCGCGAACCCGCGCAGCGACAGCGTCGGACCGTCGGCATCGCCCTCCGCGGTGTGGTTGTAGACCACGTCGAGAATGACCTCGATACCGGCGCGATGCAGGGCCTTCACCATGTCGCGGAATTCGTCGAGCGCGCCGACCGCGTCGCGGCTGATGCTGTAGGCCGGATGCGGCGCGAAGAACACTAGCGGCTGGTATCCCCAGTAATTCACGAGGCCCGGCGGCGCCGCCTGCTCGTCGAACGCGAACACAGGCAGCAGTTCCACCGCGGTCACGCCGAGCGCCTTCAGATACGGAATCTTGTCGACGACGCCCGCAAACGTGCCGCGCCTCGCGACAGCCACTCCGGAACTCGGATCGCGCGTGAAACCGCCGACGTGCAGCTCGTAGATGACGCTGCGCGCGAACGGCGTACGCGGCGGTGCATCGTGCTCCCAGTCGTACGTGGTCGTGTCCACCACCACGCCTTTGAGCGCGGTTGACGCGTTGTTCCCAGGCTGCGCCGCGGCGTCGCGGCTGCGCTTCGAAGGCCACGCCACCGCTCTTGCGTACGGATCGAGCAGCAACTTCTCCGCGTCGAATCGGCGCCCCTTGTCCGGCTCGAACGGACCATGCACCCGGTATCCGTAGAGTTGCCCCGGTGCCACGCCCGGAACGAACGCGTGCCAATAGTGATACGAGCGATGAATGCGGGCGTCGAGCGCGATTACCCGCGACGGTGTCGGGTCGTTAGCGCGATTGAACAGACACAGCTCTACGGCCGTCGCGCGTTTTGCGAACACGCTGAAGTTCGCACCACCCGCGACGATGCTCGCGCCAAGCGGATGGCTGACGCCCTGCGCTAAAGGCTCGGCGCCGCTCACGCGCGCCGCCTGTCGATCCGCGAGGAGCGTGGCGTTGTCGGATCGCACCCGGCCGCCGGGAATGTCGCGGCTGCCGGCGCGCAGTTGCGCGAGCGCCCCGACCTTGTCCGCACCGGTGACGACCCACAGGATCCGTCGCGCGCGATCGATCATCGGGTAAGTCAGCGTCATCCGGCGCCGGCCTTGATACGGTCCGGTGACGGCAACGTCCGCATCGGTAACGTCGAGCACCGGATCGCCGGGCACCAACGACGCGGTGTGGCCATCGGGGCCGAGCCCGAGATGCACCAGATCGAGCACCGGCGGCGTGCCGGCCAGCGTCTGCAGCGTCGCGGCATAACGCCTCGACGCAGCCGTTGGATCGGATCGCCTCCACCGGCATCGCGTGCACGTTTTCCGCCGCCAGCGGCGCATTCGCGAGCAGGCTCTCGTGCAGATGCGTGAGATTGCGGTCCGGATCGTCTGCCGGCGCGACGCGTTCGTCGACCTGCACGACGTGCACCGCCTGCCACGGCACGTCTTCGCGCGCCAGCAACCGCAGCATCGTCCACGGCGTGCGGCCGCCGCTGACGGCGAACACGAAGCGACCGCGCGCCATGACCGCGTCGCGCGCCGCCGTTGCAATCAGCTGTGCCGCGCGCGCGCGCTACCGCATCGGCGTCGACGAGCACTTCGAATCTGCATCGTCAACCCGCGACCCGTGGATTCTGCCAACCGAGCGGCGGTACCAACTGTGCGATCGACTTCCTTCGGCCCCCACGTGCCGGGCTCGTATTCGAACACCGGCGTGCCCGCTTTCAGCACCGGATCGACGATGCGCCACGCTTCCTCGACGTAGTCCTCGCGCGCGAACAGCGTGCGGTCGCCGGCCATCGCGTCGCCGAGCACGCGCTCGTAGGCGTCCATTTCCTCGCGCGCCGGGGCGGTGGCTCGCGAGCAGCTCGACGTGCTGGCCGATCTCGTCGTCGGCCTCGTCCATCACCGTCGCGCCGATCGCGAGACGTCATGTCGGGACTGATGCGGAAGCGGAAGTAGTTCGGATCGCCGGCGGCAGTTCGGAAAGATCCGCGGTGCGCGGCGCAGGCGCACGACGACCTCGGTGCACGTCACCGGCAGCGATTTGCCGGCGCGAATGTAGAACGGCACGCCCTGCCAGCGCCAGGAATCGATCTCGAGCTTGCAGCGCGGCGAAGGTCTCGATCGTCGAATCCGGCGCGACGCCGGGCTCGTTGCGGTAGCCGCGGAACTGGCCGCGCACGAGGTCCTTCGGCTCGAGCGGCGGGATCGACTTCAGCACCTTCACCTTCTCGTCGCGCATCGACTCGCTGTCGGTGCGCGCGGGCGGCTCCATCGCGAGATTGGCGAGCACCTGGAACAGATGGTTCTGGATCACGTCGCGGATCGTGCCGGTCTGGTCGTAGAACGCGCCGCGGCCCTGGACGCCGAAGTTCTCGGCCATCGTGATCTGCACGCTCTCGACGTAGCTTGCGGTTCCAGAACGGTTCGAGGAACGAGTTGGCGAAGCGGAAGAACACCATGTTGTGCACCGGCCGCTTGCCGAGGTAGTGGTCGATGCGGAAGATGTGCGACTCCGTCGAAGCTGCTGCAGCAGGATCGCGTTGAGCTGCCTGCGCCGACGCGAGGTCGTGGCCGAACGGCTTCTCGACGATGACGCGCGCGCCCTCGGTGCAGCCCGCCTTCGTCAAGCTGCTCGACGACCGTGCCGAACAGCGCCGGCGGAATGGCGAGGTAGTGCGCCGGGCGCTGCGCGGCGCCGAGTTCGCTGCGCGAGCGCGTGGAAGGTCGCCGGGTCGGTGTAGTCGCCGTCGACGTAGCGCAGCAGCCCGGCCAGCTTGTCGAACGCCGCGGCGTCGAATGCCGCCGTGCTTCTCGAGGCTGTCGCGCGCGCGCGCCTTGCAACTGATCGAGATTCCAGCCGGCCTTGGCGACGCCGATGACCGGCACGTTCGAGATGGCCGCGCTTCACCATCGCCTGCAGCGACGGGAAGATCTTCTTGTACGCCAGGTCGCCGGTGGCGCCGAAGAAGACCAGTGCGTCGGAGTGGACTGTCGCTCATCGGCTTTCTCTGTCGCCGCACTTGCCGGCGGGCTTTTCGAGGTGTCCGCCGAACTCGAAGCGCATCGCCGACAGCAGCTTGTCCTGGAAGTCGGCTTCGCCGCGCGAGCTGAAGCGCTCGTAGAGCGCGGTCGTCAGCACCGGCGCCGGCACGGCCTCGTCGATCGCGGCCTTGATCGTCCAGCGGCCTTCGCCGGAATCGGAGACGCGGCCGGCGAATTTCGCGAGCGCCGGATCCTTCGACGAGCGCGGTCGCCGTCAGGTCGAGCAGCCACGACGCGATCACGCTGCCGCGCCGCCAGACCTCGGCGATGTCGGCGCAGGTTGAGGTCGTATTGATAGTGCTCGGGATCGCGCAGCGGCGTCGTCTCGGCGTCGACGTCGTGCGTGCTGCTTGCCGACGTTGGCGGCGCGCAGGATGCCCAGGCCCTCGGCGTACGCGGCCATCAGGCCGTACTCGATGCCGTTGTGCACCATCTTGACGAAGTGGCCGGCGCCGTTCGGCCCGCAATGCAGATAGCCGTGCTCGGCCGTGCCGCCGAGTTTCTCGCGGCCCGGCGTGCGGGCGATGTCGCCGATGCCGGGCGCGAGCGTGCGCGAAGATCGGATCGAGATGCTGCACGACGTCGCGGCTCGCCGCCGATCATCATGCAGTAGCCGCGCTCGAGGCCCCACACGCCGCCGCTGGTGCCGACGTCGACGTAGTGGATGCCCTTCGCGCGCCAGCTCCTTGGCGCGGCGGATGTCGTCGATGTAATAGGAATTGCCGCCGTCGATCAGGATGTCGCCCGGCTTCGAGCAGCGGCAGCAGATCGGCGATCGTCTTGATCGACGACCGCCGCCGGCACCATCAGCCAGATCGCGCGCGGCTTCGCGAGCTTCTTCACGAAGTCGGCGAGCGACGCGGCGCCGGTCGCGCTTCTCCTTCGCGAGCGCCTGCACCGCCTTCGGCGACATGTCGAAGACGACGCATTCGTGGCCGCCCTTGATCAGGCGCCGCACCATGTTGGCGCCCATCCGGCCCAGTCCGATCATTCCGAGTTGCATGCGTCGACTCCTGATGGTGGCCGGGTTCTCAACGCGCCCGGAGTTTGCGATAGCGGCGGATCAGCGTATTCGTCGAGCTGTCGTGCTGCAGATCGGCGTCGTCGCGCGCTCGAGTTCGGGGATGATGCGCTGCGCCAGCACCTTGCCGAGCTCGACGCCCCACTGGTCGAACGAATCGATGTTCCAGATCGCGCCCTGCGTGAAGACGCTGTGCTCGTACAGCGCGACGAGCTTGCCGAGCGCGGCCGGTGTGAGACGGTCGAGCAGAAGCGTGTTCGACGGGCGGTTGCCGTCGAACACGCGATGCGGCACCAGCCAGTCCGGCGTGCCTTCGGCCTTCACCTCGGCCGGCGTCTTGCCGAATGCGAGCGCCTCGGCCTGCGCGAACACGTTCGCCATCAGCATGTCGTGATGCTCCCCAAGCGGATTGAGCGAGTTGCGCGAACGCGATGAAGTCGCACGGGATCAGCCGCGTGCCCTGGTGGATCAGCTGATAGAACGAGTGCTGGCCGTTGGTGCCGGGCTCGCCCCAGTAGATCGGCGCCGTGTCGACACTCGACGCGGCTCGCCGTCGAGCGTGACGTGCTTGCCGTTGCTCTCCATCGTCAGCTGCTGCAGGTACGCGGGAAAGCGCTTCAGATATTGCTCGTACGGCAGCACCGCCACGGTTTGCGCGCCGAAGAAATCGTTGTACCAGACCGACAGCAGCCCCATGAGCACCGGCAGGTTGCGTTCGAACGGCGCGGTGCGGAAATGCTCGTCCATCTCGTGAAAGCCGGCGAGCATCGCGCGGAAATTGTCGGGACCGATCGCGAGCATCGTCGACAGGCCGATCGCCGAGTCCATCGAATAGCGCCCGCCGACCCAATCCCAGAACCCGAACATGTTGGCGGTGTCGATGCCGAACTTCGCGACTTCTGCGGCATTGGTCGAGACGGCCACGAAATGCTTCGCCACCGCCTTGGCGTCGCCGCCGAGGCCGTTCAGCGCCCACTCGCGCGCGCTATGCGCGTTGGTCATCGTCTCGAGCGTCGTGAACGTCTTCGACGAGACGATGAACAGCGTCTCCGCGGGGTCGAGATCGCGCGTCGCCTCGACGAAATCGGTGCCGTCGACGTTCGAGACGAAGCGGAACGTCATGTCGCGCTCGCTGTAGTGCGCGCAGCGCTTCGTACGCCATCACCGGTCCGAGATCGGAGCCGCCGATGCCGATGTTGACGACGTTGCGGATGCGCTTGCCGGTGTGGCCTTTCCACGCGCCGCTGCGCACGCGGTCGGCGAACGCGCTCATGCTGTCGAGCACCGCGTGCACCTGCGGCACGACGTTGTCGCCGTCGACGACGATCGACGCGCCTTTCGGCGCGCGCAGCGCGACGTGCAGCACCGCGCGGTTTTCGGTGACGTTGATCTTGTCGCCGCGGAACATCGCGTCGATGCGGCTACGCAATCCGGATTCGTTCGCGAGGCGCACCAGCAAGCTGCAGCGTCTCGTCGCTGATGCGATTCTTCGAGTAATCGAGATGAATGCCGCACGCGTCGAGGCTGAACCGATCCGCTCGCCGCGGGATCGGCCGCGAACAGTTCGCGCAGGTGCTGTTTCGCAGATCGCGGCGTGATGCGTCTGGAGCGCGCGCCACGCGGCTCGCTCGGTCACCGGTACCGTCATGAACGCTTCTCCGTTGCCGCGCACGCCGCCGGTTCCCACAGACGAAACCCGCCGACGAACGCGTTGGCATTGTCGCCGCGGCGACAGCGCTCGGGCAGCTTTTCGAGACATCGGGCGTTACCGCCGCCGAGCACCACCTCGTCGGGTACCAGCGCACCGCGCAGCCGCTCGATCACGTCGAGCACGTATTTGCTCCACTTCTTCCGGCCCATCCGCTCGAGCGCGCGCGCGCCGACGTAGTCTTCGTACGTCGCTTTCTTGTACGGCAGGTGTCCGAGTTCCATCGGCTCGACGACACCGTCGACAATGAGCGTGGTGCCGAGGCCGGTGCCGAAACCAAGGAACAGCATCCGGCCGCCGCGGTATCCGCCGAGCGCCTGCATTGCGGCGTCGTTGACGAGTTTCACCGGCCGCCCGAACGACGCCGCGAAATCGAAACCCATCCAGCCTTTACCGAGATTGTGCGGTTCTGCCGCGATGCGCTGGTGCAGCAACGGACCCGGATATCCGACCGTGACGACGTCGTATTGCCAATCGGCCGCGAGCGCGCGGACTTTCGCGACCATTTTCTTTGCCGTCAGCTTCGCACCGGAAGAGAACTCGCGTTTGTCCTTCTGCCCGGTAGCGAGAATCTTGACGTGCGTGCCGCCGACGTCGACCACCAGCACGTTCATGCTTTCTCGAGCGCGGCGCTTTTGGACGCGATCACAGCCATCAGTTCGTGCCACGACTTGACGAACGATTTCGCGCCTTCGTCCTGTAGTTGGGATGCGAGCGCATCGACGTCGATGCCGGCTTTCGAGTGCGCTGCGATGACCGCCTCGCAATCGCCGCCGTCCGTCGGAAGCGACGCGCCGACCTCGCCATGGTCCGCAAACGCTTTCAACGTGGCCTCCGGTATCGTGTTCACCGTCAGCGGCGACGCAAACGCCTTTACGTACAACACGTCCGACGCCTTCGGGTCTTTCGTGCCGGTGCTCGCGAACAGCAGACGTTGCGGCCGGCCGCCGCTGTTCAGCACGCGCTGATAGCGCGGGGAATCGATGAGATCGCGGTATGCCTTGTAGCAGCGTCGGCCGATTGCGATGCCGAGCGTATTGGCCATCGCGGCCGGTACTTTCGATGCCACGGAGACATCCCATCGACTGATGAAGACCGACGCCACCGACGCGACGTCGGCGCTCAACCCTGCGGCGATGCGCCGTTCGATGCCGCGCAAGTACGCTTCGGCAGCGGCGAGATATTGTTCGCGCGAGAACAGCAGCGTCACGTTGATCGGCACGCCGGCAACGGTCGCCTCCTCGATGGCCGGAAGCCCTTCCTTGGTTCCGGGAATCTTGATGAACAGATTGTGTCGCGCCGCGCGCGCGTGCAGCTGCTTGGCGACGGCAGTGGTGGTCGCGGTGTCGTACGCGAGCAGCGGCGAGACCTCGAGCGACACCCAGCCGTCGACGCCGGCGGTGCGCGCGTGAACGGGACCGAACAGGTCAGCGGCGCGGGTGATGTCGTCGATCGCCAGATCGAAGAACAGTTCTTCGCCGCTGCGCCCGGCCGCCAGCCCTTTTTGGATCGCTGCGTCGTACGACGCACTGTTCTTGATCGCCTGATCGAAGATCGTCGGGTTGGACGTGAGCCCGGTGACCGACCATTCGTCGATGTAGCGCTTCAGCGTGCCGCTGTTGAGGAGATCCCGCGTGATGTTGTCGAGCCACAGACTCTGGCCGAGGTCGTGAAGTCGTTGGGTCGCGTTCATGAGACCTCCGCTGCCTTGCTTTTGATGAAGAGACCTTCCGGAAAACATCGGACCATCGACCGCGAGGGTCGTTCAACCCGAAGCGCCTTCGAGCGACCCGAGCTGTTTCAGAAAGGCCTCTTCGTCCATCACCGGAATACCGAGCTCGGTCGCGCGATCGAGTTTACTGCCGGCGCCGGGACCTGCGACCACCTGCGTCGTCTTCGCGGACACGGAACCTGCAACTTTGGCGCCAAGCGCCTGCAAACGGGCCTTGGCATCGTCGCGCGTCAGCTGCTCGAGCGTGCCTGTCAGCACCCAGGTCTGTCCGGCGAGCGGCGCCTGAGCAGCTCGTTCCACCGGCGGCATCGCCGGCCAATGCACGCCGATGTCCTTGCCGACCAGCCGTTCGATGACGTCGCGGTTGTGCGGTTGCTGGAAAAACTGGTGCACGCGTTCCGCCACGATCGGTCCGACATCCGCGACTTCGATCAGCTGTTCGAGGCTCGCTTCCATCAACGGCCCGATGTCGCCGAAGTGACGCGCGAGATTGAGTGCCGTTGCCTCACCCACCTCGCGGATGCCGAGCGCATAGATGAAGCGCGGCAACGTCGTGGTGCGGCTTCGATCGATGGCGGCGCGCAGGTTCTCGGCCGACTTGGATCCCATCCGGTCGAGCGCTTCGAGCGCCGCGAGGTCGAGCGAATAGACGTCGGCGACGTGTTTGACCAGTCCGCGTTCGACGAGTTGATCGACCAGTTTGTCGCCGAGTCCTTCGATGTCCATTGCCAGCCGCGATGCGAAGTGTCGGATCGCTTCCTTGCGCTGCGCAGGGCAATCGAGACCGCCGCTGCAGCGCGCCACTGCTTCGTCGTCGGCGCGGTAAATGTCGGACCCGCATACCGGGCACCGCGTCGGTACGACGATCGCAGTCGCGTCGCTCGGGCGCTTCGACGTGACGACGCTCATCACCTGCGGTATGACGTCGCCGGCGCGCCGCACCATCACCGTATCGCCGATCATCAGACCGAGGCGCGCGATTTCGTCCATGTTGTGCAGCGTCGCATTGCTGACGGTGACGCCGCCGACGAACACGGGTTCGAGGCGCGCCACGGGCGTTATCGCGCCGGTGCGGCCGACCTGAAACTCCACGCCGACGACGCGCGTGGTCGCTTCCTCTGCCGGATATTTGTACGCGATGGCCCAGCGCGGCCGGCGCGTGATGGTGCCGAGGCGTTCCTGTCGCTCGAGATCGTTCACTTTGAACACGACGCCATCGATCTCGTACGCGAGCTGCGCACGCTGCGCCAACAGTCCTTCGGCGTACTCGTAGCAGCCGCGCGCGCCCTGCACGACCGCGCGCAACGGATTCACTCGCAATCCCCAGTCCTTCAGCGCCGCGAGCACGTCGCTCTGCGTCTTCGGCGCGAACCGGCCTTCGACGAGGCCGACGCTGTAACAGAAGAAGTTCAACGGCCGCCCGGCGGTGATGCGCGGATCGAGTTGCCGCAGGCTGCCGGCCGCGCCGTTGCGCGGATTCACCATCGGCTTGTCGCCGCGTTCGACGGCCTTCGCATTGAACGTGCGAAACGCCTCGATCGGCAGATAGATTTCGCCGCGCACTTCGAGCGTGGTCGGCGCGCCTTTACCGCGTAATTGCAGCGGGATCGCGGCGACGGTGCGCACGTTGGCGGTAATGTCCTCGCCTTTCTGGCCGTCGCCGCGGGTCGCGCCGAGTTTCAGCACACCGTTTTCGTACATCAGGCTGACGGCGATGCCGTCGATCTTCGGTTCGCACGAATACTCGAGTACGTCTTCCGTGCCCAGCCGCGCCCGGCAGCGCGCGTCCCAGGCATCGATCTCGTCGAGCGTCGTGCTCTTGTCGAGCGACAGCATCGCGAGCCGATGCACGACGGTGCCGAATTCGCCCTGCGGCGCCGAGCCGACGCGCTGCGTCGGCGAGTCCGGCGTGACGAGCTCGGGATTTTCCGCTTCGAGCGCGCGCAGGCGATCGAACAGTTTGTCGTATTCGCCGTCGGATACTTCGGGATCGTCGAGAACGTGGTAGCGGTAGTTGTGGTGGTCGATCGCCGCTGCGCAGCGATGCGATCTCGTCGCGGATCTGGCGGGGGGCCTTCACTGCGGCGCCGCCGGGATCAGGCCCGCTGCGACATCCGCTTGCGCGAGAAGTCTTCGATGCGCGCGCGACAGTGCTGGATCGTCTGGCTCGTCATCACCGACAACTGCTCGTCTTTCAAGTCGGCGCCTAACGAGGCCGCCACGTCGCGCGTCACGGCGAGCATGTCTTCGAACACTTCGAGCGGCTGGCCGGGACCGGGCATGCGCATGAAGAAGCTCACGCCAGGCGTCTTGAATGCCTCCATCGCGGACAGGTCGAACGTACCGGGTTCCACCGCGCTCGCGACGCTGAACTGCACCTCTTTCGACGCCGGCTGGATGCGATGGAAGATGTTCATGTCGCCGAACTTGAGGCCATTGCGCAGGAACGCCTCCAGCAGGTCGGTGCCGCCGAACTTCGCGCCGTTGCGCGCAAGCACGTTGATGACGATGACTTCCGGGCGGTATGGACCTCGACGCCAGCGGTTCGGCCGGCGTCTCGACCTCTGCCTGTTTCTCGCTCGGCCGCGTCTGGATCGGTTGCGGCACCGGTCGCGCCGCCTCGCGGCTTCGGTCGCGCGGCCGTTCGGGCACTATCGGCCGGGCTTTCGCTTCCCTTTGCACCACGGGTTCGCGGTGCGGCTGGGTTTTGCGTTGCGGGACGATCGGCTTGCGGCCGTGTGCCGGCCTGTCGGCGGCATCCGCGACGACCGGTTCCAATACGAAGTCGGTCTGCTCGATCGGCTCGAACGTGCGCACCCGCGCACCGCCGTTCGGCAACTCGGCGCGCAACAGATCGAGATCGTCGAAATCGCCGCGCGGAATGTTCGGATCGATGTCGATCTTCAGCGTATCGCGTCGGCTTCGCCAGGCCAGCCAGAATCCGTGGCCGATGACGGCGATCAACAGCAATCCGCCGCCTACGAGTATCCAGTCCTTAATGTCCATTGGCGCCCCTCGCGCACATCGTCAGCGTCGTCCTAGATGACACCAGTGTCGCTACTCAAAGTCACGACACTACACGGCGGCCATCTCAGCCGCCTCCTCTACATCCACCGATACCAGGCGCGATACGCCCGGCTCGTTCATGGTCACACCCATCAGGTGATCCGCCATTTCCATCGTCAGCTTGTTGTGCGTGATGACGATGAATTGTACGCCCTCGGACATCTCGCGAATCAGGCTCGCGAACCGGACGACGTTGGAGTCGTCGAGTGGCGCGTCGACTTCGTCGAGCAGACACACCGGGCTCGGATTCAACTGGAAAATCGAGAAGATCAACGCGATCGCGGTCATCGCTTTCTCGCCGCCCGACAGCAGGTGGATGCTCGCGTTGCGCTTGCCCGGCGGGCGCGCCATCAGCGTGACGCCGGTGTCGAGCAGGTCTTCGCCCGGTCAGTTCGAGGTAGGCATGGCCGCCGCCGAACACTTTCGTGAACAACTCGCCAAGGCCCTTGTTCACAGCGTCGAACGTTTCTTTGAAGCGCGAGCGGGTTTCGCGGTCGATCCGGCGGATCGCGTTGCCGAGCGTCTCGAGCGCCTCGACCAGATCGCCGTGCTGCTGATCCAGATACTGTTTGCGCTCCGACGACGACTCGTACTCTTCGATCGCCGCGAGGTTGATCGGGCCGAGCCGCTGGATGCGGTTCGATATGCGTTCGAGCTGTTCCGTCCACGCGGCCTCGGTCGCCTCGGGCGGCAGCGTTTCCCGTACGGTCGCGAGCGACAGGCCGGTCGCTTCCAGTTGTTCGACCAGGGTAGCGCGCCGCACGTGCAATCCCTGGCGGTCGACGCGCGCCGTTTCGAGCGTGGAGCGGACGCCTTCGACCGCTTCGGCGTGCTGGCCGCGCCGCGACTCGAGTTCGCGCACCTGCAGATCGGCCGACTCGAGCGCGCGCCGCACGTCGGCCAGCTTGTGCTCCACCGCCAGGCGCTCCGCGAGCTTGCCGTCGAGTTCGCTGCGCAGATTCGGCAACGGCGCCTGGCTCGATTCGACGCCGGCGGTCAACTCGCCATGCCGATCCGCGAGTTCCTGTTGCTGGCGCAACAGCCGCTGCCGCGCGGTCTGCGTCGCGTCGAGCCGGGACACGAGGTTCTGCTTCTCGCCGTTCAGCGCGTGAAAGCGGTCGCGGTCGGCGCGCGCCTGTTGTCGCGCCTGTTCCACCGCCTGCATGTTCGCTTCGCGCGCCGACGTCAGCGCCGCGCGATCGGCTTCGAATCCTTCACGGGCGCTCTCGGCTTGGACGAGCCGTTCGCGGGCGGTTTGCAGGCGACCCGCTTCGTGCTGCCACCTGCTGTTCGATGTCGACCGCCTCGCGGCGCAGGCGTTCGCGACGCGCGTCGGCTTCTTCGAGCCGCACGCGATGCACGCCGTGGTCGGCGCGCAGTTGGCCGAGCGTTTGCGACAGCGCATTGATGGTGCCGTGCAGGTCCTGGCGACGGTGATCGAGACCGTCGACGCGCGCGCGCCCCTCGGCGACGCGACCCTGCAATTCCGTCAGATTCAGTTCCGCCTGCTCCACCCGCTCGCGCAGATCGTCGAGTTGCTGGCCGCGCTCGATGATGCCGTGGCCGATGTCTTCGCCGCGGTCGATGCGCAGCCAGTCCGCGCCGAGCCAGATGCCGTCGCGCGTGATCACGCTCTCGCCGTGACCGAGTTTTACGCGATGGTTCAGGCGACCGACAGCGACTGCGCCGCATATACGCCGTTCAACAGCGAACCGAGCGGCAACCGACGATCTCACGAAGCTCGACAGCAACGGCAGTATCGCGACTGCCCGCATCGACGTGCCCGCCGTCGACCAGCGTGACCAGACCGTGTTCCAGGCTGGTGAACTGTTCCGCGTACGCGGCGATCGAGTCGACGTGAACCGCCTGTAGACGATCGCCCAATACGCTTTCGACCGCGCGTTCCCAACCGGCGGCGACCGACAACTTGTCGCCGACGCGTGGTGCGTCGGTGAGCTTCTGCGTGCGCAACCAATCGTCGGCGGCGCCTTCGGTGCGACCCAGGGCCGCGCGTTGCACCGCTTCGAGCGACGCCAGTTCGTGGCGCAGCACCTGCACGTCGCTGCGCGCTTCCTCCAATACCTGTTCGCGGATGACGAGGTCTTCGCGCGACGCGCCGAGTTCGGCGAGGCAATGCTCCATGTCGAGCTCGGCCGCTTTCAGCGACGCGGTCTCGGCCGCGATGCCGGCCGCCAACTCGCCGATGTCGTCCGATGTGTCGCCGGCAACGATGTTGCGCGCCTCGTCGTCGAGCTGCGCTGCGCGCGACCGCAAGCGCTGCAACACCTGTTCGAAATGCTCGATGCGCGATGCTTCGACGTCGGATTCGCGCTGGTTGGAGGCGGCGCGTTCGTTGAACGACTCCCAACTCGCCTGCCATTCGTTCAAGCGCGCCTCGGCGGCTTCGAGCGCGACGTTCGATCGCTCGTCTTCCGCGCGCGCCGCGTCGACGCGCGGACCCGCTTCCGCCAACGCGGACCGCAACGTCAGGATCTGCTCTTCGTCCATCGCGAGCTGTCGATCGGTTTCCTTCCGGCGTTGCGAGACCGAGTCGAGGTCGAGTTCGAGCTGGGCGACGCGCTGCTGGTTATAGGTAATCGCCTCTTCGATGCGGGCGATGTCGGCGCCGAGCTGGTAGTAGCGACCCTGAACTTTGTTGAACTCGTCGCTGTGTTCGGTGTGCTGCGCGCGACTTCGTTCGATGTCGGCGTCGACCGCGCGCTGTTCGGCGATCGCGCGTTCCAGCGCCACTTCCAACGCACGGATCTCGGTTTCGCGGGCATGCAGCGCCGCTTCGAGTGTCACCAGCCGCAACGCGTGCAGCTCGGCGGTGGCTTTACGTTCTTCTTCCTTCAGCTCGCGGTAGCGTTCGGCGGCGCGGGCCTGGCGTTGCAGGTGGTCGAGCTGCCGCGTCAGTTCTTCGCGCACGTCGTTCAGGCGCTCGAGGTTCTCCTCGGTATGCCGGATGCGGTTCTCCGTTTCGCGGCGTCGTTCCTTGTACTTCGAGATGCCGGCCGCCTCTTCGAGATACACGCGCAGGTCTTCCGGCTTCGCCTCGACGAGCTGGCTGATCATGCCCTGCTCGATGATCGAGTAGCTGCGCGGCCCGAAACCGGTACCGAGGAAGATGTCCATGATGTCGCGACGTCGGCACTTCGTGCCATTCAGGAAATACGCCGACTGGGCGTCGCGGGTGACCTGGCGACGGATCGCGATCTCGGCGTATTCGGCGTATTCGCCGCCGATGCGGCCGTCGGAGTTGTCGAACGACAGTTCGATGCTCGCGAGCGCGGTCGGCTTGCGCGAGGTCGAGCCGTTGAAGATCACGTCGGTCAGCGCTTCGCCGCGTAGTTGGCGAGCGGAGCTTTCGCCCATGACCCAACGCACGGCGTCGATGATGTTCGACTTACCACACCCGTTCGGTCCGACGATTGCGCAGCGATTTCCGGGGAAACTGACCGTTGTCGGATCTACGAACGACTTGAAGCCGGCCAGCTTTATTTGCTTGAGTCGCATTGACTGCTGCGTGTGTTTCCGAAAGCGGCGGACGAACCGCGGCTCAGTAAATTGCTGATAACGACCGTCTAAGAGTTTGTCGGGAACTCCGCTTACGCGGAGCTTAGGCCGACGGCCCCCGCGGGGCCGCGCGTAGTGTATAGAAATTATTTTGCGATCACTACGCGCGCAAGCGGGAATTTACTGATGCGCACGAGACTCTTCGGGATCCGTCGCTGTGTCGCAACGACGCACGATCGTGCACACGCGCGTGGATTGCGGATCGATCAGTGTCGATCAACTAAGCAGCAGCGTCGAGCGCGAGCGTCGCCTCGCGACGGAAGTGCGCGCGCACCAGTTCACCAAGGCGCGTGCGATCGTTCGCGACCACCGCATCGAGCAGCGCGCGCGCAAAGCGTGTTACGTCGCGCGGATCGAAATGGGCGTGTTCGCCGCGCGTCTCGAAACGCGGTGCATCGCAGGGGTCAGATCGTGCACCACGGTGCTCAGGTAGGAATTGCCGGCCAGTTCGAGTCCGGCGTGGAAAAACGCTAGCTTTGCCGACACCAGCGCATCGATCGACTCAGGCGCCAGATTTTCGCCCATCTGCGTCAACGCGCATTTGAAGCCGTCGAGCGCATGCGGCCGGCCGTTGCCGTTCACCTTCGCCGACACTCTCACCAACAGCATCAGAACCAGCTCGGCGAAAAACTCGGTCAGGTCGCCGATCCGCACCGGTTCGAGGCCGCTGACCACCGCACCGCGGCGCGGAATGATGTCGATCAGGTGGCGTCCTTCGACGATCAACAGCGCTTCCCGCACCGAGCCGCGCGAAACGCCGAGGTCTTTCGCCACTTTCAATTCCTGAATCCGCTCGAGCGGCGCAAGCCGCCCGTTAATGATCTCGTCGCTCAGGTGATTGGCGATCTGCTCGGTAAGACTCGCCGCCGGCTCGAATCCCATCATCGTGCTGTCTCTGTGGTCCGCAAGGTAGACGCTTCGACAGCGTGCAGCCGATTTTGTTTCCCGCCACTGTGCGGTCAGCCGCCGATAATCAGTTCAATCGTTCCGCCGACGCGAGGGTCGAGCACGTGTGCGGTGCTCTCCACGTCGCCAGGTTGACGCATCGGGTTACCTGACCGCGACAGACGCGCGAGCACCTCGACGCGCTGAAACATGCTCAATACGCGACTCGGCTGCATCGCATCGCGATCGGTCAGCACCAGTTGCTCGGGCAAACCCGTCGGATCGAGCGCGCGCACCGCGATCGGCATCGGAGGACCGTCGGGAACCCGAGCGATCACGAACACCCGCGCCGTCGACGTTGTTTCGACGCCCGGCGCGAGTGCGCGAACACTCAGATGCACGGCGACGTCCACAGCCGCCGGTTGTACGGAAGATGGTGCGGCCGGCGCCGCAACGGTCGCGGCCTCAGCGCCCAGTGTCAGTCGCACCGGCGTGACGCCGCCGCTCAACGTCACGCCGTCCTGACCCGCGTGCGGATCGTCGGCGCCGACGGACAGTGCACCGCTGGCCGATACCCGGGCCGCGACGTTCAACGTCTCGCCTTCGTTCAACCTCACATCGCCCTGCATTGCGTTCGTTCGATCGAGGCGCACGGTCATCGTCGCTGCATCGACCGGTTGGCGCGCGACAAGCAACGGCATCCGCTCACCCGGTTTGCGCGCCGAAACGAACAACGCGGCGCCAGGCGGCAAACCTCGCGTTGCGTCGCCCAGGTCGATCGTCACGTCGAGCGACGGTCCCACCGCATCGCCGAGCAGCGTTCGGGCCCGTTCGAGCCCCTGCTTCAACGCATCGGTGCGCGCTCCGGCCGAGCCGCCGGCGATCGCGTTCTGCAGATGTCGCGCGGCGGTCGCGTAGTCGGCTTTGCGAAATGCATCGAGCGCCAGGATCTCGAGCGCGACCGCCTGTTGCGGATCGTTGCCGAGGATGCGATCGATCAGCGCGCGATTCTCGTCGGTAACGGTGCCTCGGTCGGCGACGAAACGCGCTTGCGCGAGCGCAACCTGAACGGATGGGTCGTCGGGCTCCTCGGCGTAAACGTGTTCGAATGCGCTCACGGCGCCGGGCGCATCGTCGAGTCGCATCAACGTGTGGCCCAACAGATACCAACTCTCGAGGTCGCTCGCGGCGTCGTCGCGACTCGCGTGCGCAGACGCATGACCAGATCGCCGAGCGCCGTGGGATCCGCATCCGCCTCGCGCAATACCTTGGCCGATTCGCCGAGCTGCACGGCGTCGTAAGCGCCGAGCTTGTGATACATCATCAACGAGATCGCCGCGATCGCGACCACGACCGTGGCGGCCACCCACACCGAGCGACCGCTCGAAGCGGCCTCCGGTTCCTTCGCCACCGCGTCGTCGAGCAGCGTACCAGCGAGTTCCTGCGTCAGCGATTCGGCGACCTCGGCGGTGACGAGCCCTGCAACGCGGTCGCGTTCGATTTCGTCGATGCGCTGCCGATACAGATCGACGTTCGTGCCACGACGGTCAGACGTGTCGGCGACGCTGCGCGATCGCAGCAGCGGCCAAGCGGCGAGTGCGGTGGCGACGACCAGGCAGAGACCAGCCGCCAGCACGAATCCGGTCGCAGTCATTTCGCGTCCTTTCCGGAGCTACCGCGCAGCAGATCGTCGAAGCCGCGCCCGTTCGACGTCGTTCAGCGGCTCGCTGACGCCCCGGCGGCGCCGCGCCAGCACCACCACCATTGCAAGCCCGATCGCGAGCAACAACGCCGGTGCGACCCATAGCAACAGCGTGCCCCGACGCACCGGCGGGTCGTACAGAACGAAGTCGCCATAGCGCGCCTGGAGGTAATCGCGGATCCCCTGGTCGGTCGCCCCTTCGAGAATCAGTCGGTGCACGGTCGAACGCAGATCGGCAGCGATCGGTGCATCCGAACCCGCCAGGTTCGTGTTGAGACACTTGGGGCAGCGGAACTCTTCGGTCAACGCGCGATAACGCGCTTCCTGAGTGGCGTCGTCGAACGGGAACTCGTCTTCGATCGCGCCTTCACCGGCCGCGCGAACGGCACGACGAGCAACAGGAACAGCAATGCCGTCGCAAGGCGCGGATCAACCATGTGGCGCTCCGGCAGCGGCGGATGTCGCGAGCGCGTCGAGGTGCGGCTTGATCTCTTCCTGCCAGACGCGACGGTTCACGTCGCCGACGCGCTTGTAGACGATGGTGCCCGACGCGTCGACGAGAAAACTCTCCGGCGCGCCGTACACGCCGAGGTCGACGCCGAGCGTGCCCTGCGCGTCGACGATGTTGAATTCGTAAGGATTGCCCAACTCCGAAAGCCACAAGCGCGCCTGCGCCGGATTGTCTTTGTAGTTCACGCCGATGATCCGCAATCCGCTCTCGTCGTGGATGCGCAGCAGTTCGGCGTGTTCCGCGCGGCACGTCGGGCACCAGGTGGCCCAGACGTTGACCAGAACCGGACCGCGCACGGCCGCCTCGGTGACGCGTTGGTCGGTGCCGTCCTGGGCGCCCAGCGCCGGCAGGTCGAAGCCCGGGAACGGTTTACCGATGAGCGCCGACGGCAGCAGATGCGGATCGTTCAGACTGAACCCCGCGTACAGCAGCGCGACGATCACCACGAATGCCGTCAGCGGAATGAACAGACTCGCTCGACTCAAGCGCCCCCCTCCGTCATCGGCGGGGTCGATCGCTTCGCGGCGTTCATCACGCGCCTGGCTCGGCAGCCGCGGCGACACCGACGTCGCGGCGAACGCGCAACCGTCGATAGCGTGCATCGGTCACCGCGGTGACGCCGCCGAGCGCCATCAGCAACGCGCCGACCCATACCCAACGCACCAGCGGCTTGTAGTGAAGGCGCAACGTCCAGCCGCCTTCCGCGAGCGGTTCGCCCATGGCGACGTACACGTCACGTGTAACGCCCGGCTCGATCGCCGCTTCGGTCATCACGTTGCCGCCGGACAGATAGCGGCGTTTCTCCGGGAACATCACGTGCGGCGCTCCATCGCCGTCGACGCGCACGCTGCCGCGATCGGCGATGTAGTTCGGCCCGCGCACGCGCTCGACGCCCTCGAGCGTGACGTCAGCGCACCGAGCCGTGTCGATGCACCGTTCGTCAGGCGCACGTCGCGTTGATCGACTGATCGGCGGCGATGACGATTCCGATCAACGCACACCGCGAAGCCGCAGGCTTGCGATCGTCATGCCGAGACAGCGCGGCCGCGGCCTGACCGCGACGCTTCCGCCGGTCTGATGCCATACGTCCTGCGCGTGGGTGCCGACGATCCACAGCGCGAGCGCGCTGCCGAGCGCGATCTGCCACTTGAACGCGCCGCTGACGAGCAACGGCAACGCGACGCCGATCAGCGCGCTCGCGGCGAATACCGCGCCGAGCTTGCGTACGAGATAGCTCACGCTGGTGCGTTTCCAGCGCGCGGACGGTCCGATGCCGAGCGCCAGCGACAACACGATCATCAATGGAATGAACACGCTGTTGAAGTACGGCGGACCGACCGAGATCTTGCCACCGTTCGTGATCGCTTCGTATGCGAGCGGATACAACGTGCCGAGCAGCACGCACGCCATCGCGACGACGAGCACCACGTTGTTCACCAGCAGCAGCACTTCGCGCGAGAGTCCGGAGAAATGCACGCGCGAACGGATCAGCGGTACGCGCACCGCATACAGCGTGAGCGATCCGCCGACGACGATCACCAGGAACGCCAGAATGAACAGACCGCGTTCCGGATCGACCGCGAATGCGTGCACCGAGGTCAGCACGCCGGACCGCACGAGGAACGCTGCCGAGCAGCTACAGCGAGAATGCGCCGATCGCGAGTAGCACGGTCCAGCTCTTGAACGCGCCGCGTTTCTCGGTGACCGCCAACGAGTGCACGAGGGCGGTGCCCATCAGCCACGGCATGAACGACGCATTCTCGACCGGGTCCCAGAACCACCAGCCGCCCCAACCGAGCTCGTAGTACGCCCACCAGCTGCCGAGCGCGATGCCGACGCTGAGGAACGCCCACGCCGATTCGTCCACGGCCGCGACCAGCGCGCCCACGCGGCATCGAGCCGGCCGGTCATCAGCGCGGCGACGGCGAATGCGAACGCGACCGAAAAGCCGACATAACCCGTGTAGAGCATCGGCGGATGAATCATCAGTCGCCCAGTCCTGCAACAACGGATTGAGGTCTGCGCCCTCGCTCGGCGCGATCGGCAGCGCGCGCTCGAACGGATTGCTCGTGAACAGCGAGAATGCCGCGAATCCGGCGGCGAGCCAGCCCATCACGGCGAGCACGCGGCTGATCATCGCGAGCGGCAGGTGGCGGCTGAACGTGGCGACCGCCAGCGTCCATAGCGACGCGATGAGAATCCACAACAGGAACGAACCCTCGTGCGCGCCCCATACCGCCGCCACTTTGTAGTAGATCGGCAACAGCGAGTTCGAGTTCGTCGCGGTGTATCGCACCGAGAAGTCGTCGGTGACGAACGCATAGACGAGGCAACCGAACGCGAGCGCCGCAAATACGGCCACGCCGGCTGACAGCGAGAACGCGGCGCGCATCCACGCCTGGTAGCCGCGCGCGGCGCCGACGAGCGGTATCACGCCGAGCGTCAGCGCCAGCGTGAACACCAGGATCAGCGCGAAGTGACCGAGTTCCGGAATCATGTCTGCTTCTGCATCCCTTTCAGTTCCGGCGGCATGTAGTTCTCGTCGTGCTTCGCCAGCACTTCGTCGGCCTTGAACACCCCATCGGCACCGAGGTGCCCGGTGGCGAGCACGCCTTTACCCTCGCGGAACAGGTCCGGAAGGATGCCGGAGTACACGACGGTGAAATCGGAACCTTGCAGATCGGTGACGACGAAACGCACTTCGAGGCTGTCGGGTGCGCGCTGCAGGCTGCCGTCCTTCACCATGCCGCCGGCGCGGATGCGCTGGCCCACCGGTGCTTTGCCGGATACGACTTCTCCCGGCGGATAGAACAGGTTGATATGCTTCCGTTCAACGCGCGCATCACGAGCGTCACCGTGACGGCAACGCCGACCAGCAGGAACGCGACGGCGATCAGCCGATTACGACGAACCGGGTGCATCGGCGCTCTCCGCATTGATCGATTGGCCCGCGTTGGTCGATTGACGGCGCAACCGTTGCGACTGCTCTGCGAAGAACCGCCGCCGCGCGCGCAGCGGCC
>CAWBBR010000024.1:0-8379 GCA_963787045.1 uncultured Gammaproteobacteria bacterium | reverse complement strand
ATCGGTCCGGCAGCGGCGCCGCATCCGGTGCGCCGCGGCGGCGTCGCAGCCCGAATCAGGGTCGCGACGATCGCTCCGAGATCTGGTCCAACCGCTGATCAGGCTTTGGCGCTCGGCCGTGACGACACGGCCGCGTGCCAGCGCCACAGATTCGTCAGAGCCGCGTCGGGTTTCAGGTCCACTAACGAGCCTGCAAAGTCGATGGTGACGAGACCCGTGATGTCGGCGATCGAATAGGCGTTGTCGGCCATGTACTCGCGGCTTGCCAGTTCGCCATCGAGACGTTTGTAGAAGCTGCGAACCGCGGCGTCGCTCGACTCTTTCGCCTGCAGATTCTGCTTGAACCGCCCCGGCGCCATCTGCGCGACGATCGGCCCGTTCACCCACGACACGCCGACCTGGCCCAACAACTCGAGTTCGAGCTGACGATTCGCCATTTCGATGCGGCCGAGTTCCTTCGGCGTGGCGCCGAACAGCGACGGTTTCGGATGCAATGCTTCGAAGTAGCGGCAGATCGCCACCGACTCCGCGATGCAGGTGCCGTCGTCGAGTTCTAGCACCGGGATCTTCCCGCTCGGATTCTTCTTCAGAAACTCCGGCGCCTTGTGTTCGCCTTTGCGCATGTCGACCTGCACGAACGGCACCGTGATGCCTTTTTCGGCGAGGAAGATCCGGACGCGTCGCGGGTTCGGCGCGGCAGTCATCTCATACAGCTTCATATCGATCGGTCCCAAGAAAGTTGGCGATCGACTATACCGCAGACGTCGCAGCGCGCGACGACGCTTCGAGCAGCGTCAGCAGTCCAGTCAGCAATCGCGCCGGTTCCGGCGGGCATCCCGCGATGCTCAGATCGACCGGCACCGCTTCGCCGATTCCGTTTGCCACGGCGTAGCTGCCGGCAAAGGCGCCGCCGTTGATTGCGCAGTCGCCGACTGCGACGACCCACTTCGGACCCGGCGTTGCCGCGTACGTGCGCAGCAGGGCCTCGCGCATGTTCAACGTCAGCGGCCCTGTCACCAGCAAAACGTCGGCATGTCGCGGCGACGCGACGAAGCGAATACCGAAGCGTTCGATGTCGTAGATGGCGTTGTTCAGTGCATGGATCTCCAGTTCGCAGCCGTTGCATGAACCCGCATCCACTTCGCGAATGGCAAGGCTGCGACCGAGTCGGCGACGCGCCGCCACGTCGACGCGACGGGCAAGGTCGGCGAGCTCGGCTTCATCGAGCGGGGGCGGGTCCTCCGTGACCGGACGATTGACGAGGCTTTGAAACAGCAGTCTGCGCATGAATGCACCTACACATCGTGTCCCGAATACGAACAATTGAACGACTTGTTGCACAACGGGAAGTCCGCAACGATGTTGCCTTCCACGATTGCTTCGAGCAGCGGCCATTGAAACCAGGACGGGTCGCGCAAATGGCAGCGCACGACACGTCCGTGTCGATCGATGCGCACCCATACGAAAATGTCGCCGCGGAACCCTTCGACCAGTGCGCTGCCCTCGCTAACAGTGGCACTGCGCCGCGCGTGGATGTCGGTGGTCGACTCGCCGTGCAGCTGTGGCAGCCGGTCGATGATCTGGCGAATCAGTGCAAGGCTCTGGCCGACCTCGAGGATGCGAATCCATACGCGTTCGTTGACGTCGCCGAGCATCCGCACCGGGACCTCGAACGTCAACATGTCGTAAGGGGCATATGGAATGGCGCGCCGCACGTCGAAGCCGCGGCCGGACGCGCGACCGACGAAGCCTCCGGCGCCGTACTGCACCGCGAGTTCGTGGGACAGCACCCCGGTGCCCACCGTTCGATCCTGGAGCGATGGCGTGTCGTCGTACAGCTCGACGAGTTTTGGAAAGCGTTGCGCAATCTCGTCGATGACGCGCCGGATCGCGTCGATCCCGTCGCGCGCAGGATCCATCGCCACGCCGCCCGGTATGACGCGGTCCATCATCAGACGGTGTCCGAATGCGTTCGCGCACGCGCGCAGCACGCGTTCGCGCAGTACGCCGCAATGCGCGTGCATCAGCGTGAACGATGCGTCGTTGCAGACGGCGCCGATGTCGCCGAGATGGTTGGCGATCCGTTCGAGTTCCGCCATCAGCGCGCGCAACCATTGCGCACGCGCGGGCGCGACGACGCCCAACGCGGCCTCCACCGCGCGCGCAAACGCGATCGACGATGCCACCGTGCTGTCGCCCGACACGCGGGCGGCGAGGCGGGCGGCGTGCTCGATGTCGCTGCCGCACCATAGTGATTCGATACCTTTGTGTACGTAACCGAGGCGTTCTTCGAGGCGCACCACAGTTTCGCCGTTAGCGGAGAAGCGGAAATGACCGGGCTCGATGATTCCCGCATGAACGGGTCCGACGGCGATCTGGTGCAGGCCGTGACCTTCCGCGCCGAGAAACGGATATGGGGGCGGCGGCGCCGGCGCATCAGGCTGTCGCGCCAGTGGATGTCGCAGGTCCCAGCAGCCGTGATCGATCCACGGCCGCGGATCGGGGGCGTGTTCCGCCTCGAGTCCGTAAAGGTCGCGGATGCTGCGTTCGAGGCGGATCGCCGGCGGATGATGGCGGCCAAGGGACGGGTATCGTTGCGCAGGGCAGGGCAGCGTCGCCACCGCCGTCGTGTTGTCGAATGCATCGAGCAACGCGAGATGCACTGCGTCGGGTTCCGCCCAGTGCGCGAGCATCGACCAGTTGCGATTGCCTGCAAGCTCGAGCGCCAGCATCTCCCAGGTCTCGGCATCGACGATGGCGCGATGAAGGGGTCCGCGTCCGAGGCGGTTGCCGGCGTATTGCACGGTGTCGACGAGACGGCGTTGGTCAGTCATCTGCGTTCATCCCAACAGAATCGCGATGGTTTGAAACCAGTGCACCAGCGCCGCCGGCAGGTAGATGCCTGCCGTGAAGACGATGGCAAGGTGAACGAAGAGCGGCACGTAGGATGCGCTGTCGGAGTCGTTGCGGCCGAGCGGTTCGCCGAACGCGACGGTATTGACGAGGCGCAGCAACGCGCCGAAGCCGATGAGCAGGCCGGCCACCAGTGGCAGCGCCAGCCACGGATTGCGCGCCATGGTCGATGTGACGATCAGGAACTCGCTCGTGAAGATGCCCATCGGCGGCATGCCCGCGATGGCGAGTACCCCGATCACGAATCCCCATCCGAGCAGCGGATGCGATTGCGTCAGGCCGCGCATCTCGGCGATCTTCTGCGTGCCTTTGATCTGCGCGACGTGGCCCACCGCGTAGAAGATCGCCGATTTTGTCAGGCTGTGCATCGTCATGTGCAGCAGCCCGGCGAAGTTCGCCAGCGGTCCGCCGATGCCGAACGCGAAGGTGATGATGCCCATGTGTTCGATCGACGAGTACGCAAACAGGCGTTTGATGTCGCGACGCTTGTACAGCATGAAAGCCCCGAACGTCAGCGACGCGAGGCCCATGCCGATCATCAACGGACCCGGCGCGACGGCGCCCGCGTTGCCGGCCATCAGCATCTTGAAACGCAGCACCGCATACAGCGCGACGTTCAGCAGCAAGCCCGACAACACGGCCGAGATCGGCGTCGGACCTTCGGCGTGTGCATCGGGCAGCCAGCCGTGCACCGGCACGAGTCCGACCTTGGTGCCGTACCCGAGCAGCAGAAACACGAAGGCGAGGTTCAGGATTGCCGGCTCGAAGTTCGCGACGTGCGCGATCAGATTCGTCCATGCCATCGTCGGTAAGCCTTCGCCCAGCACCGGCAATGCGGCGACGTAGACGAGCGTTGTGCCGAACAGCGCGAGCGCGATGCCGACGCTACCGAGAATGAAGTACTTCCACGCGGCCTCGAGCGCTTCGTGCGTGCGGTACAGTCCGACCATCACGACGGTCGTCAACGTCGCGAGTTCTACCGCAACCCACATCAGGCCGATGTTGTTGGCGACCAGCGCCAGGTTCATGCCGAACATCATCGACTGGAACATCGCGTGGTAGAAACGGATGTGGTTCTGCGTCAGCCGGCCCGTCTCGATCTCGTGATCGATGTAACTCGCGCTGAACACGCTCGTGGTGAATCCGACGAATGCATTGACCACGATGAAGACGATATTGAGATCGTCGATGAACAACAGCGCGCCGCCTTCCGGCCTGACCACGAGAAACGATGCGGCACTGATCAGTGTGATCAACGACGCCGTCGCGTTGATGCGCGCGGAGATGCGATAACTCGAAATGCACGCGAGCGTCGCGGCGGCGATCACCGGAACACCGAGCACACCGAGGAACGGCCATGCCGACGAGGTGATCAGGGGGAATCTCCCCGTATCCTGTGCAGCGCCGAAAGGTCGACGCTGTCGAACCGTTCGCGAATCCGGAACAGGAACAGTCCGATGACGATGAAAGCGATCAACACCGAGAAAGCGATGCTGATCTCGACGACCAACGGCATGCCGCGAGCGCCCGACGCCGCCAGGATCAGACCGTTTTCGAGCGACATGAAACCGACCACCTGACTGACGGCGTTGCGCCGCGTCACCATCATCAGCAGGCCGAGCAGGATCACCGCGAGCGCAAACGCGAGATCCTGGCGGCCCAGCGGATCTACACCCGCGGTCACCTTCAGCATCAGCACGATCGACAGCGCCACCAATCCGACGCCGACCAGCATCGTCATACCGATCCCCACCGCGGTTTCGACTTCGCGATGGATGTCGAGACGGCGCACGATGCGCCGCAGCGCCGATGGAATCAGCATCGCCTTGAGACCGAGCGCGATGAATGCGGTGACGTAAAGGTGGGGCGCGTCCTGCACGTAAGCCTGCCACGCTACCGACAGCGCCAGCACTGCGGCGTGCAACGCGAACACGTTGAGCAGCGCCGACATGCGGTCCTGGTACAGCAGCATGAAGCTGACCAGCACCATGCCGCCTGCAAGCAGGTGAGCGACGTCATAGGAGAGCGTGTCGGTCACAGGCTGCGCGTCACGAACATCAGCAGCGCGCCGAGCAGCGCGAGCATCAACGAAATGCCGAGGAACTCCGGTACGCGAAAGACGCGCATCTTGGCGATGGTGGTTTCGAACAGCGCAAGCAGCGCGCCGGCGACAGCCACCTTCGCGAAGTACGCGAGTATCCCGAACGCGTATTGGCTCGGTTGCGAATCCGGCGTCGCAAGCCCCCACGGCGCGAATACCGCCGCAATCAGCGACACGTAGAGCAGCAGCTTCAGCGAACCGGCGAACTCGATGACGGCGAGGTGACGCCCCGAATATTCGAGCACCATCGCTTCGTGCACCATCGTCAGTTCGAGGTGCGTCGCCGGATTGTCGACCGGCACGCGCGCGTTCTCCGCGATGGCGACGATGATCAGCGCTGCGAGCGCGAGACCGAGCGACACGCGCAGGCCGACGTCGCCGGACGTCATGAATGCTGCGATCACCGACAACTGTGTAGAGCCGGCTATGAGCGCGAGCGTGAACGCGACGATGATCAGGGCAGGTTCCGCGAGCGATGCAATCATCACTTCGCGGCTCGCGCCGATGCCGCCGAAGCTGGTGCCGATGTCGAGTCCTGCCAGCGCCAGGAAGAACCGCGCGCTACCCAGCAGTGCAACGATCGCAATGAGGTCGGCCGAGACGCTGAAAGTCAGTCCGGTCGCGAACGTCGGCACCAGCGATGCGGCGGTCCACGTCGCGGCGAAGATCAGATACGGCGACACCCGGAACAGCCACGAGGCGTTGTGGGCCAGTACCGCTTCCTTGCGCAGCAGTTTCCAGAGATCCCGATACGGCTGCAGCAGCGGCGGTCCCCGACGTTGCTGCAGGCGCGATTTCGCTTTGCGGACGAAACCGGTCAACAGCGGTGCGAGCGCGAGCACGAGCAGCATCTGACCGAACTGCAGCGCGAGATCTCTGATCATTGCCAGAACGCCAGCAGCGACAGCAGGCCCACCAGCGTGATGAACACGAGGCCGAGATACTGGCGGATCGTCAGCAGCTGCAGCGCGTTCGCGCGTTCGCTGACGAAGCCGATGTACCGACCGACCGGCAGATAAAGCGACTCCCAGATCAGATCGCGTATCACGACGTGAAAACGTGCGGCGGCGACATCACCCGGCTTGGGCATCGAGACGGTCTCGCGGGCCTGGAACAGCAGCGTGCCGAATACGCGTCGCACCGGTTGCGCGAAGCTGCTGGCTGAATACTGCAATGCGGGACTCGCATCGGGATAACCGCAGTCCCAGGCCGGCGCCCGCCGCACCGACCTGGAAGCAATGCGATGGATGACGAATGCGGCCAGCGAAGCGGCGACCGCCGTGAACAGAAACACCACAAAGCCGTTGTACGAACTGCGCGACGGATCGATCGGCACGATCGTCAGCCACCCCTGGTCTGCTTGCGACGGCAGGTGCCCGCCGACCAGCGCGTCGGTAAGCGGCGACAATGCATCGATCACGTAGCCCGGCAGGACGCCGGCGGCAACGCACAACGCGACGAGTGCGAGCATCGCAGCGCGCGACGCGGGATGTGCATCCTGCGCGATCTGCGCCGCGGACGAGCGCGGCCTGCCGAGAAATGCGAGCCCGAACGCTTTGACGAAGCATGCGGCGGCGAGCGCGGCCGATAGCGCGAGCAATGCGCCTACTGCCGGGATGAGAAACTTCAATCCCCACGCGGAAAGCTGCGGGCTCACGAGGATCGCCTGGAATGTCAGCCACTCAGAGACGAACCCATTGAGGGGCGGCAGCGCCGAGATCGCCATCGATCCTACGAGAAAACCGAACGCGGTCACCGGCATGCGGTGGATCAGGCCGCCCAGGTGCTCCATGTCGCGCTCGTGCGTGGCTGCGTGCACCGCACCGGCACCGTAGAACAGCAGGCTCTTGAACAGTGAGTGATTGAATACGTGGAACAGCGCCGCCACCATCGCGAGCGCCGCCGCCCAACGAATGCCGCCGGATTCGAACGCGAGCGCGAGGCCGAGACCGATGAAGATGATGCCGACGTTCTCCACGGTACTGTACGCAAGGAGTCGTTTCAGGTCGTCTCTGCAGCATCGCGTGCAGCACACCCATCAACGCGCTGACGCCGCCGATCGTCAGTACGACGACGCTCCACCAGGTCTGCGGCGGACCGAGCAGATCGAACGCGATGCGGATGAAGCCGTAGATCGCCACCTTGGTCATCACGCCGCTCATCAGCGCGGAGACGTGACTCGGCGCGGCCGGGTGCGCCAGCGGCAGCCATGCATGCAGCGGCACGACACCGGCCTTGGATCCGCATCCGATGAGGACGAGGCAGAACACGACACCGGCGCGCAGGTGATCGTGTTCGAGTGCGCGGATATCGGCAAACGCGTAGGCACCCATCGGTGCGAGCAGGCCGAACGCGAGCAGCAACGCCAGCGTGCCGAAGCTCGCCATCACCAGATAGAGATATCCGGCGGTGCGGTTGTCGGTCTCTTCGTGATGGGCCATGACGAGCGCCCATGACGTGAGCGACATGAATTCCCAGCTCAGCAGATATGTGAACGCGTCTCCGGCGATGACCAGCAGATTCATCGCGGCGAGAAACAGCGCGAAGAACGGCACGACCCGTGACGGCGCGCGTTCATGACTACCGATGCCGAGACCGTACAGGCTCGCCGACGCACCGCCGAGATTCGTCACCAGCAGGAACAGAGCGGCGAGCAGGTCGAGATCGAAGTGTGCACCGATCCACGGCAAGCCGATCGGCAGCAGTTGCGACTGCGGCACCGCGGTGGCGCCGTTCGACAGATAGCCCAGCGCCACGACACAAAGCGTCGTACAGACAACCAGGGTAAGTGCGTAGACCAATGTAGGGCCGTAGCGACGTCGCGCCACGAACAAGCCGGCGATGCCGATCGCTAACAGAATCGCTACGCCGCACAGGGTCGTGATGAGAGTCGTGGGCATCATTTGCGGGAGTTCGCGATTTTCAGCCGCACGCCGCGTCCGCCGCCGGTGCTGGTCGCGCCCGGACCGATCAGTTCGATTCCTGCCGCATCGAGCGCGGCGATCAGCTTCATCAGCGAATCGACATTGCAGCGGACGACGTCTTCGCTCGCTTCCATCCGCTGAATCGTCGGTAGCGACAGACCTGCGGCCTCGGCGAGCGCGCGCTGATCGATGCCGAGCAACGCCCGCGCGGCGCGCATTTGCATGGCGGTTATCATGGTCCATACATGATAACTGATGTTTCAGACATGAGAACTAGGTAAAACTGCGGATCCCGCCTGCCGCCAGCGGAGCGGCGGTGAGTTCGCTCATTGCGGCTTCACGCCGGTGGCTTCTTCCCATGCGCTGCGGATGACGGAATTGCGATTCAGCGAAACGAGCAGGGGAATCTCCGTCGTCTGATAACCGGCGTCTTCGGTCAGG
>CAWBBR010000023.1:0-289260 GCA_963787045.1 uncultured Gammaproteobacteria bacterium | reverse complement strand
AGAGACCGTGTGACATCCGCTGGAAGTGCAACGAGTGGCAATTAGGTCCACTGGACTTTGAAGAAGCTGTTGGCAGAGGCCGAGAGAGTTGGTGAAGCCGGCCTGTGGTAAGCGTCTCGTCGGATATCTGCAGCAGCACTATGTCGTTAGCGAACGTCGTGCGTGTCGATTGGTCCGGACCAGCGGCAACGAAGCGGTCATTCAGGAACCTACCGTCGCGTAGTCATCACGGAAGGGCCTGTTTGCAGTGAACAGCGCGTGGCGGCATCGGCTTGCGCGCGATGCGGAGCGATGTCCACGTTGCTAGGCACCGCCCTGAATTTGGGGATATGCTTGAACGTGGCGCTGGGAAGCGTCCATCCGCGCACTTCGTTTTTGCAGCTCACTCGAACTTCTCGATGCTCGAGCTGCAGTTTGTCCGCGAACCGTTGAACTGGGAATACCACTAAAGCGGGGGCAAAACATGAAACGCAATCAACACGTCCTTGTCTGTTCAATCCTCTTCGCCGCCATTGCGGCGGCCGCGCCTTCCGCTTACGCCCAGCAGACCACGGGCACGCCGTGTTCTCCGAGTGCGACCACAACAATCGATGGAAGGTACATTCCGTCGCCGTCGCCGCAGTTCGGCGGCGAAATCAACATGAGCGCCCAAGATTCCAAGTCCTGTTGGCCGCCGACCATCGTGCCGCCCAAAGGCGCGCCGAACATCTTGCTCATCATGACGGATGACCAGGGTTACGGCGTTTCGGGCACTTTTGGAGGGGTCATTCCAACTCCGACCCTCGACCGCATCGCTAAAGCGGGACTTCGCTACACCCAGTTCCATACGACCTCGCTGTGCTCGCCGACGAGGGCGGCCCTGATCACCGGCCGCAACCATCACTCGGTCGGCTTCGGCGTGATCGCCGAGTTGTCCACCGGCTATCCCGGTTACGACGCGGTCATTCAAAAGAACAGCGCGACCATCGGCGAGATTCTCAAAGAGAATGGCTATGCCACTTCGTGGTTTGGCAAGAATCACAACACACCGAGTGAGCAATACAGCCGGGCTGGCCCTTTTGACCAATGGCCCACCGGGATGGGGTTCGACTATTTCTACGGCTTCATGGGCGGTGAGACCGACCAATGGACGCCGTGGTTATTTCAGAACACGACGCAGATTTTTCCGTGGGTTGGACACCCCGGTTACAACCTCATCACCGATATGGCAGACGAGGCCATCAAATATCTCAAAGGCCTGAACAACTCTGCACCAGACAAGCCCTTCTTTCTCTACTACGTCCCCGGCGGTTCGCATGCGCCGCATCAGCCGACGCCGGAGTGGATCAAGAAGATTAGCGATCTGCACCTGTTCGATAAGGGCTGGAACGATTTGCGCGAGAAGATATTTGCAAATCAGAAGCGCCTTGGCGTGATCCCGGCGAATGCCAAGCTGACACCCTGGCCAGACGGACAGCCTGCCTTCGGCGGCGCCAAACTCCAGAAATGGGACACGCTCAACGCCGACGAGAAGAAATTGTTCATTCGTCAAGCAGACGTCTTTGGCGCCTACACGGCGTACACCGACTATGAGATCGGACGCGTGATCCAGGCAGTTGAAGAAATGGGCAAGCTCGACAACACGCTGATCATCTTCATCGTCGGTGACAACGGCACCAGCGCCGAAGGTTCCACGTTGGGCACGCCGTTCGACATGGCCGCCATCCAAGGGGTCAACATGCCGGTCGCGGATCAGTTGAAGTTTTACGACGACTGGGGTTCCAACAAGACCACGCCGCACATGGCGGTGGGCTGGACGTGGGCGTTCGATACGCCGTTCAAGTGGACGAAACAGGTTGCGTCGCACTTTGGTGGCACGCGCAATGGCTTGGTCATCTCATGGCCGGGCCACATCAACGATGCGGGCGGAATCCGCACGCAGTTCCACCATGTCATCGATATTGCACCGACCATTCTCGAAGTCACCGGTGTTCAGGCGCCGGAAACGGTCGATGGCATTGCCCAGAAGCCCATCGAAGGCGTCAGCATGGCGTACACGTTCGACAAGGCGAACGCCAACGCCCCGTCGCGGCGCGACACGCAGTATTTCGAGATGGTGGGCAATCGCGCGATCTATCACGATGGCTGGATCGCTGCGACCACACCGCCTGAACCACCCTGGCTTTTGGGCCTGGGTAAGTTCCCGGACGTGGTCAACGGCTATACCTGGGAATTGTACAACCTCGCCGAAGACTACTCAGAGAACAACGACCTCGCCGGCAAGATGCCCGACAAGCTGCGCGACATGAAAGAGTTGTTCCTGTTGGAGGCGGAGAAATACCAAGTGTTCCCACTAGATAACAGCTTTCTCACGCGTGCCGCTACGCCACGGCCCAGCGCGACTGCGGGCAAGACCGACTTCAACTATTCGGGTGAATCGTACGGACTGCCCGCGAGCGACGCCCCCAACATCGCAAGCAAGTCATACACGATCACTGCAGAGGTGGAAATTCCTGCCGGTGGGGGAGAAGGGATGATCAATACGATCGGCGGTCGTTTCGGCGGCTATGGCCTCTATCTTGTCAAAGGCAAGCCGATCTTCACCTATGCCGAACTCACCACCGAGAAGTTCCGTTGGGAAGGTGCGGACGCACTTGCGCCTGGCAAACACACGATCGCGTTCGACTTCAAGTACGACGGTCCCGGCTTTGGTAAAGGTGGCACAGGGGTTCTGTCGGTAGACGGCAAGACAGTGGCTAGCAAGTCGATGCCGTACGCCATTCCGTTCGTGATGACGATTGACGAGTCTTTCGATGTCGGAATGGATACCCGATCGGGCGTGGACGATAGCGACTACCAACCACCGTTTCGGTTCAACGGCAACGTAGACAAGCTGACGATCCAACTCGTGCCGCCGAAAATGACCGCGCAGGAAGAAGACCTCATGAGAAAACGAACACAAGACGTTAAAAATGCGAGCCAGTGACCGTCTCGTATCGTTAGCCGTCCGAATTAACTTCATTCGTTGTTCGTAGCTCAAGGGAACCGGAGCAAATATGATGCGCCGACAGTTCACCAGGGGGGCGACCCTACTAGTCCTTGCCGCCACAGCTGCGCTGGCACGTGCCGAAATGACCTCAGAGGAACTCGCCAAGCTCGCGCAGAATCCGGTGGGTAACCTGATCAGCGTGCCATTCCAGAACAATACGTACCCAGAGTCCGGGCCGGAAAAAGAGACACTGAACGTTCTCAACATTCAGCCAGTGTTTCCGATCTCCATCAACGACGACTGGAATGTTCTCACACGGACGATCCTGCCAGTGCTTCACGTACCGCGCCTCGGCCCATTCGTTAGGAGTCAAGATGGCATCGGCGATACGACGTTCAGCGCGTTCTTGTCGCCGGCGCAGCCCCATGGGCTGATCTGGGGCGCCGGTCCCGTGTTCCAGTTGCCGACGCACAACAACGAGGAACTCGGCAACGACAACTGGGGCGGCGGCGTATCGTTCGTCGTGCTCAAGCTGGAGAAAAGCAGTCCGTGGGTATATGGCGTGCTCGCGAACAACGTGTGGTCATTGACCGACGACAAGAACGGCGGCTCGTACAACAACGGTCTGATCAACCCTTTTATCCACTACAACTTCAAGGACGGGTTGTATCTGACGAGTTCACCGAACATCACCGTCAACTGGGACGCGCGCAGCGAAAACAAGTGGACCGTACCCATGGGCGGCGGGGTCGGAAAAATCTTCCACTTCGGCAAGCTGCCGGTGAATTCGGAGATTGCCGCGTATTACAACGTCGAGAAGCCTGAGTTCGCGGCGGACTGGCAGATTCAAGTACAAGTGCAGCTGATGTTTCCGAAGTAGCCAGGAAGTCGGTGTCGACGGCGTCATTGGACATTACGCAATTCGCCCCAAAGCCCGTGCGCGAACGCGGAGGGCGCCTTGGGTTCGCAAAATCGACAGCATTTTCAACCCCCAGCGCCGCATCAAAAATAGATGCGGCGGCCGGGTGTCGGCAGCGAGGAGCGTGCTACACCAAACTCACTGCGTTGCGTTTCTCGCTCTCTGCTCTGCTTCGGCGAGTGCTTTCGCGTCTTCGGGCGGTACGAGTTTGAGCGTCAACTTGTTCAACGTACCGGTGAACGCAAACGGCACCTGGTAACTCTCATCCACGGGCGTACGCGTATCGACTCCGATATCGAACGTCTCGTCGATGGTGACAAGGAACGGAATCGTGTGCGGGACGGTCTGCGTAGCGACTTGCTGGCCATCCACTGACAACACGCCGGTGCCGCCCTTGCCGAAGCCAGGTCCCATCGTATTTGAAATCGAATGCGATCGTGTGCTTGCCCGGGCTCAGCGCCGTCGGCCCTTCCCAACGGAAATGTTCAACCGCAAGCAGGTTGTAGCTGAAGACGGGCTTGCCTTTGAGTACGTAGAGACCATATCCGCCGAAGCGTCCGCCCTCGGTCACTAGCATTCCCTCTGCGCCACTCTGCGGAATGTCGACATCCGCGGAAATCGAAAACGACTTTCCTAAAATGTTGGGACTGCTGCCGTCGGGTAGTCCCGATATCGGTCTGTTATAAACGAACTCGGTCCTTCCCGCGGTTGCACTCGGCCGCGGTGCCAACAACCGCTCGAGGATCGAGTTGTCGAGCGGCAGTACGTTGTATTTTTCCGCCTCGACCAGGAACAGCTGCTGCAACTGCTTCAACCGGTCCGGCTGCTTGGCCGCGAGGTCGTTATTCTCCGAGTAATCGTTGGCAATGTTGTAGAGCTCCCACTGGTAGCCGTCGACCACCTCCGGCATGGCGAGCGTTCCGAGCAACCAGGGTGGATGCGGAGGCGTGGTAACTGCGATCCATCCGTCCTGATAGATCGCGCGGTTGCCGAACATCTCGAAGTACTGCGTCGTGCGTTTCGACGGGACTTTTGCAGCGGCTTTGTCCCACGTGTACGCCATGCTCACGCCTTCGATCGGTTTCTGCGCAATGCCATTGACCGTTTGAGGCTGCTGCACGCCAACGGCTTCGAGAATCGTTGGGACGATGTCGATCATATGGTGGAACTGCGTTCGGATAGCACCCGCGTCTTGGATGTGGCCGGGCCACGACATCGCCATGCCCTGACGGGTGCCGCCGAAGTGTGAAGCCACCTGCTTGGTCCACTTGAACGGCGTGTCGAACGCCCACGCCCATGCAACGGCCATATGCGGCGTCGTCTTGTCCGAACCCCACACGTCGTAGAACTTGAGTTGCTCGGCGACGGGAACGTCGATCGCCTGAATTGCCGCAAGATCGAGCGGTGTGCCGATCGTCGACCCTTCAGCGCTGGTTCCGTTGTCACCTTCGATGTAGATAATCAGCGTGTTGTCGAGCTTGCCGAGATCCTCTACCGCCTGGATGACACGGCCGATCTCATGGTCGGTGTAGGCGGCGTACGCCGCGTAGACCTCCGCCTGGCGCGCAAACATCTTCTTGTCGTCAGCCGACAGCGTGTCCCACTTCGCGCAGACTATCCGGCCACGGCGTCAGTTGAGTATTCGGTGGGATCACCCCCAGCTTTTTCTGGTTCGCGAAGATTTGATCGCGCATGGCGTTCCAACCCATGTCGAACTTGCCTTTGAACTTGGCGATCCACTCCGGTGTCGGGTGATGCGGCGCGTGAGTGCCGCCCGGGACGTAGTAGAGGAAGAACGGCTTGTCGGGCGCAGATGCCTCCAACTCGTTCAGATACTTGATCGCCTCATCCGCCATGTCGGTCGTCAAGTTGTAGCCGGGTTTACCGACCCACGGAAAGATCTGCGTCTCGTTCCGGAACAGAAACGGCGTCCATTGGTTGGTCTCGCCACCTAGGAAGCCGTAGAAATACTGAAACCCCATTCCGCCCGGCCACTGATCGAACGGTCCCGCCATGCTGTATTGATAGCTCGGCGTGTTGTGATCCTTGCCGAACCACGATGTTGCATAGCCGTGCTCTTTGAGAATCTCACCGACCGTCGCGCTGTTGAGTCCGATGATCGAGTCGTAACCGGGGTAGCCCGTCGACTGCTCCGTTATCACACCGAACCCGACCGAGTGATGGTTACGACCGGTGATCAGGGCAGCGCGCGTGGGCGAGCACAGCGCAGTGGAATGGAACTGTGTGTAACGCAATCCGGCCTTCGCGATTCGGTCCAGCGCGGGTGTTGGGATAACACCGCCAAACGTCCCTGAGACGCCGTAACCCGCATCGTCCGTCATGATGAGCAGCACGTTGGGCGCACCCTTGGGTGGCACCACTGTAGGCGGCCAGTAGGGCGTCGAATTCTTCGCGCTCAGATTGATCTGGCCGCCAAATGGCGGCGCTTCGGCGGGCAGCGAAATTCCGTCGATCGTCGTAGTTGCGCCGGGTGACCCGGGGTACCGGTGGTTTGCTCAGCTGCCAGAGCCGTCAGTGGCAGCATCAGAATCGCGGTCGTCAGGACCTGGATACAGCGTTGGCTCAATGACCACCCCATGATCCGTTCTCCCCTATGTCGTTCGCCGTCTTTTTTCCGAGGCGGCAATCTTGCGCGCGTCGAAGATGAGGTGGCAAATCATCTGATGTGGTGTGCATGCTTCCTCCTCTAAGGAAGTGCTCGACGAGATATTCCGATGCACACGTCTGCACGAAGAGGAGAAGGAAGATGATTACCGGAAAGATTGACGTGGTGAATCCATCTGAGATCGAGTGGACCGAAGTACTCATGGAGCAAATCCGGCGTCCACTGTACGTGAAGCTGCTACTCAACGAACCCGAGACCGGAATGAGCGTGTCGCTACTGCGATATCCGGCCGGATTCATCAACCCTCACCACACGCACCCTTGCGGTCATGGGATGTACGTTCTAGAGGGCCAGCTGGTAACTCACCGTGGTGAATTCGGTCCAGGAACGTTTGTGTGGTTTCCCGAGGGGGAGCCTATGCAGCACGGTGCATCATCCGAAGCAGACATGATCGCACTGTTCATCACGAACAAGCCTTTTAGTGCTGACTACGTGACGGTCAGTTCCTGAGTGGGCGCTTCGTCGATTGAACGGAGCCATCTAGGAAAACTCCTGTACCGCGCTGACGATCGGATCTAGTTCCCCACTCTCACCAACTTGATTCGCCTCCTTTCCGATCAACACCAGTTGCGTAGCGACCACATGCCGCCGTTGAGTCGGTCCCCAATCTGACTGAGCAAGATCCAATCTTGCTGGTTCAGCGCTTGTCGGAAACGTCGCCGGACAGCCTTCGAATACTCAATACGTCAGTCCGTGTTGAACGCTTAAAGAGCGCAATTCGTATCTGGCGCGACAACCGGGAATCAAGTGAAGAAGAGTTCTTGCAGCAGACACTCACGGAACACTCTTATGTGCTTGAGCAGGTGTTCTCGTGGCCTATTTCGGTCATTCAAGGGAAGGTTTATGTCGGTGGTAAGTCCATACTCAACTCAGGCGGCAGCATTGCCGATTTTCTGGTCCAAAATCAGTTGACGGCAAATGTCGCATTGGAAACACCCAAGACTGCACTCGTCGGCGCAAAGAACCGAAACGGGATTTACGACTTGTCTACTGCTCTGACGGGCGCAGTCATGCAGGTTCTCAACTACCGATCGGAGTTCGAGCGCGCTTATTTCGCATTGAAATCCAAGCATCCAGGCGCCCTTGAGTCATTTGACCCCAAGTGCGTTGTGATTGCAGGCGGACTACGCGGCCTGAATCCGGAGCAAGTGAAGACGTTTGAGTTATTCAGGAACCAACTTCGCGGCGTCGAAGTAGTCACCTTTACCGAATTGTTGGCCAAGACCGAGAACCTGGTCCGTCTACTGAGACGCGTGTGGATTAGTGCACGTAGCCTCCTACCTTCACTGGATCATGGCTGCCGAAGGAGAGCGATTCAAAAGCCGATCACGTCGCTAAACACTTGCGCGGTTCAGTCAGGCGGTTGGCAGATCCTGTGGCCAGTAGGAGCGAACTAAACCAAAGACCAGTAGGTTGAGTACATACCTCCGTGCCACCGTTGCACGATCAGTAACTCGTTCCGCTTTAGTCCTGGTCTCGAACCGAGGCACGCGCAATGGAACACGTCAACATATCGATCCGACCATCACATAGGGACGTGAATATCAAGACTATTCGCCCACTCGCAGCCTGCTCGCGGCTGGTGGTGTGGAAGAACCGGAAGCTCACGCCCAACGCTAGCACGATGGGAATCCTTCTGATCTTTGCGGCGCTGACGCCATCGCTAGCACGCGCGGAGTTGACTGCGGAGGAACTCGCGAAGATCGCACAGAACCCTGTTGCCAACCTCATCAATGTGCCGTTCCAGAACAACTCCAATTTCAACTTCGGGCCCGAAGAGAAGACGCAGAACGTTCTCAACATTCAGCCGGTGATCCCGGTTTCGATCAACAAAGATTGGAACCTGATTACGCGGACTATCGTGCCGGTGATCTCGCAGCCGGAACTCGGACCGAACGTCGGAAGCCAACATGGCATCGGCGATACCGTCTTCACCGCATTCGTATCGCCCGCCAACCCCGGTCAGTGGATCTTCGCAGCTGGGCCGGTCGTGCAGCTTCCGACGCACAACAGCAAGGAACTCGGCAACGACAACTGGGGGATGGGTCCGTCCTTCCTTGCAATGCACCTTGATCACGGCGACCCATGGGTTTACGGCGTGCTCATGAACAACGTGTGGTCGCTGTCGAAAGACAAGGGAAACGATGGGTCGTACAACGACGGTCTGCTGCAACCGTTCGTCAACTATAACTTCAAGGGCGGGCTCTACGTGAAGAGTGCACCGGAGCTGACGGTGAATTGGAAGGCCCGAAGTAGTGACCAGTGGACCGTGCCGCTCGGCGGCGGCGTCGGCAAGATCATCCACCTCGGCAAGCTGCCGCTGAACTCGTCGATCGAGGCGTACTACAACGTAGAGAAACCGGAGTTCGGTTCGGACTGGACCCTGCGAGCGACATTAACACTGATGTTCCCGAAGTGATTAAAGCGTTCGCCACCATCGTGGCGCGTTCCTACTCACGCTATGCACTGGCCTCGCGCTACGTCGGCCTCCAAAGTCGAGAGCGCGAACGAGAGGTCAATTTTCGCGGGATCTTTCTCTACCCCGATCATCCCGCTTGATACTGGATAAACATCCAGCTATCGGTTCCCCACAGTGTCCGCGCCGGCGAGCTCGATGAACGCAGTACAAACCATTGCTCTGCAACGTATCGGGGCCGATCACGTCTCCGTCATCGCGCCGCAGACCTGGGAGCAGTTCTGTCGCGGCGGCACCCCGCTGCTGCCCGGCGATCGGAAGATCGATCTGCTGCTGCTGACATTGCGCGATGGCGTCTGCGAAGAGATCGATCCGATTACGCTCGCGCTCGACGAGAACGGCTACCTGATGCGTTTCGATCTGCAGTTGCGGCCGTTGCCGAAGCATCCTGCGCTATTGGACGCGCGCAGTGCGTTCGTCGGTCGCTATCTGAAACACACACATTATTGGAAGCCGAGTCCGGAACTGATCGATCAGGCGCTGGCGTTAGCCCGCCGCGGCGATCTCGGGCTCTGAGGCAGGCGCAGTTCCTGCACGACGCCCGATATCCATCAGGCTCAGTTCGTCGCGCCGCAAACCGAGCTTGACGGTCAGGCGATCGGGCTTCGCACCTTGGTCGAGTTGGTTGCGCGCGTTGTGCACCAGCGACCGTCGCGACGATTCAGACCGCACCAGTCCGCTCTGCGGTTCGGTGATCGTCTGCTCCAGAGCCTGCGACAGGCGTGAAGAGGCGTCGGTGAACGTATAGGTCAGATCCTGCAGCCGTTCGAGGCGGCGCTCCAACCGGCGCAAGCGCATGAAGCCGAGGATCGGCATCAACACCACCGCCCACGCGAGCAGCAGCGCTGCCGTAACGAGGAGATCAAGCGCGTTCATCGATCCGGTGCTCCTTCGGCGCGGGCGTCTCGTCGCGTCGGCGCTTCTGCTGCTTCTTCTCGTCGCGTTCACGCCGGCTTCGATTCGGCGGAAGTATCGCGCGGTAGTCCGACACTCTCTCGATGGCCATGGCCGATTCCTATGGCGTCTCCAAGAGAACCATAGTCCAGATCCGGCAATGTGCCAGTTTTCCGGCAGGCTGATCGAATGCGCCCGTCAGGAAGCCGCCGCGGAGGGACCTACTTCGGAGGCTCGTTGGTGAAGCGGATGCCGCCGCCTTCGAGCCGCACGGCTTGCACGGCATCGGGGTTTGCCGGCGTCGCCGCATCGGCTTTCTCGTCGCGCCACTCGATCTCGAGCGGCTTGCTGCGCTCGGCGCCGATCGTAGTGAGGCCGCGCTGGGCGTCGGCGTTGCGCGCAACCACGATGGTCACCCGCCGGTTGTGCGCCCGCCCCTCAGGCGTCGCGTTGGTGGCGACAGGATGTTGCTCGCCATAGCCGACAGCCGCGAGCCGATCGGGATCGATGCCCAGACCTGCAAACGCGCGCACCACCGACGCGGCACGCGCGGCCGATAGTTCCCAGTTCGACGCATACCGCGCCGTCGCGATCGGTACGTTGTCGGTATAGCCCTCGACGGTGACCGGATTCTTCGCCTCACCGAGCATCGCGATCACTTCCTGCAGCACGTCGTTCGCAAGTGGGCCTAAGGACGCTTCGCCGCTATCGAACAGCACACCCGCGTCGAGATTGATCTCGAGCCACTGGTCGTTTCCTTTCACGTCGAACTCGCCTTTGCCGAGCACGCCAGCAAGGCGCTTCTGCACTTCGGTCGCCATCGATTCGAGATAGGTATCGCCGGGATCGATGTCTTTGGCGCTCACTGAATCCTTGGCGTCGATGATCGACGGGGAACTCGACTGTGCCGTCTCGCCTACCTGAATCGGCGCCAGCGTCATGTCGCGCTGCGCGAACACTTCGTTCAGCGCGCTCGACAACACTTTGTATTTGCCTTCGTTCACCGACGAGATCGCGTACATCACCACGAAGAAGCCGAACAGCAGCGTCATGAAGTCGGCATACGAGATCAGCCAGCGCTCGTGGTTGTGGCTGTCTTCCAGAACCTTGCGCCGATGCATCATCGCGCGTCGTCCACGAAGCCGCGCAACCGCAACTCGATCGATCGCGGGTGTTCGCCCTCAGCAATTGCGAGAATCGCTTCGATGGTCATCGACCGATACGTTGCGTCGCGTTCGACCAAGGCGGCAAGGCGATCGGCGATCGGCAGGAAACACCAGGTTGGCAAGCCCGATGCCGTAGATCGTCGCGACGAACGCCGTTGCGATGCCGGCGCCGAGCTGCGATGGATCGGCGAGGCTGCCCATGACGTGAATCAATCCCATCACCGCGCCGATGATGCCGATGGTCGGCGCATACCCGCCCATGCTCTTGAATACCGATGCCGCCGCGAGATCGCGTTGCATGCGCGCCGTGAGTTCGTTCTCCATGACGTGGCGGATCACCTGCGGCTCACCGCCGTCGATCAGCAGTTCGAGCCCTTTCTTCGCGAATGGGTCCTTCTCGCGCTCCGCCGCGTTTTCGAGGCCCAGCAACCCTTCCTTCCGTGCAGTCGTGCTCCACGCCAGCATTTTCTTGATACCGTCGCCAACGACCAGCACCGGCGGCACCAGCACCCAGCGCGACATGCGCGCGGCGTCTAGCAAGCGTGACTTCGGGGTTTGCAGAACCACAGCGCCGAACGTACCACCCAGCACGATGATGCCGGCCGGCGTGTTCAGCAGTGCGGCGATCTGCCCGCCTTCGAGGAAATTCCCGCCGATGATCGCGACGAACGCGACACAGACACCGACGATTGCCAGTCCATCCACGATCAGGCGCCCCCGTTCCAGTCCTGCAGACGCGCGCGCAGGCGCAGCGTCGCTTGTGTGTGAATCTGACTCACGCGCGATTCGCTCACGCCGAGCACTTCGCCGATTTCCTTCAGATTGAGTTCGTCGTCGTAATACAACGACAACACCAGCTGTTCGCGTTCCAGGCAGATTCTTGATCGCATCGACCAAACGGTTCTGAAATGCCGCGTTCTGAACGTGCTCATACGGACCAGGCGACGACTCCGGATAGGCGAACGCCACCGAGTCGCCGTTGTCGTCCACCGGCAGTTCGTCGAAGCTGAACAATTTGCGGCCCGCTGCATCGGCCAGCATCGAGAAGTACTCTTCGAGCGACACGCCCAGCTCGTTGGCGATCTCCTGATCGCTCGCTTCGTTGGCTTTTCGCAACTCCACGGCTCGGATCGCCGCGGCAACGCGGCGCGAGTTGCGATGCACCGATCGCGGCGCCCAGTCGCCGCGCCGCATTTCATCGAGCATTGCGCCGCGAATACGAATGCCGGCATAGGTCTCGAAGCTGGCGCCTTTCGTGGCATCGTATTTCTGCGACGCCTCCAGCAGACCGATCATGCCGGACTGAATCAGGTCGTCGAGCTGTACGCTGTTCGGCAGCCGTCCGAGCAGGTGATGCGCGATCCGTTTGACGAGCGGCGCATAGTTCGCGACCACCCGATCCATCGAGACGCGCGGTTCCTGGTACGCCGAGGCTATCGAGTCACGCATCCTTTCGTGCCTCTTGTTGTCGCTGTGGCCGAATCACGCCGCACCGGCCGCCGTCGCCACGAGTTGTTCGACGAAGAACTCGAGATGACCGCGCGGCGCCGCGGGTACCGGCCAGCGGTCCACTTCGCGCGCCAGTTCCATGAAACTCTGCGAAGCCTTCGAACTGGGGTAGGCATCTACGACGGAGCGTTGTCGTTGGACCGCCCGTCGGACGTGTTCGTCGAACGGAATCCAGCCCGCGTACTCGAGCGTGACTTCGAGGAATCGCTCGGTAACCGTCACAAGCTTAGCAAAGACCGATTTTCCTTCCTGTTGGCTGCGCACCATGTTGGCCAGCACGCGCACGCGCTTCACGCCGTATTGCGAGTTCAGCACTTTGATCAGCGCGTAAGCGTCGGTGATCGACGTCGGTTCGTTGCATACGACGACGACGATCTCCTGTGCCGCGAGCAGAAAGCTGATCACCTCGTCGGAGATGCCGGCCGCCGTGTCGACGATCAGCACGTCCATCTGATGCGCTATCTCGCTGAATGCCGAGATCAGTCCCGCGTGTTCGCGCGGGCCGAGTTGCACCATGGCTTGTGTACCGGACGCAGCCGGCACGATGCGCAACCCGCTTGGACCCGGCACCACCACTTCCGCCAGCGTCGCGTGGCCTTCGAGCACGTCCGCCAGATTCCGACGCGGCTTCAGCCCCAACAGGACGTCTACGTTGGCCAGGCCGAGATCCGCATCGAGCAACGTGACGCGACGACCGAGCTTGCACAGCGCAACACCCAGGTTCACCGAAACGTTGGTTTTGCCGACGCCGCCCTTCCCTCCGGTCACTGCGACCACCTGTACCGGATTCATGCTGTGATTCATCTCGTTTCCTTGCTGCGCTTACGCGGTAGCGATTTCGCGGCCGCGCGGCGGCTTCGCTACGGATTTTGGTTCCGGCGTTTCGTCCGTGACGATCTGTTCTGCATCCAACGTCGGCGCCAACGAGCGCGTCGCGTAGTCCACCAACAGGTTCGCGGTGGCGCTCTCGAGTCCGTCGGCCATCTCGCCGCCCGCGCCCACCCAGCTGAACGGCAACTGTTCGGCGCGACAGATCGACAGCACTTCGCCCAGCGAATCCACCGCATCGACGTGGCTCAGCAGCACACCGGTCGGTACCAGCGGGCGCGCCAGTTCCACCAGTCGGCGCAACGTCGTTGGATGGAACGTGGCGGGCAGCACCAGGAACGTCTCGAAGCCGGCCAGATCGCAGATGCTCGGCGGCAGACGATGGGTGGCGACGACGCCGGGCGTGTCGATGATCACCAGCGATTTGCCCGATGCCTCTGCCAGCGCGACGCGCAGACTGCGTTCGTCGTCGGCTTCGTACACCGGCACGCCCAACAGTTCGCTTGCGAGCAGCAGCTGTTCACAGCCCGCCAGACGATTCACGTCCTGGCTGATGATCGCGATCTGATCCGCGCCGAAGTTCAGCACGTGATTCGCCGCGAGCCGGATGACCGACGTCGTCTTGCCGGAGCCCGGCGGTCCGATGAGGCGCACGCGGCCGCGCGGCAACGTGACCGGTCGCGACGCGATGCCGATCATCCGCGCGATCTGTCGCTCGACGATGTCCCAGCCCGCCGACCGATCGAGGCTCGACGTCACCGTGTCGATGAATGCCGCGTCGAAACCGAGCGCGCGCAACCGTTCGAGATATTCGGCCGTTCCAGTACGACGCACCTGCATCGCTTCACCGGCTTGCGGATATTCCACGCTGGCAGTGATCTCGACGAAGCCCTGCCGGCGCGTCTCGTTGATGATCACCGCATCGGGACCGAGCACCTCGCGGACCTTGCGCAGTGCTTCCTTGACGGTTCGAGCGGAAAAGACGTTGGCGTTCATCCCTGACCTCACCTCTTGCTGAATCAACTTCTACCGATGGTGGCGACAACCGTGATCTGGCGGTTGTCGGGAACTTCTTCATACGAAAGTACGTGCACCAGCCGATTGCTGAAGCGCACGAATCGCGCCAGCAGCGATCGAACTGCGCTTGCAACCAGCAATACCGACGGCTTGCCGGAGATTTCCTGACGTTCGCACGCAGTCGCGATGGACCGTTGCAGCCGTTCCGCCATGCCCGGCTCGATCGCGGGCGAGTCGGCCGGACCTTGCTGGCGCGCGCGAATCAGCAGCTGTTCGAGTTCCGGATCCAGCGTGATCACATCGAGCGCGTCGCCGTGACCGTACACGGTCTGCACGATCAGCCGGCCGAGCGACACGCGCACGGCGGCGGTCAGCGCGTCCGGGTCCTGGGTGCGGCCGGCGGCTTCGATCAGGCTCTCGGCGATGGTGCGGATGTCGCGGATCGGCACCTTCTCGCGCAGCAGGTTCTGCAGCACTTTCAGCAATACCGAAATCGACAGACTGTCCGGCACCAGATCTTCGACGAGCTTGGGCGCGGTCTTGGCGAGAGTGTCGAGCAGGTGCTGCACTTCCTCGTGGCCGAGCAGCTCGTGCGCGTGCGTCCTGGATGATCTGGCTCAGATGCGTCGCGATGACGGTGCTCGCGATCGACGACCGTGTAGCCCAGCGTCTGCGCGTGATCGCGTGCGCCGTCGATCCAGACCGCTTCCATGCCGAACGCCGGATCGCGCGTCGCGATGCCGTTGAGCTTGCCGAACACGCGGCCCGGATTGATCGCCAGTCACGTGTCCGGATAGATCTCGCTTTCGCCGACCGGCACGCCCGCAAGTCGATGCGATAGCCGTTCGGCGCGAGGTCCAGGTTGTCGCGGATGTGCACCGCCGGCACCAGGAAGCCGAGATCCTGCGACAGCTTGCGGCGCACGCCCCGGATGCGCGCGAGCAGATCGCCGCCCTGGTTGCGGTCGACCAGCGGCACCAGCCGGTAGCCGACTTCCAGGCCGATCAGGTCCACCGGCGCCACGTCGTCCCAGCGACAGGTCCGCCGACGGCGACGCGGCAGCGGCGCGCCGATTCACAGCGGCGCCGGTGCATTCGCGCGGCGCGTCTCGCGGCGCTCCGATATAGCGCGCGCCCAGCGCGGCACACGCCGCCAGCAGCAAGAAGGCGAAGTTCGGCATGCCCGGCACCAGGCCCATGATCAGCAGGAGCGCCGCCGCGACGCCGAGCGCGCGCGGCTGGCCGAACAGCTGTTTGGTCACCTGCCGACCCATGTCCTGCGCGCGCGACATGCGCGTCACGATGATGGCGACGGCGGTCGACAGCAGCAGCGCCGGAATCTGCGCGACGAGGCCGTCGCCGATGGTCAGCAGCGTGTAGGTGCGTGCCGCCACGTCGACAGCCAGGCCGTGCCCGATGCATGCCGATGCCGAGGCCGCCGATGATGTTGATGAACAGGATCAGGATGCCGGCGATCGCATCGCCGCGGACGAACTTGCTGGCGCCGTCCATGGAGCCGTAGAAGTCGGCTTCCGACGCGCACTTCCTCGCGGCGCTTGCGCGCGCCTCGTCCTGGGTGATCAGGCCGGCGTTCAGGTCGGCGTCGATCGCCATCTGCTTGCCGGGCATGGCGTCCAAGGTGAAGCGCGCGCTGACTTCCGAGATGCGTCCCGCGCCCTTGGTGACGACCACGAAGTTGATGATGGTCAGGATGACGAACACCACGACGCCGACGGCGAAGTTGCCGCCGATCACGAATTCGCCGAACGACTGAATGACGTGGCCGGCCGCGTCGCGCGCCGTGTGGCCGTGCAGCAGCACGACGCGCGTCGAGGCGACGTTCAGCGCCAGGCGCAGCAACGTCGCGAGCAGCAGGATCGTCGGGAACACCGCGAAGTCGAGCGGCCGCACGACGTAGAACACCGCCATCACGATCACGAGCGACAGCGCGATGTTGAACGTGAACAGCACGTCCAGCACCAACGGCGGCAGCGGCAGCACCACCATCGCGAGCAGCGCGAGCACCAGCACCGGAACGCCGATGTTGCCTTGCGCGAGCTGCCGCATGCTGCGGCTGCCAGGTGCGGACAGCATTGCCTGCGCCATTAGCTTCTCTCCGGTATTCTTCGGGTACTGTCGAGATCGCCGAGCGGTCGCGGTGCGGGACCGGCGCCGCGCCGGTACTGCTTCAGCTGGTAGACGTACGTGAGAACCTGCGCGACGGCGACGTACAACGGCGCGGGCACTTCGTCGCCGATGTCGGTCGAGTGATAGATGGCGCGCGTCAGCGACGGCGCTTCGACGATCGGCACGCGGCTCGCGGTTGCGATCTCGCGGATGCGGAATGCGATCAGGTCGGCGCCTTTCGCGACGACCCGCGGAGCGTTCATCTTCCGCGCTTCGTATTGCAGCGCCACCGCGTAGTGTGTCGGGTTCGTGATGACGACGTCCGCTTTCGGAACTGTCCGCGATCATGCGGCGCCGCGCGATTTCCTGCTGCAAGCTGGCGGATGCGCCCCTTGACTTCCGGGCGCCCTTCCGAGTCTTTCATCTCGTCGCGCACTTCCTGGCGCGTCATCTTCAACTGCTTGTTGAATTCGACGAGCTGCAGCGGCACGTCGACCGCGGCGATCAGAATCAGCGAGCACGACAGCGCGACGAACGTGTGCGCGACGAGTTCGAGCCCTTCGCTCATCGCCTCCGGCAGCGGTTTCAATCCAAGGCGCAACAGATCGTCGGACCACAGATGCAGCACCGCGAGCGCAACGCCTGCGACGACCAGAAACTTTGCGATCGCCTTGGCCAGTTCGATCAGCGCTTTCATCGAGAACATGCGCTGCAGACCGGTGAGCGGATTCATGCGGCTCGCCTTGAACCCGAGCACTTTCGTCGAGAACACGAAGCCGCCCATCGCGCCTGATCCGACCAGCGCAACCACGAACACGAGGATCAACAACGGCAACGTGGCCTGCACGGCAACCACGGTTGCGAAGTGCAATGCTTCGAGCATCTGCCCATCGGGATGCGCGGCCATCTGCGCAACGCCGGTCATGATCTTGGACAGCGCGTCGCGGATGCTGCCGCCGAACGCCACCACCGCCACGCTGCCCGCCACCAGCACGGTCATCGTGTTCAGTTCGCGTGAACGCGCGGCCTGACCTTCCTCGCGCGCTTTCTCGCGCTTGCGAGGGGTGGCCTCTTCGCTCTTGTCCTGGCCTTGCGCTTCTTCAGCCATGTGCTTCTTCAGCCATCGTTCAACCCCACCGTCGCGTCCATTCGAAGTACCACTGCGACAACCCTTCGAACTGCGGCGTGAATCCGTACAGCGCCACCCACATGATCACCAGCCCGAACAACAGCGATAAGGGGAAGCCCAACGAGAAGATGTTCAGTTGCGGCGCCGCGCGGGTCATTACGCCGAACGCGAGGTTCACCACGAGCAATGACGTCACCGCCGGCAACGCGATCAGCACGGCACCGCCGAACATCCAGCTGCCGAGCGACGCGATCTGCCACGACAGTTGCGGCAGTCCGCCGTCGATCGACGTGGGCGCGCGCAGAAAACCCTCGATGAGCACCTCGAGCAGTACGAGATGACCGTTCATCGCCACGAACGTCAGCGACACCATCATCAGGAAGAACTGGCTGATCACGGTGACCGAGACGCCGTTCGTCGGGTCCACCATCGACGCGAAACCCAGCCCCATCTGCATGGCGATGAACTGACCGGCCACCGTGAACAACTGGAAGAACACGACGGTCGTGAAGCCGAGGCCGATGCCTATGAGCACCTGCGTTGCAGCGAGCAGGCCGAGCCCCAGATCTATGTCGTTCAGCGACGGCACTTTCGGCAGCAACGGCGACACTGCGATCGCGGTCGCGAACGTCAGCGCGATGCGAATGCGCGGCGACACCATCTGGCTGCCGATCACCGGCACCACCATGAAGAAGCCGCCGATCCGCAGCATCGCCCAGAACGTGCGGCTCATCGTGTCGATCAACGCGTCGATTGGCACGACCACGGCTCACCCCACCAGCCCGGGAATGCCGTGGATCACGCGCGACGTGAAATCCATCAGCTTGTTGAGCAGCCACGGACCCGTAACCATCAGCGTCACGAGCGTGGTCAGCAGTCTCGGCAGGAAGCTCAGCGTCTGTTCGTTGATCTGCGTGGCGGCCTGAAATACCGATACGACCAGACCCACGATGAGGCTCGGCACCACGATGACCGACACCATGATCACGATCAGCAGCAAGCCGTCGCGGAACAGATCGAGTACGTCGGCCGGCGTCACGAACCGGCTCCGCCGAAGCTCGACGCCAACGTGCCCATTACGAGCACCCAGCCGTCGACCATCACGAACAGCATGATCTTGAACGGCAAGGAAATGATGAGCGGCGACAGCATCATCATCCCCATCGACATCAGCACGCTCGCCACCACCATGTCGATGACGAGAAACGGGATGAACAACATGAAGCCCATCTGAAACGCGGTCTTGAGTTCACTGGTCATGAAGGCCGGGACCAGCACGAAGAAGTTGACGTCGCCCGGCGCCGCCACCGGCGCCGAATGCGAGATCTGCATGAACATTTCGAGGTCGTCCTGCCGCGTTTGCGCGAGCATGAACTTGCGCAACGGCGTGGCCGCCACCTTCAGCGCATCCTCCGGCGCCAGCTGCTCCTTCAGGTACGGCTGCAGCGCGTTGTCGTTCACCTCGTTCAATACCGGCGACATCACGAAGATCGTCAGGAACAGCGCGAGGCCCACCAGTATCTGGTTCGACGGTGTCTGCTGAAGGCCGATCGCCTGGCGCAGGATCGCGAATACCACGATGATCCGCGTGAACGCCGTCATCATGATCACGAACGACGGCAGCAGCGTGAGCGCGGTCATCACCGCGAGAATCTGCAGCGTCACGCTGTATTTCTGCGTGCCATCCGGCTGCGTCGAAACGGTGAACGCCGAAAGGTCGGGCGCCGCGCTCGCATGCATGCTCACCACGCTGAGCAGCAGCGCCGCGACGATCGGTGCGCATCGACGCACAGTGTTGAGACGCGTACGGTTCATGGCTGGCGGGAGAACCCTTTGAGTATCGAACGGAAGTCGGCAGTGGGCGCCGGTACGCTCGGCGTATCGACATCGAACGTGTGCAACGGCGTCACCGAATTCGGCGTAACGCCGACGAGCAGCTGCCGACCATGCACCTCGAGCAGCAGCACGCGCTCGCGCGAGCCTACCGACGCGGCCGACAACACCTTGATCACCTGACCGCCGCTCACGCCGACCGCGCCGAACCGGCGCAGCGCATAAGCACAGGCGAACACCAGCGCAAGCGTTACCACCAGCGCGGCGATGACCTGAATGACGGTCGCGCCGAGTTCCATCAGTGCAGCATCTTCAAACGTTGTTCCGGACTGACGACGTCGGTGAGGCGAATGCCGAACTTGTCGTTCACCACCACCACCTCGCCGTGCGCCACGAGCGTGCCGTTCACCAGCACGTCGAGCGGTTCGCCGGCCACGCGGTTCAGCTCCACGACCGAACCGCGGTTCAGCTGCAGCAGCTTTCTTATGCTGATGTTCGTATTGCCCACTTCCATCGAGAGTCGGACGGAAATGTCGAGCACCACCTCGAGGTTGCGGCGATCGACCGCGGCCGTCTCGAACGGTCCACCTGGCTCGCCGCCCGGCAACGCGTTACGAGGCGCGCTTCCCTCTGTTCTCTCTTCGCTCACGATCCGTCTCCTTGTTTCCTGCGGCGCGCGTCAGTTCGCGACGAAGGGTTCCTGATATTCGAGTGCGAGATTGCCGCGCGAATTGCCCAGCTTCGCGTAGAACGCCGGTACTTCGTTCGCATACACGAGATGGGTATCCGGCATGTCCACCGGAATCACGTCGCCTTCCTTCAAGCGCAGCACATCCTTCAAAGACAGGCTGCGTTCGGCGATCGAGCAATGCACGGACACATCCGCCTGCAGCAACCGTCGTTGCAGGTTGGGCAGCCAGTTTCGATCGACTTCCGTCGACTTGTTGTGTCCGGAGTTTTCGAGCCGGTCGCGGTGAGGTTCGAGCATCGCGTACGGAAATACGAAGTGAATTTCGCCGCCGTTGCCTTCGACTTCGACGTGGAAGCTGTTCACCACCATGATTTCGTCAGCGGCTGCAACGTTCACCAGCGATGGATTGACCTCGCTGCCAAGCAACTGGATTTCGATCGGCATGGAGGACTTCCACGCTTGCTTCAGATCTTCGAGCGCCGCTTCGACCAGGCGCCCGATGATGCGTTGTTCGGTGGGCGTGAATTCGCGACCTTCGAATTTGATCTGGCGGCCGTCGCCGCCGAAGAACCGATCCACCAGCCGCACCACGAGCTTGGCGTCGAGCACACACATGGCCACGCCGGTCATCGGTTTCACGCGCAGGAAATTGACGCTGGTCGGTACGTACAAGCCTTGCACGTACTCGCTGTATTTCATGATCTGGATGCCGCCCACACCGATGTCGGCACCGTGACGCATCAGGTTGTAGAGGCTGGTCTTGAAAAATCGGGCGAACTTCTCGTTGATCAGTTCGAGCGTGGGCAAGCGACCGCGGACGACGCGGTCCTGGCTCGCGAGATCGTAGTTGGCGGTCTCGGTCGGATCGCCGTCCGCATCCGCGCTTTCGCCGGCGCCCTTGACGAGCGCGTCGATTTCTTCCTGTGTCAGCAGTTCGCGATTTGCCACAGCAGCCTCACTGCATCACGAAGCTGTTGAACAGAACGGCTTCTACACCGCTGAGGTTGGCCTCCTTCTGCAGCGTCGAATCGATCGCCGTGCGCATCTTCTCGCGCAGCGCCTGTTTGCCTGCATCGGTCTGCAGAACCATGAAGTCTTCGTCGGCCAACAGATTCACGATCGCACTGCGGATGACCGGTGCGTGCGTGTTGACCGCATCGATGACGAGCTGATCGCGCGCCATCACGACGATGTTGGTCTGCAGGTAACGGCGTTGACCCACGGCGGTGGAATTGACGATGAAGTCCGGCCGCAAATTGAGGTAGATGGCGGTCTTGTGCGTGGGTGCCGCAGCGGCTTCTGCGGCCGGCGCTTCCGCGGCCGTGCCGTGCAGGAAGTAGAAGGCGGCACCGCCGCCGATGCCGAGCACCGCTACGGCGATTCCAATGATGATCAGCAGCTTGCCGCGGCCTTTGGAAGGAGCGCCCGTTCCGGCCTTGGGGGCACCCGCTTCGGGTGCATCGTCGGTCTTCGGTTCCGGCTTGGGCTCGGTCTTCGGCAAAGCGGCCATGTCGACTTCCTGTCAGGGTTGGACTGCCAATCCCATTGCAACGTCAACGGATTGGCACCTTGAAAGGAAGTGTAGAAGAGCTTTGCAAGTTTGCCTGACGCGCGCACAGCGGCGCGCGCCAGGAAACCGTCACGCGTGCAGATCGATGATCGAGAGCTCGGCGCGCCGCTGCCAACGAGGGGACGCGTCCGCGACCTCCGCATCGACCGCGCTCACCGGTTGCGATCCCGCGTATGAGCGCGCAGTACCGCCATCGCCGGCGCCGCGACTGCCGGAGTGCGCGACGTCGACGTTGCCGAGCGATAGACCGGCCTCTTCAAGCATGGCGCGCAAGCGCGGCATCTGGCCTTCGAGTGCGTCTCTCACGCCGGCGTGTTGCGCGGTAAACGCGACATGCGTGGTATCGGCCTGCAGGCGCACCTGGATGTCGATGCGCCCGAGTTCGCGCGGCTCCAGAGATACCGTCGCCGAGTCGAAGCGTTGGCTGCGCAGCACCAGCACGCGGTCCGCCAGCTCAGCGGCGAAGCGCGGCGCGTGCTGTTGCGCGAGGTCGTTCAGCCGCGCTGCCGCGCTGTCACGGGAGACGTCGACGGAACCGTTGGCGCGCGGCAGCACCGCATCGGTGCGGATCGAATCGGCCGCGCCGTCCTTCTGCAGCATCGCCGAATCCTTCTGACCGGCAGCCTCCAGCGCCGCAGCGAGGTGCGCATTCGCGATCTTCGGAGTGCCTTCGCCTGACGAGCTGTTCGGGTCGCGCGGGCGACCGGCGCCCGGATGCGGCATCGCGTTGCCGTCGGGCGCCGCCTGGCGATGGCCGAGGCCGAGTCCACGCAGCGCATGCGCCACGGAACCGGAACGCAGCGCCGAATCGTCGGGGGCGCGGAGCCGTTGTGCTTTGGACGATCGCCGCCGCGTCGCCGTCTTTCTTGATGGTGCGCGGGTCGACGGGTGGCAACTGCACCGGCGCATCGGCGTCGGCCGTCGCCGGATCCACGGCTTGCGCCGCTGCCGGAGCTGTCGGTTGCGGCACAACGGGAACGTCGGCAGTCGAGTCGGGCGTTGTTACGGCCGCCGCAGCGCCCACAGTCGTCGTGGTCACCGGCGGCGGAGGCGCCGGAGGCAGCGGCAGCGCAACGATCATCGACGCGGCGGCGCTCGCATCCGTCGCGTCGAGCGTGTCGTCCGTTGCGCCGTCGATGGGCGGCAACGGTTGACCGTCGAGCGGCAATGCATCGCCGATCGGGTCGATGAGGCCAACCAGCGTGGGCGTCGCTGCGTCTGTCGAATCCGGACTGCTCGCAGGCTGTTCCGTCGCGGCGACGTCGGTCGGTACGCCGTTGGGCGTCTCCGTCGTCTCGCTTTGCGTACCGGGCGCCAACGATTTGTTGCCGTTGCTCTGATATTGCGACATCACATTGGCAAACGCGGGATCCGGAGCGTCGTCGCCGACGGACGGATCGAGGGGAGCCGAAGATCGCAACGGTGTATCGAGCAACGCAGTTACATTCATGAAGCGCTCACGGGTCTTATTGTGATTCGAACGATCCAGGAACAGAGCAAGATCGGTGCCATGCGCGCCGGTGTGACCGACCGGATCAATCCATGGATAATCGCGCGGCGATTCAGAAGACCTACCGAAGGTGGAGCTGCGGATGAGTGAACCCGTTGGACGCGCGGGACTGCTGGGCGGACCGTGGCAACGCCGCTACACGCTCGTCGCCTTGGGCTTCGCCGCAACGTTCATCTGCTACATCGACAGGGTCAACATCTCGGTCGCGATCATTCCGATGTCGGCGGATCTCGGCTGGTCCGCAACGACGCAAGGCACCGTGCTGTCGTCGTTCTTCGTCGGGTATCTGCTGACCCAGATCGCCGGCGGCTGGCTGGCCGATCGCTTCGGCGGCAAGGTCGTACTCGCGGGCGGCGTCCTGCTGTGGTCGCTGTTCACGATGCTGACGCCGCCGGCCGCCGCACTCGGCTTCACTGTGCTGTTGATCGCGCGTGTCGGCATGGGTATGGGCGAAGGGGTGAACTTCCCGGCTCTCTACACGTTGCACGCGCGCTGGATTCCGATCGACGAACGGGCGCGGTCGATGGCGCTGAACAACAGCGGCATTCCGCTGGGCACCGTGTTCGCGCTGGTGATTACGCCGATCGTCGTCGCGCAACTCGGCTGGCAGTGGGCGTTCTATCTGTTCGGCGCCGCCGGGGTCGTGTGGTTCGCGGTGTGGCAGATGACTACCGCGGCATCACCTGCGCAGCACCCGCGCATCGGCGCGACCGAGCTCGAACACATTCAGTCGCACTCTGCACCGGCGGGAGCACCCGGCACCGCGCCGCCGATCGCCGCGTTCCTGAAGCACCCGGCCGTGTGGGCGATCATGGTCGCGCACTTCTGCAACAACTGGTCGCTGTACATGCTGCTGACGTGGCTGCCGACGTTCGTCAACAAAGGGCTCGGCGTGAACTTCGCGTCGGTCGGCGTGTTCACGATGTTCCCGCACATCGCCTACTTCATCTTTCTGAACGTCGCAGGCACCGTCGCAGACCGGCTGATTCGCGGCGGTATGGAAATCGGTCGCGTCCGCAAGCTGATGCAAACGATCGGATTCGGGGGCGTCGCGACGGCGCTGCTGATCGTCGGCCACGTGCACAGCGCGCCGATGGCGATCGCGATCATGACGCTGGGCAACGGCATTTTCGCATTCACCGCCGGTGGATTCTTCGTCAACCACATGGACATCGCGCCGCGCTCGGCCGGCACGCTGATGGGCATCACCAACACCATCGCCACCATTCCCGGCATCATCGGCGTTTACGTGAGCGGACGGATTCTCGATGCGACCGGATCGTGGGCGATCGTGTTCGACGTAGCGGCCGGCATCGCACTGTTCGGCCTGGTCTTCTATCTGATCTTCGCGAGCGGCAAACGCGTGTTTGATTGAACGCGCGTGCGCGGGCTAGAGTGCTTCGCACCAAGATCGAGACTGGGGGGAACCATGTCGGAGATCGCCGCCCTGCCTGCGTTCGGGGCTCTCCTCGTGTGCAGCTCGCTGTTGGCGCTCAAGATGGGCGCCGTCGCGTTCGTTACCGCGAAAGCACGCTTCGATTCGAAGGTGGTACTGAATCCCGAAGACGCCCCGGTGAATCCGGGTGCGCAGGCGCGATCCGAGGAAGCGGACAGCACGCTGCGTGCAAAGCGCGCTCACCTCAACGACGTCGAGAACATTCCGGTGTTCATGATCCTGGCGCTGTTGTTCACGCTGACCGGCTGTTCGGCGATGGCCGGGTGGACGTACTTCGGCGTCTATTTCGTCGCGCGCACGCTGCACACGATCTTCTATCTGAGAGCGGTTCAGCCTTGGCGAACCGCCGCCTTCGCGATCGGTCAGCTCACTCAGCTCGGCATCATCGTGCAGTTGCTGATGCGCGCACTTTGAGCAGACGGATCAGCCTCTGCGGTCGCGTGGGCCGAGAAAAAACCACAGAATCAGGCCGAGCAGCGGCAACAGCAGTACCACGAGAGTCCACAACAGCTTCTTCCCGTTCGACTCGGAGCTTTGAAAGATGTTGATGATGGCCCAGATGTCGCCGGCCAGTATCAGAAGCCCCAACAGGCCGTTGTATCCCATGAACATGTCGCCGCTCTCCGCAGTCGGTGAGCACGCAGTGTATCCGAACCTTGGGAGCATGAGACATGTCGCGTAAACAGGTCGGCGAGTTGGCGCATCTGTGGCGATTCCCGGTGAAGTCGATGCTGGGCGAAAAACTCGACGAAGCGGCGGTTACCCAGCGCGGGCTGGTCGGCGACCGCGGTTACGCACTGATCGAAAATGCAAGCGGCAAGGTCGTCAGCGCGAAGAACGTGAAGGCATACCCCGACATGTTCGCGTGTCGCGCGACGTACGTGGTCGCGCCGACGCTCGGCGAACCGCTGCCGCCGGTGCGCGTCACGTTTCCGGACGGCACCTCGGTAACGAGCGACTCGAGCGATGCGGGCACGAAGCTATCGAAGTTCTTCAAGCGGGACGTGACGTTGGCGGCCATAGCGCCCGACGATTTCACGATCGACGAATACCATCCCGACATCGAGAAAGACGACCTCGGTCCCGCGATCGAAGCAAAACTCGGGTCCGCGCTGTTCGCGCGGATCGGCGTCCCCTCACCTGTTCCGGTTGGCGCGTTCTTCGACGCATTTCCGCTTTCGGTGCTGACCACCTCCACGCTCGAACGCCTGAATGCGCTTCGCCCGGAGAGCAGGTTCGACGAACGGCGCTTCCGCATGAACGTGATCGTGCGCGCGAGCGATGCGGGCTTCGTCGAAAACGACTGGGTGAGCAAGGTGCTCGCGATCGGCCACGACGTTCGCCTGCAGATCACCATGCCCGACCCGCGCTGCGTAATGACCACGCTTGCGCAAGGCGAGTTGCCGCGCGACATCGAAGTGCTGCGTACGTTGACGCAACACAACAGAATCCCCATCGCCGGGCTCGGCAAGTCGCCGTGCGCCGGTGTGTACGCCGTGATCGCGGCCGTGGGCATGCTGCGCAAGGGCGACGCCGTGTCGCTGCTGATCGACGAATGATCAGTCCGTTCAACAGACCGCTGCACCATGGTTGAACGCGTAGTTCTCGGATTTGGCGGCGCGACGCTCGCGGTGTATGGAGTGGTGTTCTTCATCGCACCACCATGCTGGCCGAGCTCGTCGGTCTCGAGTTCACCAATCCGAATGCAGCGGTGGAGATCCGCTCGTTCTACGGTGGACTCGAACTGGGAATCGCCGCGTTCCTGCTCATCAGCGCGTGGCGCACCGCCCTCGTTCCCCGGAATCCTGTTGTGCGCGTTGGCGTTCTCGTGCGCCGGAGCGGCGCGGCTGCTCGGCGTGCTGCAATACGGCAGCGAGGTCCGAGCACCGCTTGTGGGCGTCATCGAACTGGCGTTCGCCTTCGTCTGCGCGTGGCTTACCATACGCCGCGTACCGACCGAACGAGACCATGATGTCCGACTGCTGCAACGACAAAGCGTGTGAAATCGAAGCCCTCAAGGCGAAGCAATCGTCAACGTTGAAGGCGGTGCTCGGCATCAACGCAACGATGTTCGGCGTGGAACTGGTCGCAGGCATCGCCGCCGGCTCGGTGGCGCTCGTCGCCGACTCGCTCGACATGCTGGGCGACGCGCTCGTATACGGCTTCAGCCTCTATGCAGTAACGCGCGGTTTGCGCGAGAAGGCCATTTCGGCCCTGCTGAAGGGCGGCATCATGGCGGCATTCGGTCTTACGGTTCTGATTCAGGCGTTCTTCAAGGCATTGCATCCGGAAGCGCCCGTGGTCGAACTGATCGGTGTGATCGGTGCGATGGCGCTCATCGCCAACGGTTCGTGTCTGGCGCTGTTGTGGCGCCACCGGGCCGACGACATCAACATGCGTTCAGTGTGGTTGTGTTCGCGCAACGACATCATCGCCAACGTGTCGGTGCTGGTGGCCGCCGCAGGCGTGTGGGCGCTCGACTCGGCATGGCCCGACATCCTCGTCGGCACCGCGCTCGCGATACTGTTCTTCCGCTCTTCGGTGCACGTGATACGCGACGGGTTGCAGGCATTGCGTGCTGCGCCGCCGATCGCCTCCGCAGCCGCGATGTCGCTCGGTGTCCCGGTGAGCACGTCGCACCCGCAACGTTGAATGAAGATTCTCGTCACCGGCAGCTCCGGGCATCTCGGCGAGGCGCTGGTGCGCACGCTCCGCGCTACCGATCACACCGTGGTCGGCCTCGACATCACGGCATCGCCGTTCACGAACGTGGTCGGCTCGGTTGCCGATCGAGCCGTGGTCGAGCGAGTCATGCGCGGAGTCGACGCGGTATTGCACACGGCGACGCTGCACAAGCCGCACGTCGCAACGCACAGCGCGCAAGCCTTCGTCGACACGAACGTCACCGGAACGCTTGCGCTGCTCGAAGCAGCCGTGGCGAATCGAGTGCGCGCCTTCGTCTTCACCAGCACGACCAGCGCGTTCGGCGACGCGCTGGTGCCGTCGCCGGGCGAACCGGCGGCGTGGATCACCGAATCCACCCGGCCGATACCGAAGAACATCTACGGCGTCACGAAGACGGCTGCCGAAGACGTGTGCGCGCTGTTCCACCGCGATCACCGATTGCCGTGCCTGATCCTGCGTACGTCGCGCTTCTTTCCGGAAGACGACGACCACGCGGAAACGCGGCAGGCCTACGACGCCGTGAATCTGAAGGTGAACGAATATCTGTATCGCCGCGTCGACATCGAAGACGCCGTCAGCGCGCACCTTCTCGCGCTGGAACGCGCGCCGGCGATCGGTTTCGCCCGTTACATCATCAGCGCGACGACGCCGTTCGTGCCCGATGACGCTGCGGCATTGCGCACCGACGCACCGCGCGTGCTGGCCGACGCGAATACCGGGTTACGAAGCGGAGTATCGGCGGCGCGGCTGGCGGATGTTTCCCGGCATCGATCGCGTGTACGTCAACGAACGCGCGCGCACCGAACTGAACTGGCGGCCGCGCTACGACTTCGAATACATCCTCGAGCGTTCTGCGCGCCGACCAGGACCCGCGCAGCCCGCTGGCTCGCGAGGTGGGCTACAAGGGATATCACCCGCAACGCTAGTCTTCGCGCAGCGCCTGGAATCGCTCCATCAGGAAATCGATCAGCGCGCGCACCGAAGGCAGCAGGCCGCGGCGCGACGCGAATACCGCATGGATGATCTCGCGTCGCGGCGCCCAATCGGGGAGCAGCCGCACGAGCTCGCCTCGCGCAATCTCGCCCCCGAGCATCATCGTTGGCAACTGTACGACGCCGACACCCGCCACCGCCGCGGTGCGCAGCGCCGGCATGCTGCCGGTAACGAAGCGCGGCTGATGATGGATGGTCGCGCTCGCGTCGTCGGGCCCGAGCAGGAGCCAGGTGTGGTCGTCCTGCGCCGCACCGAGATCGAGGCTCGGGAATCGCGACAGATCGGCCGGCACGGTCGGCGTACCGAGCCGTTCGAGCAATGCCGGGCTCGCGACGAGACACTGGCCGCGATCCGCCGAGCACGCGCATCACCAGATCGCTGTCGTCGAGCGGCGGCGGCCGTACGCGTATCGCCACGTCGATGCCTTCGCCAACGACGTCGACGCGGCGGTTCGTTGCTTCGAGATGCACCTCCACGCGCGGATACGCCGCCATGAACGCAGCGGTCATCTCGCCGACGCGCACGTCCAGCAGGGCGACCGGACACGTCAGCCGGACGATGCCGCACGGCTCGGCGCGGGTCTGGTCGATCGCTTCCTGAGCGGACTGCGCCTCCACCAGCATCGCCTTGCAGTGCGCGTAGTAGTTCTGGCCGATTTCGGTGACCGCGAAACGCCGCGTCGAGCGCTGGATCAGACGCACGCCGAGGCGTTCCTCGAGCAACGCGATGCGCCGGCTCAACTTCGACTTGGGAATCCCGAGTGCCCGACCCGCGGGAGCGAAGCCGCCGTGGTCGACTACCGCGGCAAAGTAATAGAGGTCGTTCAGGTCCTGCATCGGTCCATCGTTCTGAATATGGAACGCTGAGGATAATTTCAGACGCCTACTCACGCCATCGTTGCGCGCCTATGTTTGCGCTCAACCGATCGGCGCCACATCGAGGGCCGATCCAACAGGAGAGTTCCCATGAAGAAGATCCTCGGTACCTATAGCGCCCCTCGCCCGCACTGGGTCGGCGACGGCTTTCCGGTGCGCTCGCTGTTCTCGTACAACAGCCACGGCGAACACTTGAGCCCGTTCCTGCTGCTCGACTACGCCGGCCCGTCGCAGTTCGCGCCGGCCAACCGGCCGCGCGGCGTCGGCGAGCATCCGCACCGCGGCTTCGAGACGGTGACGATCGTCTACCAGGGCGAAGTCGAGCACCGCGACTCGACCGGCGCGGGCGGCCGCATCGGCCCCGGCGACGTGCAGTGGATGACCGCGGCCTCCGGCATCCTGCACGAGGAGTTCCATTCGCCCGAGTTCACGCAAGACCGGCGGCACGCTCGAGATGGTGCAGCTGTGGGTGAACCTGCCGGCGAAGGACAAGATGGCGAAGCCCGGCTATCAGACGTTGCTCGACGCCGACATCCCGTCGGTCGAGCTCGCTGACGGTGCCGGACGGGTGCGCGTGATCGCCGGCGAGTTCGAAGGCCGCCGGGGTCCGGCGCGCACGTTCACGCCGATGAACGTGTGGGACGTGCGCCTGAATCAGGGCACATCCAACCGCTTCAGCGTGCCGGAAGGTCACACGCTTGCGTTGATCGTTCTGCATGGAACGGTGACGGTGAACGGCACCGAGGTCGCGCGCGACGCGCAGATGGTGTTGCTCGACCGCGCAGGCAGCTGACGTGCGCGTCGAGGCGCAAACCGACGCGACGCTGCTCGTGCTGAGCGGCGAGCCGATCGACGAGCCGATCGTCGGCTACGGCCCGTTCGTGATGAACACGCAGGCCGAGATCCGGCAAGCCGTCGAGGACTTCAACAGCGGCAAGTTCGGTCGAATGGTTGCGTGACGGCAAGATGTGGCGAATCTCAACCGACGGTGCCCGACGACCGTCGGTGGATCGACTTTGCTCTGCAGATCAATGCGGGGTTGCGAGTTCGGCGCAGCGTCGGCGAGCAGCGCTCGAATGCGCGCCTCGGTCTCGGCATAGTCGCCTTCGCCGATATGGCGATACACCACGTGACCTTGCCGATCGATCAGATACAGCGCCGGCCAATAGCGGTTCTTGTAAGCCCGCCAGGTGGCGTACTCGGGATCGAGCGCGACCGGGTACGCAATGCCGTAGCGCGCCACCGCCTTTTCGACATTTTTCGGATCGCGTTCCGCGGGAAGCTCCGGTGTGTGCACGCCGACGACGATCAGACCGTCCGCGGCATAGCGTTCGTGCCACTGCTTCACGTACGGGAGCGTGTTCAGACAGTTGCCGCACATGTACGTCCAGAAGTCGACCAGCACCACATTGCCGCGCAACTGCGGGATCGTTAGCGGCGGCGAGTTCAGCCACTGATCGATGCCCGTGAAGTCGGGCGCCGTGGGACCGGCGGACCGGCCGATGTCGCCGTCGTGGCCGTTGCGCGCTGCCAGATCTGCGTCTTTCCGAACACCGGCAGCCCGACGTATCCCCGCACGTTCAATCGGTCCGGCGCATCGAGCGACAGCACGCACCGATACGTCTTGCCGTTCTCGCGGTTGTAGAGATCACCGACCCAACGCGGCGGATCTGTCCGAATCCGAGGTCAACGACGAGAGGATCGTCATGCCGAGCGCCGGCCGCGAGTCGACCGGCTGCATCGCTTCACCGCTTCCGCTCATGGAACGGTTCGCGATCACGCGTACCACCGTGCCGCACAGCGCATCGGGCTCGGTCGCGCAGCGCGCGATTGCCACTTCGAGGTTGCCGCTTTCGGTGATCCAGCGACCCTCGATCGAATCCGCTGCAACCGCACCGGCTTGAACCGCTCGCCAGCATCATTGCCACCACGCCTGCAAATCGCATTCACGTTCTCCAAATGCTGCGAAGGCGCCATTGCAACCGCCGCGCGTGTCCGCAACGTGTCGGGCTGCGTGCCGGATACACTGCGATACAAATCGCGTCCGGTTCCAATCTAGAGTACGCCATGGAGCGCGCAGATCACGTACTGGTCGTTGACGACGATCGCGACATTCGCGATCTGCTGAAGCGCTACCTCGAGAAGAACGGCGTACGCGCCAGCGTGGCCGCGAACGGTCGCCAGATGCGCTCCGTGCTCGACGCCGGCGACGTCGATCTGATCGTGCTCGACCTGATGCTACCCGGCGAAGACGGCATCAAGCTGTGTCGCGACCTGCGCGCAGACGGCAAACACGGTCCGCCGATTCTGATGCTGACCGCTCGCAACGAAGAGGCCGACCGCATCCTCGGCCTCGAAATGGGCGCCGACGACTATCTATCCAAGCCGTTTGCGCCGCGTGAGCTGCTGGCGCGCATCCGCGCCATTCTGCGACGCGCTCGCGCGGTGCCGGCGAACCTGCTGGCCGCGCCCGAGTCGCACCGTTGGGTGAAGTTCGGCGAATGGACCCTCGACACGACGGCGCGACACCTGCTCGACTCGAAAGACACGCTCGTATCGCTCAGCGGTGCCGAGTACCGGCTGCTGCGCGTGTTCGTCGAACATCCGCAGCGCGTGCTGACGCGCGATCAATTGCTGAATCTGACGCAAGGGCGCGATGCCGACGCATTCGATCGTTCCATCGACCTGCTGGTCAGCCGCTTGCGCCGCCGGTTGCGCGACGAAGCGCAGGAGCCGAAATACATCAAGACCGTGCGCAGCGAAGGCTACGTGTTCTGCTCCACCGTTGTGGTCGATCCTCGATGAACGGCTGGTCCGGAACGCTGTTCGCGCGCCTCGTGTTGATCCTGCTCGTGTGGCTCGTCGCCGCCCAGGCGCTCGCGTTCTGGGTGGTGATGCAGGAACGCTCGCGCGCCGTCGGATCGATGATGATCGACTACGCGGCCAAGGACATCGCCGGTGCGGTCGCACTGCTCGAACGCTTGCCGGCCGGCGAACGCGCTGCATGGCTGCCGAAGCTCGACCGGGCGAACTATCGATACGCGCTGGCGGCCACGACCGATACGGCGACACCGAACAGCGCGTTCACGCGCGCGGTTCTCGCCGCGCTGCAAACCTCACTGGAACCGATGCACGACGTGACGCTGCACGGCAGCGACGCAATGCCGCGCGTCGAGTTGAAGCTGCAGGACGGTACTCCGGTCGCAATCGCGCTGACGCCGCCGCAAATGCACGTGTCGTTGTGGTTGCCGCTCGCGTTGCTGCTGCAACTCGTCATTCTGCTGTTGTTCGCGTGGCTTGCCGTGCGCGTCGCAACACGCCCGCTGGCGCGACTGGCCGAGGCCGCCGATGCGTTCGGTTCGCACGGGTCGATTGCCGCGATTCCGGAAAGCGGTCCCACCGAGGTGGCCCACACCGCCGCCGCCTTCAATGCGATGCAGCGCCGGATCGTGGAGCAGATGTCCGAACGACTCCAGATTCTCGGCGCCGTGTCGCACGACCTGCAGACGCCGATCACCCGCATGCGGCTGCGCGTCGAATTGCTGGAGACCGGTCCGGTCCGCGAACGCCTGCTGTCCGACCTGCAGGCGATGCAGAGCCTCGTCGAAGAAGGACTCGCATATGCGCGCAGCGCGCACGCGATCGAAGAGGCCGAGCACACGGTCGACCTTCACGCCCTGCTCGACAGCATCGGTTGCGACTATATCGGATGCGGGAAGACCGTGCGCCTCAGTGCAGCTGTCGGTGCTACCATCGGTCACGCGCCCCAACGCATTGCGGCGCATCGTCGTGAATCTCGTCGACAATGCTTTGAAGTTCGGCGGAGACGTCGAAATCGAACTGCGCACGACACCTGGCCGACCACCGACGATAGCGGTGCTCGATCGAGGTCCCGGCATCCCCGCCGACGAACTCGAATCGGTCTTCGAGCCGTTCCGCCGACTCGAGTCGTCGCGCAGCCGCGATACCGGCGGAACCGGACTGGGTCTCGCCATCGCGCGTAACCTGGCACACTCCATCGGCGCCGGAATCACGCTGTCGAATCGACCGTCCGGCGGGCTCGAGGCGTTGCTCACCCTGCCACCCCCGCTGAGGCGAAATGATGTCGCTGCCGAATTCGGACTTTCTCGGAACGATCGTCGGTGTGTCCGCCACCTTCATCGGGTTTTCGCTGGTCGTCGGCTTCCTGCGCGTGGATGCCGAGGTCGGCGGCGGACGCCTGCAGTCGATGCGCGCGGTTGCCGAGCTGGCGATGATCGCCGGCGGCGGTGCGCTGCTGCCGTTGTTGATCTGTCAGTTCGGTGTAGCAGACGAAACCACCTGGCGCGTCGCGAGCATCGGCCTCGCGCTCGGCTGGTCGGCGGGCTGGTTCGCCGCGGTCCGGCGATTCCGGCGCATTTATGCGTCGATGGGCTACACGTTGACGTCCGTCCGCACGCTGATTTTCCGCAACACGGTGCCGATCGCGATCGCGCTGTTGTTGTGGAATGCGGTTGCGCCGGACGGGTTCTCAGCGGCGCGCTATTCGCTCGCGCTGGTGATCGCGTTGGTGGTCTCCGCGGAGCGATTCGTCTTCGCGACCTTTCAGTCGCGCGACAACGACGTTGCCTGATCAGCCCCGCAACGAATCCAGCGCGGCGGACACGGCCCTGAATTCGGAGTGCAACGGCGCGAGCAATTCGAGCGCCGAGCTGCAGTCGCCGACGCGGCCGATCTCTTCGATTCGCCCGCACAGCTCCGCGAGATCGTTGGCGCCGAGATTGATGCACGCGCCTTTCAAGCCGTGCGCCTGGCGGCGAACAGTATCGGCGTCGTTGCCCGTCGCTGCCTGGTCGATCGCTTCTACCTGACCCTGCGAGTCCGAGCGGAACGCATCGATCAGCGCATCGAACTCGTCGCCCATCAGATCGCGCAATTCCGCGATCGCGTTCGGATCAAGCCGGGCCATCGCCGCCGTCTCCCCATCGGAATTCCGCTTCGACGTCGTTGCCCAGGCCGTGAAACGTCAGCGAATCGCACAGCTGAAACAACAGGCTGAGGCCCCGGCCGTGATACGCGCCGGTCAACTTGGCGCGAGCCGCGCGCAGGATCGACACGTCGAAGCCCCGCCCGCTGTCGCGCACGCGGATCTTCAGATAGCCGCCGTTGTCGGACGCGCGGCTGGTGAATTCGAAACGGACGAATCCGTCGACGAGCGCATTCAGCGCTTCGACGCGACGCACGTAGTAGTCGGTGAATCCGTTGGCGGTCGACTTCACCACCGAACTCAATCCCATCACGCCGTGGTCGAGCGCGTTCGTATACAACTCGGACAACACGGTGAAGATCACGCCGCCGCGCACGCGCAACGCCGGCACTTCCATCAGCACGTGCTGCAACAACGGCAGCGGGTTGAATTCCTTCAACGAGCTCGGTCCCAGTTGGAACGACAACGACCAATCGCGCGGCCCGATCTGTCCGCTCGCGACGTACGTCGGCATCGGCGCATCGATCTCGCGTTCGTCGAGCATCGTCACTTCGACCAGGTGAGGTCGTCTTCGCGCAACTGTTCGCCCATGTGCGCGTATGCGGCTTCCTTCACCGCTTCGAACCCATCGGCCGCACAGCCTCGATCGAGAATCGCGATCAAGCGCTCGGACCCGAACATTTCACCGGCGCCGTTGCGCGACTCGAGCAAACCGTCGGTGCACATCAATAGACGGTCACCGTGCGCGAGTTCGAATACTTCGGTAGCGGCGTCGAAGCGGCTGGTCGACACGACGCCGAGCGGCAAGTGCCGCGACACCACCGGCACGACCGGTCCGCCGTCGTGCCGCGTGATGTATGCGTCCGGCAAACCGCCACTCCACACTTCGACGGTGCCTTTCTGAAAGTTGAAGTCGACCATCGTGGCGCAGCAGAAGTAACCGACCGGCAGGATCTCCTTCAGCTTGCGATTGCACTCGCGCAACACGTCGCCGAGCAGGAAACCTTTCTGCGTCATGCCGTAGAAGATCTCGGCCAGCGGCATGGCGCCGATCGACGCGGTGAGCCCGTGACCGGTGAAGTCGCCGAGCAGCACATACATGCTGCCGGCGGGATTGCGCGCCGCCAGCACCACGTCGCCGTTGAACACCGCCAACGGCGATATCAGGTGGCGGATGTTGCCCGCCGCCAGACAGCCGGAATGCGCGACGCTGTCGAAGATGTCTTTTGCGGCCTGCTGTTCGCGCAACAGGCGGTCGTTGTAGCCGGCGATCTCGTCGCGCTGATCCTGCATCGTCGCGTGCAGCTGACGCATGCGTTCGAGCGCAGTGATCTTCGCCCGCAGAATCACGCTGTTGTAGGGCTTCGACAGGAAGTCGTCGCCGCCCGCCATGAGGCAACGCGCCAACTCGTCCGCCTCGGTGAGCGACGTCAGAAAGATGATTGGAATGAACGCGTCGCCGGCAACTTCGCGAATGCGACGCGCCACTTCGAACCCGTCGAGCCGCGGCATCAATGCGTCGAGCAATACGATCTGCGGCCGTTCGGTGGTGAATTTGTCGATGGCGTCGATGCCATCGACCGCTTCGATCACGTGATGGCCCTCGCGGGCCACGATCTTCGACAGCAGCGTGCGATCGGTGCGGTTGTCGTCCGCAACCAGAACTCGGATCGGTTCGGACACGAGCGTTTCAGCGAATCTCGAACAGCTGCTCGAAATTCGAGATCGTGAGGATTTTGCGGACGTCGGGATTGCAGTTCACGATGCGGACTTCGGCCGCGTCGCCACCCGCGTGGTCGCGCAGCAGCAACAGCATCCCGAGCGCGGAGCTGTCGAGATAGGTGGCGTCGCGCATGTCCACCGTGAACTCCTTGGGCTCGGCGTCGAGACTCTCGTAGGTTTCGCGAAAGTCGCGATGCGCGCTGAAATCGAAGCGTCCTTCCACCGCGATGGTCAACCCTCGACCGTCAGCGGAGACCTCCGAACGAATCGTCATCGAGATTCTCCCAACACCACCATCCGTGTCTCTTGAGCATAGACCATATTTTCCAGCCTACTTTTCGTCGTCCGGCGTCGACCGGCCGGCGATTTCATCCATCTGCCGACGCTCGCCGCGCTGCTGTTCGACGGCGCGTTCCGCCGTCAGGTTGTCGGCCAGCGTTTCGAATCCTTTCACGCGCCGGTATTGCGCGAGCCACGCGGTGCGGTGCTCGTCCCGCACGCCGCTCGCCTTGCGGGTGCGCTCGATCTGTTCGGTGTGGACGCCGTCGAGATTCCGGACGAAGCGCTGCCAGTTCTTCATCTGCTGCGCCGACGCGCCTGCGCGGCCGGCATCGAGCAACCCTTTCTGGTAATCGGCTTTGATGGATTCGATATTCGCGAGCTGCGTACGCTCGCGCTGCGCAATCGATTCTGCGTCGCGCATGCGCCGCGCCAGCGCGTCCTCGCGCCGCTTGTACAGGTTGATCAGTCCGCTGAAGCGGCGGATGCGCTCGTGGATGCTCATCAGGCCAGCAACTTGCCGAGCCGCGCCCGGCTGTCTTTGAGATCGGCCCGCTCCGAGACCGGCTGCACGAGGAACTGATTCATGTCGTTGCGCAGTTTGATCGCGCGGTCGGTCAGCGGGTCCGATCCCGCGGCATACGCGCCGACGTTGATCAGGTCGCGTTGATGCGCGTAGCGGCTCGACAATTCCTTGAACGTCGTTGCGAGGCGCATGTGTTCGGCATCGACGAGCTTCGGCATCACGCGCGAAATCGACGCTTCGACGTCGATCGCCGGAAAGTGGCCCGAATCCGCGAGTCGCCGGCTCAGCACGATGTGGCCGTCGAGGATTGCACGAGCGGCGTCGACGATCGGGTCCTGATGGTCGTCGCCTTCCGCCAGCACCGTATAGAACGCCGTAACCGAACCGGGGCCGCCCACGTTGCCCGCTTGCTCGACGAGGCGCGGCAACAGCGCGAACACCGACGGCGGATAACCTTTCGTCGTCGGCGGCTCACCCACCGCAAGACCAATTTCGCGTTGCGCCTGCGCGACCCTCGTCAGCGAATCCATCACCAGAAGCACGTTGCGGCCCATGGCGCGATAGCGATGCGCAATTTCGGTTGCCAGGCGCGCGGCCCGCAAACGCAACACCGGCGTATCGTCGGCGGGCGACGCCACCACCACGGCGCGCTTCAATCCTGCCGCACCGAGGCTCTCGTCGATGAACTCGCGCACTTCGCGGCCGCGCTCGCCGATCAAACCGACCACCACCACGTCGGCGCCGGTATAGCGCGACATCATGCCGAGCAGCATGCTCTTGCCGACACCGCTGCCGGCGAACAAACCGAGACGTTGCCCTACGCCGACGGTCAGCAATCCGTTGATCGCGCGAACGCCGACATCCAGTGACGCGCTGATCGGCACGCGCTGCAGCGGGTTGAATCGTCCCGGTCGGTCGGCAATGCCGATCGTCGTCTGTTCGAGCGGGCGTCCGTCGAGCGGCCGACCCAACCCGTCGACGACGCGGCCGAGAAGGCCTTCCATCACCGGCCCTTTACGATCCCGTTGGGGGCGCACCGCCGCGCCGGGATGCAATCCGGTGACGTCGCCGAACGGCATCAGAAAACTGGTGCCTTCAGAAAAGCCGACCACTTCGGCCGGAACCACCCCACCCTCCACTTCGACGAGACATTCCGATCCGACGCCCTGATCGCATCCGGTCACTTCGAGCGAATAGCCGACGGTTCTTCGCACGCGACCTTTCACGATCGCCGGTGCGCGTTCCGCGGTCGCGGCGCGGTTCAAGCCGTCGAGCAGCGCATTTACATCAGCCACGGCGCAGCTCCGCGAAACGCTCATCGAGCAACGCATGCGGATCGAAGTCGACGCTGCGCTCTTCGGTTCGAATCGAGACACCGCCCTCCGCTACCGTTTCGTCCGCTTCGATCACGATGCCGTCGAACTCTGCGTTCAACCATTCGGCATCCGCAGGATTCACGTGCACGCGCACGTCCGGCGCCGCCGCGTCGAGGTGTTCGAGGCCCGTGCGCACAAACGATTCGAAGATATCCAGCGTCGTCGTCAGTTCGTGATCGAGAACCTTGCTGCAGATCGCGTGCGCGAGGTCGACGAGACGCTGTTGCTGTTCTGCATCGACCTTGATCCGCGTCTGCTCGATCGTTCGGATGCTGGCCGCCAACCGTTCCCTCAAGGCGCGCACCTCGTTGCCAGCCGCGGCGATGCCCGCTGCGTGGCCGGCCTCAAAGCCGCCTTCGTACTCGGCTTTGGCTGCCTGCGCTGCCCCGGGTCGACGCATTACCGCTGGCAAGCGAACGGCGCTGCCGAACTCCGGCCACGCGAACCGGCCACCCGGTGCGCCCGCCTGTCCATCGACGTCTGTCATCGGGTTTCGAACTCCGCCTGCGTTAGATCAACTGCTCGCCTGCACCGCCCAGAACGATCTCGCCGGCGTCGGCGAGGCGTCGTGCGATCACCAGAATCTCGCGTTGGGCCGCTTCGACTTCGCTGACGCGCACCGGACCTTTGGTCTCCAGATCGTCCTTGAGCAGATCGGCCGCGCGCTTCGACATGTTCGCGAAGATCTTTTCCTTCATCTGTTCCTCGGCGCCCTTCAGCGCCAGCACGAGGTTGTCGGTCGATACCTCGCGCAGCAGCACCTGAATGCCCTTGTCGTCCACTTCCATCAGGTTCTCGAAGATGAACATCAGATCCTGGATTTCGTTCGCGAGCGTCTCGTTCGTTTTGCGAATGCCCGCGAGAATCTCTTCGTCGGCGCCGGAGCCGAGCTTGTTCATGATCTCGGCGGCCACCTGCGTGCCGCCCATCTGCGCGAATCGTGTCGCCGATTTGCCGCCGACCTGTTCTTCCAGCACGGCGTTCAGTTCGAGCAGCGCATTCGGCGGTACCGACTCGAGCGTGGCGACGCGCGACAGCACGTCGATCTTCGCTTCGGTATCGGTCATGAAGCCGAGCACCTCCACGGCCTGCTCGGGTTCGAGGTGCGACAGCACGATCGCCTGGATCTGCGGGTGCTCGTGCACCATGAAGTCTGCGACCGTACGCGCGTCCATCCACTTCAGTTTGTCGATGCCGGCCGTATTGCCGCCGAGGATACGGTCGACCAGCGTGCGCGCTTTTTCTTCGCCCAGTGCCCCGACGAGCATCTTCCGGATGTATTCGGACGCACCGATGGTCAGGCCCGATTGGCCGGTCACCGTGTCGAGAAACGCCTCGAGCACGCCGGAGATCTGGCCCATGTTGACGCTGCGCAGGCTCGCCATCGCGGAACCGACGCGCTGCACTTCGCGCGGGTCGAGGTGTTTCAGCACGCGCGCCGCGTCGTCTTCGCCGAGCGCCAACAACAGCACTGCGGCGCGGTCGACGCTTGGGAGTTTCTCGCGCGTGTCCTTCGGCTTTTCCGCAGGACGATTGTCGACGGCTGCTTCACTCATCTTTCGATACCCAGTGTTTCACCACTTGTGCGACGCGGGCCGGATTTTCGGCGACCAGGCCGCGCACCGTGGCCAGTTGCGACTGATGCGCGGGACCGCCCAGTAAACCCTGGCCGCCCTCGAGCCCGCCGTAGTAACGATCGCCGGTGCCGCGCATCGCGACGAGGCGCGCCATCGCCGCGTCGGACGACGCCGCCGACGAACCGGCGCGGCTCAGGTTCCGATACAGCGGCCGCAGCAGACCCAGCACCAGCGCGAGCACGAGCAGTCCGCCGACTACTTTCTTCACCACGTCGATGAACCACGTCTGCGTCCAGAACGGCACCGGCTCGATCGGTTCCATGTGTTCTTCGAGGAACGGACTGTTGACGACGGTGACGGTGTCGCCGCGCGCGGCGTTGTAGCCGATCGCGTTCTTCACGAGCGCCGTCAAACGTTCCAGGTCCGCTTCTTTCCACGGCACGTACGTCACCTTGCCGTCTTCCGCGGCCGGCGCCGGCAGATCGTCCACCAGCACCGACACGGTCAAACGCGTCACGCGGCCCACCTGATGGCGCGTGTGGCTGATCGTGCGATCGAGCTCGAAGTTGCGCGTCGACTGCGAGCGGCTGCGGCTCGGCGGGGTCGCTGGCGCCGTGGTTCCTGCGGCTCCGGCGGCGGTCGCAACGGCCCCGGTGACTTCGGCCAACGTCTGCGGCGCGCTTGCAACGGCGGGCGGCTGGTTCGACGTGGCACCCGGCACACCGCCGTCGGAGCCTTCGCCGAGACGCTGCTCGTTCGAAGTCTGCTCGCTGCGCAGCGCCGGTTGATCCGGGTTGAACAGCTCTTCGGTTTCCTCCACCCACGTGAAGTCGACGTCGGCCGCCACTTCGGCGGTGAACCGATTCGCACCGACGGTCGGCAGCAGAATGTTGTGCACCTTGTCGCGCAGATTCGTTTCGAGCTGTTGCACGTACTTGAACTGACGATCGGTGCCGCCTTGTTCGGTATTGTCGTCCTGGCCCGACAGCAGCTGCCCGGACTGATCGACGACGGTGACGTGATCGGCGGTCAATTCGGTGACCGCGCCCGCCACCAGATTCATTATGGCGCGCACCTGGCCGCTGCTGAGCGACTGTCCCGGTGCGAGCCCCACCGTAACGCTCGCCGTCGGCGTGCGCTGGTCGCGCAGGAATGCCGTCGATTTCGGAATGGCCAGATGCACGCGCGCGTGCTGCACGGAGTTGATGCTGGTGATGCTCCGCGCCAGTTCGCCTTCGAGGCTCCGCCGGAACATGTTGGTTTCCATGAACTGGCTGACGCCGAAGCCCTGGTCTTTGTCGAGCAGCTCGAAACCTTCCTGATCGCCGCCAAGTCCGCCGACACCGGCGATCTTCATGCGCGCCTGATGCAACACTTCTGCCGGTACCAGCAACATGCCGGTGCTGTCGTCCAACCGATACGGAATGTTCGCGGCCTGCAGCGCTTCTGCCGCGGCGTTCGCCTGCCTTGCCGAGCCGATGCCGGTGAGCGGTTTGTAGTCCGGCTCGCGCATCCACAACACCACCGCGAAACCCACGGCGACGGTGGCCGCCAGCGCCAGCATCAAGCCGAGTTGTCTGACGATCGGCAACGTCGCGTAGCCGCGTAGAAAGTCGCCGCCCGCGTTCGCGGCGGCATCGCTCGGCGCTGTGGCGCCGGCGTCTATCTCAACCGGAAGATCTGCCATCTTCTAGACCTAAATCGGCATGTTCATGATGTCCTGGTACGCCGTCACGAGACGGTTGCGCACCTGGGTCGCGGCTTGGAACGCCACGTTCGATTTCTGCACGGCGACCATCACCTTGACGAGGTCGTCGGTGTCGCCGCGCACGAATGCGTCCGTCAGGCCCGTCGCCTCCATCTGCGTGGCGTTCACCTGGTCGATGGCCGTGCGTAACGTGGCTCCGAAGTCCGACTTCGGAACCGTTTGGATTCCTTGCGCCGGCGTCGGCTGATCCGGCTCCTGCATCGTGCGAACGAGTGCGCCCTGCGCCGCGTCGCGCATCGAACGCATCTGTGCCAGCACGCTCTGTACGTCGGGTCGCTCGATCGTGTTCATGTCAGTGCTTCCTCCGCGATGCGCGCATTCACGTGGATGCCCATTTCGCGCCAGCGTTTCAGTTTGTGTCGAAGCGTGCGCACGCTGATTCCGAGCGCACGGGCCGTAGCGTCGCGACGGCCGCGATGGTCGCGCAGCACCTCGGCCACGATCTCCACTTCGGTATTCAGCATCCGCTCGTCGAGCGAGAGTCGTTCGCCAGCGCCGACACGCGGCGCGGCAGCTTGTTCCAGTCCGAGGTCGGCCGGCTCGATCGGCTCACCGGTCCATAGCACCAGCGCGCGTTGGATGACGTTTTCGAGTTCCCGTACGTTGCCGGGCCACTCGTGCGTACTCAGCGCCGCGAGCGCCGCCGGCGACAGGAATGCACCGGCGCAATACCGGCCGTGTTTCGCGAGAAAGTGTTCGGCGAGCGGCGCGATGTCGTGACGCCGCTCGCGCAGCGGCTCGAGTTGCAACGGAAACACCGACAGGCGATAGAACAGGTCTTCGCGGAACGCGCCGGCCGCGATGTTCGCTTTGAGATCCCGGTTCGTCGTGGCGATGACGCGCACGTCGACCGCAATCGTCCGCTTTCCGCCGACGCGTTCGAGTTCGCGCTCCTGAAGCACGCGCAGCAGCTTGGCCTGCAGCGAAACGGGCATTTCCGAGATTTCGTCGAGCAACAGCGTGCCGCCGTTGGCGAGTTCGAACTTGCCCTCTCGCATCTGGTGCGCGCCGGTGAAAGCGCCTTTTTCGTGGCCGAACAGAATCGCTTCGAGCATCTGTTCCGGAATGGCCGCGCAGTTGATCGCAACGAACGGTCCGCCGGCGCGCGCCGACCGGTCGTGAATGAACCGCGCGACCACTTCTTTACCGGTGCCGCTCTCGCCCGATATCAGTACCGAAACGTCCGTCCGCGAGACCCGCTCCGCCAGGTTGAAGCAGCGCTGCGTCGCGACCGAGGTCGCGATGATCGAGCCGTTTCCGCTCGTCTTTCCGATCACAGCTCGGCCCCGGCCACCAACGGTAATTCGATCGTTGCGCACGTCCCCAAGCCGACCGACGACTCGAGAACGAAGCGTCCGCCATGTGCTTTGGTCACGCCGTCGACGATCGACAGACCGAGACCGGTGCCGCCGACCCGTCCGGACACGAACGGTTGCCGCGCCCGCGCGAGCATCTCCGCGTCCATCCCGGGACCGTTGTCACCGATCGAGATCCGCACGGTGCCGTCCAACGACTCCACTACGACGCGCAACGCAACGTTGCTGCCGCCGACGGCGACCGCGTTGTCGACGAGGTTCGTCAATGCGCCCACCAACGTCGCAAGATCGCCGTCGATGAATTCGTCCGCCGAGTAGCGCTCGTCCCACGTTACCGCGTGTCCATCGAGCAGCGACGACCAGGCGTCGCGCATCGCGGCGACCAAAGCGGATACCGCGAACGTGTGCCGCTCGGTCAGCTCACCGCGCACGAACACGAGCGCGTTGCGGATCTGATGTTCGATGGCCTGCAGACTGCTGCGCAGGCGCTCGAGGCGCTCGCGCACTGCGCTGCCGCTCTCCGTCATCAACAGGAGTTCTACGGACAATCCCGCGACCGTCAGCGGATTGCGAATCTGGTGCGCCAGCGCCGCTTGTGCCTCCACTACGATGAACATCGCATCGTTCCGGTTGGCAGCGGTTCTGAAGTTCGATTCGGCGGCGATCATCTGGCGTTCCTCATTGGCGTTCAGGCGACGTCCGAGCGTTGCAGACCGTACTTGCGCATCTTCTCGACCAGCGTCGTCCGGCGGATGTGCAATCGGTCGGCAGCGCGCGCTACCACCGAATCGGTGTCGTCGAGCGCCTGACGAATCAGGCTGCGTTCGAGTCGATTCAGGTAATCCTTCAGGTCGATGCCGTTTACCGGCAGCGACGGCGGTCGGTCGGGATCGATCAGCGAGTCGCCGCCGATGCGTTCGATCGAAGACTCCCCAACGGACGAATCGGTCCCTTGGACTCTGATTTTTGCAGGCAGATTCGCGACCCCAATGACGCTGCCGGGGTGCGCGATCGCCATGCGTTCGACGAGATTGGCGAGTTCGCGCACGTTGCCGGGCCATGCGTAGCTCTCGAATGCGGCCATCGCGGCGGCGTCGAAACGAATCGAAACGCGCTGGCGTGCCTCGACTTCGGCCGAAAGTACGCTGACGAGCGCTGCGATGTCGGCGGCGCGATCGCGCAGGGCAGGCAAGGCGATCGGAAATACGTTCAGGCGATAGAACAGGTCTTCACGGAACTCGCCGACCCGGATCATCGCTTCGAGGTCGCGGTGCGTCGCGGCAACGATTCTGACGTTGCACTTGATCGTGGTGCTGCCGCCGACGCGCTCGAAGCAGCGCTCCTGCAGCACGCGCAGCAGCTTCACCTGCATCGACATCGGCAGTTCGCCGATCTCGTCCAGGAACAGCGTGCCGCCGTTTGCCATTTCGAATCGACCGGGCTTGCTGGTGAGCGCGCCGGTGAATGCGCCTTTCTCGTGTCCGAACAATTCGCTCTCGAGCAGTTCCGACGGAATCGCTCCGCAATTGAGCGGCACGAACGGTCCGTCCGAACGATGCGAGGCACGATGCAGTGCGCGCGCGACGATCTCTTTGCCGGTGCCCGACTCGCCGGTGATCAGGACGGTGACGTCGCGTCCTGCGACCTTACCCATCGATTCGCGCAGCGCGCTCATCCGGGCGCTGCAGCCGACGAGATCGGCGAACTTCAGTGTCTCCTTCTCGGTGAGCGGCCAATCGAAGCCCTGTTGCTCGCGAAACTGCGCCGCCGCGTGCAGCGCAGATAAGAGTTCGTTCAGCTGCAGCGGAAGCGCCAGGTGCGCCACCCCGGCATCGTGGGCTTCTCCGCCGATCCGGACGATCGGCACCGGCAGCTCGCTCACCGCCGTGTCGGTAAAGACGGTGCCGATGTCGCCGGGCATGTGCCGCGCATCGGCCACACTGACTACCGTCTCGCCGACGAATTCGAGCCGCTCGACGACATGTCGTGCCGTCTCGGCGTCGTCGATCCTTACCGCCACACGTAGTCGACTCATCGTGCCCCATCGCTGCTGTTGGTTCCGTTCGAAGTAAAGTACGGAAGCGCGATAGGTCAAATTTCCGGCGGTTGGCATCGGCTCCGGCGGCGGTTTCCCGGCTCGCGATCCCGAAGCGCCGTGCCATAATGCGCCGCGCCGATCCCACCCTCCAAAGCAACACATGATCGTCTGTCACCGTCATCGCTTCGTATTCGTCACGACGCGCAAAACCGCCGGAGCGCGCATCGAGGCTGCCCTGGCCGAGTTTTGCGGCGACGGCGACATCGTCACCGGCGTGACGACGGCCAACGACGCGACGCAGGCGCGAGCGGCCGGCGGCCGGAGCGGATCGATCGCGCTGACGCGCTATCGGCCTTTCGACTGGTTGCGGCTGATGGTGCGCGGCGGGCGCGCCCGCCTGGACAAGCACGTCGGTGCGGCTGAAATCCGGGCGCTGCTGGGCGGCGAGATGTGGGGCAGCTACTTCAAATTCTGCGTCGAGCGCGACCCGTGGGAAAAAGCCGTGGCGCTGTACGAACAGCGTACCCGCGACCGCAAACCGCGCCCCACCCTCGCGCAGTTCCTCGCCGAAACGCGGCCCGCGTCGCTGTCGAACTTCGATTTGTACAGCATCGACGGCGCGCTTGCCGTCGATCGCGTGATCCGCTACGAGCACCTCGAGGCCGAACTCGAAGCGGTGCGCAATCTGCTGAACCTGCCGGCGCCGATCGCGTTGAGCGGTGGTATCGCGCCCGCCTCGCACTACTCGGCGGCGATCGGACCGACCGAGCGCGCCCTGATCGACGCGGCGTGCGCGCGCGAGATCGAACTGTTCGGTTATGCCTTCAGCGAAGTCGCGCCGGAGGATCGGTAGGCTAACAACCCGGCTTGGGTGCGGTGGTGTTCGCCCAGCAACTGCTGCAGATGAGTGCGTTGCGTTTCGCACTGCGCCCGTAACTCACCGTACAGATCGGCAAGTTCGGACAATACGCCCGTCGCATTCGCACCCGGAACGGCGACCAGCGCCGCGACGAGCCGACGTACGTCGGTGTCCACTGCGGTGAGCGCATCGGGATCGAATCCTTCCACCGCGCGCACGACGCGTTCGACCAGAGCAGGAGCTACGAGAGAGACGCCGGGATACGCCGACATCACGAGAACTGCACCTGCTGCGTAGCCGGTGCTTTCTCGTCGATCGCATCCCACGCGTCTTTCAGCGTGCGCACCAAATCGATCACTTCGTCGATCGCGGTCACATCGCTGTCGACGTTGGCCCGAAACAGCCGCCGTTGCATGTATTCGTAGAGCGAGTCCAGGTTCGCCGCGAGCGAACCGCCGCGTTCGTGGTCGAGACAGCCCTGCAGTGCGCCGATGATGCCGAGTGCGGTATCGAGCGCTTCGTTGCGCCCCTCGATGTCACGGTGAGTGATACAGCCTTTTGCGCGTATCAGGCGGGCGAGCGTACCGTCGAGCATCAGCTTGACGAGTTGCTGTGAGTTCGCCGATTCGACGGCGGTCGCAATGTTCAAACGGCTGTACGCCTGGGCTCCGTGATTCACGTTCGGTCCTTCGTTGAGCTTTCGTTGTAAGGATTGACGGCTGCAATTCGACAAACTTGAGACGTTGCTATGACTTCGACTTGTTCGAGTTCGCGAGCGGCAGCGCGCTGAGCTGCTGGGTCAGGAACGTCGAAGTGCTGTTGAGCTGCGAGATCAGCGCGTCCGCCGCGGCAAACTGCGTCTGCAGCCGGGTCTGCAACGCCGTCATGCGCGCATCGAATGCGGCCTTCTGGTCCGCGAGATCCTTCGCCTGCGCATCGAGGCTCGATTGCTTGTTCGCGAACAAGCCGCCGAACGACAGTGCGTCGTTGAGCGCCTGATCTACGCGATTCATCACGCCGCGCACGAGCGTTACGTTGCCGCGATCGCCGAGTGCACCGCCGTGAATCAGCAGCGACACGCCCGCGGCAGCGTCGGCGACGGTCGCCGCGTCGCGTCCCGGCGTGCCGCTGCCGACGGCAAAGCCGAGCGCCGTTACGGCGCCGGCGGCGACGGTCGTGAACGCAACCGCCGAAGTCGATCCCTTCGTCGCAGACGTGATCGTGAAGCGTCGGGCCGTCGCGTCGTAATCGACCGACACCGATGCGCCGCCGCTGGTCAGCGCCGCATCGGCGTTGATGCGCGCTTCGATCTCCGCCGCCAGCGCATCACCGGTGGCATAGGCGCCTTCGGTCAGCGTGATCACGCCGCTCGCAACGCCGTCGACGCGCACCGAAAACGAATTGTTCGTCGCATCGAGCGTCAGTGGCGTAGTGAACGCGGCCGTCACGTCGCCGCGAAAGAACCCGGACGATGCTGGTTGCGGTCCGCTCGGCACGTTCAGAAACTGACCGCTCCCGACCCCCGTGATGCCGTTGATCGTTCCAGCGACGTCCAACCCGTCGATGCCGTCCGCTACGGCGAATCCGAGTGACGCGGTGGTACCGGTATCGATCGCAGCGATCGACGCGGTAGACGTGGCGCCGTATCGCGAGGACGCGACACTGAAATGATTGTCCGTCGGATCGAATGAAACGGTCGCCGTCACGCCCGCATCTTTCAACGAGGAATCGGCATTGATCTGCGTCTGCAGTTCCGCCGCCATTGCCGCGCCGCTCGTGTACGTCGCGTGCGTCAGCGCGAGCGCACCGGACGTAACGCCGTCGATCGTGACGGTCAACGTATCGTTCGCGTCGCCGATGGTGATCGGTGTAAAGGCGCCGGCGCCGAGCGACGCGCCGGCAATCGCGCCGTGTGTCGCGAGCTGTGTGACCTGAACGGCGTAACTGCCTGCCGCCGTCTTGCTGCCAAAGCCGGCGAAATCGATCAGGCTGTCGCTCGCGCTGCTTTGCGACGCGAGCAGACCCTGAACGCCGGCGGGGTCTTTTGCGAGCGCCGCCGTGAGTTTCGATTCGTCCAGCGTCAGGTAGTACTGATTGTCCTGGTCGGACGTCACGCCTACATCGACCAACGAGCGCACCGAGCCGCTACCCACGCCGTTTACCGATGCCAACAGGATCCGCTGCAGTTGCGCCCGGATGCTGCGCACCGCCGCGTCGCCGGTGAGCAGCGAGCCTTGCTTTTCGTCCGGTTTGTACGCAGTCAATTGTTCCGTCAATGCCCGAACGTCGTTGAATGCATCGACGAACGCGCGCATTTTCTCGGCAATGCCGGCGGTGTCTTGCGCAACCGACACCACCGCCGGGGAACCCGCGTTCACCGACAGCAGATTGAAAGTCAGCCCGTCGACGACGCCGCTGACCGTGTTCGAGTCGCGCGTGATCGGAATGCCGTCGATCGTCAGCGCGGCGTCTTCCGCCGCCACCGTCTGCGTCATGTTCGTATCGGGTGTGCTCGCCGATGCATTGAACGCGAGCGCAGTGAGTCCGGGCGTGGTGCCAGCGGTCACATTGACCTGCATGCTGTTCGCGGCGCCGAGTTGATCCGACGCCAGCACCAGTCGATAGCCCTGCCCGTCGTTGACGATGTTCGCGGTCACGCCGATGTCCGCTGCGTTGATCGCATCGCGCACACCAGCCAGCGAATTGTTGTTGTCGCCGATGACGACACTCGCCGTAGTGCGATCGGGGTTGGCGGTGAACGTGTCGTAAGCGCCGCCACTGGTGAACGTCGTGGTACCGAACGTGAAATCGAGCGTACCGCTGCCGACCACGGAGGTGATGTCGTCGAAGCGCCTGCTCGCGATGGTGTGTGCGCGCGCGAGCGCCGTGACTTCGACCGTGTGAACGCCGCCCTGTGCTTTGTTGGTGGCTGTCGCGCTCACCGACGAAGGATCGCTGGACGTCGCGGTATTGATCAGGAGGCTGGATGCGTCGCCGAGTGCCTTCGCCTTCGTCCGCAACGCATCGATGGTGTTTTTGACGGCGCCGAACGCGGATACCTTCGCGTCGATCTCCGCTTTCTTCGCGGTCATGCGCGCATCCGTTGCGTCGCGTTCCGACGAAATGATCTTGTCGATCAGGTCGGACGTGAGCAAACCGGAGCCGATACCGAGAGATTGAATCGAAGCCATAGCGTCGTACGTCTGTTGAGTGGAGCGGCAGCGCCGGCATCCTTGCCGACGCTGATCTCCGATGAGTGACTACTCGGCTAATCGTCCCTGAACTAGATCCGAGTGTTGATCAGCCCGCCGCCGGCCTCTGCCGGTCGTGCTTCGGCTGCGTACCCTCCCCTCGATTGAAGTGGTTGGTACTGGGCCTGAAGCTTCAAGTTCCGTGCCAATCTCAAAGCAACATCACTCGGGATCTGCCGAATCACCGTCTTGGTGGTTCGGTCGATCACACGTACAACCGTTGCGCCCGACCCTTCGTCCATTGAGAACTCCAGGTCGCGCTGAATCGATTGCGCGTAGTCGTTGAGCTGCGCGACGGCCTTCTCGACCACTTGTCGAGACTCGGCCGCGACGCGCTCTCGTCGCGTTGTATCTGCGGCGTTGGGAACGACCGGCACATTGTTGCCGGTCGACGTTCCCGTCTTTGCCGATCCGTGGGAGTACCACCGGATCGACGCTGACTGTCGTTGCATCCCTGCGAATGACATCCGTCGCAACCGCACGCGAATTCAAAAGCGTACTTATGTCTTGCATAACGGACCTCACGTCTTGCGGATCATCGAACCGGCGAGTGGCTATTCCACGGCGCCGGTTCGATTACCCATCACGCCTCTTACTTGAGGAGCGACAGCACCAACTGCGGCTGGGCATTCGCCTGAGCCAGAATCGCAATACCCGCCTGTTGCAGGATCTGCGTCCGCGACAACTCGGCCGTTTCCTTCGCGAAGTCGGTGTCCAACACTCGCGACCGTGCGGCCGAGAGGTTTTCGACGTTGATCGAGATCGTGGAAATCGTCGAGTCGAGACGGTTCTGGATGGCACCCAGGTTCGCGCGTTCACGGTTCACCGAGTCGAGTGCGTTGTCGGCGGCCGACAGCGCGCGCTCTGCTCCGTTGACCGTCGAGATATCGACGTCCGACAGGAACTGGCCCTTGGTGGCGCCACCGAACGAACCGAGCTCGAAGCCCGCGTTGCTGACACCGGCGTTGCCGCCCGAGCCCGCTGCGACCGTGAACGAACCGGCCGACGACAGGTTGATCGTCGACGCCGTGACATCCGCCGTACCGGCCACGCCGATACCCGCGGTCGTCGTATCGAGACCCACCGAGGCGCCGAATTGCGCGTCCGTGGACGATCCGCCCGTCACCTCTACCGAGACGTTGCGGCCGTCTGCGGCCGTCAGGGTGATCGTCTTGCCGTTGTCGGTTGCTACGACGCCCGTTTGGCCGCTGATCGTGTTGATCGCATTGATCATCGCGGTGCGGTTGCCGTCGAGGTCCGTCGCGCTCGCTGCAACTGCTGTCGTCGCAACGCCGTTGATCGTGACCGTACCACCGGTATCGGCGGTGCCCGTTTGCGCGGTGCCGCCGACCACTTGCGTTGCGTTGACGGTCGCTTTGACGCCCGTCTGGCTCGTCGCACGGTTGATCGACGCAGCGATCGCCACGCCGCTGGCCGCGTTGCCGGTGCTCGAAGCGGTGTCGTCGACCGATTTCGACGCGCCGATCGTCACACCGTTGATCACCAGATCGCCGGCCGCCATCGCGGTGAGCGCGGTCGCCTGACGTGCCAACGACGTTACCGAGGCGGTGGTGCCGCCATGGACGCCGGCTGCGAGGCCGGAGTTCGCAACGTTGCCGCTGCCGGTGTTGTCGCCGCCGCCGACGGTGACGTCGGTGCCGTCCTGCGAGACCAGCGTGTAACCGCCTTCGTAGGTACCTGCAGCGGCGAGACCCGTCGCTGCCGCCGTAACAGTCGTGTACGCAATCGTGATGTTGCGTCCATCGGCGGCCTGCAGAATCACGCCGCCGTTGTCGGCACCCGAGTCGACCGCCATCACGCCCGTTTGTTGCGAGCGCGAGTTGACCGCCTGAACGACCGATTGACGATCAGCTGCGGCATCCGCGCCGCCGGTCGCGACGTTGATCGTCACTCCGTTGATCGTCACGCTGCCGCTCAACGCCGCTGCCGTCATCGCCGAGCCGGCCTGGACGTTCGTGTTGACCTGGGCTACGACACCCGTTTGATCCGAAACGCGATTGATCGCCGCCGCTTTCGCGATGGCGCTCGCGCCCTTGTTCGCGGTGCTCGCGGTGTCATCCGTCGCCGACGACGGTCCGACCGAGACGCCGTTGATCGTCAGGTCGCCGTTGCCGAGCGCGCTGCTCGTGCCGCGCGCGCTGACGCCGGCGCCGATGCCGCCGCCGAGTGTGTTCGCCGACACTTTCGCTACGCCGAAGCTGACGGTTTCGCCGACGTTCGTGCCGATTTGCACGGACGAGGAGAAGTTGCCGTCGAATATCTTGCGGCCGTTGAAGTTCGTCTGATCGCTGATGCGGCTGATCTCGTCGATCAGCTGTTGCGCTTCTGCGTTCAACGCCTGACGGTCCGTGTCGCTGTTCGTCGCGTTGGCCGACTGCAGCGCCAGTTCACGCAGACGCTGCAGGCTGTCGGTCATCGCACCGAGCGCGCCTTCAGCCGTTTGCGCAAGGGAGATTCCGTCGCCTGCGTTTCGCATGGCAACGTTCAAGCCCCTCACTTGAGCGGTGAAACGGGTGGAAATGGCCAACCCTGCGGCGTCGTCTCGTGCGCTGTTGATGCGGAGACCCGAAGACAACCGCGCCAATGCCATGGTGTTGGCATTCTGCGTGGTGTTCAGGTTTCGCTGCGCAATCAACGAACCGATGTTGGTGTTGATAATCTGAGCCATCGTCTTACTCCAATTGCTAACCAGTCTTGGTCAAAGGAACCGTTTGGTTCGGTAGTCCCTTCGCAAATGAGGGGTACTCGGACCTGTTAACGGCGGACCCTTGAACTTCTTTAGCGCTTTGTCAGCAATTCGTTGGAGAGACGACGGCCGCAATGTTTCAACAGCGTGCACCGGTCACATTTTCTTTTCGTTACCGCCGGTATCATTCCGCCGCTTAATTGACCAGATATAGAGCACCGCACCATGACCGCGCCATACGATACGAAGGGCCCAACGACTGGCGAGAGCCGCGACGAGGGCATGTCTGCCGCGCATCGGCGCCAACAGATCCTGCATCATCGTGCCAAGCGCCTCGACCGACGCGATCCGTCGCGCACGCTGACGATGAAACGCGCGCGCGAAGCGATCCTCGCGAAGATCTAGACGTCGTTACCGAAACGCTTTAGAGAGAGTTGAACAGCGACAGACCGCTGATGCGCGCGTAACTCTGCTGCGCCGCCTGCAACACGAATGATTCCATGTCGAGCTGGCTGATCGCCTGCGTGTAGTCGATGTTCTGCAACTTCGACAACAGATCCTTCGACACCACTGCAACATCCTGATGAAGGCTGGCCGCCGAATCGGCGGTATTCATACGCGCGCCGACCTCGGCGCGCACGCGCAGGATCGAGTCCATCGCGTTGTCCAGGTTGCCGAGCGTGCCGTCGATCAGCGTTTTCAACGCCGCCTGGTCATCGGCGCTTTGGCCGAGCCGGCTGAGACCATCGGCGAGCTGCTCAGCCGTATTCACGACGCTCTGCGTCTGACCGGTCTTCACGATCAGCTTGTCGCCCGGCGCGGCCGCGCCGTACAGCGTGATCTCCATGCCTTGCGCCGTCACTGCATCGCCCGGGTGGTAAACCACGTTCTGCAGCCCATCCACGATGCGGTCGTCGCTGGTGCGGCGCACCGTGAAGTTCGGCAAACCGTCCGCGTTGAGCGCATTGAATTCGACGATCACGCCATCGGGATACAGCGCGTCGATCGCGCTCTGGTCGACGACTCTTCCCTGCCCGATGACCGACGACGCGTTGTCCGGCGCGCTGGCAACCGTGAACGTCGTGGCCACGCTCGGCACGTCGGTGAAAACGCCGCGGCCGGAATCGTTGATCGCGAGCGAGCTGCTGGCGGTGACCTGAACGCGGCGCTGCTTCTCGTCGCCTTTGAATTCGACCTGACCCGCGCTGTTGCGCTGGAACGGCTGCGTCTGACCGCGCGAACCCGCGAACAGGTATTCGCCGCTCGCCGTCCGCGAGTTCATCAGCGACATCAATTCGTCGGTGCGCGTGCTGATTTCCGTCGCCATCGACGCGCGGTCCTGACTCGTCAGCGCGCCGTCGCCGGACTGAATCGTCAGCTCGCGAATCCGCTGCAGAACGTCGGTGGCCTGTCCGAGCACGGAATCTTCGAGCGCAAGCTGACTCGACACCTGCTGAATGTTCTTCTGATATTGATCGCGCAGCGCGAGTTCCTGGTTGATCTGCACCACTTGCGATGCCGCGACGGGGTCGTCGGCTGGCGTCGAGAAACGCTGCCCGCTGGATACCTGCGCTTGCGTCTTGGCCAGCTGCTGGCTGACGTCGATCATGTTGTTGATGCCCTGCTGATAGATCTGAGACGTTGCGATGCGCATGATTAACCCAGCATTTGGAAGAGAGTATTGAAGGTGTCGCGCGCCACCGCGATGACGCGCGCGGACGCGTTGTACGCCTGCTCGAAGCGGATGAGGTTGGCGGCTTCCTCGTCGAGGTTCACGCCGGAAATCGATTCGCGCTGCGACACGGACTGCTTCAACAGACCGTCGCTGGCATCGCGATCGATACGCGCCTGACCGGTGCGCGCGCCGACCGACTCGACGATGTTGGCGTATGCGTCGAACAGCGAGCCGTCTTTGCCGAACAGCTTCTGCGTTTGTATGTCCGCCATTGCTAGAACGTTGGCGTTGTCGGATACACCGCCGTCGTTGAAGCCGACCACGAACGAGTCGCCCGCACGCGGCCGGCCCGTCATCGTCAGTTGATAGCCGAAGTCGGCGCGCACCGCGGGCGGCGTTGCAGTGAAGACGCCGGTGTTCGCGGTGGTCGAGTCGGTGGAGAGTCGGTAGTCCGCATTGAGCGACACCGACACGCTGCCGCCGATGCTCGCCGCGCGATAGTAATCCTGGCCCGTAACCGATCCGTCCGTCATGCCGAGCGCATTTGCCATCGGCGAACCCGACGTCAGGCCGCTCGTTTCGATCGTGCCGTTTGCGCCCGAGGTTTGCGACGTGAACTGTACGTGTCCGGCGCCGTCGAGACCCACCTGAAGCCGTCCGGCACCGATGGCGGAGCCGTCGACTGCGCCCTGTAGTGCCGCCACCAGCGCGGCACCGGATGCGTAGGTTCCGCTCAGAGCGATGGTCTGCACCGGACCGTGATCGACGGCGAGGCCGAAGCTGTAAGGTCCGCCGGTCGAGAAATCGAAGCCGCCGCTGCGGTCGACGTTTCCGCTCACCGTTGCAGCCACACCGACACCCGATCCGTTGAGCGCGAGCGTGTCGCCTGTCGGGCCGGCAAGACCGATGCTGTCGGCGGTGTCTCCGGAGACGTGCAGGTCGAGATCGTCGCCCTGCGCCGACGTCAGTTCGAGGCGGTTGCCGTTGGAACGTGCGGTGATGCCGAGGCTCGCCAGCGTCGAGTTGTTGGCGATCGCATCCGCGAGCGCGTTCAACGAGGCGACGTCCGTGCCGCTGAAGCGTTGGCCGTTGATCACCACGGCAAGCGGCACGCCGCTGCCGTTGTTGACGATCGACGTCATGCTGACGGTCGTCATCCCCGAAGCGGACACGCCGGTCAACCCTGACAGTGCCGTTGCGATGTCGCGCGCGCTCGATCCGGCCGTGAGCTGATAAGTCTGCGTGCCCTGGGTGAAACCGTTCGCGTCGGTGTTGGCGATGCTGACCTGTTGCGCGTCATAGCCATTGCCGACGGGCAACAGCCCCAGCGAGGGCAAAGCGCTCGCGACGATCCGTTGTACGTCGCCGCCGTTGCTCGCAACGCGCGTCTGCCCGAGCGCGCCGGGCAGCAGCGAATTCTGAATGCCGGGAACGTACGGCAGATTGCGCAGCGGCGGTTGCAACGGCCGCGGCGCGGAGGGATCGCTGTTGTCGAGTACCTCGTAACTCGTGTCGCTCGTGAAATGAATCAGCAACGGCGGCGTGAGCGAACCCTTCACGGCGAAGCTCGGGCCGTTCTCGTCGAATACGGCGCCGGCGACCACGCTGCCGCTACCCTGATTGCCGATACGACGAGTCGACGCGCACCGGCGACGAAAACGCCAGGTCCGCTGCATTGGTGGTGAGCGGGCCGATGTCGCGCGCGCCCGAGCGCGTCGGTTGGATCAGATAGCGATCGCCGCCGTGAAACTGACCCGACTGAATCTCCACTGTAAATCCGTCGGCCGAAACGCGCGTGGGCAACCCTTGTCCGACGCTGCCCTCGGCGACCACCTTGCCGTCGTTCAAGCGAACGAGCGTGAACGCACCATTGCCGACGCGATCGAAGCGAACCTCGTAGTCGCTGGTCGACAGTTGCGACGCTTTGTCGATCGTTACGTTCAGTTGCCCCGCCGAATACCCGGGCGTCAGGTTCGTTGCGACGGCGCGTTGCGCGACTGTCGTCGGGTCGTTGATCGACGTGAACAGGTCGTCGCCGAACTCACCGTCGAGAGTCACCCCTTTGTGCTGTTGCTGGTTGATGGCATCGGCGAGTCCGATCGCGATGCGGCCGAGCTGGTTCAGCGCGCTATCGAGCACGCCATTGCGGAAATCGAGCAGCCCGCCCAGTTGTCCGCCGGCAATCGATGAAGTGACGACCTGCCCCGGCGCGTCCTTACTGGTGCTGAGCGCGATCTGGCCGTTGCCGACTACCTGCATCGTGCTGGCCTGGCTTCCGGTGATCAGCGGCTGGCCCTTTCCGATGAACACGCTGAGTTGTCCGTCGCCCTGCGCGACCACCTTCACGTCGACCTTTTCGGCCAGCTGACGCAGCATCTCGTCGCGCTGGTCCAGCAGGTCGTTCGGCAGCACCCCGCTCGAGCGCCCGTCCGCGCTGCCGATGCGATCGTTCAGCGCCGCGATGCCTTTCGCCAATTCGTCGATTTCGTCGGTGGTCGAGCGCAGCTGTTGATCGAGACCGAGCTGCTGCGTGTTCAGCCGTTCGTACATCGTGTTGAACCGGCTCGCGAGCCCCGCCGCATCCGACAGCACGACCTGGCGCGTCGGGATCGAACTCGGATCCGACGACGCCGACTGCAGCGCGCCGAAGAAGGTCTGCATCGCCGGCGCAAGACCGGTCTGATCGTCGGCCAGCAGCGAATCGACCTGCCCGATCTGATTGACGAACGTGTCGAGTCCGGCGAAGGCGGAAGTGTCGAGGCGAACCTGGTTCGTCGCGTACTCGCTTGCGACGCGGGTGATCGACTGCAGAACCGCACCACGGCCGATGTATGCGGAGCCGCTGTATTGCGGCGGATGCGCCTCGATCTGAACGGTCTGGCGGCTGTAGCCGGGCGTCGACGCGTTCGTGATGTTGTGGCCGGTCGTGGCCAACGCGGCTTGCTGCGCCTTGAGCCCCGAAATGCCGATGTTGATCAGTGAGCTGGCCATGCGTCGTTACTACTCTGCGAATTTGGCAATTGCCGCACTGACCGGCCCGCTGGTCAGCACGCGAAGAAGCTTCGCGGCATAGTGCGGATCGGTCGCATAACCGGCTTTCTGTAGTTCATCGGCAAAGCGCGCCGGATCTTGAGCGACGTCGAGCGCGCGTTGATAACGCGAATCGCCTTTCAGCACCGACACGTAGTCCCGCACCGCCGACTCGACCGACTCGTACGCACGGAACCGGTCGCGCTGCCGAACCGGCACGCCGCCGCGAAACTCGAGCGTCGATACTTCCACCGACGGGCCTTCCCAGTCGGACGACGCCTTGATGTTGAACAGATTGTGGCTGCTGTCGCCGGCCGCCGTGTGGATGACGTGCGCGCCCCACCCCGTTTCGAGCGCGCCCTGCGCCAGCACGGCGAGCGGATTCAAGCCGCTGGCCGCCAACGCCGTCTTCAGCACCGGCAGTACTTTGTCGATGAAGTCGCTCGGACCGTCGAATGCGTTGTCCTTGGTACCCATGGGGGTGACGGTAAGGTCGTCGTCATCGTCGCCGGATCTAACGACTGGCTCGGGGGGCGCCACTGGTTGTCCCGCTACCAGAGGCTGCGGCGGTAGCGCATCCAGCATCGGCAACGGTCCCGACGTCCACTCGGGCGGAACGCTGTCCAGCGGCAGTGACGGCGTTGTGCTTGCAGACTGCGGTGCAGCGGTTGGCTCTTCTGCAGCCGGTGCCGGCTCGGCGGAGCTACCCGGCTGCAGCACGGGACGATGCGTCTGCCCGAGCGTGCCGGACAACTGCCGGACGATGACGTCGGCGAGTCCGACGCCGCCGTTTTCCGCGATGTGCACCGCCCATTGGTGATCGAGCATCTCCTGTTGCATCTTCGTCGCTTCGCTCGACGTGTAGTCGTTGTCGGCGAATGCGCTGCCCGCCTGCCGCATGCTCGTCATGACCATGTCGATGAACAACGATTCGAACTGTTGCGCGGCCGCACGGATGCCGTCCTGCCCCAGCGTCTTGATCTGACTGAGGCGGTTGACGTCGCTGTACGAAAAGCCCGACAGCGCTTTCGCGACGCCGGCGGCTGCGTTATCCATGAGGCGACACCGTCAGATCACCACCAGCTCCGCGCGCAGTGCGCCTGCTTCCTTCAAGGCTTCGAGAATCGCCATCAGATCGCCCGGTGCCGCGCCGACTTCGTTGACCGACGTGACGATGTCTTGGAGCGATACGCCCGGTGCGAAATAGAACATGTGATTCTGTTGTTGATCGATCGCGATGTTCGAGTTCGGGACTACCGCGGTTCGGCCCGCCGAAAACGCATTCGGTTGGCTCACGGTGGTGTTTTCTGAAATCGTCACCGACAGACTGCCGTGCGTAACGGCGGCCGGCATCACCTCTACGCGCTGGCCGATGACGATCGTCCCGGTACGCGAATTGATGATGACGCGCGCCGGTGCGGCGTCCTGCTCGACGCTGATGTTCTCCAGCACCGAAAGGAAGCCCACGCGTTGCGACGGATTCTGCGGCGCGTGCACGACGATCGACGTCGAGTCGATCGCGGCCGCCACGTCGGGACCGAACGTCTGGTTGATGCTGTCTGCGACGCGCCGGGCGGTGGTGAAGTCGCCGCGATTCAGGTTGAACACCAGCGTATCGTTCTGCGCGAAGTTGCTCGGTGCCGGCCGTTCGACGGAAGCGCCGTTCGGAATTCGGCCGACGCTCGGCACGTTCACCGTCACCTTCGAACCGTCGGAACCTTCCGCGCCGAATCCGCCGACGACCAGATCGCCCTGCGCCAGCGCGAACACTTCGCCGTTTACCGCTTTCAACGGCGTCATCAGCAGCGTGCCGCCGCGCAGACTCTTGGCGTTGCCGACGGAGGAGACCGTGACGTCGATCTGCTGGCCCGGTTTCGCGAACGCCGGAAGCGCCGCGTGCACCGACACCGCTGCGATGTTCTCGAGTTTCGGTTCCTTTCCGATCGGCGGTTGGATGCCGAACTGACGCAACATGTTGCTGAACGTCTGCAGCGTGAACGGCGTCTGGCTCGTTTTGTCGCCGGTTCCGTCGAGCCCCACTACGAGGCCGTAGCCAACGAGCTGGTTCGTCCGCACGCCGTCGACGCTCGCGAGATCCTTCAGGCGTTGCGCGTGCGCCGATACGCCGACCAGCAACAGCATTCCGAGAAGACAGATGCGTTTCATGGTCAGAACGGCATCAACGGACTGAGGAAGAAGCGCGTCAACCAGCCCGCGGAGTTGCTGTCCGCCAGTTCGCCGGTACCGCTGTATGCCAGGCGAGCATCGGCGAGCTTGAGCGACGACACCGCGTTCGAGCCATCGATGTCTTCCTGGCGGACCAGACCGCTGACCCGGACGTACTCTTCGCCCCGATTCAATTTCAGCCATTTTTCACCTTGCACCTGTAGCAGGCCGTTGGGATATACCGCTGTGACCACCGCGCTGATCGTGCCGGTCAGGCTGTTGCTCTGATCGCTGTCGGCCGCGCCGTTGAACTTGTTCGAATTCTCGATGCTGTTGAACAGCCCGTTCGCGCCGGATCCGGACACGATCGAACCGAGGATCGTCGGCTCGGGCAATTCGCTCGCGCTGCCTTTGCTGATGTTCGTTTCCGCAGACTTCGACGACTTCGTGCGTTCCTGCAGCAGAATCGTGACGATGTCGCCGGCGCGCGTGGCGCGACGGTCGTCGTAAAGATCCATGCCGTAGCCCATCTGATACAGGCCGCCCGACTGCGGCGCCGGGGGCGGCGGCAGCAGCGGATACGCCGGCTGATAGCTCGGTTCCGGGCGGCTCGGTTCGAGGCCGATGCAGCCGCTTGCCAGAAACGCGAGCACGCACAGCGTCAGCAGGTTACGCATCGAACGCCCCTTAAACATTCTGGGTAAGGTTCTGCAGCATCTGGTCGGCGGTCGAAATCACGCGCGAGTTCATCTCGTAGGCGCGTTGCACGGCGACCATGTTCACCAGTTCCTCGACCACGCTGACGTTCGACGTCTCCAGGTTGCCTTGCAGAATCTGGCCGAGTCCGTCGGTGCCTGCGGTGCCGGATTGCGGCGAACCGCTGGCGGGCGTTTCGGAGAACAGGTTGCTGCCGTCTGCCTGCAAGCCGGCCGGATTGACGAAGCTGACGAGTTCGATCGTGCCGACCTGCGTCGCAGCCGGATTGCCCTTGGTCATCACGCTGACCGTGCCGTCGGAGCCGATCGTGATCGTGTCGGAATCCGGCGGAATGGTGATCGACGGTTCCAGCGGATGACCCTGCGAGTTGACGATCTGACCGTCCTGATCCATACGGAATTCGCCGTCGCGCGTGTACGCAGTGCTGCCGTCCGGCATCGTGATCTGGAAGAAGCCACGCCCGTCGATTGCGAGATCGAGCGGCGCCTGGGTGTTCTGTAGGCCGCCCATACTGAACATTTTCTGTGTACCGGCGATGCGCACGCCGGTGCCGAGCTGAAGTCCCGACGGCAGCGTGGTGTCTTGCGACGACTGCGCGCCGGGCTGCTGCTGGATCTGATACAGCAGATCTTCGAACACCGCACGATCGCGTTTGAATCCGACCGTGCTGACGTTCGCGAGGTTGTTGGAAATCGTGTGCAGAGCCATGTCCTGAGCCGCGAGCCCGGTCTTGCTCACCCACAATGCAGACATCATCGTTCGTTACTCCCGATGCTTACTTAGTTGATCTGAAGCAGTTGTGTTGCCGATTCGTCGTTCTGCTCGGCGGACTTCATCAGCCGTACTTCGAGGTCGAACTGTCGCGCGAGCTCGAGGATCGACGTCATTTCGTTCACGGCATTTACGTTGCTGGTTTCGAGCTGCCCCGACACGACCGACACATCGGGACTCGACGCCAACGGCTTGTCGCTCTTGGCATGCATCAATCCGTCGGTGCCCTTGGTGATTGCGCCGTGATCCGGCTTCACCAGCTTCAGGCGATCGATCTGCACCAGCGACTCCGGACCTTGACCTTCAGGTTGAATCGTCACGGCACCGTCGGCGCCGATGTACAACGCATCGTATGGCGGCAACGAGATCGGGCCGCCGTCGCCGAGCACTTGCCGCCCTTCGCCATCTCGCAGCGCGCCCACGGAGTCGACGACGAAATCGCCGCTGCGCGAATACGCTTCCTTTCCGTCCGGCCCTTTCACCGCGAAGAAGCCCTCGCCGGTGATCGCAGTGTCGAGATTTCGTCCGGTCTGTACGAACGGGCCTTGCTTGAGGTCGACGCCCGGTTGTTCCGTCAGCGCGTAGACGCGGCCGTTGTATCCCTCGCCGTAAACCTGCACCGAGCGCGCCTGAGCGAGGTCGGCGCGGAAGCCCGTCGTACCGACGTTCGCCAGGTTGTTCGAATGCAGCGTCTGCGCACGGTCGATGTGCGCCGCACCGGTCATCGCCACATAGATCAGCTTGTCCACGTCCTGCGCGTCCCCTCAGCCGGCTCGGTTAGATGTTGATGATCGTCTTGGTGATCTCGTCCGCAGTGGAGATCGTCCTGGCATTAGCCTGGAAGTTCCGCTGCGCGATGATCAGTTGAACGAGCTGGTCAGACAGCTCTACGTTCGAGTCTTCGAGCGCACCCGACGTGATCGCGCCGAGCGAACCGGACCCCGGTGCGCCGATCACCGGCGCGCCCGAACTGTTCGTTTCCACCCAGGCGGTATCGCCGATCGCGTGCAGACCCTGCACATTCGCGAAGTGCGCCAGTGCAATCTGGCCAAGCACCTGGTTCTGGCCGTTGGTGAACCGCGCGGCGATCACGCCTTCGTTGTCGATGTTCAAGCCGGACAGTTGACCGGTGGTGTAGCCGTCCTGATCGATCTGGCTGACGGCGAAGTCGCTGCCGTACTGCGTCGAGTCGCCCAGCTTGATCTCGAAGTTCGAACTCGTCGGCGGTTCCGCCACCGGCAGCGAACCGCCGGCCAGTACGTTCTGCGGTCCAACGGCACCGTTGGGCGCCGCGTTCACATCGAGCGGTACCCAGTTGGAGATGAGCACTTCGTCGGTACCCGATGGATCGATGGTGCCGTCCGGATTGAATTGCACGCTGTACGGACGTCGCGTGGACGCGGTGTTCGCCGGCGGCGGCAGGTTCGGATCGGGGTCGCCCACGTCGTGGCCGTCGATCTGCACGTACATGCTCCAGCGGTTCGGCTGTTCGCCCGGGACGCCGGGAGTGAAGCGTTCCTTCACGTAGTAGAGCGACATGACGTGCGCGTTGCCGAGACTGTCGTACACCGTCATCGACGTCGCCGCGTTGTACGAATCCTGGTTCGTCGGATCGAACGTGTTCAACTGGAACGGCGTGAACGACGAGGGATCGAGGTTGCCGAACAGGTTGGTCGTGCCAGGCGACGCGGTGGCCAGCGTATAGCCTTCCTGCAACGAGAAGTTGACCGTACCGCCGATCGATGCGGCCGGCGTGCCGAGCAGCGACAGCGTCACCGGCAAGCCTGAAGGTCCGCGCACGTCCAGCGAATCGGCGGCGGTACCGGCGGTGACGTTGAACACCAGATCGTTGCCGACCTGATCGGTCACGACGAGATCGCCGCCGGGCGTCACAGTCGCGCTGACCGTGCCGAGTCCGGGCGCCTGGTTGATCGAATTCGCGAGGTCCGTCAGCGTCGTGCCGGACACGTTGACGCCGTTCAGCTGCAGTCGCATCGTGCCGCTCGCGTTCGTCAGTCCGCCGATCGGAATCGTCGCGGTGGTGCTGGCCGACGCGGACACGCCGGGCACGTTCGTGCTGGAGAACACGGACGCAACCTGCGCTGCGCTCTGACCGGCCGTCGTGTTGACCGTCTGCGTCGTGCCATCGGGATGCACGACGTCGACGGTTTGGGCCGCATAGCCGTTACTGACACCCGGCGCGCCAGGAACCGTTACGCCGGTTGCGAGATTCAACGTGCCGACCAGATCGGCCGGCGTAACGCCGATGTTCGACGTGTCGAAGTTGCCGATGGTAATCGTCGACGCTTGACCCGGAACCGTCGCGAAGAACTGCAGCCGGCCCGGATTGTTGGCGTCCTCGCGCACGTCGACGCCGATGCCGCTCGGCAGCAGTTCGTCGCGGATGTCGGTGATCAGGTCGTTGACGTTGAGGATGTTCGCGTCGAGGTTGATCGTCACCGTGCCGTTGTTCGCCGCAGCGCCGGTCAGCGTGATGTCGAAGCTCGCCGCGGTGATGTTGCCGTTGGCGCCGATCGCGCCGCCCGTTGCGAACGGATCGGGCGCGACGTTGGTCGAGCCGCCAGTGCCGCCTTGACCCAGCGCGATGCCGCCGAGCGCACCGACCGCATTCGCCCGCGTTACGGCCGAACCGTAGGTCGTGTCGTCGAGCGGGTCGATGCTGATCGTCGAGTTCTCACCGCTGCTGGTCGCGTAGAACTGCAGCCGGCCGAGATTGTTGGGATCTTCCCGCACGTCCACGCCGATGCCGCTGCTGCTCAGATCGTTGCGGATGTCGTTGATCAGATCCTGCAGGTTGGTGATGTTGGTGTTCAACGTCACCGGCACCGTGGTGTTCTGCGATGGCGTGGTGGAACCGGTCTGCGTCACGTTGAAGGTGACCTGGCTGTTCGGCGCGGAGAAATCGAACGCCGTAATCAGGTTGCTCGCACTGACGCTGCTCGGCACGTTCACGGCGTAGTTGAACGGCACCGGAGCACCGCCCGCATTGACGACCGACTCGGTCGGCGACGGCAGACCCGCGTGCGCCACGCCGATGGCGCCGCCCAACGTGGAGATGCGTGTGCCGATCTGACTGAGCACGCCTTCGCGCGCGTCGAGGTTCAGCGTTGCTTCCACCAACGTCGTCTGGCGCGGTGCCAGGTTGGATGTCTGCAGCTTCAGATCGCCGACGACGCCGCTCAGTGCGCCGGTGGCGTTCGCACCGAAGCCCTGCACGCGGTCGGCGGTGTTCGTGACGAGGAAACCCTGATCGTCGACCCCGAACATGCCGGCACGCGTGTAGGCGCGCGCGCCGTTCTGATTGATCACGAAGAAGCCGTTCCCGTCGATGGCCAGGTCGAGGCTGTTGTTCGTGAACGAGATCGTGCCCTGGCTGAACTGCTGCGCGACGTTGGCGAGTTTCACGCCGCTGCCGATCTCGTTCGAGCCGGAACCCAGCAGCGACGACGCGTACACGTCGGCGAATTCGGCGCGTGAAGCCTTGAAGCCGACCGTGCTCGCGTTCGCGATGTTGTTGCCGGTGACGCTCAGTTCACTGGAGGCCGCGCTGAGTCCGCTGAGTGCTGTGTTGAAAGACATGGAGAAGCTCCTTACTGAATTTCTTTGACGTCGGTGACGGGTACCGACGTGCCGCCGGCGAGGTTCAATTGCATGCCGTCCTGGCCGATGGAGACGCTGACCACGTACTCCGGCAGATCGACCGTGAGGCCCTTCGAATTGGCGAACGCTTTCACCTTGTAAACCCCGGGCGGCTGCGCCTCTCCGGCACTGTTGGTGCCGTCCCAGACGAATCGAGCGGTGCCCGCCTCCGTCTGCGGACCCAGCGACAGGTGCGCGACCGCGGCGCCGCTCTTGTCGGAGATCTCGACGGTAACGTCGTTCGTCGCTTCGGTGACGTTGACGTTGCCCATCAGACTATCGCCCTGCATCAGCGTCTGCCCGGTGGGTACCAGCACCGAGCGTCCGACCAGCGTCGACGCTTCCGACGTGACGGTAGAGCGCATCGAGGCCGCCATCGCGCTGACGGAGTCGTTGAGGTTGGTGATGCCTTCCAGCGACGAGAATTGCGCGAGCTGCGCCAGAAATTCCTCGTTCTTTGCCGGATCGAGGGGATCCTGGTGTTTCAGCTGCGCGACCATCAGCCGCAGAAACTGATCCTTGCCGAGCTTTTCCTGGCCGGTGGTTGCAGCCGCCGGATTGAGGTCGGCGAGCGTTCGAATCCCAGTGCCTGAAATCGTCATGATGAGTTCTCTTATTGGCCGAGGGTCAGCACGCGCTCTGCGAGCGTGCGCGCCGAGTTGAGTACTTCCACGTTCATCTGGAACGAACGCGTCGCGGAGATCATGTCCGCCATTTCCTGCACCACGTTCACGTTCGGGTACGCGACGTAGCCGTCCTTGTTCGCGAGCGGATGCTCGGGTTCGTAGCGCATCGTCAGCGGCGCCTGGCTTTCCACGATGCCGAGTACCTGTACGCCGCGCGTTTCGGCGCCGTCTTCGGCGCTGTCGCCGTCTGCGCCGGACACCGCTTGCGCCGCGAACACCGGGTGTCGCGCGCGATACGTATCCGCGAAGTTGCTCGTGACGCTTTGCGCGTTGGCGAGGTTGCTGGCCGTGGTGTTCAAGCGAACCGTCTCGGCGCTCATCGCGCTGCCGGAGACGTCGAAAATGCTCAGTAGCGACATGATCAATCTCCTCGAATGGCGCTGATCAGGCCTTTGAAGCGGTTGTCCAGAAACCGCAGCGACGCCTGAAACTGCAGTGCGTTCTCGGCGAACGCCGCCTGCTCCACGTGAACGTCGACCGTGTTGCCGTCGATTGCCGGCAACAGCGGCACCCGATACTGGAGGTCACCGTCGATCGACTCGGTGGGTGTTGCATCGATGTGCCGCGCGTTCGTCGTCGCCATCGATTCGCGCGCATTGCCGTTCATCGCGTCGCTCAACATCGCCTGAAACGGCAATTCGCGCGCTTTGTAGTTCGGCGTATCGGCGTTCGCGATGTTGTTGGCGAGCACCGCGGTGCGCTGGCCCAGCAGCTGCAGAGCTTTCGGCGCTAGACCAAGTGCGTTGTCGAAGTTGATGGCCATGCGTATCACTGGACCTGGTTTCCCACACGCCACTGAGCAACCGACGTGCCAACACGCCATGGAATTCGATAACGCCCATGTTTTCGTTGATTATTTCGGCGCCCAACGATCCGACTGGGGCGACAACTCGAAGACAGAACCGGCATTGCGTTGCAGCGTGGCGGCAAGATCGTGCCGCCGCGCTGCGCCGCGCCGGGACAAATGCCGCGCTTCTGCTATTAATGAATCACTTCGGGAGAGTCGCCATGTCGCGCTTTGCTCATGCGCTGTTGTTCGTCGCCGGTGCTGCGTTTGCCGCCGACGATCATTCCACTTCGGAGCTCACGGCGGCCGAACTGGTCACGACCGCGCAGCAGTTTCTGGCGAAAGCGGCCACCGCCGACTATCCGAACTCGGACGTGCGCGTCAGCGTGAATCCGTTGGACGCACGGTTGCGCTTTCCGGCTTGCGACAACCTGATTCTCACGCCGCACGGCGCGCGGGTCGGTCGCACCTCGGTGACGGCACGCTGCGATCAACCGCAGCCGTGGGCGGCGTCGCTCACGGCGACCGTCGAAGTGTGGCGGCCAGTGGCGGTACTGGTGCACGCGTTGCCGGGCGGTACGACGATCAAGGCCGACGACATCGAGATGCAGCCCCGCAATCTGGGCGATCTGCGCGACTCGTATATCGCCGACTCGGACCGGGTGGTTGGATGGACCGTCAGGCGGGCCACCGCGACCGATACGGTATTGAGCGCGCGCCAGCTCGTGGCGCCGATCGCGGTGAACAAAGGCGACGAGGTGAGAATCCGCTCCGGCGGCGGTCCCATCGCGGTCAGCATGAACGGTACGGCCCTCGGCGACGGGATGCCCGGCGAGCAGATCGCGGTGCGCAATGCCCAGTCGGATCGAGTCATCAAAGCCTGGGTCGTGGCACCCGGACTGGTCTCGACCGGCCCGCGAACGCCCTAAATGCGCGATCCGGAATTTCTACTAAAGTTAGCCGTGTCGGTGCCGATACCACCGTAAGGCGACGTAACTCATCGCAACGGGTGCGATCTGCACCGACAACGGAACTGCGGGGAAGCCATGGCGATCAATTTCAACAACATCGGTTCGGGTCAGATCCGCGATCAGAACCGGACTCAATCCAGCGATGCCGCGCGGTCGGCGTCCGAAACCAGCAAAGGTTCGGCGCAGCAGGATCGGGTCGAACTGAGCCAGGGCGCCCAGGTTCTCCAGTCGCTCGCGAGCGAAGTAGCCGATCTGCCGGCCGTGGATACGGCACGGGTCGACGACATCCGCCGCGCGATTTCCGAGGGCCGGTATCACGTCGACCCGGTGCGCCTCGCGCAGAAATTCCTCGAACTCGAGAACGATCTCTAAGGCGACCGTGCTGCAGCCGACGCTCGAACAACTGATCGAACAGTTCGCGCTGCTGAAGCAGGTTCTCGCCGACGAGAGCGACGCGCTGGAACGGCGCGATCCCGATGCCCTGCTCAGCGCCGCCGGCACCAAACACGAGTGCGCGGTGCAGATAGGTCAGCTGGAAGATCAACTGCGCCGTTCGCTCAACGGCACGCCGCTGCGCACCACGCTGTCCCGCCTCGATCCCGAAGAGCGCGACAAACTTGAACCACTTCACACTTTGCTGACGACGCTCGCATGGGAGTGCCGTCATTACAACGCAGTTAACGGTAAGGTCATCCACCGGTCCCGACAATCCGTTGCGGAACTCGCAAGGATTCTGAGTGGCACCAATGCGGATTCGACCTACACGGCGCGCGGCACGAAGCGCCCGTACAGCGACGGTCTCCCGATCACACACGCCTGAAAGCGGTTCGGCGCAGCCATGACCGAAGCACAAGCATCGGCCGGCTTCGTCTCGAGCCAATTCCTCACCGACAAGGCCGAGATCGAGCGTGTCTTCCGGATTTTCCGGGACCAATGTTCACCGGTGCAGTTGCGCTTCGGACGTGCCGACGACGAATACACGGCGCGCGTGCTCGAAGTCACCGCCCACCAGTTTCTGCTCGAGGACATCCGACCGCGCAACGGCATGAAGCTGATGCGCGATCAGGAACCGTTCAGCCTCGCAGGACGCGCCGACGGCATTTACGCGCGCGTCAGCGAAATCCAGGTCGTGCGAACGGCCGAAGACCGCGGTGTGCCGTACTACGTGCTCAACCTGCCATCGGAGCTGCTGTTCCAGCAGCGGCGCCGGGCGGCGCGGTTCCGTCTGCCGTTGAGCGTGACGAAAGACGGCGCGCGCCTGACGCTGCATCGCGGCGAGCGCGTGTTGAGCGGCTATCTCGTCGACATCTCAGCCGGCGGCTGCCGGGTGGTGTTCGACGTGAAGGCCGATCCGGAGATTCAGCCCGACGAAGTAGTCGAGCGCTCCGAAATAGAGATCCCGCAATCTGCTGTCGCTCACTGCGCGGACGGTGATCCGCCATCACAGCTACAACCGGCAGACGGGGCAGCTCTCGTGCGGCATCGAGTTCGCCGAGATGCACGTGCGCGATCGACGGCGCCTCGAACAGTTCATCCAGAAGATCGCCAAGATCACCGACCCGGCGTAGTCGGGTCCATCTCTCGCCAACGCCGCAACCCGGCCGCGTCGTCGACGTCCCAAAGCTCGCTCAACACGACCGTGCGCAACCCGATGGCCTCGGCGCGGCGCAATGTCTCAGCGTGAACGGTTGCGGTGCTCCACGTCATCCGCAGGAACAGCTCGGCGTGCGCGCGCAACATGCCGATGAGCACGTAACCGCCATCCGCCACCGGCCCGATCACGACATCGGCACGCGTCAGGGCATCTGCCGCCGAGCGCAGATACGCCGCATCGAGCACGGGACAATCGCTGCCGACCACGATCGGCGCGCCGTTGCGCTCGACGATGTCGCTACATACCGCCAGCATGCGATCGCCGAGGTCACCGGCGGATTGCAGGTGGATTTCGAACGGATGCGGCGGTAACTCACCCGGGTCGCCGTCGACCCACAGTTCGGCGTCGAGTCCCGGAGTCGATCACCGATCGGATCGTCCGTTCCAGCAGCACCCGTTGCAGCTCGAGCGCCGCACGCTCGCCGACGACACGCGCGAGGCGCGTTTTGACGCGCCCTATCGACGGCACGCGCGTGAACAGCCCGACGATCGGTCGACTAGTGCCCGTCGTAATACTCCCTGACGAGCACTTCCGGGGACGTACCAAAGAAGTACTGCAGGCGCAGCCGCCACATGAGCAGAATGGTCGACGCGATGCCGCGCTGCTGCCAGCGCCGCGCCGAGACGCCGAGCGGCACATCGACGCAAATCGGATTTGCGTAGCGACGCAGCCGCTTCGTCAGCTCGATGTCTTCCATCAACGGTTGATCCGGTACGCCGTCGATGAGCTCCAACAGGTCGCGGCGCACGAAGATGCCCTGGTCTCCGGTGCAGATACCGGACCATCGCGATCGGATGTTCATCAACGTCTCGATCACGCGAAATGCCGCCTCTTGCCCCGACAGGCGCACGTCGAATCGCCCCCAAGTGGCGCCGTCAGATCGGACCGCCGCGAGCAGCGCGCGCCATACCGCACCGTCAACTCGGGTGTCCGCGTGCAACATCCATATCCAGCGACCGCGCGCGGCGGCGATACCTGCGGCCAGCTGCCGGGCACGACCCGGTGCCGTGCGCAAAGCACAATCGGCGCGCTCACACGCGAGTTCGTACGATCCATCCTGACTGCCGCCGTCGACGACGATGCGCTGCGCATCGATGCCGAGGATCGAGTCGAGGTCGTCCAGCAGCCGACACAGCGCCGCCGAGTCGTTCAGAACCGGGATCACGATCGATATCTGTTGCATGGACCCATCGACTGTTGCGGACGCGCAATTATCGACGAATCCACCGTTCGGGTAACATCCGTCCGGTCTTTCGTCATCCGCACGTCAACATGGCTCGGTCGTCCATCCGCATCGGCAGCGCTTTATCGGTTCAGGTGCGAGCCGGCACGCTCGCGAGCAAGCGCTGGATGGACCTGCTCGCAAGCGTCGGAGAGACCGACTCGGTCTCCGCTGCGGCAAAGGCGGTCGGCCTCTCCTACAAGGCCGCCTGGGATGCCGTGGAAGCGATGAACAATCTCGCCGAGAAGCCGCTCGTCCAGCGTTCGGTCGGTGGAAAAGGCGGCGGCGGAACCCGTCTTGACGGCCGCGGGCCGGCAACTCGTCGAGACCTTCAGAACGGTGGAGGCGGAACACGAGCGGTTTCTAGCAACATTGAACGCGCGCGTAACACACGCCGATCGCGACCTCGGGCTACTGGGAAGGCTCACTATGCTGACAAGCGCACGCAATCAGTTCGCGGGCAAGGTGACGAAGATTACCTCCGGCGCCGTGAACGACGAGGTTCAGATCGAGCTCACCGGCGGTGATCGGCTCGTGTCGATCATCACGCACGAAAGCGTGGAGAACCTGCACCTGAAGAAAGGCGCCGCCGTCATTGCGCTGGTGAAGGCGTCGTCGGTGATCGTCGCCATCGACAGCGGCGCACCGCTCAAGTTGTCGGCGCGCAATCACCTCGCGGGAACGATAAGCCGGCTCGTCAAAGGGGCGGTCAACACCGAAGTGGTGATCGACCTCAAGGGCGGCAACTCGGTCGCCGCGGTGATCACGAACGGCGCCGTAAAGACGCTGAAGCTCGCCGAAGGCGACGCCGCCACCGCGATCTTCAAGGCATCGAGCGTGATTCTCGGCGTTACTCCGTAACGAGCACCCCCGCTTCCATCGCCAACACACGGTCCGCCAGGTAGTCGACCTCGGCGCGCGAGTGGCTGACGTACAGCATCGGAATGCCCGTCTCGTCTTTCACCCGTTTCAGATACGGCAGGATCTGCTGCTTCAAACGGTCGTCCAGCGACGACAGCGGCTCATCGAGCAGCAACAGGCGCGGCGAGTACAGCAGCGCGCGACCCAGCGCGACGCGCTGACGCTCGCCGCCCGAAAGCAATGCGGGGCGCCGGTCGAGCAGCGGCGTGATCTCCATCAGCTGCGCCACCGCCGCGAGATCGAAGCGTCGCTCCGCCGCCTCGAGATGGGCGTGCCCGTACAACAGATTCGAGCGCACCGACATGTGCGGGAACAACTGCCCGTCCTGGAACACCATCCCGAAATGCCGGTGCCACGGCGGCACGAAGATGCCCTGCGAGACATCGCACAGCACCTGATCGCCGAAAAGAAGCGTGCCGCGATGAGGCCTCAGCAAACCCGCCAACAGCCCGAGCAAGGTGCTCTTGCCGCATCCCGAGGGGCCGCATATCCCGGTAACGCCGGTGCCGATCCGCGTTCGCGCGACGAGTTCGAAGGCGCCGCGCCTGAATTCGACGTCAATTTGCAGCACGATCGTCTCGCAGCGACGCATAACCGAGCAGCCGCTCGGCCCGGCGATTGATCAAGTGGCTGATCAGCAGTGCAGACACCGCGAGCAGAATCGACAACAGCGCGAGCCGCATCGCCGGCGCCTCGCCATTCGGCACGTTCGTGAAGCTGTAGATCGCGAGCGGCAACGTTCGCGTTTCACCGGGAATGTTGCCGACGAACGCCATCGTTGCGCCGAACTCGCCGAGGCTGCGTGAGAAACACAGCATGCTTCCGGCGACGATGCCCGGAAACGCCAACGGCAGCGTAATGGTGAGGAACGCGCGCCACGGCGTCGCACCGAGCGTGGTCGCGGCCTGCTCGAGACGCATGTCGATCATTCGGAATGCGAGGCGCACCGGCTGCACCATCAACGGAAATGCCATCACCGCCGACGCAATCACCGCGCCCTTCCACGTGAACGCGATGACGATGCCGAAGGTCGACAGCAGCCAGCCGCCGATCGGTCCTTGCGTCCCCAGCAGCAACAGCAGGAAGAAGCCCGGCACCACCGGCGGCAATACCATCGGCAACTGCACCATCGCGTCGACGATCCACTTGCCGGGAAAGTTGCGGCGCGCCATGAACCAGCCCACCGCGATACCGATCGGCAGGCAGCCGACGGTAGCAAACAGTGCGACGCGCGCGGAGAGCCAGAGCGCCTGCGATTCCGCGGGCGTCAGCTCCATCGCGTGCTCATGGGGTCAGTTTCGTGAATCCGTATCGGGTGAAGATCGCTGCCGCTTCGGGCGATGTCGTCATGAACTTCAGGAATGCCGCGGCATCGGCCCGGCCGCCTTTCACGAGCGCGACCGGATAGACGATCGGCTTGTGGGTGGCTTCCGGAAAACGCGCCACGATGTCGACCTTGTCGCTGATCTTCGCGTCGGTCGCGTACACGATGCCTAGCGGGCATTCGCCGCGTTCCACGAATGCGAGCGCGGTGCGCACATCGTCGGTGCCGACGATGCGGCCCTGCAGCGAATCCCACCAGCCCAGGTTCTGAAGACTCTGTTGTGCATAGATGCCCACCGGCACCACGCCGGGCTCACCGGTGCAGAGCTTACCGGTGAATGCAGACGCAAAGTCGAATCCTTCCTTCATTTCGACGTTGACCGATCGTCCCTTTCGGCGCGATCAACACCAGTTCGTTCCCGAGCAGGTTCACGCGCGATCCCGGCGCGATGCGGCCGTGCTCGTCGAGATAATCCATCCACGTCAGATCCGCGGACGCGAACACATCAGCCGGCGCGCCCGAATCGATCTGTTTGGCGAGCGCCGACGATGCCGCGAACGCGAGACTGGGCAGCGGATGACCCGCCTGCTTCCACGCCGCGCCGACGTCGTTCAACGCATTGGTGAGGCTCGCAGCGGCAAAGACGCGCGTCGGCTCTTCGGCGCTGGCGCCCAACGACACCGCCAACAAGCCGATCAGGGTGAGGATTCGCAACGGGTTGCAAAGTGTATTGAACATGACTCGGCGTGCTCCGTGGACATTCATAGCGATGTATAGTCTCATACATACCGGTTTTTGAAGTCAATTTTCGCTTTTTCGAAGCACGTTCCTTGGGGGGGCTCAAAGCAATGCGACCTTGGTCAGCGTTCATGGCTGTTTTGTTTTCCATCACCTTGGCTGCGCCGTCAGCGTATGCAAAGGACGATCTGTTAGAGACTCTGGCGCAGAAAGGCGTCATCACGATGGCCGAGTACGAAAAACTGAAAGCGCAACGCAAGACCGAAGTGACGATGACGACCGACGACGGTTTCAAATTCACCTCGGGTGACAACTCCGCCTCGATCCAGATCGGCACACTCCAACAGTACGACCTGGCGGACTACGACGAAGATTCCGCGAAGCTGTCGAACGGAACCGACCTGCGCCGTTCCCGCTTGTCGATCGGCGGAACGTTCCTCACCGACTGGCAGTATCGCGTCGAATACGAGTTCGTCGGCACGGCCGGCATCACCGACGCATACGTTGCCTATACACGCTTCAAGCCGCTGACGTTCACCGCGGGGCAATTCAAACAACCGTTCGGGCTCGAAGCGCTCGCAGCCGACAAGGGCGTTACGTTCATGGAACGGGGTCTGCCGTTCGCATTCATCACGACTCGCGCACCGGGGTTGATGGTGAGTTCATCGGCAACGCACTGGACCGCGGCGGCGGGTGTCTTCGGCGAACCCGTGGGTAACGCCAACACAGCGCCGGCTGGAGACGAAGGTTATGGCGTGGTCGGGCGCGTCACGTGGGCGCCGTTCGCGACGGACAATCACGTCGTGCATTTCGGTCTCGGCTACGTCTATCGCGAGCCGACGCAGGACAACAGTTCGAACGCGACCGGCCCGAAGTTCGAGACCGTACGCTTTCGCAGCAAGCCGGAGTCGAACGTGCTTCAACAGCGGTTCGTCGATACCGGCGAACTCGTGAACGTCGCGAGCTACACGATCGGGGGCGCGGAATTCGCCATGCAGTGGGACGCGCTGTCGTGGCAGAGCGAGTACCAGTGGACGGACGTCGACCGAAACTTCAACGACGACCTCACGTTCGACGGCTACTACTCGCAGATCGCGTATACCCTCACCGGTGAAGTGCGCCCGTACAAGAACGACCGCGGCATCTTCGACGGCGTCCGGCCGGATCGCAACTTCGACAAGGGTGGCTGGGGCGCATTCGAGATCGCGTACCGCTTGAGCGGCATCGACCTCACGAACGAGAATATCAACGGCGGTAAGGAACGCGACGCCACCTACGCGCTGAACTGGTATCTGAACCAGTTTCTGCGCATCAGCTTCAACATCGTCGACGTGCTCGAAGTCGACGGCGGCGCTTTCAACGGAGAAGAACCGATGATCTATCAAATGCGATTCCAGTTGGCGATGTGATCATGGCGCTTCGATTCGCAATTGGCACATTGCTGCTCGTAGTCGCGTCTGCATCGCAGGCCGCGGACGCGCCCGACTGCAGCACGTTCACGTGGGACATGAAGCGCGAGCTCGCGTTGTTCGGTGGTACGGCGGCGCCGCTGGCGTCCGGTACGAACGTGGCCGGCGCGCCGCAACTCGAAGTGGGAACCCTCTACGAGGTAGATCTGCATCCGCTCGCGGACGTCACGTTCGCACACGCGCTCGGCAAGAGCTTCCCGGCCGAAACCAGTTCAGGCGGCGTCGTGAAGCTGCGCGTGAAAGTGCCTGGGCAGTACCGGATCTCGACCGACGCGCCGCTGTGGATCGATGTAATCGCAGGAACCGACGCCGTGACGTCGACCGGGTTTCAGGGTCGGCAGCCGTGTACGTTGATCCACAAGAGCGTCGAATGGACGTTGCCCGGCGGGGTCGATCTGATCGTTCAGGTGGCGGGCGCCGCTCGCGATCGAGCGAAGCTCGCGGTTACCGCGGCGCCGTCAGCAGCCGACGGCGTCAACTGAGGCGGAAGCGTCGACCGACGTTTTCGCCGGCCACGTCGCAGCCGGCGCTGCGCGACGACGCAATCGTCGCGCCGTTCAGCTGCTGGCTGGCGCGCATCGCTTCCACTTCCTGCAACCTGAGCTTGAATGTTCGCAGGTCGTCGCCGGCAAGCGACTCCCCTGACGGCAGGCGCACGCCGCGCGGGTTGACCTGCTGACCGCCAACGATCACCTCGTAGTGCAGGTGTGGACCGGTGGCACGGCCGGTGGCGCCGACATACGCGATCACCTCACCCTGCCGCACGTGCGCTCCTTTCGTCACGCCCCTCGCAAAGCCCGTTAGGTGTGCGTAGGCCGTGCTGTATTTCGAAGTGTGCTGAATGCGGATGTAGTTGCCGTAGCTGCCGCCGTCGCCGGCCACTTGCACCACACCGTCGCCGGCTGCCCGAACAGGCGTCCCGGCGGGAGCCGCGAAATCGACCCCGCGATGCATCCGCGTGTAGCCGAGGATCGGGTGAAAGCGCATGCCGTATGTCGAAGAAATGCGCGTCGCGTCGACCGGCGTCTGCAATAGCGCCTTTCGAATCGAGTGACCGTCCGGTGAAAAGAGGTCCGATACGCCGCTATGCGGGGTGAAGCGGTAGTACTGCATGGCCTTGCCGCGCAGCACGAGCTTCGCGTAGTTGAGATCGCCGGCTTTGCCGAAGTCGCCTTTGGCGTCGTTGTAGGTGTCGTAGAGCAGCTCGAATTGGTCGCCGGCGCGGATGTCGCGCTGGAAATCCACTTCGAAGCTGAACAGCGCAATGGCTTCGACGAGCAGTTCGTGCGGTACACCGGCTGCGGTGGCTGCGTTGAATAAACCGTTGTCGATGGTGCCGCTGGTGAGATTACTGATGCGGTGCAACGGATGCGGAATGGTGACCGCCTGGAACGGGTCGCCGTCGTCAGCTGTCGCGCCGCGTGACTTTGATTTCGCGTTCGACGCTCGGCTGGAACGCAATCGCCTGCAGCGTGGCGAGCCGCGGTGGATCCTGGGGCTGCAACGTGACGTGCAGCGTCCAGCCCGGCCTCACGTCGCGCGCGCTGAACACCGGCCCGAGTGCGCGCACCGCCGCATACGCGTCGGACATCACCACCCCGACCTGCGCGAGCAATGCAATCAATGTGTCGCCCGACTCCACCGTGAGTTCGAGCGCCATTGGAACGTGTTCGTTGGCGTGGTTGTCCGGCACGATCAGGCGACTGATGGCCAGCCCCGACTTGGAGACGACGGCTTCCGGGGAGACCAGTTGTGCGTGATACGGGCGCGGCGCTTCCGTGACGACAGCACTGGCGCGTTGCGAAGAGTCGAGTCCGACGAGGAGCAACGCCATCAATGCGGTGAGGCAGATATGGCGTTTGAAGCGTTGGTGCGGGCGGTCCGGCGCCGGGACTGGTCGCTGATCGCCCGCCACTATCAGCGACCTGCCCGTGCGCAGAAGGCGGAATAGCGGGCCAGCAGCGTAACTCCGTCCGCTGCGGACAAGGCCGCTGTCGACGCCGATACCGATAGATGCTTCATCCCAGCCTCCGAGCCACGAGCGACTATCGATGCCCCGGGGGTAAATATAGCCACGCTTCCGGCAACGGTGTCGGAGATTGTCTTCAGGTCGTTGAAAGAATGCGCTGGCACTGTGAGATCGGACCGTACAAATCGATTCCCGGGGATCATAGAAGACAGCGAATGCAAGGCGCCACCCGTAAGGGGAGGATGGGCCGCATCGACGCGCAAATGTCCCTGTTTGTTCTCGAACACGGTACCGGGGAAAGCCAGAACTCGTCGTGATCATATCCGTTGCGCGCGCACCGAAACGTTGACGGACTCGATGAACGCAGTCAGCCGTTCGGGCTCCCCGAACGTCGCATAGAGCGGCGAACGGCAAGTGACCGAGCGGGAATCAGAGGAACGTCGGCGGCGCGCGGCGGCGAGACTACAGTCTCAATTCGACTCTGGCAAACGCGGCCCGCGACTCTCCTGCGATTGCCCGACAATCGGTCAGCGTGAAAGTCGCGCCAGCGCGCGGTCGTTTGTGAAGGTCATCCCACTTCCGACGCAGTCACACAACCTTCACGGCGTCGTCATCGGATCGCCATACAGCGCGAATACGCTGCGCAAGCATGGATACAAAATCGTCGTTCCCCACACGCGAGCCCTCCAAAACCCACTACCGCACGATCTTTCTCTCCGACATTCACCTGGGCACCCGCGGCTGTCGCGCAGATCTGCTGCTCGAGTTCCTGAAGACCCACACGTGCGACCAGCTGTACCTGGTCGGCGACATCATCGACGGCTGGCGTTTCAAGACGGGCTTCTACTGGCCGCAGGCGCATACCAACGTGATGCGCCGTTTCCTGACGTTGTCGAAGCGCGGCACGCAAGTCACCTACGTTACCGGCAACCACGACGAGTTCCTGCGCAAGTACTCAGACATGGAGATCGGCAACATCCGGGTGGTGGATGAAGCGACACATCGCGCGCGGAACGACAAGCGCTTCCTGGTCGTGCATGGCGATGCCTATGACGTGGTCACCCGGTATCACCGCTGGGTCGCGCTGTTGGGCGGGCTCGGCTACGACCTGCTCATCGCGTTGAACGGCCAGCTGAACCGATGGCGCGCCGAATTCGGCTACGGCTACTGGTCGCTGTCGGCGTGGGTGAAGTATCGAGTGAAACGTGCGGTGAGCTTCGTCAGCGGTTTCGAAGAAGCGGTCAGCCACGACTGCCGCCAACGGGGTTTCGATGGCGTCGTCTGCGGCCACATTCACCACGCCGAAATCACGGACTACGACGGCATTCGCTACATGAATTGCGGCGACTGGGTGGAATCGTGCACGGCGCTTGTGGAAGACGAGCGCGGCGAGTTCAAGCTGATCCGTTGGGCGGACGAGATGAACGCCTCCGCGAACAGCGCGGTTCCAGTGTCGCTGGCCCAACGGCTGCGCGCTTGAAGCTGCTGCTGATCACCGATGCATGGGAACCGCAGACCAACGGCGTCGTTACCACGCTGAAGCAGGTCATCCCGTACCTGAATCAACGCGGTGTCGAAGTGGTGGTTGTTCATCCCGAACAGTTCCGCACCGTACCGCTGCCGGGGTATCCCGAGATCCGCGTAGTGCTCGATGCCTGGCGGGTGGGACGTCGCATACGACGCGAACGCGCCGACATGATTCACATCGCCACGGAAGGTCCGTTGGGGATAGCGGCGCGAATACATCTCGCGCGCCGGTCGATTCCGTTCGCGACATCGCTTCACACCAAGTTTCCGGAATATGTCTCGGCCCGCACCCGGTTGCCCCTCTCCATCGGATACGCGTTTCTGCGCTGGTTTCACCGACCGGCCGCGTCGACGTTAGTTACGACGACGTCGCACAAACGCGAACTGGAAACCTGGGGTCTGCGACATCTCGTCGTGTGGGGGCGCGGCGTAGACACCGTATCGTTCGCTCCACGGCGGCGCCACTCCGCGCGATCGACTCAAGCTGCTCTACGTGGGTCGCATCGCCGTCGAGAAGAACCTCGAGGCGTTTCTGAACTTGCAGTACGACGCGACCAAGGTAGTCGTCGGCGACGGGCCGGCGCGTACTGAACTGCAAGCCCGCTATCCGGATGTCGAGTGGACCGGCTATCGATACGGTGCGGAACTCGCCGCGTACTACGCGGACGCCGACGTGTTCGTGTTTCCGTCGCGCACGGATACGTTCGGTCTGGTGATGCTCGAAGCGATGTCGTGCGGAACCCCGGTGGCCGCGTATCCGGTTACCGGTCCGGTTGACGTGGTCGTGGACGGCGTCAACGGTGCGCTCGATGGCGACCTGGGCGTCGCCGTTCGACGCGCGCTAACGGTTGATCGAAGGGGCTGCCGACGATTTGCGCTACAGCACGGGTGGGAGGCGATCGCCGAGCGCATGTTGTCGAATCAGGCGCTGATCGAACGCCGAAAGATCGTCTCCAGACCGCATGAATTATGTCTCTTAACTAATTGTTTATATTGATCTTTATCTATCTATCCTCGACCCAGTCTAGCGCACTCCGCCCGGCCCACTGCCCCGTCGCGAAGCAGGCAGTCAACAAATAGCCTCCGGTCGGCGCCTCCCAGTCGAGCATCTCGCCCGCGCAGAACACGCCGGGCAACGTCTTGAGCATCAATTGCCGGTCTAGCGCGTCGAAGACGACGCCGCCCGCGCTGCTGATGGCCTCCGCAACGGGACGAACAGCGACGAGCCTGACCGGCAGAGCCTTGATCGACGCGACCAGCAGATCGGTGTCTTTCGAACTCGCGCGGCGTCAGTACTTCCCGCAGCAGTCCGAACTTGGCGCCGCGCAGTCCGGTCGTCTTTTCGATATGACGCGACCAGGAACTCGATCCGCGCGGCCGAGCCAACTCGTTGGCCAAGCGTTTGGCGGTGCGATCAGGCGATAGATCGACGCGCATGACGGCTTCGCCTTCACGCTGTATCAAATCGCGCAATCGCGCGGATAACGCGTAGATCACTCCGCCCTCGACGCCGCTAGCGGTAATCATGAATTCGCCTTTCCGCTGCGCGCGTTCGATACTCTCGTCAACAACGGCAATGGCCACGTTCTTGACCGGTTGTCCCAGCGTAGCGGCGCGCGAAACGTCTCGCTCCAGCGCGCGTCGAAACCGCAGTTCGCACTGCGCAGCGGAGCGACGGGAACGCCCTGCGATTCGAGCGCCGCGGTCCACGCCCCGTCCGAGCCCAACCGTGGCCAACTCGCGCCACCCAGCGCGAGCACCGTTGCCGCCGGCCGAATCTCCTTCTCACCTTCTGGCGTGGCGAACACCAATGGCGCACCCGGAGACGCACCACGCCAACCGAGCCAACGATGGCGCATGTGGAACGTCACACCGGCGTGACGCAACCGGTGCAACCAACTGCGCAGCAACGGTGCCGCCTTCATATCGGCCGGGAACACCCGACCGGACGTGCCGACGAACGTCTCCACCCCGAGCCGTTGCGCCCAGGCGCGCAGAGCATCGGGACCGAACTCGTCGAGGAAAGGCTCGAGCGGAACGCGCGACGCCCCGTAGCGCGTCAGGAAGGGCTCGTATGCTTCAGCGTGCGTCAGATTCAGCCCACCTTTTCCCGCGAGCAGAAACTTGCGGCCGACCGACGGCATTGCGTCATACACATCGACCCGACAATCGCCTTCGGCCAGCACCTCGGCGGCCATCAGTCCTGCCGGACCTCCGCCGACGACGGCTACGTGGCGCGCTACGGCGCCCCCTCGACCACCCGGATCACGCTTTCGCCCACAGCAACCGTTTGTCCTGCGCGAATCTTGCGCGTCTTCCGCGATTCGGGCTGTCCGTCGACTTGCACGCGGCCGCTCGCGACCATCGCCTTCGCACCACCGCCGCTATCGGCGACCCCGGTCACCTTCAGCAGTGCGGCGAGCGGTATGTGGTCGCCGCGCAGTTCGAAGTCGATCGACTGGGTCATGCGTCACCGGCAACTGTTTCCGCGCCGAGTCCGAACTCGCGCGCAAGCAGCTCATACGAATGCCGCCGCACTGCGGGATCGTACGTCCACGTGTTCACGACGAGCTCGTCCAGACCGTAGGTGTCGGCGAGCGCGCGTAGTTTCGATGCGACTTGCGTCGCGTCGCCGACGAACGACTTGCGATGCGTCGCTTCGAGCGTGGTCATCTCGTCGGGAGTGAATCCTCGCGAAGCGATAACGTCCGGCGATTGCAACGGACCCAAAGCGCCGCGCATCCGATCGATGCGCCAACGGTCGCGACTCAGCGCGTGATGTCGCGCCATTTCCTCGTCGTCAGCGGCGAGCGCCCAAACGCACAGCGTGGCCTGCGCTTTCGGGCGATCTTCGGTGGGCTTGTACATCGAATGATAGAGCCGCATTGCCTCTTCGGTGCCCTCCCCGTCGGTGAAGAAGTAAGCGTACGCATACGGAAGACCGAAGTGGGCGGCGAGTTGCGCGCCGTAGTTGGAGCTGCCCAGTATCCAGATTTCCGGCGCCGCCGGGCCGCGAGGATGGGCCACAACGCCTTTGTACGCGGCGCCAGACAACCACGTGTACAGGTCGCGCACCTGTTCCGGAAACCGCTCTGCCGCGGCGTAAGCGTTCGGGTTCAGCAGCAGCGCCGTGGCCATGTCCGCACCCGGAGCGCGTCCGACACCCAGATCCACTCGGCCCGGCGCCAGCGCTTCGAGAACGCGGAACTGCTCTGCCACTTTCAGCGCCGAGTAGTGCGGCAACATCACGCCGGCGCTGCCGATCCGGATGCGCCGCGTTCGCGCCGCGATCGCGGCAAGCAGAATTTCCGGCGCCGTTCCCACGATGGTCGGAAGACTGTGGTGTTCGCTCAGCCAGAAGCGGTGATATCCGAGCGACTCGCACCACGGTGCGAGTTCGAGGGTGCTGCGGATCGCCGCATCTTCGTCCTGCCCGGCGACGGCGATCGATTGGTCGAGTACGGATAACTTCATGGTGCGTGAATGATACGGGCAATCGGCGGAGCCGCCATGCATCCAGACGCTCACCTCCCGTACACTTGACCTTCCCATCGATGAAGCGCCGCCAGTTGTTTTGAGCGACCTCGACTCCCCCGACACGCAACCGGCGGCCTCAGCGCTATCGCCGTTTCGCTTCCCGGTATTTCGTGCGGTGTGGGCCGCCAGCACCGTTTCCAACCTGGGCGGGATGATTCAGTCGGTCGGCGCGTCGTGGATGATGATCTCCATCGCGCAATCGGCCGACATGGTTGCGCTGGTCCAGGCGTCGGTGACATTGCCGACGATGCTGTTGTCGCTGATTGCCGGTGCTATGGCCGACAACCTCGACCGTCGCAAGGTGATGCTCGCTGCGCAGAGCTTCATGCTCGCAATTTCGGTACTGCTCGCGATCTGCGCCTGGACCGGCGTGATCACGCCATGGTTGTTGCTGTCGCTAACGTTTCTGATCGGCTGCGGTGCCGCCTTCAACGCACCGGCATGGCAAGCGTCGGTCGGCGACATGGTGTCGCGCGCCGAACTACCCGGCGCGGTTGCGCTGAACAGTATGGGATTCAACATGGCGCGCAGCGTGGGTCCGGCCATCGGCGGCGGCATCGTCGCCGCCTCAGGCGCCGCGACGGCATTTGCGGTCAATGCGCTGAGCTACATCGCGTTGATCACCGTACTCGCGCGATGGCGTCCAGCGGTGAACCCACAGCTGCTGCCGCGCGAGACGCTCGGCATCGCGGTTGCCGCCGGCATTCGCTACGTGGCGATGTCACCGGCGATTCGCATCGTTCTCGTACGCAGTGCGTTGTTCTGCATCGGCGCCAGCGCGGTGATGGCGCTCATGCCGCTGGTCGCGAAGGTACTGATTGCAGGAGGGCCGCTGACGTATGGACTGTTGCTCGGCGCATTCGGCGTGGGCGCTGTCGGCGGCGCGTTCGCCTCAGCGCGCCTGCGCAAGATCCTGTCGACCGAAGCGATCGTGCGTTACGGCAGTATCGCGTTCGCAGTGGCGGCCGCCGGCGCGGCGCTGAGTCCATATCTCGTCGCAACGATGGCGGTGCTGATGCTCGCCGGCGCCGGTTGGGTGCTGACGCTGTCGACCTTCAACGTTGCGGTGCAGATGTCGGCGCCACGCTGGGTGGTTGCGCGCGCACTATCGATGTATCAGATGTCGGCGTTCGGCGGACTCGCAGCCGGGAGCTGGTTGTGGGGCAACGTCGCCGCAAGCCAGGGTGTGAAGGAAGCGCTGCTGATCGCGACGATCGTTCTCCTCGGTTCGGCGATGTTCGGACTGTGGCTGCGGCTGGTGCAAAGCGAAGAACTCAACCTCGACCCGTTGCGGCTGTGGACCGCACCGGCCACCGCAGTGCCAGTTCAGCCGCGCAGCGGTCCCGTGGTGATAAGCGTCGAATACATCATCCGGCCGGAGGACGTGATGGAGTTTCTCGCGGCCATGGCCGAACGTCGGCGCATCCGACGCCGCGACGGCGCACTCGGCTGGAGGCTTCTGCGCGACCTCGCCGACCCGCAAATCTGGATCGAGCGCTATGAGGCCCCGACGTGGCTCGACTACATCCGCCTCAACAATCGGCTCACTCAGGACGATGCGATCATTCCCGCGCGCCTGCGCGCTTTGCATCGTGGAGCGGACGCGCCTCGCGTTCGTCGCATGATCGAGCGTCAAACGGGATCGCTGCCGGTCAGCAACACACCGGATTCGGAGGAACTGGCCGAGCCGTTGACGGATCCGACGCGCGCGTCGTAGCCGCAGCCTTCTGGAAACGCCCTCAGGGGATCTGGTACTTGGATTTGAATTTGCCGATCTCCTCCCAGACGTCGACCGCAACCTTCTCGCGTGTGACCCGCGCAAAGATGCTGCTGAGCACCTCACGCTCATGCTCATCCACTTCTCGATCCTTCAAAGCCAAGCGCATGAGCATGCCCAACTCACGCGCATCAATCGTCTCGTCGTTGGCGAAAACCACGAGGAACGAATACTGCGTGATCGCCTTCCAGGAACTGTCGGTGCTCAACGCGTTTCCCCAAATCTGAGACGGCTTGGCGATTCGAGCCGACCAATGTGACGATCTGATGACGGCGGATCCCTCGTTCTCATATACCGCGCACGCCGCGCCGCGCATCGCACAGAGGCAACCACCATTGCTGCAGCGTTTCCCGGCGTAGCAACCCGAGAACTGCCATACGAAACAACTCTGGTGCGATACTTTTGACCTCTGAATCGGCCTCGTCTCGAGAGAGCGGGTTCGGAAACCGCCGTCTGACCGTGATTTCGCCAAGGCTGGCGTGAAGCACCCAGCGGTAGCCATCGGTGGACGCCCGGTCCTCCTCACACCTCCACCGAATCTCGAGGCCTCGATGCGCGAACTCACCCCTCATCGGCATTGGCCATCCGTCTGGGAGTCGTCGTCGATTAGATTCTCCGGAGTGGCTACGCAATCCACGGGATAACGAAGGCGAGATCCCAATGGCAGCAGGCACAGCGCTCGCGTAGAATTGCACACGACAATCCTTCACTGTATGTGATCAGTCAAATGCTCAACGGCTCGGTTGTTTCAAATGACGCGCACATCACTATCATCGGTGGATACGTCGGCGCGATCATACGTGCGCTCGAAGCGCGCGGCATCGCCACCGATACCATTCTGAGCGCGGCCGGTGTCTCGCGAGCCCCGTCGAACGATCCGCTGAACCGAATACCGCTGACATCGCTCCAGCGACTGGTGGCGTGCCGCGGTCGAACTCACCAACGATCCATACTTCGGCTTGTACGCTGCAGATTTCTTGCACGCAGCAAACCTTCATGCCCTTGGTTTCGCAATGACGGCGAGCGAAACGCTGCGCGAACTGTGCAAACGCATGACTCGCTATTTCCGTCTGCTATCGGGCGCCTCCAGACCTGAATTGATCATTCGCGATGGCGAAGCGAGACTGGAGTTTGTGTTCGTTGCGGCGTCACCGCCACTGTCAGAGGACGTGTTTGGTTTGTTTCTCGTGCGTCTGTTCTCTGAACTCTCCGACGGAAAGGTCCGCCCGATTCGGATAGAGCAACACCGGCCGCGTCCGCCTGACGACGGCGTGCGCCACTGCCGCGCGTTCGGCTGTCCGGTCACTTTCGGTAACCGCAATACCTCTCTGGTATTCGATGTTTCTGCACTCGATCTTCCGCTGACAGGTGCCAGCCGCGAGCTCGCCGAACAGAACGAACGGATCGTCATTGGCTATCTCGCGAAGCTCGACCGAAGCGACATTCAAGCGCGTGTTCGCGCAGTGCTACAACAGCAGTTCCCGTCCGGAAGCGTCACGAAGGAAACTATCGCCAAGGAACTCTACATGAGCCCGCGCACGCTGCAGGTCAAGCTCGCAAAGAGCGACACGACGTTTCACGATGTGGTCGATCAGACGCGGCTGGCGTTGGCTCGCGGATACATCGAGAACTCAGCGATGTCGATCACGGAGATTGCATACCGGCTCGGATTCTCCGACACCAGCAATTTCAGCCGCGCCTTCAGACGCTGGACGGGCCACTCGCCACGTAACGATACCGCAAGGTTGCGCCAGTCGGTCGCGTCGCAGTAAAAGTCCTTCTGCCTTCGTAACGCTTGTACGCATTGCACGTGCTTGTAGAAATTTCCAACACGACGCCGATCGTCTGCCTGACTAACGTTCACCCTCTCGCGCAACGCCAGAACTGCGCAGTGTCCTTCGAATGTCCGACCTACGGGGCCGGACCGCAGTCGGTACGACGGATCGTTACCCGACGGTTTGCTGCACGCCCCTCTTCGGTGCTGTTATCAGCAACCGGGTCTGCTGCACCGAAACCCTTCGTCGTGAATCGCTCGCCTAGCACGACACCCTTCGACTTCAGGTAGTTGGCCACCGCGTCCGCGCGCTCCTTGGACAACTTCTCGTTGTAAGAAGCATCGCCGACGTTGTCGGTATACCCGTCGATCTCACCTGCAACGAAGTGCAGCTTGGGATTCGTCATGACCGCTGCCAACCGATCGAGTTCGGCCTTGTCGGCGGCGTCCACCAGATTGGCCGAGTCGTTCGCAAAGTGCGTTTGCAGCGTGTAGTCGCAATTGCACCCTGCCGGTCCGACTCGTGTTCCCGCCATCGTGTCCGGACACTGGTCATCCGCGTCGCAGACGCCGTCGGCATCGGTGTCGGCACACTTTGCGGGAGCGGGAGCAGGAGCAGGAGCGGCAGCGACGACCGGCGGTGGTGTCGGTTTCTTTTCCTCTCCACAGCCAGCCAGAAGTGCAAAGGCAAACACCACACCCGAAAGGACGGTGAACGTGCGTTGGTTTTTCATCTGATCTCCCTCTCCCGATTCAGGAACTGTGCTTTCGGTCGGATACGAACGCGGAATACTTTGTGAGGCCCAGGTCAACCAGCGCCTTCGCGAACAGTTTTGCCTGTAGGGCATCGACGGTTCGAACGTCGATGCTTTCAGCCAGAAGCCGGCGACGATCTTCGACGGCCTTCGGTGCCTTCGAGTCAGGCTCCATTGTTCGACTCCTCATGTCCGGCCCGCGACACCATTGTCGCGGGCCGTCGAATTGGATGGAAAGCCGCTAGGGCGCGGCCGGACAGTCGGTACGATGAATCGACACGCGTCGATTCTGCGCGCGCCCCTCTTCGGTGCTGTTATCGGCAATCGGATGCCCTTCACCGAGGCCCTGCGTCATGAACCGATCGCCCATGTGGACACCTTTCGACTTCAGATAGTCCGCCACCGCATCGGCACGACGCTTCGACAACTTGATGTTGTACTGCTCATCGCCGGTGTTGTCGGTGTAGCCGTCGATCTCGCCGGTCACGAAGTTCAGCTTCGGATTCGACAATTATGGCAACGAGCTTATCGAGTTCCGCTTTGTCGTCGGCGGTCAACTCGGCCGAGTCGAACGCGAAGTGCGTCCGCAGCACGTAGTCGCAGTCGCAGCCCGCAGGACCCACACGCTTGCCAGCAGGCGTATTCGGGCATTGGTCGGCCGAATCGCACACACCGTCGTGGTCGCTATCGGGACATTTTGCAGGGGCAGCTGCAACCGCGGGCTTCGGCGGCGGCGTGTTGTCGCCACCACCGGTGCAGGCTTTTCCTTTTCACGGAAGAACGTGTACTGCAGGCTACCGGTAACCGCATACAGATCGTCGAGCTTGTCGACATCGTAGGCTTCGTATTCGGCGCGAATCGCCCAATGGCCGAAGTTGTACATGGCACCAGCCCCGTACGCCATCATGCCGTTGCCTTCGCTGTTCTTGTCGTGCTCACTACCGGCCGGTGGAACCGGTCCGGGAAAACGGAGCTTCGTCTCGACATCGATGTTCGCCGCAATGCCGCCAACCTTCGCAAACAGGTCGAAGTTGCCGAGCGGCAGATACAGCACGCCAAAACCCTGCCAGCCGTTCGCCGACACCTCGGCTTCGATCTTATCGGGGTTCCCCGTCACTACGACCGGAAAACTCTCACTCTGATTGGCGTTGCCCAACTCGATGTAGCCGCCCTCGATGCCGAACCAGTTCGTGAAGTTGAAGCCGCCATAGAACTTGTAGGCGTTGTCGCTCTCGTCGAGTTTCAGGGTCCGACCCACGTTGTTGTCCGACTCCGCCTTCATCGTCGACTGGCCCGCGCCCGCACCGATGAAAAATCCTTCCTCCGCACCAAACGCGTTGCTCACTGCAACGATCGAAACAAGCGCGCCCCCAATGAGCACTATCCATCGCTTGACCATGTCAATTCTCCGTTTACGATTTTTAGCTCGCGAAACTCCCCGACTCCCCTGAACAGCGAAGCCGACCCACAGCTATAAGCTACGCCCGCAATAGCCCCATGCGACTATTCACAATGAGCATTTCGGCGGTCCCGCACGACCCAATCCGACAAAGCGGAGGTCACCTCTTCGGGTTCCTATTCGAAGGTTGTGGGCGATTGGCCGACCCGATGGCGATCCGAGATGCATCACGATGGAAATGACGGGACCGACCACCACTACTCCGGAGCGATAGCCTCACTGAAGACCGAAAACCTGGCGGGCGAGGCGGAGCCTCTTTAGGTTCTCGTTTGTTATTCGCCCAGCACCGGGGCGGTTCGATTCAGGGCTCCCAGCGCTACTGATTGATGGGCGGGCTGCAAACCCTTGTTGTCGACGCGAGGCATCAAATCGACATGTTGTACTGCGACGCTGGCTTTCGAAGCTCTACTGTGACCCGTAGACAGCCAAACCGAACACGCGACGACAATTACCAAGGCCAACAACGCACGACTGCGATTCGGGCTCTCCATTTCCCCAACTCCTGCCATATCCATCCTGGACGCGGCCGAACAATTCCAGATTGCGCCCCTTTGGTCAAGCGTCGGCGACTCGCGGCTGCCCGCGAACTTACGATCCAATCTCGGATGCGATCAACGAACGCCGAAACGCGAATCCATACGCGCGGCAACCGATGGTGCGAAAGGGTATGAACATACCAAACCTTTGGACGTATCCCGCGTAACCAACTCGCTGCCGCCCCTTACGCGCCAAGGTGCGCATCGATGAGAGATTGACGAGTTCGACGAACGACACCCCGACCAGATGACCCTGTGTCGCGAGATGTCGGTCGACCGTTTTCGCAAGCGCCTCGTTGATGTGCAACCCTCGGTAAGCCGGCTGAGTGAGAGCTTTGTAGCGATAAACTAGCCCCGGTTTCCAGATCACTTCCCAATCGGCGGTATGTTGAACGGGTCCACGAATCGCCCGCCAGTTGTAGCTCACGAGTTGATCGCCCGCGAACGCGCCGACACACACATCTCCGCGCGCCAATGCGGCCTCCACTGACGCCCTGCGAAAATCCAAGCCGTCGCGATCGATGTACTCGCGAATGTCCGCGGGAGCGAGCATTCGGATGTGGATCTCTTGCGGAAGCCGTGGCATATCGCCGCCCGAATCTGAAGGACTTATCTGCACCGCGTAGAGATGCAGGCCAAATGCACGCTTCATTCCGTTCATGACCTTTACGTATAGCGACTCCCAATTCGAAATGATTTGGACGCGAGGTTCATGGCTCGTGCCGGGCGCGATCACTCGGTTACCGTTCAGTTGTTTGCGGGTACTGGAGTCTATCAGCGCAGCGTGCGGTCCTGACTTGGCGCGGTACTTCGAAGTGGGTTCCTAGACTCGCCTCGCGTGCCAGCGATTGCCACGCAGCCAATCGCATACGAACGGACTGACGCGGGTCAGCACGCCGGCCGTTATCGCTGCCGCCGACGTCAGTTGCCAGACGTTTCCTACGCGCATTTCGCGTTGTTTCTCACATCCTCACGCAGTGAAGTAGGCGAGAGTCTCAGGTAAATGTCTGGAGCATTTCGCGATGAGTTTGGTGACGTTCTTCTTGTTCGCGCTCGGTCAATGAGGATGAGGTTGACTGAACTGCGCTACTTCATCGGCGAACACGACGGCATCGAGTACCCGTTCGATCGGAACACCTATCGAGCCTATTTCTACTGGCGCGAAGGTAATCTTCCTCGCGTCCGATCCTTCTCGATCGAGGAACTCAAAGCACATTTATCGGAGTGCAAGGCCCGGCATCAACCCACCCATAAGCTGGAGCTGGCGCTCTCTCGCCTGCGACGACTAAACCGCGTCGACTGACAGTCGCGGGGCATATGCGAACCCAACAAACCAATCGCGCCTTCATTCGGCCGTTGGGCCGCTGAGAAGCCGAACTGGCATGAGTGGCTTGGATCAGTCCGCGGGAGCGTCGCACGCGATCTTCGCCACGCGCGGCGCCAGGCAGTCACATCATCGAGAGAGATCGAACGCAGTGGTTTGTCGCGCAGATCGCCCGAACGCGGCGAGCTGTCCAGTTGTTTGGCGCTGCGCTGGTGGCTTTGAAGTGCGGCGCGTAGGGTATCCTTGATCAACGCCTTCAACGTCGGGTTGGTTTTCGCATGACGCTCCGCCTAGGGCGTCGAAAGTTGTTTCCTCGGCGTGAGCGATGTTGGAGTTCGATAAGCCCCGGTGGCACAGAGGATAGCGCGGCCCCCTCCTAAGGGGCAGGTCACAGGTTCAAATCCTGTCCGGGGTACCAATTAAATCAACTGGTTACGCGTACTTCTATCCGGTCGGATTCGAACGACGCGACCTTCACGCCTGCCGGACGCAGTCGAGCCGCGAAACCAGAACATGAACGCGTGGCACCACGCAGGACAGGCCGCGCCCCTCGCGTTATCGCCATCGTTTGCGTACGTATACCAGCCCGGCAAGCGCCAGCAGTCCGACGCCTACCAAGGTGACGAAAGTGGGGTCCACGGCTGTCCTTGGCCAGGTTGAAGGCGGGCCATTTGACGCGACGATTGCTACAGAACGACTACCCTCGCCGTCATTTCCCAAACGTGACGCGATCTGAGGTCGGCAGCGCAAGCCGTGCGCTCATCCTGCTCGCAGATCGAAAGGCATTGGCGACATCTCCGTGGTTTGCGATATTTGCACGCTATATCCGCGACGTTTCAGGTCATGGACGATCAAGAGCGACACGACGCCGAGCTGTCATTAACTAACCTCGAACAGGCGCGAGTGGAATGCGAACGCCGCCTGCGGCAACTGACGATCGATAATCGGCTTGCCACCGAACCGGAGATAAACGAAGCCCTGGAACTGGCGGATCGACTCGCTGTGCTAGATACCCGGATCGAAGACCTGCGTCGGAAACTCAACGAGAACGCCGGCCGACCCACGGAGTCTCGTGAGCCCTGAAGTCGTCGCCGAACCAGCGCTTCGCAGAGTACCTGGCGCCGATACAACCGCCCTCAGAAAACAGATCCGCGCTTCTCCAAACGTTCGCGAAACGCAGCACGGCACGGCCTCGTGGGCACGCCTACTCTTCTGTTAGGCAATGTGGATCGAATCTGTCATGGCAATTTCGGAATGGTATCGGATCAGCAACGTGCCGGTGGGGACGTGAACAACGCGCCGATGGCAAGTGGCGTGTCGAGTACAACGATCTGATGACACGCATTCGCGTATCAACGAACCACAAGACCTACTCGGACTGGGTCCACTCGGGACTCGACCTCGAGGCTTATCGCGAGATGGCCGAACACATAATTGCGGATCTGAACCGCAAGCCGCACTGAGCCGAGTGTCGCGCCTGCGTACTCCCGTTTGTTAGTGGTACACCGAGACTTCTCGGCACTCAGCCGAGAAACGAGACAATCAACGATACGAGAAGCGAAACGAGCACTTGACCGTGCGTAAGCGGCTCGGCGATGACGCTCTTCTCGTTGACTTCGGTTCTCGCTGCGACGATTTGCATGATCGTGGCACCTGATGAAAGACGGCTCCATTTGAGCCCCAGCGAGGTTCTCCCGGACACCGGAACGATCCGGAACCGTCAGTAGGAACGCGGGTTCCAGAACGTAAGGAGTTCCTTACAGCAGGGCGCTTCCTCCGGAAACCTACATAGGTCGTCCGCTTTCTCTCCATTGATGGTGCGTAGCGTGTTCCCGGTGCGCCTGAATTCAGGTGAAACGTTGGAAACGGTCCATAAGTTGTTCACAGACTCCCTGCACCTTTGTCGAGTGCATGGGAGAAGCTTGTGCGCAGGCCATGTCGTATTCGTTGGCCGAGGACATATGAAGTATCCGCTCGTGGTGTTCCTGCTGTTGTTCTGCGACATCGCAGATGCGCGCCCGCCGCATCCGGCCGACGACTCGTCGGATCGCGACCTTGCCGTGCAGCCCTTCCTGCGCGAATACGGAATGGGCGTACAACGGTTACCGATGGACGGCGGAAAGATCTACGGATGGAAGCTCAACAACTCCGTCACGTTCGGTCGCTTCAAAGGTGAGAACGACGAGTTCGGCTTCAGCTTCGAAGTCGACTCGCGCCAACGCGTCGAGGTAACTCCCGACGGCGTCCGATGGCGCAAGGCGATCGGTGGGTCCCGCTGATCGTTCAGTTGTCCAGCCCTAAAGCACGCGATTCCCATCTGGTCTAAGGCGGAACCGCTCCGTTAGAGTGGCGGTCCGTTCAACTTTGTCCTCATGACTACCAATCTCGGTCTGATCTTCGCGTCGATTCTGCTGGTGCTGCTCAACGGTTTTTTCGTGGCGGCGGAATTCGCCGTCGTGAAACTGCGCCGCACGCGCGCCGACGCGCTCGAGAGCATTTCGGGCTGGCGCGGCGCAATGCTGGCCCGCGTTCACCGCAACCTCGATGCCTATCTCTCAGCATGCCAACTCGGAATTACGCTCGCTTCCCTCGGTCTTGGCTGGATCGGTGAACCCGCGTTCGCGGACCTGCTCGAGCCGCTGTTCACGCGTCTCGGCATCGCCAATCCGCAGACGGTCTCGACGATCTCGTTCCTCATCGCCTTCATGACGCTGTCGTATCTACACATCGTCGTCGGTGAACTGGCGCCGAAGTCGTTGGCGCTGCGCAAGCCGGAGAGCGTCTCGTTGTGGACGGCCATTCCGCTGTACATCTTTTACTGGTGCATGTTCCCGGTGATCTGGGGATTGAATCACAGTGCCTTCTGGGTGTTGCGACAATTCAATCTCGATCTCACGATCGACACGGAAGACGACTACACCATCGACGAGATCAAGCTGATTCTCCGCTCGTCGCTGGTCGACGCGAAATTCGCGGGTGCCGACTGGCGCGCCCTTGCGCAAGCGTTGGGATTCGGCGACGCGGAAGTGGCCGACATCATGCGTCCGATGAGCGAAGCAATCGTGTTGTCGCGCGCGGAGTCGATCGAAGAGAACATGGTGCGGGTCGAAACGCACAAGCTGTCGCGCTACCCATACGTCGATTCCGACGGCAATGTCATCGGCATAGTCCATTTGAAAGACCTGCTGCTGCCGCAGCGCGACCTTCGGCACGATGCGCTCGAGAAGGCCGCCAAACCCCCTATCGTCGTCCCTCCCGATCTGCCGGCGTCCGTGCTGCTACAACGATTCCGGCTCGAAGGGCACCATCTGGCCATCGTTGGAACTTCGGCTCAACGTCCCGCCGGGTTCGTCACCTTCGACGATCTCTTGAGCGCGCTAATGGGCGGCATCCGCGACGAGTTTCGAAGTTCCAAGACCGACTGGACCCGCCTCGAAGACGGTTCGCTCATCGCGCGCGGCTCGCTCCCGATCTTCACGCTCGAGCAGACGCTCGCCATCGACATCGAAACGCACGGCGCGCGCACGGTGGGCGGACTGATCCTTCAGAAGCTCGAGATGTTGCCCCGCGTGGGGCAGCGGATCGAGTTCGACCAGTTCGATGTGGTGGTCGAAAAGATGGACGGCGCCCGCATCGCACAGATTCGCGTTTCTCCCGTCGATCGCACGGAGCAGGACGACTTCAAGGACTGACGCGCATTGCGGTTGCAAACGGGCCACCGCGTGAACGATGCTCCGCGTCTTTCGTTTTCGAGATCGACCATGTCCGACATCATCCTGCACCACTACGACGTCTCCCCATTCTCGGAAAAAGTGCGACTGCTGTTCGGGCTGAAGAACCTCGCGTGGCAGTCCGTAATACAGCCGGTGATCATGCCGAAGCCCGATCTGATTCCGCTGACGGGCGGCTACCGCCGCATTCCGGTGATGCAGATCGGTGCCGACGTGTTCTGCGACAGCCAGGTCATCCTCGCCGAGATCGAACGTCGCGCGCCGGAACCGAAGGCGCTGCTCGGGCCGAGCTTTGCGATCAATCTGTGGGCCGACCGGTTGTTCTTCCAGACGACGATTCCGGTACTGTTCGGACAAATGCAGGAAGGTCAACTCGATCAGGCGTTCATCGACGACCGCACCAAGCTGTCGGGCCAGCCGTTCAATCTGCAGGCCATGAAAGCAGTATCCGGATTGATGAAAGGCCCGTGGCGGGCGCAGGCGACGTGGCTCGAACAAGCGCTCGCCACCAGTGGCGGCGACTTTCTGTTCGGCAAGTCACCCAGCATCGGCGACTTCTCGGCTTACATGAACTTCTGGTTTCTCGGCGGCTCTCAGCCCGGCACGGTCGACGAACTGACGCGCGGTTTGGATCGCGTGAACGCGTGGCGCAAGCGCGTGGCTGCGATCGGCCACGGCAAGCGCACGAACATCACGCCGGCCGACGCTATAGCGGTTGCGAAGGCGAGCGAGCCTGCGATCACCGTGCCGCACGATCCGAACGACCCATCTGGCATCGCGCCGGGTGATCCGGCAATCGTCATGGCGGACGACTACGGGCGCGAACCGCTCAAAGGCAGGCTCGTCGCTGCAAATCAGGATCGAGTGATCATCGAACGGACCGATCCGGCACTCGGACGACTGCACCTGCACGTTCCGCGAATGGGATTCCTGCTAACGCGCGCCTGATGGCGCGCGCTTCGAAAGCGTCGATCGTCCCGGTCATTGATACAACGGCGACGAGTCCTTCATGAAGCGCAACATCATGCGTTGGGTCGCGACGAGCCGACCTTCCGCATCGTGCGCGGTCGAGTCGAACCATAGCGACTCCGTCTTCGGGCTCTCGCTCACCGCAACAACGTGCGCGTTGACGGTGTAGGTCTGCTGCTGAAAGAACGGACCGTTGTGGTGCGCAACTTCGATCGCTCCGAACAACCCGACACCACCGGTGCGACGCAGAATCGCATTGAGTCCGCGCATCGGCGCGCCCCACAACACCTCTACCACCAGCGACGGTGGGGCAATCGGTCCGCCCCACGGCGACGAACCGGAGTACCACGGCAATGGAGCGCTGATCAGGTTCGCGGCGAGACGTTGCCGGAACAGCGCGGTATCTGCGGCGACACGGTACTCACCCAACGACGAGCCTACGCGCAGCGGTTTCAAAATTCGCAGCGACTCCGGACTCACCGGCCGCAGGTCGCGGGTTTTCAACAACGAGCCGCTGTGGTCGTACAGCGAGGCGGTGCCCGACGAGACCTGTACGCCGTTGTCGGCCCACATCGAAACGTCTACCGGGTTCGACAGGTTTCCGGGATGCGCCTCCGCAGTTGCCGTCACCGCTTCGCCATCGACCGTCGCGTTCAAGAAGTACAGCGACAACGCGCCGCGCTCGAACCAGCGTTGGCCGTAGAGCTCGACCAGCAGCGCGGCGTATTGATCCATGTGAATGCTGCCGGCCACGGTGCCGCCGCGAAAGCCAAGCTTCGCTGCCGTCGCGTCATCGTGGATGCTGCCCTCGCCCGCGTCTGCCGACCAGTTGCGCGCCGTCCACCTGTTCGAGGCCACCGCTTCCGATTTGCTCATCGCCCTCCCCCAGATCAGACCGTTCTCGCGTTACCATCACGCCCACTTCACCGATGCGACACTCAGCATGCACGACCACCCGCCGGACATCGAATATCCGACACTCGAGCGCGTTCGCGCAACCGCGGCGGCCATTGCGCCGTTCATCAACGCCACGCCGGTGCAGCGCTGGCGCGAGCGCGAACTCGAAGCGCAGCTGGGGCGCGATACTGAGGTGTTCCTGAAGCTCGAGCTATTCCAGCGGTCGGGTTCGTTCAAGGTCCGGGGCGTGATTTCCAACATGCTCGCGCTGTCGCGCGAAGCATTGGCGCGAGGCGTTACGGCCGTCAGTGCGGGCAACCACGCAATTGCCGTCGCGTATGGCGCGCACGCGCTCGGCACGTCGGCGAAGGTCGTGATGTTGCGCAGCGCGAATCCGGCTCGCGTGGCTGCTGCTGAGGCCTATGGCGCGGAAGTGGTGATTGCACCCGACGGCCCTAGCGGCTTCGAAATGGTCGAACGAATCGCCACCGAAGAGCATCGCGCCTTCGTACATCCGTTTGAGGGGCCGCTGACCGCGCTCGGTAGCGCGACACTGGGGTTGGAATTGGCGGAGTCGATTCCCAACCTCGACGCCGTGGTAATCGGGGTGGGTGGTGGCGGTCTCGCCGGTGGGGCCTCCACCGCGATCAAGCTCGTGCAGCCGAACTGCAGGATCTATGGCGTAGAACCGGTGGGCGCCGACAGCATGCATCGCAGCTTTGCGGCTGGTACGCCGCAGCGCCTCGAATCGATCGACACCATCGCCGACAGTCTCGCGCCGCCGATGTCGCTGCCGTACAGCTACGCATTGTGCCGCGCGCACCTCGACCAGCTCGTCAAAGTGAACGATCGCCAGATCCGCGACGCGATGGGCGTGCTGTTCCGCGAAATGAAGCTCGCGGTGGAACCGGGCGGCGCAGCCGCGACCGCAGCGGTGCTCGGCCCGCTTGCAGACGAACTGCGCGGCAAACGGATCGGCATCATCGTTTGCGGATCGAACATCGATCCCGCCACGTTCAACGCGCTGGTGCCGGCGAACGGCGGGCAATGAACTAGCGGCTTCGCCAGAAACGACGCACCGGGCGCGTCCCCGGCCGCCCGACGTTCTCCCAATGGCCCCACATAGAGGACTCGATATCGAGGGCAAAGACCGGATCCGTGCGATCGAACGCGCCGAAACGTATGGCGCCGTGCACGCGAGCACGATCGGTCTCGTTCAATACGAGCACCGCGCGCCCGGCGACGCGAAACTCTTCGTCGTTCGCAGCCAGGAATGCGTGCAGAACATAGCGTCCGTCGCGTTCCAGATCCCGACGTTTCGGCGTGACCGCACCGACGCTCAAGTACAAGCCGGGTTCGCAGAAAATCGGACATACCGGTGCCAGATGTAATGCATCACCGATCGTCGCGAGGAAACCGATCGATACGTCGCCCACTGGCGTCAGCAACCGTTTGCCGGCCTCGGCGAACTCCGGCGCGGCTTCGGCAAAGCCGGCCCAGTTCATCGCGCCACGCGGCGTCGTCACAGCCGTCCCCACGCCCGCAGCGTCACCAACGCATCGACGGTCCAGTTGCCGCGCCACTCGATCCGCGCGGCGTCGCTGGGGGGATCGAAGCGGATCGGCCAGCCGCCATCGTCGCTCTGACACGCCAGCAGATCGTCCAGGTGTCGCTCGATCAAACCCTCGTCGAACACCGCGCGCGCCGCGCAGTCGGGCGCCGGGACGAAGTGCAGCGGCGTGAGCCCGTAACGGTCTACGGGCGTTTCGGCGACGAAGAAATCCGCGCGATCGAGCATCGCTCGCAGCCGCGCCAGCGTGCGATCACGGGTCGCGCCTTCGAGCAGAACCTCGGTCGCCTCGAACGCATAGCGAAGGTGGTGCGCCTCTTCGATATCGGCGGACTGCACGTGCTTCGAACACGCAGCGCGCGCAGACTCGAACCACGGATGCCTCGCCCCGTGCCACGCCAACGACGCAACGATGCCGCAGGCCCGATCGAGTGATGGTTGCGCGCCGAATCCGGCCTGCCAGTGCGCGGCCGCCGGATAGTCGAGCGCTCCCGAAGTAAACGCCGGCAGCGCGGCGTCGGCACGCGCGATTCGTGCAAGGTATTCGCAGCACGCGTCGGCTATGTCGGGTCGGCGCAGGCGCGCCTGCTTCAGCATCGACAATGCCGTTTCGGTGTGCAGCGGTTGGCTCGACGGTGTGCGCAGATCGGGTTCCAGTGCGTGACCAAAGCCACCGTCGGCGTTTCGATACGCGTCGAGCGCGGACACCAGCGCGTCGCCGCCGTGTTCGAACACCGATTCGAACATCGCGCGATCTACGCGGCGCGCATTCGCGTAGATGAACGCGCGGGCACGGTTCAGTGGCGCACCGGACGATATCCGGACCTGCGCCGGCGCGTGGTACAACTCGACCTGATTTCCGTCCGGGTCGTGGAAATACACCGATCGGTGGTCGCCGTGATCCAGCAGCCGGCACGCCACCTCATTCTGTTCGAGACGCTGGCGCATGCGATGCAACCCTGCTTCACCGCCGGACACTACGAACGCGATGTGGTGAAGCCCCGGCAACGTCGGGTCCGCTTTCGGCGCACCGCTCCCCACCGCCTGCACCAGCAACTGATCGTCGTGGCCGACTTGAAACATCACTTCGTGATCCGCCGGAAAGCGATGCGCGACCGCAAAGCCGAGCAACGATCCATAGAAGGACTCTGCGGCCTCGAGATCGCGGACCCTGATCGCGGCGTGACCAAATCGTTCGACTGGCATGAACTGGCTCCCATTCGAGTTCGAGCTCATACTCGCAGTTAAAGATGCCATCTGCTGTCATGTATTAATCGTGCGCGCCGATCGCCTGATTTCGTTGCTGCTGCTGCTGCAGAACGACGGCCCGACAACCGTCGCGATCCTCGCCGAGCGCCTGGAAGTATCGAAGCGAACCGTACTGCGCGACGTCGACGCCCTCTCCGGCCTTGGCATACCCGTCTACTCCGACCGCGGCCGGACAGGTGGGATACGTCTGATGTCGGGTTACGCCACGCACCTGAATGCGCTCTCGCCGCTGGAAGCCGAGGCGATGGCGCTGGTCAGCGCGCCGTCGATGGTGGGCGGGCTCGGCCTGGAGAAACCGTTGGCGTCCGCGCTGCAGAAAATCACCGCGGCAGTGCCGGCGGTGCATCAGTTGCGCGCACAGCACGCGCGCCATCGCCTGTTGTTCGACACTACGCAGTGGTTCAGCACGCCGGCCGCACCACCGGTGCTGGATCGACTTCGATCGGCGGTGTGGAACGATCAGATCTGCCGGCTCGACTACGAACGCGCCGATGGCGTCGCCAAGATCTACCGCGCCAGACCGTACGCGTTGGTCGCGAAAGTCGACGTGTGGTATCTGGTAGCCGACACCGCGAGCGGCATGCGCGTGTTTCGCGTCGCGCGCATTCAACACGCGGACGCCACGAACGAAACGTTCACCCGCGATCCGGCCTTCGATCTGCATCGCTTCTGGGAAGCCTGGTGCAAGCGCTTCGAATCCGACCCCGGCAACCGCTATCTGGTCGAACTCTGGATCACGCGTGCCGGTAAAGAGCTGCTGCTCGAGCGGTTTGGCGGTTGGCACGCGGCGGCGTTGGCGGCCATCGACGATCGTGCTCCGCGCAGTCGCGTCACGCTCGACCTGGAGCGCGAACACATCGCCGTGAATACCCTGCTGGAGCTCGGACGCAACGCTACGCTCATCAAGCCGAAGCGCTTACGCACCAAGCTGATGCGACTCGCGCGCGACGTACTGCAGGCGTGCAACGCCGCCGAATGACGTCGTTGGCTTTCAGTCGGCGACGAAGTGCGAATCAATGCCGCGCCAGCAGTCGATGTAATCCGCCTGGAGCGCCGGCGTCTCGAGCGCATAACGGGTAGGCGCAATGACATATCTCGACTCGAACATGATCGCGAGGACGTTGTCGTGCCGCTCCGGGATCAACTGAGCGGAACTCGCCCGCTCGAACACCGCCGCTTCAGGCCCGTGAGGCGACATCGAGTTGTGCAGGCTCGCGCCGCCCGGCACGAAACCGACCGGCTTCGCATCGTACACACCGCGTATCAGACCCATGAATTCGCTCATCACGTTGCGGTGATACCACGGCGGCCGGAACGTGTGCTCGGCCACGGCCCAGCGCGGCGGAAAGATCACGAAGTCGACGTTCGCCACGCCCGGTGTCGGCGACGCCGACGTCAACACCGTGAATATCGAAGGATCCGGGTGATCGAAGCTGACCGAATTGATGACGTTGAAACGTGCAAGATCGTATCGATACGGCACCGAGTTGCCGATCCACGCGACCACGTCGAGCGGCGAGTGCTCCAGTCGCGATGTGAAAAACTCGCCGCAGAATTTGGTGACGAGTTCGAACGAACCGGCCCGGTCTTCATAGGCGGCCATCGGGTATTCGAAGTCGCGATCGTTCGCAAATCCGTTCGCACCGACCGGCCCGCGTTCCGGCAGCTCGAACGGCGTACCGTAGTTTTCGCAGACGTAGCCCTTGGCCGAACCGTCGTCGAGCGAAACCCCGAACGCGAGACCGCGCGGCACCACTGCGATTTCACCCGGTGCTACGCCGACCGCTCCACATTCCGTGTGCAACGTCAGGCGGCCGCTCTGCGGCACGATCAGCAGCTCGCCATCGGTGCAGCTGAAGTATCGATCGGACATGGAGCGGTTGGCGGCATACAAATGGACCGCCATACCTGCCTGCGCCCTGACATCGCCGTTGGCGGCAAACGTCACCAACCCCTCGATGAAATCGGTGGGTTCGATCGGCATCGACAACGGATCCCAACGCAGTTGGTTCGGCGGCGTCACCACCTCGGTTACCGGCGCGCTGCGTACCAGCCTCGCCACTTTCGGAGCATGCTTGAATGCGCCGCGCGTCACCGACGGCCGAATGCGATAGAACCACGTGCGACGGTTCGAGGCGCGCGGCGCCGTGAAAGCGGTGCTGCTGAACTGCTCGGCATAGAGTCCGCGCGCGACCTTCTGCGGGCTGAACTGGCCTTGCGGCAGCGTGCCCGCAATCGCCTCGCTCTGGTGCTCGTTGCCGAAGCCGTTCAGATACCGTTCCGCCATGGGTTACTCCAAATGCAGCGTCAATCGGCTTTGAGCACGCCGCGCGCAATCTGGTCGCGTTCGATCGACTCGAACAGCGCGCGGAAATTGCCTTCGCCGAAACCCTCGTTGCCCTTGCGCTGAATGATCTCGAAGAAGATCGGGCCGATGACGTTGCGCGTGAAGATCTGCAGCAGCACGCCGAGACCGCGCGCCGGCGCCCCATCGATGAGGATGCGACGGCGGCGCAATTCATCGACGGATTCCTGATGCCCCGGTACGCGGGCGTCCACGTCGTCGTAATACGCGTCCGGCGTGTCCTGCAGCGCAACGCCGGCAGCGTGCAGCAGATCGACCGTACGATAGATGTCGCTCGAGCCGAGCGCGATATGCTGAATGCCCTCGCCTTTGTAGTCGCGCAGAAACTCTTCCACCTGGCTCGCGTCGTCCTGGCTCTCGTTCAGCGGGATCCTGATTTTTCCGCACGGGCTCGCCATCGCTTTTGACACGAGGCCGGTCACTTTCCCTTCGATGTCGAAATAGCGAACTTCGCGGAACCCGAACAAGCGCTCATAGAAGCCTGCCCATGTAGCCATGTTGCCGCGGTGCACGTTGTGCGTCAGATGGTCGATGTAGGTCAACCCTTTGTCGCTGCCGCGCAGCCGCTCCTTCGAGTCGGGTTCGAACACGAAATCGATGTCGTAGATGGTGTTGTCGCCGTAGCGGTCGACCAGATACAACCGGCTGCCGCCGATCCCTTCGATCGCCGGGATGTTCAATTCCATCGGACCCGGATCGCTTGGGCACACAGTTGCGCCCTCCTTGACCGCATGCGCGAGCGCTTTGCGAGCGTCCGCCACGCGGAACGCCATCGCGCACGCGCACGGTCCGTGCTGCTTCGCGAACCGCTGCGCAAAGCTGTCCGGCTCGGCATTGATCACGAAGTTGATGTCGCCCTGCTTGTGCAGCGTGACGTTCTTCGAGCGATGCCGTGCTACCGCAGGGAAACCCATGCGCGCAAACAGCGATCGAAGCAGTTGCGGATCGGGTGCGGCGTATTCGACGAACTCGAATCCGTCGGTGCCCATCGGGTTGTCGGCCGGCGTGCTGATGGATTGCTACTCGAAACGCGACGGTCACTCATCGTACCACCGCATCGCGCCGTCCAACGGCTACCGGACGAGCTTAGCGAGCGCCTCGTAGTCGCCGTCGAAATGATGCGCGCCGGGCAGCGCTTTCAGCGTCAGCGTCGCCTTGTTGGCGTCGAGCTGCGTGCATAACGAGCGCTCCGCTTCATCGCTGCCGTAGATACAGGTCATCTTGACCCCGTCGGGCAAGGCCGCGACCTCCGGCGCGATCGGCAGCGCATCCTTCGGGATGTGTTGCAGCCAGCCGCCAAGGTGGAATTCGAAGTCGGTTGCGCGCTCCGGGGCCATCAGCACGATCGACCGAACGCGCTGTTGTTCCGCGATCGGCAATCGATTGACGATGGCCGGCAACACGTCCGCGCCCATCGAATACCCCGCAAGCACCACCTGATCCTTGTGCCAAGCCCGCGCGAAGTAGCGGATGATCGTGGCGAGGTCGCCGGCAGCGTGCTCCGGCGTTTTGGCGGCCCAGAAGTACTTCAGCATGTTCCAGCCGACCACCGGATAGCCGGTGTCGTTCAATTCGGTGGTCACCTTCTCGGTCAACGTCGACCAACCGCCATCGCCGGACAACATCACGACGAACGTGTTGCCTTTCGATTCGATCGGACGCTCGATCAAAGGCAATCCAGCAAGCGCTTCGCTGCTCGGCGGCGCTTCGACCGGGCGTTGCGCATCGATCGCGTCGTACGCCGAAACGAACGCCGGGAACCATTCGCTTACCGAGGAAAAGCCGTGCCCGACCTTCGGCAGCGAAGTAATTTTTACGTTGCCGACCGGCTTCATGAACGCGGCAACGTCGTCGAATTTGCACAGCTCGTCGGTCCGGCCCTGCAAGACTTCGAGCGGCGCCACCACCTTGTCGACCGGATACAGGCGCCAGTGGTCCTTGTCGAACTCCGAGGCCTTCATCATCGTGCCCTGGCGACACAACGGTTTTGTTAGCGCGAGTTCAGGGCAGAAGCCGAGCCCGACAGCGCCGACGAACGCGTTGATGGGCGTTTGCGCCATGGCAACATAGGCCAGCGACGCGCCCGACGAATACCCGACAACCACCGGCACGCGATAGATGCCGATGTTCAACTTACGCTGAACGAACTGGCTCAGACCTTCCAGTTCGCCTGGGGGATACGCGCATTTCAACTTGGACGCGTCGATGCGCTTGAGGTACTCCGGTGTGCTGAAGCCGACGACGATCTGACCGCGCGCCTGCATCTTCACGACCATGTCGACCACCCGCGGCTCCCAACCGCCGTCGCCCGATGCGAACAGGACGATGTCGGTGTCGTCTTCGATCTTCTTCGGCAGGTAGACGTACACGGTGCCCATCGGCGCGAATTCGAACGTCTTGATGAACGGATCGTCGAGCGGCACCAGCGGCGGTTCCTTCGCACCGGCATCGGTCGGCTGATCCGTGGCCGCTGCAGGCGCTGTGCTTTTGGCAGGTGCCGCATGCTTCGACGGCTTCGCTCCAGTCGCGCCCATCGCGCCTCGCAACTGCGGCAAACAACAACACGCCAAGCACCGACGGTGCGATCCTCATCGTCGACGACCTCACGGGGAAACCATTGATTCAACGGACATTCGAGCGCGGCACACGGTACTGATCGCCCCTCGCTTTGGCAATCGGGTTCGAGGCCGAATGCGGGCCAACATCACGCCGCGACGGCCACGCGCGACCTGTGTATCCTGCCCTCTTCGTGCAATCCGCCCGTTCCGCCACCCGTAACAACTCGTGACAGACGCCCGCACTCTGCAGAACTGGTCGCACTGGCTGCGGACAATCATCGGTCCGCTGCTGACCGTGATCGTGTTCATCGCGGCGATGCTGGTTCTGCGTCACAGCATCCATCACATCGCGCTCGCCGACGTGTTGCGCCATTGGCGCAAGCTGCCGCGCGCCGCAATCATGCTGGCGATCGGATTGACCATCCTGAATTACGCGCTGCTGACGCTCTACGACGTGCTCGCACTGCGTTACGTCGGCACGAAACTGCCGTATCTCAGAGTCGCGCCGATCTCGTTCTCGGCATTTGCGATCGGTCACAACCTGGGGGTGCCGTCGCTATCGGGCGGATCGATCCGCTACCGCGCGTATTCGATGGCAGGGCTTTCTACCGTTCAGATCGCGACGGTGGTCGGGTTCGTGTCGGTGACGTTCGGCCTCGGCGCCGCGTTGCTGGTCGGCATCTCGTTGACGGTCGCGCCCGAATCGACGCTCGCGGTGCTCGGATTGCCGGCGCCGCTGCTGCGCGCCATCGGAGTGTCGTTGGTATGCGTGCCGCTGATCTATGTCGCGTGGACCCGCGTCTCGCGTGAGCCGATCCGCATCCGCAACTGGACATTGACCACCCCGAGCGCCGGCCTCGCGATCAGTCAGCTGCTGTTGGCTGCGGTCGATCTGTCGCTACTCGCGACGGTGTTGTACGTGCTGATCCCGCCGGAACTCGGCGTCGACTACTTCGTGTTGCTGGGCGCATTTCTGCTCGCCATCGGCGCCGGCGCATTGAGCAACGTGCCCGGCGGACTCGGTGTATTCGAGTCGGTGCTCGTGCTGTTGCTTCACAGCAAGGCGACCGCCACGTTGCTCGGGGCGGTGCTGGCATTCCGACTGATCTACTACGTGGCACCGCTGACGCTCGCGCTTGTCATGATCGCAACCCAGGCGGTCGCGACGCACAGCGATCGATTGCGCCGCGCAACGCGCATCGGCGGCGGATGGCTGCGGGGCCTCGCTCCGCAAGCGGCCGCCATGGTGGTGTTCCTGAGCGGCGCGGCGTTGATTCTCGGTGGTTCGATGCCGATCACATCGAAGCGTCTCGAGTTCCTCGACAACCTCGTTCCGTTGGCGGTGCTGGAACTGTCGCACAACGTCAGCAGCGCGATCGGCGTTGCGCTGCTGATCCTGTCGCGCGGGTTGTTCCGGCGACTGCGCGGCGCCTACCAGGCGACGATCGTGCTGATGGGCGCGGCGTTCGTGCTGTCGTTCGTCAAAGGTCTGACGATCGAGTACGCGCTGATCGTGGCGATCGCGGCTCTGGTGCTGTGGGCAGCGCGCGGCGAGTTTTACCGCGGTGCGAAGCTGCTCGATCAATCGTTCACGGTCGGCTGGGTGCTCAGCTTCGGCATGGCGATCGCGGGCGGGATCATCTTGGGCCTGTTCGCGTATCGGCACGTCGAATATTCCAACGCGCTGTGGTGGCAGTTCGAACTCAACGCGAACGCGCCGCGTTGGCTCAGAGCGAGTCTGATGGGCGCCGTCATTCTGTTCGCGTTCGGACTTGCGCGACTGCTGCGTCCGGCGCCGCTCGATGCGCCTACGCCGACCGCCGACGACATGCAGCGAGTCAAGGACATCGTCGCCTCGTCGACGCGCACCATCGCCAACGTGGCGATGCTCGGCGACAAACGTTTTCTGTTTCACCCCGAGGGCGACGCTTTCATCATGTTTCAGGTCTCCGGACGCAGCTGGATCGCGTTGGCGGGGCCGATCGGAAATCCGGATCGCTACGAGGAACTCGCGTGGCAGTTCCGCGAAGCGACCGACCGTCACGACGCGCGCTGCGTGTTCTACCACGTGTCCGACGCCGAGCTGCCGATGTACGTCGACCTTGGCCTGTCGTTGGTGAAACTCGGCGAGGAAGCGCGCGTACGCCTGTCGACGTTCGACATCGCGAAAAGCGATCGCGCCGAGATGCGACACGCGCGCAATCGCGCCAAGCGCGACGGCGCCAGCTTCGAAGTGATCCCCGCCGCCGCCGTGCCGAGTGTGATCGACGAGTTGAAAGTCGTCTCGGACGCGTGGCTCGCGGACAAGAAAGCACACGAGAAAGGCTTCTCGCTCGGCGCGTTCATTCCCGCTTACGTCGAGCTGTTCGACTGCGCAGTGGTGCGCGTGAACGAGGGCATCGTCGCATTCGCGACGATCTGGAAGAGCGCCAACGCGGAAGAGCTCACCGTCGACCTGATGCGCTTCACCGACAAGGCGCCGAAAGGCGTCATGGACTTCCTTTTCACCGAGATGCTGCTGGTGGCAAAGGAGCAGGGCTATCAATGGTTCAGCCTCGGGATGGCGCCCCTCTCCGGTCTTGGTCAGCACCCGCTCGCGACGCAGTGGCACAAGCTCGGCAATCTACTGTTCCGCTTCGGCGACAACTTCTACAACTTCGAGGGTCTGCGGCGCTACAAATCGAAGTTCCTTCCCGAATGGGAACCGCGCTACCTCGCCAGCCCCGGCGGCATCGGCCTGACTGCGGTACTGATCGACACCACCGTGCTGATCTCCGGCGGGGTGCGCGAAGTGTTCAGCAAATGAGTTTCTGACTACGCGGCGGGTGCGTCGGGCTGGCGGCTCGGGTGCGCGCGCGCAAACGCATCGAGCGCGTTGCATGCGGTGTCGATCGCAACCAGTTTCGGAAATGTCGACACGTCGACATTGAATCGACGGGCATTGAACATTTGCGGCACGAGGCAGATGTCGGCGTATCCCGGCGCCGCGCCGACAGCGAACGGTGCGCCGATCACGAGCCGTTCGAGCGCGGTGAGGCCTTCCACCACCCAATGTCGATACCATGCGTCTCTCGCCGCCGCATCGAGGCCGAGTGGGTCCGTCAGGTAGCCGAGCACACGCAGGTTGTTCAGCGGATGGATGTCGCACGCGACCGTCAGAGCCAGGCCGCGATCGAGTGCACGCTGCACCGGATCAGCCAATCGAATCGGCCGCGACGGAAAAACGTCGTCGAGATACTCGATGATCGCGAGTGACTGCACGATCGTCGTGCCGTCGTGGTCCAATGCCGGCACGAGACCCATCGGATTGACGCGCAGGTATTGCGGATCACGCTGCGCTTGTTCGAGCAGATTCACCGCGACGATGTCGTGATCGAGCCCTTTCAGGTTCAGCGCAATCCGCACCCGGTATGCGGCAGATGAGCGGAAGTAAGAATAGAGCTTCATCGGCGTCGGATCGGTTGCCGGGAAAGGAAAACGGGGCGCGAAGCCCCGTTCATCTTATGGCGCGTCCGGAGAGATTCGAACTCCCGGCCCCCAAGTTCGTAGCCTGGTGCTCTATCCAACTGAGCTACGGACGCACAAGGCCGCGTATTATCTGGAAGGGGTACAGGGCAGTCAAGGAAAGCGGCGCGCTAAAACATGGAAAACACCGGACCGGATCCAGAGAAGCAATTTCACGGCTGGCGATTGATCGCCGTCATCATGGTGGTCATCGGCGTACTCGCGATCATCAGTGCCGCGGTGGACTGGCTCGTGCTGAGGTGACGCCCCTTAGAAGATCGGTCAGGACGTTCAAATCTGGTCTCGGACGGGCAGCATCTGAATGATGCGCGACTTGGTGCGTTGCCAAAGCGTGCTGTTCGGGTCGTGGTCGTATACCTCTACCTTCCCGTCGGTTTCGGTGACCCAGGAGAGATGATTGTGTGCATCCAGCAGGACCCGGTAGCTGTTCTGCGGCAACACCCCTTCGTCCATGTACGCAATCACCTGAGCCGCCAGTTCCGGACTCTCGATATAGAGACCCGCCTCGGTGTTGATATCCCCTGAACGGGGATCGAGATTGAGGCTGCCGATGAACACGTCCTTGCGGTCGAACACGAAAGCCTTGCAGTGCAGCGACGATCGGGACGAGCCCGATAGCCGAAAGCTCTCCTTTTTCACTGGCGGGTCGGATCGCAGTTCGTAAAGCTCCACGCCGGCGGCGACGAGCTCTTTGCGTTTGGCTGCATGGCCGGCATGGGCGGCCAGCACGTCGTTGGAGGCCAGGGAATTGGTCAGCACGCGGATATGGACACCGCGGGCGCGCATAGCCTCCACAGCCGCAACGCCCCTGTCGCGAACCACGAAATAGGGCACTTCGATCAGCAACTCGCTCTCGACGCGATCGATACGCCGGTAGAAAGCTTCCGTCATCGTGACGGTGCGCCCGATGTTCCTTAATCTCGTTCGGGTCGTCGAAGATCATGTGGCCAGGCGCCCAGATGAACTGTCAAAGAGACTCGTCAAGCTCCGACTTGAGGGCTCGCCACGGCCTCGTCGAGCGGGTACGGATAAGGCTCCTTGGCGAGCCGTTCGTGTGCGGATTCAGTGGCAACTCGAAGATCGGCCAGGGTCGCGGGCTGCTTCACCAGCGCGGTGATCGGCACCGCCCAGGGACCGTTCCAGAAATGATCGAACACGCCGGACGCCTCGCGAACGACCGGCCCGCCTGCGACGACGTCCATATCGCGAAAGTTCACGGCCTGGTGCACATCGAAATAGTGGTTTCCGATGTTGCGGCCGCCGACGATTGCGACCGCATTGTCCATGACGAACAGTTTGTTGTGCATGCGGTGGTTGACGCGGCTGAAGTCGGTGAGGAAACCCAGCAGCTTCCACGAGCGATTGGCAAACGGATTGAAGATGCGCACTTCGATGTTCGGATGCGCATCCAGCGCCGCGATGACGGCGTCACGGTGTCCCTTCTGGTTCAGATCATCGACCAGGATGCGCACACGGACACCGCGGTCCGCAGCCCGAACCAGGCGTTCGGCGAGGATCCGGCCGGTGGCGTCCTCGTCCCAGATGAAGTACTGCAGATCCAGCGTCTTTTCCGCGAGTTCAGTCATGGCGATTCGCGAGGCAAACGCTCGTCGCCCGTCGGGTAGGATCGCGAACCCCGATTCGTCCGGATGACTGGCGGCTGCCTGTTCGATGTACGCACCGATTGCGGTGCTCGCGTAGTCGGGGAAGGTGCTGGAAGGCATACGGGGGTAATCCTTTGGCACGCTGGCACAGCCAGCGAGCAGCACGGCCAGCGACAGGAACGTCAATACGCAGACGCGCCTATAATCCCACTCGGGCGGATGGAGCGCCGAAGAACCAATTGCACGGTCAGTAGACTTGTCTTTAGCGTTCATCGGTCGCGCTCCGGTTCTTCCGATCTCGCTCACACCCACACTGCGTCACCTGCAATGTAGCCCAGCCGGCGCGCGTCAGGCGCGACGACTCACTCAGCGCATAGTGGTTTCGACATATCGATTTGAAGCGCAAGCCTCCTCGTGCGCATCACGGTCGAATCTCGCACCTCTATCGCATCGTCAGAAATTCGAACGCCGGGTCTGATGGCTATTCGGAGCGTCGCCTTCCGTGTGGTCCGTACCGCGCGTTTCCCGACGACGCCGGCATCATAGAACGATCGTGTTCGATGTGATCGGGTTGGGCAACCCCTTTCCTAATCACGCATTGCGTGAGGACTGAAGGTCAGCCGCCGAATCTTCGCGGCACGCCAATGGGCTGCTGTCGCTATCGAAGACAGACTTTATCGATACGCAACAGATCAACTGAGTTGCGAGCTTGCAGATCGGATGGGGACTAACTGAGATGACGACTGGCGGAGAGGGAGGGATTCGAACCCTCGATGGACTTTTGGCCCATACTCCCTTAGCAGGGGAGCGCCTTCGACCTGCTCGGCCACCTCTCCGAAGGGTGCGGATAATAGCAGGCTACCCGCCCGTATTGGACTGCGGAAGCTCGTGGATCGGAGCCGCATCGCCGTGTTCGCGTTGGATACGGTCGTAGATCTCTTCGCGGTGCACCGAAACATTGCGCGGTGCGTTGACGCCGATGCGAACCTGATTGCCCTTCACGCCCAGCACCGTGACGCTCACCTGGTCGCCAATCATCAACGTTTCGCCCACGCGGCGAGTCAAGATCAACATGGTCCAGTCCCCCTTTCGTTTCCCTACCTCGGACGGTAATCGGAGCGATCTAATGTCGCTTTCCATCCATCTTTTGTGGCGCACCTACTCCCTGCGCCGATCCAGTGTGCCCGCTACCACGGAAAAGAACAATCCGGCCGGCTCTAACGCTTCCCCAAAGGCGGACGCGCTCAGGCGCGGCGGGCGCGCTTCGACGTCGTCCCGAAGAATTCCCGATACAACACCTGCACCGTGGGTGCGATGTCGTCGGCTTTGATGCCGAACATCATGCTGACCTCGCTCGACCCCTGGTTGATCATCTCGAGGTTGACCTTTGCATGGGCAATCGCAGAGCAGGCACGCCCCGCCACCCCGATCGTGTGCCGCATGCCTTCACCCACGACCATCACCAGCGCCAATTCACGCTCGATCGACAACTCGTCTACGCCGAGTTCCTGACGGATGCGTCGCAGAACGCGGTCCTCGGTCGCAGGCGTGAAGCGCGATTCGCGCATCACCACGCTCATGTTGTCGATACCCGTCGGCATGTGTTCGAACGGAACGCCCTCGTCTTCGAGCAAGTTGAGCAGGCGCCGCCCGAATCCGATTTCTCGATTCATCAGGTATTTGCTGACGTACAGGTTGCAGAATCCAGCCGTTGCGGCGATGCCGACGATCGGCAGGTGCATCGAGTCGCGCGTGGGGACGATGAACGTACCCGGCGCCGAGGGATTGTTCGTGTTGCGTACGTTGACCGGAATGCCCGCGTGAAAGACCGGCTCGAGCGCCTCGTCGTGGAACACCGAAAAGCCCGCGTAGGACAGTTCGCGCATTTCGCGATACGTGATTTCTTTCACTTCGACCGGCTGCTTGATGATGCGCGGATCGCAGACGAAGACGCCGTCGACGTCGGTGAAATTCTCGTACACCTCCACGTCCAGTGCGGCCGCGAGAATCGCGCCGGTGATGTCCGATCCGCCTCTCGGGAACGTCACCACCCGACCGGATTCGGAGTATCCAAAGAAACCGGGAAACACCGCGATGCCGCTCTGGCGACCGAGGTGGGTGCGCAGCCGACCGTATGAGGATTGCAGCACCCGCGCGTTGCCCGGCTCGTCGGACAACAACAAGCCAGCGTCCCGCGGACTGATGTGATGCGCTTCGTGTCCGAGCTTCGTCAGATACGCCGCAAAGACGCGTGCGCTGTGGTCCTCGCCGGCGGCCTTCAGATTGTCGAGATAGGCTTCTTCCTGAGTCGCGTCCGATTCGACGCGCGACACGAGATCGGCCGTGATCGTTCCAATCAGGTCCGGCGACAGCTTCAGCGTTTTGACGATCGCCCGATAGCGCTCGATCACGGCTTCCAGCGCCGTCGCAACGTCGACGCGCGTCAAACCAGCGCGGGCGAGCGCGATCAGCAGATCGGTCACCTTGATGTCGCGCGCGCTGCGTTTACCGGGTGCCGAGACCACCACCACGCGCCGCGCCGGATCGGCGAGCACGATGTCGGCGACCTTGCGCATCTGCGCGGCGGTCGCCATCGAACTGCCGCCGAACTTGACGACTTTCACAACGAGATCCCGGCGGCCCGGCAGTAGGAACGACGCGGCATGCTCAGATTCGCTCGGCGACCCAGGCTTCTACCGACGCGAGCGCGGACTCGAGTGCTTCGGGTTTGTCGCCGCCACCCGCGCGGGCCATGTCGGCCCGACCGCCTCCACGGGCACCGACGCGCGGTGCGACCATCGCAATCAGTTCGCCTGCTTTCACACGATCGATCACGTCCTTCGTGACACCTGCAATCAGATCGACTTTGCCGTTCGAAACCTGCGCCAGCACGATGACCGCACTACCGAGTTTGCTCTTGAGTGCGTCCAGCGTTCCGAGTAACGCTTTCGGATCGTCTCCCTGTACCTGCGCGGCAAGCACGCGAACGCCTCGCAGTTCACTCGCCGTTTCCGCCAGATCGACGCCTCGCGACGTCGCCGCGCGCTGCTTCAACTGATCCGTCTCGCGTTGCAGATCGCGGTGCTGCGACAGCAACGCTTTCACCTTGTCGACCACGTCGCGGCGCGACGCTTTCAACAGTTCTGCAATGGCGCGCAGGTCGCGCTCTGCGGACTCGGTGAACGCAAGAGCGGCTGGCCCCGTCAACGCCTCGATGCGTCTTACGCCGGCTGCAATGCCGCTCTCCGACACGATACGCAGAAGGCCGATGTCGCCCGTGCGACGTACGTGCGTGCCACCGCATAGTTCTACCGAAAAGCCGTCACCCATCGTCAGCACCCGAACGCGATCGGCGTACTTCTCGCCGAACAGCGCCATGGCGCCTTTCGCGATCGCATCCTGATAAGCGAGCAGTTCCGTTTGCACGGGCGTGTTCTGCTGGATTTCGCGATTTACGATCGATTCGACCTCACGCAGTTCGATCTCCGTGACCGGCAGCGAGTGTGAGAAGTCGAACCTCAAGTGCTCGGGCGATACCAGCGAACCCTTCTGCTGAACGTGCGTACCGAGCACGCGGCGCAGCGCCGCATGCAACAGATGCGTCGCGGAGTGATTCAGCGCGGTCAATCGGCGCCGCTCGCTCTCTACACTGGCAACGACGTTCGAGCCGACGCGCAACTGACCTTTGCGCATTGCACCTCGGTGCAAGTGTTGGCGACCGCTCAGCGTGGTGTCGCTTACCGCGAATTCCGCATCGCCCGCTTTCAGCGTGCCCGTGTCACCGATCTGACCGCCCGATTCGGCGTAGAACGGCGTGCGGTCGAGAATGACGACGCCGTCCTGCCCGCTGGACAGGATGTCCACCGGTTTCACGTCACCATCGGCAAGCGCATACAGCGCGAGGACCTTGGCGTTCGCTTCAGTGCCGTCGTAGCCGAGGAACTCGACGGCGCGATCGACCCGTATTCGTTGGCCGATGTCTGCGTCGAAGCGACTCGCCGCCCGCGCGCGTTCGCGCTGCTTCTCCATCTCGACCTCGAAGCCGGCGGTGTCTACCGTGAGTCCGCGTTCGCGAGCTACATCAGCCGTCAGGTCGGTTGGAAAGCCGAACGTATCGTAAAGCCGAAACACGACGTCGCCGGGAATCTCGCTGCCCTTCAAGTCCCGAATGCTCTTCTCGAGCAATTCCATGCCTTGCGCCAGCGTTTCGGCAAAGCGTTCTTCCTCGGCGAGCAATACCTTCGCAATGCGCTCGCGCTGTTCGTTGAGGATCGGGTACGCCTCACCCATCTCGTTGGCGAGCGGCTCGACCAGGCGACTGAAGAACGTGCCGCGTATGTCGAGCTTGTGGCCGTGGCGCAACGCGCGTCGGATGATCCGCCGCAGTACATACCCGCGATCTTCGTTCGACGGCACCACGCCGTCGGCGATGAGGAACGCGCACGATCGAATGTGGTCAGCGATGACGCGGAGCGACGGGTTGCCCATCAGATCGTTGCGCCCGACGCCGGCAATCTCACCGACCGCGCGTAGCAAGTTGCGGAACAGATCGATCTCGTAGTTCGAATGCACACCCTGCGTGATCGCCGCGACGCGCTCGAGACCCATACCGGTGTCGACACCCGGTTTCGGCAGCGGCGTAAGCGTCCCGTCAGGCGAACGGTCGAACTGCGGGAACACCAGATTCCAGAACTCGACGAACCGATCGCCGTCCTGGTCCGGCGAGCCCGGCGGACCACCGGCGATCTCGGGGCCGTGGTCGTAGAAGATCTCGCTGCACGGTCCGCACGGCCCGGTGTCGCCCATCGCCCAGAAATTGTCGACGAGCGATACCACGCGCTTCGGATCGACGCCGATCTCGTTGATCCACAACGCGCGCGATTGTTCGTCTTCGGGATGCACGGTCACCCAAAGGCGCTCGCGCGGAATCTTCAGCACCTGTGTGACGAATTCCCACGCCCAGCGGATCGTGTCTTCCTTGAAATAGTCGGCAAAGCTGAAGTTGCCCATCATCTCGAAGAACGTGTGATGGCGCGTCGTGTAGCCGACGTTCTCGAGGTCGTTGTGCTTGCCGCCTGCACGCACGCATCGCTGCGCCGACGTCGCGCGCTTGAAGCCGAGATCCTCGATCCCGATCAGAGCGTCCTTGAACTGCACCATGCCCGCGTTGGTGAACAGCAGCGTGTTGTCACCCGTGGGCACGAGCGAACTGGACGGCACTACGCGGTGCCCTCGTTCGGCAAAGAACTCTAGGTATTTCGCTCTGATTTCGGACGTCTTCATCGCGGCGGTCGATGGCGCAGCCAAAAAAGGGGCGCAAGTATACACGACGCGGCGACGATCCAGTGCAACGCACTGATTTACGGAGGGATTCGACGGCGCGCGTCGCGCTGGCTCGGTCAGCCGCGCGCGTCGCCGAGTGCGCGATAGATCAGATCCGAAGGAAATCCCCGCTGTGCGAGGAAACGTGCCTGACGGTTCCACTCGTCGCGAGATGCAGGCGCCGCTTCACCGAAGCGCTTCACCCGCGCCCGATTCGCGCGCTCCAACCAGAACTCGGAGGTGGTCGTGAGCACTTCGTCGACCAGCGGGTCTGTCACGCCGCGTTCGCGCAGCTCGGCGCGAATGCGTAGCGGACCTTGGCCGCGCTCGGATCGCACGCGCACGAAACTCTCCGCAAAACGCGCGTCCGACACCAACTCGGAACTGCGCAACCTCGTGACCACCTCGTCGATGGTCTCTGCACCATAACCACGCCGCTTCAATTTCCGCCGCAGCTCATCGGTCGAATGTTCGCGTCGCGTCAGCAACCTGATCGCGGTATCGCGCGCGACATCGATCTCGTCGCGCGCATTGCCGTCATCCGACTGATCTTCCAGCACGTGGGGCGTCCGATCAGATCTCGAGCGCTTCGACCGCGTCGTCGGCCGATCTCGACAACGCGACGCTGTCGACGGCGGCACGGCCGTTCGGCAGCAATTGATTGCGGATTTCCGTCTCGATTTCCTTCGCCATCGCCGGATTCGCTTCGAGGAAATCGCAGGCGTTCTTCTTGCCCTGCCCGATCCTGTCCGTCTTGTAGCTGTACCAGGCGCCGGACTTTTCGATCACGTTGAGCTTGACGCCGATATCGACCAGTTCGCCGAGCAGGTTGATGCCCTTGCCGTACATGATCTGGAACTCGGCCTGCTTGAACGGCGGCGCGACCTTGTTCTTGACGACCTTCACGCGCGTTTCGTTGCCGACCACCTCTTCGCCTTCCTTCACCGCGCCGATGCGACGGATATCGAGGCGCACCGACGAGTAGAACTTCAACGCGTTGCCGCCCGTCGTCGTTTCCGGCGAGCCGAACATCACACCGATCTTCATGCGGATCTGGTTGATGAAGATCACCAGCGTCTTCGAATTCTTGATGTTCGCCGTCATCTTGCGCAGCGCCTGACTCATGAGCCGTGCCTGCAGGCCGACGTGCGTATCGCCCATTTCGCCCTCGATTTCGGCCTTCGGCGTCAATGCCGCCACCGAGTCGATGACGACGACGTCGACGGCGCCGGAGCGCACGATCATGTCGCAGATTTCGAGTGCCTGTTCACCGGTGTCGGGTTGCGACACGAGCAACTCGTCGGTGTTGACGCCGAGCGAAGCGGCATAAATCGGATCGAGCGCGTGCTCCGCGTCGATGAACGCGCAGGTGCCGCCCTGCTTCTGCGCTTCGGCGATGACCTGTAGCGTCAGCGTGGTCTTGCCGGACGACTCCGGACCGTAGATTTCGACGACTCGGCCGCGCGGCAGCCCGCCCACTCCCAACGCGATGTCGAGACCGAGCGAACCCGTCGAAATGGACGGCACCAGATCGGGTTCCTGGTCGCCGAGGCGCATCATCGATCCTTTGCCGAATTGGCGTTCGATCTGCGTCAAGGCTGCTGAAAGCGCGCGCTCTTTGTTGGTCTTGGCATCACTCATTGATGGACTCCGTCGGGTGAAACAGTCGATGTGGACGGTACTGTATATTTAATCAGTACAACTTGGCAACCGTCCGCTCGGTAATTCCTGCCACGTCGCGGCGATCTCGCACGCGCGAGTTGTCCGATGACTGTCGAGCATCACGCCGACCGCTGATCGGTTGACGCTCGTCGAGAGCGTCTGTTTCACTCGCACCCCCATGTCGCTCCAGCCCTTCGCTCAATCCGCCACGTCGTCGCACACGCCGATGATGCAGCAGTATCTCCGGATCAAGGCCGAGCATCCGGACACGCTGCTGTTCTACCGCATGGGCGATTTCTACGAGCTGTTCTACGACGACGCGCGACGCGCCGCCAAACTGCTCGAGATCACGCTGACCGCGCGCGGCCAATCGGGTGGGCAACCGATTCCGATGTGCGGCGTTCCGTACCACGCGGCCACCGGTTATCTCGCGCGTCTGGTGCGGCTCGGCGAATCGGTCGCGATCTGCGAGCAGATCGGCGACCCGGCCACTTCGAAAGGCCCGGTCGAGCGACGCGTCGAACGCGTCGTCACGCCCGGAACACTCACCGAGGAAGCGCTGCTCGACGCCGCCGGCGACAGCCGCCTTGCGGGAATCTGCGGCAGCGGCGGTCGCTTCGGCATCGCATGGCTCGAACTCGCCGGCGGGCGGTTCTGCGTCGAAGAGGTCGCGAACGAAGCGGCGCTGCGCACCGAGCTCGCTCGGTTGAAGCCGACCGAAATCCTGCTGCCCGACGATCCGACGCTGGCCGCGGTGTGTGCGCCGCTCGCGTTCTGCCGCACCCGCGATGCGCTCGAGTTCGACGCCGATCTCGCGCGCGCAACGCTGACGCGTCACCTCGGCACGCACGACCTGCGCGGCTTCGGTTGCGACGACCTGACGCTGGCGCTCGGCGCCGCCGCCGCGGTGCTGTCGTTCGCGAAAGGAACTTATCGGCAGTCGCTCGAGTTCATCGACGGCCTGACCCGAGTGATGCCCGACGCAACGGTGCTGCTGGATGCGCCGACGCGGCGCAACCTGGAGATCGATCAACGCATCGACGGTTCGCGCGACAACACCTTGTTCGCGGTGCTGAACACCACGCGCACGCCGATGGGCGCGCGGATGTTGCGCGACTGGTTGAACGCGCCGAGCCGCGATCGCGGTGTCGTGCTGGCGCGACAGCGAGCGGTGGCCGCGCTGCTCGAGGCATACGCCGACGAAGTGCTCGCAGGCCCGCTGCACGACATCGGCGATCTCGAACGGGTGCTGACTCGAATTGCGCTGCGCAGCGCCGCGCCGCGCGATCTGGCGCGATTGCGCGATGCGTTGGTGGTACTGCCGGACATTCGCGTCTCACTCGGCACTCTCGTAGACGACCGGCTGCGCACGCTAGCCGTCTCGTTAGGTAACTTCGAGTCGATTCAGCAGTTGTTGACGCGCGCCCTGGCCGAAGAGTTACCCGCGACGCTGCGCGATGGCGGCGTCATCGCCGATGGATACGATGCGCAACTGGATACGCTGCGCAACGCCACCACGAACGCCGGCCAATGGCTGATCGACCTGGAGGCACGGGAACGCGAGCGCACCGGCATCAGTTCGCTCAAGGTCGGTTACAACCGCGTGCACGGTTACTACATCGAGTCGAATCGGGCCGCCGCGGCATCGGTGCCGCCGGACTACGTGCGGCGCCAGACGCTGAAAAACGCCGAACGTTACATCACGCCGGAACTCAAGGCGTTCGAAGACGACGCGCTAACGGGCCAGTCGAGGGCGTTGGCGCGCGAACGCGCACTGTTCGACGAGTTACTGGACGCGATCAACGAGCATTCGGCGCGGCTGCGCGCGTGCGCATCGGCGCTCGCCGAACTCGACGTTCTCGCGTCGATGGCCGAACGCGCCCGACGACTCAAACTGGTCGCACCGGAGTTCAGCGACGACTCCGGATTCGACATCGACGCAGGTCGACATCTGGTGGTCGAACACGTGCAGAGTGCGCCGTTCATCGCGAACGATCTGCGACTCGATGCGGCGCGACGCATGCTGATCGTCACCGGCCCGAACATGGGAGGCAAATCGACGTACATGCGTCAGGCGGCGCTGATCGTGCTGCTCGCCTACACCGGCAGCTTCGTGCCGGCGCGCTCGGCCCGGATCGGACCGGTCGATCGCATCTTCACGCGCATCGGCGCGGCAGACGACCTCAGCGGCGGCCGCTCGACGTTCATGGTGGAAATGAGCGAAGCGGCAAACATCCTGCACAACGCCACGCCGCAAAGCCTGGTGCTGCTCGACGAAATCGGTCGCGGCACGTCGACCTACGACGGCCTTGCGCTGGCGTGGGCGTGCGCATCGTATCTCGCGCGCGAACTGCGCGCGTTCACGCTGTTCGCAACGCACTACTTCGAATTGACCGCGCTCGCGGAACAGCTTCCGGGTGTTGCGAACGTGCACCTCGCTGCCACCGAGCATCGCCAACAGATCGTCTTTCTGCACGCCGTGCGCGAGGGTCCGGCGAGCCAGAGCTACGGCATTCAGGTGGCGCGACTCGCCGGGGTGCCAAACGCCGTGCTGGCGAACGCGCGACGCAAGCTGGAGGAACTGGAGGTCACCGCGGCAGCCGCGGTCGCCGTACCGCAGATCGATCTGTTCGCCGCGCCCGACCGCAATCCGCTGCGCGATCAACTGGCGGCACTCGACCCCGACGCCCTCTCTCCGCGCGACGCTCATGCGCTGTTGGCCGATCTCGTGCTGCAGGCGCGCGAGCCACCCGGCTGAACGCTGTACACGCCTCTATTTGTCGCTAGAATACGGCGCCTTTCCAACCCAGGCGCGTGCCGATGACCTTTGTAGTCAGCGAAAACTGCATCAAGTGCAAACTCACCGACTGCGTCGAAGTCTGTCCGGTGGACTGCTTCTACGAAGGCCCGAACATGCTGGTGATCCATCCGGACGAGTGCATCGACTGCGCGTTGTGCGAACCGGAATGCCCGGTCAACGCGATCTTCTCCGAAGACGAATTGCCCGAAGAGCAGCAGGAATTTCTCGAGCTGAACCGCGAGCTGGCCGAGATCTGGCCGAACATCACCGAGAAGAAAGACGCGCTGGCCGATTCCGACGAATGGGACGGCAAGCCGAACAAGCGCGAACTGCTGGAGCGCTGAGCGCGCTCTACGAGAAGATCTTCGACGCGTCGAGACCTTCGGCTTCGAGATTGACCCGCAACCGAGCCAACGCTTCCATCTGAATCTGCCGCACGCGTTCCCGCGTCAAGCCGATTTCCTCGCCGACTTCTTCGAGCGTGCCCGTCGCGCCGCCGTGAAGGCCGAAACGCCGCACCAGCACGTCGCGCTGCTTCTCGGATAACTCGCTCAGAAGCCGTTCCAGTTTCGCCGACAGATCCCGCGCCGCGGCGTGTTCCGACGGGTCGACCATGTTCTCGTCGGCGATCGTCTCCATCATCGAGCGATCGTGTGGATTGCGCAGGTAGTCCATCGACTCGACGCGCGTGTTGAGCTTCAGCATGCGATCGACATCGGCCGCAGGTCGATCGATCAACGCGCCGATTTCATCCGCACTCGGCTCGTGGTCGAGCTTTTGCGCCAGTTCTCTCGCCGCGCGCAGGTACAGGTTCATCTCCTTTACGACGTGGACGGGCAACCGAATCGTCCGCGTCTGGTTCATCAGCGCGCGTTCGATCGCCTGACGGATCCACCAGGTCGCATACGTGGAGAAACGAAAACCGCGGTCCGCGTCGAACTTCTCCACTGCGTGGATCAATCCGAGATTGCCCTCCTCGATGAGATCGAGCAGCGGCAGACCGCGATTCAGGTAGCGGCGGCAGATCTTCACGACGAGGCGCAGATTGCTCTCGATCATGCGTCGGCGCGCAGCGGCGTTGCCTTTGCGCGCCAGCCGGCCGAACTTCTTTTCCTCGGCCGCGGTGAGCAGCGGCGAGAAGCCGATTTCGCGCAGATACAGTTCGGTCGCGTCGGGCGACGCGCTGACGACCTCTTCGACCTCGTCGATGCGATCGAGGTAAGCCTCGACCCCCATCTGCCACGCGCCGTGCATTTCCGCATCCGTTGCGGCCAGCCGTTCCGATGCGCCCATTGCGAATCCCTTCAATGCGGTCGTTACGGCTCTATGTCGGCATGCCGACGGCGACCTTTAACGCTCGTAACGGAAAGACGCGTGGGCGATGTCGCTATTCGAACTTCCAGTCCGTCACGACACTTGAACGTCAGCCGGGGACGGTGACCCGCCGCTCGGACCGGATACGCCCGTCAGCGAGGTTGCGTCAGTCGATGGTGCCGCGCAGCAGCGGTACGAAGCGGACGTATTCGAGGCTTTCCTCGCGGGTGCCCTCTTCCGTCCGGTCGATGACTTTGAGCTCCTGCGTCCGGTCGTCGCCGACCGGGATCACCAACCGGCCGCCCACCGCGAGTTGCTCGAGCAGTGCCGCCGGAACGGTGCGTGCCGCCGCGGTGACGATGATGCCGTCGAACGGACCCTGATCGGGCCAGCCGAGATTGCCGTCGTCGTATTTCACGCGGACATTGCGCAACTTCATTGCCCGGAACCGTTCGCGCGCGCGTTCGATGAGCGGCTGAATCCGCTCTACCGTGAACACGCGTTTCACGAGTGCCGCGAGCACCGCGGTCTGATAGCCCGATCCGGTCCCGATCTCGAGCACGCGTTCGCGCGGTTTGTTCAGCAGCGTCTTCGTCATCAGCGCCACGATGAACGGTTGCGAGATGGTCTGACCGTGGCCGATCGGCAATGCCGTATCTTCGTAAGCCCGTGTCGCCAGCGCTTCGTCGATGAAGATATGGCGCGGCACTTCTCCGATGACCGACAGTACGCGCTCGTCGGCGATGCCGTGCTCGCGCAATCGCTGCACCAGCCGATCGCGCGTACGCTGCGAGGTCATGCCGATGCCGCGCAGATCGAACTGACTCACGCGGCAATCTCCGCGGCGGAATTGCGGAATGTCCCGATCTCGCGCAGCAGCGCCGTCGCATAATGTCCCGGCGGCAGTTCGAAACGGAGTTCGAGGATCGAGCCTTCGATCGAAGCCTCGAGCTGCATCGGCCGCAACACGAAACCGCGGCGTTCCTGCGTCAGCCCGAGATGCTCGAGCGGATCGAGCCACTCGCGGTATTCGACGAGTGCCGACGTTTCGATGTCGAGTGCCGCGTCGCGCGCGGGTGCGCGTCCGCGGCCCCATAGCGGCCCTGTTGGCGCGCCGTCGAGCGTTACGTCGCCGTCGATCACGCGGTTCCAGTTGCCGGCCGCCACGCGCTGCGCAAGCACCGCGTTGAACAGTAAGGCACGCGCCGTCGACAGGTGCAGGCCTTTCTGGAACGGCGGCACCACCGCGCGAGGTCGATGGCAAACCCAGGCCCTCGCCCGCGCGACGTTGGCCGCATCTCTGCCGAATCGCTGTTCGCCAAAGTAGTTCGGCGCACCCGCGCAGCGAAGAACCGCCACCCGTTCGGCTATCTCTTGAACGTCCCGCGCAGGCCGCGCACGCGAATGCAGAACGCGTTGCCGGCGAGTTCGCCGCGCCGCAGTTTGCGTTGGTGCCGCGCGGCTTCGAGCACGCGCCAGTCCGGTGACGTCGCCGGTAACGGTTCCGACGGTGTCAGTACGCTGAACCACTGCCGCGTCACGGCGTGCCGATCTTTCATGCCCGCGAACGATACGTCTCGCGGCGGCACGTCATAGAGGCGGGCAAGCTCGGTCGCTACGTCATTGGTGTTCAGGCCGCGTTTCTCGATCCGCAACAGCAGATGCTCGCCGTCGTGGGTAGGCTCGACAGCGGCGCGCTCGTCGACGATGAAATCGTCGGGGCAGCTGCGGATCACACCTTCGACCGGCAGCGGCGTGTAGGCGAGCGGCGGGACAATGGGATCCACGATCAGGGATCGACGACCAGATAGAACGTTTCGCCGTTCTTGATCATGCCGAGTTCGCTGCGCGCCCGCGCCTCTACGCCGGCCGGACCGCTCTTCAACGCCGCCACTTCGACGGCGAGGCGGCGGTTGCGTTCCTCGAGTTCATGCGTGCGATGCGCCTGATCGGCCACGCGCGCCTCGAGGTCGCCGCGCGCGAGCATGCCGACGTCGCTGAACCACAAACGCACCTGCATGCCGATCAGTACGACGGCACCGATGACGAGCAGAACGCGAACGGTGATAGTCAGCTTCGCAGCTCCGCACGGCCGCGATACACGGCCCGATTGCCCAGCTGCTCTTCGATTCGCAGCAGCCGGTTGTACTTCGCGACGCGATCGGACCGCGACAACGAACCCGTCTTGATCTGCCCGGCTCCGGTCGCCACCGCCAGGTCGGCGATCGTGGTGTCTTCGGTTTCTCCGGAACGGTGCGAGATCACCGTCGCATAACCCGCACGCTTCGCCATGCGGATCGCCGCGAGCGTCTCGGTCAGGCTGCCGATCTGGTTGAACTTGATCAGAATCGCATTTGCGACGTGCGCCTTGATGCCGTCGTTCAGGATCGCCGTATTCGTGACGAACAGATCGTCGCCGACGAGCTGCACGCGCTGCCCTATCGCATCGGTCAGCATCTTCCAGCCGGTCCAGTCGGCTTCGTCCATGCCGTCTTCGATCGACAGGATCGGATAGCGCTCGGTCAACGAGGTGAGATACGACGTGAACTGCGTGCGGGGATATCGACCTTCGTTCGACAGCACGTATTCGGTGCCGTCGTAGAACTCCGACGCCGCGCAATCGAGCGCAAGCGTCACGTCTTCACCGGGCCGGTAGCCGGCGCCGACGATCGCCTCGGTGATCACGTCGAGCGCCGCGGCGTTCGACGGCAGGTCCGGCGCGAAGCCGCCTTCGTCGCCGACGGCCGTGTTCAGTCCGCGCGCGCGCAGTACCGCTTTCAGCGAGTGGAACACTTCGACGCCGCAACGCAGCGCATCGCTGAAGCGCGTCATCGACACCGGCTGGATCATGAACTCCTGAATGTCGACGTTGTTATCGGCGTGCTCGCCACCGTTGATGATGTTCATCATCGGCACTGGCATGCGCATCTCGACGCCGCCGAACAGCCCGTTGACGTGCTCGTACAGCGGCACGCGGCGCGCAATGGCCGCCGCTTTCGCCGCCGCCAGCGACACCGCGAGAATCGAGTTGGCGCCGAGTCGTGTCTTGTTCGCCGTTCCGTCGAGATCGATCATCGTCTGATCGAGGCGCTCCTGGTCGCTGGCGTCGATGCCGACGAGCGACGGAGTGATCTCGTCAGTGATTGCGCGCACGGCCTTCAGCACACCCTTGCCGACATAGCGCGCGCGATCGTTGTCGCGCAGTTCCAATGCCTCGCGCGTGCCGGTCGATGCGCCCGACGGCGCGCACGCCGTGCCGATCGAGCCGTCGTCCAGGTGCACATCGGCTTCGATGGTCGGATTGCCGCGCGAATCCAGAATCTCGCGGGCAACGATGCGTTTGATCTTGCTCATACCGGCCTACGCCACCTCGTCTTCGGGAAAATGGATTGCTTTCACGCGCGCGGACCGCGGGTCCGACATCGAAATCCAATACTGCATGACAACGTCCGTCTGTCAGGTGGTCGCGGTGGCCTTCACGGTTTCGCACAGCGAAGCATCCACTTCGGAGTACGCAAGCGCTGCTTCGATGAAGCCGCGGAACAATGGATGGCCATCGCGCGGCGACGACGTGAACTCCGGGTGGAACTGGCACGCCACGAACCAGGGGTGATCCGACAGCTCGATCATCTCGACGAGTCCGTCCTCGGAGCGGCCGGCGATCTTCAGCCCATAGCCCTGCAGCAGATCGACGTAGCGCTCGTTGACTTCGTAGCGATGCCGATGCCGCTCATAAACCACGTCTTCGCCGTAGATCGCGCGCGACAGCGAACCGGAGATCAGGTTGCACGCCTGTTCGCCGAGCCGCATCGTGCCGCCGAGATCGTCGTCGGCGCTGCGGTGCGTCAGGTTGCCGTCGCGATCGACCCACTCGGTGATCATCGCGATTACCGGATACGGCGAATTCGGATTGATCTCCGTCGAGTGCGCGTCGTCGAGACCGGCGACATTGCGCGCAATGTCGATCACCGCGGCGTGCAAGCCGTAGCAGATGCCGAGATACGGCACGCCGTTCTCGCGCGCATAACGCGCCGCCTTGATCTTGCCTTCGAAGCCGCGCTGGCCGAATCCGCCCGGCACGAGGATCGCATCGACGTCGTTGAGCGTGGCGGTGCCGTTGGTCTCGATGTCTTCTGCATCGACGTAACGGATGTCCACCTTCGTGCGCGTCTGAATGCCGGCGTGCACGATCGCCTCGCTGAGCGACTTGTACGCATCGAGCAGGTCGAGATACTTGCCGACGATCGCGATCCGCACGCGGCGTTCGGGATGCAGCTGCGCGTCGACCACGCGGTTCCACTCCCACAGATTCGCCTCGGGCGCTTCGAGCCCGAACTTCTCCACCACGATGTCGTCGAGCTTCTGCTCGTGCAGCATCGCCGGCACCTGATAGATGGTCGGCGCGTCGGGCAGCAGCACGACGGCGCGCTCTTCGACGTTGGTGAACAGGGCAATCTTGCTGCGCGACGACTTCGGAATCAGCCGCTCGGATCGGCACACCAGCACGTCGGGCTGCAGACCGATCGAGCGCAATTCCTTCACCGAGTGCTGCGTCGGCTTCGTCTTGATCTCGCCGGCCGTCGCGATGTACGGCACCAGCGTGAGGTGGATGAACAACGTCCGCGACGCGCCGACTTCGAGGCGCAATTGCCGGATTGCTTCGAGGAACGGTTGCGATTCGATGTCGCCGACCGTGCCGCCGACTTCGACGATGACGATGTCGAACCCTTCTGCCGCATCGCGCACGCGCCGCTTGATCTCGTCGGTAATGTGCGGAATGACCTGCACCGTACCGCCCAGATAATCGCCGCGGCGTTCCTTGCGGATCACCTCGGCATAGATGCTGCCGGTAGTGAAATTGTTCTTGCGCGACATGCGCACGCGCAGGAATCGTTCGTAGTGGCCGAGATCGAGGTCGGTCTCCGCACCGTCCGCGGTGACGTAGACCTCGCCGTGCTGAAATGGACTCATCGTGCCTGGATCGACGTTGATGTACGGATCCATCTTCACGATGTTGATCTTGAGATTGCGGGCTTCGAGGACCGCCGCTAGCGAGGCGGTGAGGATGCCCTTGCCGAGGGACGAAACCACACCACCGGTCACGAAAATATAGCGAGTCATGAATGCGCCATCTTGATGTGAGCGCGCGCGACGTGAGTCATGAATGAGGCGCGCAAGATGGGAAGTCAGGGTAGCAAAAGGGTTCAGGCAGCACAAACGAAAGGCTCGTCTCGCGACGCATTTACGTGTCTATCGCTCACCGGCCGGACGCACGCTCAGCTTCCACACGCGATCGGCCTCTTCGGCGAACGCCGCGTCGATGGCGATGCCCGGCACCGCCGCGAGCGCGCCGCCGACGTAGACGAGCGGATAGCCGTCGCGCAGCCACGGCGGAACGTGCGCGTCGTGGAGCAGTTGTTTGACGGTCCGCGATCCGCCGCGATGCATCGGCCGCAGCCGCTCTCCCCCACAACGGGCGCGCACCTGCACCTGCGCAACATCGGAACGCAGACCGGTCCCCGCGCCGCGCTCCGCCACGAGCCGACCAGCCGGTGTCATCAACGCTTCGCCCAGGCTCCAGTTCGCCGTATCGAACCGCGTCTGCGCCTCGGTCACCAGATAAAGGTGGCGCGCGAAGCGCCGCACGCTGTGTCCCGCCGCGACCTGCACTTGCGGCAGCCGATCCATCGCACCACCGGCCTGGCGCACGATCTCCATCAGCACGCGTTCACGGACGCCGCCGATGCCGCTCGATTCGAGCCAACGCCGCAGCAGCGGCAGCGCCTGTGGATCGTCGGCGACGATCGCCGGAATCCGGGTGCCGTCTGCGTCCAGTTCCTCGAGGCGTCGATCGAGCGCGCCGCGCACGAGCACCGCTTCGTCGGCGAATCGCCGCGCCGCGTGCTGCAGCCTGGAAGCCGCGTCCGGCCACTTCGTCTGAAGCACCGGCAGCACTTCGTGGCGGATGAAGTTGCGGTCGAAACGCGCATCGGCGTTGCTGTCGTCGTCGATCCACGTCAGGCCACGCGCGGTTGCCCACGCCGCGATATCGAGGCGCGGTACGCCGAGCAGCGGACGCCTCAGATAGCCGGCGCCGAGGCGGCGCGACTCGGGCATGCCGGCGAGCGCGGCGACGCCGCCGCCGCGCATCAGCTTCCACAACAGCGTTTCGGCCTGATCGTCGCGATGGTGCGCGAGCCACAACGCATCGCCTCGCCCCAGGAAGTCGCGGAACGCGTCGTAACGCGCTCTTCGCGCCGCCGCCTCGGTACCGCCGTCAGATCCGATCGACACACGCCTGTAGTCGTAGCCGACGCCGAGTCGGCCGCTGACTATTTCGCAATGGCGTTGCCATTCGTGCGAACGGACGTTCAGGCCATGATCGATGTGCAATGCGAGCACACGTGACCGATCGTCGATGAATTCGGCTACGGCGTGCAGCAACACGGTCGAATCCATTCCACCGCTGAACGCGACGACGACGCGGCCAAGCGTATCCGTTAGCGCGGCGCGAACCGCGGCTTCGATCGATCCTGGAGTGATCACGCCGCAGAGCGGCGATAGTGCAGGCCGACCTGTCCCGCGCCGAACTCGTTCCGCAGCGATTGCAGCAGCTCGTCACACGGTGTGACGTGCCAGTCGGCCCCTAATACGAGCCGCCCCTCGGCGCGATTGGAGCGGTAAGCGATCGCCACAGGGCAGCCGTCGTGACGGTGCGGCTCCAGCAGCGTTTTGAGACGCCGCGCCAGGTCGCTCGACATCCCGATACCGGATACTTCGATCTGCAGACAATCGGCAAAACGGCGCCGCGCATCGTTCATCGTGTGGATCTGCGACACCCGCATCTTCAACGCGCCGCTGTAGTCATCCGGTTGGACTTCGCCTTCGACCACCAGCACCGCGTCTTTGAAGATCTTCGCTTTGTGCTGCTCGTAGACGTCCGCGAATACCGACAGTTCGATCCGGCCGCTGCGATCGTCGAGCACCGTGAATGCCAGCGTTTCGCCGCGTCGGCTGCGCATCGTGCGCGAGGAAACGACCAGCCCCGCCACGACCTGGACGCCGCGCTCCACTTTCAGATCGGCGACCCGATTCGGACAGAACTCGCGGATCTCGTCGAGATAGTCGTCGAGCGGATGTCCGGTGAGATAGAGGCCGAGCGCTTCTTTTTCGGCGTCGAGTCGCTCGCGACGGGTCAATGGTCGCGCAACGGCTGCCGCCGGCACCACGATCGGAACCGCGTCGTGTTCGGCGAACGGGTCCCCGAACGGGCCGCCGAACAGATCGCCGATGCCGCTTTCGGCGTTGCGCGCCACCTGTTCCGCGCCTTGCATCGCACTATCGACTTCTACGATCAGCCGCCCGCGCACCGCGTCGAGATCTTCACCGTTGCGCGCGAATCCATCCATCGCGCCGGCGCGAATCAACGCCTCTACCGCACGGCGGTTCGCTTTCTTCGAATCGATGCGGCGACAGAAATCGTACAGATCGACGAACGCTCCTTGTTGCTCGCGGCTCTCGCAGATCGCGATCACGGTGCCCTCACCAATGCCGCGGATCGCGCCGAGGCCGTACAGGATGCGTCCTTCGCGCACCGAGAAGCGGAAGCGGCTGAGGTTGATGTCAGGCGGGTCGAGCGACAGATCGGAGCGCCGCACCTCGTCGACCAGCGTCACGATCTTGTCGGTGTGCTGCATGTCGGCAGACAACACCGCCGCCATGAACTGATCGGGATGATGCGACTTCAGCCACGCCGTTCTGTAGCTGACGAGTGCGTATGCCGCCGAGTGCGACTTGTTGAAGCCGTATCCGGCGAACTTCTCCATCAGGTCGAACAGCTGATCGGCTTTCGCTTCGGATACGCCGTTCTTCAGCGCTCCGGCTTTGAAGATGTCGCGTTGGCGCGCCATCTCTTCGGGCTTCTTCTTGCCCATCGCGCGACGCAGCAGGTCCGCGGAGCCGAGGCTGTATCCGCCGATGACCTGAGCGATCTGCATGACCTGCTCCTGGTACACCATGATCCCGTAGGTTGGCGACAGGATCGGCACCACGCGCGGGTCGGGATACTCGAATCGCTCCTGGCCGTGCTTGCGCTTGATGAAGTCCGGAATCAGCTCCATCGGTCCGGGTCTGAACAACGCGCCGAGGGCGATGATGTCTTCGAAGCGGTCCGGTTTCGCCTGTTTCAGCAAGTCGCGCATGCCGCGCGATTCGAACTGGAACACGGCCGTCGTCTCCGCTCGCTTGAGCAGATCGAAGACGCGGCCGTCGTCGAGCGGAAGCTGCGTGATGTCGAGTTCCGGCGCTCCGTCGGCGCGCACTTCGTTGATGGCCGCGACGGTCCAGTCGATGATCGTCAGCGTCTTCAAGCCGAGGAAGTCGAACTTCACCAGGCCCGCGCGTTCGACGTCGTCTTTGTCGAACTGCGATACCACGCCGGCACTCGCATCATCGAGGTAGAGCGGCACGAAGTCGGTCAACCGCGACGGCGCGATGACGACACCGCCGGCGTGCTTGCCGACGTTGCGCACGATGCCTTCGAGCTTGTAGGCCATGTCCATGATTTCGCCGACTTCGTCGTTGTCGGCGATGAAGTCCCGCAGTTCCGGCGCTTCGGCCACGGCCCGCTCGAGCGTCATGCCCACTTCGAACGGAATCAGCTTCGACAGTTTGTCGGCGAGCCCATACGGTTTGCCCTGCACGCGCGCCACGTCGCGCACCACGGCTTTCGCGGCCATCGTTCCGAACGTCGCGATCTGGCTGACGGATTCGTGACCGTAGCGTTCCGCCACGTGCGCGATGACCGCGTCGCGACCCATCATGCAGAAGTCGATGTCGAAGTCCGGCATCGACACGCGTTCGGGGTTCAACAACCGTTCGAACAACAGATCGTATGCGAGCGGGTCGAGGTCGGTGATGCCCAGCGCATACGCCACCAGCGATCCGGTGCCCGAGCCGCGACCGGGTCCGACCGGGATGTTCTGCGACTTGGCCCAGTTGACGAACTCCATGACGATCAGGAAATAGCCGGAGAATCCCATCTGACTGATGATGCCGACCTCGACGTCGAGCCGCTGCTCGTAGACACGTCGCTGCTCCAACGACAGCACCCGGCCGCGCTCGATCATCACCGACAAACGTCTGTCGAGACCCTCCTGCGCCATCTGTCGCAGGTAATCGTCCAGGGCAATGCCCGTCGGGAACCGGGTATTTCGGCAGGAAGTACGTGCCGAGCTGGATCTTCACGCTGCAGCGCTTCGCGATTTCCACCGCGTTCGCCAGCGCCTCGGGAACGTCGGCGAACAGCGCCTCCATTTCCTCCGCGCTCTTGAAGTACTGCTCTTCGCTGTAGCGTCGGACGCGACGCGGATCGTTCAGCGTGCGGCCTTCCTGAATGCAGACGCGCGTCTCGTGCGCTTCGAAATCGTCGCGCTCGATGAAGCACACGTCGTTGGTGGCGACCACCGCCAGGTCGAGCTCGGTTGCGAGCGCGATCGAACCGGCGAAGTACGCATCTTCACCGTCGCGACGGGTGCGTTCGAGTTCCAAATAGTAGCGGTCGCCGAAAATGCGGCTCCAATGCGCCGCGTGCGTTTGCGCGGTGGCTGAATCGCGCCGCAACAACGCCTGCCCGACGTCGCCGCGCGTGCCGCCCGACAGCAGAATGACGCCCTCGCTATGCGTCTCGAGCCACGCGCGTTCGACGCAACCGCGGTGTGCCGCGTCGAGGTACGCTTTCGAGACGAGCGTGATCACGTTGCGGTAGCCGGTCTCGTTCATCGCCAGCACGATGCAGCGATACCGTCCGGCCGGATCCGCATCGGCAGTCGTGTCGAAGTACGTGAGATCCGCGCCGACGATCGGCTTCACGCCGGCGTTCAGGCACGCGTCGTAGAACTTGATGAGACCGAACAGATTCGATCGGTCGGTAATGGCAACCGCCGGCATACCGAGCGCGACCGCGCGATCGACCAGGTCCTGCACCTTCACGAGACCGTCGGCGATCGAATACTCGGTGTGAACTTTGAGATGGACGAAGCCGCTGCCCATCGCGTCAGATCTCGCTTTCGAACATCACCACGGCGTTCGACTCGAACGTCGACACGCGAATCGGCGCGAAGCTCATACGATGCAGCGGGCTCGGCCCGAACCGCTCGAGCGCTTCGAGGTGCGCCGCGGTTGCATAACCTTTGTGCCGCTCGAACCCGTAGTTCGGATAGTGCGCGGCCGCCCTGTCCATCTCCCGATCGCGAATGACTTTCGCGACGATCGAGGCCGCGCTGATCGACGCGACGCGATCGTCGCCGCCGACGATGGCGACCGCCGGCATCGCAAGCGTCGGCGTGATGTTGCCGTCGACGTAGACGACGTCGGGCTGCAGCGCCAGATTCGCAACCGCGCGCTCCATCGCGAGCAGGCTCGCGCGCAGAATGTTCAGCAGATCGATCTCGGCCACCTCGGCCCGACCGATGCCAACCGCGAGCGCTTGCGATTCGATGATCTCGGCGAGTTCGGCGCGCCGCGCGGCGGTGAGTTTCTTGGAGTCTCGCAGGCCGGTGATCGGTCGCGACGGGTCGAGGATCACCGCTGCTGCGATGACCGGACCCGCGAGCGGGCCGCGGCCGACTTCGTCGACACCTGCGAGCATCAGGACCGGGGTGGGTTGATCGTCGAACAGGTCCATCAGCGGGCGATCAACGACAGCACTGCCTCGGCAGCGCGTTGGTTGGCGCCGCGGCGCAGCGATCCATGCAGCATACGAAAGTCCGTTAAGTGAGTGCCGGCGCGTCCCCGTTCCAGTTCGGCGATCAGCGCGTCGGCGAGTCGTTGTGGTTGTGCGTCGTGTTGTAGCAGTTCGGGGACGAGGCGCCGTCCCGCCAGAATGTTGGGCAAGGCGACAAACGGTGTGCGCAGCAGTGCTTTCACGATTGCGTAGCTTAACGCGCCGAGCCGGTACGTCACTACCATTGGTTTACCGAACAGCATCGGCTTCGAGCGTACCGGTACCGGACTTCACCAACGCGACGTCCGATGCAGCGAGCGCGAGATGTGCATTGGACGGCAACACGCGCAACGACAGCGCCGGATACCGCTTCGCGAGCAACTCGATCGCATGTTGCGATCGGTCATCGATGCACGGCACGAGGAACACAACCGGGCCAAGCGCCGTTCCCAGCGTTTTCGCTACGATTTCTGCCGTTTGCAGAAACAGTTCAGCGTGCGCGCGAAGCTCCGACATCCTGCTGCCCGGCAGCAAGCGCAATGACCAGTCGGTCGGTCGCGATATCGAGTTGCGCGCGGGCCGCCGCGGTGTGGTCCACCGGGTCGATCGCATCGGCCAACGGATGACCGACGAATTCCGCGCGCACGCCGTGCTGTGCATACAGCGGCGGTTCGAACGGATACAGCGTCATCACGAGGTCTGTCGCGAGACCGATCCGTCTCACGCGACCGCGCCGCCATGCATACACCGACGGGCTCACGTAGTGCGCGGTGGTGATGCCGCGGCGCTTCAGCAGACGCTCGAGCAACAGATTGAAGACGTTGAAATCGACGCCGACGAACACGTCGGGGCGGTCGTTCAGGTAGGCGGCGCGCAACGATCGAATGACGCGGAGCAGTCGCGGAAAACGCTTCACCGGCTCGACGAAGCCGTTCATCGAGAACGTCGACATCGGCGCCAGTGGTTCGAGCCCGGCGGCCAGCATCAACGGTCCGCCGACACCGCGAAAGCGCACGTCCGGCGCGCGCTCGCGAAGCGCCTGCATCAGTCCGGCGCCCAACAGATCTCCGGAAGGCTCGCCCGCGAGTATGCCGACGTTGAGGACCCGTCGTTCAATCGCCGTTGCCCTCGCGACGGCCGCGAATGATGCCCCATCGCGACTCGGCAACGCTGCTCATGAACAAGCGCACTTCCGGATGCAGATCGGCGAGCGGCGCGATCGCGTCCAACGCTTCCTTCACCGTGAGCCCCTGCCCGTACACGATGCGATAGGCTTCGCGAAGCGCGGCCACCGCCGCATCGTCGATCCCGCGACGCACGCATACCCTCGATGTTCAGACCCACCGCCCCGGCGGGATTGCCGCTGACCGTCACGAACGCCGGCACGTCTTTCAGAACCAGGCTCATTCCCCCGACATGCGCGTGTGCGCCGACGTGTCGATACTGCGGAATGCCGGCATAGCCGCCGAAGTTCGCGTAATCGCCGACCACGACGTGGCCCGACACCGATGCGTTGTTCGCCATGATCACGTGATTGCCGACGCTGCAGTCGTGGCCGACATGGACATACGCCATCAGCAGATTGTGATTGCCGATCACGGTGCGCCCCTGCCCTTGCACCGTGCCGCGATGAATCGTGACGCCTTCGCGGATGACGTTGTCGTCGCCGATCTGCAACGTCGTCGGCTCACCCTTATAAGAGAGCGCCGGCGTGTCTTCGCCAACGGTGGCGAACTGGAAGATCCGATTGCGCCGGCCGATTCGCGTCGGCCCTTTGAGAATGACGTGCGATGCGATGCGACAACCATCGCCGATCTCGACGTTCGCACCGACGATCGTCCAGGGGCCGATGGACACGTCCGCGCCGATCACCGCGCTCGGGTCGACGATGGCGCGCGGATCGATCACCGCTGCACCGCCTTATCAATGGCCATGTTCGAGCACGGCACTACACTTCCTTTTCGACGCAGATCACTTCCGCTTCGCACGCGAGATCGCCTTCGACTGAACGCTTTACAGGCGAACTTCATCACGTGGCGTTTGTCCGCGATGATCGTCGATTCCATGTCCAGCCGATCGCCCGGCACGACCAGTCGCTTGAACCGCGCATGGTCGACGCCGCCGAGGTAATACATCGCATCGACCGGCTTACGGTTCTTCGTCTTGAAGGCGAGGATGCCGGACAGTTGCGCCATCGCTTCGACGATCAGCACGCCCGGCATGACGGGGTTACCCGGAAAGTGGCCGTTGAAGAACATCTCGTTCACGCTGATGTTCTTGAAGCCCTTGATGATCTCGCCTGGAACGACCGAAACGACCCGATCGACCAGCAGGAACGGATACCTGTGCGGCAGGTACTCCGCGATTTCCTTGATGCCCATCATCTACACGATTCCTCGCGGCACGCTGCGGTCGTTGGCAACGGAATTGCTGTGGCGGCGTCGGCGGCTATCGACGCGATTTTTCGAGTTGTGCGACTCGCTTTGCCAAGTCGTCGAGTTCAGCGAACCTGAGGGCATTGCGCTTCCATTTGAGTGTCGCACTATGTAACACGCCCCCTGAATAGACGCCAGACTTCGCGATCGAGCGGCTGACGTGCGTCATTCCGCTGACCACCACGCGGTCTGCTATCTGGATCGGCCCGTCGCCGCCGATGCCGACGCCGCCGGCGAGGATGCAGTGGCGACCGATGCGCGTGCTCCCAACGATTCCGACACAGCCGCAGATCACGGTGTGATCGCCGATCTCGCAGTTGTGTCCGATCTGCACCTGATTGTCGATCTTCACGCCGTCGCCGATGACCGTGTCGTCGATCGCGCCGCGATCGATCGTCGTCGCCGCGCCGATGCTGACGTCGTCGCCGAGCACGACGCCGCCGACCTGCGCGATCTCCTGTTGACGGCCGCGTTCGTCCGGAACGAACCCGAATCCGTCCGCGCCGATGACCGCGCCACTGTGGATGACGCCTCGCATGCCGATGCGCACCCGCCGGTACAACGTGACCGACGCCAGCAAACGCGTACCGTCGCCGACCGCACAGTCTTCGCCGATCACGCAGTTGGCGCCGATCGCGACCCCGCTGCCGATCCGGCAGCGCGCACCAACGACGACGTTGGGGCCGATGGAAACGCCTTCACCCACATGCGACGTCGGGTCGACGAGCGCCGAAGGGTGAATGCGCGCCTGCGTGACTTCGTTGTCCGCAAAGAGCACCGAGAGTCGCGCGAATGCGAGGTACGGGTTGCGCGTCACGAGCGCGTGCGTCGGACATTGCCCGAGATCTTCCGCTTTCAGAATGACGGCGGTCGCTTTCGTGTGCGGTAGAAATCGGCGGTATGAGCGACTGGAGAGGTGTGTCAGCTGGCCCGGCGCTGCATTCGACAGGCTGCCGAGCCCGCTGACGAGGGCGCCCGCATCGCCTTCGACGCGGGCATCGATCCGCTGTGCTAGTTCACCAAGTGTGTAGGTGACCCCAGCCATTACTTCTTCTGATTCAGCTTCTCCGTGACCTGCGCCGTGATGTCGTACTTCGCATCGACATACAGAATGTTCTGCCGGTGGATCACGAGGTCATACTGATCTTTCGCGATGATGTCCTTCAGCACTGCGTCGAGCTTCGGCGCCATCTGCGACAGGATGTCTTGCTGCCGTTCGTTGACGGTCTTCTGGAACTTGTTGACGCGGAACTGGTAGTCGATCTGCTTGTCTTCGATTTCTTTTTGCAGCTTGCGCTTCTCGGGATCGCTCATCACGTCGCCGTCTTTGTTGAACTTGTCCTGCAGCTGCGTGATCTCGGCGCCGAGCGCCTTGATGGCGGTCTGATCAGGCGCGGTATCGGCCTCGAGTTTGGCGATCAACCCTTTCGCCTCGTTGCACTCGCCGATTGCGCGTTGCACGTTCACAACGGCGATCTTCAAGTCCGCGAATGCACTGCCCGCGGTCAGCAGCAAAATGGGGAGCAGCACCAATCGACAAATCTTCGACACCGGAAGTCTCCTTAAGGAACTGGTCGGAACAAGGGTTATACGAAAGCGGCGCATGTTACATCAGAACGTTCGGCCTAGCTCAAACTGGAAGAACTCCGTTTCGTCGCTGTCGCTGTAGTTGAACGCTTTCGCGATGCCGAACGTCATTGGACCCATGCCAGTGATCCACGTCAGGCTGAAACCAACCGAGTAGCGCAGCAGATTCAGATCGACTTCGTCGCAGACGGTGCTCACCTTCGGGCACTTGCTGTTGAACACGTTGCCGGAGTCGATGAACAGCACCGGACGCATCGAGCGGCCGTCTTTGACGAACGGCATCGGGAAGATGATTTCGGCGCCGGCCAACACCAGCGTATTGCCGCCGAACGGCTGGCCCTTCTTGGTGTACGGGTCGAACTGCGACGGCGTCGACAACGGCCCCAGCGTGTTCTGTTTGAAGCCGCGCACCGTGCCGAATCCGCCGGCGTAGAAGTTCTCGTAGAACGGCAGACCGTTGCTCTCGCTGTAGTTGTCGCCGTAGCCGAGCTCGCCGTGCAGCCGCAGCGCGTAGTTCTCCGCGATCGGGAAGTACATCTGATCCTTATAGTCGAGCTTGTAGAAGGTCAGGTCGCTGCCGGGTACGGATACTTCCAGCGCCATGGTCTGCGACCGACCCCGCGTCGGGAACAGCCCGCGGTTCAACGTCGAACTGGTCCAGCTCAGGTTCGCTTTGAAGTTCAGGAACGTATCGCCTTCGTCCTGGATGAACTCGGTGATCTCCTGCGCGGCGTAATAGCCGGCTTTCAACTTCGTGTGCTCGGCGGTCAGGCCGAAACCGATACGCTGCGTTTCGCCGATGGGAAAACCGAAGTTCACACCGGCGCCATACGCGTCGGTCGAATACGTCGCGATGTTCTGCTGCTCGTAATCCGTTTGACGGAAGAACAGGTTGTAGCCCCGGCTGATGCCGTCGAGCGTGTAATACGGATTGAAATAATTGAACGCTACCGCGCGCTGGTATTGGCTCCAGCTGATGTTGAGCGCCATGCTGTTGCCGGTGCCGAGCACGTTCGATTCCTGGTAACCGGCGCCGACGATCACGCCGGAGCTCTGCGCATATCCCAACGTCGCGGAGATACTGCCCGACGGTTGTTCCTCGACCGCAAATTTCACGTCGACCTGATCGTCGGTGCCGGCCACTTCCGGCGTCTCGACATTGACCTCTTTGAAGAAACCAAGTCGTTCGAGGCGCGTCTTCGACAGCTCGATCAACGCGGTGGACGCCCAGCCGCCTTCCATCTGCCGCATCTCGCGGCGCAGCACTTCGTCTTGTGTCACCGAGTTGCCCTTGAATTCGATGCGCCGGACGTACGCGCGCTTGCCGGCTTCGACCATGAAGCGCACGTCGACCGTGCCGTTGTCGTGAACCTGCGGTACACCCGACGCGCTTGCGAACGTGTATCCGGAGTTGCCCAGCGCCTGAGTCAGACGCTCTTCGCTGGCCGTTACCAGCGCGCCCGAGAACGTCTGGCCGGACTGCACCAGCAGCAGCGAACGCAACGCGTCCGGCGATACGTCGTGCAGCTCACCGACGAGTTCCACCTTGTCGATCTTGTACACGCCGCCTTCGGTCACGTTCACGGTCAGATAAACGTGCCGTTTGTCCGGCGTGATGCTCACCTGCGTGGAGTCGACCGCAAACGTGACGTAGCCGCGGTCCTTGTAGTAGGACTCGAGCTTCTCGAGGTCGCCCTTCAGCTTTTCCTTCGAATACTTGTCGTCGTTCTTGATGAACGAAAAGAAACTCGGCGTCTTGAGCTCGAACACATCGAGCAGATCCGCCTCGCTGAACGCATGGTTGCCGACGACGTTGATGTGTTGAATCGTCGACGTCTTGCCTTCCTTGATCACGATGTGGATGGCGACGCGGTTGCGCGGCAGTTCTTCGACGTTGGTGTCGATGCTGGCGCCGTATCGACCCTGCGCGACGTACTGGCGTTCGAGTTCGAGGTCGACGCGCTCGAGCGTGGATTGCTTGAAGATCTCCCCTTCCTTGAGACCTTGCTTGCCGAGCCCCTCCATCAATGCGTCGGTCTTGATCGACTTGTTGCCCTTCAGCTCGATCGAGTCGATCGCCGGTCGCTCCACCACGGTCACGATCAGCGCATTGCCGTCGCGCTGCAATCTGACGTCGCGGAAATAGCCCGATTGAAACAACAAACGGATCAGCTGGCGCACCGTCGCCTCGTCGATCTGATCGCCGACGTTCACCGGCAACAGGTTGAACACCGTCCCCGCGGAAACGCGCTGCAGACCCTGAATGCGAATGTCCGTGACCGTGAAGGTATCGGCGAGCGCAAGGCTTGGCCACAGCATCGCGATGGCGAGCCATCGCTTCATCGATCCCCCGAACATGGGTCCCCTCAGATCAGAATAGTCGTGTGATGTCGTTATAGAACGCGAGCAGCATCATTCCGCCGACGATAGCGAGGCCGATCTGCATGCCCCATGCCTGCACTCGATCCGGCACCGGTTTGCGGATCACGATCTCGGCGAGGCAGAACATCACGTGTCCGCCGTCGAGGATCGGAATCGGCAGCAGGTTCAGCACACCGAGGCTGATGCTGAGCAACGCCAACACACGCAGGAAACTCTCCCAACCGCCCGAACGCGCCGAATCGCCCGCTACCTTCGCAATCGTTATCGGGCCTGACAGGTTTCGCGTCGAAACCAGTCCGGTCACCATCTTCTTCATCAGATCCAGCGTCATCATCGTCTTCGACGCCGTTTCGTGCAGGCTCATCGGAATCGCCGCGAACGCGCCGTACTTCACCTCCCGCGTCAACGGAGCGACGCCGACGTAACCGTATCGGCTGCCATCCGCGGCGGTGCGCTCGCTCGGGGTCAGCACGAGCGCATCGCGCATGCCGCCGCGCTCGAATTCGATCGTTAGCGATTTGCCGGGCGCCGCGCGCAGCACGTCGACCCAATCGCCCCATTGTTTGATCGGCTTGCCATCCACCGAGATGACGCGGTCCCACGACTGCAACCCGGCCGCCCTCGCGGGGCCGTCGTCGAGGATGGTTCCGAGGATCGGCGCCAGCGTGGGCACCATTCCGAGCGAACGGAACAACTCCGGTTCGTCAGCGCCGCGCTGCCAGTTCGCGATCGCCACTCGGTGCACGCTGATGGCGTCTTTACCGGGCTCGCGGCTCTCGATCGAGATCGAACCCGAATCGCCGAGGCGCGACGCCAGCGCCATGCTGACCTCGGCCCATGACTGCGTCGGCGCACCATCGACCGAAACGATTTCTTCACCGCCGTGAAGACCTGCCGCAAACGCGGGCGTCTCGGGCGCGGGATCGTCGATGATCGGAACGACGTCGGTACTGCCGGCGACGAACAGCGCCCAGTAGATGACGACCGCGAGCAGGAAGTTTGCGGCGGGTCCGCCTAACGCGAATGCGATGCGCCAGGTCGGCGACAAGCGGTTGAACGTCTTGTCCGCTTCGTGCGGTGCAACCTCTCCTTCGCGCTCGTCGAGAATCTTGACGTAGCCGCCGATCGGCATCGCGGCAATGACGAATTCAGTGCCGCGACGATCGAAACGCGAGAACAGCGACGGACCGAAACCGATCGAGAAGCGCACAACCTTCGCACCGGAGAAACGCGCAACCAGGAAGTGACCGAGTTCGTGAACGGTGACCAGCACGCCGAGCGTGACGATGAGAGCGAACACGTACTGCGCGATTTGCATGCGTCAACGATTCCGAAGATGTGTCCTGTTTGACAGGAACCGCGCCAGCAAGTTGCTTCGCGAAGTGCATCCGGCCAGCCAGAACGGCGGCGCATGATAACAGCTTGGCATCAGTGCTGCCCCGCTACCGCCAGCGCTACACAGGGTAACGCCGCGATCAGCGAGTCGACTCGATCGAGCATACCGCCGTGACCGGGAAACAGTCCGCCGGAGTCTTTCACGCCGCGTGCGCGCTTCAACGCGCTCTCGAACAGATCGCCGAATACCGAGACGATCGCAATGACCAGCGAACCGATCGCCCATTGCCACGGTTCCGGCGCGAGGGTCTGAAGTGCCGGCACGGTCACGCCCATCACGGAACCGAGCAACAGCGACAGCAAGGTACCGCCGAGCGCGCCTTCCCACGTCTTACCGGGACTCACCAGCAGCGCCAGCTTGCGCCGGCCGAATTGCCGACCGGCAAAGTACGCGCCGATATCGGCGGCCCACACGACGATCAGCACCCACAGGATCAACCACGGTCCGCCGGCGACGAGCAGCACGACCAGCGCGAGCCAGGCACCGACGAACGCAACGTAGCCGGCGGGGATCAGCACCGGTCGCGACCAGCACCTGTCCGCTCGCGGGGAACGTCAATACGACCGCCGCCGCCAGAACCCAGAACGCAACGACAACCTTCAATACCGCGGGCCACAGCGACGGCGCGTTCAGCAACGCATATCCGATCGCTGCATACGCGACGACATAGACGACTTTCGCCGCCATCGAACGGAGGCCGGCTAGATTCGCCCACTCGAACACACCGAGTCCGGCCAGCACCAGGAACACGGCGGCAAACGCGATGAGCGGAAGAAAGAAGATGGCGGCGATGACGGTCGGCGCTGCGATCAGCGCGGTGATCACCCGCTGCTTCAGCATGCGTCCCGCCGATCGCGGCGCATTACGGGCGGCGTCCGAATCTGCGTTGACGCTGACGGAACGATTCGAATGCGTCGGCCAGACAGATTTCGTCGAACTCGGGCCAGTACGCGTCCGTGAAATACAGCTCGCTGTACGCGAGATCCCACAGCAGGAAGTTGCTGATGCGCTGGTCGCCGCCGGTGCGAATGCACAGATCCGGCGGAGGCAGATTGCCGAGCGACAGCAATCCTCCGACGGTATGTTCGTCGACTTTGTCCGGGTCGATCTGGCCAAGGGCCACGGCTTTCGCGAGACCACGCATCGCTTGCGTGATGTCCCAGCGTCCGCCGTAGTTCGCGGCGATGGTCAGGTGCAGCTGATCGTTATCGCGCGTGATTTGCTCGGCACGGTTCATCAGCATCTGCAATTCGGCGGCGAAACGGCTGCGGTCGCCGATGATCCGCAACCGCACACCGCGCTGGCGCAATTCTTCGACGTTGTCTTCGAGAAAGCGTCGCATCAGCTGCAGCAGCAAATCGACTTCACGCTTTGGCCGGTCGAGATTCTCGGTCGAAAGCGCAAAGATTGTCAGATAACGCACGCCGAGATCAGCGCAGCGTTCAGCGATCGGACGGATGTTGCGGGCGCCCGCTCGGTGTCCAGCGGCACCCGGTAGATGGCGCGCTTTGGCCCAACGGTGATTGCCGTCCATGATGATCGCCACATGACTCGGCACGAGGTCTGAATCGATCTGGGCGGCACTGGCCTGAAGCTCGGACATATCGCCTGAAATCCGCTGTCAGTGTCGAGATCTTAGCGTTAAATCTTTAATAAATCGGATTCTTTTTCCGACAAAGCGTGATCGATTTCCGATATCCGCTTGTCGGTCAGCCGTTGGATGTCCTCTTCGGCACGGCGCGCGTCGTCTTCCGAGATTTCCTTCTCCTTGAGGAGGTCGCGCACGTCGCTGATCGCGTCGCGACGGATGTTGCGCACGGCTACGCGCGCCTGCTCCGCTTCCTGTTTCGCCTGCCGCGCCAGATCGCGCCGGTTCTCCTCCGACAGCGGTGGCAACGGAATGCGAATCGAATCGGCGTTCGACGCCGGCGTGATCCCGAGATCGCTCTTGAGGATCGCCTTCTCGATTTCCGACAGCAGTTTCTTGTCCCACGGCGAGATCAGCAGCGTGCGCGCGTCCTCGACGTTGATCGACGCGACCTGGTTCAGCGGCGTATCGACGCCGTAGTACGGCACCTGGATGCCGTCGAGTATCGCGGGGTTTGCACGCCCGGTGCGAATGCGGCCGAACGCGTGCGCGAGCGCCTCGATCGACTTGCCCATGCGTTGGTTGGTTTCGCGTTTGATGTCGTCGATCACAGTGCTGCCTCAATCCTGATTAAGTTGCGCCGTGGATCACTCAGCGTCGCCGCCAATCAACGTACCGACCCGCTCGCCCGCGACGATGCGCTGCAGCGCGCCGGCCGCGTTCATGTCGAACACGACGATCGGCATTTCGTGGTCGCGGCACAAGCAGATCGCCGTCATGTCCATGACCTTGAGATTGCGGGCGATGACTTCGTCGTAACTCAGGCGATCGAAACGTTGTGCGGACGCATCGAGGTGCGGATCGGAAGTGTATACCCCATCCACTTTGGTCGCCTTGAGAACGATGTCGGCGTCGATTTCGATGCCGCGCAGGCACGCCGCCGAATCCGTAGTGAAGAATGGGTTGCCGGTACCGGCCGCGAAGATCACGACGTGGCCGGCTTGAATCAGGTCGACCGCGCGCGGTTGCGAATAGCCCTCGACCATGCCCGCCATCGGGATCGCGGACAGCACCGTTGCGCGCGCGCCGAGCGATTGCAACACGTCGCGAAACGCCAGCGCGTTCATCACGGTGGCCAGCATGCCCATGTGATCGCCGGTGACGCGATTGAGGCCGGCGCGAGCAAGTGCTGCGCCTCGAAACAGGTTGCCGCCGCCCAACACGATGCCGAACTCTGCACCGGCCTGCTGCGTAGCGACGACCTCTCGCCCGACCCTGCGGACGACTTCGGGATCGATGCCGAAATCCGCCTCGCCGGCCAATGCTTCACCGCTGAGCTTGAGCAAATAGCGGGAGACGACCGGTCTGGCCATGAAGCGCTAGCCCTTACCTCTGACTTGCGCCGCCACTTCCGCCGCGAAGTCGGTTTCGACTTTGTCGATGCCCTCGCCGACTTCGTAGCGAACGAATCCGGTACAACTCGCCTTCTTCTGCGCCAGCAGCTGGCCGACGCGCGTGTTCGGATCTTTGACGAACGGCTGCTCGAGCAGACTCACTTCGGCGAGAAATTTCCGCACGCGACCTTCCACCATCTTGGCGATGATTTCGGCCGGCTTGCCGCTGTCCTGCGCCTGCGCGGTGGCGATCTCGCGCTCCTTCGCGACGATGTCGGGCGACACGTCGGCGCCGGTAACAACGAGCGGTTTGCTCGCGGTCACGTGCATCGCGATGTCGCGACCTAACTCGTCATCGCCGCCGACCAACGCAACCAACGAGGCCTTGCGATTGTCCGCGTGGAGGTAACTCGCAACCTTTCCGCCCGGTGCTTCGAGTAACGCAATACGCCGCACCGACACGTTCTCGCCAATGCTCTGCACCAACGCTTCCCGTTCGGCATCGAGTCCACCGGCGAGCAGCGCAGCGACATCGCTCGTGCGCTTCTCGAACGCAACATCGCGTACTCGTTTGACGAACGCCGCAAACGAAGCGTCGCGCTCGGCGAAGTCGGTCTCGATGTTCACCTCGACCACGATCGCGTAGCTGCCATCCGCGGCCACTCGAACACCGAGCAGACCCTGCGAAGCGGTACGATCGGCTTTCTTCGCTGCCTTAACTGCGCTATTGCGCCGCAGCGTTTCAACGGCTGCGTTCATGTCGCCGTCCGAATCGGTCAGCGCCTTCTTGCAATCCATCATGCCGAGACCGGTGAGCTCCCGGAGCTCCTTGACCATCGCTGCCGTCACTGCCATTTCAAACGGCCTCGTCGACGCCGAAGTCGGCCGTTTCGCCGCCCGCTTCGTCCACCTCGACGAATTCGTCGATCCGGACTTCGCCGCCGGCCACCGCATGACCTTCGGCAATGGCGTCCGCAACCGCGGTCACGTACAGACGCACCGCGCGGATCGCGTCGTCGTTGCCTGGAATGACGTAATCGACGCCGACCGGATCGCTGTTGGTGTCGACGATGCCGACGACCGGGATGCCGAGTTTGTTCGCTTCCGACACGGCGATGTGTTCATGCTGAACGTCGACGACGAACAGCGCATCGGGCAGGCCACCCATGTTCTTGATGCCGCCGAGGCTGCGCTCGAGTTTCTCCATCAGGCGGCGCTTCGTCAGCGCTTCCTTCTTCGTCAGCCGTTCGAACGTACCGTCGGCCGACTGCGCTTCGAGTTCCTGCAGGCGACGGATCGACTGGCGGATCGTCTTATAGTTGGTGAGCATCCCGCCGAGCCAGCGCTGATCGACGAACGGCATATCGACGCGCATCGCCTGTTCGCGGATGACCTTCGCGGCCGAGCGTTTCGTGCCGACGAACAACACCTTGTGGCGCCGCGCCGACAGCGTCTTGACGTACGCCAACGCTTCGTTGAACGCGGGTACCGTGCGCTCGAGGTTGATGATGTGGATCTTGTTGCGGGCCCCGAATATGAAGGGGGCCATCTTGGGGTTCCAGAACCGCGTCTGGTGGCCGAAGTGCACGCCTGCGGCCAACATGTCACGCATGCTGATATTTGCCATGTTTCCTCGTCATGTTTGGGTTGAGCCTCCACGCATCCCAGACCCGAACCACCTTTCGGTAGCACCCACGGGGCTGTGTCGATGCGTGTGAGAATTTTTGAATACTCGAAATCGTCTGAAAGAGCGATTCGCGAGATATCCGGTTTGCCTCACGGCGGCGCGCTTTATACCATAATCCGTTTTTCGTCGAAACCGACCTCTTAGGCCCGAACGGCACCGTCAATGTCCATCAAGTTACGCAACGAGGATGAGGTCGCGCGCATGCGCGTCGCCGGGCGACTCGCGGCGAGCGTGCTCGAGATGATCGGCGAACACGTCCAGCCGGGCGTCACCACCGAGGAACTCGACCGCATCTGCCATCGCTTCATCGTCGAGGAACTCGACGCCATTCCGGCACCGCTCAACTACAGCAACGCACCGGGCCAGCCGCCGTTCCCGAAGTCGATCTGCACGTCGGTGAACCACGTCGTCTGTCACGGCATCCCTTCCGCGAGCAAACGCCTGAAGCGCGGCGACGTGGTCAACATCGACGTCACGGTGATCAAAGACCGCTATCACGGCGACACCAGCAAGATGTTCTTCGTCGGCGAGCCGAGCGTGATGGCGCGTCGTCTTGTGGAGATCACACAGGAGTGCCTGTATCGCGGCATTCAAGTCGTACGACCCGGCGCGCATCTCGGCGACATCGGCCACGCGATTCAGTCGTACGCCGAAGCCAACAACCTGTCGGTGGTGCGGGAGTTCTGCGGCCATGGGATCGGCGACGTGTTCCACGACGAGCCGCAAGTGCTGCACTACGGCCGGCCGAACACCGGTCCGAAGATCGAGGCCGGAATGACGTTCACCATCGAACCGATGATCAACGCCGGCCAGCGGCACGTAAAGCTGCTGCCGGACCAATGGACAGTCGTTACGAAGGACCACAAACTCTCGGCGCAATGGGAGCATACGATCCTGGTGACGAGCGACGGTACAGAAGTTCTGACGCGGCGCACCGAAGAACAGTTTCCGTGACACCTGCTGACAAGCTGACTGAGGCGCGACGCCGCATCAGCTCATCCGATTCGCTTCTCGCACAACGATTCTGGGCCGGCGAGGACGTCGAAACGATCGTGCGCAGCCGCGCCGAGTTCTTCGACCAGTTGATCAAGGACCTGTGGACCCGGATCAAGTGGCCGGAAGGCACCGGTCAACATCTCGCGCTGTTCGCCGTCGGTGGATATGGGCGCGGCGAACTGCACCCGCACTCCGATATCGATCTGTTGATCCTCGTCGACGGCGACCCCGCCGAGTATCGCGACGGCATCGAAACGTTCGTGCAGAACCTGTGGGATCTCAAACTGAACATCGGCCACAGCGTCCGAACGATCGCCCAGTGCCATCAGGAAGCGAAGGAAGACATCGCTACCGCGACGTCGATCCTCGAACGCCGCCTGCTGGCCGGAACGCTTGCGCTGGACCGTCAGGTGGGCCGCCTGTTCGCCACGGACGAAATCTGGCCCAGCGCGCGTTTCTTCAGCGCCAAGGTCGATGAACAGCGCAAGCGCCACGACCGCTACCAGGATGTCGACTACAACCTCGAGCCGAACATCAAGGTCGCGCCCGGCGGCTTGCGCGACATACAGACCGTCGGCTGGATCATCAAACGCCATTTCGGCAATACGTCGGCCGACGACCTGACCGCGCGTGGCTTTCTCACCGCGCAGGAACGCCAATGGCTGAACGACGGACGACGTTTCCTGTGGCGCGTGCGCTACGGCCTGCACCTGGTTGCGGGTCGGTCGGAAGACCGCCTGTTGTTCGACTATCAGCGCACCCTGGCCGATCGGTTGGGCTACAAAGACAGCGATGCGCAACTGGGCGTCGAGCAGTTCATGCACGACTACTACAGCCACGTGCTGAGCCTGCGCGAAGTCAACGACATCCTGCTGCAACACTTCGACGAAGCGATCCTGCGTGCGCATTACGAGCCGGAAATCGAGCCGATCAACGAGCGCTTCCAGATCCGCGACAATTACATCGAGACGCGCGGCGAAGACGTGTTTCGCGTGCATCCGCCGGCGCTGATGGAAATGTTCGTGATCATGGCGAATCGCCGCGACATTTCCGGCGTTCGCGCAACGACGATCCGCCAGGTGCGCAACAGCCTCGACGTGATCGACGAACATTTCCGCAACGATCCGGAAGTCACCGGTCTGTTCATCGATCTGTTGCGCGCGCCGTACACGCTCGTCTCTCAGCTGACGAGGATGCGTCGATATGGCGTGCTCGCACGCTATATCCCCGAATTCGGCCGCGTCATCGGGCAGATGCAGCACGACCTGTTCCACATCTACACCGTCGATGCCCACACGATGATGGTGATCCGCAACATGCGGCGGCTGCACTATCGTTCGAGCCAGGACACCTTCCCTGTCGCGTATCACTGCATCAAGGGTCTGCCGAAGATCGAACTGCTGTACATCGCCGGGCTGTTCCACGACATCGCGAAGGGGCGCGGCGGCGATCACTCGACGCTCGGTGCCGTCGACGTCATCAACTTCTGTCGCCGCCACCGTCTCGACGACGCCGACACCGAACTGGTCGAATGGCTGGTGCGCGTGCACCTGCTGATGTCCGCCACCGCGCAGAGCAAAGACATCACCGACCCGGTCGTGATCCACGAATTCGCGAGCGAAGTCCGCAGCGAAATGCGGCTCGATTATCTGTACACGCTGACTGTCGCCGACATCAACGCAACCAATCCGAATCTGTGGAACGGCTGGCGCGCGACGCTGATGCGGCAGCTGTACATGGAAACCCGCAGAGCGTTGCGGCGCGGACTCAACCTGCCGGTCGATCGCGCTGCGTACATCGAGCACCACCGGATGGAAGCGTTGGTGAAGCTGGAGGAACGCGGCATCGAACGCAAACGGGCGCTGACGCTGTGGGACGATCCCGATCCCGAATTCTTCATGCAGCACTCCGTTGCGCAGATCGTCTCGTTGACCGAAGCGATCGCGAAACACGATCTCGCTACCGGACCGCTCGTGCTCGTGCGCGATGTAGTCGGTCATGTCAGCGAAGAAGGCGCCACGGAGATATTCCTGTACACGCGCGACGAACCGCGGCTGTTTGCGGCGAGCGTCATCGCGATCGACCAACTGGGCCTGTCAGTGCACGACGCGCGGGTCCATACGTCGGCGGGAAATCTGTGCTTCAACAGTTACATCGTGCTGGACGAGTCCGGCCATTCGATCAGCGCGAACGCGGCTCGATGCCGGCACATCGAACGTACGCTGATCGCACAGTTGAGCGATCTCGAACGCTATCCCGAACTCGCGAAGCGCCGCATTCCGCGTCGTCTGAAGCAGTTTCAGCGGCCGACGGAAGCGTACTTGTCGAATGACCCGGAACTGCAGTGGTCGGTGCTTCGCGTGGTCGCATCTGACCGACCCGGACTGCTCGCGCGCCTCGGCATCATCTTCGTAGAACTGGGTATCAACGTGCACAGCGCGAAGATCACCACGCTCGGTGAGCGCGTCGAAGACGTGTTCTACATAAGCGGCACCGGCACGTTGCCGATCAAGGATCCCGAGCGCATCGAGATCGTGACGCGAACCATCCGCGAGCGACTCGACCAACAACTCAACGAAGAAACCCTCGCGAGCTGAGCCCGAATGAATCCGTTTCTCGATTCGTTGCTGCCGTACCCGTTCGAGCGCATGAACGCATTGAAGGCCGGGCTCAGCAGCCGCAACAACGCGCCGCACATCGCACTGTCGATCGGCGAACCGAAACATGCTGCCGCGAAATTCCTCGTCGACGCCGCCACCGACGCGACGTTCGTGCAACCCGGTCTCGGTACTTATCCGGCGACCCGTGGCAGCGATTCCCTGCGCAATGCCATCGGCGCGTGGGCAACGGCCCGCTTTCGTCTGAAAGCAGGTTCGCTGACTTCCGGCAAACACATACTGCCCGTGAGCGGCACCCGGGAAGCGCTGTTCTCGTTTGCGCAATGCGTGCTATCGGGCCGCAGCGGCAGCTGTGCGGTGTTGCCGAATCCGTTCTACCAGATCTACGAAGGGGCGGTATTGTTGCGGGGTACGGCGCCCTACTATGCGCCCTGCACCGAATCGACGGGTTATCTTTCCGATTTCGATTCGGTTCCCGAAGAGGTATGGCGCAACTGCGAGTTGCTGTTCATCTGCTCGCCCGGCAACCCCACCGGCGCGGTGATGCCGGTCGATCAGCTGGTCCGGCTGATCGAACTGGCCGATCGGCACGACTTCGTGATCGCGTCGGACGAGTGTTACTCGGAGATCTATCCGGACGAGTCCCGTCCGCCGGTCGGCCTGCTGCAGGCGTGCGCATCCATCGGCAGAGACGACTACTCGCGCTGCGTCGTCTTTCACAGCCTTTCGAAGCGATCCAACCTGCCCGGCTTGCGTTCGGGTTTCGTCGCTGGAGACGCGACGATCCTCGACCGCTTCTTTCTGTATCGGACCTATCACGGTTGCGCGATGCCGGCGCACGTTCAACATCTGAGCGAACTCGCGTGGTCCGATGAGACCCACGTGATCGACAATCGCGCGGTGTACCGGCAGAAGTTCGCCGTCGTTACGCCGATGCTCGAGCCGGCGCTCGGAGTCACGCAACCGGAAGGCGGCTTCTACTATTGGCCCCGCACGCCGATCGACGACGAGTCATTCACGCGCAGGCTGTTCGTCGACGAGAACGTCACGGTGCTTCCCGGCCGCTACCTGTCGAGGCCTCAGAACGGCCTCGATCCGGGCATCAACCGCGTGCGCATGGCGATGGTGGCCGAGCTACCCGAGTGCATCGACGCCGCAGAGCGCATCGTCCATTTCGCACGCTCGCTTTGACAGCGCTATGACGGCGGCGCCTTGTGGTAGGTTACCGACCCTCGAATCGGGCGCTCGGATTTCCAAATGACTGATCTCTTTGCTTTCGGCATCGGCCACGCGACGCATAATCGCGACGGTCGACCGCTCGAGGTGTTCTTTCCCGCGCCGTACAAGCAGCCCTCCGCGGAAGCCGCGGCTGCGATTCGCGCGCGCCTGAAGACGGGCGTCAGCAACGTCTCACCGACGGACGCGATGGCGCTGGCGCGAACGCTCGCGGAAGCCGGTGCGGTCGAGGCAGCGCGCGGTTGTCGGCTGCTCGCGGAAATCGACAAGCCGCTGACCGGCCTGGTGCTCGAGTACGACGCGCCGATCCAGTCGACAGTCGAGGCGTACTTCAAACTGCAGTTGCTGTCGCACCGCCTCGCGCTGCCGAACACGCTGAATCTCGAAGGCATCTTCGCGCAGTTGCCGAACGTGGCGTGGACGAGCGACGGCGCAATCGACGTGAGCGAATTCGAAGCCGCCCTGATCGCTGCGCGGGGCGCCGGCCGTCAGCTGACGGTGCATTCGCTCGACAAGTTTCCGCGGATGACCGACTACGTGATTCCTACCGGTGTGCGCATCGCGGACGCAGCGCGGATCCGGCTCGGCGCGTATCTCGGCGAGGGCACCACGGTGATGCACGAAGGCTTCGTGAATTTCAACGCGGGCGCGCTCGGGCCGAACATGATCGAGGGTCGGATCTCGCAAGGCGTCATCGTCGCGGAGCACACCGACCTCGGCGGCAGCTCCAGCACGATGGGAACGCTCTCCGGCGGCGGCAACATCAAAGTCAGCATCGGGCGCCATTGTCTGATCGGCGCGAACGGCGGCACCGGAATCTCGCTGGGCGACCGCTGCACGATCGAAGCCGGTCTCTACATCACGTCCGGAACCGTCGTCGACATCATCGACGAAGACCGCAACAAGGTCCGCACCGCCAAGGGGCGGGAACTCTCCGGCGCCTCGGACATGCTGTTCATCCGCAACAGTCGCACCGGCGCGGTCGAATGCCGGACCAACCGCGCGGCGATCAAGTTGAACGAACAGTTGCACGCGCACAACTGACATGGACGTTCTGGCGCTCAGCCAACAGCTGATTCGACGCGCGTCGATCACACCGAACGACGAAGGCTGTCAGGACCTGCTCATCTCGCACCTCGAACGGCTCGGCTTCGCCGTCACGCGGTTACCGTTCGGCGGAGTCGCGAATTTCTGGGCGCGTCGCGGCAACTCCGCACCGCTAGTCGCATTCGCGGGTCACACCGACGTCGTGCCGACGGGCCCGCTCGAACAATGGTCATCGCCACCGTTCGAGCCGGTGATCCGCGATGGCAAGTTGTTCGGGCGCGGCGCGGCCGACATGAAGACCGGACTGGCGGCGATCGTGGTTGCGATCGATCGACTGCTCGCGGAAACGCCCGATCTGAAAGGCTCGCTCGGTTTGTTGATCACCAGCGACGAGGAAGGCGACGCCGTCGACGGCACCGTCAAAGTCGTCGACTACCTGAAGCGCAACGGCACACACATCGACTACTGCATCGTCGGCGAGCCATCGGCGAATCGCCGCGTCGGCGACATGGTGCGGGTCGGGCGGCGTGGCTCGCTGAACGGTCGCGCGACCATCCGCGGTATTCAGGGACACGTCGCCTATCCCGAGAAGGTGCGCAATCCGATTCACCTCGCGGCACCGGCGATGGCCGAACTGGCAGCGCGGCGCTGGGACGACGGCAACGAGTACTTCCCTGCGACGACCTTCCAGATCTCCAACGTGCACGGCGGCACCGGCGCGACGAACGTCGTACCGGGCAGCCTCGAGCTGCTGTTCAACTTCCGCTTCAACACCGAGCAGACGCCGCAGCGGTTGCAAGCCATCGTGACCGAAGTGTTCGCGCGCCATGGGCTGGACGCGGACGTGGCCTGGACACTCTCGGGTTCGCCGTTTCTGACCAAACGCGGCCACCTGGTCGACGCGATGTGCGCGAGCATTCGTGCGGTGACCGGCGCAGACCCGGAACTCTCGACCGGCGGCGGAACGTCCGACGGGCGATTCATAGCGCCGACCGGTACGGAAGTGATCGAAGTCGGCGTGGTCAACGAGACCATTCACTCGATCGACGAGTGCGTGGCGGTGGCCGACGTAGCGGCGCTGGTCGACATCTACGCCGGCGTCCTTGCGCCGGCTGCTGACGAACTGATGCAGCGCACGCGACGGCTGGTTCTGATCGGCATTGCCACCTTTATAGTGTGTCTGTGCATCTTCGCGCCGGCGTCGCTGGTCCGCCTCGCATTGCGCGACGCCCCACAGATCACGCTGGCCAGCCCGACCGGCACGTTGTGGCGCGGGTATGGCGACCTCGGGATCGCCGGCGCACAGCTCGGGCGCGTCACCTGGTCGTTTGCGCCGAGCGCGCTGTTGAACGGGGACCTCGGCTTCGACGTGAAAGTCACCGGCGAACACATCGATCTCGGCGGGCGCACCACCGCATCATTCAGGACCGGTCACGCCGCGCTCGACGGTACGCTCGACTCGGCGCTCCTGAACGAGCTGCTGTCGCGTTACGACATCCGCATCCCCGGCTCGATCGCCGTCGAACACCTCGATCTGACCGCGGCGTACGGCGCGCGGTTGCCGAACGTGCGTGGTGAATTGAAATGGTCCGGCGGCGACGTCTCGTATCGTTTGTCGGGCCGCGACCACCGCGTCACGCTGCCGCCGCTGGTCGGATTCATCGACTCGTCATCGTCCCAACCCGAAATATCTGTGTATCAAGTGGACGATAAGATGCCGCTCATGCTGGCCAAGGTCGCTCAGGATGGTATGGCAACTGTTGGAATCACGAAGCAGTTCACGAAAATGCTGGGTGAACCATGGCCAGGCGGTGAGCCCGATCACGCCGTCGTTCTGGAGGTGGGTGAGAAACTATTCTAGAATCCGGGCCACCCACGAGTTCCCCAGCCGTGCTTAGTTCCGCCACCCGACTCGTCGACGCCGGACGCGCCGCAGAACAACTGGCCGACCGACTCGTCGAACCCGTCAAGATCCTCATCATCATCGGCATCGCGTACACCCTTGCGACGGCGGGTTGGTATCTCGTTTCCGGTCCGGCACCGGCGACGTTGACCGATGCCAAGGCAGCGGCGGGACACACCACCGGGAAACCGACCTTGAGCGTCGCCGACATCATTGCGCGCAATCTGTTCGGCAAGGCCAACGCCGACAACGCACCGGTGGTGTACGACGCGCCGGAAACCCGTCTTCGCCTGACGCTCGAAGGGGTGTTTCAGGCCGAGGTTCCGGAAGAGTCCGCGGCGATCGTCGCGGAACAGGGTAAACCCGGCGAGCTGTTCCTCGTCGGCGGCAAGATGCCCGGCAACGCGACGTTGAGCGAGGTGCACGCGGATCGGATCGTGCTACGTCGCGGCAGCGCTCTCGAAACGCTTCGCTTCAGCGACGAGCCTTCGATGTTCACAGCCAATTCTCACGACGCGCCGGTATTGCTTCCCGATGCGGGTGCGGACGAAGGCGAGAGCAGCGGTGGTGAACCGCCGCCCGACACGAACTACGAAACACAACGAAGCACCAGCCGAACCGCCGCCAGCTACCGATGCATCGGCGAATACCAACAACTTGAGCACGGTCGTGCAGAGCTATCGGGATCGTCTGCAGCAGGATCCGACCGGCACTCTGAATTCGCTCGGCGTCGCGCCGGTGTCGACCTCCGGCGCGCAGGGTTACCGCGTGGACAATCTGGCCGGCTCGCCATACCTGGCGCAAACCGGCCTGCAGGCGGGCGACGTGGTACTGTCGGTGAACGGACGCCCGGTCGGCGACATCCAGTCTGACCAGGCCGAGATCGATAACATAGTGGCCCAGGGATCGGCGCGACTCGAAGTGCAGCGCGGTACCCGCCGATTCTTCGTTACCACCTCACTGAAGTAGAACCCACGATGCAGCCAGCTCGAGCACTTTCATGCGGACTCCTGCGCGCCCTGCTGGTGTCCGTCATGTTGCTCATTGCCGGTACCGCGGTCGCACAGGAACAGACCTGGAAGATCAATCTCAAGAACGCCGACATCAACGAATTCGTCTCGCAGATCGCCGCCATCACCGGCAAGACCTTCGTCGTCGACCCGCGGGTGAAAGGCAAAGTTACCGTCATTTCGAACGCGAGCCTGAACGAGCACGACGTCTACGAGCTGTTCCTTTCGGTGCTTCGAGTGCACGGTTTCGCGGCGATCGAGACGAGCGGCGTCGTTCGGGTGCAACAACAGACGCTCGCCAAACAGAGCGGCAGTCCGATGGACGAAGCCAAGGAGATCGCCGGCGAGGAACTGGTCACGCGGGTCATCGCGGCGCAGTACGTCGACTCGAACGAACTGGTCAAGACGCTACGGCCGATGATCCCGCAATACGGCAACATCGCCGCGATCACGAACCCGAACGTCGTCATCATCAGCGACCACGCGGAAAACGTCGTGCGGCTGATGAAGCTCATCGAACGGATCGACGTGCCGGGCGACGAACGCGTCGTCGTGGTGCCGCTGAAAGATGCATGGGTCGGCAACGTCGTCGAACTCCTGCAGAAGCTGGCACCGGAGCAGCTCGGCTCTTCGGCAAAAGGTCCGCAGAGCATTCAGATCATCGCGAACGAACGGAACAACAGCCTCGTGTTGCGCGGCAAAACCCGCCCGCTCGCGGAAATCCAGAAGCTGATCACCGAGCTCGACCAGCCCGCTAGCGAAACCGGCGCCACGCAGGTGATCTACCTGTCGCACGCCGATGCCAAGAACGTTGCCGAGATTCTTCGCGCGCTGGTCGCCGGCGGCGCGAATGCCGGCAGCAGTAGCGGCGCGGGCGGCGGTGGCGCGGCCGGCGGCGCGGGCGGATCGATCGTCGGGGGCGGTTCGCCGACGAAGTTGAACATCCAGGCCGACGAAACCACCAACGCCGTCATCGTGCGGGCCGATCCGACCGAGATGAGCGAGATCATGGAGATCGTGCACAACCTCGACGTTCGCCGCACGCAGGTGCTGATCGAAGCCGCGATCGTCGAAATCTCGCTCGACAATTCGTTGAACTGGGGCGTCGACTTCGCCGGCGTCGACACCAGCGGCGACGCCGTACCGTTGATCAGCACCGCGCTGAGTCCGTCGATCGCCGCGCTGATCAAGGCGCTTGTCCGGAACCGTCCGATTCGGCCGGCAATCCGATCCCGGTCGTGCCGATCGCGGCGGCGAGCGCGTTGACCTCGCCCGGAATCGCAGTCGCAAAGTTGAGCACCAACGGCTTCTCGTTCGCGGCGGTGCTGCAGGCGATCGCGACGAGCACGAACGCCAACCTGCTGTCGACGCCGAGCATCCTGACGCTCGACAACGCCGAAGCGAAGATCCTCGTCGGTCAGGAAGTGCCGTTCCGTACCGGTACGTTCACGACGAATGCCAACGGTGCGGACAACCCGTTCACCACGATTCAGCGGAAGGACGTCGGCGTCACGCTGACGGTGACACCGCACATTCACGACGGCACCGCAGTGCGCCTCGACGTGAAACAGGAAGTCTCGAACCTGGTGCTGTCGTCATTGGCCGCGGTGTCGACCGACACGCTTTCCGACGTCGTCACCAACAAGCGCGAAATCAAGACCACGGTTCTCGCGGAAGACAAGGAAACGATCGTGCTCGGGGGATTGATCGAGGACGACATTCAGGACACCAAGAAGAAAGTGCCGTTGCTCGGCGACATTCCATTGCTCGGCAAGCTGTTCCAGAACGTTCAGACACAGCACACGAAGAAGAGCCTGCTGGTGTTTCTGCGGCCCACCGTTCTGCACAGCGCGGAGGAAGTCACCGACGTGACCAACCGCAAGTACGAGAAGGTCTGGGAAATCAGCATCAATTCCGAAGACCAGAAGACCCACTCGGAGCCGCTGCCTCCACTTGACACCATCTACGACGGCCGCAAACAGTAACCGCCCCACCCGTCCGGCCGGCGCATGCTCGACCGCCTGAAGAACCTGTCCTTCGCCATCGTCCGGCGAATGCTGTTGTGGATGACGCAACCCAGCGCGCTCGGCACCGAGATGTTGCCGCCGCATCTGCGCGTCGTCTATGTGCTGAGCAATCGCTCGCTCACCGATCTCGTGATGCTCGACATCGTCGCCGACGCGAACAACCTGCCGCGACCGCGCGCGGCGCTGACCGACCAGGGCATCCCGGAACGCCACCGCTTCTTTTTTCTGAATCGACCGAGCGGCTTTCTGTTACGTCGCAACCTGATGCGCACGTACTCGAAACGGATGTTGCGTCTGCAGCGTTACTTCCGCGACACGCGCAAGGCCGACATCAGCCTCGTGCCCGTGTCGGTGTTCTGGAGTCGCGCGCCGAACAAGGAACGATCCGTCATCCGCGTGCTGCTGTCCGAAGACTGGACGGTGACATCACGTTTCCGCCGGTTGGTGACGATTCTGTTCAACCGGCGCGACATCACCGTTCAGTTCGGTGCACCGATCGCGCTGCGCGAAGTTGCGGAACCGCAGATCAGCGACGGCCGGTTGGTGCGCCGGATCGCGCGCCTCGTACGCGTCCAGTTCAAGAAGCAACGCACCGCCCTGCTAGGCCCGGATCTGTCACACCGTCGCACGCTGATCAATCAGCTCGTCGGCAGCCGCAACGTTCGCGCGGCGATCGCCGCAGAAGCGGCGAAAGGTAAGACGTCGGAAGCGCGCGTGACGAATCGCGCGCGCCGGTATGCGCGCGCGATGGTCTCCGACATGTCGTACATCACGATCAGGTTATTGCAACGCGTGCTGACGTGGTTCTGGAACCGGATCTACGACGGCATCGACGCGCACGGCGTCGAACGCATAAAGCTGTTGGCCGAGACATCGACGCTCGTGTACGTGCCATGTCATCGCAGCCACGTCGACTATCTCGTGTTGTCGTATCTGCTCTATAGCCAGGGTCTGATGATTCCTCACGTCGCGGCGGGCGATAACCTCGACATGCCATTGGTCGGTCCGTTGTTGCGTCGCGGCGGCGCGTTTTTCATGCGGCGCAGTTTCGGCGACGACCGGCTCTACTCGGCCGTGTTCTCCGAATACGTGTACCAGCTGTTCCGGCGCGGCTCGCCGTCCGAGTATTTCATCGAAGGCGGTCGTTCGCGCACCGGGCGTTTGCTGCCGCCGCGCACCGGTCTGCTGAACATGACGATCACCACGCACGTGCGCGGCGTGCCGCATCCGATCGTGTTCGTGCCGGTGAACATCGGCTACGAGAAGCTCATCGAAGCCTCGAGCTACCTCGACGAATTGCGCGGCGGCGCCAAGGAGCGCGAATCGATCCTCGACGTGTTGCGCAGCCTGCGCCTGATCCGCCAGGTGTTCGGTCGCGTACACGTCACGTTCGGCAATGCACTTCCGCTCGCCGACTTCCTCGCCAACACCGACGCCACCGGATCGCAGATGGCGCGTGAGCTGGGCGTCGAACTGCTCAACCGGATCAACGCGTGCGCGAACGTCAACCCGATCAACCTCATCGCGCTCGTCACGTTGAGCACGCCGAAGCAGACGATCGATGAGGCGCTGCTGGTCGAACAACTCGACTGCCTCGCCGGTCTGCTGCGGGCGAACACACCGTTCTCGGATATCTCTGTCACCGAGATGTCGGGTCGCGAAATGGTCAAGTACGCGGAAAAGCTCGACATGATCGTGCGCGAGTCGCATCCGTTCGGCGACGTGCTCGGCCACGATGCGGCGCGCGCGGTGCTGATGACCTGGTACCGCAACAACGCTGCTCATGCGTTCGCGCTGCCGTCGTTGATCGCGTGCCTGCTCGTCAACCGGCGCCGGCGTATCCGGCTCAGCCAGCTGACGCAGATGGTGACCGCGGTGTACCCGTATCTGCAGAGCGAGTTGTATCTCGACTCGCTGGATCTCGGTGTCGAGGTGAGCCATTGGCTCGACCATCTCGAAGCACAGGGTCTGATCCACCGCTCCGCCGACGAAGTCGGACCGCCGCCGGTCGAATCCAACGAGAGCTATCGCCTGATGCTGCTCGCGCAGATCGTGATGCAGATGCTCGAACGCTTCTTCATTGCGGTCGGGTTGTTGCAGCAGGCAGGACAGAACCGCATCGATCGCCGCACGCTGGAATCCGACTGCATCGCGTTGGCGCGCCGCGTTTCGCGCCTGTATGGGTTGAACGCGCCCGAGTTCTTCGACGCACGGCTGTTCCACAACTTCGTCGAAACGCTCATCGCTCGCGGCGCGGTGAGCATGGACGCGAACGGCAAGCTCGCTTACGCCGACGTCATCGGCGAAGTGACACGCGCATCGAGCGTCGTGCTACCGGCGGAGTTTCGATTGGCGGTGCTGCGCGCTCAGCCCCAGCGCGAACCGCCGACTCAGGCGGCATCGACCGCCGCAGTACCTCTGTAGACGTCGAACCGCACACTGCGTCCGAGAATCTCCCAGTCCGGTCGATCCGACCGCCGCATCGTGCCTGCGCCGCTTTACCACCACGCGTCGCGAAAGCGGTATCGAATCGGCCACGATCGCCGGCAGAGCTTCGTCCGCTGCACCGAGCAGATCGCTCAACACCTGCGCCGACTTGCGCGGCAACGCGTGTTTGTCGCGCGCAGGGAACATCGGATCGAGATAGATCACGTCGAAGCGATGTCCCTCCGATAGCACGTCGCGCACGTCTGCGAGGCGATGCATTACAGCGCCGGCGACGTCGATCTGGTGCCGGGTGTGATCCACCGCGTCGGCGAGCAGTTCTGCGAGAAGTCGGTTCCGTTCGACCATGAGAACGTCGCAACCGAGCATCGCGAGCGTCATTCCATCAAGGCCCAGTCCGGCCATGCCGTCGAGAACGCGTAGACCGGGACGGACGCCACAGGCCTTTGCCAGCGCGAGCTTGCGTCCTTGGCGAACGCGCCGTTGCAGATCGTCGATGCGAAGACACACGCCGGTGCCGTCGTCGCCCGCACACAACTCGAGGCGACCGCGGACGCGTAAGAGTCGGTACGCATCGCGCGCAACCGGATCCATCACACGGGCCGTCGCGTGATCAGGCGACTGTCGTCGATCCGCGACGTGAGGACGGCAAGCGCATCCAGCGCCGCGGTGCGTTGATACGCCGTTACCGCGTGCGTGCCGGACAGCGGCGCTCCACCTATCCGACTCGGGCGCGCGTCGGACCTGCTGCGCGGGTCCGGAACATCGAACGAACGCGCGGACGCAGGAAACCACCGCGACGCGAGATCGCTCGAAGCTCCCGAAACGACGCTCGTCGTGCTGCTCATCTAACGGCACAGAGATGACCGGTCATGGCAGCAAGTATAGGCGGCGCCGCTCATTCGGCGAGTTTGCGCCATGGTCGCGTTCCCTGCAGATAGACCGGCAGAGCCGCCGCCGTATCGACGGCATCACCGTTAGCGAACGCGTGCAACGCGAGTTGCAAGACGCCGCGCGCCGACGGCAACAACGCCGCATCCGTCGCACAGCCCCGTTCGGTAAGCGCGTCCGCGTAGTGCGCTACACCGTCGCCCACCACCCAGCACGTTGCATCGATACCGCGCGGCAGCGCGCGCTCGGACGCAGTTGCAATGCATTCGTCGCCGCGCAATAGCGCGCGGTCGCCATCCCGCACGTACATCGCGTAGTAGATTTCGTCTGGACGCGAGCGGATCGTTGCAAGCACGCGCTGCACATCGCGCCGCGCCGCAAGCGCGGTCTGCGCCAACGCCGCCAAAGACGAAACCGGCACCACCGGCACGGATATTCCGAGACTGATGCCTTGCGCGATGCTGGCGGCGATCCGCACACCGGTGAACGAACCGGGTCCGCGTCCGAACGCGATCGCATCCAGCGAGCGCTTCTCGACACCGTGCAGTCGCAAGAGCGCATCGATCATCGGCAGCACGAGACGGTTGTGCTGGCGCGGCGCGATCCGGTGGTCTTCGTGCATCACGCCGCGAACCGACAACGCAACCGAGCAGGCGACGGTCGACGTCTCGATCGCCAACAGCGTCGGCGCTTGCGCCGTTTCATCGGCTTCGCGACCATGACCGGATTGCTGTTCCATAGACGGAATTCTAAGTTGAACACGCGCCAGTTTCTCGGACTCGACGAAGCACTGACACTGTTGCGTTCGATCGTATCGCCGATCGACGGTCCCGCAGAGATCGTTCCGTTACCCGATGCGGCCGGTCGCGTCGTTGCCGAAACGATCGTCGCACCGATGGATGTGCCGCCGTTCTTTGCATCTGCGATGGATGGTTACGCGATTTGCGGCGCCGATCCGATCTTCGGCGGCAAGCCGCCGTACCTGTTGCCGGTTCAGGGCGAAAGCAGAGCCGGTGCGCCGTTCGCCGAAGCGCTGCGGTCGAACAACGCGGTGCGCATCTTCACCGGCGCGGTGATACCGGAGCGATGCGACACGGTGGTGATTCAGGAGCACGTTCAACGCGACGGCGCCAACATCGTCCTGCGGGTGCGGCCGACCATGCAGACCAACGTGCGACCGCCAGGACACGACATCGCCGCCGGCGCGGTTCTCGCGGACGCCGGGTTGCAACTCGGTCCGTTCGATCTCGCCTGGCTGACGGCGTGCGGCCTGACGACCGTGCGCGTGCGCCCGCGTATCCGCCTCGCGCTGTTTTCGACCGGCGACGAGTTGCGCAGTGCGGGTGATGCGCTGCGCCCCGGGCAGATCTACGACGCCAACCGTTTCGTCCTGCGGCAGTTGCTGCGCGGTACGCCGGTTGACATCGAAGACCTCGGCATCCTGCCGGACGATCCGAAGGTCATCGAAGCGACGTTGCAAACGGCTGCGACACAACACGACGTGGTGATGACGACTGGCGGTGTGTCGGTCGGCGACGCCGACTACGTGCGCGACATCGTCGAGCGACTCGGGCGCATCGAGTTCTGGAAGATCGCAATCAAGCCAGGCAAACCGCTCGCGTATGGACGCATCGGCGATTGTCACTTCTTCGGACTTCCCGGCAATCCGGTGTCGACCATCGTGACGTTTCTGATGCTGGTGAAACCGATCCTCGCGACGCTCTCCGGCGCACCGTATGAACCGCCGCTGAGAGTCGAAGCGACGCTGACCTGCGATATCGCGCACGAACCCGGTCGCGTCGAATATCAGCGCGGCGCCTATTCGATCGCGCGTGGCGCGATCACAGTGCAGTCGACCTCCGATCAGAGTTCGAACAGGATCGGCAGTTTTCGCGGCGCCAACTGCCTCATCGAAGTGCCGCGCATCAGCGGCAACCTTGCGCGCGGCGCATCGGTGTCGATTCTGCCGTTGACGGGATTGTTGGGGTGACGATTCGGCGCTTCGAGGACTGCTGCGCCCGAATCGATATCGGTGGGCCTGAAATGAATCGGGGCGAGACGCTGGGTTGATACCCCGCTGATCTCGCCCCAAATTTTCAATCGGTGAGTGCTTTCACACTCATCGACTACTGCTTCTTCTTACTACTTCTTCTTAGCTACTTTCCGCTTCTTGGCTACTTTCTTCTTCGCAGCCTTTCTTTTCGGAGCGGCTTTCTTTTTCTTAGCAGCGGCTTTCTTCGCTGGCTTCTTGCGTGCCATCGCCATGCGACGACTCGCAGCCTTCTTCTTAGCGACTTTCCGCTTCGCTACTTTTTTCTTCGCAGCTTTCTTCTTCGGTGCTGCTTTCTTCTTTGCTTTAGCTTTCGCCATTACTCATCTCCTCGGCATTGTTGAACTCAACTAAACGTCTCAAGACATACAGCATCTTAGGACGCGCGGTGGAGATAATAGGTGAAATGAAACTAAATTCCACCCCTTCGTGAAAGCTTTTGCGAGAAGAAGACCAGCGTGCGTGTGATCAGAAGTGTGCGCGTTACGCGTCGTTGATCACGATTCGAAGTGCTTCAACTTCGACAACACCGCCTCTCTGATGTCGTCGACGCTGCCGATACCTTCGACCTTAGCGTAGTGAACGCGCTTTTTCGCAGCCAATTTGCTGTAGAAATCGACTAACGGAAACGTCTGGCGGTGATACACGCGCCAACCGCTCCCGCACCGTCGCTTCCTCGTCGTCCTTGCGCTGCACGAGCACATCACCCGTTTCGTCGTCCCGATTGTCGACTTTCGGCGGGTTGTAGATGACGTGATACACACGACCGGATTTTTCGTGAACACGCCTTCCACTGAGACGTTTTACGATTTCTTCCTCCGGTACGGCGATCTCGAGCACGCCATCCAGAGCGACACCGGCATCGATGAGTGCCTGTGCCTGGACGATCGTTCGAGGGAATCCGTCGAGCAGAAATCCGTTTGCACTGTCGGGTTGCTGAATACGCTCCTGTACCAACGCGATGATGATGTCATCCGACACCAGTGCCCCACTGTCCATCACCTTCTTAACCTGACGTCCGAGCGGCGTTCCGGCTTTTACTGCCGCGCGCAACATGTCGCCGGTAGAGATCTGCGGTATGCCGTACGCGTCGCAGATGTACTGGGCCTGCGTACCTTTGCCCGCGCCCGGCGGTCCCAACAGGATCAATCGCATCGGAAACTCCTTTCGCAGCCGCGGCCCCGATCGAGGCGCACGGCGTGGTTCATGCTTCGATTCGACGTTGCACTCGTGCGACGCCACTCACGCGACGAATTCGATCGAGCAGCGTGGCCAAACCGAGCAAATCGCGAACCTCCACCCCCAATCGAATGGTAGCAGTATTCGCTTTCGCGTCGGAGGTGGCCTGTATCGAGACCATCGAAACGTCCTGCTCCGCCAACACCGCGGTGATGTCGTGCAACATGCCTGCGCGGTCCGCGCACGCGATGTCGATGTTCGCGATCGGCGGCAACACAACCTCGTTGTACACCGCGACGACATCGAGCAGCTGGCGTTCGCCGACCGCGACCGCAAGACACAGCGCGTCAGCGTCTGCATAACCTTGTCGCGCGGCGAGTTCGACCGCGTCGAACGGCATCGCCAGACGCTCGAACTCGGTCGCGAGCATCGTGCGGCCCGCCGCCACGTTGTGATTGCGATCGAGCGATCGGAACCACCCCTGCACCTTTGCGAGCGCGCGCGCCGTACGTACGTAACCGAGATTCTGGTCGAGCCAGTCGCGACTCGGCTGCGCTGTATCGTCCGTGACGATTTCGACGCGCTGGCCGGTCGAGAGTCGAGTGTTGAGCGGTGTTTCGCGACCGTCGATCAGCGCGCCCACACAGCGTTGGCCGATCTGTGTGTGCACGCGATACGCGAAGTCGACCGGCGTCGAACCTTCCGGCAGATCGAGCACGTGACCTGCCGGCGTGGACACGTAGATACGTCCGTCTTCGATGTTCGAGCGCAACTCGCGCCCGACCGAAACGAAACCACCGACCTCTTCGTGCCACGCGAGCACCTCGCGCAACCAGCTCAACTTCTCGGTGTAGAACGCGTCGAATTTGCCGGTCTCGGTCTTGTAAGCCCAGTGCGCGCACACGCCGAGTTCCGCTTCACGGTGCATCTCGCGGGTGCGGATCTGGATCTCCACCGTGCGCTGATCGGGGCCGACCACCGCGGTGTGGATCGACCGATAGCCGTTTTCTTTGGGGTTCGCGATGTAGTCGTCGAACTCGCGCGGAACGTGCCGCCAGCGCGTGTGGATGACACCCAATGCGGAGTAGCAGTCCCGAATCGACGAAACGACCACGCGCAACGCGCGGATGTCGTACACATGGTCGAAGTCGATGCTCTTCTCGTCCATCTTTCGCCAGATGCTGTAGATGTGTTTCGCGCGCCCGTGCACTTCGGCGGTGATGCCTTCCTGCTTGAGCGCGGTCGAGAGAGCGGTCGCAACGCTCGCAACGTCTTCTTCGCGGTGAATGCGTTTGCCGGCCAGCCGTGCGGCGATGCTCCGATACTCGTCTGCATTCTGATAACGGAACGCGAGGTCCTCGAGTTCCCATTTCAGGCGCCAGATACCGAGCCGGTTGGCCAGCGGCGCGAATACCTCCAACGCCTCCTTCGAAACGCGCTGCTGTCGCGACAGCGGATCGTTCTTGGCACCGCGCAACACGATGATCCGTTCCGCGAGCTTGATGATGGCGACGCGGACATCGTCGATCATCGCGACGAGCATGCGGCGGACGTTGTCGACCTGGTCGCGGGCTTCGCGAGCGAGCAGCGGCGGATTGGTCAACTCGAGCAAGCTGACGGTACCGACGCGTTCCACTTCCGCAACGAGGTGCGCGACTTCGGCATCGACATCGCGTTCCAGTGCGGCCGTTGTCGCGTGGCCGCCTCGCACACAGCGGTATACGAGCCCGGCCGCGATCGACGTCGCATCCATGCGCAGTTCCGCCATCAGATTGGCAAACTCGACGCCGCTGCGGACGACTTCGTCATCGTTTCCGTCGTACTGCTGCGCGAACGCCAATGCGCGCCGCAGCAACTCGCGATCGAGCCGCGCATCGGCCGCACAGATACGATCGAGCCATGCCTCACCGTCAAAACGGCCGTCCGCGGAACGCAATTCATCCTGTCTGAGCGTGACCATCAGCGTTCGAACACTCCCAGCGTCTCGACGTGCGTGGTATGCGGGAACATATCGAACACGCGCACCTTTGACAGTGCGAAACCGAACTTCGCGAGCATGGCCGCGTCGCGCGCGAAACTGACCGGGTGACACGATACGTAGGCGATGCGGTCGACTTTCGACGCGGCCAATGGCGACAGAATCGCGCCCGCTCCGGTTCTCGGCGGATCGAGCAACACTTTACGCACGCCTTCGAAGGCGGCTTTCACCGTTGAATCGAGCGGTTGCGCGTAGAGGTCGGCCGTTTCGAACGCAGCGAAGCGCTCGAGACCGTTGCGCCGTGCGTTTACCCGAGCGCGCCGCACGAGATCCTCGGCGCCTTCCAATCCCAGCACCGTGGCGCCGCGTCGCGCCAACGGCAGCGTGAAGTTGCCGATGCCGCAGAACAGGTCGAGCACGCGATCGCCCCGCGCAATGCCGAGCCAATCGATCGCGCACGAGACGAGATCGGTATTGATCGGACCGTTCACCTGAATGAAGTCGACGGCGTGGAACGACAGCGACACACCGAACGGGTCGATGCGATAGCTGAGTTCCTGCGGCGGGGCGCCGGCCAGGTCGACGATGCTGTCGTATCCGTCCGGCTGGCACAGCACGCCGAATCGGCGTGTGCGCCTGATATCGAACGAGCGCGCGATGGTCGGCGGCGCTCAGCGGGTCGACGTGACGCAGCACCATCGCGGCCGCATCGTCGCCAACCGCGACCTCGATCTGCGGAATCGATTCGCGCGCTTCCAGACCCGCGATCACCGCCGCCAGCGCCGGCAGTTCGTCGGAGAACGGTTGCTTCAGCACACAACACGAGCGCAAGCGTGCCACGCGGTTGCCGAAACTCTCGCGAAATCCCACGAGCAGTTCGCCGGTGTCGCGCACGGAGCGAACGGCGAGACGGGCGCGGCGGCGATAGTAGTAGAGCGGGCCGCGCACCGGCGCGAGGATCGCCTTGGCGGCAACGCCGGTCTGTTCCAGCTGATCGAGCAACCATTGCTGCTTCAGCGCGAGCTGCCCGTCCGCGGTGAGGTGCTGCATGCTGCAGCCGCCGCAACGCATGAACGCTTCACACGCAGGTGTCGCATGCGTGCCGGCCGTTACGAGCCATTCTTCCGGTAACGCATACCAGTCGCCGCGACGCCGTCGCACGACACGGGCGCTGACGACTTCCCCCGGTAACGCACCCTTCACGTGCACCGGATGGCGTTCGAATTGCGCCACGCCGAAACCGTCGGCGCCGAGCGTCTCGATTTCGAGTTCGATCACGCGTGGTCCTTGCCGCTTGCTCATCGCGAACGCCTGCGGCGAATCACGACGCACTGTTCCTTCGGAACAGGGCTCGGCTGGCGATCGGGCGATCGCCGAGATGCGGCGCAAGCGCGCGTCGCATGATCTGCTTCGCGGAGCGACGCACCGCGGCGTCGGCATAGTCGTCGGCGGCGATCGCGTGCAGCGTCGCGCCACCGAATACCAGCCGATCGTCCACCGCTTCGTCGACGGCGTGGAAACCGACATCGGGCACGAAGCGGTAACTGCGCGCGCTCTGCACCGGTTCGCCGGTTTCGGCATCGAATCCGAACGTCACTTCGTAGCCGCACTCTTTCAGGAGCAGTCGCTCGAAGATGCGCAGCGCCGCTTCGTCGGCGCTGACGGCGAGGTGATCGAGCGTGCGCTCATAGCCGGCGAACAACACCGGATGTGGATCGTCGTCGCGCAGTAACCGCAACAGCAGCTCGTTCAGGTAGAGACCGGCATACAGCGCGTCACCGGTGAGCCATCGGTGCGATATCGAATCGAATCCGGCAAGCGTCAGCAGTTGGCCGCGACCGCTGCAGCCGACCGACAAGCGTCCGAACGGATGGGGTTGGCCGCCGCGCGCGCGTCGCACACCTCGCGCCACCGCGCTGAGCCGACCGTGCTGGAGGGTCAACAGATCGATGATCGCGCTGGTCTCCCGATACGCTCGCACGTGCAGCACGTAGGCGGGTTCGTCGACGATGCGCCGAGTCATTTCAGTCGAATCCCAAACGCTTGAAGCCGGCTTCGTTGTTCGTCCAGCCGGCCTTCACCTTCACCCACAGACGCAACATCACTTTGCGTTCGATCAGCTTTTCGATGTCGATGCGCGCTTCCTGTCCCACCGACTTCAGCAGCCCGCCGTTGCGCCCGATGATGATCGCCTTCTGCCCGTCGCGCTCGACGAAAATCGTCGCATCGATCTCGACGATGCGCGGCTTCACGACATAGTTCTCGATGACCACGGTGATCCGGTGCGGCAGTTCGTCGCCGAGCCGGCGCATCAGCTTCTCGCGCACGATCTCGCCTGCGATGAAACGCTCCGACCGATCGGTGACCTGATCGGGCGGAAACAGGTGCGGCCCTTCCGGAAGGCGCTCGAGCACCTGCTGTTTCAATCGATCGAGACCGGTTCCCTGCAACGCCGAAACCGGAATGATCTCTTCGAACAACCCCAGTTCGTCGAGCATTGCGATGTGCGGCAACAGCTGATCGCGATCCTCCAGCTGATCGATCTTGTTGACGACGCACATCTTGCGTCCGCGCGAGGCTCGCACCAGATCGACGACCCGGCGGTCGTCGTCGCCGAAGCGCAGTCGTTCAACCACGAGCACGGCGATGTCGACATCGTGCAGGGCCGACGTCGCGGTACGCACCATGTGACGATTGACGGCGCGACCACCGCCGTCGTGAATGCCGGGCGTATCGACATAGATCGCCTGTGCAGCATCGATCGTGTCGACACCGAGCAGGTTATGGCGCGTCGTCTGCGGCTTCCGCGACGTGATACTGAGCTTGCGGCCGACGAGGTGATTGAGCAGCGTCGATTTCCCGACATTCGGCCGGCCGACCAGCGCGACATAGCCGCAACGTTGTACGTAAGGCTGTACGTCAGGTTGTACGTCAGTCATCGGAGACTTCCAACCGATCGAGAGCGGCGCGCGCCGCGACCTGTTCCGCCTCGCGGCGACTGCCGCCGCGTCCGTGCGTCACGACGTCGAGACCTTCGATACGACACTCGACGGCGAACTCCGGCAGATGTTCGTCGCCGGATCGCGACGTCACCCGATACTCCGGCGGCGGCAACCGCCGTGCCTGCACGCGCTCCTGCAGTTGCGTCTTACTGTCGCGGGCCATCTGCGCGTCGACTTTCTCGACGTGGCGCGCGAACAGCGTTCTGATCACGCCGCGGGCCGCATCGTACCCTGCGTCGACCAGCACCGCGCCGATCAGCGCTTCGAGCGTATCGGCGAGTATCGATTCGCGATGGTGGCCGCCGCTCTTGCGCTCGCCTACCCCCAACCGCAGATATTCGCCGAGCTCGATTTCACGAGCGACGTTCGCAAGCGAAGGCTTCTTCACGAGGCTGGCGCGCATCAGCGTCAACGAGTGCTCGTTCGCGTCGGGGAACATCAGCCACAACCACTCTGCGATCACGAAACCGAGCGCCGCGTCGCCGAGAAATTCGAGTCGTTCGTTGTTGGCGTCGCCGGCACTACGGTGCGTCAGCGCGAGACTCAGCAGGTCCTGGTCTGCGAAACGATGTCCGAGGCGGCGTTCGAGTTGTTCGCACGAGTCCACGGTATCTGCGTCGTCGGATCGTCGCGCCGCTGCGGCGCGGTCACTGGAAGTCGAAGCGCTTATTGAACGACGCCACGATCGAAATGTTGTAGATCAACGGCTGGCGTACTTCGTAGTCGAGCACCAGCGCGGTGCCGTCGCGCTTTCGATCGACCGTCAGAATCTTCGTGACGTCGAGGTCGCGAATATTGTTGATCAGGAAGCGCTTGTGCAGCGCTTCGTAGATTTCGGCTTTCGACATCAGGTGCACTTGGTCGGCCGGCAAGTCGCTCGATCAGCGTGTTGATCGTCCGATAGTCGACGTACGCGGGCGCAAGCCGCGCCGCGATCAAACCGATGGCGCTGACCATCGCGGCAATCAGGATCCAACTCAGGAACGACGCGCCGCCTTGTTTCGACTTCATCTCGAACCCTCCGTTCAGTTGATCCAACCGTTGCGCGCGAACGTCGGCCAGTGCAGACCCGGATCCTTGTGCATCCACACCGCCACCGCTTTGCCCACCACCTTGGCATCCGAGGCGAATCCCCAACGACGACTGTCGTCACTGCGATCGCGATTGTCGCCCATCATGAAGTAGTGCCCCTCCGGCACCGTCCACTCCTGCGGTCGCTCGACCCTGGCAGGATACCTGTAGATCCGATGCGTATGAGTACCGAGCTGCTCATCGTAGACCTGGATGTACGGCCGTACCATCGACGGTGACCTGATCGATGAATTCCTGCGGCACGCGCTCGCCGTTGATGTATAGCACCTTATCCTGATATCGCACGCGGTCCCCCGGTACGCCGATCACCCGCTTGATGAAGTAGCGGGGTTCGTGCGGCGGTACGAACACCATCACATCGCCGTGTTGCGGATCGCCGACGTGCGAACAGCTTGGTGCCGAGCACCGGCAGCCGTATGCCGTACGCGTATTTGTTCACCAGGATGAAATCGCCGATCTCGAGCGTGGGCACCATCGACTCCGACGGAATCTGGTACGGCTCGAACAGGAAACTGCGCAGCACCAGCACGAGGAGCAGCACCGGAAAGAACGATCGCGCGTATTCGATCAGCAGCGGTTCTTTCAGGATCTGATCGGCGGCCTCGGCGTTCTGACTCTTGCCGGACCCGGCGCGATAAGCTTCCGCAGCGCGGACGCGGCGCGGCTTCAGCGCCGCCACATCAGCGAGCCAGATGACGCCGCTGATGATCACGGCCCAGCTCAGGATCAGTGGAAAATCGAGATCCATCAGCGATCGACCCGCAACGCGGCCAGAAATGCGTCTTGCGGAATCTCTACTCGCCCGAGCTGCTTCATTCGCTTCTTACCGGCCTTCTGCTTTTCGAGGAGTTTCTTCTTGCGCGTGACGTCGCCGCCGTAGCACTTCGCGGTGACGTTCTTGCGCAACGCTTTTACGGTGGTACGCGCGATTACCTGCCCGCCGATCGCCGCCTGAATTGCCACGTCGTACATCTGCCGCGGGATCAGTTCTTTCATCTTCTCCGTCAGCTGACGACCGCGTTGTTGGGCGTGGGCGCGGTGCACGATCATCGCGAGCGCGTCGACCCGATCGCCGTTGATCAGGATGTCGAGCCGCACGAGGTCGGCCGCTTCGAAACGTTCGAAGTTGTAGTCGAGCGAAGCGAAACCGCGACTGACCGATTTCAGCCGATCGAAGAAGTCCATCACCACTTCGCTCATCGGCATTTCGTAATGGACCGACACCTGGTTCGCCGAGAACTGCAACGATTTCTGTATGCCGCGACGTTCGGTGCAAAGACCGATCACGTTGCCCAGGTATTCCTGCGGCACGAGGATGTTGGCCGACACGATCGGCTCGCGCATTTCGGCGATGCGACCGGCGTCGGGAAGCCGTGACGGGTTGTCTACCGACAGCACTTCGTTGGCGCGCGTCAGCACCTCGTAAACGACGGTCGGCGCAGAACTGATGAGGTCGAGGTTGTACTCGCGCTCGAGCCGCTCCTGCACGATTTCCATGTGCAGCATGCCGAGGAAACCGCAACGGAAGCCGAAGCCCAATGCGTCGGAACTTTCCGGCTCGTAAAACAGCGACGCGTCATTCAGTGTCAGCTTGCTGAGCGCATCGCGAAAATCCTCGAAGTCTTCGCCGTTGACCGGAAACAGTCCGGCGTACACCTGCGGTTTGGCTTTCGCGAAGCCGGGCAACTGCGCCGTATCGGGATGCGCCAACGAAACGATCGTGTCGCCCACCGGTGCGCCGCGGATCTCCTTGATGCCGGCCACCACGTAGCCCACTTCGCCCGCACCGAGCGACTCGCGATCGGTCCGCTTCGGGCTGAAGCAACCGACGCCATCGACGAGCTGCGTGCGGCCGACGGACTTGACCACGATGCGGTCGCCCTTCGCGATGCGCCCGTGCACGACGCGCACCAGCGAAACGACGCCGAGATAGTTGTCGAACCACGAATCGATGATCAGGGCCTGCAGCGGCGCATCGGGATCGCCCTGCGGTGGCGGCACCTTCGCGACGAGTTGCTCCAACAGTTCCGGAATGCCGGCGCCCGTTTTAGCGCTGACGCGCAGCGCCTGACTCGCATCGAGGCCGATGATCTCTTCGATCTCGATCGCGACCTTTTCGGGTTCGGCCTGCGGCAGATCCATCTTGTTCAGCACCGGGATCACTTCGAGACCCTGGTTGATCGCGGTGTAGCAGTTCGCCACCGATTGCGCTTCGACGCCTTGCGCGGCGTCGACGACGAGCAGCGCGCCCTCACAAGCGGCCAGCGAACGCGAGACTTCGTAACTGAAGTCGACGTGGCCGGGCGTGTCGATGAAGTTGAGCTGGTAGCGATCGCCCGTCGAGCGCGTCGTAGTAGAGCGTTACGCTCTGCGCCTTGATCGTGATGCCGCGCTCGCGCTCGATGTCCATCGAGTCGAGCACCTGCTCCGCCATCTCGCGCTCGGACAGTCCACCACACAATTGAATCAACCGATCGGCGAGGGTCGATTTTCCGTGGTCGATGTGGGCAATGATGGAAAAGTTGCGAATGTGCTCGATGGACGACACGTAACCAGCTGCGGGGTGCTAGAGCGGCGCGGAGTGTATCCCATTTGCGCAAACCGTTGCCATGCGCCGCGCCCCAAAGGGCACGCGGCGCCGAGGCAATTTCGGGCTATTCGGAAGGCACCCGCAACGCGAGAAATGTCGGCGCGGTGCCGCGCACGATCAATACCGGCACCGACCGACCGGGCGTCAGCGAATCGACCACTTTCGAGAACGTCGCGGGCGAGTCGATCTCCTGATTGTTGAGGCGCGTCACAATGTCGCCTTCGCGGATACCGGCTTCAGCGGCCGGGCCGCTCGCCTCCACCACGCGCACGCCGTGATCGACGCCGGCGCGTTGTTGTATCGGATCGGTCAACGCTTCCACCACCACGCCGATTCGCGACGGCACCGGCGACGCACCGGGACCCGCAGCAGCCACCTGACCGTCGTTCAGATCGGCGAGTTCGCCAACGACGATGTTGAGCGTCTCGCGTTTGCCGGCGCGCATGATGACGAACTGTGCTTCGCTGCCGGGATGTGCGCGACCGACGAAGTGCGGCAGGTCCGCGGACAGGTCGACGTGCTGGCCGTTGAACTCGAGGATGATGTCGCCTTCGTGCAAACCGGCTTTGGCTGCGGGACCGCCTTCGATCACGCGCGCCACAAGTGCGCCCGAAGGTTTGTCGAGACCGAAGCTCTCTGCGAGATCGCGGTTGACCTCCTGGATCACTACGCCCAGCCACCCGCGCGACACCTTGCCATGTGCCTTCAACTGATCGACCACATCGAGCGCCACATCCACCGGGATGGCGAACGAGACACCCATGAAGCCGCCGGATCGCGTGTAGATCTGCGAATTGATACCGATCACTTCGCCGTCCAGGTTGAACAGCGGTCCACCGGAATTACCCGGATTGATCGCGACGTCGGTCTGGATGAACGGCACGTAGTTTTCGTTGTTCTCGGTCGGAAGACTGCGGCCGATCGCGCTGATGATGCCCGCTGTGACGGAATAGTCGAATCCGAACGGCGACCCGATCGCCAGCACCCATTCGCCGGGCTTCAACGCGTTCGAATGGCCGAGCTTCACCACCGGCAGATTGGCCGCGTTGACTTTCAGCAGCGCCAAGTCGGAGCGCGGGTCCGCACCGACCACGGTCGCGACGAGCTCGCGTCGATCGTTCATGCGCACGACGATCTCGTCCGCGTCTTCGACGACGTGATTGTTCGTGAGGATGTAACCCTCGGCGGAAATGATGAATCCCGAACCGAGCGAACGGCGCTGACCGAACGGTGCACCGCCGCCGCCACCGTCGGGTCCCTGCGGGCCGCGCCCTTCAGGCCCGAAGAAACGACGGAAAAACTCGTCCATGTCGGGGTTACCGCTGCCGTCGCCGCGCCGGTCGCTCTTCTGGGTGGTGCTGACGTTGACGACGGCCGGTGAGTACTTCTCCACCAGCCCGGTGAAGTCCGGCAGTTCCTTCGCAGCAGCAGCGGTGGCGCCCAACAAAGCCCATGCCAGCGCCGAAGCACCCAACAGAGCGTTGAGGCGCCGCGCCAGTAGAACGGTATTCATGTGATTCTCGATTTTCCTATATTGAAGACATCGGACCGCGCATCGGACCGCACTCGCGCCGCTTGGTTCAACAACGTCACGCCGCGTTCAGCATAGCCGTCGTGCAGCATCGCGCCCGTCGGAACGCCGCGTCGGATTACGAATGCTCCGGCCATGAAACCTGCCGCGAGACCGAGACCCGCCAACCCCGCCACCGCCGACTCGGTCACCCCGAGCGTCGACCCAACCGCGGATCCCGCCACCATCCCGACCAGCGGAAATCCGAAGACGGCGACCGCGGCGCGCAGTATCGCGCGTTCGGCCACCGCAACCCAAACCTGCGATCCCGCGTCGGGCATCGCCGACCCATCGCGCGACCGCATCGTCAGGCGATGTGCGTCTCCGCCGAATACGCTCATCCCGCAATGCCCTGTGCACCCGTCGCATCGCCGCGCCGCGAACTCGACCGTGCAGGCATTGCCAGAGGCAAGAATGACGGTGCCGCTCCGACAGTTCGGGCCGTGCGACGCAACCTGCGTCATTCGGAGATGTATCGGATCGACTGCGCGATGCGTTGAGCGGTCGCGGTCGGAATCTCGCCGACGACGGTCACCAGATGGTGGACGGCGTCCTGCGGACCGCCCGCCACTACCTCGGAGACGGCAACGGTCGCGCCGCTGCGCGACACCAGCGCTTTCGCACCGGCTTCCGGCATGTCTTCGATGAACACCGAGAACGCCGCCAGACCGTCCGAGTACATCAACGTATCGACCGACTTCAACGAACTCGGCGTGCGGCGGATGTCCCACGACGCCATTGTGAAACCGTCAGGGACCCACTCGGCGTGCCAGCTCGCTTTGCGTGGCTCGACCGGCGCCGCTGCTTCGAGCGACAGATGGCTCGTAAGCGCGCCGGCACCCGACTCCGGCGCGAGGTCCTGCTCGGTGATCGGTCCGCCCACCTTCAGAGTGGCGAACTGGAATATCTCGAGCTTCGTACCTTTCATGTCGACGAGTTCCGATCGCAACAGCAAGCCCGTCGCCTGATCGAGCCACAAGCGGAAGCCGTATCGCTGCGCATCGCGCGGGACCACCGCGAGGCGGATCGCCTCGCGGTTTGCCACTCGATCGGTGCCGTGCAGCGACAGCGTGTAGTTGTCGGAGACACCTTCGAAGGCGCGCGAGAACGCGCGCGCGAACGGTCCCGACGGAATGCTGCTTTCGAGCGCGAGGATTTCGTCGCCGGGTCGCAGAATGCACTCCACCTCGTCGCCGGTGCGGACGATTTCACGCGGCGCGCCGTTCAGATGCACGAGCCGCTCGCGCTGCACGCCGTTGGTCACCGTGTGCACCACGCGCATCGTCGAGAGGTCGTCGCCGCTGAAGTAGCTGAAAATGCCGTCGTAGCTCGCTTCGAGAAAGCCACGGTTCATCATGTCGAGCCATTGCGCCGGCGTGCGTTCCTCCGCCGATGCGGGGACCGCGAGCAATGCACCTCCGAACAAAGACAGGAGCAGAACCGGAAGGTTCGGAAAACTCATTTCGTCGATTCGAACGCTGCAACCTTGACGAACGGCACGACACTCCGATTGTTCAGCGCAACGTGGTGGGCATGGTGGAGCATGTAGGCGTGCGCACGTTGCAGATCGAGCGCCGCGGGCAAGCTCTGGAGACGCATTTCGTCGTCGAACAACGCGATCGAGTCGCTCGGTGCCGGCTGCTCTACCACGGCAACCTGCGCTGGTGGCGCCTTCGCAGCTTCGTCGGTGCGATAGCCGATGATCACGGCTGCCGCGACACCCGCCGCAACCGCAACGCCGGCGACGCGCTGACCCCACGTCATCCAATTCGAACGCGGTTTACGTGCCGCTACCTCGACCACACCGACCGGCACTTCATCGCCTGCATCGATCTGCGTCCAGAACCGCGTGCTCAAACGATCGGCGCCTCTCATGCGGCCTTCGCCGCGCATTACGCTGCGAACGAGGTGGTAGCGTTCCCAGACGCCGCGCAATTCGGGATCGTCTGCCGTTTCGTTCAGCACACGCCGAATTTCGAACTCGTCCGCCTCGCCGTCCATGACGGCCGACAGTGACTCTTTGAGCTGCTCAGACATGCTTGGAACCCACCCTCGAAGAAGACATCTCTACCTCAACGCGAACTGATCAATGGACGAATACGGTCGTCGATGGCTTCGCGGGCTCTGAAAATCCGCGAACGCACCGTGCCTACTGGGCAGTCCATGATCTCGGCAATTTGTTCGTAGCTTAGACCATCGAATTCTCGAAGTGTTACGGCGCTGCGCAGATCGTCGGGCAATCGACTGATGGCGGAGTTGATCGCTTGTTCCAACTCGTCGCGCGTGAGGCTGTTCTCCGGATTTTCGCTGTCGCGAAGCGAGTCGCTGCCGTCGAGATGCTCTGCGTCCGTCGCATCGACATCGACGTCAGGCGGACGTCGACTGCGCGCTACCAGATAGTTCTTCGCTGTGTTGATGGCGATGCGATAGAGCCACGTATAAAAGGCGCTCTCGCCACGGAAGCGTGGCAGTGCGCGATAAGCTTTGATGAATGCTTCCTGCACGACATCGTCGATCTCGTCGTGCGCGCGCACGTAACGGCTGACGAGTCCGTGGATCTTGTGCTGATAACGACTGAACAGTAGGTCAAAGGCGCGCCGGTCTCCCTTCTGAACCCGTCGAACGAGTTCCTTGTCCGTATCCTTGGCCACGCCTAACGGTTCCTCACGAAGCGGTTGATTCCTGCTGTTGTTCACGTTCAACCGAGCGATGCTCTGACCACGCAACGATGGGGATTGGGAGCGCGGGGGTCGCATATTCTGACGTCTGACCGTGGTTTATACTAGCCCGCCCGATCCGAGCGGCAGTGCGTGGGAGAACGTAACAGACACGACGTTTTGATCATCGGCAGCGGTGCCGCCGGGCTTGCTGCAGCGTTGCATTTGGCTCCTTACGCGAAGATCGCGGTACTTTCCAAAGACGAGCTCGATTCCGGGTCGACCGACTGGGCCCAGGGCGGTATCGCAGCGGTCACCGATCCCGTGGACAGCGAATACGAACACGTGCAGGACACGCTGCACGCGGGCGCGGGTTTGTGTCGCGAGAAGACCGTCTGGCACGTGGTGTGTCATGCGCGCGAAGCCATTGCTCAACTCATTCGCTGGGGAGTTGCATTCGATCGTGACGGCAGCGACTTCCATCTGACCCAGGAAGGGGGTCATTCGTTCCGTCGGGTGCTGCACGTGGCCGACGCAACCGGGCACGCCGTCTCATCGAATCTGATACGCGAGGCACGCGCCGCGCCAAACATCGAGATGTTCACGAACCACGTGGCCATCGATCTGATCACCACCGGCAAGTTCGGCGCCGCGACCAATCGCTGTGTCGGCGCCTACGTCTACAACCAGAAAACCGACCACGTCGAAGTGTTCGAGGCGCCTTGCGTCATTCTCGCCACCGGAGGCGCGAGCAAGGTGTACCTCTATACCAGCAATCCGGACGGCTCGACCGGCGACGGAATCGCCATGGCGTGGCGCGCCGGATGTCGTGTCGCGAACATGGAGTTCAACCAGTTCCATCCGACCTGCCTGTTCCACCCGCACGCGAAGTCGTTTCTGATCACCGAGGCGGTGCGCGGCGAAGGCGGCGTGCTGCGTCTGCCCGACGGCGAACGCTTCATGCCGAAGTTCGACGCCCGCGCCGAACTCGCACCGCGCGACGTCGTCGCGCGCGCGATCGACCACGAGATGAAACGACTCGGCGCAGACTGCGTGTACCTCGACATCAGCCACAAGCCGAGCGCGCTGATCAAGAAACACTTCCCCAACATTTTCGCTACGTGTGCTTCGCTTGGTATCGACATCACGCGCGAACCGATTCCGGTGGTACCCGCCGCGCATTACACGTGCGGAGGTGTCGTCGTCGACCTGAACGGCGCGCGCCGACATTCCCGGACTCTACGCCATCGGTGAAGCGAGCTTCACCGGCCTGCACGGCGCCAACCGTCTGGCCAGCAATTCGCTGCTCGAATGCCTCGTTTACGGCAAAGCGGCGGCCGACCACATCCGCACGCAATTGCCGGCGGCCGTCTCGACCACGCCGATTCCCGATTGGGACGAAAGTCGCGTGAAAGACTCCGACGAAGACGTGGTGATCTCGCACAACTGGCACGAGCTACGCCAGCTTCATGTGGGACTACGTCGGCATCGTTCGCACCGACAAGCGCCTCGAACGCGCCATGCACCGCATCGAGCTGCTCAAGCGCGAAGTGCACGAGTACTACAGCAACTATCGCGTCGGCGGCGACCTGATCGAACTGCGCAATCTGATTCACGTCGCCGACCTGATCGTTCGCTCCGCGCGATCGCGCAGGGAGAGTCGCGGCTTGCACTACACGCTCGATCATCCGCAACTGCGCGCCGATGCGCGCGACACCGTGCTGTATCCGAGCTTCGCCGATCCGCTCGACGTGCTCCGTCCGGTGGCCGGCTGAGCGCAGCGCTCACTCGAGCTGCAGCGTCTTCAGATGCCGGCGCAGTGCCGCGTGATTGGCGGCGGTCAGTTCACCACGCACTACGTACAGCAGCCGCCGTTGCCTCGCCGCTTTCAACCACGCCGCGGTCCAGTGCGGACCGAACCACGCGCGGTACGCCCGATAGACGGCGGAGTCGATCTCTATTCCGCCCGGGACGAGCGTCAGCGTGTGCGCGTAACGTCGCTCGCGGAGCCACCCGCGCAACTCCTGCGTACCGCTGACCAGCACGGCCACTACGAGTATCCATGCCATCGGCCAGTCGCCGACGAGCTCCAATGCAGTCCCCAGCGCCACCGCATGGATGGCAATCGGAAGCAGCGTCCGCAGCCGACCGACGCGCCAGTCAATGGCTGTTGGGTTGCCCGTCATTGAACGCCCGCACCAGTTCCACGATCTCCGCCAACCCGACGTCACCCGGCGCGCTACGCCGCTGATACCAATCCCAGACGTCCTGGTCTTCGCAATCGAGCAGCCGCTGCAGCGCGGATACCTGCGCACTCGACAGCGAATCGAAACGCGCTTTCACGAACGGCGGCAGCAGCAGATCGAGCTCCAGCAGCCCGCGCCTGCTGCGCCAGTAGCAACGCTCCCGTACGGTGTTCTTTTCGCGCGTGTCCATGCTGTCTCGAGGTGCTGTGTTGCCTGTGCTGATCGGGACTCGACACTAACTGCTCCGACGACCAAAATCATGAGCATCGGCATCGTCATTGCGTGAGTATCGGCGTGCAGCAGGATTGGAAACACTTCCTCGAGCAACGCGCCTTCGCGGTCCGCGATGCAAACGACACGCAGCGCGCGTTTTCGACGTCGGTCGCAGATGTTGCTTCCGCGCGCTGCGTCGACCTGAACCATCTCGCGGCACTACGCCTCGTAGGTCCCGATGCGGCGACGTTCCTGCAGGGTTACCTCACGTGCGACATGACCACGCTGGAACCGACGCGGGCATTGTGGGGCGCCTACTGCAACATCAAGGGTCGCGTCGTCGCCGATGCGATCGTGGTGCTCAGCGACGGACATCCGTCGCTCGTCGTTCACGCATCGCTGCGCGATGCCGTGCTCGAAAGCCTGCGGAAATACCTCGCATTCTCGCGCTCCCGCTTCGCCCCCACCGACGCTGCGCCGATTCTGCTCGGCCTGATCGATCCCGATGACGCAGCGCTTCCTTCCGAACCGCTAACGGCTGCACCGTTTCGCGGTGGATACGCCGTTGCGATGCCGGGGGCATCGCGGCGCGTGATGCTGCTGTTGCCGCAGGCAGACGCGCAAACGACGTGGCTCGAGTACGAAGCGCGCGGCGAGACCGGCGACGCCAATGCGTGGGATCAGCTCGACGTGCGCGCCGGCATCGCACACGTCACCAAGGCGACTTCCGAATCGTTTCTGCCGCAAATGCTCGACTACGATCAGCTCGGCGCGGTCAGCTTCACCAAAGGCTGCTATCTGGGCCAGGAGATCGTGGCGCGCACCCAACACCGCGGGCAACCGAAGCGCCATCTGCACCGGTTGCAGTGGAGCGGCACGCCGATGCCGAGCGCCGGCGCGTCGCTGATCGATGCCGGCAACCGCAGCGCCGGCACGCTCGTCAATGCGTCCGCAACCACCGCGTCCGCCGGAGACGCGCTGGCCGTCCTGAACGATGCCGTCGCTGGCCCGCTGCAGGCCGGCGCGGTGAAATTCGCGTTGCAATAACTCTCCTATACTTCGATCAACCATCGAACTATCGGGAGTAAGTCCATGTCCGGCGTTGCCGACGCGGTCCGCGAAGAAGTCACCATTGCGATCAGCAAGGATCAGTTGCAGCTGCCCACCTTGCCCGAGGTGGCGCTGAAGATCCGCGACGCAGCGGAACGGGAGGACATTTCGGCCGCCGATCTCGCAGAGGTGATCGGGGAAGACCCGAGCCTTGCGGCGCGCGTCCTGAAGGTGGCGAATTCGCCGATGTACCGCGGCGCACGCGAAATCGAGACGATCGCGACGGCGGTGAGTCGGCTCGGCATCGACTACACCTGCAACCTTGCGACCGGTCTCGCGATGCAGCAGATGTTCCAGGCCACATCCGACGTCATCGACCGGAAACTGCGGATGGTGTGGGGTCAAGCGACGCAGATCGCCGCGATCAGTACCGTGCTCGCCCGCAACTTCACCAAACTGAAGCCGGACCAGGCGATGCTCGCCGGTCTGACGCACAACATCGGCGCGCTGCCGATTCTGACCTGGGCCGAGGAACACGATCGCCTTCTGAACGACGGTTTCACACTCGATCGCGTGATCGACGAAATCCACGGCGAACTCGGCGGACTGATCCTGCGCAACTGGAAGTTCCCGGCCGAGATCGCGATCGTGCCGTTGCAACACACCGTCTACGATCGCGACAGCAGCCACACCGACTACGTCGACGTCGTAATGGTCGCGCACCTGCAGACATACGCCGGCACGAACCATCCGTGCGCGCAGATCGACTGGACCAAGATCAAAGCGTTCAACAAACTCGGACTCGATCCGATCGATCGACGCGAGCGAAATCGAGGACCTGTCGGAAGACATGCAGGCGGCGATGGAGATGCTCTCCTAGGCGTCCTTCGCGTAGAGCTTCTGAATACTCGAGAAGTCGAGCGCCCCTGCGTTCTCCTGGTTCTTGAGCAGCCGATACAGGTTGCGCGCCAAGCGCGCCCATCGGAATCGCCATGTCGGTGCCGTCGGCGGCATCCATGGCGAGACCGAGATCCTTGATCATCAGGTCGACCAGAAAACCGCCCGAGTAACCGCGCGATGCCGGGACGCCTTCCATCACACCGGGATACGGGTTGTAGACGTTGAGCGACCAGTTGCCGCCGGACGACCGCTTCATGATTTCCGACAACACGCCCGGATCGAGACCATTCGCGACGCCGAGCGCCAGCGCTTCCGCAGTGCCGGTCATGTGGATCGCGAGCAGCATGTTGTTGCAGATCTTCGCGACCTGACCCGCACCCTGGGCGCCGGCATGAAAGATGTTCGCGCCCATCTTCTCGAGGATCGGCCGGCCGCGCTCGAGCACCGTGGCATCGCCGCCGACGATGAACGTCAGCGTGCCTTTTTCCGCACCGGCCGTTCCGCCCGATACCGGCGCATCGAGCATCTCGATGCCGCGCGCACGCGCCGCTTCGGCGACTTTTCGCGCCGATTGCGGCGAGATCGTGCTGCAGTCGATTACCACGGTCGATTTCGAAATGCGGTCGAGCAGCGTTTTGCCTTCGGCGTCGGGCGTCAGATACAACCCTTCGACGTGGCGGCTTGCCGGCAGCATGCTGATGAAGAACTCGGCGTCCTTAGCGGTATTCGCGGCCGACCCTGCGACGGATGCACCTGCTTCTTTCGCGCGCGACAGCGCCGACTCGACGAGATCGAAAGCGCTTACCTGATGTCCGGCTTTGAGCAGATTGAGCAGCATCGGGCCGCCCATGTTGCCGAGTCCGACGAAGCCGATGCGGGCCATCATTGTTCTCCCAGATCCGCCAGTGGATGCGTGCCCCACAGACTCTCGAAGTGCCCGACGACGTAGTCGTGCGGAAGATTCTGCAGCGCGCCGTAGCGCCACGCGGGCTTGTTGTCTTTGTCGATGATCAGGGCGCGAACACCTTCGGTGAAGTCGGGATTGCGCGCGCAGTGGTTGGCCACGTTCAGCTCCATGCGAAACGTCTCCGCCAACGACTTCGTCGCAACGCGCCGCAGCTGCTCGTGCACGATGCCGACGGAAGTCGGACAGCCGCTTCGCATCGCGGCAAGACCCTTGTCGATCCACTCGTCGCGACCGGATAGGTCCGTCAGACGCGACACGGTTTCTTCGAGCGTTTTCGGCAACGCCGGGATTACCGAGTGGAGCATCTCCGCGTGAGCGGCAAGCGCGCTCTCCGCCAATGCCGGCCGGCCGCACGCGACGATCGCGGACTCGACGTTCGCCGCGTCCGCAGAGCCGCCGCGCCACTGCGCATTCGTCAGCTGCTCGACCAGCGGCGCCCAACCCGTTGCCGGTATTGCGTGCGTGCCGAGCCCGATGTGCAGCGCGTCGGCGGCCATCATGTGCGTGCCGGTCATGCCGAGCCACGCGCCGTAGCCGGCAGACAGGCCTTTGAGGATCCACGACGCGCCGGCGTCGGGGAACAGGCCGATGGTCACTTCCGGCATCGCGACCCGGGAACGCTCGGTCACCAGGCGGTACTGCGACGCCGAGAACAGTCCCAGCCCGCCGCCCATCACCACCCCGTGGCCGAAGCAGATCACCGGCTTCTTCGAGCAGTGAATCGCGTAGTCGAGCCGATACTCGGCTTCGAAGAAGCGCGCCGGATAGTCATCGACCTGTTCTTTCGCCGCATGATTTCGCGTCATGCCGCGGTACAGCGCCTGAATGTCGCCGCCGGCACAGAACGCACGCTCACCGGCCCCGCGCAACAGCACCGCAACCACGTCGTCGCGGGCGTTCCAACGTGCGAGCTGAGGCGCGAGGATGTCGATCATCGGCAGCGAAAGGGAATTGAGCGTCTTTTCGAAGTTGAGCGTCGCGAGCGCGAGTGTGTGGCCGGACCGCGTGCCGCGTTCTTCGAGTACGACGACGTCGGTCGGCGCGTTCAGTTGGCGCTGCGCCGTCATGCATTCTTCCAAACGGGTTTGCGCTTCTCGAGGAACGACCGAACGCCTTCGGTCTGATCGAGCGTATCGAACAGCTTCACGAACGATTCCCGCTCGGAGGCATATGCCGATGCGATGTCGCCCTCACGCGCGCGCTGGATCAGGTCCTTGCACGCCGCCACCGCGGGCGGACTCTGCTTGCCTGCAGATTCCGCCAGCGCGAGCGCTTTGCCGAGCGCGGCGCCTTTCTCGACCATCTCTTCGATCAGCCCGATGCGCAGCGCGGTTTCCGCGTCGACGCGTTCGCCGCACAGGATCATCCGTTTCGCCCAACCCTCGCCGACCAGCCACGCGAGATTCTGCGTGCCGCCACCGCACGGCAGCAGACCGACCGTCGCTTCGGGCAGCGCCATCTACCGCGTGCCGCTCGGCGATGCGGATGTCGCACGCCATCGCGCATTCCAGTCCTCCGCCCATCGCGAAGCCGTTGATCGCCGCAATCGTCACGCCGCGGAAATTCGCGAGTTTCTCGAATGCAGTGCCGAACGCCACCGACATCGTCGCGGCCACGCCCTTGTTGCCGTCGGCGAACAACTTGAGATCCGCGCCGGCGGAGAAGAACTTCTCGCCACTACCGGTCATCACGATCGCGTAGATCGATTTGTCGGCCGTACACGCGTCGACGAGCTTGGACAGCCCGCCGAGGCTTTCTTCGTCCCAGGTGTTGGCGGCCGGATTGTCGATGGTCACCAACGCGGTGTGTCCGCGCACCTCGACTTTGAGTTTCTGAGTGGTGCTGCTGATCATCGAATCACCTCGGTTGCCCCTTCCATCAATACGCGGCGCGCGATGATGACGCGCATGATTTCGTTGGTGCCTTCGAGAATCTGATGCACGCGCACTGTCGCGCAGACGTGTCGCTCGAGGGGAAACTCGCTTGATGTAGCCGTAGCCGCCGTGCAGCTGCAGCGCCTCGTTGCAGACGTCGAAGCCGACGTCGGTGGCGAAGCGCTTGGCCATCGCGCAGTAGACGTCGTGGCATCCGGGTCCTTCGACATCGAGCTTCCAGGCCGCGAGGCGCACCATCTGCCGCGCCGCGACGAGTTCGGTGGCCATGTCGGCGAGCTTGAACTGCAGCGCCTGGAACTCGGAGATCGGCCTGCCGAACTGCTTGCGTTCGGACATGTAACGCGCCGCCTGATCGAGCGCGGCCTGCGCCGCGCCGACCGAGCAGGTCGCGATGTTGATGCGGCCGCCGTCGAGGCCGCGCATCGCGATCTTGAAGCCCTCGCCTTCGGCGCCGAGCCGATTGCCGATCGGCACGCGACACGTCGTCGAAGTTGATCGTGCGCGTGGGCTGGCTGTTCCAGCCCATCTTCTGTTCCTTGCGGCCGTAGCTGATGCCGGGCGCATCGCCCGGCACGAGCAAGGCTGACACGCCGCCGGCACCCGGATGCACGCCTCCGTCTTCGAGCCGCGCCATCACCACCAGCACGTCGGTCGAGCCCGCGCCGGAGATGAACGCCTTGCTGCCGTCAGCACGTAGTGGTCGCCGTCGCGCTTCGCGATCGTCTTCAGCGACGCGGCGTCGGACCCGGCCGTCGGCTCGGTGAGGCAGTACGACGCGAGCTTCTCGCCGGTGACCATCGACGGACCCCACTGCGCCTTGAGCGCGTCGGACCCGAACGTGGTGATCATCCACGTCGCCATGTTGTGGATCGTGATGTAGGCCGTGGTAGACGGGCACGCCGGCGGCCAGTTCCTCGATGACCAGCGCTCGCGTCGAGCCGCGACAGACCCGACGCCGCCATCGGCCTCCGGCGTATACAGGCCGCAGAAGCCGAGATCGCCGGCGCGGCGGATCACATCCGTGGGAAAGTGCTGTTCCGCGTCCCAACGAGCTGCATGAGGCGCGAGTTCGCCGGCCGCGAACTGCCGCGCGGCGTCTCGATACGCCTGTTGGTCTTCGGTGAGCTCGAAGATGCGACAGTCTCACTGCAGCTGATCGTCATGTTCGACGACCGTCGAGACGATCTCGTCGAACCAGCGCGCCGTGATCGTCTTCGTCTGCGTGTAGAACGCACCACCTGCTTGCCGTAAGGTCCTGGTCGCCGAGCTTCGATGCGCGCGAGCCGGTGAACGAGAACAGCGGCACCGGCACCGGAATCGGCACGTTGATGCCGACCTGCCCCACGTCGATCTCGTCCTGGAACTTGCGCGCCGCGCCGCCGACTCGCGTGAAGATCGAGGTGCCGTTGCCGTTCGGGTTCGCGTTGATCATGCCGATCGCGTCGTCGAGCATCGTCGACGTGCGCCGCGAGCAGCACCGGTCCGAAGATCTCCTCGTCGTAGATGGACATGCCCGGCTTCGACGTCCGAGAAGATCGTTGGGCCGACGAAGTTGCCGTCCTTCGGGAATCCGGCGAGCGTTGGCAGTCGGCCGTCGAGCACGAGCCGTCGCGCCTTCCTCCTTGCCCTTCGTGATGAATGCCGCGAAGCGCTCCTTCGCCGCGCAGAGATCAGCGGGCCGACGTCGGTCGCCGGCGCACGTCCCACGGGCCGAGCGTCCGTTCGCCTTGCCGACGCAGTTCGGGAATCCACTGCTTCGCCGCGCCGACGAGCACCGCGACGCGACCGGCCATGCAGCGCTGCCCCGCCGCGCCGAACGACGCGCCGACCAGCTTGCTGAGCGTCTGCTCCTTGTTCGCGTCCGGCAGCACACCGCGTGGTTCTTCGCGCCCATCATGCACTGCACGCGCTTGCCGTGCTAGCGTGCGCGCGTTCGTACACGTGCGTGCCGACCGGCGTCGAGCCGACGAACGAGATCGCCTTGATGTCGCGATGGTCGCAGATCGCGTTGACCACGTGACGCGCCGCCGTGCACGACGTTGCAGCACGCCCTTCGGCACGCCGGCTTCGAGCGCACAGTTCGACCAGGCGCATCGTGCACCATCGGATCCTGCTCCGACGGCTTCAGCACGAAGGTGTTGCCGCAGGCGATCGCCATCGGGAACATCCACAGCGGGATCATCGCCGGGAAGTTGAACGGCGTGATGCCGACGCACACCCCGAGCGGCTGCATGCAGCGTGTAGGTGTCGACGCTTGCGGGCGACGTTGTTCGCCAGCTCGCCGATCTGCAGGTTGCCGATGTTGCACGCGTGCTCGACCACCTCGAGGCCGCGGAACACGTCGCCCTCGGCGTCGGCGAAGGTCTTACCGGTTTCCTTCGACAGGATCCGCGCGATGTCGTCGTGATTTTTCTTGAGCAGATCCTGGTAACGCAGCATCAGGCGCGCGCGCTCGGGCGTGGGTACCTCGCGCCAGGTCTGAAACGCTTCTTTTGCGCTGGCGACCGCCCGCTCGACCTCCTGATACGTCGCAAACGGCACGTCGGCGAGCACTTCCTGGGTGGCCGGATTCGTGATCGGCTGCCACTCGTTGGTTTCGCTCTCGACGAACTCGCCGCCGATGAATAGAGGCAGCTTCTGGGCCATGACGGAACTCCGGACAAGTGAGATTGCGTCGATCATCGCACAACCCCTTTCCGGGATGAATTGACTGGCGTGAATTGACTGCACGAGATCGCGACAAACCCTGCTCTGTCGCGTCACGTGCGAACCGGTTTACTCTTCCGGTTCATTCAACCGGGGAAACACCCAATGAGCTGGTCATTCGAAACCGAGCCCGAGTTCCAGCGCGAACTCGACTGGATCGACGCGTTCGTCACAGAAGAGATCGAGCCGCTCGATTTCGTCATCGGCCATCCGAACGACTTCACCGATCCGAACCGCGCGAAGCTGATTCCACCGCTGCAGGCGCAGGTGAAGAAACGCGGTTTGTGGGCGTGTCACCTCGGACCCGATCTCGGCGGCCAGGGTTACGGTCAGGTCAAGCTCGCCTTGATGAACGAAATCCTCGGCCGCGCGAAATGCGCGCCGACCGTATTCGGTTGTCAGGCGCCCGACACCGGCAACGCGGAAATCCTCGCGCACTACGGCACGGTCGCGCAGAAAGCGCGTTATCTCGAGCCGCTGCTGAACAACGAGATCTGTTCCTGCTATTCGATGACGGAACCGCAAGGCGGCGCCGATCCGAAAGTGTTCACGTGCGTTGCCGAAGCGAAAGGCGACGAGTGGGTGATCAATGGCGAGAAATGGTTTTCGTCGAACGCCCGTTACGCGTCGTTCCTCATCGTGATGGCGGTGACCGACATCGACGCGCCCGCGTATCAGCGCATGTCGATGTTCATCGTGCCGTCGGATACGAAGGGCATCGAGATCGTCCGCAACGTGGCCGTCGGCTACGAACGCGAAGGCGCACACGCGTACATGCGCTACAACGACGTGCGGATTCCGCGCGACCACATGCTCGGCGAACCCGGCCAGGGATTCATCGTGGCGCAAACGCGCCTTGGCGGCGGCCGCATCCACCACGCGATGCGCACCGTTGCCAAAGTGAAAGCCGCGTTCGACATGACCTGCGAGCGCGCGTTGTCGCGCACCACGCAAGGCGAAGTGCTGGCGCAGAAGCAGCTCGTGCAGGCGATGATTGCGGATTCGTGGATCGACATCGAACAGTTCCGCCTGCTGGTGCTGCGCACCGCGTGGAAGATCGATCGCTACAAGGACTACCGGAAGGTGCGCGCCGACATTTCCGCCGTGAAAGCGGCGATGCCGCGCGTGTATCACGACGTGTATTCGCGCGCGCTGCAGATTCACGGATCGCTCGGCCTGTCCACCGAAATGCCGTTCGCCGCGGGCGTGCTCGACTCGTATCACATGGGTCTTGCTGACGGCCCAACCGAGGTGCACAAGGTGACCGTGGCGCGTCAGGTGCTCGGCGGCTATCAGGGAACCAACGAGATGTTCCCGGACTATCACCTGATCAAACGGCGCGATGCCGCGCTGGCGAAGTATGCCGACGTGCTGGAGCACGAAGTCGCGGAGTTCTGAGCCCGACTACTCGACCGCGAACCAGTCGATCGGCGCTTTGCCCTTCGACACCAGATAGCGGTTCGCCTTGGAGAAGTGCCGGCAACCGAAGAAACCCCGATGCGCCGACAACGGCGACGGGTGCGGCGACGACAGCACGCAGTGGCGCGATCGATCGACGATCGCGCCTTTCTTCTGCGCGTAGCTGCCCCACAGCATGAACACCAGCCCATCTCTCTCGGCGTTGAGGATCTCGACGATTCGATCGGTGAACGTCTCCCAGCCGCGGCCCTGATGCGAACCGGCGCGGCCGCGTTCGACCGTCAGCACCGCGTTCAGCAACAGCACGCCCTGCCTGGCCCACGACGTCAGACAGCCGTGTCCGGTTTGCAGATGTCCCTCGGCGCGCCCGCCAGGCACGGCCGGATCGGACATATCGGAATTGATCTCCTGGAAGATGTTCAACAGCGACGGCGGCTCTTCGACGCCGGGTTGCACGGAGAAACACAACCCGTGTGCCTGATTCGGACCGTGGTAAGGATCCTGTCCGATGATGACGACGCGAACGTCTTCGAGCGGCGTCAGGTCGAGCGCCGCGAATATCTCCGGACCGCGCGGATAGATCGTCTTGCGCGCCTCGCGCTCCTTCAACAGGAACGCGCGCAGGTTGCGCATGTAGGTCTTGTCGAACTCGTCGAGCAGCACGCGCTTCCAGGACGCGTGCAGCACCACGCGATCACCGGCCGCGCGCTCGGTCACGTCTGCTCGTCTCTCGGGCGCATGTGCGGGAACAGCAGCACGTCGCGGATCGACGTGGAGTTCGTCATCAGCATCACGAGACGGTCGATGCCGACACCCTCACCGGCCGTGGGCGGCAAACCGTATTCGAGCGCCGTAACGTAGTCGTGGTCATAGTCCATCGCTTCGTCGTCGCCGCCCTGCTTCAGTTCCACCTGCGCGCGGAAGCGCTCCGCCTGATCTTCCGGATCGTTCAACTCGGAGAATCCGTTGGCGATCTCGCGGCCGGCGATGAACAGTTCGAACCGATCGGTCACCGTCGGATCGGCGTCGCTGCGCCGTGCCAGCGGCGAAATCTCCGCGGGATACGCAGTGATGAACACCGGATCGATGAGCCGTTCTTCTACTCGCGCCTCGAACAGCTCGGCCTGCATCTTGCCGAGCGACCATTTCGGATCGGGCGCCTGATTCATGCCGACCAGCGCGCGGCGCAACGCGGCCGCGTCGCGCACCGTTGCGGCGTCGAGACCGGTGTGGCGGACGATCGCATCGACCATCGTCAAACGTTCGATCGGCGCACCGAAGTCGATGTGCTGGCCTTGAAAGTTCACCGTCGTCGCACCGAGTACGCTCTGCGTGATCTCGCGGAACATCTCCTCCGTCAGATCCATCAGATCGCGGTAGTCGCTGTAGGCCTGATAGAACTCGAGCATCGTGAATTCGGGGTTGTGCCGCGGCGACAGACCCTTCGTTGCGGAAATTCCGGTTCACCTCGAACACGCGCTCGAAACCGCCGACGACGAGCCGCTTCAGATACAGCTCCGGCGCGATCCGCAGATACAGCTCCATATCGAGCGCGTTGTGATGGGTCACGAACGGGCGGGCCGCAGCGCCGCCGACGATCGGATGCATCATCGGCGTCTCCACTTCGAGATAGCCGCGCGCCACGAAAAACGTACGGATCGCCTGAATGATCGCGCTGCGAGTTTCGAACAGGGTGCGCGTGCCTTCGTTCATCATCAGATCGAGATAACGCTGGCGCGACCGCGTTTCCTGGTCGGTCAAGCCGTGGAATTTCTCCGGCAGCGGTCGCACCGACTTCGCCAGCATGCGCGCGGTACGCGCCTCTACCGTCAGCTCGCCCTTGTTGGTGCGGAACAGTGTGCCCGTGACGCCGACGATGTCGCCGATGTCCCAGAGCTTGTCGAACGCTTCGTATGCCCCTTCGCCGACCTGTTCGCGGCGCAGGTAGCATTGAATCCGTCCGGACGAATCCTGCAGCGTGAAGAAGCTCGCTTTACCCATCACCCGTCGAAGCATGACGCGCCCCGCCACAGATACTTCTACGGCCTGCGACGCAAGGTCTTCCTTCTCCGTATCGCCGAAGCGCGCCTGCAGATCGGCCGCATACGCGGTACGGCGAAAATCGTTCGGAAACGATTCTCCGGCCGCGCGCAGTGCCGCGAGCTTTTCGCGGCGGTGCCGGATGATGTCGTTTTCCTCTGTCATTACAGACCTGCCTTCAGACTCGCTTCGATGAATTCGTCCAGATCGCCGTCGAGCACTTCGTTCGGATCGGTGCGCTCGACCCCGGTGCGCAGATCTTTTATCCGCGACTGATCGAGCACATACGACCGGATCTGGCTGCCCCAACCGATGTCTGCTTTGCTGTCTTCGACGGTCTGCTGCGCCGCCCTTCGCTTCTGCATTTCGAGTTCATACAACTTCGCGCGCAACTGCTTCCATGCTTTGTCGCGGTTCTGGTGCTGCGACCGCTCGCTCTGACATTGAACCACCGTATTCGTCGGCAGGTGCGTCATACGAATCGCCGAGTCGGTCTTGTTCACGTGCTGGCCGCCGGCGCCACTGGCCCGATAGGTGTCGATGCGCACTTCGGACGGATTGATCTCGATCTCGATCTCGTCGTCGATTTCCGCCGATACGAATACCGACGCGAACGACGTGTGTCGGCGATTGCCGGAATCGAACGGCGACTTGCGCACCAGACGATGCACGCCGGTTTCGGTGCGCAACCAGCCGTAGGCGTACTCGCCGGTGACCGCGACCGTCGCGCCTTTGATGCCGGCCACTTCGCCGGCCGACAGTTCGATGATCTCTGCCGTGAAGCCGCGTTGCTCGGCCCACTTCAGATACATGCGCAACAGCATTTCGGCCCAATCCTGCGCTTCGGTTCCGCCGGAGCCGGCCTGGATCTCGAGGAAGGCGTTGTTCGGATCGAGTTCGCCGTTGAACATGCGGCGGAACTCGAGATCGCCGAGTTTCGCGTCGACCGCGCCGAGTTCCCGTTCGACGTCGTCGAGCGTTGCCGCGTCGTCTTCCGCGGCGGCCATCTCGAGCAATTCACCCATGTCGCCGAGACCAGTACCGACGCGCTCGAGATTGGTCACGATACGTTCCAGCGCGGCGCGTTCCTTGCCGAGTGCCTGGGCGCGGTCCGGATCGTCCCACACGTCGGCCTGTTGCAGTTCGAGTTCTATCTCTTCGAGACGACCTTTGCGTTCGTCGAAGTCAAAGATACCCCCTGAGCGCGTCGTTGCGTGCTCGCAGATCTTTCAGCTGTTCCCGCAGCGATGTCAGCTCAGCCATGCTCGCGTCGCGTCTCGAAAAAAGGCGCGCAATGCTATCACGATCACACCGCGACGATGTGCTCGACGACGAGCTGCAGCGTCGCGCGATCGCGGAAGTCGTTGCGGGACAAACGATAAGCGACCTGCGCGCGCTGCACTTTTTCGAGCGGCAGCTGATTGAACGCGATGGCGTCGACAACTCGCGCGTTCTTGCGCAGCGAGAGTTTCAGATGGCGTTCCCCGACCACCCGTTGATTCACGACGTCGAAGTCGCCGTGAAACAACGGTTCCGGAAAGCCCTGACCCCACGGTCCGCCGCGCGCGATCTCGTCGGCAAGAGACAGTTCGAGTTCGGATCCTTGGAGATCGCCGTCGCTGAGAATGATGCCGCCGATTTCATCGGCGCTCACCCACTGGCCGATCTCGGTCGCGAAGGCATCGGAGAAGCGCTCGAGGTGGATGCGACGGATCGACAGTCCGGCGGCCATCGCATGGCCGCCGAAGCGCTGGATGAGACCCGGATAGCGGGTCGCGATCGCATCGAGCGCGTCGCGGATGTGCACGCCCGCAATCGAGCGCGCCGATCCGCGCAGCTCGTCGGGCGCCAGGGCTCCGGCATCGGCGAACGCGATCACCGGTCGCGCAAACCGGTCTTTCAAGCGGCCGGCGACGATGCCGACCACACCCTGATGCCAACCCTCCCGGTAGACGCACAGACCCAACTGCGTTTCGCCGCCGAGATCGATTGCCGCCACCGACAGCTCCGCTTCATGCGTCATCTGCTGCTGAATCGCTTTCCGCGATTCGTTGAGCTCTTCGAGTGCGGTCGCGAGCGATCGCGCCTCGATGATGTTGTCAGCAAGGAGACAACGGATGCCGATGCTCATGTCGTCGAGGCGACCCGCGGCATTGAGCCGAGGTGCGAGGCCGAAACCGAGATCGGCTGCGGACAATGTGGCCATCGGACGGCCCGCGGCTTCGCACAGCGCGCGAATTCCCGGCCTCGCCTTGCCTGCGTGAATGCGTCGCAAGCCCTGTTGCACGAGGATGCGGTTGTTGTGATCGAGCGGCACGACGTCCGCGACCGTGCCGAGAGATACGAGATCGAGGAAGTCAGCCATGTTCGGCGGCTCGATGCCGATGCGCTCGAACCAGCCGCGGTCGCGCAGTTCGGTGCGCAGCAGCGTGAGCACGTAGAAAATGACGCCGACGCCGGCCAGGTTCGGACTGCCGAATCCACAACCGGGAAGATTCGGATTGACGATGGCGTCGGCGTCGGGGATTTCGCGCCCCGGCAGGTGATGATCGGTGATGATCACCGTCGCACCGGCGGCGCGGGCCGCCCGCACGCCTTCGACGCTGGAGATACCGTTGTCGACCGTCACCAGCACGTCCGGATGGTCGGCCATCGCGATGGCGACGATCTCCGGGGTGAGCCCATAACCGAATTCGAATCGGTTCGGCACGATGAAGCTCACGCGTGCGCATCCCATCGCGCGCAGTACCGCGACGCCGACCACGCTCGACGTCGCGCCATCCGCGTCGAAATCGCCAACGAATCGGATATGGCGCCCTGCGGTTACCGCGTCGGCCAACAGGCCGGCCGCGTGTGCCGCGCCATCGAGCTCGCGCGGAAGCAGCAGCGCGCCGAGCGTGAGGTCGAGCTCGGCCATGGAATTGATGCCGCGGGCGCCGTAGATCTTCGCCATTCGCGGCGACAGCGATTTCGACAGCTCCGAAACGCTTTCGGATGCGGGACGTTCGACGATGCGGCGCTGGGTGCCGGCGGCGGCCGGCGGCCGACCGTCAGGCATGCTCGTCCAGCGTTTCGACCCGGATGCGCGTAATCGGGTGAACCACTTCGTCGAGGTCCTGGATCGCTGCGACCGCCGCGTCCATCGCACGCTCGATCACGCGGTGCGTCAGGATGATCACCGGCACCCACGGTACCGCGCCGGTCGATCTGATCGCGTGCTCGCGCTGGATCACCGCTTCGATACTGATGCCGTTCACCGAGAGAATCTGCGCCACCTTTGCGAGTACGCCGGGCTGGTCCACCGCTGGAATCCGCAGGTAGTACGCGGTCGTCACTTGCGAGATCGGCAGCGCGTTCTCGCCGGTGTCGGCCGGTACGGCGACGGCATTGCCGCGCGCGATATCGATCAGATCCGCGAGAACTGCAGACGCCGTTGGACCGGCGCCGGCGCCGGGACCGTAGTACAACGACGAGCCGACCGCGTCGCTGTTGACGACGACCGCGTTCATCACGCCGTCCACTTTCGCGATCAAGCGCCGCTCCGGTATCAACGTTGGATGCACGCGCATCTCGATACCCGCCGCGGTGCGGCGCGCGATACCGAGGTGTTTGATCCGATAGCCGAGCGCCGCCGCATAGTCGAGGTCTTCTACGCCGATGCGGCTGATGCCTTCCGTATACACCGCGTTCGGATCGAGACGGATGCCGAATGCGAGCGCCGCCAGAATGGCGAGCTTGTGCGCCGCGTCGATTCCTTCGACGTCGAACGTCGGATCGGCCTCTGCATATCCAAGCGCCTGCGCGTCGGCCAGCGCCTTAGCAAAGTCGTTACCTGTCGCCATTTGCGTAAGGATGTAGTTCGACGTGCCGTTGATGATGCCGGCGATCCAGTTGATGGCGTTGCCGGCGAGCCCTTCTCGCAGTGCCTTGATGATCGGAATGCCGCCGGCGACCGCGCCTTCGAAGCCGACGCAGATGCCCGCTTTCTGCGCGGCCGGCAACAACCGCGCGCCATGTATCGCAATCAGTGCTTTGTTGGCGGTGACGACGTTCTTCCTTGCGTCGATGCACTGCTGAAACAGCCTGCCGGCCGCATCGACTCCGCCGATCGTTTCGACGACGACTTCGACGCGCGGGTCTGCGACCACGTCGGCGATGTCGGTGGTGAACGGCACACCGGGCGGAATGACGTCCGGTTTCGGCGTGCGGCTGGCGATCCGCACCACTTCGATCGGCCGCCCGGCCTGGCGAGCGATCGCAGGTCCGTTCGCAGCGAGCAACGCGAGCACACCCTGGCCGACGGTGCCGATACCACACAGGCCGATACGCAGCGGCTGCACCGTTGAAATCCCAGGATCGAAAGGAGCGGGAAAGCTATCGAGTCGACTTGGCGAAGTCAACGCGACGGGCCGAGCACCCGTCGCGTCTCACGAGGCTCGTCAGATGCCGAGCATCTCGCCGAGCTGATCGGCGCTGAGATAACCGCCGAGCATGCGACCATCTTCCAGCACGATGGCCGGCGTGCCGCTCAGTCCGGCGAGGTGGCCGAGTTCGTATTCGTGCGCGACCGGGTTGTCGCACGTCTTCGGCGGCAGTTCTTCGCCGCGCTTCATGCGCGTGATCGCGTCTTGCCGACTCGTCGAACACCACGCCGTGACGAGCTTGTCGTAACCGGGCGAGCCGACGCCGCCGCGCGGATACGCCAGGTATCTCACCTCCACGCCCATCTTGTTCATCTGCGGCACTTCCTTGTGCAGCTTGCGGCAATAGGTGCAGTCGACGTCGGTGAAAACGGTGATGACGGCCTTGCGCTTGCCCTGCGCCGGGAAGATCGCCATGTCGTCGGTGGAAACGCCCGCGATGAGCTCCTTGCGCTTTTCGTCGCGCGCCTGCTCGGCGAGGTTCACCAGCGTGTCGCCCATTTCGAACAGATCGCCGGCGATCAGATAGCGACCGTCGTTCGACGCATACAGCACCGAGCCGCCGGTGAGTTCGATCGCGATCATCCCGGGAATCGGCGCGGCCGAGACCGATTCGATCGGCAGATCCGGTCGCAGTACTTTCAGCTTTGCGACCACCGCGTCGGTCGCGTTCTGGGCGGTCGGCGCAGCGGCCGACATCACCTCCCCGCACAGGATGGTGATGGCGACTACGCCTATCGCAACGACGGAACGCAATTCCATTTCGTCACCTCATTCGTTGGGCGGCCGACCATCTTTGCCGTCGACCGCATCGTTAGACCGGGCATCGTCCCCAATTCATCCTCGAGGATGATGCGCCGCGTGCACTGCTTTCAAGCGACTCTGCGCAACGTGCGTATAAATCTGCGTGGTACTCAGGTCCGCGTGTCCGAGCATCATCTGTACCGCGCGCAGGTCGGCTCCATGATTGATCAAATGCGTCGCAAATGCGTGCCGCAATGTATGCGGTGAGACATTGCGCACGATACCGGCGCGTGCCACGTATTTCTTGATCGCGTGCCAGAACGTCTGCCGCGTCATCTCACGGCTGCGCAGGCTCGGAAACAACAGATCGTTCGGCGCGCCGCGCATCAATGCGGGGCGGCCTTCGGCGACATAGCGTGCCAACCAGGCGAGTGCCTCGTCGCCGATCGGAACGAGCCGCTCGCGTCCGCCTTTGCCGATGACTCGCACCACACCCTGGCGAACATTGACCATGCTCACCCTCAGACCGACGAGTTCGGTGATCCGTAATCCCGTCGCGTACAGCAACTCCAGCATGGCGCGGTCGCGCAGACCCAACGGTCGCTCGACATCCGGTGCCGCGAGCAGCGCTTCGACGTCGGTCTCGGAGAGCCCCTTTGGAAGCGGCCGTCCGAGTTTCGGATGCTCCAATAACGCAGTCGGATCCTTCTTCAGCACGCCGCGCTCGACCAGCGCGCGATAAAAGCCCCGCAGACACGACAGCAATCGAGCGGTAGATCGCGCGTGAAATCCCTGCGCGTGGCGATGGCCGAGGTATTCGAGCAGATCGGACGCGCGAACCTCTTCGAGTACGCGTGGCGACAGCCAGCGCGCGAATGCCTCGAGGTCGCGCCGGTACGCCGCGAGCGTATTGGCGGCGAGTGCGCGGCTTAGCCACATCTCATCAAGGTGCTGGTCGATCAACGGCTGGTCAGTCACGGGCAATTTGCGGCAGTAGATGACGGAGTCGGTATCAATGATAGGTGATCCATCACCTGGCGCCCGCACTACAATTTGTCGAAGTTATACCACTAACTAATTGAATATACGACAGATAGCGATGGTCGTCGTAGAAATGGCACGCAACCTGCACTTCCTGTTTCAGCTTCGATGTGCACTACGAGACGTCCCCTCTCAGCACACCGACGCACGAAGCGGCAGACCTCTCTCCCCTGGCGCTTCGGAGTCTGGTTCCAGAGATTCTGGAAACAACCAGCTTGTTAGGCGGAACCCTCCCCCTTGGTCCCGCCGCCTAACAAGCTGGATTTTTTTCAGACCTTCTCGCGGATCCGCGCCGCACGACCCGACAAACTCCGCAGGTAATACAGCTTCGCCTGGCGAACGTCGCCGCGGCGCTTCACTTCAATGCTCGCGATCGCCGGGCTGTGCGTCTGGAACGACCGCTCCACGCCGACACCGTGCGAAATCTTGCGCACCGTGAACGAAGAGTTCAGGCCGCGCTTGCGCATGCCGATGACCACCCCTTCGAACGCCTGGTTACGGTCGCGACCACCTTCTGCGACGCGGACCTGGACGATGACGGTGTCGCCCGGATGAAATTCCGGCACGTCGCTCTTCATCTGTTCGTTTTCGATCGCTTCGATGGTTTTGTTTCTACGCATGATTTCCCACTCCGTTAACGCATTTGCCGCGGCGCATCGACGCGCCCCGGCTGTTCCAGATATTCACCAAGTAAACGTCGTTCCTCATCGGACAACGCGCGCCGCGCCAACAAGTCGGGCCGTCGCTCGTAAGTGCGGCCCAACGCATCGCGCAGGCGAAACCGTCTTATCGTCTCGTGATCGCCCCCCAACAGCACCGGCGGTACCGATCGACCCGTCACCTGCTCCGGACGGGTGTAGTGTGCCCAGTCGAGCAAACCGGACCGGTACGACTCCGCCTCCGCCGACTCCGCGTTCCCCAGCGTGCCGGGAAGATAGCGGGCTACCGCATCGATGACCACCATTACCGGCAACTCACCGCCCGTCAGCACGAAGTCGCCGAGCGAAATCTGCTCATCGACGGACGCGTCGATGATCCGTTCGTCGATCCCTTCATATCGTCCCGCAACGAAGATGAGCCGCTCTTCGCGCGCCAGCGACTCGACTTTGCGCTGTTGCAACCGCTCGCCTTGCGGCGACAGATACACCGTCTTCGTCGGTCCTCCGGCGCGTTGCTTCAACGCGACGATGGCACGCTCCAACGGCTCTACCTTCATGACCATCCCGGGGCCGCCGCCATACGGGCGATCGTCCACCGTGTTGTGCCGATCCTCGGCATGATCGCGCGGATTCTCGATATCGACGACGAGCGTTCCGGCCGCGATCGCCCGCGCCACTACACCTTCGCTGGTGAGCGCCCCGAACATCTCCGGGAAGATACTGACCACGCCCACCCACATGCCGATTATCCGTTCGTCTGCCAATCGACGACGATACGCCGCCGCTCGAGATCCACCGTCATCACCACGTGGCGCACGAACGGAATCAGAACTTCACCAGCCGCACCGCGCACCACTATCACGTCGTTGGCGCCGGTCTCCATCAACTCGGACACCTCGCCCAGCACCGTGCCCGCCCGGTCTTCCACGACGAGACCGATCAGGTCTTTCCAATAGAACTCGTCATCGTCGGTCTCGGGCAGCGTGCTCTCTTCGACGCCGATCGGTTTGCCCGAGTAACGCAACGCAACGTCGCGATCGTCGACTCCGTCCACCTGTGCGACGAAACCGTTCCGGTGCGGCTTCAGTTGATCCACGTTCAGTTTCGTCCACGCGCCGTTGCGTTCGATGAACCAGGGGCGATAGTCCGCCAGATTGGTCACCGGATCGGTATACGAGATCACGTTCAGCCAACCCTTCACGCCGAACGGCGGGCCGAAGCGTCCGACGACAACCATGTTGAATACCCGACCCGTCAGGCGGCGGGAGCAGCCTCTGCCGCTGCGCTCGCGAGTGAACGCGCGTCTTTGATCAGATGGCTGACGCGCTCGGACGGCTTCGCGCCGACAGACAACCAGTAGTCGACACGAGCGAGGTCTACCCGTAACCGTTCCGCTTTGCCGCGCGCGATCGGGTTATAGAAGCCCACACGCTCGATATGGCGTCCGTCACGTCTGTTGGCGCGGTCCGCCACCGTGAGGTGGTAGAACGGCGCGTTTTTCGACCCGTGGCGGGCCAATCGGATGATGACCATGCAAATGCTCTGTGCGAAAGGCGCGGTATTCTACTGGAACGCCCGGGGAGTGCAAAGCCGGATCGACAGTGAAGCCTGAGTCTGCGCTACCCCCGCGGCCCGCGGTTGACGGCGGCTCCCTTGAGGTTCGAAACCTGCCGCATCATCTTGGCCATGCCACCTTTCTTGGTGACCTTCTTCATCATCTTCTGCATCTGCTTGTGCTGCTTCAGCAGGCGGTTGATGTCCTGAATCTGGGTGCCGCTGCCCGACGCAATGCGTCGCTTGCGCGAGCCGTTGATCACGTCGGGGAAACGCCGCTCGTGGCGGGTCATCGAGTCGATGATCACGCCCATCTGTTTGAACAAGCCGTCGCCCAGTCTGCGCCTGCGCAGTCTGCGGGAGCTGTCCCATGCCGGGCAGCTTTTCGAGCATGCTCGATACGCCACCCATATTCGGTCATCTGGTGCAGCTGCTCGCGGAAATCCTCGAGGTCGAACCGCTCGCCCTTCTTGATCTTCTTCGCGAGCCGTTCGGCCTTGTCGCGATCGACCTTCCGCTCTGCGTCTTCGATCAGCGACAGCACGTCGCCCATCCCGAGGATGCGCGACGCGATGCGGTCGGGATGGAACGGCTCGAGCGCTTCGGTCTTTTCGCCGACGCCGAGGAACTTGATCGGCTTGCCGGTGATCGCGCGAACCGACAACGCGGCCCCGCCGCGCGCGTCGCCGTCGGATTTCGCCAGCACGATGCCGGTGAGCGGCAACGCATCGTTGAACGCTTTCGCGGTGACAGCCGCATCCTGACCGGTCATCGCATCGACCACGAACAACGTCTCGATCGGATTCAGCGCCGCGTGCAGCGCACGGATCTCGGTCATCATCTCCGCGTCGATGGCGAGCCGACCCGCCGTATCGACGATCAGCACATCCACGAATTTGGTGCGCGCTTCGGCGACCGCGCGCTGCGCGATCGCGACCGGCGCTTCGTCGGGCCGGCTCGCGACGAACACGGCGCCCACTTCCGCAGCCAACGTCTGCAACTGATCGATCGCCGCTGGGCGATACACGTCGGTGCTGACGACCGCCACCTTCTTCTTCTGCCGCTCGCGGAGAAACCGCGCGAGTTTTGCGACCGTGGTCGTCTTACCGACACCTTGAAGACCCGCCATCAGCACGATCGCGGGCGGTGCCGCGGTGAGATCGAGTTGATCGTTCGCGACGCCCATCAACTCGACCAGCTCGTCGTGAACGAGCTTCACCAGCGCCTGGCCCGGCGTGAGGCTCGTGGCAACTTCCTGACCGATCGCGCGCACCCGAATACGCTCGATGAAGTCCTTCACGACATTCAGCGCAACGTCGGCCTCGAGCAGCGCGGTGCGCACATCGCGCAGCGCTTCGTTGATGTTTTCATCGGATAAGCGCGCGCGTCCGGCAACGGCGCGCAACGTCCGCGTCAATCGATCCGACAGGTTTTCGAACATGCTCTTCTCTACGAACTACGACGACGCGCCAGTATAGCGGAAGCCGCAGTGCCTCCCGTTAGTGGAAGCCGCTGCGCGGCTGGCTGCGTTTGAATTCGCATCTGCATCTGTCACACTCGCGGCACTTCGCCAAACCAACGACACCACATCCAACACTCATGAACCCAGCGTACCCTGGGCTTGCCGCGGCCGCGTTTTACCTCATCGGCGCGTTCGCTCAGATCAATGCCCTGGCACGCAAAGCGCCTGTCCCCAGGCGTCGGTTGCTGTGGCTGACGACACCGGGTGTGTTACTGCACGCGGTGACCGCGTACCTCGTGATCCTCCAACCCACCGGGGTAAACATCGGCATTCTGTCGGTTGCTTCGCTGATCGGATTCACGCTGGTGCTGTTCGTCTACATCGGCTCGCTGTGGCAGCCGCTGGAGAATCTGTTCGTCATGGTGCTGCCGCTCGGCGCGCTCACAGTGGCCGCATCGATCACGTCGAATGGGCCGATCATTCCGAGCGCAGACTTCGGTGACGGACTGCTCGCGCACATCCTGATTTCGATCCTCGCCTACACCGTGCTTGCGATGGCGGCCGGCCAGTCGATCATTCTCGCCTTTCAGGAGCGTTCGTTGCGCCACAAGAGCGCGATCGGATTCGTCAGGCTTCTGCCCCCGCTGCAGACGATGGAGACGCTGCTGTTCCAGCTGCTCTGGGTCGGCCTGATCACGCTCACGCTATCGGTGGGCAGCGGCTTTCTGTTTCTCAAGGACATGTTCGCGCAGTCGGTCGTCTCGCATACGATTCTCGCGAGCGCGTCGTGGGTGGTATTCGCGGTGCTGCTCGCCGGACGCTACGCATTCGGCTGGCGCAGTACGGTCGCCACGCGCGCGACGCTGGTCGGCTTCACGTTGCTTCTGTTCGCGTATTTCGGCAGTAAATTCGTTCTCGAGACTCTGCTCGGACGACACTGATGGGAGAGACCGAGTTCCAACTTTCAACGCTCCTCGGAGCGATTGGAATCTTCACGCTGCTGTCGGCGTTCTTCTCCGGTTCGGAAACCGCGATGATGGCGCTGAACCGCTACCGGCTGGCGCACCTCGTCAAGGAAGGTCATCCCGGCGCGCGCAAAGCTCACCGCCTGCTGAAACGCCCCGATCGGCTGCTCGGCGTGATCCTGATCGGCAACATCCTCGCCAACAGCCTGGGCGCCACCGTCGCCGCGCTGGTGGGTGTACAGCTCTTCGGCGAAACCGGCCTGGCCGCCGCTCCGTTCGTGTTCACGCTGATATTTCTGGTGTTCGCCGAAGTGGCGCCGAAGACGATCGCGGCGCACAACCCCGAGCGCATCGCGTTTCCGTCGGCGTATGTGCTCGCGCCGCTGCTGAAGCTGCTCTATCCGTTCGTGCTGCTCGTCAACGGCATGAGCAACTTCGTGCTGCGTCCGTTCCTGCAAAGCCACAACCTGCCGGGCGAAGATCACCTGAACATGGACGAGTTGCGCACGATGCTGCGCGAAGGCGCCCGGATACCGAAACGCCGCCAGGACATGCTGCTGCGTATCGTCGATCTCGAAACGGTATCGGTCGACGACATCATGGTGCCCCGTAGCGAAATCGTTGGCATCGACATCGACAGTCCGATCGCCGATATCGTCACGCAGATTTCATCGAGCCAGCACACGCGCCTGCCGGTATTCAAAGAGAACATCAACAACGTCATCGGCCTGCTGCATCTGCGCCGCACGGTCCGCTTCATCCAGCAGGACACGTTTTCGAAAGCCGACCTGCTGCAGCTCACGCGCGAGCCGTACTTCGTGCCCAAGGGCACCCCGTTGCACACGCAGCTGTTCAACTTCCAGAAACAGAAGCGCCGCATCGCCCTGGTGGTGGACGAGTACGGCGACATTCAAGGCATCGTGACGCTCGAAGACATCCTCGAAGAGATCGTTGGCGAGTTCACCACCGATTTCTCGGCGACCATGCCGGAAATCCACCCTCAGGAGGACGGCTCGTTCTTCATCGACGGCACGGCGTTGATCCGGGACGTGAACCGCGCGCTCGGCTGGCATCTGCCGACCGAAGGCCCGAGAACGTTGAACGGTCTCATTCTCGAGCACCTCGAGTTCATTCCCGAGACGAATCTCTGCATCAAGCTCGGCGATTACCTGTTCGAAACGCTGCAGATCAAAGACAACATGATCAACAACGTGAAAATCCAGGTGCTCGGCGACTGACGCACCGCGCTATCGGTCCGCCCACCGCCGGTTCATCGCCGAGATGATCGCCGTCAACGACGCGGTGATCGTATTGGCGGAAACGCCGATCCCGTAGATGCGCCCTTCCGCCCCGTCGTCGATCGCCAGCAGACAGATCGCTTGCGCGTCCTTTCCGGTGGACATCGCATGCTCGTGGTAGTCGATGATGTTGAGCGGCTCGTTCAGCACCTCGACGATACCGTTCACGAACGCTTCGATCGGACCCGACCCTTCGCCGGAAATCGTCACGGTTTGTTCGGACGCGACGACCTTGGCGGTACAGCGCTGCGCACCAGCCCGGCCGTGCAGAAGATCGTAGTCGACCAGGCGATACGGACCCGATCCGACGGCGTAGGTATCGACCAGCGCCTTCAGAATCTCGTCGGGTTTCACTTCGCGGTCGAGGCGTTCCGTTAGCGCCTGCACGATCTTGCTGAACTCCATCAGCATTTCCCGCGGCAGGTTGATGCCGAAGAATTCTTCGAGGATGAACCCGACCCCGCCTTTGCCGGACTGGCTGTTTACGCGCACCGTTTCCTTGTACGACGAACCGACGTCGGCCGGATCGATCGGCAGGTACGGCACCTCCCAATGATCGGCGTCGACCTGCGCCATCCCTTTTCGGATCGCGTCCTGGTGCGAGCCGGAGAACGCGGTGAACACCAACTCGCCGGCGTACGGATGTCGCTCGTGCACCGGCAATTTGTTGATCGCTTCGACCGTTTCCTTGATGCGCCGCATCTCGCGGAAATCGAGCTCCGGGTCCACGCCCTGCGAGAACATGTTCATCGCCATCGTGACCAGGTCGCAGTTGCCCGTGCGTTCGCCGTTGCCGAACAACGTGCCTTCGACGCGCTGCGCACCGGCCATCAACGCGAGTTCCGTGGCGGCGATACCGGTGCCGCGGTCGTTGTGCGTGTGCAGACTGACGACGACACTCTCGCGCGCCGGGAAGTTGCGGATGAACCACTCGATCTGATCCGCGTAGATGTTCGGCGTGGCCATTTCGACGGTCGACGGCAGATTGACGATCATCGGCCGCGCCGGCGTCGCGCCCCACTCTCGTGCCACCGCCGCGGAAATCTCCACGGCGAAGTCGAGCTCGGTACCTGTGAAGCTCTCTGGCGAGTATTCGAACGTGATGTTCGTGTCGCGCAAAGCCGACAAGGCTTCCTTCACCATCCGCGTGCCCTGCACCGCGAGGTCGATGATGCCGGCGCGATCCATGCCGAACACGACGCGCCGTTGCAGCGTCGACGTAGAGTTGTACAGGTGGAAGATCGCGTTGCGCGCGCCTTGCAGCGCCTCCACCGTGCGTTGAATCAATTCGGCGCGCGCCTGACACAACACCTGAATGGTCACGTGCGGCGGAATGCGGTCTTCGTCGATGATGCGGCGGATGAAATCGAAGTCGGGTTGCGACGCCGCCGGGAAATCCCACTTCGATTTCCGCGAAGCCGACTTCCAGCAGCAGGTCCCACATCTTCAGCTTTTCATCGACGTCCATCGGATCGACCAGCGCCTGGTTGCCGTCGCGCAGATCGACGCTGCACCAACGCGGCGCCTGGGTGATGACACGGTTCGGCCATTGCCGATCCTTCAACTCGATCGGCGCGAATGCGCGGTATTTGTGATACGGCATCCGTCCGGGGGCATTTCCGGAACTGCCCGCTTTCGCTTTATGGGAAACCTGCTGTTCGCTCATGGCGAATCCTCGTTCGTAAGTACGGTGAGAAAGGGCGAATAGGGTGGGCGCGAGCCCTGATCGAGGAGGAATAGCCGGCTAGGCCGGCAGTCGCAGCAGAGACAGGAAAGCGGCAGATCTCGGTTCGACACAGTACACGTTGGACTGAAGATCACGTGCTAAGGGCCCGCGAACTATAGCGTTCGACCGCCGGGTTGCCAAGTGCGCCGCCCTACTCGAGACGCGGCCTGATGCCGGCCGCGGCGGCGCGTGCTTTGGCGCGTGCGTCGGCGATGTCGCGACCGACCGCGAGCGCGACGCCCATGCGCCGCTTTCCGCGCACTTCCGGTTTTCCGAAAAGGCGCAGTTGCACACCCGAGATCGCGAGTACCTGCGCGACGTTCTCGAACACGACCCGATCGGATTCACCCTCGACCAGGATCGCCGCCGACGCCGACGGGCCGCGTTGCTCGATCTGCGGCACCGGCAGGCCGAGGATCGCGCGCGCGTGCAGTTCGAATTCGAGTCTGCCACTGGGTGATCATCGTGACCATGCCGGTGTCGTGCGGGCGCGGGCTGACTTCGCTGAACCACACCTGCTCGCCCTTGACGAACAGTTCGACGCCGAAGATGCCCTGACCGCCGAGATCGTCGGTGACCTTCTTCGCGATCTCCTGCGCACGCGCCAGCGCCGCACGGATGCATCGGATGCGGTTGCCAGCTCTCGACGTAATCGCCGTGCACCTGCACGATGACCGATCGGCGCGCAGAACTGCGTTTCGATTGTGCTGCTCGCGCCGCGTGCACGCACGTCAGCAGCGTGATCTCGTAATCGAAGTCGATGAAGCCTTCGACGATCACGCGATTGTGGCTGACGCGACCGCCGGCCATCGCGTAGTCCCAGGCTTTCTTCACATCGCCGGGTCCGTCGATCCTGCTCTGGCCCTTGCCGGACGAACTCATCACCGGCTTGACGATGCACGGATAGCCGATGCCGCCCGATTCATCGCCTCGATCGCGGCCTGCAGTTCATCGAGCGAATCGCAAAATTTATACGGACTTGTCGGCAAGCCAGCGTCTCGGCGGCGAGGCGGCGGATGCCTTCGCGATTCATCGTCAGGCGCGCCGCGCGCGCGGTCGGGATCACGCGCACGACGCCGGCTGCTTCGAGTTCTTCGAGCATCGAGTTGCGATCGCCTCGATCTCGGGCACGACGATATCCGGCCGCTCGGCTTCGATCAGCGCCTTGAGCTGCTGCGCGGTCGCTCATCGCGATCGTGCGCTGCGTGATGCGCAACCTGCTGGCCGGGTGCGTTCGCATAGCGATCGACCGCGATCGTCTCGACGCCCAGACGCTGCAGCGCGATCAGCACTTCCTTGCCGAGCTCGCCGGCGCCGAGCAGCATCACGCGGGTGGCGGCGGCGACAGCGGCGTGCCGATCGCGGTCATTTCGACGTCCTCAGGGATAGACCGCGAGTTGCGGTCGAAGGTCGCGTTTGAATCGCCGGGCATTCTCGACGTAATGCAACGCCGACCTGCGCAGTCCCTCGATCTGCTGCGCGGTCAGTTCGCGAACCACCTTGCCCGGCGCGCCGAGCACCATGCTGTTGTCGGGGATTTCCTTTTCCTCGGTGATCAGCGCGTTCGCACCGATGAGACAGTTGCGGCCGATCTTCGCGCCGTTCAGCACCACCGCGTTGATCCCGATCAGGCTGTTATCGCCGATCGTACAACCGTGCAGCATCACCTTGTGGCCGATCGTCACGTGGCTGCCGATGACGATCGGCGAACCGGGATCGGTGTGCAGCACCGAGCCGTCCTGCACGTTCGAATTCTCGCCGACCGTGATCAGCTCGTTGTCGCCGCGGATTACCGCGTTGAACCAGACGCTCGCGTTCATCCGCAACAGCACGTTGCCGATGACGATCGCCGAGTCGGCGATGAAATACTCCCCCTCCGCGCGCACCCGCTGTTCCCCGAGCTGATAGATCATTTGTTCCGCCTGCCGACCTTGTAGCGGCGCATTGTCGCATCGGCCGTCGAACCCACCAAGGCATTCGCCGAGGCATTCGCCGAGGCATTCGACGCGCCTGTAGCCGACGCCGCACCACCTCGTGCATAGTCTGGTTCCGGAGGTTCCGCAGCGATGAACGAACCGCGAATTCGACGCAAGTTGCCGGCCTTCGAGGTGCTCGCAGAACTCGGTCGCCGCGATCCGGCGGCGCTGCAGGCTCTCGGCAGGTTGTTGACCGACGACGTCATCAAGCAGGCGCCGCGTCCTGCGTCGCGACGCCGCCTCGAGGGTCTGAAGTTCCGCATCGAAATGGAAAAGCGGCGGTCGCCGGATCCGTTGGCGGCGTGCGTGCGTCTCTCGAAACTGATGCACGAATCGCTGTCGGAACTACACACGGTGCTCAACGAACCCGACGGCTTCAGGCGCCCCGCTCCGCGCGCCGTCGGAACCGTGCTCGGCTTCCCGCGTCAGAACGAAGAATCCGTATAATCGATCGGTCCTGGTCGTACGAGCCACCGTGAAATACTGCAGCAGCTGCGGCCAATCCGTCGGCCTCCGCATTCCCAACGGCGACAATCGCGAGCGCTTCGTGTGCGACGCGTGCGGCACGATTCACTATCAGAACCCCAAGGTCGTCACCGGTTGTCTGCCGGTGTACGGCGATCAGGTGCTGTTGTGCCGGCGCGCTATCCAGCCGCGCGCGGGTCTCTGGACACTGCCGGCCGGATTTCTCGAGAACGGCGAGACGAGCACCGACGGCGCGATTCGCGAAACGCGCGAGGAAGCCTGCGCCAACGTCTCGATCGAGGGTCTGTACGCGGTGTTCAACCTGCCGCACATCTCGCAGATCTACATGTTCTTTCGAGCATCGCTGCTCGATCTCGACTTCAAACCCGGATTTGAATCGACCGACGTGCGGTTGTTCCAGGAACACGAGATCCCCTGGGACGAACTCGCGTTTCCGGTCGTGCGCGACACCTTGCAGCACTACTTCAGCGACCGGTCGAGCGGCGTCTACCCGGTGCGCGTCGGCGACATCCTCTACGACCGGAAGAAGCGCTAGCCGAGCGCCACGCGCGCGTTCCGGAACAGCCTCACCCACGGACCGTCCTCACCCCATTCGTCCGGGTGCCAGGAATTGTTGACGCTGCGGAACACCCGCTCCGGATGCGGCATTACAGCCAGCACGCGGCCGCCGACGTTCACGATGCCGGCGATGCCGTTCACGGCGCCATTCGGATTCGCCGGATACGAATCCGCTACGGCGTGTCTGTTGTCGACGAATTGCAGCGCGATCGCGTTCTGGCGCGTCAACGCGTCCAGGCCGCCGACCTCGACGAATTCCGCACGACCCTCGCCGTGCGCAACCGCAATCGGCAGCACCGAACCCGCCATCGAGTCGAGCCACGGCGAATCGACGGCGTTGATGCGCACCAGACTCGCGCGCGCTTCGAACTGTTCCGAACGATTCCGCACGAAGCGGGGCCAGTGGCGCCGCGCCGGGAATGATCGACTTCAGGTGCGCGAACATCTGGCAGCCGTTGCACACGCCGAGGCTCAGCGTATCGGCTTCGAAGAATGCCGCGAACGCGTCGCGAACGCGTGGGTGATACAGGATCGATTTCGCCCAGCCACCGCCGCCGCCCAGTACGTCGCCATACGAGAATCCGCCGCACGCGACGAGCACCTGGAAATCGCGCAAGCTCCGGCGCGCCTCCAGCAGATCGGACATGTGCACGTCGATCGGATCGAAACCGGCGCGCTCGAACACCGCCGCCATCTCGAGATGACTGTTGACGCCCTGCTCTCTCAGCACTGCGACGCGTGGGCGCACCCCGCGGCTGACGTATGGCGCGGCGACGTCGTCAGCCGGCGCAAACGTGAGCGTCGCGCGCATCCCGGGATCGTCCGCAGAGATGCATTCGAACTCTTCGTCCGCGCAGGCCGGATCGTCGCGCATCCGTTGCATGCGATAGCTCGTCTCTGCCCAACGACGCTGCAAGGCCGCGGCATCTGCGTCGAGCAACGTTGTCTTTCCGGTTCTGATCGCGATGCGACGCTGCGGTTGCGGTGCGCCGAGATCGTGCACGTGATCGGCGAGTCCGACTTCGGCGAACCGTCGCCGCACCATTGCAACATCGGTTTCGGCCACTTGCAGGACGGCGCCCAGCTCCTCCGCGAACAGCGCCGCGATCGCATCCGCTTCGTTGTCGACACCGAGACTCCCGAGATCGATGTCGAATCCGCATCGCCCCGCGAACGCCATCTCGAGCGCACACACCGCGAGGCCGCCGTCGGAACGGTCGTGGTAAGCAACGACGTGGCCGTCGCGCAGCAGCCCTTGAACGGTACGGAAGAAGCCCGCCAACCGGGCCGCGTCGTCCACGTCGGGACATCGATCGCCGAGCTGGCGATGCGTCTGCGCCAACGCGCTGCCGCCGAGCCGATTGGCGCCACCGCCGAGATCGATCAGCAGCAACCGCGTGCGACCCCGGTCGAGCCGCAGCACCGGTGTCGCCGCTTTGCGAACGTCGGGCACCGGCGCGAACGCAGAAACGATCAACGTCATCGGCGCGGTTACCGAATGTTCGCCGCGCTCGTCGCGCCACTGCGTATGCATCGACAAACTGTCTTTGCCGACCGGAATCGCGATTCCCAATGCCGGACACAACTCCATTCCAACCGCCGTCACGGCATCGAACAACGCCTGGTCCTCGGTACCGCGGCCGGCCGCGGCCATCCAGTTCGCCGACAACACGACGCGCGCGAGGTCTTCCACTGCGATCGATGCGAGATTCGTCAGCGCTTCGCCGATCGCCATCCGCGCCGACGCAGCCGGATCGATCAACGCCAGCGGCGATCGTTCGCCCATCGCCATCGCTTCGCCTTGCAGCGTCTTGAAGCCGAGCGTCGTCATCGCCGCGTCGGCGACGGGAACCTGCCACGGCCCGACCATCTGGTCGCGCACCACGAAGCCGGTGATGCTGCGATCGCCGATCGTAACGAGAAACTGCTTCGAACCCACGGCCGGGAAACGCAGCACTCGATCGAGCGCATCGGCCAGCGTCAGCTCCGGCAAATCGAGTGCGGCCGATTCGGTCGAGCGGCGCGAGAACGAACGCTGCAGTTTCGGCACGTTGCCGAACAGCACCGCCATCGGCAGGTCCACCGGCGCGTTGTGGAACTTCTCGTCGCCGACGATCAGCCGCGGCTCCATCGTTGCATCGCCAACGACCGCGAACGGACACCGCTCGCGCGCGCAGATCCGTTCGAACACCGCCAGATCGTCGTGCGAAACGGCGAGCACATAGCGTTCCTGCGCTTCGTTGCACCACAGCTCGTGCGGCGCGAGCCCCGGATCGGCGCTCGGCAGGCGACGCATCTCGAAGTGGCCGCCGCGTCCGGCATCTTTCACCAGCTCGGGCAACGCGTTCGACAGTCCGCCGGCGCCGACGTCGTGGATCAACCGGATCGGATTCGCGTCGCCCAGCGACGCACACGCGTCGATCACTTCCTGGCAGCGCCGCTGCATTTCGGCGTTGTCGCGCTGCACCGATGCGAAATCGAGATCGGAGCTGCTCTGCCCGGAGGCCATCGACGATGCAGCGCCGCCGCCGAGTCCGATCAACATCGCCGGCCCGCCGATCACGATGAGATGCGTCGCACCGATGAACGGTATCGCGCTGACGTGTTCGGGCCGCACGTTGCCGATGCCGCCCGCGATCATTACCGGCTTGTGGTAACCGCGCACCCGTGAGAGGTCGTTAGCCGGCGCGTATTCGAACGTGCGGAAATAGCCCGTCAGCGCGGGGCGACCGAATTCGTTGTTGAACGCGGCGGCGCCGATGGGTCCTTCCAGCATGATGTCCAGCGCCGAAACGATCCGGTCCGGCTTACCGGTGTCGATCTCCCACGGCTGCCGGTCGCCCGGGATGTTCAGGTGCGACGTGGTGAATCCCACCAGACCGGCTTTCGGTTTGGACCCGCGGCCCACCGCCCCTTCGTCGCGTATTTCGCCGCCGGAACCGGTCGCGGCACCGGGGTACGGCGCGATCGCGGTCGGATGGTTGTGCGTTTCCACTTTCATCAGCACGTGCACCGGTTCGGCGACGTAGCGGTAGCGGTGGCTGTCGGGATCGACCATCCAGTGATCGGTGTGATAACCCTCGATCACCGCCGCATTGTCGGAGTACGCGGAAAGAATGCCGGCGCCGTTGATGTGGCGGTGCGTGTTGCGAATCATGTCGAACAGCGAATGCGGCGCCGGTTTGCCGTCGATCGACCAGCGCGCATTGAAGATCTTGTGGCGGCAGTGCTCCGAGTTCGCCTGCGCGAACATCATCAGTTCCACGTCGGTCGGATCGCGGCCGAGCTCGCGATATGCATCGGACAGGTAGTCGATCTCGACGTCGCTGAGCGCGAGCCCTAGCGTCTCGTTCGCCGCGACCAGCGCGCCGCGTGCGATGGTGCCGAGCGGCTGCGGCGTACGCGTGGCAAACAGCGCGGAGAAGTCGTCGCCGACCACCACGCTCTGCGTCATTCGGTCGTGCAGCAGCGGCGCCAGTGCATCGATCGGTGCTTCGCCCGCGGCATACCACCGAACGGCGCGCTCGACGCGGCGCACTTTGTCGAGGCCGCAGATGCGGAAGATGTCGGTCGCTTTGCTGGACCACGGCGAAATGGTGCCAGGCCGCGGCAATACGGTGAAGCGCGGCTCACCGATGCGCTGCGGCAGTCCGACCCGCGGCCCGTACTCGAGCAGCGCTTCGGCGACGCCCCTTTCCAGCGTTGTCAGATCGCCGCCGACCGACAGCAGATGGACGTATTCCGCGTACAGCGCGGTCACCGCCGGATCTGCGGTGCGCGCCTGGGCGAGGAGCTTGTTGAGACGAAACGCGGAGAACGCCGGGGGGCCGGGCAGCACCAGAAGGGTGTCCGTCATCGGGAGTCCCGTGATCGAGGAGGCGCGATTATACGTGAGTCGTCGGCGCCCGCCTCGCGCCGCTGCCGAAAGAACGCCTTGAGCAACGCGCCGCAGTCGTCGGCCAGCACACCCTCCACCACCTCGACGCGGTGATTGAGCGCGGCGTTCTCGATGGCGTTCGCCGTGCTGACGACCGCCCCGGCGCGCGGTTCACGCGCACCGAAGACGAGCGTCCGGATGCGCGCGTGAACGAGCGCACCGGCGCACATCGTGCACGGCTCGATCGTCACGTACAGCGTCGCGCCGGACAGTCGATAGTTGCCGATGCGCGCCGCCGCGGCGCGCATCGCGACGATCTCCGCGTGGGCCGTGGGATCGTGACTTCCGATCGGTTGATTGGCGCCCTCCCCCAACACCTCGCCGTCGCGCACGACCACGGCGCCGACGGGCACCTCGCCGTTCCGCGCCGCGCGTGCGGCCCACTCGAGCGCGCGCCGCATATAGCCGTCGTCCGTCGTATCCACCAGCGCCGCCATCGTTCGAGGGTGCGCATGATACTGATGCGCCGCCGCTGCGGTAAGCTCGCCACTTCCGCGAGTGCTCCCACGCACCTGCCCCGTACCAGGAGACAGGATGAAAACGTCGCTGTTCTATCTGCCGATCGTCGGCAGCCGAGCCGACATCATGGCCGGCATGGCCGGCACCCGCACGGAGCTGTATCAGACGATGCTCCACGACGTCTCGGCACAGGCGCGCCTCGCAGACGGTCTCGGCTACGACTCGATTTCGTTCACCGAACACCACCTGCACATCGAAGGCTTCGAGCTATCCAACAACCCGGTGCTGCTCGATCTGTTCATCGGGATGCAGACGAAGCGGATCCGCGTCGGCCAGCTCGGCATCGTGCTGCCCGCGAACAACCCGCTGCGGGTCGCCGAAGACATCGCGATGCTCGACCACATGACCGGCGGTCGCGCCAACGCCGGCTTCGCGCGCGGGTACCAGCGCCGCTGGGTCGACGTCTATGCGCAACAGACCCACGGCATCAGCGGTGCCCTGCCGGATCAGCACGACGACATCGACGCGACCAACCGCGAAGCGTTCGAGGAGAACTTCCGCATCGTCAAAGCCGCCTGGACGGATTCGTTGCTGCAGTATTCGGGCAAGTACTGGCAGATACCGCGCCCTGGGACCCCCTGGGACCTCGAGGCGTCGCGGCTGTATGGCAAAGGATCCGAAACGGGCCAGCTGACGGCGGTGGGCGTCGTACCGAAGCCGTTGCAGAAACCGCATCCGCCGATCTTTCAGCCGTTCGCGTCGTCGGAGAACAGCATCCGCTGGTGCGCGCGCGAAGGCGTCACCGCGATCCTGCCGCCGCTGCATCCGAAGCGCGAACGCGCGCTGTTCGACCTTTACGCCACGGAGTCGGGGCGGCCGTTCGGCGACGGCATCGGCTACCTGCGCGATCTAATCATCGCCGACAGCGACGCTGAGGCGCGGCAGTTGTGGAATCAATCGTCGGGATTCGTCGGCGGTTCGTGGTTCGCGCCGTTCGGATTCAACCGCGGCCTCACCGATCCGGACACCGGCGAAATGCTGAACGCCGATCAGATGATCGAGCTGGGCCTGGTGCTCGTCGGCACGGTGGACACCGTCCGGCGCCAGCTCGATGCGATGCGCGCGCGGCTGCCGATCGATTGGATCTTCGCGTGGATGTACAACGGCGTACTGCCGAACGAACGGCTGTTGACGACGATCGAGCGGTTCGCGCGCGAAGTCACCGGGCAGGCGTGACGCATCGTGATCGACTCACTGCTACTCACCGCAACGCGCGTCGTCACCTGCGACGACGACGTACCGCTGACCAACGCAACGGGCTTCTTCTTCGAGCGCGACGATCGCCTGTTCCTGGTGACGAGCCGGCACGTGATGCTCGACGAACCGAGCAATCACAAGCCCGATGGCCTGCAGATCGAGCTGCACGTGGACGTCGACAACATGACCGAGGCGACGGGCTTCTCCATCCCGCTGTACGTCGACGGCAAGAGTGCGTGGCGACAGGGCGTCGACGCGGCTGGGGAGATCGACGTCGCGGTGATCGAAATCGATCGCGCCGCGCTGCCTGAAACAGCCGTGTATCACGCCTTCACCCCGCAACATCTGCTCCCCGACGACGCTCACGTCGAGGTCGGGTCGTCGTTGCTGATCGTGGGTTTCCCGCTCGGCTTTCACGACACGCTGCACCACATGCCGGTGGTCCGCCAGGCCGTAAACGCATCGTCGTTCGGGCTGCGCTTCCAGGGCCACGGCTATTTCCTCACCGACGCGCGCACCCACCGCGGCACCAGCGGCGCGCCGGTGGTGTTACGTGCCACGAAGGAGCCCGATGCAAGCGCCACCGTGCCGTGGATTCTGCTGGGCGTGCACTCGGCGCGCCTCGATGCCGGTACGCGCGACGCCGAAGTCGACGAGGCGCTTGGGCTCAACTGCGCCTGGTACGCCGATATCCTGCTGACATTGACCGAGGACTGATCACTTCGACTTGTGATCGCCAACACCCGCACTGGGGGGCCAGTGCGATCGCCAGCCCTGCAGGTACATCATCGCACCGAACTCGGTGATGAGTTGTACCCAGATCGGATCCAGACCTCGTTCTTCGACAGTACGGCGGATCGCCGCCATGGGATGGCTGTCATTGACGATGCGCCGGGCTGTGTCCCGGATGTCCTCGTCGTCGCTCACGTCTTCCGCTATCAGTACTTCCACCGTGTCATCCTGATTCCACGTGTCCTGCGCTGTTGTTGTGTAACCGCACGGCTGCTACTCCTTGGCACACTTATACGACCAGTCTCGAATGAGTTGGACACTCGCGATAGGCGAAAGGTGCCGCGACGCTGCGTAGTCGCCGTCCTGCATACGTAGGAATCTTCCGACAGAGCCGCACCGCTGCTTCCGATAGCGCGGCGGAACGGCGTGAGCGATGGTGGTCGATTCCACCCAGGCGCCCGAGGACACCATGCCCACAGAAGCCGCATCGACAGTCGACGTCAAACAGCTCCGCCAGCGCGCCCGCCAGCACATCGAGAAGGCGCGGTCACCGAAGGCTACAGCGCCGACCGCGACGTCGTGCTGAAGCTGCTCAACGAGGCGCTGGCCACCGAGATCGTCTGCGTGCTGCGCTACCGGCGTCACTACTTCATGGCGCGCGGGCATCCATTCGCAGAGCGTCGCCGACGAGTTCCTCGCGCACGCGAACGAGGAGCAGGGTCACGCCGACCAGATCGCCGAGCGCATCGTCCAGCTCGGCGGCGAGCCGGACTTCTCGCCGGACAGTCTGACGAAGCGCAGCCACGCCGAGTACGTCGAGGGCAACACGCTGGCCGACATGATCAAGGAAGACCTGGTCGCCGAGCGCATCGCCATCGACAGCTATCGCGAGATCATCCGCTACCTGGGCGACCAGCGATCCGACCACGCGCCGCATGATGGAAGCGATCCTCGCCGTGGAGGAGGAGCACGCCGACGATCTGGCCGATCTGTTGCAGGTGATGCCGGACAAGCGCTGATCGGCCGCGTTCGATCCGTATAGATAGTTCGATCCGTATAGACTGCTCGGGCATTGTTCCGACCGAACCCGAGCATCGACCATGACGGCATCGAGTACACAGAGCCCGCTTGCCGGCAAACCGCCGCCGCGCGAATCGCTGCTCGACGTATCGAAGCTCGTCTCGAAGTACTACGCCGACGCGCCCGATCCCGCGATCGCGTCGCAGCGCGTCGCGTTCGGCACGTCCGGCCATCGCGGCTCGTCGTTCGATCGCACCTTCAACGAAGCCCACGTGCTCGCCATCACCCAAGCGATCTGCCAGTACCGCCGCAGCAAGCGCATCGACGGTCCGCTCGTTCTCGGCATCGACACGCACGCGCTGTCCGAGCCGGCGTTCGCGCACGCGCGCTGGAGGTGCTCGCCGGCAACGGCGTCGAGATGATGATCGCCGCGGACGACGAATACACGCCGACGCCGGCCGTCTCGCACGCCATCCTCAGCTACAACCGCGGGCGCACGACCGGGCTGGCCGACGGCATCGTGATCACGCCGTCGCACAATCCGCCCGACGATGGCGGCTTCAAGTACAACCCGCCCAACGGCGGTCCGGCGGACACCGACGTCACACGCTGGATCGAGAAGACGGCGAACCAGCGCTCTGCGAGCAACGGACTGACGGCGTGAAGCGAATCCCCTACGAGAAGGCGCTGCAGGCGCCGACCACCCACCGTCACGACTACCTCGACGCCTATGTCGCCGATCTCGAGCAACGTCGTCGACATGGACGTGATCCGCGGCTCGGGCTTCGAATCGGGCGTCGACCCGCTGGGCGGCGCCGGCGTGCACTACTGGCCGGCCATCGCCGAACGCTACGGTCTCGATCTGACGCGTGATCAGCGACGGTCGATCCCGACCTTCCGCTTCATGACGCGTCGACTGGGACGGCAAGATCCGCATGGACCCGTCGTCGCCGTACGCGATGCAATCGCTGATCGGGCTGAAGGACAAGTTCGACGTCGCATTCGCCTGCGACACCGATCACGACCGGCACGGCATCGTGACGCAAGCGCGCCGGGCTGCTGCCGCCCAACCACTACCTGGCCGTCTGCGATCACTACCTGTTCGCGCAACCGTCCGCAGTGGAGCGTGTCGCGCTGCGCGTCGGCAAGACCGTCGTCAGCAGCAGCATGATCGATCGTGTCGCCGCGAGAGTCGGCCGCAGCTGTACGAAGTGCCGGTCGGCTTCAAATGGTTCGTCGATGGCCTGCGTCGACGGCTCGCTCGGATTTGGCGGCGAAGAGAGCGCCGGCGCGTCGTTCCTGCGCCGCGACGGAACGGTGTGGACGACGGACAAAGACGGAATTGCGCCATCGCTGCTCGCGGCCGAGATGACGGCGTCGACCGGCCACGATCCGGGAAGCGTATCGCCGGCTCACGGACCATTTCGGCGATCCCGTGTATCGACGCGTCGACGCGCCGGCGACTCCGGCGCAGAAGCGACAACTCGCCAACCTGTCGGCGGCGCAGATCCGGTCGAGCGAACTCGCCGGCGACGCGATCGAGCGCGTATTGACGCAAGCGCCGCCGCGACACGCCGATCGGCGGCGTCAAGGTCGTCACGGCGTACGGCTGGTTCGCCGCGCGTCCGTCCGGGACCGAGGACATCTACAAGATCTACGCGGAGAGTTTCCGCGGCGACGATCATCTGCAGCGAATCGTGGAGGAAGCGCAGGCACTCGTCGCGAAGTCGCTTGACGTCTGACACGTATGGGGAACGGGTCTGTCGGACGAGTCCTGCACGGCTGTGTTTATGCGGCCGACACACTGCTCCGGTCCACGCCTATGTGTGATACCTCACGCGACGCGTAGGCTGACTCTGCTTAGAGAGCCACGGAGTACTCGATGAACAATCCCATTTCCAGCGCCGCCGATACAGCGGACGTGCTGATAGATTCTGTCAAACAGACCGCCGAAAACGCGATCAAGTCGACGCAACAGGCAGCTGACGAAAAGCTGAACCAGCTCGCCGACAAGGTCGAGAACGTGCGCAGTACCAGCCCTACCATCAACCGCACTCGCGAACGACGCCGATCTGCTGCGGCAGCGCAGCGCCGAAGCATTGCGGAACGCGTCGTTCCAGGCGCGCGAGTCCGCGCTGCGCGTCAGCGACAACACCGTCGCGTACATCCGCGACGAACCGGTCAAGGCGGTGCTCATCGCCGCTGCGATTGGCGCGGCGTCGATGGCGTTGCTCAACGTCATGGGGCGCATCGGTAGTCGCGAGTGAAAGTGCTCGCTGCCGTCATGGTGCATCCGCTCGTTCGACTCGCCGCGTCGCGACCGCAAATGCTCGCGGAGCATGCGGCCGCGTATGTCGAGTTGTTCGGCGAAGAAGCCGCGGCGGTAGCAACACACCTGAAGCGACAGGTATCACTGCAGCTGGTCGGCGCGGGCTTGCTGGCAATTGGCGTCGTACTCGGCGGCGTCGCAGTGATGTTGTGGGCGTCATTCCCGACGCTGAACTCGCCATGGGCGCTCGCATTGACGCCCTGTGTGCCGATCCTCGCCGGTGCGATTGCACTGCGTGCTGCGACATCGAAGATCGCGCGCGACCCGTTCGCGCCCTTGCAACGCCAACTGGCCGCCGACGCGGCGATGCTGCGACAGGCAGGTGAATCATGAGTGCGATCGAGTCGGCAGCAGAACTCAGCGCCCGCGAGAGACTGACGCGTTCGCGCGAACGGATGTCGTACTGGCTCGCCGACGAAGAACGCGACGGCCATCCACGGACGCGCGCAAACGGTCAAACCAGCCCTGAACACGCCGAGGGCATCTCGGTCGGTGGAATCATCAGCGAAGTCGTCAGCGAGTGGTGGGCAGAACACCCTCTGCACGCGTCCGCGTCGCTCGCGCTCGCTGCATCGCGCACAGCGATCGTGCCGTTGGTCAGACGACATCCCGCCGCGGTGCTTGGCGGCGCAGCGCTAGTCGGCGCCGCACTGATTTGGGCCAGACCCTGGCGTTTCCTTTTGCGACCGGCCGTCCTCGCCGGCGTTGCCTCTCAACTAACTGCCCGCGCGCTTGCGCGCATGGCGACCGCCTCCAGACCGGTCGCGTGACTTCCGCTGCGCATGCATTTCGACAGCTATCCAAGGAGTGAGAATGTCCGTTCAATCGCATGACGCGAATCGAAACGACGCGGCGCAGCTGCGCGCGCACTTCAAACAATGCGCGTTCGCACTGGGCCGGCTGCATCGCCTGCGATGCATGGGCGAAGCGCTCGATGCATTTCTAGCACCGCGATTCGTCAGCGTACTCACCGTCATGACGGCGGTGGTCGTCGTCGGTGCCTCGCTCTCGGCCTGACCGCGTTCCATGAATAACGAACTCCGCCGGCACGTGCCTGACGCCGGCGCAGAGGCGCTTGCGCTGCTCGATCCGGATCGCGGGCCGATCGAAGCGCCGAACCGCTCCGAGATCTTCGGCGTCGACCGCTTCGCGCAGCACGGCCGCAGCCTCGCCCAGGCTCACGAAGCCAAAGCGGGCGCCTCCTCGACCCAGTTCTTCCCGCGGCTGCAGGACAACATCGCGGCATCTGCGCGAAGCGCAGCGCTACATCGGCCTGCAGGCGCGGCGATCGACGTGGACCCGGCCGGCCGAATGGCTGCTCGACAACTTCCACCTGATCGAGGCGCAGCTCAACGAGATCCACGACGGCCTGCCGCGTCGCTATTTCCGCGACCTGCCGGTGCTGCTGGACGAGCCGCTGGCCGGCCTGCCGCGCGTCTACGGCGTCGCCTGGGCGTTCGTCGCGCACACCGACAGCGCCTTCGACGACGACCTGCTGGCGCACTTCCTGACCGCGTATCAGGACATCCGTCCGCTCAACCTCGGCGAACTCTGGGCGCTGCCGACGACGCTGCGCGTCGTGCTGATCGAGAACCTGCGCCGCCTCGCCGAAGGCGTCGCCACCGCGAAGGCCGCGCGCGAGCTCGCCGACCTCTGGTGCGACCGCATCGAGAAATACGGCGACTCGGACGTCGATGGCCTGTTCGACGATACTTCGGGCGCGCGGAGTCGGCGCGCCTTTGCGCGCAGATGGCGGCGCGGCTGCGTTCCGATCGCGACGAGAACCTCACCGACAACGAGCCGTCAGGATGCGATTCAAGCCGCGCTTGCACGCGCGTTGCCCGATCCCGCCGGCGCCAGGTGCAGCAACAAGCGGAGCAGGCCGCCGACAACCTGAGCGTCAGCAACGCGATCACCTCGCTGCGCCTGATCGGCGATGCCGACTGGCGCTCGCTGATCGCCCGCGTAAGCGTGCTGATGCATCTGATGCTGCGGGTCCGCGGCATTCCGCGCCGAGCGCGACGACACGCAGGACGAGACGCTGCACGGGATCGAGCGGCTCGCGCGGCGCAGCGGCCGGAGCGAGCTCGCCGTCGCGCAAACGTTGCTCGACGTCGATGCAATCGTCGCCGAAGGTCGGCGGGATGCCGCGCGCCGATGCGGAGTCGCCGGCCTCTGGCTGCGCGGGCCGGGGCGCAAATCGCTGGGCCGCTCGCTCGGCATGCGGCCGTCGATGTTGCCGGACTGGACGCGCTGGCGACGCCGCGCGCTGCCGCTGTATCTCGCCACGATCGTCCTGGGCACCGTGGCTCTGACGCTGGCATTCGTTTCTCGCCATGCGGTCGCTGAAACGAACGTGCTGGCTCGCAATCGCCGTGCTGCTGATGTTGCTGCCGGCCTGCGAAGCGGTGATCGCGATCGTCAACCGCCTGATCAGCGAATCGGTACCGCCCCGACGGCTTGCCGCGCCTCGCGTTCGCCGACGGCATTCCCGCCGAGCACCGCGTGATGGTCGTCATCCCGGCGATGCTGAGCAGCGTCGGCGAAATCCGCGCGCTCGCGCGCCAGCTCGAACACCACTACCTCGCCAACCCCGAGCGCCACGCGCAGTTCGCGCTGCTGACCGACTGGGCCGACGCCGATGCGGAAACGGAAGCGGGAGACGCAGCGCTGCTGCGCGACGCCGTCGCGGCGATCGACGCGCTGAAGCGCGACTTATCCGCCGCCATCGGCAGCCCCGCGCTTTCTGCTGCTGCACCGGAAGCGGCGCTGGTCGGAGACCGAGCAGCGCTGGATCGGCTGGGAGCGCAAGCGCGGCAAGCTCGAGCAGCTGCTCGCGTTGGCTGGCGGAGCGGCGGCACCCGCGCCGTTCGTCGACCTCGGCGATCGATCGCGCGCCGTGAAGGCACGCGCTACGTCGTCACGCTCGACAGCGACACCGAGTGCCGCCCGGCGCCTGCGCGAGCTGGTCGGCGTCGCCGCGCATCCGCACAACCAGCCGCGCGTCGACCCCGCGCGCCGGCGTGTGGCACGCGGCTACGGCATCCTGCAGCCGCGCGTCGTCACGCCGCTGCCGGCGCCGAGGACGTCACGCTCTACCACTGGCTGTTCGCCGGCCAGTGCGGCATCGACCCGTACAGCGCCGCCAGCTCCGAGGTCTACCAGGACCTGTTCGGCGAAGGCACCTTCACCGGCAAGGGCCTGCTCGACGTGCAGGCGCGTGCACGCCGTGCTCGGCCGAGCGCCTGCCCGACGGCCAGGTGCTGAGCCACGACCTGCTCGAAGGCTCGCTCGCGCGCTGCGCCGCCGTCACCGACATCACGGTGATCGAGGACGCGCCGTTCCACGCCGACGTCGCCGCCTCGCGCGTGCACCGCTGGACGCGCGGCGACTGGCAGCTGCTGCCGTTCCTGCTGCGCGCGGGCCGCTTCGGGCTGCGCGCCATCAACCGCTGGAAGATGATCGACAACCTGCGCCGCTCGCTGGTCGCGCCGGTCGCGGTCGTCTTGCTCGTCGCCGGTCGTGTTCGGCGGCGCCGGTGCCGCCTTGGCCGCGCTGGTGCTGGCGTTGCCGCGTTCGCCGGCGGCCCGCTGATGGGCGCGATCGCCGGCCTGGCGCCGAGCCGCGACGACATCGCCTGCGGCATTTCTATCGCCGCGCCTTCGCCGACCTCGGCGCGCGTTGGGCGGCGCGTTGTGGCAGCTCGCCGAGCTGCTCGATCGCGCATGTCTGCTCGTCGATGCGATCGCGCGGGCGCTTATCGGTCGACGCTGAGCCGCCGACATCTGCTCGAATGGACGACCGCGGCCGCGGCGCAGGCGGCGGCCCGCACGGATCTGCCCCATATCGCGCGGCGGCACCTGCGCCGCTGCCGCGCTCGCGCTGCTGCTGCTCGCCGCTGCCTTGGCGGCCGGCACGCCGAACCCGATTGCGGCGCATGCTGTTGTGTGCGGTCTGGGCCGCCGCCCCGCTGTGGACCTGGTGGGCCAGCCGCGCGCAGCCGGTCGACGCGAGACGTTCTGGCGGAAGCCGATCGCGCCTATCTGCTCGAGCGTCGCGCGCGACACCTGGCGCCTGTTCGAGCGCTGCGTCGGCGCCGAAGACACACCACCTGCCGCCCGACAACCTGCAGATCACGCCGCACGACGATGGTCGCGCACCGCACCTCGCCGACCAACATCGGCCTGTACCTGCTGGCGCTGGCCTGCGCGCGTCGCTTCGGCTGGATCGGCACCGCGCGACCTGCTGCGAGCGCCTCGAGGCGACCCTCGCGACGCTGGCCGCAGCTGCACGCGCCATCGCGGCCACTTCCTGAACTGGTACGACACGCGAGCGCTCGCGGCGCTGCCGCCGGCCTACGTGTCGACGGTCGACAGCGGCAACCTCTGCGGCCACCTGCTCGCCCTCGCCGGCGCGTGTGCCGACTTCTTCGACGAAAGCACGGACGCATCGCGACGAGATCGCCTGACGCGACCTCGCGGCCAACTGCCAGCGCCTCGCGATGGAGCCGGACTTCGGCTTCCTGTACAACCGCGCCGCCACCTGTTCCACATCGGCTTTCGCGTCGCCGAGCAGCAGCTCGACGCGAGCTTCTACGACCTGCTCGCCTCCGAGTCGCGCCTCACGAGCCTGTGGGCGATCGCCAAGGGCGACGTGCCGGTCAGCCACTGGGCCGCGCTCGGCCGGCCGTTCTATGCGGTCGGGACGCGACGCCGGGCTGCGCTCGTGGTCGGGCTCGATGTTCGAGTACCTGATGCCGACGCTGGTGCTCGACGAGCCGCACGGCAGCGTGCTCGGCAGCGCCGCGCTGCGCGGCGATGCACGAGCAGATCGAATTCGCGCGTCGCGCAAGTGCCCTGGGGCATCTCCGAATCGGCCTACGCCGCGCAGCGACCACACGCTGGCCTACCAGTACGCGCCGCAAGGCGTGCCGCGCCTGGCGCTGCGGCGCACGCCGCTCGACGAGCTGCGTGATCGCGCCCTACGCGACCGCGCTGGCGGCGCTGTTCGCGCCTCACGCCGCCACTGCGAATCTGCGCGAACTGGAGCGCCTGGGCGCGCGCGGCGAGATGGGGTTCATCGAGGCGCTCGACTTCACGCCGGAGCGGCAGACCGGCGACAGCACGCGAACGATCGTGAACACCTTCATGGCGCACCACCAGGGCATGACCATCGTCGCGCTCGCCAACGTGCTGCTCGACGGTGCGGCGCGCCGCTGGGGCATGAGCGAACCGCGGATCAGCGCCGTCGCCTCGCTGCTGCACGAGCGCGCGCCGCGCGAGGTGTCGCAGTGCTGCTCGCGCCGCCGCCGGGCACGCGCACGCCGACGGACGCCAGCGCATGCCGTCGCCGGTCGAAATCGTGCCGGGCGCGGCGCTGCACCGACCCACCTGCTGTCGAACGGCCGCTACAGCGTAGCGCTGCGCGCCAACGGCGCGGGCTGGAGCCGCTGGGGTCGCGCCGACGTCTCGCGCTGGCGCGACGACGCGCTGCGCGACGCCTACGGCAGCTTCTTCTACCTGCGCTGCAACGGCCGGCCCGCCGGTGTCGATGACGCAGCATCCGGCGCCGACGACGCCGCCGCGTACCGCGCACCTTCCACGCCGACCGCGTGCTTTCGACGCGGAGTGGCCCGATCTGCGCGCGCATGCACCGTCTGGGTCAGCCCGGAGGACGACATCGAACTGCGGCGGATCGAGTTGTGGAGTCAGTGACCGCAGCCGATCCGAGTCGATCTGATATCGACGTTCGAGATGACGCTGGCCGACGCGCGGGCCGACGAAACGCACCCGGCGTTCTCGAACCTGTTCGTCAGTGCTGACTGGGATGCAAAGGGGCGCGCACTGTTCTTCGTCCGGAATCCGCGGCTCGAGGGCGAGGAAGCACTGCACGCCGTGCACTTCGTCGCGCAATCGGACGACATCGTCTCGGTGCATGCGCAGACCGACCGCGCCGTGTGGGCGGGACGCAACCGCGAGCCTTCACAGCCGTTGGCGAACTTCGCCGTGGCTGATGCGGATGGCACCCGCACCACGGGATTGGATCCGATCGCGTCGCTGTCGCTGGAGCTGCGCGTGCCGGCGTACGGTTCGGTGCACATCACCATCTGCACCGCCGCCGCAACCACGCGCGACGCGCTGGAGACCATCGTCGATCGCTATCAGCAGGCGCTCGTCGTCGATCGGGCGGCGTTGATGTCGACGACGTTGTCCGCGATCCGGATGCGCGAGATGCGCATCAGCTCCGACGAGATGCGAGCCATTCAAGGGATCACCACGATGCTGGTGCTTCTCCTCTCGCGGCCGCATGCGGAGACGCGCGAGACCGCGTTCGACCGGCGCGTCTTGTGGCGTTTCGGCATTTCCGGCGATCGACCGCTCGTCGTCGTGGAGGCCGGTGCGGTGCGCGGGATCGGACTCGTCCGGTCGCTCGCACGCGCGCTGCGTCTCTGGTCGTGGGGCGGTGTCGCGTGCGACCTGGTCGTGCTCAACAGCGAACCGAGTTCATACGAGATGCCGCTGCAGCGCGAGCTCGCGGCGATTCGCGAACAATACGCGCGCGACGCTCCGTCTGGGCCGTGCGAACTGCATGTGGTGGCTTCGACGACCCTTACCGCGGAAGAACGAACGGCGTTCGCGGTATTGCCGCGTTTGCGCCTCTTCGCCGACGGTCGCCCGCTCGCGGACCACGTGCAGGATCACATCGAGTGGCACGGCGACGCGCTTGCGCGACGCACCGAACAGTCCGTCGCGCGCCCGTCGATGCCGAGTCGTGCATCGGCGGTCACGGCATCGCGGGGTCAGTTCGACGGCGCCGGCCGCTTCCGCTTTTCGGTGAATGCGGCGAATCGCCCGGCGCGGCCCTGGATCAACGTGCTGGCCAATCCGAATTTCGGCACGCAGATCTCCGAGGCCGGCGCGGGATACACCTGGGCCGTCAACAGCCGCATGCATCAACTGACGCCGTGGTCGAACGATCCGGTCGCCGATCCGAGCGGCGAATCGTTCTGGCTGCAGGACGTGAGGACGCGCGAAACGTGGAACCTCGCCGCGGCCGCAGATGCGGCCGAGGCCACGTACATCGTCGAGCACGGCCAGGGACAGACGACGATTCGACATCGTCAGGGCGATCTCGACGTGAGCGCCACGTGGTGCGTCGATGCCGCCCAGTCGGTCAAGCACGTGCGTATCGCGCTTCGCAATGCGGGTCCCCGCACGCGCAGGCTGCGCATCATCGGCGCGTTCGATTGGGTGATGGGCGCGCAGCGCTCCGATCGGCAATCGGTGTGCACGAGCATCGAACGAGTGGCAGCAACACCCGGCGCCGCGGCGTCGACCGTGTTGTTCGCGACGCAATGCGACGCGAACGCGGGCTTCGGAGGCAGCACGGCCTTCGTCGCGGCCATTCGAGACGGCTCCGATGCAACACCGGACGACTGGACCTGCGATCGTCGCGAACTGTTCGACGCCGCGGGCCGGCGCGTGATTCCCCACGAATTCGGCAAGCGCGGCGGTGCGCGCCTCGACCCGTGCGCGGTGATCGCGCCTTCGCTGTCCGTGGAGCCGGGACAGACGCGCGAGTGCACGTTCCTGCTCGGCTACGGCACCTCCCGCGACGCAGCGCGCGCGCTGGCGCGCACCGCGCTGCTCGATGTCGAAGGTCGCGAGCGCAGCAGCCGTGCGCATTGGGACGCGCTGCTCGGCGCGATCACCGTCGCCACGCCCGATCCGCTGTTCGACGCGCTGGTGAATCGCTGGTTGCTCTACCAGACGCTCGCGTGCCGCCTGTGGGCACGGCCGGCTTCTATCAGGCCGGCGGCGCGTTCGGTTTCCGCGATCAGTTGCAGGACGCGATGGCGCTCGCACCGGTCGCGCCACAACTGCTGCGCAGACAGATCGTGCTGTCCGCGTCGCGCCAGTTCGTCGAAGGCGACGTGCAGCACTGGTGGCATCCGCCGGCCGGCGCCGGCGTGCGCACCCATTTCTCCGACGACCTGCTGTGGCTGCCGTTCGCGACGTCCACTACGTCGACGTCACCGGCGACGCGGCGGTGCTCGACGAGACCGTGACGTTCCTCGAAGGCGACGCGATCCCGGACGGTGCCGAGGACGCGTACTACGTGCCGCGCGTCAGCGAACTCAGCGCATCGTCTACGAACACTGCGCGCGCACGCTCGATCGCAGCCTCGCGGTCGGCGCGCACGGCCTGCCGCTGATGGGCAGCGGCGACTGGAACGACGGCATGAACCGGGTCGGCTATCCAGGGCGCGGCGAGTCGGTCTGGCTCGGCTGGTTCCTGTGCGCGCTCGTCGGCGCGTTCGCGCCGATCGCGCGTCAGCGCGACGACACCGAGCGTGCGGAGCGCTGGGAAGGCGCAGCCCACGGTTGGCGCGACGCGTTGCGCACCCGCGCGTGGGACGGCGAATGGTTCGTGCGCGCGTTCTTCGACGACGGCACGCCGCTCGGCTCCCGTTCGAACGACGAATGTCGCATCGACCTGATCGCGCAGGCCTGGGCGGTGCTGTCCGATATCGCGACACCGGACCAGCAGCAGTCGTCGATGGCCGCGGTCGCGCGGCTGCTGATCGACGATGCGAACGGTCTGATCCGCATCCTCGATCCGCCGCTGACGCGCGCGAAGCCGAGCCGGGTTACATCGGCGCCTATCCGCCCGGCGTGCGCGAGAACGGCGGACAGTATTCGCACGCCGGCGTATGGGCGCTGATGGCGCAGGCGGCGCTCGGCGACGCCGACGCGGCCTACCACTAGTTCACGTGCCTGAGCCCGGCGCACCGAGCGGCGCACCCGCAGTACGGTCCGCGCTACGAGATCGAGCCGTACGTCATGGCCGGCGACGTCTATTCGCACGCGCCGTACGTGGGTCGCGGCGGTTGGAGCTGGTACACCGGCTCCGCGGCGTGGATGCACCGCGCCGCCATCGAATCGATTTGCGGGTTGCGCATCCGCGGCGGGCGCATCAGCGTTACGCCGCGGCTTCCGTCGCATTGGGCGCGCGTTCAGCTGACCTTGCGTCGTGACGGGCGCGTGCACGAGTTGATCATCTGTGCCGCGTGGGCGAAAGCCGACATCGAACAGGCGTCGGCAAGCGGTGCGGTACCGCTCGCCGAATCAGACTGGATCGTGCTGGCCGAAGCCGGCGAAGCGTCGCGGCACGTGATCGTCGCGTGCGCAACGGCACACGCCGCCGATCCGGTGGTATCTCACGTCGAATGAATTTCGACCGTCACGAGCGGCTGCCGAACGTCGTTGTGGTCGACCTCCGGCAGATGACCGCCGTCGTCTTCCCATCGACGCAGGTCGGCGCTCTGTTGCGCCGCAGGCGTCGATGAACGTTTCGACAGCAGAAAGACGCAGACCGCGCACAGACCCACCAGGCCGACGACGATGCCTCTCATCATGGCTGTAACCTCACCTGAGCGATGTCGAGTATCGGCGCGCGACGACTTGCAAGGTAGAAGGGGTGTTACGCCAGACCCTGTAGTTCGACTCCTACACGAGGCGTGCGGGGTTCCGTTACTCCCACTCGATCGTCGCGGGAGGTTTCGACGACACGTCGTACACCACGCGCGACACGCCGGCGATCTCGTTGATGATCCGACTCGAGACGCGACCGATCAGATCGTACGGAAGCTGTGCCCAACTTGCCGTCATGAAGTCGGTCGTTTCGACCGCACGCAGCGCGATGACGTGCGCGTAGCGGCGCGCGTCGCCGACCACACCCACGGATCGCACCGGCAGGAACACCGCGAACGCCTGGCTGACCTTGTCGTAATAACCGGCCGCACGCAGTTCTTCGATGAAGATTGCATCGGCACGGCGCAGCGTATCCGCATACTCCGGCTTGATCTCGCCGAGAATTCGGACGCCGAGACCCGGACCCGGGAACGGGTGACGCATCACCATCGCTTCCGGTAGACCCAACGCGAGTCCGACGCGCCGCACTTCATCCTTGAACAGTTCGCGCAGCGGTTCCACCAGCTTGAGCTTCATCCGCTCCGGCAAACCGCCGACGTTGTGGTGCGACTTGATGACGTGCGCCTTACTGAACTTGGTGGCGGCCGATTCGATCACGTCGGGATAGATCGTTCCTTGCGCGAGCCATTTGACGCCGTCGATCTTGTGCGCCTCGCGATCGAACACGTCGATGAACGTTGCGCCGATGATCTTGCGCTTCGCTTCCGGATCGGCGGCACCCTGCAGATTGCCGAGAAATTCTTCGGCCGCATCGACGACCACCAGATTCAGGTTCAGTGCATTCGACGCGGTGAACGTCGCCTCGACTTCCTCGCGTTCGCCAAGGCGCAGCAGCCCGTGATCGACGAACACGCACGTCAACTGATCGCCGATCGCGCGCGACAGCAGCGCGGCGACCACGCTCGAATCCACTCCACCCGATAGACCGAGCACGACGCGCTCGCTGCCCACTTGCGCGCGCACCGATGCAATCGCATCGGCGATGATGTTCTGAGGCGTCCACGTACCGCTGCAACCGCAGATGTCGCGCGCGAAGCGGCGGATGATCTCCGAGCCGTCGGTGGTGTGCGTGACTTCGGGATGAAACTGCACGGCGTAGGTTGCCGTCGCCGGACTCTCCATTGCCGCAATCGGTGCGCTGGCGGTCGATGCGGTCGTCTCGAATCCTTCCGGAAGCGCGACGACCTTGTCGCCGTGGCTCATCCAGACATCGAGTTCGCCGTCCTGCATCGACGGCAGGCGCTTCAGCAGCGTCGATCCGTTCGACACGCGAATGCGCGCGTGTCCGAACTCGCGCGTCTGCGAACCCTGCACGCGGCCGCCGAGCTGCTGTGCGAGCGCCTGCATGCCGTAACAGATGCCGAGTATCGGCGTACCCGCGTCGCGCAATTCGAATACCACGTCCGGAATCCGCGGCGTCGCGTCCTCCGTCACCGTCTCCGGTCCGCCGGACAACACGATGCCGCGCGCGCCGAAGTCGCGAATGAACGACTCGGGCGCATCGAACGGGTGAATCTCGCAGTACACGCCCGCCTCGCGGATGCGCCGCGCGATCAACTGGGTGTATTGGGCCCCGAAGTCGATGACCAGAAGTCGTTCGACGTGCGCATCGCTAGACATGGTTATCCGTGGGTCAACTGACCGGGTAGTTCGGCGCTTCTTTCGTAATGCTGACGTCGTGGACGTGGCTCTCGATCATGCTCGCGTGCGTAACGCGCACGAACTGCGGACGTGAGCGCATCGTCTCGATGTCCGGTGAGCCCGTATAACCCATCGCCGCGCGCAGGCCGCCCATCAGTTGCAGCACGATCGGACCCATCGCGCCACGATACGGCACGCGACCCTCGATGCCTTCCGGCACGAGCTTGCGACCGCCGTCGTTGCCGAGCTCCTGGAAGTAACGGTCACTCGATCCATTCGACTGCGCCATCGCGCCGAGCGATCCCATACCTCGATACGATTTGTAGGTGCGCCCTTGATACAGCTCGACTTCGCCCGGCGCTTCGTCGGTGCCGGCGAGAAGGCTGCCCACCATCACGACACTTGCGCCCGCCACCAACGCTTTTGCAATGTCGCCCGAATAGCGGATACCGCCATCGGCGATCACCGGAATGCCATCGGCCTCCAGTTCCTCGGCCACTTCGGAGACGGCCGTTACCTGAGGTACACCGATGCCGGTCACGATCCGTGTGGTGCAGATGCTGCCGGGACCGATACCGACCTTCACCGAATCTACGCCGGCATCCGCCAGCGCGCGCGCGCCGGCTCGGGTTGCAACGTTGCCGCCGATCAGCGAGACGTTCGGATATTTCTGTTTGATCCAGCTGGCTGCGATCGAGCACGCGTGTCGAGTGACCGTGCGACGTATCGAGCACCAGCACGTCGACGCCCGCTTCGATCAGCGCCGCAACGCGCTCGTCAGTATCGGCGCTCGTGCCGACGCTGGCTCCGACACGCAGCCTACCGAGTTCGTCCTTGCAGGCGTTCGGATACATGCGCGCCTTGTCGATGTCTTTGACGGTGATCAGTCCGACCAGTTCGAAGCGATCGTTCGTAATCAGCACTTTTTCGATTCGGTAGCGATGCAGCAGATCGCGGATCTCTTCGGTGTCGGCGCCTTCACGCGCGGTCACCAGTTTGTCCTTGCGCGTCATCACCTCTGAGATCTTCACGTCCATGCGCGGTTCGAATCGTACGTCGCGGCTCGTGACGATGCCGACCAGCTCGCGACCGGAAACCACCGGAACGCCGGAAATGTTGTGCTCGCTCGTCAGCTTCAGCAGCTCGCCCACAGTGCGGTCCGGCGTGATCGTGATCGGATCGCGAATGATGCCGCTTTCGAACTTTTTCACCGAGCGCACTTCGCGCGCCTGCTGCTCGATCGTCATGTTCTTGTGCACGATGCCGATGCCGCCTTCCTGCGCCATCGCAACGGCAAGGCGCGCCTCCGTTACGGTGTCCATCGCTGCGGACATCAACGGGATGTTCAACGTGATCGTTCGGGTCAGGCGGGTTTTGAGATCGACTTCGGAGGGCAGGACATGGGACAGGGCAGGCAGCAGCAAAACGTCGTCGAAGGTGAGTGCGTCGTTCGTTATCCGCAACATGGGCGAGGCCTCCTGTGCGAAATTAAACGCGCGATCCTACTCGTCGATCGACGGCCTGTAAACGACTTCTACGCATCTTCGCGACCAACACGCCGCACGTGAGTAGAATGCCGCGATGCTTCAACGCGATGACGACAAGCTCGTATACACGGTCAGCGAACTGGCCGGCTCGGTGCGCTTCACGCTCGAGGAACGATTTCCGATGGTGTGGGTGGAGGGCGAGCTGTCGAACCTGCGCGCCCCGGGTTCCGGACATTGGTACTTCACTCTGAAGGACGATCGCGCGCAATTGCGCTGCGCGATGTTCGCGAATCGAAATCGCTCCGTTCGGTTCAAGCCGCGCGACGGCATGAAAGTGATTCTGCGCGGTCGCGTCAGCCTGTATGAAGCGCGCGGCGATTTTCAGTTGCTCGCCGATCACCTCGAACTGTCCGGCGAAGGCGCACTGCGGGCCGCCTTCGATGCACTGAAACGCACGCTCAGCGACGAGGGTCTGTTCGCCGAAACACGCAAGCGCCCGTTGCCCGATTTTCCGATGCACCTCGCGGTGATCAGCTCTCGTTCGGGCGCTGCACTGCGCGACGTGCTATCGGTATTGCGCCGTCGCTGCCCTGCTCTTCGCGTCACGCTGCTGCCGGTGTCGGTGCAAGGCAAAGACGCCGAGGCGCAGATACTCGAAGCGCTGGACAGGGTGTCAGATTGGCCGGCCGAGTTCGGCGTGGAACCTGACGTAGTGCTGCTGACGCGCGGCGGCGGATCGCTCGAAGACCTCTGGGCCTTCAACCTCGAGTCGGTCGCCGCGCGCGGTGGCAGCGTCGCCGATTCCGATCGTTTCCGCCATCGGCCACGAAACCGACATCACGATCTGCGACTTCGTCGCCGACGTGCGCGCGCCGACCCCGTCGGCCGGCGCCGAATTGATCGCCCCGAACATGCGCGACTGGTTGCGCCGCGCGGCGCGCCAGACGCTGTCGCTGCATTCGCATTGGCGGCACACGCTCTCCATGCGCCGACAGGGGTTGTATCAGGTCGCACGGCGGCTGACGCACCCGGGACGGGCATTGCAACAGCGCATGCAACGCCTCGACGACGTCGAACGACAACTGATCGCGGCTACGAACGCCCGCATCGGGCGCGGGCGCAACGTCGCCACGCTGCTGCGCACGCGGCTGCGCCAGTTCCATCCTCAACGCGAAATTGCGCACGCCCGCGCCGCGCTGCTGCGCGCCGAGCATTCGCTGGCGCGCGGAGTCAGGGCGCGGGTCGAGGTGGCGCGCGCGGGTACCGCCGCCGTCAGTCGCGCGCTGAATGCCGTCAGCCCGCTCGCGACGCTCGGTCGCGGCTACGCGATCGTGACCACGCCCGCCCCTCTGTCCGAGCGTTGGGGAACACCGATCGTATCGGTCGCCGCTACGACCGCGGGCGATACCGTCATGGCACATCTCGAAGACGGTTCGCTGACCTGCGTCGTGACGGATGTCGAACCGAATGCCGATTGACCGCATGCGGTTCGCCGTCGCTGCGGCGCTCGTCCTGTTCACGCGCATCGACACACGCGGTCGTTCGCGGCGGCGTGGAAGTGATTCCGCTACCCGAAGGGACCGCGAGCGCAAGATACGAAGACCGACCGGTGCTGATCGTCGAACAACCGAAGTCGACCGCGATCGTCGGCATCGCACTCGACGCGACGCTCGGCACGCACACGCTGGTCGTCGAGTCGAACGAACGGGTCCGCACCGAAATTCCGTTCAAGGTCGTCGACAAAGCGTATCCGGTGCAGCGAATCACGCTCGCGGACGACAAGATGGTGAATCCGCCGCCCGATGAACTCGCGCGTATAGAGCGGGAAACGATCCTGCAGAACGAGCAATACGATCGCTTTACTGCGTTCGACGCTTCGCCGTTTCCGCTGCAATTGCCGGCAGCGGGTCCGGTCAGTTCGAACTTCGGATTACGACGCATCCTGAACGGGCAGCCCCGCAACCCGCACGCCGGCCTCGACATCGCGGCCCCCACCGGCGCACCTGTCGTAGCGCCTGCGGCCGGAACGATCTCATTTGCCGGGCCGCTCTATTTCAACGGCAACGCGATCTTCATCGATCACGGCGGCGGCATGATTTCGATGGTCTGCCATCTGTCGAAGATCGACGTGCAGCAGGGCGACGCGGTGCGTAAAGGTCAGCGGATTGGTCTGGTCGGTGCCACGGGGCGAGCCACCGGTCCGCACCTTCACTGGTCCGTTAGCTTGAATGGCGCGCGAGTGAATCCTTCCGCCGTGCTGGCGCTCTATCGGCCGAAACCGAAAGCGCAGAAAGCCGCGCAGTAGCCGGCTATTTCTTGACGTGGCGCATCATGCGCTTGCGGCTCTCTTTCTGCCGCGGCGTCAACTCGTTGCGGCGTCCTGCATACGGATTCACGCCGGTTTTGTAGACGATCCGAACCGGCATACCGACCAGTTTCAACGCGCTGCGGAAACGATTCTCCAGATAGCGCGTGTAGCTCTCGGGCACCGCGTGGGTCTGGTTGCCGTGCACGACGATCGTAGGAGGGTGACCACTCGCCTTGTGTGCAAAACGCAGCTTGATGCGGCGGCCGTTCGCGCTCGGCGGCGCGTGCTGCTCTACCGCCTCGGTCAACACGCGCGCCAGAAACGCCGTGGACACTTCGAACCGCCCCGCTTCGTAAACGCGTTTCACGTCTTCGAGCAGACCGCGCACACCGGTGCCGTGCAGCGCGGAAATGCGATGCACCGGCGCCCACGGCGCAAAATCCAGACGCCGTTCGAGTTCGGTCTTCACCCGCTCGCGCTGGTCGCTCGTCAGCCCATCCCACTTGTTCACGGCAAGCACCAGTCCCGCGCCTCGATCGATCGCATAGCCGAGCAGGTGAAGATCCTGTTCGACCAGCTGCTCGCTTGCGTCGATCAGCACGACGGCGACGTCGGCCGATTCGATCGCATCCAACGCTTTCACGACCGAGAATTTCTCCACCACGTCGTCGACTTTGCCTTTGCGACGCACCCCAGCGGTGTCGATCAGCGTGAAGCGACCGACGTCGTGGTCGAACGGAATCTCGATCGCATCGCGCGTCGTCCCGGGCGCATCGAACACCACCTGGCGTTCTTCGCCGAGCCAGCGGTTGACGAGGGTGGACTTGCCGACGTTCGGCCGACCGATCACCGCAACGCGCATGCGCGGCGGACCCTCGTCGGCAATCCGCGCCTCTTCCACGGCGCTCGGCAACGCGTCGAGCAACACCTGCTGCAGCGCTGCCATGCCGCGTCCGTGCGCCGCGGAGATTTGCGCGTGCGCCGAAAAACCGAGCCGCGAGAACTCCGCGGCGGCTACATCCAACGCGGTGCTGTCGATCTTGTTGATCGCGAGCACCACCTTGCGATTGCTCTTGCGCAGTTGTTCGGCGATGTCGATGTCGGTGGGCGTCAGACCCGCGCGCGCATCGACCATGAACAGGACGACGTCGGCCTCTTCGATCGCGATGCCGGCTTGTCGCGCCATCAATCCGCCGACCGCCGTTTCGTCGAACAGACCGCCGGTGTCGATCAGCGTGCACGATCTGTCGCCAAATTCGGCGGTGCCGTAGCGTCGGTCGCGCGTCAGTCCGGGCGCATCGGCCACGAGCGCGTCGCGACGCCGCGTCAATCGATTGAACAGCGTCGACTTGCCTACGTTCGGCCGGCCTACGAGCGCGATCACAGTCCGCATGATTTGCCTGCCGAGTCGTCCGTCAGCCCTTCAGGGGCTCGATGCGAAACGCGATGAGATTCCCGCCATTGCCGATGCAGTACACGATGTCGTCGGCAACGACCGGTTGCGAGCGAATGCCGTCGCCGTCGAGCTTGCGTCGGCCGACCAGATGACCGTCGACTTGCGACAGCACGTGGATGAAGCCGTCTTCGTCCCCGACCACCAGATACGAGCCGACCGCCGCCGCGCCCGACAGGCCGCGTTTGAACAGCGCGCGCTGCTCCCACGCGACGCTCGAAGTGCGCTGATCGATCGCGGTGATCACGCTCTTGTCGTCGACGACGTAGACGTTGCCGGCGCCTTGCGAGAGATCGACGTAACTCGACGTGTCGTGCTCCCACAGCACGGTGCCGTCAGACGGACGAATCGCCGTGAGACGACCCTGGAAACTCGCGGCATAGACGGCGTTCGCGGTGATCACCGGCGTGCCGTCGACGTCGACGATCCGATCGAGCTCCGAACGACCTTGCGGCAACATCACGCGCTGGTCCCACAGCGGCTCGCCGGTGGACGCGCGAAATGCGGTGACTTTGCCGTTCGCGAAGCCGGCCACGACGACTCCGGACGAATAGACGGGCGATCCGGTTCCGCGCAGCGTCAATACCGGCACCGGTGTATCGAACGTCCAGCGGCGCGCGCCGTCTTTGGCTTCCAGCGCGACCAGGCGTCCGTCGGACGTCTGCACGAACACGAGACCTTCACCGGTTGCGGGAGTCGACAACACTTCGCTCGACACTCGAACGCGCCACTTCTCGGATCCGTCAGCGGCCGACAGCGCGATCACTTCGGCGTGCGTCGTGCCGAGAATGACGAGACCTTCCCCTGCACCCACGCCGCCCGTGACGAAACTGGTATCGCGGCGATCGAACGGATTCAGGAACGAGAAGAAACCTTTGTCGTCCTTTCCGATGCGCGCGTTCCAGAGCTTCTTCCCCTTGAACCGTTCACGCCCTTCCACGTAGCCGAAGCCGTCGGCTGCGAAGACGCGATCGGCGAGTACGCCCGGTGGCATGCGAACGTACTGCTTGCCCAGTCCGTTGCCGACCGAGCCGCCCCAGAGGCGGTCGATTCGCACTTCGGCTTTGTAGCTCGTCAGCTCAGCCGGTGCATCGGGATCGACCTTCTTGTCGACCCACGGCAGCCACGAGAACCAGCTGCAACCGGAACTCAGTAACGCGATCCCAACGAGCCCGCAGAGGTTACGGTGCAGGCGCATCGGTTTTCGGTGCCTCCACTGGCGCCGCGTCGGGCTTGGCGAGATCGGTGATCTTCATCTGCAACACGGGTTGCGGCTCGCCTTTGTCCGCCGCGGCCGCCGCGGCCTGATAGGCCTCGCGCGCCTCGTCGACCTTGTGCTGACCGAGGAGGATGTCGCCTTTCAGCTCGGCGACATACGATCGGAAGCCCTGGCCGGTGATCTTGCGCAGCGTTTCGAGCGCGGCATCGGTATTGCCGGCCTGAACCTGCAGGCGCGCAACACGCAGCCGCGCCACGTCGCGCAAACGATCGTCCTTCGTATCTTTGACGACGGTCTCGAGATATTCGGTTGCTTTGGCGAAGTCTTGCGCCTCGGCGGCATCGTGAGCGCGATAGAACAGCGAGAACGCGCGATAGCCGGTGGTGCGGAAGTCGTTGTCGAGCGTCGCCAGAATGGTTGCGACTTCTTCCGGTTTCGCATCGTGCTGCCGCGCTTCCAGATAGCGTTGATACGTGGTCGACGCCGCTTCGTCGCGCGTCTGAGTGTAGTCGTTGTACCAACGCCAGCCGATGACGGCGCCGATGACCAGCACCAGGGTCACGATCATCGACGTGCCGTTGCCTTCCCACCACCGGCGCAGCACCAGCACCCGGTCGTCGTCATTCATGTATTCCGACACGCGTCAGTTCCCTCCGTCGATCCAGGCGGCCAGTCGCTCGATCAGCGCGGTCGGAGACAACCGCTCCTGAGGCGCATCGGCGCGCAGCCATTTCAATGTGATCTCGTTGTTCGCCACTTCGTCTTCGCCGACGATCAAGGCCCACGCCGCCCCGCTCGCATCCGCTCGCTTCATCTGATTCTTGAGTTTGCCACCGCCGGCGTTCGTTCTGAGTCGCACCTCCGGAAATGCTTCGCGTACGCGCTGACACACCGACATCGCCCACGCCGTGTGCGCGTCGTCGAGTATCACGCAGTAACCGTCGATCGGTTCGGCACGGACATCGAGCGCCAACGCCTCGTGCAGCAACACCAGCCGGTCGACGCCGATCGCGAATCCCGCGCCGGGAGTCGGTCGACCGCCGAGTTGTTCTACAAGGCCGTCGTAACGCCCCCCTGCACACACGGTGCCTTGCGAGCCCAGGGCGTCGGTCACCCATTCGAACACGGTATGCGTGTAGTAATCGAGTCCACGCACCAGACGCGGATTGATCACGTAGCCGATCTGCAACGCGTCGAGCAGACGCTTCAAGCCGTCGAAGTGCGCTTTCGACTCGGCGTCGAGGTGATCCGACAACGACGGCGCCCCTTCGAGCAGCGCTTGCGTCTTCGGATCCTTGCTGTCGAGGATGCGCAGCGGATTGCGATCCAGCCGGCGCTGGCTGTCGGGATCGAGTTGCGCGCGCAGCGGCGTCAGGTAGTTCACGAGCGCGTCGCGATAAGAGCGCCTCGACGTCCGCCGAGCCAAGCGTGTTGAGTTCGAGCCGCAGCTCGCGCGAAACGCCGAGCGCCTGAAACAACGCTGCGGACATCTGAATCAGTTCCGCGTCGACGTCCGGGCCAGCCATGCCGAATGCTTCCGCGCCGATCTGCTCGAACTGCCGGTAGCGGCCTTTCTGCGGCCGCTCGTAACGGAACATCGGGCCGCGGTACCACAGGCGTTGCGTCTGGTTGAAGATCAGGCCGTGTTGCAGACACGCCCTGACACAGCTCGCGGTACCTTCCGGGCGCAACGACAATTGTTCGCCGTCGCGATCGAGCAGGTTGTACATCTCCTTCTCTACCGCATCGGTGGCTTCACCGAGACCGCGGCTGAATAGTTCCGTTGGCTCGAGCAGCGGCAGGCGGATTTCCTCGTAGCCGAACGATTCGAGCGCGCGAATCGTCGCGCGCTCCACGCCTTGCCACCGCCGCACTTCCGGCGGCAGCAGATCGCGCATGCCTCTGATCGATTGCACGATGGCGCCCCCTACTGGCCGAGCACCAGCGTGCCGACGTTGTTGCGCGTATGCGGCGACAGCGCCACGCGCTCGCCGTTGAACGCCAACGTCACTGCAGGCGCATTGCCGAGAAGGATGTGAAACGGCGGCCTGCCGATCAGTTCCAGCGAGTCGCCGGATTTGCTCAGGGCACTGTAGATGCTGCTGCCTTTGGCATCTTTTATCTCCACCCAGCAATCGTCGGTGAACGCGAATTTCAGCCGGTCGTTCCCATCGCTGGTGATCCGGTGCGCGCCCTGATCGTCGTGCGAGGGCGCGGCAGCGGCGCTGGCCGCAACCGAGGCCGTGGCACTCGCAATGATTGCGGGAGCGCGCCGCAGTCTCGGCCGGCCCGTCGCAGACGACTCGGTCGTGGCGCCGGCCTGCGCCGCTTTCGGAATCGCCGTCTCCGCGGGGCCAGCCGGTTGTTTCGCGACCACGGCTTCTTTGACGCCGACATTGGGCCAGACCGCCCACAGCACGATCACCACCGCACAGATGACGCCGCCTACCGCGCCTGTCAGCACGACACCCGGGTGCTTCTGCGTCAGGTCCGCAAGACCGCGGCGATGCGAGCGCTGCATCGTCGTGACCACCGCCGAACGCGTCTCGCCACGACTCACCGCCGCGTCGAACGCACTCACCACCGTGTCGGGGTCGATATCCAACAGCTTTGCATAGGCGCGCAGGTAGCCGCGCGTGAATGCCGCAGCGGGCAGCCGCGCCCAGTTCTCGGTCTCAATGTCTTCGACGACGCGCGCGCCGAGATTGAGCGTGTCCGCGATGTCCTGTCTGCGTCAGCCCGCGTGTCTCGCGTTGCGCGCGTACGATGGCGCCGGGTCCCGGTGTCGCATCACTCACCAGGCTCGTTCCTGATAGAGGCGATATTCCGGCGAATCGGGAAACAGGTTCTTCAGCGCCAGCGCATAACTCGACAACTGGTCCTGGTCGTCCAGCACGCGACTGAGCCTGACACCCAGCCAGAGGCTGCGCGGACTCGGACGCGACATGGCGTTGTACATTTCGAAGTACTGCTTGCAGCGAGTGAAATCGCCGGCCTTGAAGTAGAGGTCGGCGAGTTCCAGCGCGCTGCGCGGTTGCGCGGTGTTCAGCATCAATGCGCGCAGAAACGACTGTTCGGCTTCGGCCGGTTGATTGAGTTTGAGCTGCGTCAGCCCGAGATTTTCGTACGCCTGTCCGCGGCGACCGTACGACGGGTCGTTTGCTGCGATCTTCAGATGTTGCGCCGCATCCTTGTAACGCGCTTCTCCGAACAGAAACGTACCGTAGTTGTTCTGCGCCATCGCGTTGCGGGGTTCGCTGTGCAACGCGTCCTTGTACTCGCGTTCGGCCAACTGGGTATCGCCGTCGGCGATATATACCGACGCCATCAGCACGTGCGCTTCAGCCGACGTCGGGTCGACCTTCAGCGCCTGCTCCAGCGGGCGCTTTGCATTGGCGTAGTCGCGCTTCTCCAGGTAGCCGCGGGCGAGCTCGAGAAATGCCTGCAACTTCTGCTGCGTCGTCGCAGTCTTTGGTCCGCCGGTCTCTTCCGTCACGCAACCGCCGATCAGCAACAGCAGCGCGAACCAGGCGAATCGCATCATGCGACCTCCAACGCTTTGACGCGCGCGAGGTAACGCGCCTGACGCTTCGTCCGGTCCGCCACTTCGCCGACCAGTTGTCCGCACGCCGCCGAGATGTCTTCACCGCGCGTCGTGCGCAACATGGCGGCATAACCCGAGTTCAGCAGCACGGTCTGGAATGCCCGCACGGTAGCGTCGTCGGGGCGTTCGTAACCGGACGCCGGAAACGGATTGAACGGGATCAGGTTGATCTTGCAGCGCAAGTCGCGCAGCAGCTTCGCCAGTTCGTGCGCTTGCGCCACCGAGTCGTTCACGCCGCGCATCAACGTGTACTCGATCGTGATGCTGCGGTGTTCGCCGAGCACTTTCAGATAGTGGTGGCACGCCGCCATCAGTTCGGCGATCGGATATTTGCGGTTGATCGGCACCAGCTTGTCGCGGAGTGCGTCGTTCGGCGCGTGCAGCGATACCGCGAGCGCGACATCGGACACTTCGGCCAGCTTGTAGATGCCCGGCACGACACCGGCGGTGCTCAACGTGACGCGCCGCTTCGAAATGCCGAAAGCGAAATCGTCGGTCAGGATCGACGCGGCGCGCACCGCGTTGTCGAAGTTCAGCAGCGGCTCGCCCATCCCCATCATCACGACGTTGGTAACACCGCGTTCGTCGCCGAGTCCGCGCAACACCTCGGACACCAGCGCCACCTGCCCCACGATCTCCGCAGCCGACAGGTTGCCGTTGAAACCCTGCTTGCCGGTGGAGCAGAAGCTGCAGTCGAGTACGCAGCCGACCTGCGACGACACGCACAACGTGTTGCGGCCGCGGTCCGGAATGAGCACCGCTTCCACGGCGTTGCCGTTCCCGACTTTCAACGCCCACTTGCGAGTACCGTCGACCGATACGCGCTCGCTGACGATTTCGGGCAATGCGAGCGACGCCGTTTGCGTCAGGCTGTCGCGCAGCTTTTTCGACAGATCGGTCATCGCGGCGAATTCACGCACGCCGCGGTGATACACCCACTTCATCACCTGCGCGGTGCGATAACGTTGCTCGCCGATCGCGTCGAACAACCCCGCCACGCCGGCGCGGTCGAGTCCGAACAGGTTTACGAGGGGGGCTTCGGAGCTCACGGTCGCATCAGCCTCGCGGATAAATCTCGTCGGCGCCGAAAAAGTAACTGATCTCCCGCGCCGCGCTTTGAGGCGAATCGGAACCGTGCACTGCGTTCGCATCGATCGACTCGGCGAAGTCGGCGCGGATCGTCCCTGGATCCGCATCCTTCGGATTGGTCGCTCCCATCAGCTTGCGATTGACGGCAATCGCGTTCTCGCCTTCGAGAACCTGAATGACGACCGGGCCCGACATCATATAGGTGACGAGGCTCTCGAAGAACGGACGTCCCTTGTGCTCGGCATAGAAGCCCTCGGCTTTCGCGCGCGAGAGCCGCTGCATGCGCGCGGCAACGATCTTCAACCCGCCTTTTTCGAACCGGGAGTAAATTTCGCCGATGATGTTCCTCGCCACCGCGTCCGGTTTGAGGATGGACAGTGTGCGTTCCGATGCCATGAAGAAACTCCGTTATTGTCGGCTGTCAGCAAGACGCCCTATCTATTTGAATTTTCAAGCAATAGGGGGATTTCGCGGCCGCGTATTATACGCATTTCCTAGTCTGAGGGCAGTCGATTCTCAGGCGGCGTTGCGTTCGCGCAGGCGTTCGACCACTTCGACCACGCGTCGCCCCGCACGATCGATGTCGTCTTCCGTAGTGAACCGACCGACGGTGAATCGTAGCGACGCATGCGCGAGATCGTCGGGCACGCCGAGCGCGCGCAGCACATAGGACGGTTCGACGGTTGCTGACGTGCACGCCGAGCCGGTGGAGACCGCGATGTCGTCGAGCGCGAGCATCAGCGTTTCGCCGTCGACGCCGGCGAATGCAACGTTCAGATTGCCGGGCAGCCGGCGATCGAGATCGCCGTTCACGCGTACGCCGTCCATCTGCTTCAAATGCGACCACAGACGATTTCGCAATGTCGCGATCCGCGCGTTCTCCGTGTCCATGCACTCACGCAGGATGCGCGCCGCCTCGCCCATGCCGACGATCTGATGCGTGGCGAGCGTGCCGGAACGTCTGCCGTTCTCGTGTCCGCCACCGTGCATCTGCGCGGCGATCCGCACCGGCGGCATGCGCCGCACGTACAGCGCGCCGATGCCTTTCGGGCCGTACATCTTGTGCGCCGACAGCGACATCAGATCGACCTTCATCAGCGCGAGGTCGATAGCAACCTTGCCCGCGCTTTGCGCAGCGTCGACATGGAACAGCACGCCGGCGGCGCGGCACACGTCGCCGATCGCCGCGATGTCGTTGATCACGCCGATTTCGTTGTTCACGTGCATCAGCGAAACCAGCAGCGTGTCGGGCCGCAACGCGGCTGCGACTTGCGCCGGCTCGACGATTCCGGACGGTCCGGGCTGCAGATAGGTGACTTCGTAGCCCTTCGTTTCCAGGTACGCACACGTATCGAGCACGGCTTTGTGTTCGATCGCGCTCGTCACGATGTGACGGCGGCTCTTGCCGTTCGCTTCGGCGACGCCCTTGATCGCGAGGTTGTCGGATTCGGTCGCGCCGGACGTCCAGACGATTTCGCGCGGATCGCAATTCAACAGTTTGGCGACCTGCGTGCGCGCTTCCTCGACCGCCTCTTCCGCCTGCCAGCCGTACACGTGCGAGCGCGATGCCGGGTTGCCGAAGTTGCCGTCGGTGAGCAGACAGTCGCTCATCTTCTGCGCAACGCGCGGATCGACCGGCGTCGTCGCCGAGTAGTCGAGATAGATGGGTTTACGCATCGATCAGTTGAGCACGCGCGCGTCGATCAGACGACCGTCGTTACGCTCTTGTCCTGCCTTGGCATCCTGCCGCCGCGAAATCGCCTGCACCTCGCCGCGTTCGATCAACGACCCGAGGCTCACCTCGGACAGGAAGTCGTCGATGCGTTGCGACAGATCCATCCACAAATCGTGCGTGATGCAGATCAGGCCGTCCTGACAATCGCCGATGCCGCCGCAACGGGTGGCATCGATGCCTTCGCCGACGCCGCTGATGATCTCCGAGATGCTGATGCTGCGCGGCGCGCGCGTCAGCGCATAACCGCCGCCCGGCCCGCGCAGACTCTGCACGAGGCGAGCGCGCTTCAACTTGCCGAACAGCTGTTCGAGATACGACTGGGAGATGCCTTGGCGGGCGGAAATATCGGCGAGCGTTACCGGGCCGGTCGCGCTGTGCAGCGCGAGATCGAGCATCGCCGTGACCGCATAGCGGCCTTTCGTCGTGAGCCGCATGGCAATGGGACCGTGACCCGTGAAGGCGCCGCAGTATGCAATACCCGACTATTTTGGTCCAGTATCGGTCCGGTTCAGCGACCGCTCGATCTCGGTCAGCGCACCACGCAGGATGGCCACCTCGGTGTCGTCGGGTCGCAGCCGCGTAAACAGGCGTCGCAGCCGCGCCATCACCTGCCCCGGGTTCGATGGATCGAGGAATTCCACGCGCGTCAGCACACCCTCGAAATGCGCGAGCAGCGCATCGACCGCAGCGACCGTCGCGGGATCGCGATCCCATGTCGCGGCGCTCGGCTCGCCGGTCGGTTCGAGCGCACCCTGATACAGCTCGTAGCACACCACTTGCACCGCCATCGCGACGTTCAGCGACGGATACGCCGGATTCGCCGGAATCTGCAGATGCACGTTGCACCGCTGCAACTCGTCGTTCGTGAGACCGCTCGTCTCGCGTCCGAACAACACCGCGATCGGCTGTTGCGACGACTCGCGCTGTATGTGCGGGCCGATTTCGCGCGCGGTCAGCAGCGGCCACGGGATGCGCCGCGTCCGCGTGCTGGTGCCGACCACCAGCGTGCAATCGGCGATGGCGGCATCGAGCGAATCGACGACCACCGCACGGTCCAGCACGTCGAGCGCGCCGGCCGCGCGCCACTCGGCTTGCGGATCGGGATAACGTCCCGGGCGCACGAGCCACAATTGCTCGAGGCCCATCGTCTTCATCGCGCGCGCCGCGCCGCCGATGTTGCCGGGATGGCTCGTCTCGACGAGCACGATGCGCACATGTTCGAGTGATGTCATGTCGGCATTATAACGGTCGTTTCATGGCGCACCGGCACCTGCTAGAATCGCGCGCCCTTCGACACCCCCATCCGCTCATGCACGCAATGATCAACATGGCGCTTCGCGCCGGCCGCCGCGCGGGTCAGATCATGGTGCGCGCGATGGACCGCATCGACACGCTGAACATCGTCGAGAAGGCGCGCAACGACTTCGTCTCCGACGTGGACCGCGACGCCGAAGACGCCATCGTCGACATACTGCACAAGGCGTATCCGGATCACGGCATCCTCGGCGAAGAACGCGGCGAGTCGTTCAGCGGCGCCGAATACACCTGGATCATCGATCCGCTCGACGGCACCACCAACTACCTTCACGGCATACCGCACTTCTGCGTATCGATCGGGCTGAAGTACCGCAACCGACTCGAACACGCGGTGATCATCGACCCGGTGCGCAACGAAGAATTCACCGCATCGCGTGGCGCCGGTGCACAGCTGAACGGCAAGCGCATCCGCGTGAGCAACCGGCATCGCCTCGAAGACGCCGTGCTCGCAACCGGCATTCCGTTCAGAGACGTCGCGCAACATCTCGATCCGTACATGGCGATGCTGTCGGCATTCAGCAGCCAGTGTCGCGGCATTCGTCGCGCCGGTTCGGCCGCGCTCGATCTCGCTTACGTGGCGGCCGGTCGCGCCGACGGATTCTGGGAACTCGGCCTGAAGCCGTGGGACATGGCGGCCGGCGCGTTGTTGATCATGGAAGCCGGCGGATTCGTCAGCGACCTGATCGGCGGCGAGCGCTACATGGAGACCGGCAACGTCGTCGCCGGCAATCCGAAGGTGTTCAAAGCGATTCTGCAGACGATCCGGCCGACGTTGACGCCGCAGCTTCTGCAGGGTTGACCCGCGCCCCTTCGATCACCCGTCAGGGCACGTCGTCCTTGACCTTCTCCGGAATCAGCAGATCTTCGCGCGTATTGCCCATCGCGAGCACGATGGCCGCGGCCACGTACGTCGACGAGTACGTTCCAAACACGATCCCGACGATCAGCGCAATCGAAAAGCCGCGCACCGTATCGCCGCCGAACAGGAACAGCGCGATGACGACCAGCAGAGTCGTAAACGACGTCATCAACGTTCGATCCAGCGTCTGCGTCAGCGAGAGATTGACGATCTCGAGTGCGGTGCCTTTGCGCAGCTTGCGGAAATTCTCGCGGATCCGGTCTGCCACTACGACGGTATCGTTGACCGAATAGCCGATGACCGCGAGCACCGCCGCGAGCGTCGGCAGGTCGAACGTCCACTGGAATACCGAGAACGCCCCCACCGTAACGACGACGTCGTGAATCAACGCCACGACCGCGCCGATGCCGAATTTGCTGGTGAAGCGAAACATCATGTAGGCCATTACCGCGCCCAGCGCCGCGAGCACGGAGAGTCCACCCGTTTCGCGCAGTTCTGCGCCCACCGCCGGGCCAACGAATTCGGAACGTCGCAGTTGTACGCCGGCGTATTTCGACGTCAGCGCGCTGCGAAGATGATCTGCGAGCAGCGCCTCCGACTCGCCTTTCTGTGGCGGCACCCGAACCAGCACATCGCGCTCCGAACCGAAATGCTGTGCGACCGCCTCGTGGATGCCGGCATTCGCGAGCGTGATACGCACGTCTTCGGCGACCACCGGATCGACGAACTGGACTTCCACCAGCGTGCCGCCGGTGAAGTCGAGACCGAAGTTCAAACCGCGCGTTGCGAGCGAACCGATCGAGATCAGCATTACGAGGACGGAGAAGATCGCACCGTACGTGCGCAACCCCATGAAGTTGATGACGCGTATCGGCTGACTCATACCCAGAGCTTCTTCAGCTGCCGGCCGCCGAACATCAGATTCACCATCGCGCGCGTCACGGTGATCGCGGTGAACATCGACGTGATGATCCCCAGCGTCAGCACGACCGCGAAACCTTTGATCGGCCCGGAGCCGAACGCGAGCAGAATCAACGCCACCAGCAAGTGCGTCAGGTTGGAGTCGACGATCGTCGTGTACGCGCGGTCGAATCCCGCCGTGATCGCCGCTTGCGGCGGGCGTTCCGCCGCTTCCTCCCTCACCCGCGAAAAGATCAGCACGTTGGCGTCCACCGCCATACCCATGGTGAGCACGATGCCGGCGATGCCCGGCATCGTGAGCGTTGCACCGAGCACCGACATCAGCGCGACCAGCAGAATCACGTTAATCGCGAGCGCGATGTTCGCGATCATGCCGAACGCTTTGTAGTAAATGACCATGCACAGCAGCACGAGGATGTAGCCGCCGACGGCCGCGTGCAGACCGGCGCGGATGTTGTCTTCACCGAGGCTGGCACCGACCGTGCGCTCTTCGACGATGTACATCGGCGCGGCCAGTGCGCCGGCGCGTAACAGCAGCGCGAGATCGCGCGCTTCACCCAGTCCCACGCCGGTGATGCGGAATCGATAGCCGAGCGCCGAGCGAATCGTCGCGACGTTGATCAGCCGCTTCTCTTCGACGCTGAAGTTCTGCACCACGTCCTTGCCGTCTTCGACGACGATGCGCGAACGCGGCTTCAGTTCTTTGTAGAGAATCGCCATCTGGTTGCCGACGTTGTCTTTCGTCGCGTCGTGCATGCGATCGCCGCCGGCGCCGTCGAGCGTAATACTGACCTGCGGCAGGTTGTTCTGCGGATCGTAATCCTGCACCGCATTCGTCACGCGGTCGCCGGTGACGATGTTGCGCCGCTCGATGGTGATCGACCGGCCTTCATACGGATAGATTTCGGTTTCAGACGGCCGCGCGTCCTGCTTCGCGACCAGACGGAACTCGAGGTTTGCGAACTTGTTCAGAATGCGTTTCGCATCGGCGCTGTCTTGCACGCCGGGCAGGTCGACGACGATGCGGGTTTTCCCGAGGCTCTGCACCAACGGTTCCGATACGCCGAGTTCGTTTACGCGATTGCGCAGACTCTGCAGGTTCTGCTGAATCGCATACGTCTCGATCTCGCGGATCTTCGTCTCTTTCATCGTCATCAACAGCGCGGGTTTGCCGTCGACGTCGCGCGGCAGAATCTGGAAGTCGCGGTACTCCTTCGAGATCGCTTCCTGTGCCTGATCGCGCACCGACGCGTCGTAGAACGAAACGGTTACTTTGGTGCCGGCCACCATGTCGCTTGCGGGCACGTAGCGCAGCCGCGCATCGCGCAGGATGCGACGGATGTTGTCCTCCTCGCTCTTCATCCGGTCGCCGATCGCTTTTTCCATGTCGACTTCGAGCAGGAAATGCACGCCGCCGGAAAGGTCGAGACCGTAAGACATCGGATGCGCACCGAGCGATTGCAGCCACTGCGGTGTGGTGGACGCGAGGTTCAGCGCAACGACGAACTGCGACGCGGTGGCGCTGTCGCCATGCAGGGCCGCCTGAACGAGCTCGCTGCCCCGCAGCTGATCTTCGTTGCTGTCGAGCCGCAACACGGCGCTCTTGGCGTCCATGTGCGTACCCTTTATATGGATGCCGGCGTGTTCGAGCGCCTGTGTCGCCTTGTCGACGATTTCCTGCGTCATCTGCGCATCGGCCGCTTCGGCGCGGATCTGCAACGCGAAATCGGGCGGATAGAGGTTCGGCAGCGAATAGACCAACCCGATGAGGATCACGACCAGAATCGCGATATACCGCCCCACCGAATACGTGTTGGGGGCACGCGCCGGGCCTTCTGATAGCCCGAGCAGAGTGTCGGTGAGACGGCTCATCGGCTGATTCCGAAACGAACCGCAGGCGTCACTTCTCGTCCAACGACTTCAGCGTACCTTTGGGCAGCGTCGCGCCGACGGCGCTCTTCTGAATGCGCAGTTCGACGTTGTTCGAGACCTGCAGCTTCACGAAGTCGTCTTCCACTTTCGAGATGCGTCCGACGATGCCGCCGGCGGTAACGACCTCGTCGCCTTTCGCCAACCCGGTCATCAATGCTTGATGTTCTTTGCGGCGCTTGCTCTGCGGCCGCCACAAAAGGAAGTAGAAGATGCCGACGAAGCCGACCAGAAGCAGAATGTCCATGTAGCCGGCACCAGGCGCCGCACCGGCTTCAGCCGCATACGCAGCGGTATCAAATAGATTCATCCGGGGAGTTCCAACCGTTGTGCAGGGATGCGACGAGGGTGCGAAATGTACCCATTTCGATGGCCTCGCGCAAACGACGCATCAGTGTCTGGTAGTAGTTCAGATTGTGGATCGTCATCAACACGCTGCCGAGTATCTCGCCGCACCGATCGAGGTGATGCAGATACGCGCGCGTGAATCCGGCACAGGTATAACAGCCGCACGCTTCATCGATCGGAGCGGCGCTGTCGCGATGCGCCGCGTTGCGAATCTTCAACACGCCGCGCGACGTGAACAGATAACCGTTGCGGGCGTTGCGGGTGGGCAACACGCAGTCGAACATGTCGACGCCGAGCGCCACCGCCGCAACGAGATCCGCCGGCGTACCGACGCCCATCAGATAACGCGGTCGCTCTTCCGGCATCAGCGGCATCAGACTCTCCAATACCGCCGCCATCTCTTCCTTCGACTCGCCGACCGACAGCCCGCCGACCGCGTATCCGTCGAAACCGACTTCGATGAGGCGCTCGAGCGACTCCCGTCGCAGATCCGAATACATGCCGCCCTGCACGATGCCGAACAACGCCGCGTCGCTGTCGCCGTGCGCGGACTTGCTGCGCGCCGCCCAGCGCGTGGACAACTCCATCGACTCGCGAGCTGCCGAGTGCGTTGCCGGGTGCGCCGTACATTCGTCGAACGCCATCACGATGTCGGCGCCGAGATTGCGCTGCACTTCCATCGAACGTTCCGGCGATAGAAACACGCGGTCGCCGTTCACCGGCGATTTGAAGTCGACGCCCTCTTCGCTGATCTTGCGCAACGCGCCGAGGCTCCACACCTGAAAACCGCCGGAGTCGGTGAGGATCGGACCCGACCAGCTCATGAAGCCGTGCAATCCGCCGAGCCGGCGCACGATCTGATCGCCCGGGCGCATCAACAGATGAAACGTGTTGGCGAGTACGATCTGCGCACCGAGTTCGGTGAGCTGCGTCGGCGTCAACGCCTTCACGGTTCCGTATGTGCCCACCGGCATGAACGCCGGCGTATCGAACGAGCCGTGCGCGGTTGCCACACGTCCGGCCCGCGCGAAACCATCGCGTGCGCGCAACTCAAACTGCATCGTCGCACCGCTGAGTAATGAACATCGCGTCTCCGTAGCTGAAGAACCGGTACTCACGCTGCACCGCAACCGCGTACGCATCGAGCACGCGCTGTCTGCCCGCAAATGCCGCAACCAGCATCAACAGCGTCGATTCGGGTAAATGGAAATTCGTGACGAGCGCGTCCACGACGCGAAAGCGGTAGCCCGGATGAATGAAGATGTCGGTGTCGCCGTCGAACGGCGCGAGCGCGCCGTCGCGCGCCGCGGTTTCGAGCGCCCGCACCACCGTAGTTCCGATGGCGACCACTCGGCCGCGCCGCGACCTGCACGCGGCAACCGCCTCCACCAGATCGGAACCCACCGCTATCCGTTCGCCGTGCATGCGATGTGCAGCCAGATCGTGAACGCGCATCGGTTGAAAGGTGCCGGCGCCGACGTGCAGCGTGACGCGAGCGATCGCGACGTCCGCCGCCGCGCACCGGTCGAGCAGCGCCTGATCGAAGTGCAGCCCGGCCGTCGGCGCCGCCACTGAACCGCGCCGCTCCGCGAACACCGTCTGATACCGCGCCTCGTCGATCTCGTCAGGCGAACGCGCGATGTACGGCGGCAGCGGCACCTGACCGCACGCGTCGATCACGTCGTCGACCGCGCGCCTGAATTCGAAGCGGTACAAGTCGCCGCAGCGCTCCACCACCGTCACCGGCTCGCCGTGCGGTTCGAGCAGCACACTGCGGCCCGGCTTCAGCGGTTTGCTGACGCGCACCTGACAGAGCGCGCGCCGCTCTCCTTCGACGCGCTCGATCAACAGCTCGGCCGCGCCGCCAGAGTCCTTTTGTCCGCGCAACCGCGCGCGGATCACGCGCGTGTCGTTCAGCACGATCAGGTCGTTCGGCGGTGAGCAGATCGGGCAACTCGTCGAACCGTCTGTGCTCCACCGCACCGCGCTGCGGATCGATCACCATCAGGCGACTATCGGTACGCTTCGGTAGCGGCGTCTGCGCGATCAGACGCTCCGGCAGCACGTAGCTGAAATCGCTGCGTGTAAGAGGCATTGGCTTGACCGACCAACGAAAGAGCGCGGCAGTCTACGTGACCAACGCGACGGTCGCCAGACTCGAGCCGGTCTCGATTGACCATGATGGAGACGTTGGCTAACCTCCACGCCCTCGCCGCCCGGGTGGCGAAACTGGTAGACGCGCCAGACTCAAAATCTGGTTGGGGAAACTCAGTGTCGGTTCGATTCCGACCCCGGGCACCAACAAAAGAATTGGCTATTGCAGATACTGATTTTTTCCAACGAGCTAACTAAGTCTGGTCAGCAATTCACCCTCGTGTTTGCGCGTTCTCGCTCGCTCCCGCATTCTCTGATCCAACGGAACGGATGGGGAACACGCATGTCAGACGATCCATACCTTCGCTACTTAGCGCCCTAAGAGGCTTGGAATAAATGACGGACAGCTGCGCATTGGTCCGGGTTGGCAACGACTATCCAAAGAAAGATATCTATCGCCGCGGGTTGCGCGATGAATAGCCCGCCCGAACAGCAGAGCTTCATTCTGATCCGGCGGCTCGCGGATGGCAGGATCGAGTGGGTACCGCTCGAGGCGCCGCCGCAGTTCGTGCCCGCCGCACCCGACACCGCGTTCACGCTGATCGACCGCGCCAACTACGAGGCGCCACAGACGCTGGTAGCTGAACGTCTGGGTGAGGATCTGATCGTGAAGGTGCGCGGCACCGAGGTGCTGGTGCTGAACGGCTTCTTTGCCGCCACCGACGTGACCTTCTATCCGACGACGAATATCGGCAGCGGCGCAGGACCCTTTTCCGGCTCGCCGCTCACGCCGGAGTCGGCGGTTCCGGGGACTGCTGTCGCGGGGGCGCAAGTGGCATCGTCCGGCGCCAACGACGACGGAGAGGGGACGGGTTCGGGCGAAGAGGAAACCGGTTCCGGCGGCCAGGCCGGCGGTGGTAGCTCGCCGTTGCTCTGGGTCGGTCTGGGCGTAGGTGGTTTGGGGCTTGCGCTGCTCGCGGGCGGTGGTGGTGGCAGCGGCGGTGGAGAGTCCGGGGGGAGTGTTCCTCCGCCGGTCTCGGACACGGTGCCACCCACGATCACCTCCGCGGGCACAGCTGCGGCGATCGCCGAGAACAGCGGCCCGGGTCAGCACGTCTATACGGTCACCGCGACCGACGCCGGGACGATCACCTACAGCCTCAAAGCCGGTGGCGATGCCGCGGCTTTCAGCATCGACGCCACCACCGGCGCGGTGATTCTGACCGGTAACCCGGACTTCGAAGCGAAGCCGAGCTACAGCTTTACCGTGGTGGCCACCGATGCGGCCGGCAACAGCAGCGAACGTGCGGTCTCCCTTGCGATCAACGACTTGAGTGATACCGGGTCCCTCACCATCACCTCCGGTGCAACGGCCACCGCGATCAACGAGAACAGTGGTGCCCAGCAGGTGGTATACACCGCCATCGCCACCGGGACCGGCGTCGTGACCTACAGCCTCAAGCCGGGCGGTGACGCGGCGGCCTTCGGCATCAACGCCAGCACCGGCGCCGTCACGCTGACAGCGAACCCTGACGACGAAGCGAAGGGGAGCTACAGCTTCACCGTGGTGGCCACGGATGCGGCCGGTAACCGCGGCGAACTCGTGGTGTCGCTGGGGATCAACGACCTGGACGAGGTGGCCCCGAAGATCACGTCCAGCGCCACCGCCAACGCGATCACCGAAAACAGCGGTTCAAACCAGATCGTATACACGGTCACCAGCACGGACACGGACGACATCAGCACCGGTAGCACCACCTACAGCCTGAAGCCGGTGGACGACTCAGCCCTCTTCACCATCAGTTCCGCCACCGGCGCCGTCAGGCTCACCGCCAGCCCGGACTTCGAGGCGAAGCCCAGCTACAGCTTCACCGTCGTAGCTACAGACGCGGCCAGCCACAGCAGCGAGCTCGGGGTTTCGCTCGCGGTCACCAACCTCGTCGATGAAACGCCCCCCACCGTCTCCGCCATCGCGCTCAGTAGCGCGGGCGGCGTTTTGAACGCCGGCGATGTAGTGACAGCCACGGTGACCATGTCTGAGGCAACGGTGGTCGATACGTCCGGCGGCACTCCCAGCCTCGAACTGCGGATCGGCAACGACAGAGTGGATGCTGGCTATGTCTCGGGCAGTGGCACCACCAGTCTCATTTTTCAGTACACGATCCAACCGGGCGCGGGAGACACCGATGGCATCAGCATTCCGTCCAACGCCCTGGATCGGAACGACAGCTCCATCGCAGACGTCGCGGGCAATGCTGCTAACCTCGGCCATCCGCAAGTTGGCGACAACCCTTCCTTTATCGTCGACACGACCGCGCCGATCTTGAACTCCAGTACACCTGCGGATGGTGGGAGCGATGTTCCGTTGGGTGCGAACATCGTGCTGGACTTCAGTGAGAACGTGCGCGCCGGCAGCGGCAACATCATCATCAGTAGCAGCCCCGGTGGCCTCGATACGCGCACAATCGCCATCACTGATGCGTCGCAAGTCAGCATCAGCGGTGATCACGTAACGATCAACCCGACGCTCGATCTGGTTTTCAACACCACTTACAGCGTTCGGATCGACAGCGGTGCGCTGACAGATACAGCCGGCAATGCGTACGCGGGTATCAGCAACACCGATACGCTCAACTTCAAAACGACCCCGGACATCTTTGGGTCGTCAGGTTCTGCAGCGGTTTCGACCGACGTCAACCGCACCTTTCAAAGCCTCGCGAGCGAGCAAATAGACGTCCGCCCCGTCGGCAACGATGCGACGTCCGGCGCCGCACGCGAGGCCGAGATCTGGAGTGGCGCCGCCAATCTGGGTAGCGATGACCGAGTTGCGCTGGTGGGCAACGGTGTCGACTTCAGAGATCCGGAGGCGCCGCTGCGAATCAACTGTCGCTCACCGAAGCGGTCGTTGCCTGGCAATCGTCGGCGGGGGCCGATCCGGAACACCTTCAAGTTTCGTTGGCCAACACGATGGTACCCGACGCACCGATGTTCGATGGCGGCGGCCACACAAACATCATTCCCTTCGTGAACCTGCCGCTGACCACGCACGGTCTGGTATGACTCCAGAGATGAGGTGAACGAATAGCCTCAGACTGGATGAGCGCTCGGATACAGCAGCAGGTTAGCCTGGGATGCTCGCGTCTGCTGCAACGCCACCGGCCGCGCGGGTCGTCTGTAGTCGTTCAGCCACTCATCGGGAACCGTTTTTCGGTTCCATCTGGAAACACCCAGACAAGTTCCGTGGCGGGCCGATCCGAAATACACACCTCACAACTGAGAAACGTTCCCGGCAATTCGGCGTGCACAGGGTCCGGCTGCCAGAGATCTACGCCGGCGACATCGCGCATCCCTCGGATTTCAGCAAATGTCGATTCCGCCACGTACCAAATCAATCGAGGCCGGCAATATTCCAGGTGTTCGATAAAAGCGTTCGCATCGCTCATTGGTGCCACCTTTGAAACCGTCGTGGGTATGGTCGGGCTCACCCACTTCTTTGACCATGTCACACACTCCGCGTTTTCCGTAGGGCTGGCCTTACGCAGACCTCGATGCACTCGGCCAGCACCCACCTGTTCCCCGAAGATGTTGGACAACATGGTGTCGCGCCCGACCGGCACAGAGATCGAATGGGATTCATGTCGAGGTGACGCTCAACGACGCGCGCGCGAATTGACGGTGAGGATTGCCTCAAACTCATCACGGCGAATTCTTTTCTTACTCACAACGGTCTATGCGTTGCTACGCGACAGCGAGGTCGAACTCGGCACAAGGGCGAGCCGCCTTCATTGAGTTCCGCACGCAGAGGTCCGGCATCAAGCCACGCCCATGTCGCGGGATTCTCTTTCCCGTGCTCGTCTGCGAACAAGAAAAGGCCGGGATTGGACCCGGCCTAAACTGAACTTGGGATGGTTTGGGACTTGAAAGCGCGTAAGGCTCGAATCCTCCCGGTGCCAAAAGCACGATTCGATACTCCCGCTCGATCCGGTTGCCGTCCGTACGGTTCCTAACATGCGCCGTCATCGAGATCGGGCGCGGTGAATTGCGGTGGCGACTGGCTCAGCTGCGTCGATCGTTGAACAACTCGCCGCGACCTTCGGCTTGTGTGTACTTCGGATTCTTGACCTTGATCCAGGTGGTCGTCCCTCCGACCATTCGATAGGGACTGATCATCGGCTTGCAAACGATCCCTTCCATGTCCCGCTCACAGATTCTCGAATACAACGCCTTGCCATTACCTTCTACATAGTCCACGAACAGCACGTGATCGGCTGGGTGGCGAATGCGGAACCGCAAGAGTTCCTTTCGCTCGACCAGTGGTTCGTCGCGCAGGTCCTTTCCGTTCAACCAGACCAGATCGAACGCGGCGAAGACGACTGTTCCGTCGTTTGCCATCAGTTCATAAAACTGTGACTTACCGGTCTGATCGAGCACCACCAGTTCGCCATCGAGAATCGCGTTCTTCGCGTTGAGATCTCCAGGCAGAACGCGAGCGAGATCGCGAAAGCGCGCGAAGTCCCGATCGTTGCGACCGACAAGCTTGCAGTCGTCGCCTTGAACGTATGCGATCGCGCGAAAGCCATCGTGTTTTGGCTCGTACAGCCAATCCGGATGATCGAACGGCATCGCCTGTTGAACCACTTCCATCGGCTCAATTGTAGGGAACGGTTTCATGCCCAGAGAATGCGACTACACGGTTGGTGTGGCAACTCGGACGATCGAGGATCTTCACGCCCACGGCGATCAATCGGTCGCGAATGACTGGCGCTAAGTTCGCTAGCCGACAGACCGGGGCCGAAACGACGCGTCTAATGCAGCCCCCCAAACGGCCTCTGGAGTAACACTTGGACGCACTTCTAGAGCCGCATGAACTCGCGCTGTCCTACTTCTTCTCCAACGCCGAGCGGGATTGGCAGTTTGACGCGAATGACTTCGAACAGGTCCAACTGCGCGCTCATGTCAGCCAATGCGAGCCTGGCCGCTTCAATCACGTTCGATGCTTCGCTGAAGCGCTCGACGCCTTTTTGGCACCTCGATTCGTCAGCGTGCTCGCGGCGCTGGTGGCCCTCGGCGCTGTTGCAGTGTCGTTGGGAATTTGAATCGACACGAGCGCTAACGGGCCCTACTTCAGCCAGGCCTCCGCCATGCGGAACAACTCGGGCGCGATCCTGCTCACCTCGTTCTCCGCCTCGACTCGCGTTAGAACTTCCGGATACTGACGACTGACGCCGACGTCGCCGAAGCTCACCGCAAGTAGCCACTCGTGGTTGCCGCCGTCGAGGGTCCAGTCCATTCGCACATGTCGGTGTGCGAAGGCACCATCCATGTGCGAGTGTTGCGGAGCGTTTCTGGCGGCTTCCATTCGACTCTCGGCGTTTCCAATGTGACGCAGGATGCGCCGCGTAGGTGCGTGACGTCGGGTCGGTAGCGAACATTCCCACGGCGTCCGACAGAGGTGGCACGCCAAGTCGAGCAGTTCGACTACATCTATCGCGTTTGGACTGCACTAACCTCTGCTCCCAAACGTGCGGAGAAGGTCTATGACTGTTCTAGTCGAACGTGATCCATTGCTGCCCTTCTGGATTGGATCGTTATTTGGCGCGGCCATCGCCAGTACGATCGTGTGCGTAGTTCTGCAACTTGCCTTTGTTTGCTCCACCACCTGAAGCCGCCTGAGCGATCGATCCTCTTTAGCCATTGCCAAGCGTCGACGCGTCGTTGCATCCTTCGAGCACTTAGACCACCTGAGGGGGCAGATGGTGTACGGTCGATTCATGCGCTTGTCGTTTCCTGTGCGTTTCGCGGTGGCGGTTGCGGTCATGTCTGGGATCGTCGCCTGCCGCCAGTTCATTCCCCTTCTCATCGGCCAATGACCCACGAAATTTGCTGGTTCGCGTCCGCAGAGAGTCGAGAAATGTGGGAACGAGTGCATCAGGACGGTCGCGCTCGTCCGCGCGCGGTGAGTCGATAGACTCAGCCGGTCAGCATGTTCACGACCACACCCGTTGCCGCCATCACGAGCAGCGTTCGCGTCGTCGACCAGCGCAGCGCGAACGTGAGCAACATCGACAGCACCGTCAACGCGGCGAGCGGAACATTGAGGCTCGCAAGATCCGGCACGTGCAATTGAGTGCCGGGCAGAGGCTCCGCGGACGCCGTCGCGAACAGCGCATGCAACGCGAACCACAGCGCGAGATTCAGAATCACGCCGACGACGGCGGCAGTGATCGCGGCGAGTGCGGCGGCGAGCGACTTCTGATGTCGCAGCGACTCCACGTACGGCGCGCCGAGAAATATCCACAAAAAGCACGGCACGAACGTCACCCATAGCGCGATGATCGCGGCGATCACACCACCGGCCATGCCGAGTGCCTGATAACCCGCGACGAATGCCACGAACTCCACGACCAGTATCAGCGGGCCGGGCGTCGTCTCCGCGAGCGCGAGCCCATCGAGCATCTGCGCGCCCGTGAGCCATCCGAAGTCGACGACCACGCGTTGCGCGACGTACGCGAGCACCGCGTATGCACCGCCGAACGTGACCACCGCCATACCCGCGAAGAACATGCCGTCCTGCACGTATAGATGCTGCGGACCAAGCAATAGCGCCGACAACGCCATCGGCAGAAACCACAACGGCAGCCAGATCGCGAGCATGCGCAACGCGCGACCCACGCCGGGGGCAGCGCGATGCAGGGCTGCGTCGTCGATCACTGGTGTCGGCGCATCCGCCGCCGCACCGCCGTGCGACCCGGCGCCGAAGCCCGTACGACCTGAGCGAGTCCACACGAAGCCGAACAGGCCCGCACCGACCACGACGAGCGGAAACGGCAGTGCGAACACGAACAGCGCGACAAATGCGATGGCCGCAACCGCGCGTGCAATCGTGCTGCGCAGAGCCCTTCGACCGACGCGCAGCACCGCTTCGACCACGAGCGCCATCACCGCCGCTTTGAGGCCCAGAAATATGCCGGTCACCAGCGGCACGTGGCCGAGCGTCACGTAGACGATCGACAACGCCAGTATGGCCAGCGCACCCGGTACGACGAACAGCGTGCCGGCGACCAGCCCACCACGGGTGCCATGCAGCAACCAGCCGATGTACGTCGCGAGTTGCTGAGCCTCCGGGCCGGGCAGCAAGGTGCAGTAGTTCAGCGCGTGAAGGAATCGCTCTTCGCCGATCCAGCGCTTCTCGTCGACGATCAGCTTGTGCATCAGCGCGATCTGCCCGGCAGGGCCGCCGAAGCTCAGGAAACCGATCTTCAGCCACACGCGCGCGGCTTCGCCAAACGATACCTGGTGTCCGACCGCCCCCGTGTTCATCCGTTGGAGCTTGTCGTCTTGCGTCGGCGAAGTCGCGCTACGATCGCATCCGCCAATGGCTCGAGCGCGCTGTCGGGGAACGGAAACACCGCGCTGACGTTGATCTCGCATAGCACGTACGTGTCTTCGCCCGAAGCCGTCTTCGGGCCGTACAGAAAATCGGCATCCCAGATCGCCGGCAAGTCGTCCCGGTCGACGGCGCACCTGCGACAGAGTTCCGGCACCCATTCCGACTCCAGCCTGCGTTTCAACGACTGAAAATCGCTGCGCGTCGGTGGGTAGTACAGTCGCGGGCCTGGCAGTGGAGCCTCGTTGGGCGATGCACCGGGCGGCGCGGGGAACAGCATGTTGACGAGCTGTTCACCGAAGCCGACGACTCGATCGTGAACCAGATAGCAGCGCACCATGCCGTCGACGAGCCGTGGCTGGAACGGCTGATCGATGATGCGACCTTCACCATCGAAATACGGTATGCAGCGTTCGACGAACTCTTCCGAGTGCGATCTCCTCTTCGACGCTACCGCGCCGCGCATGCCGTACGCGCACGCGCTGCAACGGTCCACCGGACGTATGTCCGAGCGCCGCCTCGATCTTCCAAACGCCGTTGCCGCCATTGCCGCGATACTGTTTGAGTACGCGTGGAGCGCCATCGGCGAGCACCTTCGGCAGCGCATCGCGGAATTCCTCGAGCGTCGTGTATCGGCGCGTATCGGAACCCCAACTCATGTCGCGCGTCTGAAACAGCACGTCCTTCGTACCGATCTTCAGGATCGTGTCGGGATGCGCACTGACCCATACGCCCTGCGCCGCAACGTCCGCGAGCATCGGATCGAGCCGCGAGCGATCGCGGCCATCGGTGATCGGATCGACCCACACCATCACGCCATCGAGACCAAGCAGGCGTGCCCGCACGGCATCGACGGCGTCGTCGGCGTACACGACGGGAATTGCTTCCACCTCTCGTCGCGACAGCGCTTCGAACACACCGCGCAGTCGATTGTTCTCGATGTCGGGTACTTGATGCGGATCGCCCCGCCACAACAAGCCGACACGCATCATGTTTTTGCAGCCGCAGCCTGGGCGTCGAGCGCGCTACGCAGGCTGCGCGCGAGATCGCCGCGGCACCTTTTGCCCAGAAGTGCGCGAAGTACAGCGTCGGCGTTTCGTCGATCATGTGCGTGTGCAACGCGACGACGTGGACGTTGCCTTTGCGCAACGCTTTCAGCACCGGCTGCACCTCCGCCGCGCTCATGATGAAGTCGCCATCCATCGTCGCGAGTTGGTCGGAACCCGCGAACGCCGCCCAGGTCGTGAGTCCCATCGAACCGCCGATGGCGGTGCCGTGCATCGAGGCCGCGCGGCCGATCGTCACCTTCGGCACCCCCTGCGTGACCGGCGCCGGTTGCCCGACGATCTTCTCGATCGCCGCCGCGTCGATCTGTCCTGCGCTCGGCGATGCACCACCGAACGTTTCGGCCGGCTGCGCCCGTGCGTCGCGCACGGAACGGATCGCGTCCCATACCGCCTTCACCGCGATCGCGAGCGCATCCGGCTTTCCTTCGCCGCCGAGGTGCATGAAGTACACCGCTGGCGTGTCGTGGAAGAAGTGATTGTGGATCGCGGTCACGGCGAGGCCGTGCGCGAATGCGGCATCCATCGCTGCGTCCACTTCGTCGGCGAACACCACCGTGTCGCCCATCACCATCGCATCGCCGTTGGGCATTGGCGCGAAAGCGGCCCATGACCCGAGTCCGGCCGCCGGCGGCAACACGGCGCCGTCGACCTTCACCGTTACGTCGGTGCGGGGCCATCCGATCCGCACGACGCCGTCGGGCTGCACCGTTGCGGACGCGCCGCTTGCTTTCGTGATCGCGTCGGCATCGAGCGGGGCCGCGACGGCCCGCGCACCGATGGCGGCTGTGAAAAGGATCGTCGCAGCCATACCAACGATCGATCGAGTCACGTTCTCGTATCTCATGGCCTTGTCTCGTTGGTTTCAGTGAAAGCGAAGTACAACCCGTCGAGCACCGATGTCATCGCGCCGAGGAAGGCATCGTCGCTCGCCTGCTCGGCGCGCAAACCCGCCGCTATCGCGGCGAACCCGGCGGCTTCCGGCAACTCCACTCCGCCGACATCCAGGCAATGGACGATCATGCCGACTCGCGCCAGTGCGTGGTCGTCAGCCAATCCAAATGCAGCCATCAGCACCTCGAACGTCACGCGTCCGCCTGCGTGCGTAAACTCCGCGCCGTCGAAATCGAAACCGATCGTCCGCTTGGGACAATCCTTCGGTTTCTTGAACCATTGAAACTTCGCCTGCGGATCGATGAATCGCCGGATCAGCCAGGCCGACGCAACGCGATCGATCCAGAGATGTTCGCGCGTACCCCACGTGCGGCCCCGATAGCTGCGCGGATCGCGCGCCACGATGCGGCCCGATGCCGCGTGCGGTTCGTCTGGCGAAAAGCGTCGGTCGAGTGATGCCGCAACGTCCGCGAGCGACGCTTCGACCTGACGCCGCGATGGACCAGGGAAGAAATCGATCGCTACAAGTGCATCGAACTCCCGCCGAACCGCGAGTAGTTCACGCCGCGCCTTACCTTCGTCCAACTTGGCGACCCGGCGTTTCAACCGATCGAGCGAATCGAGTACCTCGGCGTAAGCTTCGCTACGGTCGAACATGCTCACCAGTTCGTGCTGCTGCCCCTCCGACCCACTGGAAAAATTCAGCACCTGCGCAGATCCACCGCTGTCGATCACATCGCGCGCCTGCTCTTCGAGCGCTTCGCGTGCCGCAGCGGAGTCCGGCAACACGTACACACCATCGCGCAGCGGCATGGCGCCGCGGGACTTCAACGCGCGCCAGACGCGCATCCGCGGTGTCTTGTGCGTTGACGGCAGACTGATGACTAGCATCGACCAGAGTTTCGGACTGTCGTGACATGCAGCGAAGGCTACTGCTGTGTAGTGATATCTACAACTCCAGAAGAACCTGCGGTTCGTTCGATGCCGGAACTGGCATCGACATGCCGTCCGTCGATGAAGAAGTTACAAGCGCGGCTGCAAAAATCGCGGTCTGGTGCGTCAGCTCGTGTCAGGAGTACGACTGAACGCCCCGGCGTCGCGGCCTCGGGCTGGTCGGCACGTTCCGGAATGGAACTTGCAACCACCCTGCCGAGCGAACGAGCACGCCTACCAATTCACGTACGGAGTCCGAGATGAGCACGAGAAAAGCAGCAACACCGCGGCGATCCACACGCCGCCAGCCCGACGCACTGCGCATGTTGAAAGACGATCACGACAAGGTGAAAGGTCTGTTCGAGAAATTCGAAAGCGCGCGGCGCGACGACAAGAAGAAGGGCGAGATCGCACAGACGATCTGCAAGGAACTGACCGTGCACACGCAACTCGAGGAGGAGATCTTCTACCCGGCGGTGCGCGAGGCGATCGACGACGAAGACGTCATGAACGAAGCGGTGGTCGAACACGGCTCGGCAAAGGACCTGATCGCCGAAATCGAGAAGATGTCGCCCGATGAGGACATGTTCGACGCAAAGGTCAAAGTGCTGGGTGAGTTCGTGAATCACCACATCCGCGAAGAGCAGAACGAGATGTTCCCGCAGGTGCGCAAGACCGATCTCGATCTGAACGCGCTGGGTGATCAGATGCGCTCGCGAAAGCAGCAGCTGACGGGCGATGAGGACAAGGAAGCGGCCGCCTGACCGGCGCACTCCCTCATCCGGAAATAAAAGCTTCTCGATGGAATAAAACCGCGGTCTCCGGAGTCTCACCACTTGTAACGAGGTGGTGGGACGTTCCTTTCGGTGTTGCGCGATCTGACCGACGACAGGCGGAGCCGCTTCGAGCGGCAGGTGCTGCCGCACCTCGACGCTGCATACCGCTTTGCGCGATGGTTGACGCGCTCGCCGGACGACGCGCAGGACATCGTGCAGGACGCCATCCTCCGCGCCTATCGCGGATACGACGCTCTGCGCGGTTCCGATGCGAAGAGCTGGCTGCTGACGATCGTCAGAAATTGCCACGCGACCTCCGTCCGGCAGCAACAACGACGCGCAACTGCGCCGCTGCCGGAGGATCACGAAGCGCAGGTGGAATCGACCACGATGTCCGCTATCCCCGATCCGGAAAGCGCTTCGATTCTTCGCGACGAACGACGCACGCTGCAGCGACTGATGGCGAACCTGCCTGACGACTATCGCGAGGTGCTCGTCTTGAGGGAGATCGAGGACATGAACTATCGCGATATCGCGACCGTGACGAACGTGCCGATCGGCACCGTGATGTCGCGGCTGGCGCGCGCCCGGGCCGCCTTGAAGAAGCACTGGATGCGCGACATCGAGGAGGCGTCTCGTGCAGTGCCCTGAGTCGCTCCGCGTGCAAGCCGGTTTTGATGGCGAGTTGGATGCGGTGAGCGCCGCCGACGTCGAGCGCCACATGGAACATTGCGCCGAGTGCCGCGCGCTGCATCGCGATCTCGCCGATCTGCACGACGCGCTGCGTCGCGACCTGCCGTTCGAGCAAACCCCAGCGGCCCTGCGCGATCGCGTGACGACGGCACTCGACGAGGCAGACGCGCGCGCGCCTGCCCCGAAGCGTCCGACCGCCTGGCGTTCACGACCGTTCTGGATCGGCCTCACTACCGGCATCGGCTCTGCGGCCGCGGCAGCCGCACTCGCGCTGTCGTTGATCGTTACGCCGGCGGCGACCGACCTGGCGGTCAATGAGCTGGTGGGCGGGCACGTGAACTCGCTGCTGTCGACCCACCTGATCGACGTCGTGTCGACGGATCAGCACACCGTCAAGCCGTGGTTTGCCGGCACACGGATGTTTCGCCCGCCGGTCGCCGACTTCGCGCCGCAGGGCTATCCGCTCGTCGGCGGTCGCGTCGACGTACGTCGAACCACCAACGCGCCGCGGTCGTCGTCTATCGGCACGGTCGCGCACGTCATCAACGTGTTCAGCTGGGCCGCCGCTGGACGGGCCTTCCCGCAGTACGCTACCCGCAATGGCTATCACCTGGCGTTCTGGAAGTCCGGGGAATCTGCAGTACTGCGCCGTCTCGGATACCGGCTGGGACGAGCTGCAGGCACTTGCGCGGCTGCTGCAGGATCTCGACGCGCGGACCCACGATCCGAGCGCGTCCTGACACGCCGGGAATAAACCTGCCCGTTCGGAAGTCTTCTCTCCTGACAACACAACTAAGGAGACGACCGTGACGAACGAACAGCTCCTCCCGGTCGCGCCGCAACGCGCTCAAGTGCATGGCCTACGGCGGCGCCGGCACGCTGTTCGCGCTTCGCGGCGGCGTCCTTCACGCCGATCGATCTGGCGCGTGCAGCGGAGCGGCGGATCCGCGCAACGCGCAGCTCGGTAAGCCGCTGTTCGTACAGATCAGCGACACGCACATCGGTTTCAACAAGGACGCCAATCCCGATGTCGACGGCACGCTGACCCGCACCATCGATCTGGTGAACGCGATGTCGGAGCAGCCCGCGCTGATCATCCACACCGGCGACATCACCCACCTGTCGAAGCCGGCCGAGTTCGATCGGCGCAGCAGCTGTTTTCGCGGCTGCGGGCGACCGAGACTGCACACGGTGCCGGGCGAACACGACATCACCGACGCGACGGTCAGCGAATATTTCAACCGCTTCGGCAAGGCGTCCGACAACAAGGGCTACTACAGCTTCGATCACGCCGGCGTGCACTTCGTCGCGCTGATCAACGTGCTGCAGTTCAAACCGGGCGGGCTCGGCACGCTGGGCGCCGAGCAGCTCGCGTGGGTGGCGGCCGATCTCAAGGCGCGCTCCTCCAGCACCCCCATCGTGGTGTTTGCGCACATGCCGCTGTGGACCATCTACGAGCCGTGGGGCTGGGGCACCGGCGATGCGCGATCAGCTGCTGCAGCAGCTGCGGCGCTTCGGTTCGGTCACGGTGCTGAACGGCCACATCCATCAGATCGTGCAGAAGGTCGAAGGCAACATCACCTTCCACACCGCCCGCTCCACCGCGTATCCGCAGCCGGTGGCGGGCGACGGCGCCGGACCGGGTCCGCTCAAGGTGGCACCCGACCAACTTCCGGAACTGCTCGGTGTCACCAGCGTAGCGGTCGTGCAGCACCCGCGTGCGCTCGCACTCAACGACTCAACCCTCGCGTAAAAGGAAGGAACCAACGATGAAATTCCGCACAATTTCCCTGGTCTCGAAGGTCATGGTCTCGAAGTTCGCCGCCGCGGCGGTGTGTCTCACGCTCGTGTCGATGTCGTCGAGCGCTTCACCTGAAGCGTCACCGACCATCGTCGTGAAGGACTTCATGTTCCAGCCGATGTCGTCGACGGTGAAAGTGGGCACCACGGTGACGTGGCTGAACAAAGACGACGAACCGCACACGGTGGTCAGCGACAACGGCGCGTTCCATTCGGCGGCCATGGATACGAACGAAACGTTCTCGTTCGAATTCGACCAGCCCGGCACATACCATTTCGTGTGTTCGATCCACCCGAGCATGGTCGGGACGATCGTCGTGCAGTGAAGCGCTTAGTGCAGCTTCGTCTCGAAGCGCATACCCCACGTCAGTTCGTTCGACGTGACGCTGGCGGCGGTGGCCAACGTGCGATACGTGACGAACCCGGACAGCACTTTAGCGATCTGCGCCTTCGCGCCTACCGACCAGACGAAGTAACCCGGGTCCAGAGGGTCCGGCGACGCGCCCGGTATCAGGTTGAGGCGCGTCGACGGATCGGACCGAAGCTGTCCGTCGACCGCCGCCGAGCGCACGTTGTCGCGCACGTAGTCGGCGTTGACGTTCGGCGTCAGCACGCCAAACGGAACCGGCAACGCGACCGAAAGGTAAGCACCGGCGGTGAGACGCGTCGACTGCGCGCTCTGATTGCCGATCGACAAATCCTGTGCGCCGGCCCCGAGCTCGCTCAAACGGCCCACGCCGACGTCCAGGAAATAGGCGCCGACCTTCGGTCCAAACCGCCATGGGCCATTCTGAAGATCGAGCGCGCTGGTGAGCGCGCCGGACAACTGGCTGCCGCTGGCGGAACCTTTCGCGATCGCCGAGCCCGTGCCAGGCGCGTCGGCATCGAGGCGACGCACCGAATCGTATGCGGTGCTGCCGTAGGCGATGAGCCCGTCGACGTGCATCGCGTTCTGTCGGTAATAGGTACCGAACAGCGACACGCGCCGCGACTCGACGTCGAGAAAGCCGTGCCCCGGATCGGCGCCGACGCCGAAGCTCGCGTAACCCAGGCTGGATCCGACCGCCAGGTGGTCGCCGAACCGATAGTCGAGACCGGTGGTCATGCCGATGTTGTCGGCGCCAATGGCCGAGCCGTTGCGATGCACGTCACCGTTGGCGAACGCGCCCCATCGATCGGCGTCGCCCCGGTTCAACACGCTGTCGAGAACCGGGCTCAGGAGCGGACGCGAGACCGCGTTCAACGAAGCGCCGGCGATGCGTCGGTCCCCTGCCTGGACGTTGAGGCCGGCCAGATCCACGCCCTGCACGCCGGATCGCAATGCGGCCGTCCGCTGCAGCACGCTGTCGTTCTGCATCGAAGCCATGTCGAGCGCGGAACCGGTGAGCAGCAACGATTCCGCATCGGGTGCCGCAGCGACAGTTCGACGGTGTGGCCGCAACCGCGACCGCGAACAGCAGGGCCGCGAGCTGCGATGAAGTGCGAACGATTCTGCAGGAAAAATGGAACGAGCCTGAATGCACTGCTTCTCTCACGCCTCAGATGCTAGCAACGTCCGATACACGCGTAACTAATCCCTCGATCGCCCCTCTGTCAACTCGTTATCCGTGGAATGCGTCGGAATGCGTCGAATGTCTCATATTGAGGTCCGCCGGTGTCAGCGGGGTCCGACATCCGAACGATTCGGGTGGTCGACGGTCGCGTCGCCGTCCAATACGCTAGGCAGCGTCCGCTCAAGCGCTCGTTCAACCGTTTGCTCAACCGTTTGCTCAACAATGGTGCGCCGTGAATCAGCAACCTCTGCTCCACCGCCTGGGTTTCACCGATGCAGAAGTCATGTCCGGGTCGTTCGAGGTGTTCACCCCGATCGACGGCGCCCGGATCGCCGCGATTCCGCTGCACTCCCCCGCCGACGTGACCGCCGCCGTGGCTCGCGCAGCCGCGGCATTCAAGGAATGGCGGGCCGTGCCGGCGCCACGCCGCGGCGAACTGGTGCGCCTGTTCGGCGAGGAACTGCGCGAGTCGAAGCGCGACCTCGGGCGAACTGGTCACGGTCGAATCCGGCAAGATCCTGCCAGGAAGGTCTCGGCGAAGTGCAGGAGATGATCGACATCTGCGACTTCGCCGTCGGTCTGTCGCGCCAGCTCTACGGGCTCACGATCGCGTCCGAGCGGCCGCGGCCATCGCGATGCGCGAAACATGGCATCCGGCTCGGCGTCGTGCGGCATCATCACCGCGTTCAACTTCCCGGTGGCGGTCGTGGGCTTGGAACGCGGCGCTGGCGATCGTCTGCGGCGATCCGGTGATCTGGAAGCCGTCCGAAAAGACGCCGCTGTCGGCGCTGGCCTCGCAGAAGATCTTCGACCGCGCGCTGCGCCCGCTTCGACGGCGCGCCGCACGCGCTTGTCGCAGGTGCTGATCGGCAGATCCGACGTCGGCGAACGCCTCGTCGCGAGCCGCGACGTGCCGTCGTCTCCGCGACCGGCTCGACCCGCATGGGCCGCGCGGTCGCGCCGAAGGTCGCCGCGCGGTTCGGCAAGTGCATCCTCGAACTCGGCGGCAACAACGCGATGATCGTCGGCGCCGTCGGCCGATCTCGAACTGGCGCTGCGCGCCATCGTGTTCTCCGCCGTCGGCACCGCCGGGCAGCGCTGCACGAGTCTGCGGCGGCTGATCGTGCACGAATCGACGTCTACGCGTCGCTCGTCCCGCGCTTGAAGAACGTCGTATGCAACGCTTCGCGATCGGCGATCCGCTCGAGCCAGGACGCTGGTCGGTCCGCTGATCGATGGCGCCGCGTTCGACCGGATGCAGGACGCGCTCGCGGCGCGCGCAGCCGAGGGCGGCGATCGTTTCCGGCGGCGAGCGCATCCTCGAGCACGCACATCGAATGCCTACTATGTGCGCCCGCGCATCGTCGAAATGCCGGCGCAGACGGAGATCGTGCGCGAAGAAACGTTCGCGCCGATCCTCTACGTGATGAACTACCACGACGCTCGACCGAGGCCATCGACCTGCACAACGACGTGCCGCAGGGCCTGTCGTCGTGCATCTTCACCACCGACGTGCGCGAGGCCGAACGTTCCTGTCCGCGAGCGGTTCCGACTGCGGCATCGCCAACGTCAACATCGGTCCGTCGGGCGCCGAAATCGGCGGCGCGTTCGGCGGCGAGAAAGACACCGGCGGCGGCCGCGAATCCGGCTCCGATGCGTGGAAGGCCTACATGCGCCGACAAACCAACACCGTCAACTACTCGCGCGCGCTGCCGCTCGCGCAGGGCATCAAGTTCGAAATCTGAAGGAGTCGGCCAATGCCGCTGCACAAGATTGCCGTACTCGGTCTCGGCAAGGTGGGAACGCTCGCGGCCAAGTTGCTGCACGAGAACGGCTTCGACGTCACGGGCTTCGACAGCCGCGCGCCACAGGAGACGCTGCCGTTCACCGTACGCACCGTCGACCTTGTTCCGGACGACGGCGTTCGCGCGCCGACTACCGAGGCTTCGACGCGGTGCTGTCGTGCCTGCCTTATCGAATCAACACGCGGATCGCCATCGCCGCGCATGCCCGCGGCATGCATTACTTCGATCTCACCGAAGACGTGCCGACGACGCAGGACCATCATCGAGCTCAGCAAGACCTCGCGCGGTCTGATGGCGCCGCAATGCGGGCTCGCCCCGGGTTTCGTCGGCATCGTCGGCGCCGCGCAGGTCGCCGCGTTCGAGGAGTGCCGCTCGCTGCGGCTGCGCGTCGGCGCGCTGCCGCAGAATCCGACGGGCCTGATGGGCTACGCGTTCAACTGGTCGCCCGAAGGTGTGGTCAACGAATATCTGAACGACTGCGAAGTGATCGAAGACGGCGTGCGCAAGACCGTGTCGTCGATGGAGTGGCTCGAGACGCTGTACGTGGAAGGCGTGCAGCTGGAAGCGTTCACCACGTCCGGCGGTCTCGGCACGATCTGCGAAACGTTTCACGGCACGGTCCCGAACGTCGACTACAAGACGATGCGCTATCCCGGGCACATGCGCCTGATGAACTTCTTCTTCCACGAACTGCTGATGCGCGAACGGCAGAGACCTCGCCGGCGAAATCCTGACGAACGCGAAACCGCCGGTGAACGACGACGTCGTCTACATCCACGTGTCGTCGGAAGGCACGCTGGATGGCGCCTCGCAGCGCCGCGAGTTCGTGCGCGCGTATCGTCCGATCACGGTCGGCCGGCGCCGAACAGACGGCCATCGCGTGGACCACCTCCGCGTCGGTCGTCTCGGTCATCGAACTGGTGCGCGACGGAGCGCTGCCGCAGCGGGGTTTCCTCAAGCAGGAAGAGATTCCGCTCGATCGGTTTCTGGGTACCAGCACTGGGCGCCTGTACGCCGCGTGACTCCACAAGGTCGATCCGCTACCGTGCGTCGGCCACCGAAACGCCAGAGGTTCTAACGCGCATGTCAGCGAATCCGGAATCCATAGCGGCCGCACCAACGCCCGACTCCGTTCGCGTCGCGGTACTCGGCGCCGGCATGTCGGGCATCTGCATGGGCATTCAGCTGCGCACCCAGGGCATCGACGACTTCGTGATTCTGGAGAAGGCGGATAGCGTCGGCGGAACGTGGCGCGAGAACACTTATCCCGGCGTCGCCTGCGACGTACCGTCGCACGTGTATTCGTTCTCGTTCGAACTGAACCCGAACTGGAGTCACTCGTATTCCAGCGGGCGCGAGATCTGGGACTACTGCGAACGCTGCGTCGACAAGTATCAGCTGCGCGACAAAATCCGCTTCCGCACGCGCGTAACCAACGTCACGTTCGACGGGCGCCGCTGGCACGTCGAGACCGAGGGCGGTCGTCAGATCACCGCCGACGTCGTCGTCAGCGGCCTCGGCGGCCTGCACCTGCCGAATCGCGCCGCGATCGACGGCATCGAATCGTTCGGCGGTGCGCGCTTCCATACCGCGCAGTGGGATCACAGCCAGGACCTGAAAGGCCGTCGCGTCGCGATCATCGGCACCGGTGCCAGCGCGGCGCAGGTGCTTCCGGAGATCGCCAAAGACGTCGCCGACGTAACGGTATTCCAGCGTTCGGCCGCATGGGTGTTTCCACGCCTCGCGCACGATATTCCGGAACAGCGGCGCGCCCTCTTCGGCCGCATGCCGTGGCTGATGCGCCTGTACCGCTGGTTTCTATGGCTGATGATGGACGTGATGGGCACGTTGTCGCTGCGTCGCAACAGCTGGTTCTCCGATCGCCTGCGCAAAGTCGGTCTATCGCACCTCGAGGAATCCGTCAGCGACCCGGAGCTGCGCGCTCGCCTCACGCCGGATTACGAGCCGGGCTGCAAGCGCCGCTGCATTTCGGACGACTACCTGTCCACTTTCAACCGTTCGAACGTCCATCTGGTCACCGACCGCATCGCCAACATCGAACGCGACGGCGTGCGCGACGCAACCGGCAAATTGCATCCGGTCGACGTCATCGTCGAAGCGACCGGTTTCCGGCCGTTCGACATCACCGATTACGTGAACATCGTCGGCCGCGACGGCAAGCGGTTGCGCGACGTGTGGGGCGACCGGGTCGAATCGTTCCGCACGGTGATGGTCTCCGGGTTTCCGAACTTCTTCATGCTGCTCGGTCCGAACAGCGCAACCGGCCATACCTCGGCGCTGATCATGATCGAGTCGCAGGCGCAGTACGTGATGCGCAGTCTGGAGTACATGGCGCGGCACGGCCTCGCGTACATCGATCCCGATCCCGACGTGGTGCGCCGCTACAACGACCGGCTGCAGAAAGACATGCAGAAAATGGTGTTCAGCGGCGGGTGCAACGCCTGGTACACCGACAGCCACGATCGCAACTTCACGTTGTGGCCGTACTCGGCATTACGTTTCCTCGCCGAGCAATGGAACCTGAAGCGCGACGAGTTTCGCGTCGAACATCTGCCCGCCGAGTGAATTGAAAGGTCGCACGATCGCGTTTCTAGAGAGTCGCCTCGCCGATCACCTCGGCGAACTGATCGCACGCCGCGGTGGCATTCCGGTCAGCGCACCGGCGCTGCGCGAGGAACCGGTCGCCGACCCCGATGCGATCGCGCAACTGATCCGCGACTGGACGAAACGGCCGCCCAGGCTCGCAATTTTCCAGACCGGCGTCGGTACGCGCGCGTTGTTCGCAACGACAGACGCGTTGCAACTCACCGCTACGCTTACCACGTTGCTTGCCGCCACGCTCGTTGCAGCGCGCGGGCCGAAACCGACCACCGTATTGCGCCAGCGCGGCGTGCGCATCGACTTCAGTGCGGCCGATCCATTCACCACGGCAGAAGTGCTCGACGCGATCGCCGGCGTCGGGCTCGCCAACGAGGCCGTCGTGGTGCAACGTTACGGCGATGCCAACGAGCCTCTGAACGACGCGTTGCGCGCGCGCGGCGCAACCGTCATCGAAGTGCCGACCTACCGTTGGGCGCTACCCGACGATACGCGGCCGTTGACGTCGCTGATGGACCGGCTCGATCGCGCCGAAATCGACGCGGTGGTGTTCACCAGCGCGTCTCAGGTGCACAACCTGATCACCGTCGCGGAACGCGACAACAGAACGGCGAGATTGCGCGCGGCGCTGAACGCGACGCGGGTCGCGTCCATCGGTCCGGTGTGCAGCGCCGCCCTCGCCGTCGCGGGCATCGACGTGAAGCTGGAAGCGAGCCCGCCGAAACTCGGTCCGATGCTCGAAGCGCTCGACGCGGTGTTCGACGCGCCGTAGCGTCGCTACGCGAGTCCGGCCAACGGCGCGAACACGAGCACCGTGCCGGCAATTCCGACGCCCCACGCGAGCGGCCGTATCCACGGCACACCGACGAGATACAACAGCGCGTGAACGACGCGCGCGTAGAAGAACAACTGTGCGCCGAGCACGGTCGACGGATTGCTGATGTGGGCAACTGCCGCAATGAGCACCAGCGGCGCAAACAGCGCGAGTCCCTCACGATGGTTGTCGACGATCCGTTTCGTACGCGCCTGAAACGGCTTCGGATCCGGCAGGTTGTCGCGCGAACCCGCCATCTCGGGCAATCCCTGTGCGAGAACGCCGGACAGTCCCTGAACCAGTATTAATAGAAACAGCAACGCCACCGAATACGCCAACATCGTCAACTCGATCGTCATTTCAGCCTCCTTTGCACTCGTGCTCGGACAGCAGGACCAGCTCTACGCTGCGCGGCGCGACGAAGTTCGCCGCATCCCTCGCCTGCTCGACGGTCATCTCGCGCGACCGCATCGATCGCTGCGCCGCCGCGAAGTCTGTCCAGTGAATCTCGGTGATTCCGTCGTATGCCGGTGACGCTGAAGCGTCGTCTGCGATCACGTGTGACTGCACGTAACGGAGGATCTCCGGCGTGCGCAACACCTTGGGTCCGTGGCTGTCGAGCCAATACGCACGGAACTCGGCGAGGCTCATACCTTCCTTGCGCCGGAACAGGAACTTGCCTTTGATGCCGCGGTCCGCCCGACCCTCGTCGAACAACTGGAACTCCTCGGTGATCAGCGTCTTCGATGGCGCGTAATGAACATTCATGCGCGCCGCCCACGCACGCGCGGCGTCCAGCGATTCAAACCACGCTTCCAGCGTACCGGTGAAAGTCGGCACCGGCATACCGTCGAGCTGTTCGGTAGAGCGGTGCGTATAGAGGCAACGCCGCGCTTCGCCAAATACGTCAAAACGCCACTCAGGCAACTCGTTGGCGAACAGCGCGTGTACGCGAAACCGGCTCACGCGGCGAAACACCGTTGCAAGTAGCGATGAAAATGCCAAAGACCGCCTTCGAGATGGCTGAGCGGGCCGCTCGCATACAACGGGCTGCGATAGCCGCGCTGCACGCCTTCGCATACCGGAATGTCTTCGAGATGAATGAAGCGGAGCTGCTCGGCGTAGCGCGCCACCATTTCCGGCTGCGCCGCTTGCTCCGGCCTCATCAGCAGGTGAATCCGCAGCAGGAAGTGCGTGTGTTCGATCCGATCGAATTCGTACCATACCGCCCACGGCGTCTTGCTCTCGGTTACCGCAATCAGCGTCAGCGGGAAGACGCACGCGACGACGAACGAATCAGCGCCCTCGACCGGCGGATTTTCGAGAATCGAGAATGCCCCGGCGTCGTCCGTGGCGTAGGTTCCGAATGCCGGGTTGAACAGCTGCAATGAGCCGGCGTGCGGGCCGATGTGGTGATACGACTCCATGAAGTTCTCGACCATGATTTTCCAGTTCCACGGCGAGTCGAACTCGAGCGTGGCAGCCGTGACCAGGTCGTCGATGCGCGCGGCGCGAAGACGTCTCTGCAGCCCTTCGAGCGACGGCGTGAGCGGCGCGGCCGTGCCGGACAGATTCGCAAACACCCAACCGCCCCACTCTTCGTGCGCGACGCGCGTCAGATTGCATTTCGATGCGTCGAACGACGCGGACCGATCCATCGCCGGCGCAAACAGGAAGCGTCCGTCGAGGCCATACCGCCACAAGTGATACGGACAACTGAAGTCCTTACGGTTGCCGCGCCCTTCGACCACCGGCATGCCGCGGTGCCTGCACACTCTCGACAGCACGTGCAACGCACCGCCCGAGTCGCGAGAAACCACCAGCGGGACGCCGAGCAGATCGACGCTGTGGAAGTCGCCCGGCTTCGCGATGCTGCTGCTGCGCGCGACCGGCAGCCAGCCGGCTTGCAGCACGTGTCGCACCTCCGCCTCGTGCACGTCCGCATCGACATAAACGTCGCGCGGCAAACCCGTCGCGGCGCGCGCGGTCGGCGCACACATCCGCGTAAAACTGTCGAGCCCGATCGATCACGCTATCTCCCCTTCGATCGCGGCATCACGCCCGATTCCATCATCGCGGTCAACTGGTGCACCAGCTGATCCGGCGACAAACCGGACGGGTCGTACCACTCGGGCGACCAGTTCAACGCGCCGAGCAGCAGCATCCGCAGCGCCGACAGATTGAACTCGTCGCGGATCAGGCCTTGTGCTTTCGCTTCGGTGAACAGCTTTGCGTAGAAGCGCCCGTATGCACGTTGCTTGCGCAGGTGACGGATGCGTACCGCGTCCGGTACCTGATGCAGCATCCGCAGCGTCGCCACGGCGAAGTCTGCCTCTTCCAGCGTATACGCCAGATGTCCGCTGAATGCCGCGCCGATCTTCTGCAATGGATTTGCGCCGACGTCGAGCGCCTCGATCGCGGCTGTGGCTGCTCGTTGGGCACCGAGCACGCCTTCGTCGAGCACCGCTTCGACCAGTTCGTCCTTGTTGGCGAAATGGTAATAGAGGCTACCCGCCTGCATGCCGGCGTTGTCGGCGATCTGTCGCAGCGACGTCAGCGCATAGCCCGAACCGCGGAACTCCTTTGCGGCGGCGTGCAGAATCCGTTCGCGAGTTCTGTCGGACTTGCTGCCGTTCTCGTTGGCCATCGGGTCGCCTCGTCTGCTTTACACTGAATTCTAATGAGCGTTAGAATTCGCCGCAACGTTGTCGTCCGCCTCGGAGAAAATCGTGCACGTAGGTTTGGGTCTCAGCTTCCAGGCGCTCGACAACAAGATGAGCGATGCGGACGTGTACCGGCAGGAACTCCAACTCGCCGCGAGCGCGGAGCCGAACGGGTTCGATTCGATCTGGACGCCGGAGCACCACTTCACCGACTACATGATGACGCCGAACGTACCGCAGTTCCTGGCATGGGTCGCCGGGCAGACGAAGCGCATCAAGCTCGGCACGATGGTGACGGTGTTGCCGTGGCACGACCCGGTGCGCGTCGCCGAGAACTTCATCCTGCTCGACCATCTCTCGCAGGGTCGCGCGATCCTCGGCATCGGCCGCGGCCTCGGTCGCGTGGAGTTCGATGCGTTCCGCGCCGAGATGAGCGAGTCGCGCCGCCGCTTCACGGAATACTCCGAAGCGATTCTGAACGGCCTCGAGTCCGGGGTGATGGAACACGACGGCGACCTGTACAAGCAACCGCGTTTCGAACTGCGGCCGCGCCCATACGCCACGTTCAAAGGTCGCACGTTCGCCTCGGCGATCTCGCCGTACTCGCTCGACCTCATGGCAAAGCTCGGCGTCGGCGTAATGGTGATCGCACAGAAACCATGGGAACTCGTGCAGCAGGAGCTCGCGAACTACCGGGCGCGATATCGCGAACTGAACGACATCGAAGCGCCGAAACCGATTCTCGCGTTGTTCGTCGGCGTCAGCGAAGACGCGGCCGAAGCGCAACGCATGCGCGACGTGTATCTGCAGCGCTACGCGCGCTCCACCGTCGAGCACTATCAGTTCGCCAACCAGCAATTCGCCGAGATCGAAGGCTACGAGTACTACGAGGGGCTCGCCCGCAACATCGCGAAGCACGGCCTCGAGAAGTTCAACGGTTTCCTCGCCGACCTGCAGGTGTGGGGCTCGCCGGATCAGGTCATCGATAAGATTCTGGGCAACGTCGACAAATGCGAAGCCGGCGGACTGATCATCCAGCCGCGCTTCGGCGGCATGGAAGAGGACGTTGCAAACCGGAACTATCGACTGTTCGTCGACAAAGTGCTGCCGGCATTGAAGGCCTACGACGTCGGCGGCGATCTCGGCGTGCTGCACGCACCGCCGCAAACGGCAAAGCTGGCGGGTTGACCACGACATGAAGCTCGAGACACAGCGCCAACTGCTCGATCGTGCCGCAACGCACATGAAGAACGGCACCACCGACCTCGCCGACCATTGCCTGCGCGTTCCGGCGCAACACTATCTGAGCCGCGATCAACAGGCGCGCGAAGTCGATGCGTTGTTCCGCAAGCAGCCGTTGCTGGTCGGTCTCACGCCGGATGCACCGACGCCCGGCAGCTACTTCACGCACGACGCGGCCGACACCGCTCTGATCATCGTCCGCGGCGACGACAACACCGTGCGTGCGTTCGTGAACGCGTGCCGGCACCGCGGCGCGCGCATCGCCGAAGGTCGCGGCACGAAGCGAACGTTCTCGTGCCCGTTCCACGCCTGGAACTACGCGCGCGACGGCAAACTCATTGCGCGACCGAACAGCTGCGGCGGCTTCGATTCGACCGGCAGCGAGTTCGATGCGCTGTTGCAGAAACCGTGCGTCGAAGTGGCCGGCATGATCTTCGTGCTGCTGGAAGGCAACGACATCGAAATGAAAGTGCAGCGGCTCGTTGGCGATATCAGCGACGAAATCGCCAGCTATGCGATCGGCGACAAAATCTACTTCGACAGCCGAACGGCGGAGCGGCCGTGCAACTACAAATTCATCATGGACGGCTTCGCCGAGTCGTATCACCTGGGCTCGCTGCACAAGCAGACGATCGCGCCGTACTACTACACGCATCCGAGCCTGAGCGATCCGTTCGGGCCCATCACTCGCATGATCGGCGTGCGCAGCAGCATCGACAAAGAATGGGCAAAGGACGCGGAAGAACGCCGCTTCATCCGCCACGGTACGATCCAGTACATGATGCCGCCGAACATCGTGCTGACCCACCAGGTCGATCACATCCAGCTGTGGCAGATCTATCCCGTTGCCGGCGATCCGGAACGCTGCCGCGCGTCATTGAGCCTGTACTGGCCGGCTCCCATCGACGACGCAGCTCAGAAGAAATGTCAGTTCAACCTCGACGTGTTATGGCAGGTGACGAACGACGAGGATTTTCCGCAGAGCATCAACATCCATCGCAATCTGGCGAGCGGCGCGATCCCGGAACTGGTGTTCGGCCGCAACGAACCGAGTCTGATCCACTACCACCGGCAGATCGCCGCCGCGATCAACAGTGACCTGCTGACCGCGGTTTAGTCCGAGCGCTGCTCAGCGCGCTTCGTTGATGACTTGCAGCTGCGTGAATTCGGCGAGGCCTTCTTCACCCATTTCAACGCCGAGGCCGGACTGCTTGGCGCCGCCGAACGGAATGTTCGGCGCCAGGTCGATGTGCTTGTTGATCCACACCGTGCCGGCATCCATCCGCTCCGCCATTTCTCTCGCGCGCTTGAGATTCGACGACCACACCGAACCGCCGAGTCCATACGGCGATGCATTCGCACGCTTCAGCGCATCCTCAGGGTCGGAGTATTTGATCACCGGCAGCACCGGACCGAACTGCTCTTCGTCGACCAGTCGGGTGCCGTCGGTGATGTCGCGCACGATCGTCGGCCGGATGAAGAAGCCCTTCTCCGGCGTCTTGCCGCCACCGAGCACGGTGCCGTGCTTGCGCGCGTCTTCGATGATCTCCTTCACCTTCTCGTACTGCATCTTGTTCTGAAGCGGTCCGAGCTGAGTTCCTTGGTGAAGACCGTCGCCGACGATCGCGGCATCGGCCAACGTCGCGAGTTCGTCGCACATCTCGTCGTAGATCGACTCGTGCACGTAGAGCCGCTTCATCGCGATGCAGACCTGGCCGCTGTTCTGGAACGCGCCGGCGAAGATCTTCGGCGCCGCCGTTTTCGGATCGACGTCGTCGAGCACGATGCCGGCATCGTTGCCGCCCAGCTCGAGCGTGATCCGCTTGAGCGTTTCGGCCGCACCCTGCATCACCTTCTTGCCGGTGGCCGTCGAACCGGTGAACGAGATCTTGCGAACATCGGGGTGCTTCGTCAGCTCACCGCCCAGATCGTTGGCGTCGGTGATCACGTTCAAGACACCGGCGGGCAGCAGATCCTTGATCAGTTCCGCAACGCGCAATGTCGCCAGCGGCGTAGTCGGCGCCGGTTTCAGCACCATCGTGTTGCCGGCCAGCAGCGCCGGCGGCAGTTTGAAACCCATGAGGATCAACGGGAAATTCCACGGCACGATCGCGCCGATCACGCCTAACGGCTTGCGCCGCGTTTCGACCTTACGGCCGGCGCTGTCTTCGATGATCTTGTTCGGCAGATCGAGCGATGCGAAATAGCGGCAGAATGCCGCGAGGCCATACGCTTCGCCCATCGCGTCTGCGAGCGGCTTGCCTTGCTCCTGCGTCAGCAACTGAGCCAGCTCGTTGGCGTTTGCCTCCACGACGTCGGCGATGGCGTTGATCGCTTTCTTGCGATCGGCCATCGACGTCTTGCTCCAGGCCGGAAACGCGGCCTTTGCCGCTGCGACCGCTTCGTCGAGCTGCCCCTTCGATGCGCGCGGACACGCCGCCAGCACTTCCTCAGTGGCAGGATTGACGACGTTCATCGTCATGGCGCCGTCCACGAGACGGCCGTTGATCAGCAACTTGTATGTTTCCATATCGATGTGTCCTCCGACGTTACGTTAGATTTCTGTTGTTCGAGCGCCACAGCGCTATATAGTTTCCAATATAGCGCCATTCGGAAGTCCTTGGCGACGATCATGGGGAATCAAATCGTGTCTGAAGAAATCGAAGCCGAAGCTCTCACCACCTTCGAGGTCACCGATGACGGTTCGCGGATCCGGTTCAACGGCACGGCCTTCGATGGCGCGCCGGTGTCATTCAGCCTTCCGACCGAGTGCATGCGGCAGATGGTGATGACGCTACCCAAGGTCGCGATCGAGGCGTTGCGGCGGCAACACGGCGATTCGAGCCTGCGCATCGTCTATCCGGCGGGCGACTGGCTGATCGAACAGTGTCCGGAACGGCATACGTTCATCGTCACGCTGAGCACACCCGACGGATTCGAGGCCTCATTCGGGTTCGGCCAGTCGAAGATGCGGGCGCTGGAACGGTCCATCCGCGACGCGAATGCCACCGTCACTGCGCCGCCGCCGATCTTGAATTAGGGGAAACACGGAAGTCGAGCCGGTGCGTTCGCGACGGTCGTAATATTCGAAACGGCGCGATTGCGATGTGATGCGAGGAGTACGGTGCAGGATCCAGCACAACTCATGGCGCAGAACCCGAGCGTACCTCGCACTTCGTTCGGAGCGATTGCAGCGAGGTTCCTTCTCCACGGCGCGTTCCTATTGATCGCCGTCGGCTGCTTCGCCGCGTACGAACACTTCAAGATTCACGGCCAGTCGAGCGCCTCGCTCGCGAGTCTTGTCGCGGCGGCAATCTTCGGCTTCGCACCGGTGCGCGATCTCGTGCGTGTCGTGTTTGCAATCGAGGGCAAGGCATTGCACCTAGTGCACGGCTTGGGCGGGCTGGCGTTGATCAGCCTGCCGCTCGCCGGCGTTGTAACCGGCGTGCCGGTTCTGACCCACACCGCGATGGCGCCGTTCGCGATCATGGGCGCAGCGCAGGCGATCATGCACCAGGACCATCCGCGCAATGCAGCGCAGGCCGCGGCCCTGCAACGCTTCGCCGCGAGTCTCCCAGAAGTCGCGCAGTTCGCCGGATCGCAGAACCTGACCTCACCCGCCAACGCCAAGCGTGCGGTCGTGGTCCTGTCCGACATTATCGCTAAGGCGCAGGCGCTGGGCGAAACCGAGCTGGAGTCAGATCCCGCGTTCCGAAGTGCGCTCGGGCAGGCGTCGGCGCGCTTCGGTACAAACCTCGGCCTCGATGCGGTCGATCTGATGCTGACCAAGCTGGCGGCAAACCCCGCCACTGCCCATGCGGTCCCCGAGTTGCGCAAGCAACTTGCGAAGGCGCGCGTGACGATTTCGGACCGGGCTCGTTAGACGAGCGTCTTTTGCGTGAGGCTGACGCGCTGCGCTGCTCAGACCGCTCGCACTTCGGCGAGCCGCTTCACCGAGTGCTCGTCGTCCCAGCAGACGGCGGCTTCCCAGGCGGCCCACGCTTGCGCGGCGACGTCGTGCGCGCCGTCGTCGAGACCGGCGGCGTTGTGCGGCAGCACCAGGTCGAGGTCGGGCACGTCGACGTGCGACTCGTCCCAGTCGATCAGCGCGACCCGATCCGCGGTCATGCGGATGTTGCGCGGGATTGGGGTCGCCGTGGACGACGCATGTCTGGCGTCCGGTGAGCCGTGCCCACGCTGCCCGGCATCGGGCAACGCCCTCAGGCGGCATCGCGTTGAGGTCGACCTTCGTCCCGGTCTCGGCGTGCAGGAGATCGGTCGACGATCGCCAGCCCGGGCGCTGCGGCCAGCCCTTGGTCAACCGATGCAGCTGGCGGAGCGTGTCGGCCACGCGACGCCAGTCGGCCTGCGTCTCGGGCGGTCCGCCCTCCACGTAGGTCATCACCACCAGACCGTCGGCGAACAGCCGGCCGTCCGTCGTCGGGATCGGCACCGGCACGGTCAGACCTTCACGGTCGAGGTGTTGCAGCAGTTCGGTCTCCCACGCGAGATCAGCGTCGCTCCTGGTACCGAGTCGACCGACCGCGAGATGTCCGTCGACGCGCACGCTCCACACGTCGTTGGCGACTCCGCCCGTGAGCGGTTCGATGCGAGCGACGTCGTCACCCCACCGTTCGAGTGCCTCCCATGCCACCTGCCACATCCTCGCTGAGTTCGAGGATAGGAAACATAAACCACCTGTTGGCGAACCGCATCCCGCACGGTGGTATCTGAGGATCGCTTTCGTTTCCTGCGTGTCGGCGCTACAACAACCGTTCGTAGAAGCCACCGAATGTGCGGTCGCGATCGACGAGATGGATTTCGAGAATCCAGTGCTTCTGGCGTCCGAGTTCGTCGAGCGAACGCAACGGCGCAGTATTGTTCGGCGCGATGATCATCTGCGCGCGATCGCCCGGCATTTTCGCGTGCGGAAACTCGCTGACGACGTGTCCGGCGATCACCCCGCCGAATGTCCAACCCGCATCGGCAGCCGTACGTTGCGCATAGGCGTACAGATCCGCGCCCGAAACCATGGGATTCTCACGGTAGCGCTGTTGCACGCGCACGAAGCTGCGCTCGAGGTCGGCGACCAACCGCCGCTTTGCATCGTCGTCACCGACCGCGTAAGTGCGTCCGACGTCCGCTTCCCACTCTTCGAACACCGGTCCGAGGTCGACGTACACCGTATCGTTCGGTTCGATCGTCCGTAGCGGCGGATTTTCGAGCGCGGTGGTCACCGTATTCGCACCTGTGCGAACGATGCGTTTGTGCCAGTGCGTCGCTCGACGCCGAATCGATCGTGCGCGAGTTCGTAAACGTCTTCCGCAACGTCGCGTTCGCTTCGACCCGGCTCGATGAGTCCACCGCTCTCGATCGCATCGAGCAACGCGAGCGCGCGTCGCTGGGCCGCTTCGAGCGCAGCGCGTCGTGCGCCTTCGCTCATGACGCTGCGGAACCAGCGTGGCGACTCAGGTCGGCGTGCGGGACCTCGTTCGCATGCATGGCACATTCCCGTTGGATTTCGTCCAGCTACGGAATATACCCGCCTTTATACCGACGATCATCAACGCACGTGGGCCTTTACAGCTTTGCGATCTGCGGCATGATGTCGCGCGCAACCACCTCCATCGGTGCGATGTTCTCGACGTTGACGAGATGCCCGAGGCAGTGCGTTACACCTATCTCCGCGTACGCGCCGAGATCCTGAACAATCTTGTTTACGCCATCGCCGAGATCCATGCGGCGGATGATCGTCTTCTCGATGTCGTCATAGTTGCGGCCCACGGCTTTGCAATGTTGTTGGAGCACAGCGAGCTTTTGCGCCACGAACGACGGTGACGGCGCAAAGAGGTTGCAGGCGTCGCCGTACTGCGCGACGAGCCGTAACGTTTTCTTCTCGCCGGCGCCTCCGATCAGAATCGGCGGATGCGGCTTGCTGAGCGCCTGCGGAGAGTTCAGCGTTTCGGCGAGCTGATAGTGCTTGCCGCGGTAAGGGCCGTCGTTGTCGCTCCACATCTGCTTCGCGATCTGCAGCGCTTCCTCGAGGCGCTCAAAACGCTCCGCGAGGGGTGGAAACGGTACGCCCAGACCGACGTGCTCGCGCTCGAACCAGGCCGCACCGATGCCGAGATAGGCGCGCCCGCCCGACAGGACATCGAGCGTCGTCACCTGCTTGGCGAGGATGCCTGGATGGCGGTAAGTCACGCCGGTCACCATCGTGCCGAGCCTTGCCTTGGACGTGTGTGCGGCAATGAACCCGAGCGTGGTGTACGCCTCGAGCATGTCCATTTCGGCGCGACCGACCATTTCGATCTGGAAGTGGTGATCCATTACCCAGATCGACGCGTATCCCGCATCGTCGGCGGTCCGAGCGATATCCGCGAGTTTCGTACCCAGCACACGCGCGCCGCCCGGCCACGTGAAGATCGGGATCTGTAGTCCAAGCTTCATGCTGAAGTCTCCTCTTGCTCAACGCGTCTAACAAGCGAACTACGGCGCGGCTGCCCTCACCGCCCATACTCCAGCTTCGGGTACCAGTCGGTGCCGCGTCCGCCGGGAGTCAGGTCGAGGACGATCCAGAGCGGTGTGGGGTCTGGCGAGCCGTGTGGATCCTGCCCGGGATCCTGCGTTCCGGCGGATTCTCCCGCCCAGAAATGATGGACCTTGCGCGCCGCGCCGCACCCAGACATCGAGCGCGGGCCATTCGCTGCCGTCTTCGGCGAGGCCGCGATAGTCCTTTGCAAAATCGTCCCCGACGCACTGGTAGAAATTGAGATTGGTCCAACCGCGTTCCCGCGCGAACGCGAGCTGGCGCGCGACCGGCGAGCGGCCGATTACCGCCATACCGACACGCTCGTGAAGGTCGCGTGCGGGAGTGTCCAGTGAGCCGATCAGACAGGTACACATCGGGCACGGACGCTGACGCTCAGGACCGTACATCCAGAAATACGTCACGAGCGTATCGTGCGCTCCGAACATGTCCGCGAGAGATACGGTCTTGCCGTTCTCGTCCAGGAACTCATATGCGCGCGCTTCGCCCCCCAACGGCAGTTCGCGGCGCTGCGCGGCGACGCGAGCGATATGCCGCCGCAACTCGATTTCCTCGGTGAGCAGGGCCGTTCGCGCTTTTCGATACTGATCGCTGTCGCCCGGATAGGGCTTGCTTGCCTTCGCGGCGAGTTCTGCTGCCGGCACCAATTCCTTCGTGACCGTCATCGTCGTCTCCTTTGCGCGACCTATGCACCGTAGCCTACCAGCGCAACACCCGCGGCCCAATCGCGGCACCCGTCGAGCGTCGGAATCAGGATGCCGAGGACATACCAGACACCCAGAAACGGAGTCGCGAGCTCCGGGCAGTGGAGTCCATACACGAGCGCACCGAGAGCACCCGCGGCGAGTCCGCTTGCACCGCCCGCCAAACGCAACCGAGTGGGGGCCAGTTGCTTCAACGCCCACAGGCTCGCAATGAACGTGGGTAACGACAGCAGCGCAATGTTGAACGGACACGAATGCCAGGTGTTGCCCCATATCAGCTGCGCGCGCTCCGCAGGCGCTGCGTCGGCCAATGCCACGAAAGCCAACAGCCACAGCACGACGACTGGCGCGGCGACCAGCCACCTGCTTGCACCAACAGTTGCACCGGGTTGCGCGAGACGCGCCAACAAGAACCAGCCCGCCCGCCAACACGCTAGCGGCAAAGACGATCTTGACCCAGAAAGCCGGCAGCAAAACGTAGCTGCCCAGCGCGTGATTGGCCCCATACACGGCGAACATCAACGTCAGTGCACCCACCGCACCGACCCCCATCGCCAACGCCACACGACGTGCAACTGCATCTTTTTCGACGGCACCCGCATTGCTCGAGAGAAAAGCGATCAACTGGTCGGTATTCACAGTTGACGTCCTATCAGCGCCGCCAGTGCCCTCAATCCACGGTGCACGCCGATCTTGACTGCGGCCTCCGACATGCCCGTCGACCGCGCCGCCTCGACGATCGATCGGCCTTCGATCTTGACCAACATGATCGGTAAACGCTGGCGGTCGGGCAGCTGTTCGAGGAGTCGCAGGATGTCGCGCTGTGCATCGCCCGCGTCCAGATCATCCGGTCCGACCAAGTCATCGTCATCGTCGAGGTTTACGGTCTGCGCATCGTGCCGCGCGCGTCGGCGCAGCAGGTCGATGAGTTTGTATTTCGCAATGGCGAAACACCATGCCGTGAACGGCCGCTGCACATCGTACGTGTGGCGTTGATTGTGAATGGCGAGCAGCGTTTCCTGCACGAGATCCTCGATTTCGACGGCCAGGCTGGCCATACGTCTACGGTAGAACGATCGCAGCTGAGCGCTCACATCCACCAGCAACACGCGATAGGCCGCGTCGTCGCCGCCCATTGCCCGAAGCATCAATGCGCGCAGTCTCAACTCGCGCGCTTCAAGCTCGTCACTAACGGTATTCGCCCTCGGCGTGTGTTTGGTTACAGGAGCAAAGGCGTCGTCTGTCACAAAACAATTGTGCTTGCGCTGTAACCAAACGCCAATTCGCAGCGAACTGGTTTACGGACCGTGAAGAAAACGGTTCTTGATCACACGGTGAGTGAATCCAATTTCTGAAAGGAGTTCGTTATGAATCGATCTTATGTAGCTGCGGCCCTGACGGTTGCCGCCTTGTGTGCGGGCGCTGCACGTGCCGCGGAGGACGCGATGGCGTCGGATGGGAAGGCCATGGAGAAGTGTTACGGCGTTGCGATGGCCGGCAAGAACGACTGTAAGGCGGGCGCTGGCACATCGTGCGCTGGCACCTCCAAGACGGATTACCAAGGCGACGCTTGGAAGAACGTCCCGGCAGGAACGTGTACGACGATCAAGACTCCCAAAGGGATGGGATCGCTGACGCCGACGAAGAGCTAGGCCAATCGCCGGAAGTTGGTGACGTCTTGGACTCATACGTGACTGATGACGACGTGCCAACGGCCGGACTCGGTCTGAGATCGCCGCACTACTCCGACGCCGCCGAGTGTGGGGCGTCGGGACTGTGGTTCGAGGTGCATTCCGAAAACTACATGATCGACGGTGGACCGCGTCTGGCCTGGCTCGAAACCATCCGGGCGCGCCATCCACTCTCGCTGCATGGCGTCGGCTTGTCCCTCGCTGCAGATGTCGCTCCAGACCCTGACCACCTCACGCGACTCAATCGGCTCGTTCAGCGGTTCGAGCCGTTTGTCGTGTCGGAACATCTCGCCTGGTCGACGTGGAACGGCGTTTACAATCCGGACCTGCTCCCCATCCCGCGTTCATTTGATGCGCTTCAGCGAGTGGTCGACAACATTCAGCGGACTCAGGATGCGATCAAGCGAACGATCCTCATCGAAAACCCGTCGCACTATCTCGAGATTCCCGGCCACGAATACAGCGAAATCGACTTTCTGACGGAGTTATGCAGGCGCACCGACTGCGGCCTGCTCCTGGACGTCAACAACGTCTACGTCAGTGCGAACAACCTCGGCTTCGATGCGACCGACTACATCGATGCGTTCCCGAGCCAGCACATTGCTGAATTGCATCTGGCCGGCCACACCGCCGATCCATCGCTCGGTAGTGCGTTGCTGATCGACTCTCATGACGCACCTGTTGCTGCAGGCGTGTGGCAACTGTACGAACGACTCATCGAGAGAATCGGACCGCGACCGACACTGATCGAACGCGACGACGAACTGCCCGAATTCCACGTCCTTCTTGCCGAACGCGAATTCGCTGACCGTTTGCTTCAGGCGCATGCGAAATGCCAATGACCCCATCGCTGAGTGACTTTCAGGATGCCTTTGCCCAGGCGTTGCAGATCGGCGGAACCGGCAGTCCAACACTGGCCACGTTGACGGCGCAGCCTGGCTTTGCGGTGTACCGGAACACCGTGATGAAGGGTTGCATCGACGCGCTCGTTGCCAACTATCCGGCGGTGGTGCGACTCGTGGGTGACGACTGGTTTCGCGCGGCGGCCGCCGTTTTCGTTCGGGCACATCCTCCGCGGCATCCGATGCTGGTGGACTATGGCCGGGACTTTCCCGGCTTTTTGTCCGCATTCGAACCGGCGGCCGAACTGACGTATCTGCCGGACGTCGCTCGGCTCGATCGTTTCTGGACGGAAGCACACGTCGCTGCCGATGAGACGCCGCTCGCCCCTTCTGCAATGGCGAATCTGGCGCCCAACGTTCTCGCGGGGGCTGTCCTACGCCCGCACGCGTCTGCGCGCTGGAAGTGGTTCGCCGAGCAACCGATCTTTTCGCTCTGGCAGTGCAATCGCGACGAAGCGAACACGGACGCCCTTTCGGCGCTGGTATGGCGCGGCGAAGGCGTTCTGCTGGCCAGACCCCATTTGACTGTCGAAGCGATCGAAATGTCTGGTGGCGGTTGCGCGTTCCTCGATGCTTGCGCTGCTGGCGCCGCGCTATCCGATGCGGGTATCGCGGCGCTCGAGGCCGACCGCGACATCGATCTGGCCGCATTGATGGCCCAATTGCTCCAAGCGGGCGCATTCACGGAGATACGGCAATGACGTCCGAGACGGGTTTGCGCGGCGCATGGAATCGTGTTGCGCAGTGGCTCGACAAGCTGATCGGTCACGATCTGCTCGCGGTGATCGCGCGCGTGTCGATCGCGAGCGTCTTTCTGCAGTCGGGTCGTACGAAAGTCGACGGATGGATCCACGTATCCGATAGCGCGGTCGAGCTGTTTCGCGACGAGTACAAGCTGCCCTTGTTGTCTCCCGAGGTGGCCGCGCACCTGGCCGCCTACGCCGAGCACCTGTTTCCCGCGCTGCTCGTGGTCGGTCTCTTCACGCGCCTGTCGGCGCTCGCATTGCTGGGTATGACTGCGGTAATCGAGATTTTCGTTTATCCGGATGCGTGGCCGACACATCTGTCGTGGGCGGGACTCCTGCTGTATCTGATCGCGCGCGGCGGCGGCTCAGCGTCAGTCGATCGGATCCTTGGGATCAAGTGACATTGCAGGCCAATGTTCCTGGCGTCGACACATCGGCCTCGAGCGGATCAGCCTTCAGCCATCGCAATGTCTTCCTGGCACGTTCGTCGACTGTCTAACGGATCTGCACAGCCGTGGCGCGAAACGGATTCGTCGTCTTCTGCGACTTCGGATCCATCGCATCGAGCTGCGCTTCCAGTACATACGCGTTCGTCCCAACGAGCGTTACCGCGGTCGGCCCGTCGGGAAAGCCCTCTTTGATCGGTGTTACCACGGCTTTGTCACCGTCGAATACCACGCGCGACAACCGGCCTTTGCCGCCGCTTTCCACCAACAGCACGCTGGTTGCATCCAAGCTGCGCATGCCGTCGGGCGCGTCGATCGGCCGGCTCAGCGTCAGTTCGGTGACGGCGCCCGCCTTACCGCCTGGTTCGATCGGGACGCGGAACAGCTTGCCGGTCTTCAACGTGTTGACGTACACGCGATCGCCGAGCACGGAAATACCGTCGAGCACGGCGTCGCCTTTTCCGAAAGCGCCGTCGCCGGCCCACACCTCGAGCGCCGACGCACCTTTTCGCAGTCGCACGATCTCCGCGTTGTTCGTGTCGGTGACATACACCGTGCCGTCTGCTCCCACCGCGATGTCGTTGCAGAACGCGTGCGGCTTTCGGCATCGGGTAACGCGCCGGTCGTCTTGCCGGTTGCGATATCGATCGCCTGCAACTCCGACGGCGGACTCTGCGCGTCGAACGAATTTACGCATGCCCACAACGTCTTCGCTGCCTCATCGGCGAACACGCCGAAGACGAATTGCGGACCGGTCGGATCGACCGTCATCCAGCTCGTTGCGGTCTGCGAACCCGGTGCCGCGCGGAAGATCGCGTGCAATCCCACGCTGCCGACGAAGACGGTGCCGTCGCGGGTCGACGTGAGGCTTTCCGGAAAGACGCGTTCGCCCGGAATACAACTGCTCTGGTGCGCGCGACGCTGCCGCCGCGGGATGACTGAGCGACCACACGTAAGCCGCAACCGCCGACACCTGCTCATCCGTCAGTTGGGCGCCTCCCTAACGGCGGCATTGGGCTGCGGTATTGTTTGGGCGCTGCCACACCATCGCGGATCGATTTCGCGATGGCTTCGACGCTGCCGTCACCCCACAGCCATTCGGAGTCGGTCAGGTCCGGACCCAGCGGCGAGCCCTTTGCATCGTCGCCGTGACACGCCGTGCAACCGCCGCTGCCGTGATAGAGGGAGTCTCCGGTCGCGGCGACGCCCTGTGTCGCTTCGGGCGCAGACTTGCGCTGCGGACACGGCAACGGGCGCCGCATTCGCACGAGGGCACGGTATCGGCGTCGCATTCGCGTCCGCTCCACCGACATAGGTGATGCGATAGATACGTCCGTGTTGATCGTCGGACACGTACAGCGCGCCGTCGGGTCCGAGCGCGAGCCCCGACGGCCGATGCGCGGCCCCCGCGGGCGAGACGGTTGCGCCGGCGAATCCGTCGGCGAAGATCTCGCACTGATCCGACGCACCGGGCGCAAGCGATTGGAACACCACGTTGTAGCCGCCCTGCGCGAATGGCGCGCGATTCCACGATCCGTGAAACGCAATGAACGCACCGTTTCGATAGCGTTCCGGGAAGGCGCTGTTGGATGCGTCGTCGTGGATCAGCACCGCGTTCGGCGCCCAATGCGCCGGAAAGTACGCAACCGGCGCGACCTTGGCGGCGCAAACACCTATCGCGTGTCCACCGTCGCCGCCGTATTCCGGTGCCAGCACGCGCTTGCGCTGATCCGGATCGAAATAGCATTTCGGCCAGCCGTAATCGTTGCCGTGCTCGATTTTCAGCAGTTCCTCGGCCGGCCATTTGGCGCCCTGCTCGGCCGTGTACAGCTTCGGCCAGTTCTCGCGCAATTGATCGCGCCCGTGTTGCGTCGCATATATCGATGTGCCCTTCGAATCCACCGCGATGCCGACCGCATTGCGGATGCCGGTCGCATAGCGCTCGGCAGCAGAGAATCGTTGGTCGACTTTGTTCGCGTCGTACCGCCAGATGCCGCCGCGCCTTTCGAGTTCGGTGCAAGGATCGACACCGGGCGATTCGAGTTCACGGTTTTTCTTCTGACACGCGTTCGAGGCCGAACCGAGATCGACGTACAGCATGCCGTCTGCATCGATGGCGAACGGATGCATCGGGTGATCGCCGTCGAGCGGCAGGTCTTTCACCACGGTGGTCGCATTTTCGGTTGGCACCCGTCCCGCTGCCGGCAATGGATATCGCAGATCCGGTCGTTGAGTTCTACGTACAGCCCGCCGCGATAGATCGCGATGCCGGTGCCGCCGGCCGCACCCGCCGCCGCGGTCTTGCCGAAACGTTCCACCTTGTCTGCGTGGCCGGTGCCTTTGGTGTCCTGCAACGCGACGAGGAAGCCGCCCGCGTGAGGAACGTCGTTGCCGTAGTAACGTCCGCTCCACGTGTTGACGTAGACCACCCCGTTCGGCGCCACCGCAATGTGACGCGCGTGCCCGATGCCGTCGGCAAATACCGTCGCGCAGAATCCGGGCGCGAGCACGAGACCCGCGTCTGACTCGGGGCACGGTTGTGCCGCGGCCGGCCACGCGCAGACGCACAGCGCGACGACGCTCAGCAGATACCGGGAGATCGATTGGACTTGGTGCATCTCCTCACTCCTCCACGAACGATAGCGCCGGCGATCTGGCCAGATGGTGAATGCGAACGCATGAAGACACTCGGATCGAAAGACGACGATGGTGCCGGGACTACCGACATTCGGCGCGCCGAAGCCGACCGGCGTCATCCGCCTTCGCGAATTCCGCCGACGATCTCCTCAGCCTGACGAAACAGCTTCGGATCGATCGTCAATCCGGATGCCGCGGCATTCTCGTCGAGCTGCTCGGGACGACTCGCACCGACGATCGCCGACGCCACGTTCGGTTCGCGCAAGATCCACGCGAGCGAAAATTGCGACAGCGTGCAGCCGGCCTGCTGCGCCAGCGGCTTCAGTTTCTGCACGGCTTCCAGCACTGGAGTGCGCATGAACGCGCCGATGAACTGGCCCATCGAATCACTGCCCGCGCGCGAATCGCTCGGCACTTTGGCGCCGGGCAGATACTTGCCGGTCAACACACCCTGCGCGAGCGGCGAGAACACGATTTGCGAAATGCCGGTGGCGGCACACAGCGGGATCACTTTCGACTCCGGTCTGCGCCACAGCAGCGAATAGTGCGGCTGGCTCGACACGAAACGTTCCATCTTGGCGAGCTTCGCCGCCGCTTCGATCTGTGCGGGCGTCCACTCCGAGAATCCGATGTATCGGACCTTCCCGCTCTGCACCGCGCGCGTCAGCGCTTCCATCGTCTCTTCCAGCGGCGTGCTGGTGTCGTACCGATGGCATTGATACAGATCGATGACGTTGGTCCGCAATCGCTTCAGCGACGCATCGAGCTGCTTTTCGATCTGCGCGCGCGACAAGCCCTGGTCGTTGGCGCTCATCGGAAAGTAGACCTTCGTCGCCAGCACGTACGAATCCCGTGGACGGTTCGCCAACACTTCGCCGAGCAGCGTTTCGGCGGCACCGCGACCATAGGCGTTCGCGGTGTCGATGAAATTGATGCCGAGATCGAATGCCCGATCGACGCACGCGACGGCGCGGTCGCGGTCGACCGCGACGCCGTACGTCAGCCAGGAGCCGAGTGAAATCTCCGAAACGGACAGATCGCTCGCACCGAGTTTGCGGTACTTCATGACACAGCCTCGTGAACTATGAGGCCGCGTTGTACCCCAGGATCGCGCTTCGTTTCGAGGAATTCCTCCAGACCCCAAACGCCGAAGTTGCCTCGGTTCAGATCACTGCGGCGTTATATACCATGGTAAATATCGTAGGCTATGGTCCTCGCATGACCGGTCGATACCGACCAGCAATCCAAGGGAGAGTTCACATGGCCAGCACATTCGGCGCCGAATCGACGACGGAAGACGTACTCGACGGCGTAAATCTCAAAGGCAAACGCATTCTCGTGACGGGCGCATCCGCCGGGCTCGGCATCGAGACGGCGCGCGCGTTGGCGGCGCGCGGTGCGCTGGTGGTCGGCGCCGCGCGCGACCTCGACAAAGCCAGGGGCGCCACCGAAGGCGTACGCGCTGCGGCGGCGAACGGCGGCGGTCTCGAACTCGTGCAACTCGACCTCGCGTCGCTCGCGAGCGTGCGCAAATGCGCCGATGCGCTGCTCGCCGCCGGCAAGCCGTTCGACGTGATCATCGCGAACGCCGGCGTGATGGCCTGCCCGAAAGGCAAAACGTCGGATGGCTTCGAAACGCAGTTCGGCACCAACCACCTCGGGCATTTCGTGTTCGTCAACAAACTGGTGCCGCTGCTGAAACCCGGCGCGCGGATCATCAACCTGTCGTCGGCCGGACACCGCTTCGCCGACGTCGATCTCGACGACCCGAACTTCGATCGCACCGAGTACCACCCGTTCGTCTCGTACGGCCGTTCGAAGACCGCGAACATCCTGTTCTCGGTCGGTCTCGATCGCCGGCTGAAAGGCCGCGACATCCGCTCGGCCGCCGTGCATCCCGGCGGCATTCAGACCGAACTGGGCCGTCACCTCACGCCGGAACTGATCGCGCAGATCATGCCGGCCGGTCCGGCGTCGTTTAAGTTCAAGACGATTCCGCAAGGCTCCGCGACTTCGGTGTGGAGCGCGGTCGTTGCACCGGCGACCGCGGTCGGCGGACAGTACTGCGAGGACTGCCACGTCGCGGAAGTCACCAACGACCCGGCTTCGCGACAGGGCGTGCGCAGTTACGCGCTCGATTCCTCGCGCGCGGATGCGTTGTGGGCGAAGAGCGAACAGATGGTCGGCGAGCGCTTCAACATCGGCTGAACCGATTCAATGTCATTCGGCGGCGCGCGCAGGGCATCGACGTAGACCCTCGCGCGCACACCGGATTGCAGCGTCACCGCGCCGCGCTTGTACGCGACCACTTCGTAGTGTCGGCGTTGAGCAATTCCTGCGCGGTGAAAAGACGTGCGGCTATTTGCCGATGATCACGTCCGACGCTTTGATGATGACGGTCGCGTTGTCGCCGACTTTGAGGCCGAGATCGTCAACCGCTTCGTTGGTGATCGACGACGTGACGATCACACCTTTGCCGATATCGACTTTCACATGCGCCGTGGTCTGACCTTTGACGACGCTGGTGACCTTGCCGGCGATCTGATTGCGCGCGCTGACTTTCATGCAGGTTCTCCGAATTGAATTTGCGGGGCGGCGGCATTGTGCCGCAATCGGCGCTTAGAGCAGCGGTGGCGTTTCGCGGCCACGAGTCGCGCGCCGGTCGTCTTCAACCTGCGGGTTGGCAGCCGTCGGCGAATCTAGCCCTTCTGCAATCCGAGGAATCGTCGCGCCGCGCCGTTGAACAGCGAAGCGCGAGCGGCGGATTCCGAATGACTCAGGAAATCGTGCAACCGGGTTTCCATGATCGCGTACGGATAGTCGGTTCCGCCGAAGATCTGACCGGGTGCGAAATCCTGCAGCAGATGCCGCAGATAACCCGGCTCGTACACGAGGCTGTCGTAGTAGAAACGCTCGGCGTAATACTTCGGCGATTGCGGCATCGCGCCGCCGAAACCGCTGCGTGACGTTCCAGCCCTGCGTCAACCGGTGCGTCAGCGGTACGATCGCGCCGCCGCCGTGGCTGAAACCGACGCGCAAGTTCGGATGACGTTCCGGCACACCCGCGCGCATCAACGAAATTGCCGTGAGCGCCGTGTCGAGCGGAAACGCGGCGAACGGAATCAGATCGGGAAACCCCTGCAATCGGTCGGCGCCGATCGGGTGCAGCGCGTGGACGAACACCGCGAGTTCGAGTCGTTCTGCTTCCGCGTAGAACTCGTCGAAGCGCGCGTCGCCCAACACCACGCCGTTGACGTTGCTGCCGATCTCGACGCCGCTGAAGCCGTCGCGACTTCAGGCGTGCGAGTTCGGCCGCGGCGAGCGCGGGATCCTGCAACGGCACGATGCCGAGGCCGGCGAAACGACTCGGCGCTGCGGCGACCATCGCGGCGATCGTGTGGTTCATCCAGCGCGCCATCTCGAGGCCGTCAGACGGCGTGAACCAGTACGACAACAGCTCCGGCATCGGCGACAGCGCCTGCATCGTCACCCGGTCGCGATCCATGTCTTCGATGCGCTTGGCCACATCCCACGAGCGCGAATCGATCTCGCGGAACGGCTTGTCGCCGATCATCACGGTAGCGTCGGTCGCATTCTTCGAATGCATGCACGGCCAGCGTGAGTTCGTCGCCGGCGACGGATTCTCCGGAAAGCGTTCCGGAACGATGTGCGAGTGGACGTCGATCAGTTCCATGGGCTGCTATACCTTCGGCACGCGCACGACGAGCCCGTTCGAGTTCCTCGCGCACCTTGATCTGACAGCCGAGGCGACTCAACGCCGTGGGTTCATCGGCGAATTCCAGCATGTCGAGTTCCGATTGCTGCGGCGGCGCGAGGCGGCCGTACCACTCAGGGTCGACGTAGACGTGGCAGGTGGCACAGCTCATCACGCCGCCGCACTCGCCGATGATGCCCGGAACGCCGTTGCTCAGCGCCAGCTGCATCAGGCTGATTCCGTTCGGTGCGTCGATGCGCCGCTCGCCGCCATCGGGCGCGATGTAGGTGATCGTCGGCATTACAGCATCGTGCTGCCGCCGTTGACGCTGATCACCTGGCCCGTCACGAACGACGCTTCGTCGCTGGCGAGATACGCCACCATCGAAGCGACCTCTTCCATCTCGCCGGGTCGCCCCATCGGAATCACGTCGGTGAACTTCTGCACCAGCGCGTTGCCGGTGCCGATCAGTTTCTTCACCGGCGGCGTTGCAACCATGCACGGTGCAACGGTGTTGACGGTGATTCCGTTCGTCGCGAACTCGCGCGCGAGTCCGGTCGTCAGCCCGTGCACACCGCCCTTCGCCGCGTTGTACGCGGCGTGATCCCACAGACCGTTGCGCACCGAGTCCGCGCCGATGTTCACGATGCGACCGCGACCCTGCTCCAGCATCACCGGCAGCACGGCGTGGCAGCACCACAACGTGGTCCACAGGTTCCGGTTCAGCGTCTGATGCAGGGTTTCCGCCGTGTGTTCGAGGAACGGCCGGATGACGCCGCCGCCGGCATTGTTCACCAGCACGTCGATCGCGCCGAAATGCTGCTTCGTCTTTCCGATCATGTCGCGCACCACCGCTTCCACCGACAGATCGCCCACGTGACCGATCGTGTCGCCGCCGAGTTCGCGCACCATCGCATCGACGTTGGCCTGAACCACGTCGGCGACCATCAGTTTCATTCCGTCGCCGTGCAGTCGCCGCGCGATGACGCCGCCGATACCGCTGCCGGCGCCAGTGACGATGCCGACCTTGCCGTTGAGGCCGCTCATGACGCGAGCGGCTCGATGGCGCCCTTCGACGCGAAGCCCGGCTCCGGCACTGCGCCCCAGAAGTCGATCGACTTCAGCCCCGGCGGTAAGAGCCGCGGCTGTCGCGGATTCAGCTCGGGGAACTCTTCCATACCGAAGCTGTATTCGAGCGTGAGTCCATCAGGATCGAGGAAGTACAGGAACACAGACTCGGACGGCGGATGTCGTCCCGGGCCGAACACGATCGGCACCTGGGCCTTCTTCATGCGATACATCGCGCGGCCGATGTCGTCCATGTCGGTGACCATGAAGTTGACGTGGTTCAGCCGGTTCTCTCCGGCATTGCCCAGCCCGAACGAATGATGCAGAGGATTCGGAAAGCAGCGCATGAACGTCACGGTGCCGTCGATACGGTCGGACGCGCGGAAGTTCAGCTGTTCGAGAAAGAACTTCTCTGTGGCCTTGTGATCCTTCGCGAACAGCACGAGGTGTCCGAGCCGTGCGATCTTGGCGACGCTCGGAACGAATTCGGACGCGGCCTTTCGCAGCGAATGGAAATACTCGAATGTCGCGCCGGTATTCGGTTCGGTGATCCGGAACGCATCTGCGACCCCGAGGGCGTCGCACTCTGCCGCTGCAACCGGATGCGGCTCGATATCCAACGACTGCAGATGGGCGCGCACGCTCGCGACGTCCTTCGCCGATTCCATCTCCCAACCGACGCGCCGCAACCCGACCGCGTCCGATTGATGCAGAACGATGTCGTGATGACGCTCGCTGCAGCGGAACAGGTGTTCGCCGTTCAGTGCGTGCCCCGCCGGCGTCAGGCCGACGAAATCGCGATAGAAATTGCCGGAGCGCTCGACGTCGGAGACGTTCAGCGCGACATAGCCCAGGCGCCGATATCGAAAATCCTGCGGCATGCTTCCTCCCTAGAGAATGATGCTGACCTTGCCTTGCGCATTGATGTCGTCGGTATCGATGAACGACGTCTTGTTGCGGATCCTGATCGCGCCCGCCTCGACGCACAGTTCGTAGCGGTGGTGGCCCAGATAGGTCTCGGTCACGCCGCGTTTGCTGCGATACGTGACGAAATTCGACGTCGCCATGAACGAATCGTCAGCGCCGCCGAGGATGCGCGCGTTCGACACCATGCGCCGGCAACGCGAATGCGGAAACTCGACGTGCGCATTCTTCTTGCCGAGGCGTTTCACGCGTTCGGTCAACCGGTGATAGTCGTCCGCCACGTAGAACAGCGTCGTCGCCGGATCGACGTCGTCGTTGGAACCCGCGGGCGGCACGAGATAACGCGCGCCCGGTACGAACAGTGCAAGCCACTCCTCCAAGCGCCACTCGTCGAGCAGTGCGGCTTCGAGATACAGGAAATCTTCGAGTTCGCTGCGGGTCACCGTCAGCGCCTGCGCCTTCGCGGCCGGCGCGCTCACGTGCGCGCTCCGGAAATTCGGCGGTCCCATTCACGCCAGAACACGCGCATCTGCGCTTCGTCCTCGATGATCGGATTCGCTTCGTGCATGCCTTTCGAGATGTCGTTCCAGCCCGCCATCGCGGCGTTGTTGTAACCGCGCTGGCACAGCGCGAGCGCTTCGCAGTCGTCCGGTGTCGCAAAGCCGCCCGGGCCGAGAAACTCGAGATAGTTGTACAGCCGCCGTTCGCGCATCACCGGGTCCTCGTCCTTCGGCGCCAGCGCCCACGCGCTGACGTTCTGTTGGCCAGGCGCCACCGGGAAGAACGTGCGCACCGTCACCGCCATGATGTCGTTGATCACGAGGTTCGGAAAAATCAGCATGTTGCGATTCTGGTACGCGATGCGTTCCGCGCGTGCTTTGCCGAACCGCTTCTCGAGTCGTGCGCGGATCTCCGCGGTATCGGCGTCGCCCTTCTCGCCCCACGCCTTCACGGGTTTCGCGACGGGCCGCCCCCACGGTGCGCCGTATTCGATGACGGCATGCCCGTTACCGAGATCGTTCGGCTTGTTCACGGACGTCATGTTCTCGCCGAGCTGGCCGCCCGACGCCATCACGTAGTCGAAGTACGTCGCGTGCGTCGGCATGCCGTGGTAGCCGTCGATGCTGTTCTCGCACAGCAACTTCCAGTTCGCCGCGAAGCCGTACTCCTGCGTGCCGCCGACGATTTCCATGCCGACTTCCGATTGATCCATCACGAGATCGATGAATTCCGTCGCGCCGGCGAGATACGTCACCAGATCGACCGCGTTGCGGTCGTAGTTGACGAAGTACAGTCCGCGATACTGATCGAGCTGCGGCACCTGCACCAGATTGTGCACGCCATCGACGTTCGAGCCTTCTGCATAACGTTCCGTGCCCGGACGATTGACGAGCTTGCCTTGCAGATCGAACGCCCACCCGTGATAGAAGCAGCGGAACATCTTGTCGTTGCCGCTCTTCTCGCGGCACACCATCGCGCCGCGGTGCGGACACGTGTTGAAGAACGCGCGCACGCGATCGTCTTTGCCGCGCACGAAGATGAGCTCGCGTCCCCCGACCGTTCTCGTCAGGAAGGCGCCTTTGCCAGCCACTTCCGATTCGTGGCCGACATAAAGCCAGCAGGTGTCGAAGATGTAACGCCGTTCGCGTTCGAGAATGGCCGGGTCGACGAACACGCGCCGGTTCACGCGGAACAAGCCACGCGCACGATCTTCGGAGACATATGGTTCGACGATCGTCTCGGCTCTGACGGCACTCATCTCCAAATCCCCTTTACATACCGTGTGGACGCCTTGTAACATGCGACCCCAGCGAATGTAAAGATCAACTGGTTAATTGGTTATCGGCATTTTCGAAGCGTTCGATTGAATCGGTGAGATTTACCGTCTGACCACCCTGTTTTAAGGAAGTCCATGTCCGCACTGCAGCCTCGCATGACTCAGGACCAGCGCTCGGCGCTGACCAAAGACAAACTCGCGCGCGCCGCGTTCGAAGTGATCCGCGACGTCGGCTACGCCGGCTTCCGCACCGCAGCGGTCGCAAAGGCCGCCGGTGTATCGCAGGGCGGACAGCTGCACCACTTTCCGACGAAGGACGACCTCGCGCTCGCGGCCGTCGAGTACTGCAATGCGCTTGCCACTCGCAAGACCGAAGAAAACCTGGCGCGCTTCGCGGCCGACGACGAACCGATCGAGGCGATCATCGCCGACAGCATGGACTACTACTTCTCCGCCTCCTTCGAAGTCGCAATCGACGTCGTGAAATCCAGCTCGCAGAACGCCGAACTGCGCCGCGACATCGCCGATTCGAGCCGTACCTTCCGTGAATTCGCCGAACGCGGCTGGCTCGAGAAGCTCGTCGAGCGCGGTTGGTCGGTGTCGGATGCGCAGGACATCATCGACCTGTCCACCAGCCTGGTGCGCGGCTTCGCGATACGGAAGTGGATCCACCGCGATACCGGCCAATACAAGCGCCTGATGGAACGCTGGATCGACGTCGTCTACGCCAGCTTCGCAACACCGAGCCAACGCCGCGCGCGCTCCGGTTCGAGATAACAGATCGATAAAGGGGCAACCCGAGGGAGGACACATGGATTTCGAATTGCCGAGCGAGAACGATCCGCGCCGCCGCGCCGTCCGCGCATGGTGCGAGGCGCACCCGAAACCCACCGGCATGGAGCTGGCCAAAGCCGGCTACGTGGTGCCGCACTGGCCGCGACCGTGGGGACTGGAGGCCGAACCGGAACTGCAGCTGATCATCGACGACGAACTGAAACGCGCCGGCATCTCGCGGCCGAACAATCCGGTCGCGATCAACAACTGCGGCATATCGCTCGTGCTGCAT